>JBHGBD010000009.1:0-128932 GCA_041946825.1 Terriglobia bacterium | reverse complement strand
ACCTGGTTGGCGTCCATGAAGCACGGGTCGCACATCATGTTGCAGCGGTTCGTCAGGTCCACGGTGAGGACCGAACCGCGGCCGTGCTTGATGGTGCTCGAGCCATGGTTGTGCAGCCGCTCGTCGTTGTGCGCGCGGATGTCGCGCCCGGGGAAGTTCTTCTCGATCCACTGCAGGAAGCTGACGTCCACGGCCATCATGTCTTCGTAGTGGCCGTGAATGGGACAGTCCTTGACCATCCAGACCTGACCGTCGCGCTCGATGATCTTGGCCTTGATTTCGCCAACCTTTTCGGAAAGGAGCGACTGCCAGTTCTGCTCGCCGTGGATGATGCGGTCGCGGGCTTCCTTGACGCAGCCCGGGCAGAGTGAGTCGGTCTCGCGCGGCCAGCCGAGTTGCGGCTTGGTCTTCTGCCACGACTTCAGGAGCGGCTTGTCGGACCACTTGGGAGTGAACGCCGGATTAGGCTTGTACTTATTGAAAAACTGGATGGTATCGAATGCGGTTCCGGCCGCGGCTGTCACCGCCCGGTCGACGTACTTCAACAGCCGTTGGCCTCGAATTCTTGGCATGTGGATTCCCTCTCTCCCTCGAAGTGTCCTTCCGCCGTTGCTACACGCGGAGGGTCGGTGTTTCCCCTGCGGTCAGGGCAAGATTTGCGTTTGCTCAAACCCAAATCAAGCGGACGGCAGCAGTATGGGTGGCCCTGCCCGGACTCAAGAGCGTCGGCCCGAAAGACTCTCTGGACCGCGCATGGTCATCCTAAGCCAGGGGCGGGGGTTTGAGGTAAGGCATTTGCGCCGAATGGTCATTTTGGCGGGTTGGACGGTACAAAAAGTCCAGCGAACGGATCGGCCCTACCTGCTTCAAAATCAGTGAGTTGGCTGTGCAATGGCTCCGTTGGGTCCAAAGTAGAGAGTGGGTCGGCGACGTTTGGGGAACATCAGCGGGGGACCCACTGTGCGTTTGGGCTATCATGAGGGGTGTTATGGATCTGCGGTCCGCGATCAAAGACCGTGCCATCGAGGTCGGGTTCGATCTGGTCGGCATCTCTCCAGCCACGCCCGGACGAGACTTGGACATAGCTCGCGAGTGGGTCGAACGCGGCTATGGGGGCGAGATGCGCTACCTGGCGAATCCCAAGCGCTTCGACCCACGTTCGGTGCTGCCGTCGGTCAAGTCTGTCGTTTGTGTCGGACTCGTGTACAACACTCCGTTTGTCTACTCGGAAGAAGTCAGAAGGCAGAAGTCAGAAGCAAGAAGCCAGAAGCCGGAAGGCCAAACCGCCATGCCCTCTCCCTCAGGGAGAGGGTGGCCCCGAGGGGCTTCATCGGGGGCGGGTGAGGGTTCCGATCTTCGGTCTTCGAGTTTCGATTTTCGGTTTTCGAATTTCGAGCCCCCAGTTTCCAATTTCCAATTTCCAGTTTCCGGCGAGAACGGCGGGCGGGATGCCCACGCTCCCAGAGGGTGGGTCAGCCGCTACGCCTGGGGGCGCGACTACCACGAGGTGATGCGCGAAAAATTGGAGCGACTGCGCGCGGCCATCGAAGAGTTGTCGCCAGCGGTCGAGACGCGCGTTTACGTGGACACTGGCCCGGTCGTCGAGCGCGCCTTCGCGCGCTTCAGCGGCCTGGGTTGGATGGGAAAAAACGCCTGCATCATCAACGAAGAAAAAGGCTCGTGGTTTTTTCTCGGCGTCATCCTCACGAACCTCGCGCTCGAGCCCGATTTGCCCGCGCCCGACCGCTGTGGCTCGTGCCGAGCCTGTCTCGACGCCTGCCCGACCGGCGCGCTCGTCGAGCCCTACGTGATGGACGCCCGGCGTTGCATCTCGTATCTGACCATCGAGCTCAAGGGGGCGATTCCTTCGGAACTTCGCGCCGGCGTCGGTGTCAATATCTTCGGGTGCGACATTTGCCAGGACGTTTGTCCGTGGAATGGGAAGAACAGAATTCAGAAGTCAGAAGCCAGAAGTCAGGAGAACGGCTTTCAGCCATCAGCTGTCAGCTTTCAGCGATCAGCCGTCAGCGGTCAGCTTTCAGCAGACGGCAGTCAGCCCCCCGCCAATTTTCAATTTTCAATTTCCAATTTTCAATCTTCGGCCTCGAGCCCCCAGTCTCTAGCCCCCACTCCCCATTCTTCAATCACAAATCACAACTCACAAATCACAAATACCCCCGACCCCCGGCAGCCGACACCTGAAACCTTCTCCCTCTTCGCTCCGCCTCTAGACGAACTCGCCGCGATTTCCGAAGACGAATTCCGCAATGCCTTCCGCCACTCGCCCATCAAGCGCGCGAAGTACCGCGGCTGGCTGCGGAACCTCTGCGTGGCGATGGGCAACTCCGGCAACGCGCGATTGGTTCCCAAGCTCCAGGAACTCGCGCAGCACCCCGACCCCGTTATCCGCGAGCACGCGGAATGGGCGCTTGATCGCATTAATCGAGCAAGTTGACTTTACTGCTGAGCATTGCCTTATCCCGAACGCGGCTCTTTGTCCCCTGTAGCCGAAAAAGATCGAACACAGTCGGTCATGTCCGTCGGCGAATGGGCACCCCGAAGCATGAAGATGGCCCTCACCCGTCCCGATGAACTGCATCGGGACACCCTCTCCCGGAGGGAGAGGGCTGTGAGCCCATTAGCAATCCCGGCCCTCTCCCGCCGGGAGAGGGTGGCGATCCGCCAGCCGGCGGAGAGCCGGGTGAGGGGGGTCAATCCGAATTATCGGAGCAGAGATCGCTGAGGACCTCTTACCTGCCAACCCACAAAGTTTTTGCGGCTTGCGGGAGTTCTTCCCCGGAGGTTCGCTTGCGGCGCTGCCGCGCTGTGGTAACATAGTTGCCGTCTCACTGACCGAGGCTGTCCGCTTTAAAGCGTCGCAAGTTGAGCGGTCGGCGGGTCACCCCGGAGCTGTACTTCCCTCGCGCGGTTCGACCTGTTCCCATTTGAGGAGGAAACCCCTATGAGCTCTCGCAAGCTCACGCTGTGGGCCGCGCTGGTGTGTGTCGCGGCGCTTGCTCTCGTCATCATTGCATGCAGTCAGCAGCCGACTCCGGTAGCTCCCGCCGCTGTCGTGGTGAAACCGATCGGAGCTCCCATTCAGATTGTCGCCCCGCTGGGCCTGCCGCCGGTGCCGATTCCGGCCGACAATCCCCCCACGGCGGAGACGGTGGCGCTGGGCCGCCGGCTCTACTACGACACCGCGCTCTCCGTGGACAACACCATCTCCTGCGCGAGCTGCCACGACCCGAAATTCGGGTTCGGTGATGGCCACCAGTTTTCTGACGGCGTCCGCGGGCAGAAGGGCGACCGCAATTCGCCCACGGTTTTGAACGCCGCCTACTACACGACGCAATTCTGGGACGGGCGGGCTGGCACTCTGGAGCAGCAGGCGGAAGGTCCCGTGCAGAATCCCGTCGAAATGGCGCACACCCTGAAGGGCGTCGAGCAGCGGCTCAACGCCGACCCGACCTACAAGGCGGAATTCAAAAAGGCTTTCGGGGCCGACGTCATCACCTACGACATGGTGGCGAAGAGCATCGCCTCATTCGAGCGCACGGTGGTCAGCGGCAATTCGCCCTTCGACAAGTACCTGTACGGCGGGGATAAGAAGGCTCTGAGCGCCTCCGCCAGGCGAGGCCTGGAAGTTTTCCGCAACCCGAAGCGGGGGAATTGCGCGGTGTGCCACACCATCGATGAGAAGTTCGCCCTGTTCACGGACAACAAGTTTCACAACCTGGGCGTGGGTGTGAAGCTGAACGTCAATGGGGAGACGGAATTAACCGACCTCGGCCGCTTCAAGGTGACGAACACCGAAGCCGACAAGGGCGCGTTCCGGACGCCGTCGATTCGCAACATCGCGCTGACGGCGCCCTACATGCACGACGGCACCCACAAGAATCTGAAAGAGGTTCTCGATTTCTATGTGGGCGGCGGAAATTCCAATCCCCACCGCGACAAAGAGATTCACCCGTTGGATTTTCTGACCGGGCAGGAGCAGGCCGATCTGATCGAATTCATGAAGTCGCTGACCGGCGAGATGCCGCCTGACGTCGGGCCGCCGGCCACCCAGCAGGCGATGAACTTCGCCATCTTGCGGCGGCCGTAACTTCCACGCGACTCGGCACGTCTTAAGACATGGCGGCGTTTCCACGCCGGCTGTGTGCCCCTACAGCCGGACACGATGGTCACTGACCGTGCCCGGCAGGAGGCACAAAGCCTGACCGGAATCCCATGTGTTGGCTCCTGTTGCCCCGCGCGCGGGCGGCGGGATAACATTAAGGTTCGCCTGTTGGGCCGTTCTCGTGCGGCGTGATGGTCGAGTCTGCGAACCAGACCGTTCGCCAGGCGGGAAACAGTTTAACCACCTTCACGGAGGCTCGACCCTCCGTCGCATTGCTTCGGTTCTGACGTGAGTATCGCTGAACTCTTCATCCGACGGCCTGTCATGACGACGCTCGTCATGCTGGCGATTCTGTTGTTCGGGATCATCGGCTACCGGGCGTTGCCGGTCAGTGACCTTCCCAACGTCGATTTCCCCACCATTGCGGTCAGCGCGAGCCTGCCGGGCGCCAGCCCGGAGACGATGGCGGCCTCGGTCGCCACTCCCCTCGAGCGCCAGTTCTCGACGATTGCGGGCCTGGACTCGATGACCTCCACGAACTCCCTGGGAGGGACGCAGATCACCTTGCAGTTCGCCCTGAGCCGCAACATCGACGACGCCGCGCAGGACGTTCAATCGGCGATTGCCGCGGCCACGCGCCAACTTCCCCCGGAGATGCCGAGCCCTCCCACGTATTTCAAGGTCAATCCCGCTGATTCGCCGATCCTCTTCCTATCGCTGAATTCCGACACCCTGCCGCTCTCGACCGTGAACGAGTATGCCGAGACCTTCATCGCCCAGCGCATCTCCATGGTGAGCGGCGTGGCGCAGGTGATGGTGTATGGCGCGCAGAAGTACGCGGTGCGAGTCCAGCTTGATCCCAAGGCGCTTTCGGCGCGGGGCGTCGGAATCGACGAAGTCGCCGCCGCGGTGCGGAGATGGAACGTCAACCTCCCGACGGGAACCGTGTGGGGGAACCACCAGGCGTTTACGATCCAATCCAATGGTCAACTCTTTGACGCGTCGTCCTACCGGCCGATGATCGTCGCCTACCGGAATGGCACGCCGGTCCGCCTGGAACAGTTGGGCCGGGTCGTTGACAGCGTCGAGAACGACAAGATCGCGGGCTGGTTCAACGATCGCCGCGCGATCACGCTGGCCATCCAGCGCCAGCCCGGAACCAATACCGTGGCGGTGGTGGACGCCATCAAGCGCCTGTTGCCCACCTTCAAGGCCCAGTTGCCCGCGTCCGTTTACCTCGACATCCGCTACGATCGTTCGATCTCCATTCGCAATTCCGTTCAGGACGTCAAGTTCACGCTGCTTCTGACCGTGTGCCTGGTGGTCATGGTCATCTTCCTTTTCCTTCGCAACGTCTCGGCGACCATCATCCCCAGCCTCGCCTTGCCCATGTCGATTGTGGGCACCTTCTCCGTGATGTACCTGCTCGATTACAGCCTGGATAACCTCTCGCTGATGGCCCTGACGCTCTCGGTGGGCTTCGTGGTGGACGACGCCATCGTGATGCTCGAGAACATCGTGCGCCACATGGAGCATGGCGAGAGCCCCCTCGAAGCAGCCTTTAACGGCTCGCGGGAAATTGGCTTCACGATCGTGTCGATGACCCTTTCGCTCGCCGCGGTGTTCATCCCGGTGCTCTTCATGGGCGGCATTGTGGGCCGCCTGCTGCATGAATTCGCGGTGACGATTGGCGCGGCCATCCTGGTGTCCGGGTTCGTCTCCCTCACCCTGACGCCCATGCTGGCCAGCCGCATGCTGCGCCCGACGAGCGCCGAGCGCCACAGCCGCCTCTACGCCGCGTCCGAGCGCGTGTTTGACGCCATGCGGGATATGTACGACTGGAGCTTGAGGGGCGTGTTGCGCCACCGCTTCGCCACCCTGATGCTCTCCATTGTGATCGCGGTGGTCACGGGCTACCTGTTTGTGATCATGCCCAAAGGGTTTCTGCCCAGCGAGGACACCGACCAGTTCTTCGGCGTCACCGAAGGCGCTCAGGGGGCTTCGTTCGATGAGATGGTCCGGCACCAGCTCCAGGTCGCCGCCCTCATCGCCGCGGACCCGAACGTGGATTCCTTCAGTTCCAACGTCGGCTCGGGTCCGGGAGGGTCAACCACCAACAACGGGCGCATCTTCGTCCGGCTCAAGCCGCGGGCCGAACGCAAACTGAGCGCCGATGAAATCATCGAGGAGTTGCGACCCAAACTCGCCACCGTCCCCGGCATCCGCGTGTTCCTGCAGAATCCTCCGCCCATCCGCATCGGAGGCTATCTCACCAAGAGCCAGTACCAGTTCGCGTTGCAGAGCCCCGACACGGCGGATCTCTTCAAGTTCGCGCCCATCCTCGAATCCAAGCTGCGCCAACTTCCCCAGGTCCAGGACGTCACCACCGACCTGCAGATTCAGAAGCCGCAGGTGATTGTCGAGATTGATCGGGATCGCGCGGCCGCGCTGGGCTTGAGCGCGGAGCAGGTCCAGGAAGCGTTGTTCACCGGCTACGCATCGCGCCAGGTCTCAACCATCTACGCGCCCAACAACGAGTACCAGGTCGTCATGGAACTGCTGCCCGAGTATCAGCGCGAGCCCGATGCCATTCGCCTGCTGTATGTGCGGTCGTCCAACGGCTCGCTCGTCCCGCTTTCCACGGTGGCGAAATTGACTCGGACGGTGGGCCCGCTCACCGTCAACCACCTGGGCCAGCTTCCTTCCGTGACCTTGTCCTTCAACCTCAAGCCCGGGGTGGCTCTGGGAGACGCCGTCGCCGCCGTTCAGAGGACGGCCACGGAGACGCTGCCTTCCACCATGAGCACGAGTTTTCAGGGCACGGCGCAGGCTTTCGAATCGTCGGTGAGAGGCCTGGGCATCCTGCTCATCATGGCGGTTCTGGTGATCTACATTGTGCTGGGGATTCTTTACGAGAGCTTCATTCATCCCTTCACCATTCTCTCCGGTCTGCCCTCGGCCGGGCTGGGCGCGCTCGCCACGCTGATGTTCTTCAAGATTGACCTCAACCTTTACGCCTTTGTGGGCATCATCATGCTGGTCGGCATCGTCAAGAAGAACGCCATCATGATGATCGACTTCGCGCTGATGGCGCAGCGCAACGAAGGCAAGGCTCCACTGGAGGCCATCTATCAGGGTTGCCTCGTCCGCTTCCGGCCCATCATGATGACCACCATGGCGGCGCTGATGGGGACGTTGCCCATCGCCTTGGGATTCGGCGCGGGAGCCGAATCGCGCCGGCCGCTGGGCTTGGCCGTAGTGGGCGGCCTGGTGGTTTCGCAGTTGATTACCCTTTACATCACGCCCGTCTATTACACCTATCTCGAATCCTTCCAGCAGGGCATCCGCAGGCTCTTCACCCGGCACAAGCCGGAATCCGTCCGCGAAGAAGTCCACGCGGCGTGAGCTCAACGGAGAGGACGAAAGCCTCTGTGCCCTCACCCGCCCTCGTCCCTCGGGCACCCTCTCCCCACGGGTGAGGGTCGGAATCACCGCACCGTTGCGGCCTCTCACTCGGGGAGAGGTAGGAACCGCTGCCGAAACTCGGCCCTCTCCCTCTGGGAGAGGGAGTCCCGATGCAGTTCATCGGGACGGGTGGGGGTTTCAGCCCGAATACTCGGAGCAGAAATCACACAAGGTGCTGTTAGACCTTTGGTAGCCTACCTTCGGGAAGCATGGGAAGCGCGCGCAGGCGAACGCCGGTCGCGTCGAAAATGGCGTTGCCGATGGCGGGCGCCAGGCCGAGCATGGGCGTCTCGCCCGCGCCGGAGGAGGGCAAGTCTTTTCGGTCGACAAGGACGACTTCGATGGGCGGCACGTCGCTGAAGCGCGGGACGCGATATTGCGCGAAGTGATTATTGAGAATGCGCCCGTTCTCGAATTTGATTTCCTCAAACAGCGCGCCGCCCAATCCCATGATGTTGGCGCCGACGATTTGATTCTTGAGGCCGTCGGGATTTACGACGGGACCGCAATCGAACGCCGTCACCACGCGCACGACTTTGATGGTCCCGGTGGATCGGTTGACCGCGACTTCGACGCAAGTCGCCACGTAGCCGTTCTTCTCGATCCCGCCGCCGATTCCGAAGCCCTGATCCGGCGATCTTCTCGTTCGTTGCCAGCCAAACGCTTTGGCAGCGGCTTCAAAGACAGCGCGCAGGCGCTCGTCTTTCAAATTTTTCAAGCGAAATCTAAATGGGTCCATCTTAACCGCGTGAGCAAGCTCGTCCATGTGCGATTCGCGCGCAAAGAAGTTCGCCGTCGCCGCAAGCGCCCGATAAGAACCCTGGCGCAGGGGCGAATCGACCGGATGAAATTCGATCCGCTGGTTCGGGATGTCGTAGGGCGTGCGAATGGCCGCGCCGCCGGAATTGTAGTTGTGAAATTCCCACGCCACGAGCGTTCCGTCGGCCCGCGCGCCGCCGCGAACTTCGATGACCCCGGCGGGGCGGAAGTAGGCCCAGGTGAATTCCTCTTCGCGCGTCCACACAACCTTGACCGGCTTCCCCGCGGCCCTGGCGAGCCGCGCCGCTTCGATGGCCGCGTCGCCCGTATGCTTGCCGCCGTAGGCCGCGCCCGTGTCCGGAACGATCACGCGCACGCGGTCGGGGTCGAGACGGAATGCTTCCATCAATTCGTCGCGCACGCCGAAGGGCCGTTGCGTGCCGGTCCACACTGTGAGCTTGCCGTCTTTCCATACCGCCACGGCGGCACGCGGTTCGAGCGGGGCGTGCGCGATGTATTGGACCGTGTAAATGGCTTCGAGCTTTTGGGCGACTTGCGCGAGCGCGCTTTCCACCGAGCCCGTTTCGTGCCGACCTTCTCCGGGGCGAGCGTTTTTCTTCAGGTAATCGAAAAGCTCGGGCTGCGAAACCTGCGGCGATGGTTTCCATTGGGCGCGAGCCGCCGCCACCGCGCGCGTCGCTTCCTGCTGGCTTTTCGCTGTCACGCCCACGAAATTCCCGTCGTGCACGACTGTCACGCCGGGGATCGCCTGCGCGGCACTGGCGTCAATCGAAGCAAGCGTCGCCCCGAACGATGGCGCGCGCAGGATCTTTCCGTGCAGCATCCCTTCGAGTTTCGTGTCCGGTGTGAAGCGGTGTTTTCCAGTGACGAATTCCGCGCCGTTAATTTTTCCGAGCGGCTTACCCGCAACCTTCCAGTCGGCGGCGGGTGTCAGCGAAGGCTCGCCGACAACGGCCTTCGCGAGTGCCTGGCCTTTCGCGAGTTCTCTGTACTCGATGCTATGCCCGCTCGCCGGATCGGTGACCTTTCCATCGCTCGCGACAAGCTTGGCCGCGTCAATGTTCCACTGCTTCGCGGCCAGTTCGACCAAAACATTCCGCGCTGCCGCGGCGGCGCGTCGAAGCACGGGCGCCATAAAAGGAGTCGTGCGGCTTCCGAAGGTCCCCATCTCGAACGGCGTCAAGTCGGTATCGCCCATCACCAGGCGAATCGAATCAACCGGCGCGCGCAGTTCTTCCGCCACCGCCTGCGTGAGCGAGGTGCGAATATTCTGGCCGAGCTCAGCCTTGCCGGTGAAAACCGTCACGGCGCCGTCTTCGCCGATATGCAGCCAGGCGGCGAGTTCTTTTGGCTGGGACTCGCGTGAGCCGCGCCCTCCACCCGATTCCTGGGAAGCTAATTCTCTTGGAAGGAGAAGGAACACCGCCACGCCGCCGCCCAGGACGCGGAAGAATTCGCGGCGGTCGAGTTCGAAGTGATA
The DNA here is from genome assembly GCA_041946825.1 of Terriglobia bacterium. Classification (GTDB taxonomy): domain Bacteria; phylum Acidobacteriota; class Terriglobia; order UBA7540; family UBA7540; genus CAZTHM01. The sequence goes on along the minus strand of JBHGBD010000009.1, from coordinate 119,084 downwards.
CGGGAGCGGCGCACTCAGCTCATAGCGCTCGGGCTCGATAACGAATTGTTCGTCGGGCTTCGAGCTCATTTCCCGGACTTCCTCTGCAATTCCGCGGCACGCCGCACCGCGGCGATAATCCGCGGATAGGTTCCACAGCGGCAGATATTCCCTTCCATGAATCGCGCGATTTCGGCCTCGCTAGGGTTCGAGTTGTGGCGCAGCAGGCCGACCGCGGACAGAATCATCCCCGGCGTGCAATAGCCGCACTGCATCGCGTCCACTTCGGCAAACGCCTGCTGGACGGGATGCAGGCTGCCGTTCGTAATCAGGCCTTCGATGGTGGTGATTTCTTGTTGCTGGACGGCTGCCAGCGGGGTGACGCAGGAGCGGCGAGGCTGGTTGCCAATGAGCACCGTGCAGGCGCCGCACTGGCCCTCGCCGCAGCCGTATTTGGTGCCGGTCAGATCGAGATGATCGCGCAGGACCTCGAGCAGGCGCGTGTCGGATTCCGCTTCGAGAGCGTAGGACTTTCCGTTAACGCGAAGCTGGGTCACCTTCGCCATAGCCCTGAACGAGAGCCGCGACTCTAAACGTCAATCCGAGAGATTGGCCCGTTCCCAAGTAGAGGCGGCTTCACGCCGCCAGTGGCGGGATAAACCCGCCGCTACCGGTTATACCGCTTCTCGATTTCCGCCCAGTTGACGACGTTCCACCACGCCGCGAGGTATTCGTTGCGCCGGTTCTGGTACTTGAGGTAGTAGGCGTGCTCCCAAACGTCCACGCCCATCACCGGGGATTTGCCTTCCATGACCGGGCTGTCCTGGTTGGCGGTGGAGATGATGTCGAGCTTTCCGCTCTTATCCTTCACCAGCCACGCCCAGCCGGAGCCGAAGCGGCCCATACCCGCGGCGTTGAGCTTTTCCTTGAAATTATCAAAGCTGTTGAACGCGCTCTTGATGGCCTCAGCCAGCTTGCCGCTCGGAGCGCCGCCCGCCTTGGGCCCCATGATTTGCCAGAACATCGAGTGGTTGATGTGCCCGCCGGCGTTGTTGCGCACCGCGGTCTTGATGGCGTCGGGGACGATGGCGCAATTGTTGGCCAGCAGCTCTTCCAGGCTCTTGCCGGCCAGGTCGGGCGCCGATTCCAGCGCCTTGTTGAGGTTGGTCACGTAAGCGTTGTGATGCTTGCCGTGGTGAATCTCCATCGTCATCTTGTCGATCGAAGGCTCCAGCGCGTCCGAACCGTACGGGAGCGAGGGAAGTGAAAACGGCATAGGTCCTCCTGGGTTTGCGAATTTGAAGAGTGCGCGAAGGCGGCCTCGCGCGGAGTGTCTTGGACAAATGACCGACGCGAAGCGCCGCCAACTTCCTTACAGAATTTCCTGCAACCAAGCCCTCGTGCCAGGTTGGAATTTTCAGGTTAAACCATGCCCACGCGTCTGTCAAATTCCCCGCGGTCGGCACCGCTACCTTGCTCTTCAATTTTCAAATCTGGAATTTCTAACCTGCTATGCCGCGCCCGCGCCGCTCCTACTCCCTACTCCCGACTCCCTATTCCCGGTTCTTCTCGCCTCGCCACTGTTCACTGTCCCCTGTCCACTATTCACTGTTCACTGTGCACCGACCTTTTGTCTCTTGCGTTTCCTTCCCAATAGCTGTATAGACCGTAACGTTTGCACCGCGGTTATCGCCCCGTGGGGGGGCGCGGTGGACTTGGCCCCACGCATCCTAGGCGGGACGCGTCGGCCGTTAAGCGGATGTGACGACGGCAACGTCAGAAGCCGGTAGTGGAGCAAGATGAAATGGGAGACATCGAGACGGTCATCCCTCTTGTCCGTCAGTCTGTGGCCGCAATTTTGCGGCTTCACCTCGCGCGCCCTGAGAGCGTGAAAAGGGGTAAAGTCAGGCCTGCGCGATACGAAGCAAAGGTGGCGGGTACCGCCTTCTGCGTTGTTGCGGACCGCTACCTCCTCACTGCGCACCACATATTGAACGACGAGAAGCAGCGCGATCCAGGTGACAAGTTCTACGCCTTTGTCGTGCCTGAAAACGGCAACTTGGCCTACCACTTCCCTATTATTTCATTCCCCATTGAGCGCACCGATTGCGACATGGCCCTGCTGGAGGTTGGACCTTGCGCCACAGCGGGCACTCGACTGCCAGCAATCCCCGTCTCGTTTGCAAACCACGCTGACGGGAGCCGTGTCGTTACCTTGGGTTTCCCCGCGCCCGAAATTGCCGGACTTAATCTGGATCAAGGGGGCAACTTCCGCGCTGGCAATTTCTTTCTCAAGAGCCACGCCAACGAAGGGATTGTCTCGGCTCAGTACGTTATCGAGGGTGTGCTCTTCTATGAACTTAACGTCGGTTGGCATCACGGTGAGAGCGGCGGCCCCATCGTAGCGGTCGGTGACCCAGTCGCGGCATTTGCTCTAATGCAGCACTACCGCCCGATAAAGTCTCCGTTTGGCACAGTCGCCGGGCCACACCGCGGCCGCACACTGGCGCTAATTCAGCAGGAACTGACGGCACTCGGGGTAACTAATGTATGAACTCGGATGCCACCATCCCAGAGAGGCGGTCGGAGCTTAAGGATAGGATGACCAAAGGGGGCCGGCTGCCGCAGACGCCTGATTGGTGGCGTCTGCGATCTCGCGGAGCGACAGCCTTTTGACTGACGCCGCACGGGCGCGCAGATTCTGCCTTGCGGCAGATCGCCCCGACTGATCCGACCAGCCACCTTGCCGCGCGGAAGAGCTTCACAAATGCAGATCGACGAAAAACAAGTCTTAACGCAGATCGATGACATCATTGAGGAGTACGACAAGCTCCGGGCGCAGTCTAAGTTTGATGACCTCTCTGACCTGAGCACCACTGTGGTTTTGGAGCTAGCGACTCGGCTGTACGCAACGGTTCAAAGGCTCGCGCCTCCTGGGAGTTCATATGCAATGACCGCCGAGCAATTGGTGGCTCAATACCCGCTCTACAGTTTTCCGTTTAGGTGTTCCAAGCTACTTACAGCGATTTTGAGGGCAATGAAGGCCGACTTTATGTCGGGAAACCTCAGGTCAATCCAAGAACTTGTACACGCAGATCTGTTTGGAGACTTCTTGGAAATGGCCACTCACCTCTTGGAAGAGGGATACAAGGACCCCGCTGCGGTTCTGGCGGGGGGTGTACTGGAAGAACAACTAAGGAAACTGTCTTCTAAGCATGGGGTATCCACTGTTCAAGGCGGCCGGCCGAAGAAGGCGGAGACGATGAATTCAGAACTTGCTTCAGCGAACGCCTACTCAAAATTAGACCAGAAGAACATAACGGCGTGGCTTGATTTGAGAAACAAGGCAGCGCACGGCAAATACTCGGAATACGCAGCACAGCAAGTCAGTCTTCTGATTCAGAGTATCAGGGACTTCCTAACGCGCGTCCCCGCATGAGGCGGGTGGCCCACCTTTTTGAATCGCGGGTGGCGCATACATCGCGCGGTTTGCGATGTGTGTGAAGAAAATGGCACCACGTGCAAAGGCCGACCGCACACATGCCAGAAGGCAGCATCTGTGCGCCACCCTCGATGGACAGGAGGATAATCATGGCCGTTTTGTCAAAAGAAGCGGTAGACCACGCCGTGGAGATAGCCAAGGCTGGGATGTCAGTTCAAACCGGAACATTGTTGACGAATCCAAAAATTGTAGCTGACTTCATTCAAACAGTGGCCGAGAGAATAGAGTCGCTTAGATTTGCGAAATCGTAGTTCTAACCGCGGGTGGCACATCCCGATTGAGAGGCATCGGGACGACTCCATCGCAGGGCTTGCGATGTGTGCTCCGAGGTAGAGACGTTCCGGCCGGCTGGCGCAGACGCCTGATTTGCGGCGTCTGCGATCTCGCGAAGCGACGTTCTTTTGTCTGATCTCGACGGGCGCACATCTTCCGCCTTGCGGCGGACCGCAGACATCAAGACAACGATGTCTGCGCCAGCCCCCGCCCGGCGGGCGCGTTTATTGGACCTAGCAGCACCGGCGGGTGGCCCCCAATGCAATTGATTCCTCAAAGAATCTGGACTAAGTTCCTTCGGCATGAAGGTTCGATTGCATCCTCACGCCCGCGAGCGGCTTGCGGAGCGAGGTAGCCACGGCACGGGTTTCCTGCCGTGGGATTTTCGCGCGACCGCCCCTCCATCCCCTCCTAAGCTAGGAGGGGAGTTTACAGACCCACGGCAAAAAGAGCATGTCGTATCTGCCAACTTCAGCACATCGTGGCGCGGCGTGGATTGCACCGCCGCCAAGGAGCGGGAATGATTGTGCGCATGGTTGAAGCTTCACCAAAACTTTACGCAAGGATCGGCGGCGCGCTGTATCTGATCATCATAATCCTGGGCCTCTTCGGCGAGGCCTACGTACGGAGCAAACTCATCGTTGCCGGCGATGCGGCGGCCACGGCGGCCAACATCCGGTCGATGGAGTCGCTGTGGCGCTTGCACATCGCCGCCGAGCTGGTCCTGCTGATGTGCGCGGTTGTCCTGCTCCTGATCCTGTATTTCCTGCTGAGACCGGTCAGCCGGGAGCTCGCTTTACTGGCGGCGTTCTTCAATCTGGTTTCCATCGGCCTGGAGGCCGCCATTACGCTCTATCTTCTTGTGGCGCTGTTTCCGCTGGGGCCGGCCGAATACCTGAAGGCCTTTCAACCCGAGCAGCTTTACGCCCTGGCCTACCTGTCACTCAGGTCGCACGGGCCGGGATTTGGCGTGAGCCTGATCTTCTTCGGCTGCTTCTGCCTGGTGACCGGCTACCTGATCTTCAAGTCGCGGTTTCTGCCCAAGGCGGTCGGCATTCTGATGCAGGTCGCAGGCTTGTGCTACCTGACCAACAGCTTCGCCCTGATCCTTGCTCCCAGCATCGCGAACCGGATGTTCCCCACTATTCTGGTCCCCGCCTTTATCGGAGAAGCCTCGCTCTGCCTCTGGCTTCTCGTAAAGGGGGTGAACGCTGAGCGATGGGCGGAGCAGGCCGGCGAAGCGGCCGCTCCGAGGTAGAGACGTTCCGGCGGAACGTCTCCACAGACGGCCCGCGGGCCGTCATTACCGCCCGGCGGGCGGTCCGGATTCAAAACTCACTGTCGGTTGCGTTGCGCCCTCAACGGCGCTATAACTCCCCCGTGCAGACACCCGATAACCCGCCCCGCGAGGTGGCAGAGGGCGGCATTGGCAAGCGCCGTACGGAGCGCATCAAGCTCAGCATTCCGATCCGGGTGATGTGTTTCGGCGGCAGCGCCGGCGATTTTACGGAAGACACTCACACTCTGATGGTCAACCGCGACGGCGCGTTGATCGCCCTGAAGCACCGCGTCGCGGCGGACGATACCCTGCGCGTCATCAATCTGGAAAACTTCCGCGAGGGGGATTTTCGCGTGGTCGGCGAGCTGCGCCTGGAGAGCGCCGACTATTCCGGCTGGGGCGTGGAGTGTTTGGAAAGGGAGCGGACGCTCTGGGACATCGATTTCCCCCCGCCGCTCGACCCGGGGGGATCGACCGCCGGAGCGCTGCTCGAATGCCTGGGCTGCGGCAAGCAATCCCTGATTGTTCTAAACATGGTGCAAGTCGAATTGCTGGAATCTTCCGGCACGCTCCAGAACCTTTGCCAGAAGTGCGGCCACCTCGCCACCTGGTCGTTCGCCGACATCACGCGCCGCCCGAAGGTGATGCCTCCGGTGGCGGCCGCCGCCCCCCAGCCGCCCGTGACCCCCCAAGTCGGCAAGTGGGACGGCCAGGCGGAGCGGCGCATCTACAAGCGCGTGGCGGTCAAGCTGCGCGCCCTGGTGCGCAACAGCAAAGGCCAGGAGGAAATTGCCAAGACCGAGAACATTTCCAAGGGCGGCCTGGCCCTGGTTCTGAAAATTGACCTGGCGCTCGGCGAGTTCGTGAAGGTCATCTGCCCTTACTCGGGCGGCGCGGAGGAATTCGCGCGCCGGGCCGAGGTTCGTTACCGCGCTCCCCACATCGCCGGCCAAAACTGGTTCTACGGCCTCCGCTATTTCCGCGATTGACCACCTGGGAGTTTCGGGACTGGCGATTCGCCGGCGGGCGCAGAGGAACGACCGCCGGGCTTCCAAGCAAGGCGAACCCTCGCGCCGCACGGCCCGAACCCGGAAGGGTTGCACAAACCGAATAACAATAGCCTTTGCGCATAGCCTACATCAGTTAAAATCGCCCAAGAGTGTGGCATTTTGCCCCGCTCGCTTCTCACCCTCAAACTGCGCTAGGTTCTCAGCAAGTAATTTATAATCAACAGGTTACAATTTTTCCGCTCAGACCGTGTTTCGGGATTTTTGAGACTGGTGAGACAGATGAGACTTTCCCGGCTGGGCAGGGTAAAGGCGGCTCCGCGCGGCCGCGCGATCAGGGTTCGAGCGCGGTCAGAAGCTCTGAACTGAGAATCGAGGGGCACCAGTACTTCTCGATGTGCTCGACGACGAGTGCGGTGCCCTGGTCGTGAGGAACATACGGGCGGTCGTTGGGATCGTACATCGTATCGGTCAGGTCGCGGACCAGGACGCACCGGATTCCCCAGTTGGTCATCTGCTTGATGGCGAAGGAGCGGTTCAAGACGCACATGTTGGTGTGCACGCCCATCACGAGCAGAGTCGTGATTCCTCGGGCGCGAAGCAGGCTGTAAATCTCCTTGCCGTTGTCCGAAATCGCGTCGTCGCCGGCAATGGGAATCGCGGCGTTCTGTCGTGTCCAGGCTTTGTAGGGCTTGTCGCCCGGCGTATCGCACCCTTCGTCGGAATCGTCGATAGGAAGCGGCGGATCGGAGAGGCCGAGGACAGGCGGCGGCTCCACGCGCGGCAGTTCCAGGGTGCGGCGCCGCTGGGGATAGTCCTTGTAGAAATCCATCGTGTCCGAGGGCGCGTGGATGATTTGAATACCGCACGCCCGCGCGCGCTCAACCAGCGGAACCATTTTCCGCGCCAGAACTTCGCAACGCTCCGAGGCGCCGCGGCACCAGTGCTTGTCCCACATATCGCAGATGAGAATCGCAGTCTCAGAAGGCTTGAGGGTTCTCTCGAAATACACCTCTTCCCAGCGAGCGCTGCCCTTGAAGGCTTCGACGCGCGTGCGCAGGCGGAGGATTGCCGGTGAGTCACTGGCACAGGCAACGGAAGCTGGGTGAGCCATCGCCGGAGCTAGCGCGATCGCGCCCCCCATGAACACTGCCGATGCCATCCAAAGTTCCGCCTTGGTTTTCAATTCAGCTTCGCCCCTCATGAATTGGGTTCACGTTTCGAAAGCGTTGCCAATGCGTTGCTGTCGATTTGAATGGTTCGAGTCGGGAACGGTATCTCAATTCCCTCTTCCTCGAAGCGCTTCAGAATACGCTTGCGCAGCTCACTCTGCACCAGATACTGATCGGTGAATTGCGCGACGTGGATGTTCAAGGAGAAGTCGAGTGAGGAATCACCGAAGCCGGGGATCAGTCGCACGGAAGGAGCCGGAAAGGTCAGCAGGCCTTCGAGCCTGTCGCGCGACGCCTGTTCCGTCACGTCGAGGAGGATTTTTTCGACCGCGGTGGGATCGGTCCCGTACGCGACACTCACCTGAATGCCCACTGCCATACGAGGCTCTGGCAACGAATAGTTGGTGATGATGGCCTTGGCCAGGGTGGAATTCGGAATGATCACAAGGTTATTGGGGAGCGTTCGTATGACGGTCGAGCGCCATCCGATGCGCACGACGAACCCTTCCTGTCCGCCGTCGAGTTTGATGTAATCCCCCGTACGCACCGGCCGGTCAAGCAGAATGTAGAAGCCCGCAAAAAGATTGCTGAGGGTCTCCTGCAACGCCAGCGCCACGGCCACGCTGCCGATACCCAGCGTCGTCCAGACAGCCGTAAGAGAGATTCCCAGGTTTTCGAGCAGGACGATGACACCCAAGACGGCGAACAACACCCGGATGATCACGGCCACGGGGCGGGCCACCTGCTCGAGCGCCGGATCGCGTTGCCCCACGCGTCGCAACAGGAGGATCACGATCTTGGCGGGGAAATAGCACAGGATCAGAACCACCAGCGCGAAAATGACTTTGGAAATGACCCGCTCGTAGGCGCGGGGAAGATCCAGCAACTCCAGGCCGATGTAGAGGGCCGCAAGGACCAGGAGGGGAAGGGGAAGCGGCTCGAGGAGCGCAAAGAAGTATTCCCCCCACGTGTTGTGATGTTTTCTTGTCCAACGACGAAAGAGCCGGTTCAGGGCGAAACCCAGCCCCACGGCCAGTACGAGGAGCGCCGCCCCGGTGATCGCGTAGAGCAGGCTGGGAGCGACGTGAAGTGTTTGTGCCAGTTCTCGTACCATCGGCAATGCGTCCCTCCCCAAGATACCTTGTGTTGTGCCCGTCCTGCAATCGCCACGGCGGCGGCGCCCGGCATCCCGCGCTCCTGCGCCATGTGCCGATACGGCGTTTCCGAGCATCAAATCGGGTAGCAGAGGGCGCGGGCTGGGGAATTGTCAGCACGTAAGCTGTAACGTGGTAGAATGACGCCGGTTCCAATCCGGCCCTGAGCGAGAGAGCCTCAGGTGTGACTCGAATGCCGCGGTTGAGGTCAACGGGCGATGCCCACCAAACAAAAGAAGACGACGGAGTTCACCGAGCTGCCCATCCTGCCGGTCCGCGACACGGTCCTGTTCCCCAACGCGATTCTGCCGTTGACCGTGGGGCGCGAGAGTTCGCTGCGCCTGGTCAACGAACTGAAGGAAGACGAGCGGTTCATCGCGGTCGTCTCACAACGGGACCCGAGGGTTGACAACCCGCAGCCCGTCGATTTGTATCAGATCGGCACGGCGGCCTACATCCACAAGATCATCAAGCTGCCCAACCAGAGCCTCTTTGTATTTGTCGAAGGCTTACAGCGGATTGCCGTGCTGGAAGTCATCCAGCAGGAACCGTACCTGCGCGCCCGCGTGAAACAGCTCGGCGACGGGCTGCCCACCGAGAAGAGCTCGGATTTCGAGGCCCTCGTGCGCAGCGTGACGTCCCTCTTCCAGCAGGTGGTCCAGCTTTCGCCCACGCTCTCCGACGACCTCCAGACCGTGGTGATGAATATTGATGACGCGGGCCGCTTGACGGACTTCATCGCCGCCAATTTGCCGTCGCTTTCCTCGACCGAAAAGCAGGAACTGCTGGAAAGCCTTGAACTGAAGGGGCGCCTGGAACGTCTGAACCGGATTCTGGCGCGGGAGGTTGAAGTCCTCCAGCTTCGATCCAAAATCCAGTCCGACGTCCAGGACCAGGTGACGCAGAGCCAGCGCGAGTATTACCTGCGCGAACAGATGAAGGCCATCCAGAAGGAATTGGGCGAGGCCGACGAGCAGCAGGAAATTGAGGAGCTGCGAAAGAAGATCGAAGCCGCCGGGATGACCGAGGAAGCCAAGAAGGAAGCATTGCGCGAGCTCGGCCGGCTGGCCAAGATGTCGCCCGCCGCAGCCGATTACCACGTGACGCGCACCTACCTCGACTGGCTGATCGTGCTGCCGTGGACGAAGGTCAGCGATTTCAGAGTCGACTTGCGCAAGGCCAAGGAAATCCTCGACGCCGACCACTACAACCTGGAGAAGGTCAAGGAGCGCATCCTCGATTACCTCGCCGTCCTGCAACTGAAACCCCAGCTCAAGGGACCGATCCTCTGCTTTGTGGGACCGCCGGGCGTGGGCAAGACGTCACTGGGGAAATCGATCGCGCGGGCGCTCGACCGCAAATTCGTCCGCATGTCGCTGGGCGGCATCCACGACGAGGCGGAGATCCGCGGCCACCGGCGCACGTACATCGGCGCCTTGCCGGGCCAGATCATCCAGGGCATTCGTCGCGCCGAAGCGCGCGACCCGATCTTCATGCTCGATGAAGTGGACAAGATCGGGCGCGATTTCCGGGGCGACCCTTCTTCGGCCTTGCTGGAAGTCCTCGACCCCGAGCAGAACTCGCATTTCCGGGACAACTACCTGGACGTGCAATTCGACCTCTCCCGCGTCCTGTTCATCTGCACTGCCAACGTGCTCGATACGATTCCTCCACCGCTCCTCGACCGCATGGAGGTGCTGGAACTGCAGGGTTACACGGAAGAGGAGAAGATTGAAATTGCCTTCCGCCATCTGATCCCCAAGCAGACGGACGAGCACGGGGTGAAGAGTCCGGAGCAGATCGAGTTTACTCGCGAGTCGCTCCAGGCGTTGATCCGCCATTACACTCGTGAAGCCGGCTGCCGCAACGTGGAACGCGAGGTCGCCACCGTCTGCCGCAAGCAGGCGCGCAAAATCGCCGAAGGCTCGACCGAGAAAGTGGTGGTGACGGCGGACAACCTTCGAGATTTCCTGGGAATTCCCCGCTTCCGTCTCGAGACGGAATTAGTGGAGCGCACCCGGCAGCCGGGCGTGGCGATTGGCCTGGCGTGGACGCCTACCGGCGGCGACGTACTCTTCGTGGAAGCCAACGTGATGAAGGGCGGAAAAGGCTTCACGATGACCGGGCACGTCGGCCAAGTGATGCAGGAGTCGATGCAGGCGGCGCTGGCCTGGGTGCGCGCGCACGCGGCCGACTATGGCATCGACGCGGATTTCTTCCAATCCAGCGACGTGCACATTCACGTACCGGCGGGCGCCATCCCCAAGGACGGACCCTCGGCCGGCGTCACCATGGTCACGGCCCTGGTCTCAGCCTTGACCCGACGGCGGCTGCGGGACTGCGTGGCCATGACCGGGGAAATTACCCTCAGCGGACAGGTCCTGCCCGTGGGAGGGATCAAGGAGAAAGTGCTGGCCGCGAAGCGGGCGGGCGTGCGAGAGATCGCTTTGCCCGCCGACAACGAGCCCAATGTCCACGAGGACTTGAACAAAGAATTGTTGGAGGGATTGACTCTGCGCTACGTAAAGTCGATCCGGGAAGTCGTCGACCTGGCTCTCGAAAAGGAGCCCACTCCCGTCGAGCTTGCCCAGACGGCGCGAAACGTGGCGTTGACCTCCGCCGGCCCGCCGAATTAGGATACGCCGAGTGGCGGGATATTCTCCAACCCGCGGCGCCCGCAATCCCGGCGACGGCATTTCCTGCCGTGCGCGTTCACTACCGCATTTATCAGCACCGGACATCGAAGTAATCCCCTGGAGATTTCCGAAAGGATCGACCAGCCTCACACGCTGCCTGCCAACTTCCAACTCCGGAGGCCCCAGCCATGTACTGCCGCAACTGCGCTCACCAGCTCGCTGACAACGCCGAATACTGTGTTGAGTGCGGGCAACGCCCGAAACAGGGCACCCGCTTTTGCGCGTCGTGCGGCGCCGAAACGGGCCCCGGCGCCGAAATCTGTGTCAAGTGCGGCGCCCGGCTTGCCCTTGAAAGTGATAAAGACCTGTCAACGACGGTCCTCCTCTCTTTGTTCCTTGGGACCCTCGGGGTCGACCGGTTCTATCTCGGTTATACTGGCCTGGGCATCGTGAAGCTTGTAACTTTGGGAGCCTGCGGGATCTGGTCGGTCGTTGACTTGATCCTGATCATCCTTCGGAAGCTCCCCGACGCTCAGGGACGACCCCTGCGCGTCGTGCCACCCGCCAATCCGGGGAGCAAGGAATGGGCGACGACCTTACTCCTCTCCATCTTCCTGGGATCGTTGGGGGTGGACCGATTCTACCTGGGTTATACGGGATTGGGCATACTGAAACTCGTAACTCTTGGAGCTTGCGGGGTCTGGAGCTTGGTGGACGTCATCCTGATCGCGTTGAACAAACTTCCGGATGCGCAAGGCGCTTCCTTACAACTGAGGTAGAAAGTGCCTGCGTTTTGCCAAGGCGTTCCGCGCTGGTTGGTGCTCTCGGCAGTGGCGGGATTGTTGGCCTTGCTGCCTTCAGAAGCGCTCGCACACGGTCCAGTCTTCTGCCTGTGGAGGAACCTCTTTCACCTGCCAGCTTGCCCCGCGTGCGGGACGACGCGCGCGCTTGGCGCATTTCTTCATGGCGACTTTTCAGGGGCTGTGGCCTTCAACCCCAATGTGATGGTGACGGGCCCGCTCTTGCTGGCTCTGCTTCTACTTGACACAGGCCGAATGCTCAAGAGAATCTCTCAGACTCGCGCCAAAACCCTGAGGTCTCTTCGGGAGACGACAGGAGAGTTCAAACCCGAGTGATAAGTTTCCGTGCCTTCCTCGCATCGGCGCGCGCCCAGCTTCCCGGAGAAACCTTGGCACGCTGGGCTTCGGCCTCTTTCAGCCTCTCCGTCTTGACGATTCTGATTTCACTGGCCGCATCACAGGCTTTCCTCGCTGTCTCGGCATTGCTCTATACAGCGCACCTTCTGCGCGATCGCCCCAAGATCCACTTTCCCCCCGTCAGGCTTCCACTCGCCCTATTCTGTCTGGGAACGACTCTATCGGTTTTGTGGGCCGCGAACCCCGATGCCGGCTGGTTCTCGGTTCGTAAGCTGGTGCTGTTTGTCATTCTGCTCCTGGGCGCAAATCTCATCGTCACCGCTGAGCATCTGGAATTTCTCTTCTATGGCCTGTTCTTCGAATCCGCCATCGCCGGGGTCGTCGCGATGGGCCAGTTTGCTGCACAATACCGGTCGGCGCTCGCGCTGCACCCTGACCGCGTCTATGCCACCCTGACTTCGGACCGCATCACGGGCTTCATGGGCCACTGGATGAATTTCGGCGGCCAGCAGATGCTTGTGGTTGTGGCGTTGCTCGCGTACCTCCTTCTGACTTCCGGGGTTCGGGATTCGGGATTCGGGGTTCGTGAAGGCGGGCGTTCCTGGCGAGCGTGGGGTTGGCTGGGGTGGCTGGCGCTCGCGGTGATTGGCGCCTCGATTGTGCTGAATTTCACGCGGGGAGTCTGGCTCGGATGTTTTGTGGCGACCGTCTATCTGGTCGCGCGATGGAAACCTCGCTGGCTGGTCGCCCTCCCGGCCCTTATCGTCATTGCCTATCTGGCCGCGCCGGGACTCGTGCGCCACCGCGTCGAGATTCTGCGCCATCCCTCGCAGGACCCTGCGCTTTCCATCCGCTTCGAAATGTGGCAGGTAGCGATGCAGATGATTCGCCGGCATCCCTGGCTGGGCGTGGGACCCAATAACATCGAGCGAGAATATGTGCTCTACCTGCCTCCCGGAAAATCACCCGAGCCGGGATACCATGCCCACTTTCACAACAATTTTTTTCAGTTCGGCGCGGAGCGCGGCCTGCCCGTGCTGGCAGCGTGGACGTGGTTCATGGCAGCGCTGGGTGTCCACACGGTGATGATCCGGCGCCGGCTCAACCGCCTCCGTTGGATTGCTGACGCGGCATTCGCTGGCTGGCTGGCCTTGCTGGTGGAAGGCTGCTTCGAATTCAACTTCGGCACTTCGCCGGTCCTGATGTTGTTCTTGTTTCTTGTGACGACGCCGTTCATCGCGAAACGAATTGAGTCCGCGGCTTCTGCCAAAGTGGAAGCCGGGAGCCGAGAGTCGAAAGTTGAAAGGAATACGCTTTGAACGACGCCTGTCACTTTCGACTTTTGACTTTCGACTTTTGACTGTCTTTCATGCCACCCAAGCACCAAATCGTTCGCAGTTCGATGGTGGTGGGAACTTTCTCGCTGCTGAGCGCCCTGACGGGAATCCTTGTGGATACCAGCATCGCGGCGAAGCTGGGCCTTTCCAGAAGCTCTGACACATTCTATGTTGCCTTTACGGTCCCCTACATCATCACCAATCTGATGGGCGCGACAGGCCAGTTTTCTCTTGTCCCGTTCTTCTCCACGCTGGAAGCAAAGCATTCGGCCGAAGAGCTGTGGCGCGGATTCAGCTACGCAATCAGCGTCCTCTTCGTGGGATTGTGCGGCATTGCTGCGCTGGGGTCGTTTGCCGCGCCCTGGCTCGTTCGCGGCGTCGCGCCGGGCTTCAATCCTTCGCAGTTCGAGTTTGCAACGCAACTCAGCCGCTGGCTTTTCCTCATCATCATTCCCGCCGGTGTGTCCGAAGTCTTTCGTTCGTTCCTCCTGAGCCAGCGGCGTTTCGCGATTTCCTCAGCCGCCGGCTTCTTCCGGAGCGTGATCGTGATCGGAAGCATCCTTCTTCTCTTCCCTCGTTACGCCGAGTACAGCATCGTGATCGGCTATCTGGCGGGATTCTTGTTCCAGTTCGCGGTGCTGGGCGGTCAGATCGCGCTGACGTTTCCAGCCCGGTTCTCCCTGACGCTGGCGGGAAGCGGCGAAGCCTTCCGCAAGCTGCGAGGCGCCGGGTCGGCGCAGGTCGGAGCTGCGGTCGCCTGGCAGGGCGTGGTGGTCGTGGAGCGCGTCATCGCCTCCTTCCTGCCTCCCGGAACGCTCACCGCCTTGAACTGGGGATTTAAGATCATGTCCACCTTGGCCGAATTGCTGGCCGGAAGCGTGGGCACGGTGGTCCTTCCGGCCCTCTCCAAAGCCTTCGCTCGCCAGGCGCATCAAGAAGAGCGGAGGACATTTCGAGACGCGCTTGAGATCAGCCTGGCGCTGGTCTCGCCCTTCATGGTCTTTTGTCTGATGCTCGATCGCAACATCGTGCGGCTCGTCTTCGAGCGCGGCAGCTTCACGCCTGAGGCCACTCACCTGATGGGCACGATCTTCTTTTACTACTCCCTCAGCCTGCTGCTCTACTCTTTTGTGCGGATCCTGTCGTTCTACTTTTTCGCGCGCCACGAGGGAAACGTGTTCGTCCGCTTCGCCCTGGTTCTCTATGGCCTGAATGTGGTATTTGACCTCCTGTTCGTCGGCGCGCTGCGAATGAAGGCTAAGGGAATCCCGCTCGGGCTGCTCGCCAGCCTGGTTGTCGCCTGCGGGCTGGCTTTCTATCGGAACCTTGCCAACCTGCGAAGCGCGTTCGACCGGTCTCTCGAGATCTTCGCCGCCAAGAATGCCCTCGGGGCTCTCCTCGCGGCGCTCGTGGTAGGCGGTTTGAGCATTCTGCTGAAGCAACCATCCACCGGCATCGGGAACCTGGCGTATCTCTCCGTGGTGTGCGGCGCCGGGAGCCTGGTTTTCTTTGCCGTGCTGGCAGCGTCGAGGGCGGTGACGGTATCCCAGCTCAAGGAAGTCCTCGGACAATCGGACAACGCGACGTAGGTTGCCGGCGGGGTGCGCGCAGACTCTCGACCCGTAACAGCGGTGATACAATAGGTTCGGAGCTGAAGACCGTTCGAAAGTCAAAGGCGCTCATCCTTGGTTCAATCCACCTCCACTCCGCCGAATCAATCCCAGGGATCGTGGTGGGCGCGCAACCGCAGGCTCCTGGCGGGAAATCCCGGGCTTTTCTTTCAGAAACTCGCAACGTGGCTCAAGCCCATGCGCGCCGACTATCGCCGGCGCTGGGATCGCGGCCTGCGCCGCTGGATGATTCGCTATCACACCGACATACTCTTTTCGAAGGTCTCGTGGATGGGTGTGCCGGCGCGGAAGATGGTGCTCGACGCCTGGCTCTACCAGCAAATCATTCACGCTCTCCGGCCGGAGATCATCATTGAGATCGGCAACGCGGAGGGTGGCAGCACCCTCTACCTGGCGAACCTGCTGGACCTTGTGGGGTGCGGGGATGTCGTCGCCGTGGACATCGACCATTCGCAGTTCCGCGTTCAGCATCCGCGCATAACCACGGTAACCGGCGATAGTGCTGCCCCCGAGACGCTGGCACGCGTGGCGGCTCTGACGCGCGACCGCCGGGGGCTGGTCATCCACGACGGCGACCACACTCGCGAACACGTCCTGGCCGATCTCCGGGCGTACGCGAAGTTCGTGCAGCCGGGCGGGTATTTCATCGTCGAAGACACGGTTATCGACCTCTTCAAAGCGGGCGACGGACTGGGCAGCGTCAATGGCCCGTTGGGAGCGGTCGAGCAATTTGTTCAAGAGGACCCGCGGTTTCGAATTGATGACGAATGCGAGCAGTTCGTGTTGACGTTTAATCCCCGTGGTTATTTGAAGCGTTCCGAGTCCTGAGCTCTTTTCCATTCGCATGTTGTCTGCCGCGCGCCGCTCATTCCTCGTTCTCGTCGTTACCAACCTCTGGCCATCGGACGCCGATCCCGGCTACGGCAGTTTCGTCCAAGCGCAGGCGGAATCGCTGCGAGACTTCGGGGTCGATTACGATCTTGTCTTCATCGACGGGCGGCGGTCGCGTTGGAACTACTTTCGCGCTATCCGGGAGTTGCGATCCAGGCTGAAGCACTACCGCTACGATTTGATCCATGCTCATTTCGGATTGTCGGGTTGGGTCGCCCGCTGCCAGTGGCGCGTGCCGGTCGTTGTGTCCTTCATGGGGGATGACGTGCTGGGTCGGCCCACGCGGAGCGGACGGATTACGCTCTATGGCCGATTTCTTCAAGCTTCCGGGTGGATTCTTGCCCGGCTGGTTCAAGGCGTCATCGTCAAGAGTCGGGAAATGAAAGCCCGGCTGGGCCTCGAGTCGGCGCGCGTCATACCGAACGGAGTAGACCTCAACCTTTTCAGGCCCGTGAATCAGGCTGAAGCCCGGCAGGCCTTGGGGCTCGATCTGGAAAAGAAATTCGTCCTCTTCCCCTACGATCGCCTCGAAGCACGCAAACGCTTTGACCTGATCGAGTCGGCAGTCAACCAGGCGCGCCGGGAAGTCCCCGAGCTCGAAATTCTTCTCGCGCGTGGCGTCCCGCGCGCGCGCATGCCGCTCTACTACAATGCCGCCGACGTGCTTGTGCTGGCCTCGCTTTTCGAAGGCTCACCGAACGCCGTGAAGGAAGCGATGGCCGTCAATCTCCCGGTCGTTGCGGTGGAGGTCGGCGACGTGCGCGATTTGATTGGCCCGACCGAGGGTTGTTTTCTCGTGCCGCGCGATGCCGCCTCCATCGCCACGCGCATTGTCGAGGTCTGCCGCCGTGGGATCCGCACGGATGGCCGGGATTGGATTTCCCGGCTTTCGATGGAAAGCGTGGCGCAGCAGATCATTGGTCTCTACCAGTCGATTGTTTCCCCATGAGCCCGCCCCCGGCGCAATCTGATCTCCGCGATGCCGCTGGCAAAAGCCTTTTGGAAGGACTAGAATCCATCCTCGCTGTAATTCCTGAAGCCTCCTCGCCGCGAAGCTGACCAGCCTCTCTGGAGGACCCACCATGCGTGTGCGAGATTCCAACACAGCACCGATCACACTCTGCCTCATCGCTTTGAGCTGCTCCTTTGCTTCTGAAGGCTGGGGCACGATTCTCCCTCGGGTCGGCCGCGGTCCCGTCGCCGCCAATCAGATAGCCTGGGACAAAATCCCGGAGCAGAGCGCCGCCTGCGTGAAATGCCATGTCTCGGAAGGCATCACGGGCAGCGCCATCCGCGACTGGCAAATGAGCAAGCATTTCGAGATGGGCATCGGGTGCGCCGATTGCCACCTCCCGGCCAAAGGCGCCGCCGTGGCCATCACCGGCGCTGCGACGGCTTGCGAAGACAAGCGCGTGCGACGCGGAGTCTCGCCGCGCAATTGCATCCTCTGCCACGGCGAGCAGTTTGAGCAGTTCTCGAAAGGCAAGCATGCCGCAGCCTGGGTGGCGATGACCGCCATGCCGACCACCGCCGAGCAGCCGCAAGCCATCATCGACGGCGAAAAGGGCTGTGGCGGCTGCCATCGCATCGGACGCGACGAAGGCAAGTGCGATTCCTGCCACACCCGGCACCTCTTTGCGGCGTCGGAAGCGCGGCGACCCGAGGCCTGCATGACCTGCCACATGGGCTTCGATCACCCGCAGTGGGAAATGTATTCCACCTCCAAACACGGCTCGATCTACCTGACTCAGGGAGCGAAATGGGATTGGAATGTCGAGCTGGCGGAATGGTTCAGCAATCCCGACAAGGCTTCCGCGCAGCGCCCGCGCGCCCCGGTCTGCTCCACGTGCCACATGCCCAAGGGCGACCACGCGGTGCGGACAGCTTGGGGATTTCTCGCCCTTCGGCTTCCCGAAAAGGATCCCGAATGGCTGGCGTATCGCCAGAAGATCCTGATTGGCCTGGGTGTGCTGACGCCCGAGGGCCAGCCCACCGCCCGCCTGGACGTGGTGAAGGTCGGCAAAGTGGCGCGGCTCTCCGCTGAAGAGTGGCAAGCCGAACGCGACCGCATGGTCGCCGTCTGCGTCAACTGCCACGCGCGCAGCTTCGCGCAGCAGAATCTGGACGCCGCGGACTCGATCATTAAGGAATCCGATAAGCTCATGGCCGAAGCGATCGACGTCGTCGAAGGGCTTTATCGAGATGGCGTCATCGAGCGGCCCAAGGACCGCCCGCCCCATCCCGACCTGCTGCGCTTCTACGAGGTGAAGTACCCCGTCGAGCAGAAGCTCTACACGATGTTCCTCGAGCACCGCATGCGCAGCTTCCAGGGCGCGTTCCACATGAATCCCGACTACCAGCACTGGTACGGCTGGGCCGAAATGAAACGGGACCTCTACGAAATCCGCCACGATGCCGAAGAACTGCGCGCCGCGCGCGGGAAATCCCCGGCCGGCCAGTGACAACCCAGGGGGGCGAATTCCCCCGCCCCCCAATTCCTGCCGCAGTTGCCGCCCCTTTCGAGATAAACTTTCCAGTCGAAGGTCCGGTGACCGGAGCCCGCCATTGGCGATTAGCTATGGCCCTCTTCGTTGAACTCACCGCCGCGGCCGAGCGATTGCACGCTCACCTGCTGCGGCGTCATTACGACCGCGGCTTGCTGCGCGGCCCGGACGCCGGGGTGCGTTTCAACTTGCGCCTCTGGCGCTTCGTGAGGAACGCGCTGGATTTCATTCCCTGGCACGACGACTTCGTCTTTATGCAGACGCAAGGTTACTGGGTCCTGGCAAACTGGATGCTTTACGAGGCGACGCGCGAGCCCCGTTATCGCGATCTCGCCCTCGAGAGCACCGAAGCGACGCTGCAATTGCAGCGGCCCGATGGCGCCTGGGCCTACCCGCTGCCCGAACGGAAGCACTTGATCGCCACCGTCGAAGGAGACTGGGGCGCCGTTGCGCTTCTCGCCAGTTACGCGCGCGAGCCACATAAGGAATTCCTCGCGGGCGCTGTCCGCTGGTACGATTTCCTCGTCAAGCAGATTGGGTTTCAGAAGCAGCGCGTCGGCAAAGCGATCAACTACTTCGACCGGCCCCGCGGGAACGTTCCCAACAATTCGGTTGAGGCCGCATGGCTCTTCCTCCGGCTGTGGAAGGCCACCGGAGACGATCAGTTCCTTGAGCATGTGGACGGGCTTCTAGAGTTCGTCGCCGCCGTGCAACTTCCTTCCGGCGAATTGCCCTACGTGGTCGAAAGCCCGCACGAGCGCGGCCGCGTGCACTATCTCTGCTTCCAGTACAATGCCTTCCAGTTCCTCAAGCTGGCGTGGTGCGCGGGGCTCAAGCCGGGAACGAAAGCGGACGACATCCTCCCTCCGCTTGCGCGGTTCCTGGCCCAGGGCGTGACCCCGCGGGGCGCCAGCCGCGCCGACTGCGCGCACGCCGGGCCGGAAGTGGACTACTACACCGCCGTCCTGGCCGCGGCTCTGCGAGAAGCCGACGAATTGGGCCTGGTCCCTTCGCGCGACCTTAGCGACCGTTGCTATGCCCGCATCCTCCAGCGGCAAAGAGCCAACGGAAGTTTCGCCTACTCCACCGGCGATTACGGCTTCCTCCGCGATTCGCGCTCGTACCCGCGCCCGCTGGCGATGACGTTGTTCCACTTGCTCTATCCGTCGTGTGGGTACGGATTTGCAATACCAGTCGATAGTTGAAGGTCTCAGGTCGAAAGCCGACACCCTGGTCTTACTTTCGACTTTCAACTTTCGACTTTCGACTTCTTCAAGCCATGTGCGGCATCTGCGGCATCTACAATTTCGAAACGCCGGCCCCCGCTGACCGCGCGACGCTCAAGCGCGCCACGGACGCGATGGTGCATCGCGGCCCCGATGATGAAGGCTTCTTCGTGGACGGCGCGGTGGGCCTGGGCAATCGCCGCTTGAGCATCATCGACCTCCCGGGCGGCCACCAGCCCATCGCCAACGAAGACGAAACCGTCTGGATCACCTTCAACGGCGAAATCTACAACTATCGCGAACTCCGCCCCGACCTCGAAAAGCGCGGGCACCGCTTCCGCACGGTAAGTGACACGGAGACGATCGTTCATCTCTACGAGGACTACGGCCCCGGCTGCCTCGAACACTTGCGCGGGATGTTTGCGTTCGCGCTGTGGGACGGACGCGCAAAGAGATTGTTGGTGGCGCGCGATCGCCTCGGAATCAAGCCTCTCTTCTACCGCCAGGGGCAGGGCCGTTTGGTTTTCGCGTCGGAACTGCGCGCTTTGCGGGAACTCGTCGGACAGCCGCTCGAAATCGAGCCGCAGTCGGTCTACGACTTTTTCGGATTTCGGTACATCCCCGCGCCGGGCACTTTCTATCGCGGCGTCGAAAAGCTGCTGCCGGGCCACTACATCCTTGCCGACGCAAGCGGCGTGCGTGTAGAGCGCTACTGGGACATTCCACAAGAAGAGGACACATTGCGCTCGGAGGAAGATCTCGCCGAGGAAGTTGTCGAGCGCCTGCGCGAGTCCATCCGCTTGCGGCTGATTGCGGACGTTCCCCTGGGCGTCTTTTTGAGCGGCGGCACCGATTCGAGCGCCGTCGTGGCGTTCATGTCGCAACTGGGCGCGCGGCCGCTGCGCACGTTTTCCGTCGGCTTCGAAGACCCTGGCTACAGCGAACTCCCCCACGCGCGGCGCGTGGCAAAACACTTTGCCACCGAGCATCACGAGCTTTTTCTTCGCCCACAAGATCTGGCGGAGGAACTGGGACACCTGGTGGGCTTTCGCGACGAGCCGGTCGCCGAGCCCACCGATGTCGCGCTCTACAGGATGGCGCGGCTCGCCTCCGAAAGCGTCAAGGTGGTGCTGGCGGGCGAAGGCGGCGATGAACTCTTCGCCGGCTATCCCAAGTATGTCGCTGACCGCCTGGCGGGCCTGGTTGCGGCGTTTCCGCAGGAAGTAATCCGCCGGCTGACCGCCTGGCTGCCTTATCGCCAGCGGCGCGCGCGCCTCGCGCTCGAAACGCTTTCCATCCGCGACGAGGCGGAGCGATCCGTAACTTGGTTCGCGTCCTTCTCGCGCGAAGAACGCGAAGCGCTTTTCGCCCCGGAATTCCTCGAACAGGTTGATCCTGCACATCCCGCGCGTGTCTTTGAACAGTATTTGGAAAAAGTTCGCGACCGATCGCCACTCAAGCGCATGCTCTATGCCGACCTGAAGATCTGGCTGCCCGACAACCTCCTCCTGCGCGGCGATCAGATGACCATGGCGGCGAGCATCGAAGAGCGCGTGCCGTTCCTCGACCACAAGCTAGTGGAACTCGCGGCGCGTATCCCCAGCCGCATGCTGGCACGCGGCTTCAAGACCAAGGTGCTCCTTCGCCGTGCGCTCAAGCCATACCTTCCGGCGGAAACGCTGCGCCGCCGCAAGGTGGGTTTCGCCGTGCCCGTGGGACTGTGGTTCCGGAAAACTCTCAAGTCCATGGTCGCCGACCTCGTCCTCTCTCCCGAAGCCCAGGCGCGGGGTTACTTCAACCGCGACGCCACGGAGCGCTTCGTGCGCGAGCACTTCGACGGCATCCGCGACCGCTGGAAGCAGCTCTGGGCGCTGGTGAATTTCGAGCTTTGGATTAGACGAAGAGAAGGGAATAGGGAGTAGGGAGTAGGCAGTAGGGAGTAGGGACCGCGTGAACATCGCGGCTCCGGAGCGGAAAATGGCCCATTCGGGAATCCAGTCCTACCGTGACCTTAAGGTGTGGCAGCAAGCAATTGACCTCGCCGAGGCTTGCTATCACCTCACACGCCGATTTCCACGCGAGGAGATTTACGGCTTGACTTCGCAGATACGTCGCGCCGCCGTGTCGATTCCGGCTAACATCGCGGAGGGGAACGGCCGGGACACACGACGTGAGTACATCCAGTTTCTTCGAATCGCGCAGGGCTCGCTGAAAGAGTTGGAGACTCATTTGATTCTCTGTACTCGAATTGGACTGGTGGCCTCTGCAGCAAAGGAGAAGACGTTGGGTCAGTGCGAAGACATCGGGAAGATGCTACGCGCTTTGATTCGCAGCCTTGAAGCGATTCAAGAGTAGGTACGCAGGGGACGGTTCTGTGAACCTACTCCCTACTGCCTACTCCCTAGTCCCTTCGGTTTAGTGGCGCAGGGTAACGCATGATTCGGAAGCCCGTCCCAGTACTCATCGTTGTTGAAAACTTACCCGTTCCCTTCGACCGGCGCGTCTGGCAAGAAGCTCGCGCGCTGACCGAGGCCGGGTATCGTGTCTCGATCATCTGCCCCAAGAGCCGCGGGTTCGAGAAGAGCCGCGAGACGCTGGAAGGAATCGACATCTATCGCCACGCGCTCTGGGAAGCGGCTTCGCCGCTTGGGTACCTCGGCGAATACACGTGGGCGCTGGCGGCGCAGTTGTGGCTGGCGCTGAAGGTTTACGCGCGGACTCGTTTCCGGATCGTGCACGCGTGCAATCCGCCCGACCTGATGTTTCTCGTCGCGCTCGTCTTCAACCCCTTCGGCGTGCGCTTCATCTTCGACCACCACGATCTCAATCCCGAGTTGTGGGAAGCCAAGTTCGGCGCCCGGCGCGGTGTGTTCCATTGGCTGATTTGTCTCGCCGAACGATTGACGTTCCGCACAGCCGATGTTTCCATCGCGACGAACGAGTCCTATCGCGAAGTCGCGCTCACGCGTGGGAAGATGCCGCCCGACCGGGTCTTCATCGTGCGCAGCAGCCCTGACCTCGCGAAGATTCGCCGCGGGCCGCCGCAGCCGGAACTGAAGCGCGGCCGGGCGTATCTGGTCGTCTACCTCGGCACCATGGGCCCGCAGGAAGGTGTGGATCTGTTGCTCCAGTCCGCCGAGCACATCATCAAGCAGCGCGGGCGGCAGGACGTGAGTTTTGTCTTCATCGGCGGCGGGTCGGAAATTCCGCGCCTCAAGGCTCAGGCTGCCGCGAGCGGTATCGAAGCGTTCGTCCGCTTCACCGGACGTATTCCCGATGACGAGCTTGCCAAGTATCTCTCGACCGCCGACGTCTGCGCCGCCCCCGACCCGAAGAATCCCATGAACGACAAATCGACGATGAACAAGATTCTCGAGTACATGGCCTACGCGCGGCCCGTCGTGCTCTTCGACCTCACCGAAGGGCGCCGCTCCGCCGGCGACGCTGGGCTCTACGCCCGCCCGAACGATCCGCTCGATTTTGCCGAGCAGATTTACAAGCTGCTCGACTCCGAGCCGCTCCGCCGCCAACTTGGCGAAGTCGGCCGCCGACGAATCGAAGAAAAATTGAACTGGGAAATCGAGAAGCGGTCTCTTCTCGCCGCTTACGAAGCGGCGTTGAAGTAAGGGCGGGGCTTGTCTGTTCCCACCTTTCAAATTCGTCATTCCCGCGAAGGCGGGAATCCAGCCTTAACGTTGGGATCCCCGCTTCCGCGGGGATGACGACCTGCTGACAAGGGTCCTCCCTGCTCCTACGACGCCCCGCGGCCGAGGAGAACCACGGGAATCGTTTTAAGAAAAATCTTCAAATCGAGCGCGGGCGACCAGTTATCGATGTACTCGAGGTCGAGCTCCATCCAGCGGCGGAAATTCAACTTACTGCGCCCTTCGAGCGCCCAGAGGCAGGTGAGCCCCGGCATCATGCGCAGGCGGCGGCGCTGCCACGGCTCGTACCTCTCGACTTCTTCCGGCAGCGGCGGGCGCGGACCGACGAACGACATCTCGCCTTTGAGAATATTGAAGAGCTGCGGAAGCTCGTCGAGGCTGAACTTGCGCATGAAGCGCCCGACCGCGGTGCAGCGCGGGTCGTCTTTGATTTTGAATACCGGCCCGTCAGCTTCGTTCAAGGCCTCGAGTTCTTCACGCTTCAAGTCGGCGTCGGCGCGCATCGAGCGGAATTTGTAGAGCGTGAATTTCCGCCCGCCCAAGCCGCAGCGAATTTGGCGGTAGGAGACCGGCCCGTCGGATGTGAGCTTGATGAGCAGCGCGAGCAGGAGAAACAGCGGCGAGAGAATCACCGTGAGCCCGAGCGCCATCACGAAATCCACGACGCGCTTCAGAAGCAGAAGCGATTCCTCTTCCGGCGTGGTGGTGAACGTCAGCAGCGGCATGTCGCGCAGGCGCTCCAGGTAAACCTTCGAGATGACGTGCGGAAAGAAACTGAGCAGCAGGCGTGTCTTGACGCCTTCCTCTTCGCACATCAGAAACGTGGATTCCAGCTTTTCCAGATCGTCCTTCGAGACGGCGAAGACAACTTCGTCAATCACGTGCTGGCGGAGCAGTTCAGGAAGCTGGCTGAGATTGTAGAACGGATACGGGCGGCGCAACCCAGGCGGAGTCACTTGAGTCTCCGTCGCAGAGGTGGACGCAAGCCGCGCGAACCCCACGAGGCGCAGGCCGCGATGCTCGCTGGCTTCGAGCGTGCGCGCGATCTCCAGTGCTTCATGCGTTTCGCCCACGAGGAGCACGTGTCGGAATCCTCCCACGCTCAGGCGGCGCGCGACGAGGCGGAAGAGAATCATCAGCACCACATCCGCGACCGCATAGAACCCCAGGAGCAACCGGCTGATGTATTCCAGCTTGAAGGCGAAGGTCAGAGCGAAGAGAAAAGTTGTGGCGAGGAAGCCGACTTTGATCGGATCCACGAACGCCCAGCGCATTTCCTCCGTGCGGGCTTGCCGGTAAACGCCCAGCACCAGGCCTGCGCAGATCCATATCCCCACAGCCGCCGGAACGATCCAGAAGTAGTAGGTGAGCGGAAACAACGGGCGCGGGGTGATCAGATAGGCGCGGAGCGCGTAGGCAAGCCCGAAACTCGCGAGCGCCAGCATGGTATCGGCGGCGAGATACAATCGGCCCACGATGCGGTCATGACGGGAAAACATTGGGCGCTCCGGCGCGACGCGATCCTGTGGGTATCTTATCAAAAATCACGGACCCTTCCCCAAACCCCCGAAAGAAGGGTTGAAGCACGGCGCGCTCTGGGTTAGAGTAGCACCTCCGTCCACGGCCAGAATCACTACACGCTGCGGGACCCGGCTGGGCCGAGTTCCGCAACACGGAAAAACTCTGGCGCACAAATCTCAGGAGAAAACGCATGTCGACAACCCCCACTCCCGCGGCGCCGGGCGCCGCTGCTGCCACACCGGAGGCCGCGCCCGCTGCCGCGCAGATGCTCCCCGTCCCGGTGATTCTCGGGGCGATGCTCCGTTCCGCGAAAAACGTGAGTGACCTGATCTTCTCGCCCGGGCGATTTCCCCAGGTGGAGCAGAACGGCCAGCTCGTGCCGGTCAAGATCGCCGGGCTTGCCAGCCTGACGCCGGAAGACACGGCGCGCATCGCGTCACACCTGATGGGCGGCAACAAATCCGCGCTGGAAAAGCTGCGGTCTGAAGGCTCGTGCGACATCTCTTACAGCCTGCCGCGTGTCTCGCGCTTCCGCGTGAACATCTTCACGCAGCGCGGCACGTGCGCCATCGTGATGCGGGTGATTCCCAACACCATTCCCGACTTCGCCGCGTTGAATCTTCCGCCCCAGCTCGGCGAGTGTTCCACGCTGAAGAACGGCATCGTGCTGGTGACCGGGCCGACGGGCTCGGGCAAATCCTCGACGCTCGCGGCCATTCTCAACAAGATCAACGAGGAGAAAGCATTTCACGTGGTGACGATTGAAGACCCCATCGAGTTCCTCCACCCCCACAAGAAGGCCACGATCCACCAGCGCGAGTTGCATAGCGACACGCCGACCTTCGCGCTGGCCTTGCGGGCGGCGCTGCGCCAGGCGCCCAAAGTCATCCTGGTCGGCGAAATGCGCGATAAGGAAACCATCGAGATCGCTCTCGAAGCGGCCGAGACCGGCCACCTGGTTTTCTCCACCTTGCACACCATCGATGCCTCGAAGACCGTCGAGCGCATCATCGGCGTGTTTCCCCTCGCGGACCAGCAGACCATCCGCAACCGCTTCGCGAAATCCTTCCGGTACATCGTTTCGCAGCGCCTCATTCCGCGTAAAGACGGCACTGGGCGCGTGGCCGCGATCGAGATCCTCAAGTCCACGCTGCGCACGCGCGAGTACCTCGAGAAGGGCGAAGAAGAAGGCCGCAGCCTCGTCGACGCCATGCGCGACGGCGAGCTCGAAGGCATGCAGCACTTCGATGGGGTGATCGAGAAGCTCATCCGCAGCGGGGTCATTGACATGGAAACAGGCCTGAGCTACGCGACCAACCCCGGCAACTTGCGTCTCCAGATGGCCGACCTGCCAGGCGTTGATGTGCAAATCGGCACCCCCTGAGGCAACGGCCCAGCTCGGGCTTCTCGATCGGGTTGAAAGGTTGCCAGCCGGGGATTGCGGCTGGAATGCCTCCAGGCGGTCGTGGGAGCGTCCGCGTGTCTTGGGATGGTCAATTAGTGGGCTAGAATTGTGGCATAGACAGAACGCATGCGCCGGAAAACGACTGTGACTTCCGGCGATTTTCTGCCTCAATGGGCTTTAACCCATTCTTAACCCAAGCGTCCGTAATCCGCTGATAATAAATGACCTGGTGGGTTAATGGAGTTCTTAAACAGTTCCTTTGTTTTCAATAAGATACATCGAGTTGCTTAACCCAAGGACCTGTAAATCACTGAATTTAAATAACCTGGTGGGTTAATCCCCCCGTATATATAGCGCCCTTCGGGCTCGGGGTTCGGGGTTCGCGACCCGGGACTCGGGATTCGGGACTGGCGATTCCATTTTCGAGCTTCGAGTTTCCAGCTTCCCCTCCGTTCACTTCTAAATCCTCTCTCTCGCTGACGAATCTGGGCTATATTCTGAAATGTTAGACTAGCACACTTGGCAACATTGGTCAAGAGGAAATGATGTCCCTGCTGCAAGGGCGCACCTCCGCGACCGGGTCGGGTCTGCCGTTGTGCTAGACTCAAGGGCGCTCCGGGTCATCCTGAAGCATCCAAGGAGAAATCCTGGTAATCGCGGAAAAGGCATTCCTGATTCTGGCCGTGTTGCTCACGCTGCAGAGCGTCATAGCGCTCCGCGACGGCTATCGTTTCCTGCGCTTCGTGCGCAAAGGGCGCGGCGAGGCGCCCCGCGATTTCGCCCCCTTCGCGGCAGTGGTCGTTCCCTGCAAGGGCGCGGATCCCCGGCTCGACGAGAACCTGCGCGCGTTCCTGTCGCAGGACTATCCGAAGTACCAAGTGATTTTTGCGCTCGCCTCCCAAGACGACCCGGCGGACGAAATCATTGAGGCGACGATTCGAGGCATCCCCGAGGCAAGCCGCCCGAAGGCGGTGATCGTCGTGGCGGGCTACGCGGACACCCGCGGAGAGAAGGTCCACAATCTCCTTCGCGGCCTCAACGCCGTGGACCCGGCGGCGGAGGTTTTCGTCTTTGCGGACGCGGACGCCCGACCCGCGCGCGACTGGGTGCGCTCGCTGGTCGCTCCACTCGCGGATTCGAAAGTCCTGGTCAGCACGGGATTTCGCTGGTACTTGCCGGGGGCGAGTTTCGTCTCACAACTGCGCGCCGCGTGGGACACATCGATCGCCATGATGCTCGGCGAGCACGGCCACAACTTCGCCTGGGGCGGCTCGATGGCGATTCGCGCCGCGGATTTCCGGCGCCTCCAGGTGGCCGAGCGGTATTGGGCTGCGACCGTCAGTGACGATTACGCCCTCACCCGCGCCGCGCGCGATGCCGGTGGCTGGATTCGCTTCGAACCCCGTTGCCTCGTGGCCTCTCAGGAAGACTCCTCTCTGCGCGACTTTCTGCGCTGGGCGAACCGCCAGATCATCATCACGCGCGTTTACGCGCCACACCTCTGGCGGCTGGGACTGGCGGCGCACACGCTCTATGGCGGGACGTTTCTTTTCGGTCTGGCGCTGCTGGTTCTTCCCGGGGTGGCTTTGTCCTGGCGGGCGCTGACCGTTACCCTCCTCGGAACCATCCTCGCGCTGGGAATCGCCAAGGCGCGACTCCGCTCGATTGCCGCCCGCGAAATGTTCCCCGAAGAAGCTGATGCTCTGGCGCGCTACGGCGCGCGCTACTGGCAACTGGCGCCGCTGGTTCCCTGGGTGATGCTCATTAACTTTGTAGTCGCGGGTTTCACCCGGCGCATCGAGTGGCGCGGCACACACTACGAGCTGCGCTCGATGAACGAAGTCCGTGTGCTGCGGCGGGGCAAGCCTTAAAACGAAGTTACTTCCCGCGGCGGGGCGGGCGTGTCTTGTGGCGGGAAATGTAACGGGCGGGCTCGGGCACTTCTCTTTCGGGGGCGGGAGCCGGCGGCTTGGGTACGGGAGCCTTCTTTGCCTTGGCAGCCTTGCGAGGAGACCCCTTTTTTTGGGGGGGAGGAGCAGCCGCGACCTGCTCGGGCTCCGATTCCGAAGAATCGACTTTGGCCAGTACCTGGTCAAAGAGGGTCGTGCGCGGGGGCACCTTCTTTTTTCCCCCTTCGCCGTGATGGTAGGCGTGCTCGGTGTAACACGTCTGACAAATCACCTTGACGACCTGCCCGTTCACCATGCTGGCGATGGCGTGGTTCAGCAGCAAGCGACACCGCGGGCAGTGATCGTCAATTAAATCGCCGAGACGTGGTGGGTAGTCGCTCACCTTGGATTCTCTCCAGCTTCGCCCGCCCTCGAAAGAGTCAGCGGATTATAGCCTTACCCGTTGAAAAATCCAATCCCGCCACAATTTGACACCCCCGCCAAGTCCAGTTATGCTGGATACTGTACTCACATGCCTCGTTAGCGCATCTAACCTACGGAAGTTCCTTTCGGGAGCAATAAAAGTGTGCGGCAACGGAACAGCGGGTTCCGTATTGACTGGAATTCAGAAAGTTAATATGGCAGCAGGCAAAACAGAACTTGGCGGGCTTCTCCGCCGCGCGGCGCGGCTGGCGCTCCTGCCCGCGATGCAAGGCCCCGACGAAATCCTGGTGGGGGGGCAGGCGGTGATCGAGGGCGTGATGATGCGCTCGCCGCATTCGTTCGCGGTGGCGGTGCGCCGCCCCGCAGGTGACATCGCCCTGATGCAGGAATTCCTCCAGCGCCCTTCGGAAAAGCGTCCGTGGCTGAAGTACCCGATCGTGCGCGGCCTCGGCACGCTGGGCCAGGCGCTCGTCCTCGGCATTCGCGCCCTGCGCTACTCCGCCGAGCAGGCGATCGAAGAACCGGAGAAGCAACAAGCGAAGCCGAAAAAGAAAGGCGAGCTGAGCGGCTGGCTGCTGGCGGCGAACCTGGCATTCTCGCTGGGATTCTTCATCTTCTTTTACAAGTTCCTGCCGCTCTATCTGACCACCGAGGCGAAGGGATGGTTTCCGGCGGTGGAGAACACCTTCGTCTTTAATCTCGTGGATGGCCTGATCCGCATCGCGCTCTTTCTGGGATTTCTGATCCTGATCGCGCAGTGGAAAGAGATCAAACGCGTCTTCGAGTATCACGGCGCGGAGCACAAAGTGGTATGGGCGTACGAAAAGACGAGGACGATCGAACTCGCGACGGCGCGTGAATGCACACGCTTCCACCCGCGCTGCGGGACGAGCTTCCTGCTGGTGGTGATGGTCATCGCCATGGTGCTCTACATGTTTCTGCCCTTCCAGACTTTTGCCTGGAGATTCATCGGGCGACTGCTGCTGCTGCCGCTGATAGCCGGCGTGTCGTACGAATTCATTCGTTTCGCCGCGAAATCGCAGGGAGCGCTCTGGCGCTGGGCCGCGCAGCCGGGACTTTGGCTGCAACGCATCACCACGCGCGAGCCGGACGACCGCCAGCTCGAAACCGCCATCAAAGCGCTCGAGACGGCGATGGAAATGGAGAAGTCACGGGGCGGAGAACTGGTCGTTGCGTGATTAAAGTGGGAGTAGGGAATAGCGAATAGGGAGTAGAGGAAAGAGCTTCCGCGACGTCCTGAATCCTGATTCCTGAATCCTGAATCCTTTGTCGAGAACATGCATTTCCTGGAGAAGCTGGCCGAAATCGAGAAGAAATACGACGAGCTGACCGCGCAGCTCAGCAGCCCCGAAGTGTTGGCGGACGCCGGGCGCTATCAGAAGGCCGCCAAGGCGCACGCCGATTTGAGCGAAGTTGTCGAGAAGTACCGCCGATGGAAGGAAATCGAAAAATCGATGCGCGGCGCGAAGGAACTCCTGGCCGAGTCCTCTTCCGACGCCGAGATGAAGGCGCTCGCCCACGAAGAGCTCGCCGACCTCGAAAAGGGGCGCTTGCTGGTTGAAGAAGAACTCAAGATCCTGATGCTCCCCAAGGATCCCAACGACGAGAAGAACATTGTCCTGGAAATCCGCGCCGGCACGGGCGGCGACGAAGCCACGCTCTTCGCACAGGAAATCTTCCGCATGTACTCGCGCTACGCGGAATCGCAAGGTTGGAAGGTTGAAGTCCTCTCCTCGAGCACGTCGGGCGTGGGCGGCCTGAAGGAAGTCATCGCCGTCATCGAGGGCCAAAAGGTATACAGCAAGCTGAAATATGAGAGCGGCGTCCACCGCGTGCAGCGAGTGCCAGAAACCGAGCAGCAGGGGCGCATCCACACTTCGGCGATCACGGTCGCTGTGCTGCCGGAAGCCGACGAGGTCGAAATCCAGATCGACCCGAAAGACATTCGCATCGATACATTCTGTTCCTCGGGGCCGGGCGGGCAATCGGTGAACACGACTTATTCCGCCGTCCGCATCACGCACCTGCCGACCGGTACCATCGTCTCCTGCCAGGACGAGAAATCGCAGATCAAGAACCGCGCCAAGGCGATGCGCGTGCTCCGCTCGCGGCTATATGAAATGAAGCTCCAGGAACAACAGAAGCAGATCACCGAGGAGCGCCGCTCGATGGTCGGCTCCGGCGACCGCAGCGAGAAGATTCGCACCTACAACTTTCCCCAGAACCGCATGACCGACCACCGCATCGGCCTCACCATCCATCAGCTCGACCGCATCGTGGACGGCAAACTCGACGACGTCATCGAGGCCCTCATCACCCACTACCAGACCGAGAAGCTGAAACAAGTCAGCGTTGTGGCGTAAACTTCGGAGAGGATCTGGGATTCGGGATTCAGGAAGTACGTGGCGGATGCTCTGGCCTGAATCCTGGATCCTATCGGATGCAACTTCGTCAGACGCTCCATTCCGGCCTTAAGACGCTGCTGGAACATCAGGTGCCCTCCGCGCAGCTTGCCGCGGAATTGCTGTTGATGCACGTCCTCGGCTGCGATCGTGGCTATCTCTATTCGCATCCTGAAAGGGAAATTTCGCAGGCGACGCTCGATGCTTACCTCCGGCTCGTCGCCGAGCGCGCGACGGGCAAGCCGACGCAATACATCACCGGCCACCAGGAATTCTGGGGCCTGGATTTCGAAGTCACGCCCGACGTCCTGATTCCCCGCCCCGAGACCGAGCATGTGATTGAGCAAGTCGTGGAGCTCGCCGCGCGCCAGGGGCACGGCAAAGAGGCGCGGTTACGCATCGTGGATGTGGGGACAGGCTCCGGGTGTATTGCCCTGGCGCTAGCGTGGGAGTTCCCGCGCGCCGTCATATTCGGTGTGGACATCTCGCGCACCGCGCTGGTCGTGGCTTCCGGCAACGCGCTGCACCTCGGCATGCCGGAGCGGGTCAAGTTTATGGAGAGCGACCTCCTTGCGCGCTTCCTCGACGCGGATTTCCTCGCCACATTCGATTTCGTGGTGTCCAATCCTCCCTACGTCTCGCGCGACGAGCTCGACAAGGTGCAGCGCGAGGTGCGCGATTTCGAGCCGCGCGTCGCGGTCGGCGACCTCGCGAGCAACGACGAAATCTACCGCCGCCTCTTTCCCCAAGCGCTTCAGGTCCTCAAGCCCGGCGGCTCCGTCGTGGTCGAGATTGGCTACAATATGCGCGAGGCGGTCGTTGCCCTGTTAGGCTCGGAATGGAACGATATCGAAGTCATTCCGGACCTGCGCGGAATTCCGCGAGTCGTCCGAGCCCGAAAGCGTCTTTAGTCCGTTGCTCCGCAGACGGCCCGATGAACCGATCATCCGATCGCACGATTCCCTGCATCGCCCACGTGGACATGGACGCGTTCTTCGTGTCCGTAGAGGAACTTGAAGACCCTTCTCTCAAGGGAAAAGCGGTGGTCGTAGGCGCCGACCCGGACGGCCGAGGCGTGGTGGCGGCGGCGAGTTACGAAGCGCGAAAGTTCGGCGTGCATTCGGCGATGCCGATTCGCACCGCGAAGAAACTCTGCCCGCACGCCATCTTTCTGCGCGGCCATCACGAGAAGTACGGCGAGTATTCGCGAAAGATTTATCGCATCTTCGAAGAATTTACCCCTGTGGTCGAGATGGTTTCCATAGACGAAGCCTATCTCGACTTCACCGGCTGCGAGCGGCTGCACGGGTCGGCGTTTCGCGGCGCCGACAAGCTGATTCGCACCATCAAGGAAAGGACCAGTCTGAACGCTTCGATCGGGCTCTCCACGTCGCACCTGGTTTCGAAGATCGCCTCCGACCAGGCGAAACCGCACGGATTGCTCTACGTCCTGCCCGGCTGCGAGGCCGCATTCCTCGCGCCGCTGCCTGTTCGGCGCATGCCGGGCATCGGCAAAGTCACCGAGCCGGAGTTACTTTCGCGCGGCATTGCGACGATCGGCGACCTGGCGCGCACGGGTTCGGTGAAGTTGAAAGGTTGGTTCGGCACATACGGCGATTGGCTCTACACCAAGTCGCAGGGCAAAGACATCGAGGCTTATCAGTACAGCGAGGAGCCGAAATCCATCAGCCATGAGACTACGTTCGACGTGGACATTGACGACGCTGACGAGCTCGAACGCACACTCTCATACCTTTCGCAGCTTGTGGCGGGGCGACTGCGCGATCATCAACTCTTCGCGCGCACAGTGGGATTGAAGCTTCGCTTCGCGCCTTTCCGGACTGTCACTCGCGACGTCACGCTCGACGAGCCGACCCATCTCGATTCCGTCATCTTCGAAAATGTGTTGCGCCTCTTCGAGACCAATTGGAATCGCAAGGCGAAGATTCGTCTGCTGGGCGTTCGCGCGTCGAATCTCGAGCGGGGCGTCTTTCAGCAAAACCTGCTCGAGGCGACGCAAAAGGAAAAACTCGAGCGGGTCATGCAGACCACCGGCAAACTGCGCGAGCGCTTCGGCTTCGATTCCGTCAAGCTGGCGCGCGCGATGGAACCCGGCTCCCAACCCACCCCGCGCAAGAAGCGCAAGTTTCTCGGCCGAGAATAGGCGCCAGATGGAAGGTCCCACCCGCATCCTTGCGCGTCGTAGCCGATTGGGTTGTAATATCCCCGATGGACGCGAAGCGGGAAGCGGCAAACGAAATTGCGCGGCGGTTGAAGGAGGCGGGCTTTCAAGCCTATCTGGTCGGTGGATGTGTGCGCGACCTGGCGATGGGCCGCGAGCCGAAGGATTACGACATCGCTACGGACGCCACGCCCGAGCAAGTTGTCGAGCTCTACCCCGAGAGCGTGACCGTGGGGGCGCAATTCGGCGTGGTGATTGTTCCGCACGACAGTGGCAACATCGAAGTCGCGACGTTCCGCAGCGATGGCCGCTATGCTGACGGCCGACATCCGACGGAAGTGCGATTCGCGCGGACGCCG
Source organism: Terriglobia bacterium (assembly GCA_041946825.1). Taxonomy (GTDB): domain Bacteria; phylum Acidobacteriota; class Terriglobia; order UBA7540; family UBA7540; genus CAZTHM01. The sequence continues at coordinate 85,448 of JBHGBD010000009.1, read as the reverse complement.
CTGGAAGACGTCCGCCGGCGTGACTTCACGATCAACGGGCTGCTCCTCGATCCGGCCAGCAACGAGCTCCTCGACTACGTCGGAGGGCAGGCCGACATTCGGTCCCGCCGCATTCGCACCATCGGCGATCCTATTGAGCGCCTCAGCGAAGACCGCCTGCGTATGTTGCGAGCGGTGCGCTTTGCGGCGCGATTCGGATTCGAGCTCGATGCGGCGGCGAAGGGCGCCATCCTCCAACTCGCGCCGCAGATTCACGATGTCAGCCACGAACGCGTGCGCGACGAAATCGTCAAGATTCTTACCGAGGGCGCAGCGCGCCGCGGCTTCGAGCTGCTTGAGGAGACAGGACTGCTAAAAGAAGTCCTACCGGAGATCAAGGCGCTCCAGGGCGTGCAGCAACCGCCGGAATTTCATCCCGAAGGCGACGTGTGGATTCACACGCTGATGATGCTGGAGGGAATGAGGAACCCCACGCCCACGCTGGCGCTCGGCGTGTTGTTGCACGACGTGGGTAAGCCGCCGACCTTCACCATTCGCGAGCGCATCCGCTTTGACAACCACGTCGAGGTCGGGGCAAAAATGGCGGAGGCAATCTGCCACCGCCTGCGCCTTGCGAATTCGGAAACGGAGCGCGTTGTCGAACTGGTGCGGCATCATCTGCGCTTTAAGGATTTCCCGCGCATGAAGCGCTCGACGCAACTTCGCTTCCTGCGCATGGAGGGTTTTGAAGAGCACCTGGAGCTGCACCGCCTCGATTGCCTGGCGAGTCACGGTGACCTGACCAACTACCAACTGGCGCGGCGACTGCTGGAAGAGACTCCGCCTGAAGAAATCAAGCCTGAGCGGCTGGTGCGCGGAGAAGACCTGATCGCGCAGGGATACACACCCGGACCCTTGTTCAAGGAGATCCTGCAGACAGTCGAGGACGCTCAGCTCGAGGGCAGACTACACACTCGCGAGGATGCACTCCAACTCATCGCGGAGCAGTTTCCGTTGCCCCAGCCGTAACTCAGCCCTTGTACGGCACAAAGGCGAAGAAGTAGATAACCCCACCAAAAGCCGCAGCGACAACAAAGAATAATCCGACCTTGTACCAGAAGAGTTTCTTATCTTCCGGTGTCGCCACTTTGCTTTCATCGATCATCTGAAACATGATGCCCTCCCTTCCCTCATGGAGGAATTGGGGCACGTTGGCCGGTCGTGCGAGTGATCTCCAGGCCGCGGGGTTGGGTCACTGCGCGTCAGGCGGTTCGGCGAGGATGCTTCTGGCCGCCACCGCGGCGAAACAAACTTCTCTCCCTGCTTAGCAGTCTAGTACTCAGAGTTCAAATGTCAAGCGACATTCTGGCTGTTCCAAAAAATTCTCCACGCGGGCACGAGGCTGCTCCGATAGCTAATTATCGCCAGCAGACCAGTACCCCAGCGCGCCGCGAAAGGAGGATCAGCGCGCGGCGATGGGCAGAGGCGCTCCAAAGAGGTGCGGCCGGTGCGTCCTGGCGAGATTCATCGTGCGCCACAACTCGATGCCCCACCAGGCAAGGGCCGTGAATTCAATGAATCCCGTCAGGCCGACAAGGGGATACGCGATGCGCGGAGTGAAGTCGGTAAGGATTTGCAGAGCCACACGCCCCGCGCACCCCAGATTGAAGAGGATAAACGGCCCCCACAGCGAACTCACCTGCTTTGCGTCGATGCCCGCCAGGATCGGAACCACCTTCGCCGACACGCCCAGGATCATCATGCTGATGAAGCCCACCGTGAAGGCGTGCCGATGCGAGCCCATGTAGGAATGGGCGAAATACTGATGCGTGAGCACGCCATACACGATGAAGAATGGCAGCATCGCCATCGCGACAAGCAGCCAGGTATACGCGGCACGGACGAATTTGTACGTGCGCTCGGGTTCGGCGGGACGCGAGAAGATGCGAAGCTGCTTGACCAGCAGCACGGCCCATACCAGCATCAGGACATAGGAGGCTTCGAGCCCGATGGCGAAGAGCGGGTTTTGCGTGGTCAGCACCAGCACATAGCTTGCGATGTCGAGGAGAAGGCTCCCATTGACCAACCAGAAGATCAGCGTCTGGCGATCCTTCGCTGGTTTGCCCAGACCGTAGACCGCGGGGATGAATCGCTGGCTGACGCCGGCGATGATGAGCGCGGCGAAGCCCAACAGCTGGATGTCGCGCAGTGGGCCATCCAGGAGGGCGATGCGCTGGATCAGTTGGTCCTGGCTGGCCGCCGTCGCCTTGGCAAAGAAGAAAACCGCGCTGCACACGGTTTGCACCAGGAACCAGAAGAACGCGCCGAAGATGAATTTCTCATAAGGGCTGCGGGGCTCGACCGACTGACGCGCGGTCTTGATGATGATGACAAGGAACATCACGACCGCGGCTGTTTCCGCGGCGGCGGAGAGAATCCCCAGGCCCAATCCGACCGGCTGGGGTTGGAGCAGTTCCGCGCCAATTCGCGTTACGATTCCGACGAGCATGAGGACGAAGGTCAGATTCGCCAAATCGGGCCGCCAGAGCGTGGTGAATTTGAAGCGCGGGAACGATTGGTAGGCAAACCCCATCACAAACAGCCCCAGCCATCCGAAGATCATGGCGTGAGCGTGCGCGTGGATCGACGGGACGAGGTGAAGCTGCAGAAAGTTCCCGCGCTGGGCGATTTCCAGGAGATTGAGCGCCCCCCACAGGCATCCCACCGAGAGCACCACCGCGATTCCGGCCTTGAAAAAGCGGCGGTAGATATAGTCGCCCAGCGTCTCCTGGTAAACGTAAGCCTCTTTGGAAGGCTTCCGCAGTTCAGCATTTAGTTCATCCACAAGCTTATTAACATCTACTTGATGAACTGCCGCGAAGAAGGCCAGGGGCTCGCTCGGGCCATTTTCTCCGCCGCACCCTTTGAGGCCGTGTTGGTCGAAAATGCGGCGCGCCGTCGGGCAGCGTTTGACGATTTCGGCCACGCTGGTCAGTTTGGTGATTTCGTCCATGTCGTTGCCTCCTCGAACTCGGACACCTTGTCAGAACACGCAGTCAATTCCATTCCTTCGGACGTCCACAGGTTACCGACGGACGAGTAGGGCCACGATGACTTAAGTCACGGTAATTCAGATGGTTGAGCGTGACTTTAGTCATCGAGCTGGCTGGCCATTCCCGCTCTAATGAGAATCGGCATCCAGAATGCTGACATCGGTCATGTTGACCGAGAACGAGGGTGTTTTGGCTCAACCGGGTGTGAAAGTGAATTTCAGCGAGCGGCCATTTATCGTGATCTGGGAAATGACGCAGGCCTGCGACCTGGCGTGCGTCCATTGCCGGGCCTGCGCTAAGCCCCTCCGGCATCCGCTCGAGTTGACGACCGCCGAAGCCGAGAACCTGATTGACCAGGTCGCCGATATGCATGTGCCGGTGTTCGTACTGAGCGGCGGCGACCCGCTCAAGCGCCCCGACCTTTTCGCGCTTGTCGAATATGCCACGCGCCAGGGCGTGCGGGCTTCCCTGACACCCAGTGCCACACCGCTGCTGACGCAGGGAGCCATCGCGGAATTGCAGTCGGCCGGTCTGGCGCGGCTGGCGGTCAGCCTGGACGGTTCGATAGCGAAGATTCACGATGCCTTTCGTGGCATCGCCGGCTCCTACGACCTGACCCTTCAAGCCGTCCGCTGGGCGCGCGAGTTGAATCTGCCCGTGCAAATCAACACTACCATTACTCGGCGCAACCTCGATGATTTCGACTCCATGGTCCGACTGCTCGAATCGCTCGACATTGTGCTGTGGAGTGTCTTCTTCCTCGTGCCCACGGGCCGCGGGCAAATGGAAGACCTGATCTCCGCTGAGGAGACCGAAGAAGTCTTCGCGAAACTCTACAAAACCTCGCGCCGCGTCAAGTTCGACATCAAGACCACCGAAGCCCAGCACTATCGCCGCTACGTGGCGCAGGCCCAAGCTCGCGAGCGGCGGCTGGGAACGTTTCTCCCATTTCTGAAAAAGCGGGAGGACGGCATCGGTCGCGCCCCGCGCGGCATCAACGACGCGAAGGGTTTCGTCTTCGTCTCCCATCTGGGAGACGTCTGCCCCAGCGGGTTTCTGCCGCTCGCCGCCGGCAATATCCGCCGGACGCCCCTCGCCGACATCTACCGCCACTCGCCGCTTTTCCGCGACCTGCGCGACACGTCGCAACTGGAGGGCAAGTGCGGAGCGTGCGAGTTCCGCGAGATTTGCGGCGGCTCGCGCGCCCGCGCCTTCGCCCTTACCGGCAACCCTCTCGCCGAAGAACCCACCTGCGTTTACCAGCCCAAAGCCGTCCCAACGGCAGCATAGCTGCTCGGGATTCGGGCCTACCCCATCTACCACATGCCACCTATTGGGTTATCCTACTTGACGCCGGGTTGATAATGCCCACAGGCACCCGGTAGCACACCTTCTGACAAGAGAGGACTCGTTCATGGCTTCCAAGCGCATCGGAATTGCGGTTGTGGGTCTGGGATGGATCGCCCAGGACGCCATCCTGCCGGCGTTCCGGCACAGCAGGAAGACCAAGCTCATTGCCCTGGTAAGTGGGGACGAGAAGAAAGCCCGGCGCCTGGCGGCGAAGTTCGGCGCCAGCGATTATTACACCTACGACGACTACGCCCTCTGCCTGAACCATCCTCACGTGGACGCGGTATTCATCGCCAACCACAATGGCGGCCACGCCGAATACACGATACGCGCCGCGGCGGCGCGCCGGCACGTGCTCTGCGAAAAACCCATGGCCAACACGGTGGAAGAATGCCAGCGCATGATCGACGCCTGTCGCGCGAACGGCGTCCGCCTGATGATCGCCTACCGCAAGTACTTCGATCCCGCCAGCCTGGCGCTTAAAAAGCTGATCACGAGCGGGAAGCTGGGACGCGTCAAGATCCTGCATTCGGCCTTCACGATCTATCTGCCGCCGACCGGAGTCCCGAAATGGCACTTCGACCGGAAGCTGGCGGGTGGCGGGTCGCTTGTGGACGTGGGCGTCTATTGCGTCAACACGGCGCGATGGCTGCTCGACCGCGAGCCGGTCGAAACGTCGGCCTATGCCTGGACCCACGACCCGGCGCGCTACAACGAAGTCGAGGAGAACATCGCCTTCCAACTGAAATTCCCCGACGGGATTGTGTTTCAAGCCGCGTCGAGCTTCGGCGCCGCCAAAGGCTCGTTCATGCACGTGCACGGCACCAAAGGCTGGGCGGCGCTTGACCCGGCCTTCCCGTACAACGAGCGGCGGCACCTCCTGGGCGAAATCAACGGGCGGTGGCACGAGAAGGAGTTTCGCGCCATGGACGAGTTTGCGCTGGAACTCGACGCCTTCGCTGACGCCATTCGTCGCGGCCGCGATCCTGAGCCGGACGGTCTGGAGGGCTTGCGTGACGTGGTCGCCATGCAGGCAATCTACCGCGCGGCTCGGGAGAACCGGCCAGTCGCCATCGTCCAGCCCGCCCCGTCGCGTGCCTAGAACAGGGTCGATCTGGCCCCTGGAGACGCGATACTGATGAAACTGCCGCCGATTGTGTGTCCGATTCAGCTTTAAGTTGCCTTGCCCTCTATAACATTCCGGCTTTTCATGTTAAACCCTTCATTTTCATAAACATTCCGGCGTCGTTCCGGGATTTTTCGGGGCTACTCCTTTGTTTTCAATGAGATTCCGGCATCGTTCCGCGTTTTTTGAAGTAACTTTATTTTTTCCAGCGCCGCATTGCGGCCCTGCTGGGTGCCGGATTATCCGGAGTTCGGGACTGGCGATTCGGGACTCGGGGTCGGCGTGCGACAACAGCCTTCCTGTGCCCAAACCAGGGGTGCCGGCCTTCGGATTCGGAACCCCAAACCAATAGCCTCTCCATCATCAGTTTGTGAGCCTAGTACGTTCGCCTACAATTGTCAAGCGAAAAGTCCGAGGAGGGCAATCTCGGCAGCCAAGCCCGCTTCCGGAGAGGGCGACGGGCGGTTCGGATGGCTTAGCCGGTCGCCTGCCGCGCGCTTCGAGTCCTGCGCGAAGCGCAGCAGCGGAAAAAGGCACAGAAGCCCGGCGGCAAAAGATCCCCGGCAAGGCTTCTAGACAAACTGTCCAAAGTCCCTCCCCGCTCTGTTCGTTTTCGCAACCCTGCGTTCGGCTGAGGCTCGGGTCTTTTTGGCAGAGGGAATGCTCAAAAAGGACAATGAATCATCTCGACTCGGGCGAGGTGTCCCTATCATGACCAGATTCACGTTGCCCTATCAGGACGACCAGGGTTTTACCAACATTCTGATGTCGGCGCTGGGCGGCGACGGGGCCAACATGGCCGCCAAACTTCTCTTCAAGATTGCGGTCGAGAAGCTCGATCTGGACGGCGGCTACGACGCGAGGTACGGCAGCGAGAAGACCGGGACGCCGACTGACGTTTCGATCCGTCTTTGCCGCTTCGGGACGCCGGTGCGGGAGAGCGGCCCCACACGCCGGCCGCACATGCTGAGCGTGTTTCGCGAGAAGCTGATCGAGACGCAGCGGTTGGTGTGCGGCCTGGAGCCGGACGCCACGGTGATGGTCAACACCACCGCCACACCCGGGGTCATCCGCGAACTCCTCCGCCTGCACAGCGGGACAATCCTGACCCTCGACGCCACAAGGATTGCGATGGAAGCCAAATCACGTCTGAACATGCCGATGCTCTCCCTGCTCAGCGACCACTTGGGTTTCCCGGCCGAGGTTGTGAAGCAGGCGATCGCGGCACAGTGGCCCAGGGCGAAGGAAGCCAACCTGGCGGCTTACGACATGGCGGTAGGGATGGCGCGCAGCGAGCGCTTCGAGCCCGACCTTGATTTCCCGCTCGTCGCGCCGGCGCGCGTAAGTTCTCCCATCGGTTACGAAAACATGCTGGCAGGCGGAGCGATCGACGCCTTGACCCACCTTTCGAGGCCGGACGGCGACGCCGAGCCGCTGGGCCGCGTGCCGGTCTTTGCGGCGGAGCTTTGCTCGCATTGCGGATTGTGCCTGGTGCCCTGCCCTGAGCCGGGGGCGATTGTGTGGAGAAACCAGAAGATGGTCGCCATCAACGCGGCCTACTGCAAAGGCTGCATGCAGTGCGTCGAGATCTGCCCGACGACGAAACGGGGCAAAGCGCTGACCGAGCCCGAAGTCGTGGCGGCTTGAGGAGACAGCCCTCACCTGCCCGTCCCCTGACGGGCACCCTCTCCCTCAGGGAGAGGGCCAGGGTGAGGGGAAACTCTGGAGAACAACCATGCTGGACCAACAAACCATCATCAGCAGCGGCAACGAAGCCGCCGCGCACGCCATCATTGACATCGGTTACGACGGGGAGGGGTATTACCCCATAACGCCTTCCTCCGAGGTCGGAGAGTACGTGAACCGCGCCTACGCCCAGGGCGAAATCGATTTGAGCTTCGTCGTGGGCACTTCCGAGCTGGCCGCCATCTCGACGGTGGCAGGGATGGCCATCGCCGGCGGCCGCGCGGTGGATGTCACTTCGGCTCAGGGGCTGTTATTGAAGGCGGAAGAGCTGCCCGCGCTGGCGGGACTCGGCCTCCCCGTCGTTTTGAATCTGGCGACGCGCGACGTGAATGCTCCGCTCAACATCAAGAACGGCCACTCCGACCTTGCCGCGACGCTGGGCTGGGGGTGGATCACCTTCTGCGCGCCGACGGTGCAGGCGGTGTATGACCTGAACATCATCGCGCTCAAAATCGCCGAGGCGGTAAGCCTCCCGGCGCTGATTGCCTACGACGGATTCCATACCAGCCACGCCAACCGGCGCATCCAGGTCTTCAAGGATCGGCAGACGGTGCGGGATTTCGTGGGCGCCGAGCCTCCCCGGCGGCTGTCAATCCTTGACGTCGAGCATCCCCACACCTTCGGGCCGTACATGAACGACGACCTGATCAACACCAAGGTCATCATCGATCAGAAGATGGAGACGGCGCTGAAGCTGCTCCCCAGGATCTTCGATGAATACGCCCGGATGAGCGGGCGGCGCTACGGGCTACTGGAGGTTTACGGCGACCCGGACGCCGACGTGGCGATGGTCATCCTCAACTCCGCCGCCGAAGCGTCGAAGATCGCCGTCGATCGGCTGCGCGACGAAGGCAAAAGCGTAAAGCTGGTCTCGCCGACCCTCCTGCGTCCCTGGCCTGCCGACGCAATACTGCAGAACCTGTTCTCCTCCGACCGGATCCTGGTGGCGGAGCGTGTTTCGCAGTACGGCGCGAACAACTACCTGGCCAACGAAATCGGGGCGATTCTCCAGCGGGCCGGCGACCACAACCTGATTCTCAGCCGCACCTACGGCTTGGGCGGATTGAATTTCTACGCGGAAGACGCCGAATACCTTTTCCGCCTGGCGCTCAATTTCCCTCAGGTCCCGGACCACGAGAAGCGCTGGAAAGGTTACTACCAGGCATCGCCGGGCGACCGGACTTACCTTCCCCCCCGCAAAGCCGAACCCATCTCGGCCGCAGAAGCCACCCACAACCAGGGGAAGGAGAAGATCGATCTCAAGGAGCTTGCCGAAATGCCCCACCGCATCGACAAGCATTCGGCTTGCCCGGGATGCGGGCTGTTCGCCAACCTCGAGATGTTCCTGCGCGGCATCGATGGCCACATCGTGCTGTTCTTCAACACGGGCTGCGGCATGGTGGTGACCACGGGATTCCCCTCGACGAGTTTCCGCGTGCCCTACTTCCACAACCTCTTCCACAACGCCTCGTCGACGGCCACCGGCGTCGTCGAGATGTACAAGCGCTATCGCAAGCAGGGCAAGCTCGGCGAGGAAATCACCTTCATCGTGGTGACCGGCGACGGCGGGGACGATATCGGGATGGATCAGGTGATCGGCGCGGCGCTGCGTAACGACGCCATGATTGTGCTCGAATATGACAACAAGGGGTACATGAACACCGGGGGACAACTCTGCTACACCGGCCTGCTCGGGCAGCGCTTCACCAACGCCAACGTCGGGACACAGCAGAAAGGCAAGCCCCAGCATCACAAAGACATCGTCGAGATCCTGCGCGGCACCCACGCGCCCTATCTGTTTCAGGCGACGGTCTCGAATTACCGCGACCTGCTGATGAAAGCGCGGAAAGCGCAGAAGATGGTGCGCGAGGGAAACTTCGTTTTCGGCCGGTTCTTCTCGCCCTGCCCGCTCAACTGGGGCACCGACCCGAAGCTCGGCTTCCGCATCGCCGACAAGGCGGTGAAAAGCTGCCTCTTTCCGCTCTATGAGGTCGAGCGTGGCGTTACCAAGCTCAACGCCAACCCCGAAAGGTCGGGACAGAAGCTTGCGATAAAGGAGCTCTTCCAGCACATGGGCTCGGCGTTCGCGCATCTCGCCAGCCCTGACTTCGCCCCCGTGGCGGAGGAGATCCAGATGGAAGTGGACCGGCGGTGGAAACGCCTGGTCGAGATGGACGCGAACCCGTTGCTCTAGCCGGGCCCGACTTCAACGGCCCTTATCCATCTTATTATTCATAAGCCAGGTTACAGGCAGCTCGGCGTTATGTATTTCTTTTCTCACCTGTGCCGTGCTAGCATCCGAAATAGGGTTTGACGATTATGGGCGCCGATCCTGCCCGCCTGGGCAAGCCACCGCGAAAGACCAAAGTCCGGACCGGCCTGGTCCTGCTGGCCCTGGTGGCGGGCACGTTCGCCTACTTCTCCTATCGTCCCGCAGCGCGGTTGCGCCCTGTTCCGCCCAAGACCTTCCTCGATACGCCCAAAAACTGGGATGTCAAACGACGAGCCGCGGAAGAGCGCGTGGCGCTCGCCTACTGGGGAGTCGCCATCGAAAAAGTGCAATTCAAATATCCCTTCGGATCCGTCCTGCCCGATGATCCTCCGCCGGAGTTCCTGCCCTCCGAAAAGGATTCCGGAATCGACAGGTCACCCGCCACTCGTGCCCGGTACTGGAAGAAGATTCGCGAGACATGGGACCTGCCGGAAGCCTGGGACAAATCCTACCAGTGGAGCGTCCAGTGGTTCTATGACGGGCTGGTGGACTTCCAGCAGGCGGTGTGGCGAAACGTCGACAGCGTGCTGCGCCGGTTCAGGACCTGATCCCGCCCCACCTCCAAAACTTTCCCTTGTGGAAATATTTCACCCCCCGTGCAATCTGTGCTCAAGGTCCATTCTACTGGGCCGGAGTCTCCAGCCCTAAGCGCTTGGAATTCCAGAACTAAACCGCCCGGCGCCTTGGCCCTCAACTTGCGCCATCCGATCCTGCGCCTGCAGGAAGAGGCAAAGAAGCTGCCACAAGGAGCCGACAATGACTGAGGAAAACTCTCAGCAGGAAATCTCGTCCCCGCCGCCGCGCCACCAGTACGGGTGGATTGTCGCGACGCTGATACTTCTGATCTCCACCATGGTGAGCCTCGCTTACCTTCGGGATGAGCAGCGCCAGCGGCACCAACTGGCCGCCGGGTACGACCAGATGCGAACGACGCTCGATCAGACCCGAAGCCAGCTCGAGGCGGTCACGGCCAAACTGAATGCCGCGACGACGGCACCGGCGCCCGCACCGGCGGTTCCGCTGGAGAAGGCGCCGGAACCGAAGGAGCGGCGAGCGACAGCCCGGCACGCAGCGCGAAAAGCTGCCCCGGCGGAAGATCCCCGGTGGAAGAAGATTCAGGCCGAGCTGGAGAATCATCAGAAACAGATCGCGGCCGCCCAAGAGGAGGTTGCGAAGGCTCGCGCCGACCTCGAAGGCAACTTGCGGTCGACGCGCGACGAACTGGGCAGCTCGATCGCTCGTACCCATGAGGAACTCGTGGCGCTGCAGAAGCGCGGCGAGAGAGATTACACCGAATTCGATCTCGTGAAGTCCAAGGGGTTCCGCCGCGCTGGACCTCTGAGCATCTCTTTGCGCAAGTCCAACCGCAAGCGCCAGTATTGCGACGTCAAGTTGATCGTGGACGACATGGAAATCGATAAGAAACACGTCAACATCTTCGAGCCGGTGCTGCTCTATCCGTCCGACTTCCAAGCCCCGGTCGAATTGGTGATTAACCGGATCGACAAAGACGCGGCACAAGGCTATGTGAGCACTCCGAAGTTCCGGGCGTCCGAGCTGTCCGCCGGCACCCCCACGACTACCACCGAATTAGGTTCCACCACCTCTTCCTCCGCCAGCCTCGAGCATCGTCCACCCACGGCGCCCCAGTAGCCTGGCCCGATGGCGAGTCGAGATCCCGAAAGGGGGAAGCATGGTGTTAAACCTGGACGAACGTCCAATCCACCCGGGCTCCGGTGCGCCCAATGAACAGGAACCCCGCAACTCCGAACGGTCCAGCCACGCAGGCTCCTGGTTTGCCTTCGGCCTGCTGGTGTGCGCGCTGGTCGCCGCGGCAGTATATGGGTACCGGGTCCTTCGGGAAACCGGCGTCGGAGTCGCACAGCTCCCTGCGATTTTGAGGTCAACCGCCGATCTGAGCACGCGCGTGCAGGCCGCCGAGAAATCGCTCGCGGCCTCGGCGGCCGACAGGCGGAGGATCGGGGATCGCATGAACTCGCTCGATCGCGAGGTCAAGTCCGGCCTCCGACAAGCCACGAAACACGCCGACAAAGCCACGCAACAACTGGAAGCTCGAATCGAGGATCAGATGGACGAGCGCAGCGCCGTCGTCGATGAGCGGGTAAACAAACTCGAGGCGGCGCAGGCCGCGAACCGCGCGCAATTCGACCAACTGCGGGCGGACCTTGACGGTGCCCGGCAGGAAATTGCCGCCCTGCGCCAGTCGTCGGAGGGCCAGTTTGCCAGCCTCAGCCAGCGCGCCGAAGGCAGCGATCGCGCCGTCGCAAGCCTGGAACACCGGCTCGACCGCCAGAAAGTCGCATTTGAGGCGGCGAGGAACCACCATACCCAGATCACGCCCGGCGTCAACCTGAAAGTGACGGATACCGACGTGAGCCGCCAGCAGTTCAGCGGCTGGATTCAGTTGGTCTCCGAAGGGCGGTTCCTCTGGGTCAATGAGCAAGGCGTGAAGCGTCCGGTGGAGTTCTTCCGTCAATCGGACATCCGCGAGTTTGACGTGGTCATTACCCGCGTGAATCGAGACTCCGTCGTCGGCTATCTTCTGAAACCTGCGGCGGACGAGAAGGCCGGGGGGCCCTTGGCTCGCCTCAAAAATTCCGAACTGCCGGCGCATTGAAGCGGCTGATCGAAGGGGCACCGGGAATTGAGACCCGTATCAAATGAGGTGAATCGATGGGGAAGAGAATTGCTTCGACAATTTTGATCATGACGTTACTTGCCCCGGGCTTACTTTCAGCCCGGACGGCGCCGCGCCAAGTCGCAACCGTCACCCCGCAGCCGGTGACCACAGCCGCGCAGAACCCCTCCGCCCAACCCCCGGAGAGCCCCAGGCCGCAGCCCCCGCAGCGACGCTCCTACCAGCGTGAGGCCCGCGGGCGGCGTCATCGCTCGGGGATCTCCAAAAAGGAAAAGGTCTTTCTGGTTGCCGTCGCCGGCACGTCGATGGGCATTGGCGCGATTGCCGGCGGAGGCACGGGCTTGGCCATCGGCGCCATCGTCGGTGGATGGAGTGCTTACGCCGCTCATCGGCTCTGGAACTGGATTCGCTGAAGAACCCCGGGTCTGCCAACGTCAAAAACTGCCGGACCTCGTCGAAGGTCTGGCAGGTCGTCCGGCAATCCCCACAAACTGGCAGGCAGTTTGCTTTCCGTGGCGGTGGGAGTAGACTTTTGCGCACCGACAAAATGTCTGCCCCGCCGGGGGTGAACCATGAATCCTTTCATGGGTCTGATTGGCGCCTGGGGGTTGATAACGGGGGCTCTGATCGTCTTGTATGTTTGCCGTTCCCGCCTGGAAGGTAAAGAATCCGACTGGATCCCGCTCACGGACGACGCCCGCGAAGACAAGGCCATCCAAGAACAACAGGTGATCGAGAAGAAGGCCCACAAGTTCGACTGGCCGATCCGCGTCCTGGGTATTCTGTCAGTGGTGCTGGCGCTTTCGATTGTTGGTTATTTCGTCTATCACGGTGTTACCACACCTCCGCCACCCCCGCAGTAGTGGTTGAGTTGTGGCTGCTGGCAACGACCACTGCCAAAGGTGAGGAGTGGGAGTTTGTCTGGGGTGAACGTGTCCGCTTATCCGCCGGCGCGACGGGCGGCTTGGAGCCGGGCGAGGGCCCGTTCGTAAGCTTCGTGGGCGGCCGCGGCATCCACGGTCGGATCCGATACCTTCTTCAACTGCTCCTCCGCCCTTTCCAGGGCGCGTTCCGCGCGCGCCAGATCAATCTCTTCCGCGCGCTCAGCCGTCTGCACCAGAATAATGCACCGCTCAGGAAGCACCTCGGCAAAACCCCAGCTCACGGCCAGGTAATGCTTAGCCTCTTGGCGTGTATAGACGACCTCGCCCGCCTTGAGCTCGGAAAGCAGGGGCGCGTGCCCGGGAAGGATGCCGAGGTACCCGTTCTTTCCGGGGATGGTCACGGAAGATACAATGTCGTGAACAACCTGCCGATCGGGCGTGACGATGTCGAGCTGGATCTGAGTTGGTAGGACTGTTTCCGCCATGCAAATCTCCGGAGTTGACAGTCAAAGGTCAAAAGTCGAATGCAACGAACTTTCAACTTTCGACTGTTGACTATCGACTGGTTTCTACGCTGCCGCCTTCAGCTTCTCCGCTTTCTCCAGCGCCTCGTCGATAGTTCCCACCATATAGAACGCCTGCTCGGGGACGTCATCGTGCTGGCCCTCCACAAGGGCTTTGAACCCGCTGATGGTGTCTTCCAGCTTGACGTACTTCCCTTCCAGCCCGGTGAACTGGGCTGCAACAAAGAACGGTTGGGAGAGGAAGCGCTGAATCTTTCGCGCCCTCGCCACGGTGAGCTTGTCTTCTTCCGACAATTCGTCGATTCCCAGGATGGCGATGATGTCCTGCAGGTCTTTGTATTTTTGCAGGATGGATTTGACAGCGCGGGCGATGTTGTAGTGCTCCGCGCCTACGATGCGCGGATCGAGCACGCGCGAGGTTGAGGCCAGGGGATCCACCGCCGGGTAGATGCCGATTTCCACCAGTTGCCGCGAGAGTACCGTCGTGGCATCGAGGTGCGAGAACGTGGTGGCGGGCGCCGGGTCGGTCAAGTCGTCGGCAGGGACGTAAATCGCCTGCACGGATGTGATTGAGCCTTTCTTCGTGGAAGTAATACGCTCCTGGAGTTCTCCCATTTCGGTCGAGAGGTTGGGTTGGTAGCCGACCGCCGACGGCATGCGGCCGAGCAGCGCCGACACTTCCGAGCCCGCCTGGGTGAAGCGAAAGATGTTGTCGATGAAGAGCAGCACGTCCTGGCCTTCGACGTCGCGGAAGTACTCGGCGACCGTGAGGCCGGTCAGGCCGACGCGCAGGCGCGCGCCGGGCGGCTCGGTCATCTGGCCGTATATCAGCGCGGCCTTGGATTTTGTCGGATCGCCCGGAACAATGACTTTCGATTCTGTGAACTCCAGCCAGAGGTCGTTGCCTTCACGCGTGCGCTCGCCCACGCCGGAGAAAACCGAAACGCCGCCGTGCTTCATGGCGACGTTGTTGATCAGCTCCATGATGATGACGGTTTTGCCCACGCCCGCTCCCCCGAAGAGGCCCGTCTTGCCGCCTTTCAGGTAGGGCTCCAGTAAATCCACGACTTTCAGCCCCGTCTCGAACAATTCCAGTGTGGTGTTCTGATCTTCGAGCTCGGGCGCGTGGCGGTGAATGGGAAAGCGCGTCTCGGAAACGATGGGCCCATATTTGTCCACGGGCTCGCCGATCACATTCATGACGCGGCCGAGCGTCGCCTTACCCACCGGCACAGTGATGGGCGCTCCAGTGTCAATGGCCTTCATGCCGCGTACCATGCCTTCGGTGGGTTCCATGGCCACACACTTCACGCGGCCTTCGCCCAGGTGCTGTTCGACCTCGGTCAGCACGTTGATGGGGGCGGCGACATCAAAACCTTCTGAGGTGACGCGCACCGCATTAAAAATGGAGGGGAGATAATCACCCTCGAAGGCCACCACCACCACGGGGCCGATGACCTCGACGACCTTTCCGACGTGTGCTTCTGGCATGGACTTTCCTTTCGCGAAAACCATTTCGAGATTAAGAGTCGAAAAGTCGAACAGTTGAAGAGTTGAAAGTCAAATCCAATCGTCGGGGGATGCGTACTTCCTTTTTGACTCTTCGACTTTTCAACTCTTCGACTGCCCTCACAGCGCTGCCGCTCCGCTCACGACCTCAATAATCTCCCGCGTGATAGCGGCCTGGCGTACCCGGTTCATGTGCAACGTCAGCGAGTCAATCATTTCCGTGGCGTTGTTGCTGGCCGCGTCCATGGCCGTCATGCGCGCCGCGAACTCCGCCGCCGCGGATTCAAGCAAGGCGCGATAGACTTCGATCTCGATATAGCGCGGTAAAAGGACGCCGAAAATCTGGCTCGCGGGGTCCTCGTAGATGTAATCGATCAGCGCTTCGCCCGCCGCGGGCTTCATGGGCTTGATGGGCAGATATCGCTCACGGGTCAGCCGCTGCGTCAGGACGGTTTTCGATTCGTTGTAAATGAAATCGACCGCGTCCACCTCTTCCTTCGTGTACAGCTCAATGATCTGGTTCGCGACGGCCTGGGCGTGCGAAAACTCCAGCCGGCTGAAAATGTTGACCGACTCCGAAAGGATATCGACCGGACGCCGCCGGAAGAAGTCCCGCCCCTTGCGCCCCACCGTGATCAGCGAGATTTTCTTGTTGCTGTTTTCTTCCAAATAGTTCTGTGCCGCACGAATCAAGTTGGTGTTGAAGGCGCCGCAAAGTCCTTTGTCGCCGGTCACGAGTACCAGCAGCAATTTTTCCACGGGCCGCTCAGCGAGCAAGGGATGCTCGCGTTGTTCGGTGCGCGCCGCCAGGCTCGAAAGCAGCGTCAGCATCTGGTTCGCGAAGGGCCGAGCGTTAAACACGCGCTCCTGGGCGCGCCGCAGGCGGGCCGCCGCCACCATCTTCATCGCTCGGGTAATCTGCTGCGTGTTCTTCACCGAGCGGATGCGGCGCCGAATGTCGAGTAACGTGGGCATGTCGGTTTCGTGGAGCGCCGGTCCCGCTCCGAGCGGGGCCGGCAGTGCCGGCCTAAAGGCCGGCCCTACGCGGCGGACTTCTTTCGATCCGCCAGAAACTTGGCTTTGTATTCGTCGAGCATTTTGCGCATGTCGGCGCGCAGAGCATCGTCGAGCTGTTTCTTCTCGGCGACTTGACGTCCGACCGCGGGATACGAGTGATCCATGAACTCAAACATCCCTTGCTCGAAACTCAGGCATTCCTCCGTCGCCAAGTCGTCAAGATAGCCGTTGGTTCCGGCAAAGATGACGACAATCTGTTTCTCGACTGTGAGAGGCTTGAATTGATCCTGCTTCAAGACTTCGGTCAGCCGCCGCCCGCGGTTGAGCTGGGCCTGGGTGGTCTTATCGAGGTCGCTGCCGAACTGCGCAAACGCGGCGAGCTCGCGGAACTGCGCCATCTCGAGCCGCAGCGTGCCGGCGATTGATTTCATGGCTTTAATCTGCGCGTTCCCGCCCACGCGAGACACGGAGATTCCCGCGTTGATGGCAGGGCGAATGCCGCTGTTGAACAAATCCGACTCGAGATAAATCTGCCCGTCGGTAATCGAGATGACGTTGGTCGGAATGTAGGCCGAAACGTCGCCGGCCTGGGTTTCGATGATCGGGAGTGCCGTGAGCGAGCCGCCACCGAGATCCTTGTTCAATTTCGCCGCGCGCTCGAGTAGCCGCGAGTGGAGATAGAAAACGTCGCCGGGATATGCTTCGCGCCCCGGCGGGCGGCGCAAAAGCAGCGAAATTTCGCGGTAAGACACGGCATGCTTCGAAAGGTCGTCGTAGATGCAAAGTGCGTGCCGGCCCCGGTCGCGGAAATATTCACCCATCGAGCAGCCCGCGTAGGGAGAAAGATATTGCATGGGAGCGGGATCAGAGGAGCCGGCTTCGACGACGATGCTGTACGCCATCGCGTCGTATTCCTCAAGAGTCTTGATGACTTGGGCGACGGTCGAGCGTTTCTGCCCGATGGCGACGTAGATGCAAATCACGTCTCCGCCGCGCTGGTTGATGATCGTGTCGAGCGCAATGGCAGTCTTGCCGGTCTGGCGGTCGCCGATGATCAGCTCACGCTGGCCGCGTCCGATGGGAATCATCGAGTCGATGGCCTTGATGCCCGTCTGCAGCGGTTCGCGCACTGGCATCCGGTCCACCACCCCCGGCGCCAGGCGCTCGATGGGGTTGTAATGATCGGTGACGATGGGCCCTTTGCCGTCGGTGGGCCTGCCCAGGCTGTCCACGACGCGGCCGATCAGAGCCTCGCCGACGGGGACGGACATGATTCGCCCCGTCCGCTTCACCACATCGCCTTCGCTGATTTTGGTGAAGTCCCCGAGCAGCACGGCGCTTACCTGATCTTCTTCCAGGTTCAGCGCCAGGCCGGCAACCTCGTGGGGAAGATCGAGCAGCTCTCCCGCCATCACGTTCTCCAGGCCGTGAATGCGCGCCACTCCGTCGCCGACCGAGATGACCGACCCCACTTCGCTAACGGTGACGCTGCGATCGTAGTTTTCGATCTGCTCGCGGATGATTTTGGTGATTTCGTCTGCTCGAATTTGTGCCATCGTTCAGCCTCTTTTTCTCACAACATCCAACCGTCTCATCCTGAGGAGGCCCGACGTCCCGCAATGTGGGACGAGGGCGACGAGGGATCTCCGCAGGGCCGCGCCATGAAGATGCCGAGATTCTTCGCTGCACTCAGAATGACAGCGCCGTGTCGCCGCGAAGATTAACGCGCCACCAGCCGCTCGCGAATGCGCGCCAAGTGGCCACGCACCGAACCGTCGTAAATGGTACTTCCAATCTGAGCCACGACCCCGCCCAGCAATTCCTTTGCAATCTGAAACTCCACGTCCACTTGCTTTCCAGTGATGCTTTCGAACCGCGTACGCAAAGCCTGGCGCTCCGCTTCGGAAAGGTCCACGGCGGATGAAATCTGAACCTCCACGACTCCCATTCGCTCGTGCGCCGCTTCCTTGAACGCTTCCACGATGTCGTCGATCAAAACCAATCGGTAGTTCTTGAGGAGAATGCGCAGGAAATTCCCCACGGTCCTGGAGGTACCGGCCCGCGCCAGTATCGTTTCCAGGATGCCGGACTTGTCCGCCGGAGTGACAGCGGGCGTTCGGAATACGTCACGAAGTTCCGCGTTCGCCCGGTAGACGGCGGCAAATTCTTCCAATTCCCTCAGCGCCGTCGAATAATCGCCGGTGCGGCCGACCACGTCCGCCAGAGCCCGCGCATATCGGTGGGAGATTGCTTTGGACACGAACTATCCTCATATCGGGCACGCCGTCGCGTGGCCGGGCGAGTCGAACGGTCGAAAGTCGAAGAAGTTCAAACAGTTTGAGCCGAGCTCCTTCGACTTTTCGACTGTTCAACTTTTTAACTCTCAGTCCTCAACCCTTAACTCTGAACTTGCTTTTCCTCCAGCCTCGCGACGAAGTCCGCCACTAGCCGCCGCTGGCCGGCTTCGTCCAGGCGCTGGGCGATCATCTGCCGCGCCATTTCGACCGCCTGCTGCGCTCCGTAGAGTCTTAATTCCAGGCGCGCCTGCTTGGCCGCGACTTCCATCTGCACGCGAATCGAAGCCATCATCTTTTCGATCTCGGCAGCAGTGGTTTGGCGCAGGTGTTCGCGCTCGGCCTTCATCTCTTCCAAGGCGGCGGCACGGAAGGTTGCCATTTCCTCTTCGAAGCGTGTCAGTTTGTCTTCGACCGCCTGAAGCTGTGCTTCGGACGCTTCCAGCGCCTTGCGCCCTTCGTCCAGACTCTTCCGGATGGAGGCTGAGCGCTGAACAAAGAAATCCGCCAGCGGCTTGCGCAGGACATAGCTCAGCCCGCCGGCAAGAATGATGAAGTTAATGACTTTGAAAAGGAGTTCATGCTCGGGCTCTTCGCCTGCCGCTTGGTGCTCGGGAGCCGCGGTCTCTTCCGGCCCACGCCCGGCGGCGCAGAGAAGTCCCGCCCAGCCCACCAGGCAGCCGCCCAAGATGATCGCGAGGAGCGCCCTCCGCAGGGAGTGATTCAACTCGGCCTCCCGGCCAGTGGTTTACCGCCATTCCCAATGAGCGTTTCGGTAATCTCTCCCGCCAGCGCCTGGCAAGCCAGACTTACCTGGGCTTTGGCCGCTGCAAGCTCCTTTTCGAGTTCAGCCTGCATTTGTTCCAGGCGCGTTTCACTCTGTTGCCGGGCCCGACTCAGAGCCTCGTCGCGCTCGGCGAGTGAGTCCTTCCTCTCAATTTCCCGCTGCCGGTAGACTTCCTGGCGAACCGCCTGGAAGGCGGCTTCATATTCACGGGCACGGACCTCGGCGGCGGCCGCCTGCTCGCGCGCGCGCTCCAGCGCCCCCGCCGTTCTCGCCTCGCGCTCCTTTAGAACTTCCAAAAGCCGCCGGAAGAAGAAGCGTTCCAGAAATAGGAGGAGGAGGAAAACGAAAATAACGGTCGGCACGCTCTGGACAAAGAGATGCCCCAGCCGACTTAGAATTTCACCCATTTTACGCGGTCAGCCTTACAGTGACTAATCCGTTGAGTTACAAAGACTAGGAAATCTAGCACGGAGCTTCTCGGGGTGTCAACAATCGCGGACTCGAGGAAGTTGTCTCTCCGCTGTGGCGGCGGTCTGTGACCGCCGGCCTTGGGTTTCCGATGACCTTCGGCGGTCATAGACCATCGCTACAGTCTTCCGCTTGACTTCCGGCCCGCCCCACTTTAGATTGGCTTACATCGGGGTTAGTCGATCGGCAAGATTGCAGCAGGATTCTCAGACCTGCGTGTTCGTCAGGCAGGTTCGAAGGAGGGTCGGATGGGTCTCCTCAAAATTGCCCACGTTCCCCCCGCCACGGTGGAACCCGGCACCAGCGTCCTCGAGGCCGTTCAGTTGATGGCGGAGGAAGGTGTCGGCGCGGTGGCCGTGGTGGAAGGCGGCGAGTTGCGCGGGATCTTTACCGAGCGGGACGTGATGCTGCGCTGCGTGCTGCGTGAGCGCAGGTCCACCGACACCAAGGTCGGCGACGTCATGACCTCGCCGCCCAAAACCACTTCGCGCGATACCCCCGCCGACGAAGCCCTCAACTTCATGCTCGACCACCACATCCGGCACTTGCCCATCGTTGACGAGAACGGCAAACTGCAAGGTATGCTCTCCATCCGCAACCTGCTCGAACATATGGTCGAAGATTTGCAGCGTGAACTTCATTCCCTCGATCAGTACCTCCTGAACGACGGGCCGGGCGGGTAAGGCTCGGGACTCGGGATTCGCGACTCGGGGTTCGGGTAGGAAAAACTCCTTCAATGCTAACAGCCCTGTCCCGTCGGGAGAGGGTGGTCTCCGCCAGTTGGCGAATCGGACCGGGTGAGGCGTCAAGCCATTTCTACTTCACTTTCGTCACCGTCACTTCGATTTCGTAGCGGCGATTCGTCGCCACATCGTCGAGGGTGGCGATCACGGTGGGTTTGCCAAGAGTCACAAGCGAGTCACCTTCGGTACGCACCTGCCGAATTACGGGCGCCCCGGCGACTGTTGCGCCGGGGCCCAGGACAACGCTGGAGGACTCGAACGCGGTGTATAGGAGGAACCCGTTTCCCTCTTCTCCGAGTCTGGAGTCAATGTTGATGCCGACGCCTTGATACTGGATCTGGCCTTGCTGCCCGGTCGGAGCCGGCACCTGGCTGCCCACGCGGAGCCGCGCCAATTGGCGACCCCTGGCAGAAAGCATGTAATGGCGTGAGTTGATCTGCTTCCCATCCTCGAGTTCACGAATAACATATTCGAAGCGATACACGGAAACTGGCATTGTCTGGGCCGGTTTTGGAGCTGCGACGACCTTCACGTCCTCCACTTCCGGTTTCGGCTGGCCTTCCTGGGCGTACGCGCCCTCAAAGGCGCAAAGCAGGCTCGCTGCGAAAACGACACCCAGCATCCTTCGGCCTATCTGTTTTCTCATTCCATCCTCCTCAATTCACCTGTCCGTGTTCCCCTTCGCTCAGCGGCCTAATTTCAAGCGGGGCGAAGGCCAGTTCGGGAATCTTCAAATCCTCTATCGGTTCTTCGGTGGTTGTAGTTGCCAACTCGGAGGCTGGAGTGCGCTGAAGATAGAGCAACAGCAACGTCTCCTGCTCGGTCAGCGGCGCGGGCGTGGGGAATTGTTCGGGGCGGCGCTGGGCTTCCATCACGACTCGCTGAGGACGGTTTGGCTTTCGAGTTACGCGCGCCGCGCCCCGCACAGTCGAAATCCCCTTTGGCGTCTCGGTTTTAGCGGCGGTGAGAGGTGCGGATGGAACTGTGGCCGTGCGTGGGACGGGCCGCGAGACGAACCGCAGAGAGACGACAGCGATTACGAGTATCGCCACGCCGCCCGCAAGAGCCCACGCCCATCGGCGCGGCTGGGTGGCGAACTCGCTCGCTCGAACGCTGGCCAGGATGCGATTCTCCAATCCCGCTCGCGGTTCGGCGCTTCGATATTGGCGAAGCGACGCGTCGAGCAGATCATCCACGAAGCGTTCCCTTTCTCTAGGATTCATGTTTCCGCTCCAGAATGGCCGCGAGCTTCTGGCGCAGGATTTCGCGCGCGCGCATCAGCCGCGTCCTCACCGACCCTTCGGGAATCCCCAGAACTTCCGATATCTCCACCGAAGTCATCTCCTCCGCCGTCGAGAGCGCCACGGCATCGCGCAAGTCCTGAGGCAGCGCGGCGATGAGCCGTCCGAGCAGGTTCTTCATCTGCTCGGTCGAAGCGATTTCGTCCGCCCCTGCTCCCTGGTCCCTGAGTTCAAGCACTGCCTTCGCCACCTCATCGAGCGCCACTTCCGGCGTGGGCTTCCGACGATCGAGCGCCACACGCCAGGCTGTCCGCGCCAGCCACGCGCGCCGGTCGCGGATTTCGGGCCATTTCTTTTGCTGCCGCAATAAGCGCAGAAAAGTCTCTTGCGCCGCGTCTTCGGCATCGTGGTGGTTGCGGAGGACCGAATAAACAACTTTGTAAACGAACTTCGCATGTTCGCGGACCGCTACCTCAAACTCATCCCGGGCGGCGTCAGTCATCTCCAGTGGCGCGCTCAAGCTCACCTGCCCTGATACTGCCATCCGGGTCCTCATAGACAAAGACCACCCTACCAGTCAGACCGTTCTGATTTTTCGTGATATTGCTCCCGAGCCGATGGGAACGCAAGAGGCGGGAGACAGGAATCCGGCTTGCTACAGACAACCTGCTACTGAGGGGAATCACGTGGGATTGCGGCAGTTTGCCGCGTTTCAGAGTGACATTAAGCCCGAAGAGACTGCCATGAGGAAACTTAATCGGCGGAAGTTCATGCAGATTGCGGCCACGGCGGCCGTCGCGCCTGCGGCGTCTTGTACCAAGACAATTAGTCCGTGGCGATTCCTCACCCTTGAGGAGGCGAGGACCCTTGGCGCCATCTGCGAACAAATTGTCCCTGCCGACAAGGACGCGGGGGCGACGCAGGCAGGCGTGGTGAACTTCATCGACCGACAACTTGTCGGATATCTCAGGCGGCACCAGAGGGCTTACCGGGAAGGACTGATCGGAGTTGATCAGTCTAGCCTCGCCCGGCACGGCGGGAAATTTGCCGACCTGCCCGCCGAAAAGCAACTCGCCGTTCTGACGGCTCTCGAGAAAGGCGAGGCCGCGGGCGAAGTCTGGAAGCGCAGCTCGGCCAAAGCGTTTTTCGATCTGGTCGTCAACCACACGATGCAGGGTTTCTATGGCGATCCGCGCCACGGGGGAAACCGCGACGGCGTGAGCTGGAAGATGCTCGACCTGCCGTATCCGCCGATTCGGGGGCGGCAGCAGTACGACCTGACAAAGCCCGGGGAGCCCGCATGACGGGAATGTGCGTATGGCATTAAAGAAAGTCAACGCGGTGGTGATTGGCGCGGGGGCGGGCGGCGGCATCGTCGCGAAGGAGCTGGCTGTTGCCGGGCTGAGCGTGGTCCTGCTCGAGCGCGGCAAGTGGTACTCACCTTTCGATTGCCGCAAGGACGATCTGCGCAACCAGCGCGTGTGGGCGTTGGGCGCGGCGTTTGGTCCCGACGACGAGCGTTACGTGCGCGTATTCGTGGACGCCAAGGGCGAGGAGCATCTAGTCCGTCCGAGCGACGGCGATTATCACAACAACGCCGCCTGCGTGGGCGGCGGCACGTTCAGTTACGGCGCGCTCGCGTGGCGCTTCATGGAGAAAGACTTCCGCATGCGCTCGACCTACGGCACGGTCGAAGGCGGGACGCTGGAAGACTGGCCCGTCTCCTACAACGACCTCGAGCCGTATTACGAAAAGGCGGAATGGGAGATTGGCGTTTCGGGGGACGACTCGAAGAATCCCTTCAAGGGGCCGCGCAAGAAAGCGCTGCCGATGCCGCCGCTCCCGCCCGCGCGAGAGAATCAAATCCTCGGCGACACGGCGGAGCTGCTCGGCCTGCATCCCTTCGACGCGCCCACCGCTCGCAACACGGTCCCGTACAACGGCCGCGGGGCCTGCATGCGCTGCCGATGGTGCGTGGGTTTCGCCTGCGAAGTGGACGCCAAGTGCGGGACGCACAACACGGTCATCCCCAAGGCGCTCGCCTCCGGCAACTGTGAACTTCGCACTGAATGCGTGGCGAAGGAAATCCTCACCAACGCTCAAGGCCGGGTCGCCGGCGTCGCTTACTTCGATTCGGCCGGCCGCCTTCAGGAGCAGCCCGCGGATCTGGTCGTCGTCTCGTGCTCCGCGACCGAGTCGCCACGTCTGCTGCTCAATTCCAAGAGCGCCTTATTCCCGAACGGAATCGGAAACCGCTACGACTGGGTGGGGAGAAACCTCCAGGGTCACGCCTACGCGGGCGCCTACGGCCTCTTCGACTTCGACGTGTACGACGACCAAGGCCCCGGGGCGACGCTGGCGGTCTGCGACTACAACCATGGCAACCCCGGCCTGATTGGCGGCGGCGCGCTCGCCAACGAATTCGTCCGGCTGCCTTACAACTTCTCCCAGCTTCGCGTGCCGGGCGTTCCCCGCTGGGGCGCCGGGCACAAGGATTTCATGCGCAAGTGGTTTAAGCGCAACATCGCGGTGCATGGTCCCGTACAGGATATTCCGGTCTTCGACTCGCGTGTGCAAGTCGATCCCAAGGTCAAAGACTACTGGGGAATTCCGGTCACGCGGCTATCGGGACTGAATCATCCTAAGACGCTCGAGACAGCGAAATACGTGGCGTTGAAAGCGGAGACGTGGCTGAAAGAGTGTGGCGCGATCCAGACCTGGTTGAAGGTTCCGGGGCGCGGCCTGAGCGCCAGCCAGCACCAAGCGGGAACCTGCCGCATGGGTGATGATCCGAAGACTTCCGTAGTGAACAAATACTGCCAGTTGCACGACGTGCCGAACCTCTTTGTCGTGGACGGCAGCGTGCACGTCACCAACGGTGGGTTCAACCCCGCGCTGACAATCATGGCGATTGCCTACTACGCCTCGGACCACATGGTCAAGGAATGGAAGGGAACACAATTTCGAGGATGACGCGCGCGAGGCGCGGCAACTGATGCAACTGGGGACTCTGAAATCCCGGCGAACGTTGATCCTGCTTGGATGCTTGCTTGTCGCCATCCTGGCGATTCCCGGCGCGAGTCTCTACTACGACTATTCCGGCGGAGTGGCATGCGCGCGCTGCCACGAAATCTGGCAACCCTACCACGACTGGAACGTATCCGCCCACCGCTCGGTGAGTTGCCAGGCGTGCCACGGCGACGTCTTCACACTCGACGCCGGTTTCCACCTCGCCAACATGCGCCGCGTCGTGACGCATCTGCGCGGGAACGTCCCCGAGCGGCCGAGGCTCAAAAACGATTTGATGTTCAAAGTGGTGGAGCGCTGCCAGAAGTGTCACCAGCAGGAATTCGCCGACTGGAAAGCCAGCCGCCACAGCATCACCTATGCGCAAGTGTTTCTCGACCCGGCGCACAACCAGAAACGCCTCCTCATGGACGACTGCCTTCGCTGCCACGGCATGCACTTCGAGGGCAGCATCAAGGATCTCGTGACGCCCATCGACACGAAAGGTCCGTGGAAATTCGAGGACCCCAAGGTCGCGGATTTACCCGTGATTCCCTGCCTGTCGTGCCATCAGATGCACCGCGAAGGCCCGCCGCTCCAGCATCCTCTGACCAAGAACGCCATCCCCGGTGCTCAGCAGGAATTCTTCCGGCCGTCGCTGGGGCTATTCGATCGGCGAGAGCTGACTCACATTTCCGCCGCGCGGCTCGACCTGCCCTCGATGCGCACCGGAAAACGGCAGGTCAAAATCAGCCCGGACACACGGCAGGCGATTTGCTACCAGTGTCACGCGCCGCTCGCGACCTTTGAAGTCGGCTCGGGCGACGACCGCACCGCGATCGGCGTTCATGAGGGCATCAGTTGTTTAGCATGCCATCAGAAACATCGCCAGACCACGCGTGCTTCGTGCATGCAATGCCATCCGCGCATGTCCAACTGCGGCCTCGATGTCGAGAGGATGGACACGACTTTCAAGGACCCCAAGAGTCCGCACAACATCCACTTCGTGAAATGCCTCGATTGCCACCCCAAGGGCGTGCGCCGGCGGCAGCGGCCCAGCGAGACGGCCACACTTCCGTCCAGGGACTTCGGGGGTAGCGCCGGCGGAGCTTCCCGCTAACAATCAGACTTTCAGGCAACCTGCCAAGTAGTTAGATCTCCGACTCGCTTGAACTTCTTCGGCCTTCCCAGCCGGCGATAGAGCGCCTCCGCCCAATCATACGTTGACGGGCAATCACCGATAAAAACCAGTTCGGTCGGAAAGAGCAATCCCGCCACCTGCGCAAGGTCGGTGATGCGCAGGCAATTGAGCATTTCAACTGCCGGGCCGCTGCCATCGCGCGGGCCGGGAAGATTCTGGCTGGCGGAAGGCGATTCGAGGAACACTGTACTGATCTTGCCGTCGAGCAGCGCCGCATAGAGCGCCACCGCCGCCATCGGGCCGCGCCCCGCGAGGGCCACGGGCCTTCCCTGAACCTGCGGCAGTGAGCGGACCGCCTCGAGCGCGCGCAGCGCGTCGTAGACCCACATGCTGGCGAGGGTGCGGCCGGTCCACGCGGCGGCGCGGCGCAGGTGCCACTGCATTTCTGCGCCCCACGAAGTTTCGCCCGTACCGCGCGGCTCGACAACAACCTGTGCCCAGGGCGCGCGGATCCGACCCAAGAACTCTTCACTCGCGCCAACGACTCCGTCTGGGCGTCTCTCGCCCGGCAAACGGAGCGCGACCACCGCCGGCGCCGGAGCGGGAACTGACAACGCCAAACTCAGCAAGCCGCGCAGACGCCAACCTTCTTCGGAGGTGAATGCAAAGCGCACTCCGAGGTTGCGGTTGTCGAAGCGATATTCGAATTCGACCTGGGTATCGAGCGGTGGAGGCGAAGGCGGAAACGCACGAAACGTTTTCTCCCGCAGCGACGTGATCACGGTCCGCCGAGTCTTCTCAAGCGTTGCGGCATCCGCAATTTCCGGCGGCGAGGCCAACGTAATGAATTCGTCCTGAATGGTCGGCGTGCGATTTCCTTCTGGCAGCCCATTCACGTAAACACGCAATGTATCTTCCGTTTCCTGTTTCTGCGGTGACTCATCGAGGTCACCCACTTGCTCGGGCGGAACATTCTTCCCTTGCAGATGTTTGACAAGCCAGGAAAAAACCTCCGTACGTGAAAGAGGATAATAACCATGCCCGCCGGACGCCACGACCAGCCGAAGGTTCGACTCGCTCCCAAGCATTTTGTACAAGCGCTCGAGCTGTGCGTGCACCTCGCGCGCCGAATAGAGGGCGAAAACCTCGTCGTGGTCGGCGCAGGCAATCAGAAGCGGGCGCGGCGCAATGAGAGCTCCCACGTCCGCCAAGTCCCACAGGTAGGTGTCATTCCACCAGATACAGTCGCAATTTCCATCCACGGTGAGGTCGGCGATGTAGGAATGCAGCGTCGAGGTGCCACACACCGGGGCCGCAACCTTCACGCGCTCGTCGCCCGCCGCCACCCACCAACTGACCGAACCGCCGCCGGAGATTCCGGTCACTCCCAGCCGCTCGGAATCCACTTCTGGGCGCTCGGCCAGGAGGTCGAGGCCGCGAATTCCGTTGAGCAGTTCGACCGCGGCGGGGCTGTACCCGCGGCTGTACCATTGGAACCACCCCTCGTAGTAGGGACCGTGGTGAAAGCCGCGCGCCTCGCCGCGTTGCACGGTTTCAACCAGCAGGCTGACCATCCCCAACTCCGCGAGCCGGCGCGGATGCGCCTGATACGCCACTTTCTGTTGCACGGCATGCCCGCAAACATAGAGCACTCCCGGCACGCGCGAGGTCAGCCTGGCGGGCACGTAGAGGTTCGCGGTCACGTAAAGTTTCGGCAGGCTCTCGTAATACAACTTCTCAATCCGGTACCCCGGCCGTTCGAGGACGCCCGTGACCTTCACGTTAAGCGGCGGACGCTGGCTCCTGGGCGGGAGATTCTCCAAGCCCATCATCTCCATGTACTGGCGGCGACGCTCGGGGATCAGCCGCTTCCACGTTGCCGCGTCCTTGTAGTCGGAAAGCGCACGGTCCGTGATGCGGCGCGCCTCGCGGGAAAGGTAATCGCGAATCGAAATGCTGAACTCCCGCTTCGGAGTCGGACCCCTTCGCGGCGCGCGCGTCATGCCCCGCGGCGTGGGGGTCTGAGCAGGTGCAAGACCTGCCAAACCCGTTCCCGCCGTCACGATTCCGGCTTTCAGGAAATCCCTTCGGTTGCGTCGCATCGCTCACCCCAGCCCGTGAAATGAATGCCACCGAGCGCCGCTGATTGTACCGGAAGTGGCCGTCGGTTTAAATCTCGGCAGCCTTTACTGTTGTACGAGGCATGGCGCGCCGGTATCATCGCATTCTGCAAATAGAGGAGTCCGCCATGAATGAAATCTGGCCGGGAAGACCGATGCCGCTGGGCGCGTCCTGGGACGGTAAGGGCGTGAACTTCGCGCTCTATTCCGAGAACGCCGAGGGAGTTGACCTTTGCCTGTTTGACAAGCCAACGGCTGCGCAGGCGACGGCCGTCATTCCCATCAAGCAACGAACTCGCAATACGTGGCACGTCTATATCCCCGGCTGCTCCCCCGGACAACTTTACGGCTATCGTGTACACGGCTCTTACGACCCTTTGCGCGGCCTGCGCTTCAATCCCGCCAAGCTCCTCGTTGACCCGTACGCGGGGGCGCTGACGGGCACCGTCAACTGGGCGAAAGCCTCGCCGTTCTCTTATCAGCTGGGAAACTCCGAGGGCGATCTGGCGCGGGACGATTCTGACAGCGCCGCGGCGGTTCCCAAATCCATCGTTGTCGATCCGCGCTTCGATTGGGGAGGCGATCGCCCGCCGCGCGTGTCCTGGTCGCGGTCGGTCATCTACGAACTGCACGTGAAAGGCTTCACCAAGAATTTTCCCAAGCTCGATCCGAAATTGCGCGGAACCTACGCGGGGCTCGCGGCGCCGCCGGTGATTGAATACTTGGCGCGACTCGGCGTCACCGCGGTCGAGTTGCTTCCTGTTCACGCCTGCCAGCCGGAAAAATTCCTCACCGACCGCGGGCTCACGAATTACTGGGGGTACAACACGCTGGGATACTTCGCTCCCGATGGCCGCTACAGCGCCTCGGGCAGCCTGGGCACGCAGGTGACCGAGTTCAAGCAGATGGTCAAGGCCCTGCACAAGGCAGGACTCGAAGTAATTCTCGACGTGGTTTACAACCACACCTGCGAGGGCAACCACCTCGGCCCGATGCTCAGTTGGCGCGGGATTGATAATCCTTCCTACTACTGGCTGGTGCCCGGCATGCCGCGTTACTACCTCGACTTCACAGGTTGCGGGAATTCTCTTAACATGCTTCATCCCGCGGTATTGCGGATGATCGCCGATAGCTTGCGATACTGGGTTAACGAGATGCACGTGGACGGGTTTCGCTTCGACCTTGCCGCGGCGCTGGCCCGCGAGGAAGGCGGCCCCACGCGGCTCTCATCGTTCCTCGACATCGTTCACCAGGACCCCGTGCTGAGCCAGGTCAAGCTGATCGCCGAGCCGTGGGACGTCAGCCTGGGCGGATATCAGGTCGGCAACTTCCCCGTCGATTGGGCGGAATGGAACGGCCGCTGCCGCGACACGGTGCGGCGCTTCTGGAAAGGCGACCCGCGCATGGTGCCCGACCTCGCTTATCGGCTGACCGGGTCGAGCGACCTCTATCGTGACGACGGCCGCAGCCCTTCGGCGAGCGTCAACTTCATTACCTGTCACGATGGCTTCACGCTGCACGATCTTGTCGCCTACAACTCCAAGCACAACGAGGCGAACCTGGAAGAGAATCGCGACGGCACGAACTCCAATGACAGTTGGAACTGCGGCGCGGAAGGCGAAACGGATGATCCGGCGATTCTCGCCCTACGGCTGCGACAGATGAGGAACTTTCTTGCGACGCTTTTCCTCTCGCAGGGAACGCCAATGCTCTGGTCCGGCGACGAAGCCGCGAACACCCAGCGCGGAAACAACAACGCTTACTGCCAGGATAATCCCATCGGCTGGCTGGATTGGGAACGCACGAAGAAGTATTCCGGGCAGCTCGAATTCACTCGCGCCCTGATCGCCTTCCGTCAGGCGCACCCCGCCTTCCGACGGAGCCGGTTTCTCGAAGGGCGCGACTTCTCGCTCGACCAGATCAAGGACGTCACCTGGCTGCGCCCCGACGGCGTCGAAATGCGCGACATCGATTGGCAAACCGATTACATCCGCGCCATCGGCTTGCAGCTTGATGGGAGGGACTTGCAGGAATGGGATGAGCGCGGTAGGCCGCTGACCGACTCCCTCTTCCTCGTTCTTTTCAACGCTCACTTCGAGGCAATTGAATTCACCTTGCCTTCCGCTCTCTCGTCCGGCAAGTGGCATTTGCGCTTCGACACTTCGCGCGGCTGGGTCTCGGCATCCGGCCCAAGCGCGGCCGCGCAGGAGCCATCTTCCAAATTCACTCTCACTGACCGCGCCATGGCGTTGTTTGAGTGGGCGGCTGGTTAGCGCAGTCTGACGGAATCGTTTATCGCTTGCAAATTAAGCCCCGGTGCCGGCTAGGGATGCTTCTGCATTCTCAAACGTCAAGAAGCATCAGTGACTCCTGATTACGCATTCTTGCGTTACGCTTTTTAGCGTATGACCCGAGGGTTTACGGTTCGTCCCGCCGCGAATTACAATTGACCTACAGAAGGAAGCCGGGGCGGTTGGCGGCGAAAGCCGAGGGAGGGTCATCATGAATAGAATCCTCATCGCTGAGGATGAGCCCCTGGTGCACGATCTGGTTCGGAGCATCCTTGATCCGGCGCGGCACGACCTGACGAGTGTGAGTGACGGGATCGAGGCTGTCGAGCACCTCGAGAGAGAGACCTTCGATCTGGTCCTGCTGGACATTGGCCTCCCCAGGATGGACGGTTTCGGGGTTCTCGATCGCCTCAAAATACTCGCGCCCGAAACGAAAGTCGTGATCATGACCGGGGACGCTACACCGGCCAACCTCGTTCGATCGCTCCGCGAGCGCGCCTGCCAACTCCTGAAGAAACCCTTCGCTCCTGACGCCCTCCGCGAGGCAGTAGCGAATGCCCTCGCGTCTTCTTTCGAAAACGAAACCATAGAAGTTCTCTCAGCCCGCCCTGAGTGGGTAGAGCTCCTGGTTCCTTGCCACATAAGAGCTGCGGAGCGCGTCCAGGGCTTCCTGATCCAGCTCAAGGCGGATCTTCCTGCTGACGTCCTCCAAAACGTAGGGTTGGCCTTCCACGAACTGCTGGTCAACGCCATCGAGTGGGGTGGGAAATTCGATCCCAGCCGCAAGGTGAGGATCGCTTACGTTCGCGGGAAGAAGATGCTGATGTACCGGATTGCCGACCCGGGGTCCGGCTTCAATATGCGCGAGCTAACCCACGCGGCGGCGGGCGGTCACAGCACTCAGCCTCACGGGCATCTCGAGGCGCGAGCCCAGAAAGGTCTTCGCCCCGGCGGGTTCGGAATCGCCATGGTACAAGCGATGGTGGACGAACTCATCTATAACGAGCCCCAGAACGAAGTGCTGTTCGTGAAGTACTTGAGTTCGTGACCTCCCAGAGGGAAGTGACCTGCGTGTGCCTTCTATTGCTGAGGGGAAGGCTCTCGAATGCCGCCAGCCTGGCGCGCCTGTTCGAGCCCGGTTTGCGCTTCGCGATTGGACGGATCCACCGCGAGCACGGCCTGAAACTCCTCGATGGCCGGACGGTATTGCCCCTGCTTCATGTACCACCGCGCGCGGGTAAGCGTGTCGCGGAGCTTCGCGTCCGGCGTGACAGGCGGGCGACTGGGCGCGGCCCGAGCAGGCTGAGGGCTGGGGGCTGGACTCCCACTGGCCGCGCGTGCCTGCTGGAGCCCTGCCTGGACTTCACGATTCGAGGGATCCATTGCCAGAGCGGCCTGAAACTCCTCGGTGGCTGGGCCGTACTGTCCCTGCCTCATGTACCAACGCGCGCGGGTGAGCGTGTCGCGGACCTTCACCTCTTGCGCGGTCAGGGGTCGGGTGGCCGAGGGCCGAACAGACTCAGGAGTGGCGTTAGCCGGTGATGACGTGGTCGCTTCAACCGGCTGTGGGGCGGCAGGAACGGCTGTTTGTGTGGGTGTGGGCGGAGCGGGCTCCAACGGAGGAGGGACAATCTCCGCGGGAGCCGGCGATTTGGCAGCTGGAACGGGACTGGTTCGCTGCGGCGCTTGGTGCGGCG
Organism: Terriglobia bacterium; assembly: GCA_041946825.1. Taxonomy (GTDB): domain Bacteria; phylum Acidobacteriota; class Terriglobia; order UBA7540; family UBA7540; genus CAZTHM01. The sequence goes on along the minus strand of JBHGBD010000009.1, from coordinate 53,541 downwards.
TTGGCGACTCTCGAAAAACCAGCCACGCTCCAGCCGAGGCTCCTACAACCAAAACGCCGAAGGCGATGCCCAGAGGAAACGGCCAGAGCAGATCGAGGAACGACAGGACGCTTTGGAATGCCCGTTTCAGCATAACGTGTCTTTCTCTGCTGCCTGCGTTTAATTAGCCGGCGCAAACGTCGCAGTTTGGTGGCGGCGAGAATTCAAACGGCAGATCCTTCGTCGCCCCGATGGCCTTTATCGGTCCCTCTCCGAGCGGGATCAGAATGAAAAACAGCGCGGTCGCCACGTGCCCACCTTGAGGTGGGCGCTACGTCGTCACCGTCACACCATCTGCGCCGAGCACCGCGCGGGTTTTCTTGTGGTGCGCGATGTTGGCGAGGTGCAGCGAGCGCACGGCCTGGTGGCCGAGCTCGATCGTAGCGTTGGGCTGCTGCCGCGTGCGTACACACTCGAGAAAATTCTTGATGTGCGGCGGCGTCGCCGTCAAGCCGCCCGGAAGTTTTTCGATGGCGGGCTCCGGCCGATCCCAGCGTGACTTCGGCGCCCACGGTTCGGCATAATAGCGGTAGCCCTGCTCGCAAAGCTCGAGCGTCCCCTTCTGCCCTTGAAACACAATGCCCCAGCCGTTCTGGAACGAGTTCATGTAGGCGAGCGTCCAGGTGGCCATGAAATTGGGATACTCGAAGATGGCGCTGAAGGTGTCAGGGGTCTCCGCAGGATGGAGCTTGTACACCGCCCCGTAGCACTCCGCGGCGACGGGTTGATTGGCGCCCGTGAACCACTGGATGACGTCGATCAGGTGCGTGCCCTGGTCGGTCATGTTGCCACCGGAAAAATCCCAGAACCAGCGCCAGTTGCGGAATTTGATGAGCTCGAAGGGTTGCGACTTTGCCGGGCCGACGAAGCGCGCCCAGTCCAGCCGGTCAACAATGACCGGCCTTGGCTTTACCGAAACGTTCCAGTACCACTCGGCGCGCACCAGGTTGATCTCGCCGAGTTTGCCCTGATCGATCAGCTCCTTGCACTCGCGCACCATCGGCGAGCTGCGCCGCTGCATGCCGACTTGCACGATGCGGTCGGTCTTGCGGACTTCCTTCACCATGTCCGCTCCCTGCTCGATCGACCACGAAAGCGGCTTCTCGCAGTACGCGTCCTTTCCCGCGTGCAGCGCGTCCACAAGATGGTCGTGATGCCAGTGGTCAGGCGTCGCGATCAGAACCGCGTCGAGATCTTTCCGCTCGAGCAGTTTACGATGATGGTCATACGCTTTGGCTTGCGGACCCGCGATCTCCAAGGCGAGATCCTGATTGACCCCATAGGCGTCGCAGACCGCGCCCCACTCGACGCCCTGGTCTTTGAAATTCTCCATGTGCCCGCGGCCCATTCCGCCGGCCCCAATAATCCCCATGACGATGCGATCGTTCGCGCCAAAGACTTTCCCGCTGAAGGAAGAATGCGAAAGGACTCCCAACCCGACGGCTGCCGTGCCGCCCAGAAAATTCCTCCTATTGAGCCTTGTATTTTCCATGATGAAACCTCCGTAACTGAGCGATGCCGATTCTAGGTGAGGCTGGAACAACTGTCCAGCAACATCCAGTAATTAGCCGCCGCACGTGTGGACCCAGCAAACTCGGTTGAGCTAAGTGAGACCTCATATCGCCCGAACCGAAAAGGGCCTCAGCCGGGTCCACACGCGAGGCCGGATTGCCTTCTGCGGTGCACCGACTTGTGCGCTCTAGACCAGAACCCGAAGGCCCCCGAAAAAGCCGCGCCAAAGGCTGATAGCAGACTTCTTCCGGTGAGTGGAATGCGCGATGGTCAGGTCTCGGACGGCAAGGCAGGTCACAGGCTGATTCTCCAGTTTGCTGGATTCCTGGCTACGGAATTCGGGAGACTTGATCGCTTTGTGGAAAAAATCGCGCGACGAACTTCTAACATATTCTGATAGAAGGTCTTACGAATACCCAAGATCTTAAATCCCTCTGGTAGCTAACGTGCTTGAGAAACGGCAAAATCGCCCGGGAGGTAACAGCGCCGAACCACGTGTTTGTTGGGCAAGCTGGCCAAGAGTAAGAAGGCGCTGGGCGAATTTCTTGACAATCCTACGAGAAAGCGAAGGGAGGTTTCTAGTGACACCTGCAAAGAACGCCGCTCGGACGATGGTCATTCCATTGTGTCTGGCCATTGCCTCATTTCTCGCGAGTTATTCAGCAACTACAGCCAATGCTCAGGTTCTTTACGGGACCGTTGCGGGAACTGTGACCGACCAGAGCGGTGCGGTAGTTCCAGAAGCTACTGTCACCATTACCAATGTGAATACCGGGCAGACTCGGGAAGCTACCTCCGACGACGCCGGGTACTTCTCAATTCCGAACGTCCTCGAAGGCACCTACAACCTCGACGTAAAGAAAACCGGCTTTCGGCCCTACTTGGAGAAAGGGGTTGATGTCAGCATCAACGCCGTCCGTCGCGTAAACCCCACGTTACAACTTGGGCCGGTAACGGAATCGGTGACGGTCGAGGCCAGTGCGGCGGTCCTCCAGACGACGAAATCGGACGTCAGCACGAGCCTGGAGTCACGAGCGGTGGAGAACCTGCCGCTTTCCAACTACCGCAATTTCCAGACCCTCATCAACCTGGTGCCGGGCGCCACGCCGGGCCGATTCCAGAACGCCGAAGCCGACACACCCGAACGCGCCTTGAGTACCAACGTCAACGGCCAGCAGCGTGGAGCCAACAACACGCGACTGGATGGTTCGGCCGACATCCTGGTCACGCTGCCTCACCACGCCCTGTATATCCCGCCGGTGGAGAGCATTCAAGAAGTCAACGTCTCCACCGATAACTTCGATGCTGAGCAGGGGATGACAGGTGGCGCAGCGGTCACCGTGGTGACCAAGTCCGGGACCAACGATTTCCACGGCAGCCTCTTTGCTTTCCACAACAACAAGGCCCTACGGTCCTTCACGTGGGATGAGAACAGCGCCGGTGTCACGAACAAGCCCAAGACCATCCAGAACATCGACGGGGGGAGCATCGGCGGACCCATCAAGAAAGACAAGCTATTCTTTTTCGCCGACTACGAAGGGCTCTTCGAACGGGCAAACCGTTCCAGGCGCGCATCTGTTCCGCGAAAGCAATACTTCGATGGCGACCTGTCCAGTTTCCTGGGTGACCCGATTCTCGACGCCTCAGGTAATCCCATCATGGTACCCACCACCGAAGGCGGCACCTTGCCCCTTCAGGACGGGATGATCTTTGATCCTTACTCGGGCAACGAGGATGGCACGGGCCGTTCAGTCATTACTTACAACGGTGCGCCCAACGTCATTCCCCCTGACCGGCTGAATGGTCCCATGTTGCAGCTCTTGAATCTGCTTCCGGACCCCAACCTGCCAGGGGATTTCGGCAACTACTTCGTCTCCGGCACCCAGCGCCTGAACCGCCACAATCTCGACGGCAAGATCAACTGGAACCGGAATGACAAGCACCAACTCTGGTTCAAGTACAGCACCATGGTTGCCAAGTTCTCCAGCGCCGGGCCCAGGCTGGGCGCCGCAGGCGGCGGGGACATAGGCGATGGAGGCCTGGGTGGATGCCACACGCGCACGCAAATCGCGAGCGTCGGGCAAACCTACACCGTCTCGCCCACCGTCCTGGTTGATGCTACGCTCGGCTGGACGCGCTTTGGCCAGGCCTGCCAACCCCCCGACCAGATCAGCGGTGTGAATTTCGGCTCAGAAGTGTTGGGGATTCCGGGCACGAATGGCCCCGACCCGCGGGAAGCCGGCATGCCCGCGTTCTACTCCAATTGGTCCGATATGGGGAATCCGGAAGGCTGGAACCCCGCGTTCCGCAACGACCAGTCCTACACGTTCAACGTCAACGCCAGCATGACGAAGGGCACTCACGATATTCGCTTCGGGTTCGACTACCTGCACCACCTGATGAACCACTTCCAGCCGGAACTGGGCGATGGCCCTCGCGGCGCCTTTACTTTCGGCTCCGGCGTCATGGCCTTGAACCCCGCAGCTCTCGAGGAAACGGTGGGATTCCAGGCGGGCACTCCCGACTTCGAGACCGACCAAGCCAGTCTGGCAGCGTTCCTGATGGGAATACCCAGCGACTCCGGGAAGAGCACCCAGTACATCAAGATGGACAGCTTGGAGGGCCAATACGCTCTCTACGTCCGCGACCGCTGGCGCGCCACTCCCAAGCTGACCCTCGACCTGGGCCTGCGTTGGGAGCTTTACCCCAACCGAAGGCGCTCCGCCGGACTGGGGATCGAATCCTATGATCCCACCACCAACAACGCCTTGATCGGCGGAAGGGGCGGCGTGCCGCGCGACAACGGGGTGAAGTACAGCAAGAAGCTCTTCGCTCCCCGTATCGGTCTGGCCTATCAAATGTTTCCGAACACCGTGATTCGAAGTGGTTACGGGATCACCTATCACTCGCATCCGTGGGGGGCGCAAGCCCTGCGCGGCTGGTTCCCACTGACGGTGGTGGGGGTATTTGGAGGCGTCAACGGCTTCCAGCCCGTCACGACCAATCCCACCTACGTCGCCGATGGCATCCCGAACGAACCGCTGGGGCCTGACGTCGGCATCCCCAATATCCTCGCCTTCAACATCAATGAACAAGGTGGGGTTCCAATCCCGAATGCGGCTGAGACAGGTTTCCCTGCGGCTAACCAGTTGTTGCGTCGCGGCTACATCCAATCGTGGAACTTTATCCTCGAACACAAGTTCCCGGGTGAGATGGTCGCGTCGGCTGGATACGTCGGGACACGATCCGTTCGGGACTTCTCGTTCCTTAACATCAATGCGGGGCAGATTCCCGGAGCCGGCCTTGACGGGCAATTGCTCTACCAGAGGTTCGGACGCGATGCATCAACCCGCCTGTATGATGGCATGTTGGGAAGCAACTACCACTCTCTGCAAATCGCCCTCAACCGGCGCATGACGGCCGGCCTGCTTCTCAAGGCAGCTTACACCTACTCGCATGCTATCGATATGACGGCTTACAGCGACTGGACCGAAGTCATGTGGCCCTCGAATCTTGCGTGGGGTCGCAACCGGGCCAACGCGGACTTCAACATACCCCACAACTTGCAGTTTGCCTATGTCTATGAACTCCCCTTCGGCGAGGGCAAGAAGTGGGCTACCGACGGCGCCAGCCGGAAGATTCTGGGCGGTTGGCAGATGAACGGCATCTTCAGCTCCTTCAAGGGGCAGCAATTCACGGTGTTTGCTTCCGATGCCTCGTTGGACATGCCCGGCAACGCGCAGACTCCTGACCAGGTAGGCCCGATCCGGTATACGGGTTGTATCGGTTCGGAACCCGGATGCACGTTCTTCGACACCTCATCTTTCCAGCCCGTTACGGGCGTCCGGTTTGGCACGGTGGGTCGAAACACGATGCGCGGGCCTGGCGTCGTGAATATGGATCTCAGTCTCTACCGCACCTTCAAACTCACGGAGAAGTTCAATCTGCAATTCCGGGCGGAGTGCTTCAACCTGAGCAATACCCCGCACTTCGCCTTTCCGGACACCGATGCCAACAGCGATACCTTCGGTCAGATTACCGAAACGGATACCGACTGGGGGTTGGGCCGATCTAGGGAGTTTCGCTTTGGCTTCCGTTTAGGCTTTTAGTCACGCTCTGTCTGGTTGGAGATTTCATTCAGGCGTCCCGATAACATCGGGACGCCTGTTTTTTTCTGTGCGGGATCTGGTTTCCGCATCGTGGCATCAGCGAACTGCGCGGACGCGGCGTCGCGAACTATCGTTCTAACGACGATTCCGGCTTGCTTCGAGTACGTGCTTGCCGATGCCCGCCAGACCCGGAGGTTTCGAGGTGACCCCTATGCTGTGCTCGTCGCAGCGCTCGGGCGCCACCGGCCGGTCAAGTACGACCTCGTCCAGGGATCGGTCGCCAGGCAAGGCTTTGCCCCCAGGACTAACATAGGCCGCAGGATGGTCGTCCTGACTGAAAATAGGCCGGAATTTTAGCTTTGTTTTGGTGTCGAATCTTGACGAAAAACCGCCTGAAAATCATCGTAATTCTCTGAATCTATTGCAGATACTCACTATAGGTTCGCTTTAGCCGGGCATTTTACTAAGTCCTTTGCTTACAATAGCTTACATGAATTCGCGTTTTTCAAAAGAAGGGTTCTTTTTGTGAGCACCATCCTGCCCGGGGCGGCCGGCGCGCCCGGCACACGGGCAACCGAGAAAGGGCGGGACTACACTGGAAGCGTATAACACAAAGTCAACATGTTTAGCCTATCACAGAGCACGCGGTTTGTCAAGTCGGCAAATTGTTCCATCGCAGATTGAGATCAGGGTGTGTGGACGACGAGGATCTTCCTCTCCGTCATCTCCTCGATGGCGTATCGGAGCCCCTCGCGACCCAAGCCGGAATCTTTCACCCCGCCGTAAGGCATGTGGTCCAGACGGAAGGTGGGCACTTCCCCGGCCATCACTCCGCCGACGGCCAGTTCTTCGAAGGCCGTGAACATCCGCTTGGCATCGCGAGTGAAAACGCCGGCCTGGAGGCCGTAGGGTGAATCGTTAACACGGCGGATTGCCTCCGCGAAATCACTATAAGGCTCGACGGTCACGACGGGGGCAAAGACCTCTTCACAGTTGACGCGTTGCTCGGGGCGCGTGCCGGTAAGGACGGTCGGCTCAACCATCGCGCCCCGGCGCTTCCCTCCGCAGAGCAGCGTCGCGCCGCCGGCGACGGCTTCCTCGATCCACTCCGCGGCGCGGCAGGCGGCGGCCTCGCTGATCATCGGGCCGACGTCGGTCGCTTCATCAAGGGGATCTCCGAGCTTCAGCTTTTGCACGCGCGGCACGAAAGCTGCCAGGAATGCTTCCATCGCGCGAAACTCGACGATAATTCGCTGCACTGAAATGCACGTTTGTCCCGCATAGGAAAACCCACCCGCCGCGCAGCGGTCCGCGGCATGATCGAGGTCGGCATCCCCGTGCACGATGACGCCGGCGTTGCCGCCCAGTTCGAGCGCCACCCGTTTCTTTCCCGCGCGCCTCTTGAGTTCCCAGCCGACCGTCGCGCTCCCCGTGAAGCTCAGCATCTTCAGGCGGTCGTCGGTAATCATTGGCTCCGCGTCTGGGACCGTGACGGGCAGGACGTTCAATGCGCCCGGCGGCCAGCCCGCTTGATGGATAAGTTCCGCGAGCAGCAGGGAGCAGAGCGGAGTTTGCGGCGCGGGCTTATGGACAACGCTGCACCCGGCCGCGATGGCAGGCGCCCACTTGTGCGCCACCAGGTTGAGCGGAAAATTGAAGGGGGTAATCGTCGCGATGGGCCCGATGGGAAAACGCCGCACAATCGCCCAGCGGCCCGCCGCGGCAGGCTGGACGTCCATCGGCAACCACTCACCGTAAATGCGCGTGCTCTCTTCGGCGGCGACATTGAAGGTGAACATCGCGCGGTCTACCTCCACACGGGCAGTCTTGATGGGTTTGCCGGCTTCGAGCGCCAGTGTGCGGGCGAACTCCTCTCGGCGCGCCGAGATGCCATCGGCCACAGAATGGAGGACGCGCTGGCGTTCGTAGGCGCCCAGCTTACGCGTGGCTTCAAAGGCTTTGACGGAAGCTTCGATTGCCGCCTCCACATGTCGGCGCTCCGGCTGCACGATCCGCGCGATCAGGCTCTGATCCCCGGGGCTCCGCACATCTACCAGGCGTCCTTCGGAAAGCCACTCTCCATTGAGGAGGAATTTGAAAGTCCTTATTTCCGTTTGCAGCATACTCACTTGAAGCCTCAGCAATTTTGGATTTTAGGTTTTGGATTTTGGATCCGACAACTAAATCTCTTGCCCACCTTCCGCGATACGTCCTCGGATTCTCAATCCAAAATCGAAAATCATTCAGTACCAGCCGATGGGCTTCTCGTTCAGATTGATGTGCACCTGCTTGGTCTCGAGATACTCTTCGATTCCCCAGGGGCCCAGTTCACGGCCGAAGCCCGACTGTTTGTAGCCGCCCCATGGCGCCTCGACGTATGCCGGCTGCATGTGGTTTACCCAGACGACCCCGGCGCGCAGCGCTCTGACCACGCGCAGCGCGCGATAGATATCGCGCGACCAGACGGCTGCCGCGAGGCCGTACGGTGTATCGTTGGCGATGCGAATCGCCTCGGCTTCGTTTTCAAATGGAATCACGGCGGCAACAGGACCAAAAATCTCCTCGCGCGCAATGCGCGCCGTGTTCTCAACGTCGTAGAATATCGTCGGCGCGACGTAATAACCGCGCGAAAAATCCCCGGCGCGACCGCCGCCCAGCGCCAGCTTCGCCTCCTGCTTGCCCAGTTCCTGGTAGGCGCGCACCCGCTCGTACTGTTGTCTGCTGATGAGGGGACCCATCTTGGTATCGCGCGCCAGGGGCGGACCCAGGCGAATGCGCTTGGCTTTCTCGGTGATGGCTTCAAGGAATCGCGGGTAGATCGAGCGCTCGACGAGAATCCGGCTGCCTGCCGAGCAGACTTCGCCCTGATTGATGAAGACTCCGAACAATGCGCCGTCGGCGGCAGCCTCGAAGTCAGCATCGGAGAAGAAGATATTCGGCGACTTGCCGCCCAATTCGAGCGTGACGCGCTTCACGGTCTCCGCCGCCATCCTCACGATCTTTTTTCCCACTCCGGCGCTGCCGGTGAACGCAATCTTGTTCACGTCGGGATGCTCGACGAGCGGCGCGCCGGCGGTCTCGCCAAAGCCCGTGACGACATTGACGACTCCGGGCGGCAGGCCGGCGTCGGAAAACCAATGGGCGAGTTCGAGCACGGTCAACGGCGTCTGTTCCGCGGGCTTCAGCACGCACGTGCATCCCGCGGCAATTGCCGGCGCCAACTTCCAGGCCGCCATGAGAAGGGGATAATTCCAGGGAATGATTTGTCCTGCCACGCCAACCGACTCCTTCAGCGTCAGGCTCAGCGCGTTGTCCGGCACAGGATTCACGTGGCCCAGGATTTTCGTGGCCAGCCCGCCGTAGTATTCGAAGCAAGTGGCAGCGTCGGCGATGTCGTATTCAGCCTCGACAATGGGTTTCCCACAATTGCGCGATTCGAGCTCGGCCAGCATGGCCGCGTCTTTGCGGATTCGCTCCGCAAGCCGGAAGAGAATCCGCCCGCGTTCCTGCGCTGTGGTCAGTGGCCACGGGCCGGAGTCAAACGCCGCGCGCGCCGCCCGGACCGCACGATCAACGTCCGTCGCGCCGGCGTCGGGGACCTCGGCAATCACCTCTTCCGTGGAAGGATCGAAGACGGGGAAATACACGCCGGAATCCGCGTCCGCTGATTCCCCGTTGATGTACATCCGATAACGCTTCATCGTCCCCCCTCGCCGGCATTCGCCCGCAGGCGAAGACTATAAACCGTGCGGGGGCGTCCATCAATTCTGAAACTGGTTTGCCCTCAGACTCACACCTTAACTATAATCGCGCAACAAGTGAGAAGGGCCCCTGTCGAAAAGGAGATGCCTTGAGCATTACGCAATTGGAAAATTATATCGGTGGATCCTGGATCAAACCGGGAACGGCTGAGTTCCTGCCCGTGACGAACCCCGCCACCGGCGAAGTGATGGCCAGAGTCCCCCTGTCTTCCGCGAGCGAAGTCGACCGCGCGGTTCAGGCGGCGTCCGCGGCTTTTCCCGGATGGCGCGAGACTCCGGCCGTGGAGCGTGTCCAGTACCTTTTCAAACTCAAGAAGCTGCTCGAAGAGAATCTCGACGACTTGGCGCGCACGTTGACCCATGAGTGCGGAAAGACACTCCAGGAGGCGACGGACGAGTTGCGCCGCGGCATCCAGAATGTCGAAGTCGCGTGCGGGATCCCGCTCATGATGCAGGGCTACAACAACGAGGACATTGCGCGCGGCATCGACGAGATAATGTGGCGGCAGCCTTTGGGTGTAGTGGCGGCCGTTACGCCCTTCAATTTTCCCGGCATGATTCCGCTCTGGTTCCTTCCCTTCGCGATTGCCTGTGGGAACACATTTGTGCTCAAGCCCTCCGAGCGCGTACCGATGACGGCGGGCAAGCTCTTCCACTTGCTGGAACAGACCGGATTGCCCAAGGGCGTCGTCAACCTCGTGAATGGCGCCAAGGCGGCTGTGGACGCGTTACTCGACCACCCGGCCGTGCGGGCCATCAGCTTTGTCGGCTCGACTCCGGTGGCCAAATACGTTTACACGCGCGCCACGGCCAGTGGTAAGCGCGCGCAGTGTCAAGGCGGCGCCAAGAATCCCGTCATCCTGCTTCCCGACGCCGATGTGGAATCGACCACACGGATCGTGGCCGAATCAGCCTTCGGATGCGCGGGCCAGCGGTGCCTCGCAGCCTCGATTGCCGTGACAGTCGGCGCAGCGCGCCAGATCTTTACCGAGCCGCTTCGAGGCGCCGCCGTGTCGCGCGCAGTCGGGTACGGACTGGAGCCGGGAGTGCAGATGGGGCCGGTCATTACGGCCGAGAGCAAAGCGCGCATCGAGCGCCTTATTGCGACGGGGATTCAGGAAGGGGCGCGGGCCGCGGTCGATGGGCGGAACGTCACCATTAAAGGATTCGAGAAAGGCAACTTCCTCCGGCCGACGATTCTCGAAGACGTTCATCCTGACGGAACGCTGGGAGGGACAGAAATCTTCGGCCCGGTGCTCAGCCTTGTCCACGTCGAGACCGTCGACGAGGCCATCCGCCTGGTGAACAGCGCGAAGTTCGGAAACATGGCGTGTCTGTTTACCTCGAGCGGCGCGGCGGCGCGCAAGTTCCGGCACGAAGCGCAAGCGGGCAATATCGGGATCAACGTCGGCGTCGCCGCACCCATGGCGTTCTATCCCTTCAGCGGGTGGAAGGACAGCTTCTTCGGCGACTTGCACGGCCAGGGATGGGACGCCGTGGAGTTTTATACGGATAAGAAAGTAGTCATCGAGCGCTGGCCCGGGTCGTAGCGCCGCGTCGCCGAATGAGGTGAAACAGAAGTACAGGGTTGGTCATGTCCGGCTTACCCCACTCGACACTCTGAAAGCTGAATCATACCCATGCAGAACAGAATCCTTGAGGTTCTTCCGCGCTTTACTGTAGTTTAGGGAGTGGCATGCCAAGGAGAGCCGACGTCCGCCGCGCGGGTTCGCGTGTCCACCCTTACTTATGGAGGCTCACCGCCTGCGTGGGGGGTTCCCTGATTGCCGCATTCCTGGCCGGGGCAAGCCTGGCGACTTCCCCTGTCCCCGGCTCGCCGGCACCTGCCGCCATTACTTTCAAGGATGTCTCGGCGCTCTCCAAGTTCTCCTATATCTCCAATAACAACTTCACGGGGCGAAAGTACTTTCCCCAGCCGATGTGCGGCGGGATCGCCATCCTGGATTACGACCAGGATGGAAAACAGGACATCTTCTTTACCAACGGGGCCAAATTGCCGGACCTCAAGAAGTCAGATCCCTCGTTCTATAGCTGCCTCTTACGAAACAAAGGAGACGGAACATTTGAGGATGTTACCGAGAAGGCGGGCTTGACGGGCGGTGACCTCGATTTCTCCTTCGGGGTCGCAGCGGGAGATTACGACAACGACGGGTATCCGGACATCTTCATCTGCAACGCGGGGCGCAACGCTCTGTATCACAACAACCGAAATGGGACCTTCACCGACGTCACCGCCGGCTCCGGGCTGGACAGCAAGCCCGCCGACCTGCTGAGTGTCTGTGCCGCCTGGCTTGATTACGATAACGATGGCCTGCTCGACCTCGTCGTCTCCGAGTACACCTACTGGAACCCCAAGGCCGACATCCGCTGCACAATGGGCGAGCAGGACCTCTACTGCAATCCGCGTATCTACAAGAGCGTCCCGCACAACCTTTATCACAATCTGGGCAAAGGGAAGTTCGAAGACGTCACGGAGAAATCCGGTTTCGTCAAGTCGCCGGGAAAAGGCATGGGGATCGGCATTGCGGATTTCAACGGCGACGGCGCGATGGATGTGTTTATCGCCAACGATACAGACCCCAATTTCCTTTATCTCAACAAGAAGGATGGGACATTCGAAGAAGTCGGCCTGGCTTACGGGGTAGCGTACAATGACGACGGCGCGTCGGTGTCGGGTATGGGGTGCGACGTGAAGGATTTCAACAACGACGGCTGGGTTGACATCTTCTACAGCGACCTCCAAACGCAGGTGTTCGGACTCTTCCTCAACGAGGAAGGTCAATCCTTCCGCTATCTCTCGGCGATGACCAACATCCAGAAACTCAGCCGCTACAAGTCGGGATGGAGTAATGCCTTCGTCGACTACGACAACGACGGGTGGAAGGACATCTACTCCTCCAACGGAGATGTTGACACGATCGGAAACAATTCCAGGCAGCACGACACCCTGTGGCAAAACGTGGAGGGAAAAACCTTCGCCGATGTGACCGAAACATTGGGCAGCGATTTTCTGCACATGGGATATCAGCGGGGCTCGGCGGTCGCCGACTTGAATGACGATGGCTTCCCGGATCTCGTCGTGACTTCCTTGACCGAGCGGCCGCGAATCTTGCTCAACTCAGGCGGCGACGGGAACCATTGGCTGCTGATTGAGGCGAGAGGGCACAAGAGCAATCGTGATGCGATCGGAACGCGGGTCAAAGTCACCACGGGCTCCGGCCGCGTCATCTACAATCACCTTTCGACCAGCGTCGGCTTTATGTCCACGAGTGATAAACGCCTGCACTTCGGCTTGGGCAAGGAATCGACGATCAAATCCGTCGAAATTACCTGGCCGCGTGGAGATGTTCAGACCCTCCGGGATGTCCGAGTCGACAGTATTCTGAAGGTGGAGGAGCCGCTCTCCAAGGCAGGCGGTGAATGACGCCGGGTTGATGTTGCCTGATTGATCGGGGCCGGATGCAGAATGAGTCTCGCAGTGCTTTCGTGTGGTTGCCGCAAGGCCAAAGCAATCTTGCGGACGCGGCTTTTTGGAGGTGTAATGCGCCCGGACGCAAGGACGGGGTGTCATAAATCGTTTGCGGAGGATCAAGCTTTGAGACGCTTCACTGATACATTCTCGAACAAGGTCGGTGTGATGCTGGCGTTGCTGGTTCTATCGAAGGCGATAGACGGGTTCTGCGCAACGGTCTCGCCGCTGAATTCACGTGGGTACGCTGTAATCCCTGAACCGCAGAAAGTCACGCTGCAGACTGGGGACTTTGAGGTCGGCGCGGGATGGGGAATTGAAGTTGGCCCCGGCGTCCGCGCGGATGATATTGCCATCGTGAGTCTGAAGGAAGACCTCGCGAGCCGATACCACTTGAGCATAGGCGCAGCCGCACGAGGATCGAGCCCCAGGAATCGAATCCGGCTTACCCTCAGTCCCGGCGCGGTGACGATCGGGGAGGCGCTCGACCGCGACCGGACAATTCTCGCCGAGCAAGCCTACAAGATCGTATTGTCACCGAATTCGATTGATATAACGGCCAACGCGGCCCCGGGACTCTTCTATGGCGTACAGACCCTTCTGCAACTCATCAGACCCAAGGAAGGCAAGTTGTGGCTTCCCGAAGGAGAAATCACCGACTGGCCCGACCTGCAACTCCGCGAGATCTACTGGGACGACGCCCACCATCTCGATCGTCTGGAGGAACTGAAGCGGGCGGTGCGGCAAGCCGCATTCTTCAAAATCAACGGGTTCTCGATCAAGCTCGAAGGCCACTTCCAATTCAAGAGTGCGCCGGCAATTGTCGAGCCCTATGCGCTGACGCCGGCGGAATTCCAGGAACTTACCGACTACGGATTGAAATATCACGTTCAGATCATCCCCTGGCTGGATGGACCCTCACACGTAGCGTTCATTTTGAAGCATCCCGAGTACGCTCCCTTGCGCGAGTTTGCGGACAGTAACTACGAATTCTGCGCGACGAATCCGGATACGTACAAGCTCCTCTTCGGAATGTTCGAGGATCTTCTCGCCGCCAACAAAGGTGGGAAGTACTTTCATCTGTCGACCGACGAACCTTACTACGTCGGCCTTGCCGACGATGCCCAATGCCGCGAAAAGCCCCGAGCCCAGGAATTAGGCAGCGTCGGTAAACTGCTGGCGGAGTTTCTGACCAAGACCGCGGGGTTCCTGCACGATCGCGGGCGGACGGTGATCTTCTGGGGCGAATATCCCTTAAAGCCGGAAGACATCCCGGCGCTTCCCAGGCATCTGGTGAACGGCGAAGTCTATGGACCCGAATACGACCCGGTCTTCAAGAAGCACGGCATTCGCCAGTTGATCTACACCTCAACGCAGGGGGTTGAGCCACTCTTCCCTGACTACTATCGGCTGCCGTCGAGCGAACGGCTCCACCCCGGTGGCGGAGGAGGAGAGCGGGTGCCGGGAATGTTCGAGCAGGTCTCGTTCTCTCCGGCACGCGAGCAAGCGGACCTGATGGGCGTGGTGGTGGCGGCCTGGGCGGACGCCGGCTTGCATGCCGAAACGTTCTGGCTCGGTTACGTGACCGGCGCGGCGGCGGGATGGCATCCCGGAGCTCCCGACCCGTATACGTCGATGAATTCGTTCTATCCTTTGTTTTATGGTTCCGGCGCCACCAACATGGGACGCGTCTATCAGCTGATGAGCCGCCAAGCGCAGTTCTGGGCGGACAGTTGGGAAACGATTCCTTCCGCGCGCGAGCCGCTATTCGGAAATTCTGACCAGATCTTCATTCCGCGGCGGCCGGAGACAGATCAGGGGATTCCGCTTCCCCCCGTTCCCAAGCTTCCCTATCTGGCCATCGACAGCGATTGGACGCAGGCTAACTCAAAGCGGCTGCAGGCAGCGTCGAGAATGCTTGCCGAAAGTGATGAACTGCTGGGGTTGTTGCACACCAATCTCCGTTCTGTGGAATACAACCGGCACAACCTGGAGGTATTCCTTTCGATCGCGTTGATGTGTCGGCAGAATCTCGAAATGCTCGGGAGTCTGGGCAGGATCAATAACGCCCTGAAATCCGCGGCCGCGTCAGCCTTGCGCGCTCAACCCGAAGAAGCAGTGGCGGCGTTGGACGCCGCGCTGGAGTCAGCGAGAGAAATTCAGCAGGAGCGGAATCGTGCCCTGCACGACCTGGAAGAGACTTGGTACAAGACCTGGTTCCCGCGCGTGGCCGAAGCGAACGGCCGACGCTTCCTGCACGAGCTGGATGATGTGAAGGATCACGTTCCTGACCGGACGGTGGACATGACCTATCACATTTACCGACAACTGCTCCTGCCCATGCAGGAGTGGGTTGAGAAGGTGCAGACGGTCAGGAACGCTTACGCCAAATCGTACAAGCTGGCAGAGAAGAGCTTCCCCTTCAGCTGGAGCGACACGAAAGTCGCCTCCAGATAACCACAGATTCGAGCCCGGCCAAAACCTGCCTTGCGTGCCCACGCTGTCCTGGCTTTGGAATTTCAAAAGACGTCCATCGTGACCGCCTTCGACTGGCCGCTCAGGATATCTTTGACGCGGATTTCCCACGGGCCGGCCTCGTCACTGAGTGCGAAGGGCAACACCTTTGCAGCGCGCCCATGAGAAGCAAGCAGATTCCCGGAGTATTGTGGCGCCGCCTTGCCCGAAGGCTCATAAACGTCCACGTGGAACACATGCGTGGCCGCAGGGGATCCTCCCTCCAGACTGATCCCGACTTGGGCTGTGGCGCCGCGTTTGACGCGATCCGGCGCACGCACGTTAAGCCTCCCGAAAGGCGCAGGAGAAATGGCAATGAGCGTTGGCTCGTACGGATCGAGTTGGATTGTGACCTGCTTGAGTTTGCCGAGCCCCCTGGCCAAACGCAGGTCGTAGAGATAGGCCTCTTCCGGCAGCGTCAACGAGACCGTCCTGGGCTTTTCGAAACGGCGATTCGAAATCGTCTCCGGCGGACCGAGATCTGCCACCGAAAGCTGCGGATTCGTGTGAAGGCCGACGATATCGATCCCGCCGTTGCGAAAATCGTGGGTTTCGATCCCAAGGAAAGCTTCGCCGGAGCGGTCAACAAGCCTGTACGCTGGCGGGCTGGCGTTTTCCTGAAGCAGTCTGCCCACGAGCTCGCGGACCGGCTGCTCGTTTCCCAGGAGCCGGGCGCGATAATAATTCTGAATATCTGCGTTCAGGTAGATGGCTTTGCCCCGGCCCACGGATTTGGTTGTCACTTGTTCCGTATGAGGTCCACCGAATAGGTCTTCAAGAAGCGGCTGCGCAAGTTTTCTTCCATGTTCGTCAAACGCACCGGGGTTCCCATCGGCAATAAGAACTCCTCCCTGCTCGACGAATTCCCGCATGGCGCGGCCTTCAGCCCGGGAGAGCGCGCTCGAGTGTGGGAGGAAAAGCACCTGGTATCCGCCACTCAATAACTCATTCTTTTCAATCTGCCTGACGTCCACAAAATTGTATTGCCACCCCAAGTCTTCGATCAGCCGGCAATATGATTCGCGGAGCCATCGGAAGTTGCTGTCGTGTTCGTCCGAACTTGACTTCCGCTCGACCCAGGCATCGCCTTGGGGTTTGTGCTG
This sequence comes from Terriglobia bacterium, assembly GCA_041946825.1. Lineage (GTDB taxonomy): Bacteria > Acidobacteriota > Terriglobia > UBA7540 > UBA7540 > CAZTHM01. The sequence continues at coordinate 37,013 of JBHGBD010000009.1, read as the reverse complement.
AAGCATCCACTCGACGCGCAGGCTGGGCTGGGAATGGTGAATGGCGATGCGGTCGGCCTGGCGTCGACTGTTGATCAGCAGCGCCCCGATGCCGTTGCGCAGTTCATTGTAATAAGACTCCGCCTCCCGGCCGCGCTGGCCAACCGTCCCGTCGTCCTTGATGTAATCCGATTTGGGATCCCAGAGGATGATACCGCGACCGCCATGGAGCAATTCGTACCATACGCGGTGCTTCTCCCAGGGCCCCGTCCCAAAGGCGGTTGTAGCAAGCGCCATTTCGGGTTTGAGCGAGCGGATGATCTCGACGTTGCAGGCGTAGTCGTAAGGCTCGATGGCATCGAGGACGCCCGCCAGCAACGAGTAGTCGTATCCGCCCCAGCCTGGAAGCTGCGCGCCTTCGATTGCCACATAGGCATCCGGGTCGACGGAGTGAACGGCATCGACACCCACCTTGATGGCGCGAGCAAAGGACACGTCCATCCATTCTTTGAAATCCGCCCAGGATGAGAAGTTATCGTCGGCGCGTTTCATCGCTTCGCTGGTGGTCATGGGCGTGACCAGATCCCACCGGTCGAAACTTGTTCCCCACTGGTCATTCAAGGCGGCCAATGTTCCGTATCGTTCCTTCAGCCACGCGCGCATCTCGACGAGCGACTGATCCGAGAAATCGAAATCCCAGAATGCCGCCAGGTCGGCAATCCCTGACTCATCTCCGAGGTTGTAAAAGATCGGGCGGTAGGGAGAATGGATGCGCGTCGTTTCCACCAGCCGGTTTTGAATCTTGCGCAGCCACTCGGGATCAACCAGGCTGGGATGGCGTTTGAAGGCTTCCTTGCTGGTCGGATCTTTCTTCAGAAGTTCTTTGGCCTCGAGAAACTTCCAATGGACGGGCCGGTCTGGAAACCACCGGTGGTATTCCGCGTAAAAATCCGTCGCGATATTCTCCGCGTACCAGCGCAAATTATTCTTCAACAGAAATTCGGGAGGCGTTTTCGCCTTGCCGCTGTACATTCCGGCGCTGATGCCAAATCGTTTCAGTTGAGCGTAGTGCTCCGCCGAACCATCCTGCCACATGATGATCTGGTAGTCCCACCACTTCCGGTCGGGGGGGCGCGCGATGAATGAAATACGAGCATCTTCCTCGCGGTGGTCTCTTGCTCCCTTCCGGTTCGTTCCTTCGAAGGTAAAATGCGCGGTCAGCTCGTTCTGCATCGCGACGGCGCGCCGGAGGTCGAGCGTGAAACGGAATTCAGACTCGTCGTTCAGTTGCACGGGAATCTTGCGCTCGTCCACCACACGGCCGTATGAATCGGTCCACTTGAGAGATAGTTCGCCTTTGCCCGTCGCCAACCCGTTGGTCCGGTAGGTGAAAAGCGCCGGCCCATCACGCTCCAGAGCCGATGAGGGCAAAACGATGTCCGCACCCCGCGCGGGTATAGACCCAACTGCCAGAAGGATACCTGCGACCATGCACGAAATGATTCCAGTACCGCGAACCGCTTGGCCATCTTTTGAAATCATGGAGACCTCGTCCAGCGCCGTTTAAACCATTGAGAGGTGCAAAACGGCTGGAGAATTTCAGAAGATCACCGCCTTGACGGATTCTGATCCGCCGTTACCTCCCCCGCTTCCAACTTGCGCAATTGCTCCCGATAATCCGCACGATCCGGCGCCAGGCGGACTGCGGCACGGAATTCTTCGCTCGCCTTTTCGTTCTGACCCAATTCGCGATAAATGCTCCCCAACAGGCTGCGAAGTTCGGAATTGCCCGGCCGGCCGAACTTGGCTTTCTCCGCGAGAGGGCGCGCGCGTGCGTAGTCCCCGCGAGCGACCCAGTACTGAGCCGCCAGATAATTTCCCACCACCGAGTCCGGCTCGATCTCCTCCATCTTGACAAGGTGGGGATATGCCTTGTCTAGCTCGCCCGAGGCCAGAAACATCTCCACCAGATAACCGTGCGGATCCCAGCGGTTCGGGTCAGCTTCAGCCGCCCGCTCAAACAGCGCGCGGGCCTCGGCCTTGTTCCCCTTATCAAGCTGCATTTCGCCTTGGTAGATCAGCCTCTCGATTTCCCATTTCCGATCGTTCTCCTTCTTTTCCGCCGTCGTGATTTCCTGAAACTTTCTTCTGTACTCATCACCTTTTTCACGCTCACCTTTGAGATGGTACGCCTGACCCAGGGCATTGTAGATCTGCGGCACTCCAGAGGCACCCGGTTCCGCACGCCGCAAATAGCCGATGGCCTCCTCGATCCCGCCCTGGGCCAGGCACACTGCCCCCAGCCTGTAAAGGTACTCGGGATTGTCTTGGTCAAGTTTCACGGCCTCCAGGAGGGCCTGCTTGGCGGCCGCCATCTCATTCCGCTGGTAAAGCACTTTGCCAAGTTCAAAATAGGCTGTGGGGTTCCGTGGAGTTTTGGCAACGCTCTTTTTGAGAAACTCCGTAGCGTGTTCGGTGTCACCTTTCAGCGCATAAGCCTGGCCCATGTTCAGCGCGATGTCCGGGTCGTCGGGCAACCGCGCATTCAGTATCCCCAGGACCCTCAAGGCGTCATCAGCCTTTTCCAACCGATAGTAGGCATCCACAAGAAGCCTCAGCCAGGCTGACTCAAGTCGTTCCAAATTCCCTTGCTTCTCAAGAATGGCCAGCGTGTCGGCGGCGGCGGCTTTCTGTTTGATGCGGCACAAGACGTCCGCCAGGAAAATATGGTATTCGGGGCGGTCCGGGGCCAGGCGAATGGCTTCGCTGACTTCCAACGCTGCGGCGCTCAGCCTTCCTGCCTTTTCCAATGCCATGCCCGCGTAGAAGTAAGGTCGGGGATCCTGCGGAGCGATCTGTTTGAAGCGGTTGAAGTCGTCCAGCGCCTGGCTTTCGTTTCCCCTGGAAAGCTGCTGAACTCCGTGTTCAATGAGTCCCTCGGCTTGGGGAGAGTTCCCTTGGGACACACCGCGGGCTTGCAGTGCCATCCCGATTCCCAATAACGCAACTACAATCGAAGGTTGGTTCCGCTTGGGCTTTCGCAAAATATCGCGCCTGGCAGATTGCTGGGGCTTTACACCTCCTGCCCGAAATCTACGGGCAGGAGGTGCGAGATGGCTCTTTGGACCTCGCTACCAGTCCAATCGTAACGAGAATTGAATAATCCGCGGTTCGTTGGTCTGACGGCTCAGGTTCTGCAATCCTGTCGTGGAGTTGGGGACATCATCGATCGGGTGATTGAAGGCGTTGAAGAAGTCCGCCGTGAATCGGATATTCACTCGCTCCTTGACTTTGAAATTCTTAAAGATTGAGAGGTCCGTATTCCAGGCGCCGGGACCAATGATGCTGGCTCTCGGGCTGGGATTATAGAAGTCGTTCGTAGGGGCATTGTAACAAGAGCCATCGCCGAGCGTCACGGCCAGCCGGGGACTGCTTCCAACGAAATTACCGTCGCAGTTTGGTCCGAATGGCCGCACGACTCGATGTGCCGGGTCCAGCGGCACGATATTCGGGGATGCGCCTCCCGTGAAATTGGTGGCGGTTGAGAGATTGACGTCTCCCCGGAACCACAAGCGCTGATGGTCCCCCTGGTACGTCATCTCCGGCCGCATAAAGGCGGGGAGGTTTGGAAATCCGGCCTGGAACCGGCTGGTGGAGATGCTTTGCCAAAGGCCGCTGCGCCAATCGCCAATGGTGGCAATCTGCCAGCCACCAATGATCTGGTTGAGTGGGCCCGACACATCTCGACCGAATCTCTTCCCACGGCCAAAGGGCAGATCGACGATGCCGTTGAACCGGACGCGATGAGGCGGGAGCGCCGTGGAATTGAAGTATGCGAGGCGAAGGCGCTGGTCGTAGGTCAAGTTCGGCTCGCCAAGGATCTGAGTAATTTGCGGGACAGAACCTCCTCCCCCGCTCGACGTGCCGCCATCGTTAATGCCGGCTCCGCCGTTCGAAAACCCAGGCGTGTCGGTGGTGTTCAGGGAACGGGTGAAGGTGTAGAACCACTGGAATGCCAACCCCTGAGAGAAACGACGCTCAATCTCGATCTGGCCCGAGTGCGTATTCGAGTACCCCGTCCGGTTCTTGGCGCTAGGCGCCCAGTTATGGTTCACTCGGAGAAAGTCCAGGTTGCCTCCGGTCTCGGGATTGCCGGGATCGCGTGGATTCAAACCGGTGCGAACAGCATAGTTATATTCTGACTCCCGGGTATTAACCGAGAAGACCTGCTCCAGGTCTGTGCCATGGGTCCCGATGTAGCTGAGGCGCAACGCCGTCTCGTGCGGCAGTTCACGCTCCAACGTCACATGCCATTCCTGCGCGCGGCCATCCGTCCAATTGCGGCCGTCCCAGATGAATTCCCCCTGGGCGGTAGGAGAAATCACGCCCGCGCCGCTGATGTCCACCGTAGCCGTTGGCAAAAAGTCATTAGGCGTTGCCTGGCCAACAAGCGTGAACGTGTTAAGTGGGAAATTCCGCTCATTCATGGCGTTCCGGTAGAGCAGGTTTAGAGGGGGATTGGTCCTCGATGCCTGCAACAACTGGGCGAGGGGCACGGTCCAGAAGTACTCGCCATAACCTCCCCGCAGGACAGTATGATTCGTAATTCTAAACGCCGCTCCCAGACGCGGCCCGAAGTTGTTGTTATCCGCCCGGAACAGGTTGCTGGGATATCCGACAGAATTGGCGGTCGTCCAGGTCAGTCCCCGTGTCGCCCACGAACTGAGGACAGAAGGAGGAATTCCGGGAAGATCTTCCATCCTGACATCCCCGGGTGTAATCACCTGGAATGAGTTGGGGTCGGCGAGGCTATTCAGATCGAGAGTGGTCAGCCGGTTGAACTTCTCCGTGTAAGGGGTCCACTTGTCCCAACGCAATCCCAAGGTGAGCGTCAAGCGTGGTGAAACCTTCCAATTGTCGTTAACATACAAGCCGATCTCTTTCTGCCGGAAGTAGAAATAGCCACGGTTATATTGGTTACGCAGGGTTGTCGGAAGCCCCAAGAGCAGTTCCGCAAACCCGTCTCCTGTGTAAGGCAGGGGATTGCTCGGATCCTCCGGATCAACCAGGGCGGTCCAGTTGCCGCCGAAAGTATGGGAACCTTGGGCCTGCTGGAGTTCGCGAACGTTGTTCTGTTCCAGGCGGATCCTCCCGCCGAACTTGATCGTATGCTTGCTTTTGATCCAGGTGACATTGTCGTCGAGGACTTCCGCCGTCAGGGCCTCGTCTTTTCGGTTGTCGCCGTCCCAGCAAAAACCGTAGTAGTAGCCGAGGTTGTAAGCGCAGAAGGTCGGCCATCCGGTAGTGCCAAAGGGGTTGGGGAGCCCCAAGTTCCCGGCCCAGTCGGTGAAATCAGCCAGCGTTCCTGAGCTTTTGAACGACCGATGAACACCCACCAGCAGTTCGTTCAAGAGAGTGGCCGACAAAGTCCGGTTATAGTTGACTGCCACGTTGTGAACGATGGCATCACTTCTGGATGTGCCCACGCCCGCTGAAGCGTCAACCGGGTCTCCGAACACGCCCCCTTCAACGGCCGCGTTGGTCTTACTGCGCGTCCACCTCACTGAGAGACTATCTTTGTCACTAAAGTGATGATCTCCCTTGATCGTCAGGTTCCAGAGCTTGGTTCGATCCGGGTAGAATTTTACGAAGTTCGGACCCAGGTAAGGGTTCTCGTCAATATTCGGCCGGGCCGTTATGGCAGCCAGGGCTTTGGCGGTTTGGCTGATCCGGTCGGGACAAATGACGTTCACCACGCCATTGCACGAAATCGGCTGACGAACGCCGTTGGCGTCCGTGGTGAGGGGATCGTAAATCGTAATCGGGTTCCCTTCCACGTCCATGGCGTTAGTCAGGTCCCCATCCCACATCGCCTGGGTGGGCACACGCTGAGCATTCTCGTCATCGGTATTCAACCTCCGCTGGAGCAGGCGCGAACCCTCGAAGGCCGCAAACCAGAAGCTCTTGTCGCGCCCATCGTACACGCCGGGGATGTAGAAGGGGCCGCCCGCCGAGCCGCCATACTCGTTGCGGATGAGTTGCGCAGGCGAGAATTTTCCTGTGACGGGATCCGGTTTCTCCTCCCTCCGGCGGACACGAAAGCCGGCGGAGTTGTCGCGGTGAGTCTCAAAGAGGCTCCCATGGAAGGTGTTGGTGCCGCTTCGGGTCGCTATGGTTACGTTCGAGGGGCGGGAATATCGGGCATCCGACCCAACCGTCTCGATTCGGAACTCCTGCACGGTATCAAGAGGCGGTTGGACGCGGGAAATGCCCCCGCCGAACCGGTCAACAATCGACAAGCCGTCATAGGTTATTTCCAGCGAGCCGACCTTCATGCCGTTGACGCGGGCGCCACCTGCCGGGCCTTCCACGCCCGGCGTCAATGTGAAGAGGTTGCCAATCGAGCGGCCGTTCAAGGGCAATTGACGGATGCGCTCGAAGTCCTTCACATTTGAAACTTCGACGCTCTGTGTCGTGATGACAGGGGCCGCGCCTTTTACCTCGACAACCGTTCGAACGTCACCTACTTGCAGCGTAGGGTCCACCACGACTGTCTGCCCGGTGGGGAGTTGCAGAGTCCCCTCCCACGTCTTGAACCCCTGCACCTCGACGGTCATCCGGTAAGGTCCGATCTGTAGGGCGCCCAAGTAGTAAACCCCGGCCTCATTTGTCTTCGCCTTGGTCACCACGTTGGTTTGAGTGTTGGTGACAGTGATTTCAGCGGCTGGAACCACGGACTGGTTGGGGTCTCGCACCGTTCCGGTGATAGTACCCGTTCCGGTCTGCGCCCAACTCGCCTGTGCGAACCAGGCAAGGCAGACAAATCCGGCCAACACGATAAGCGTCAACCCCTTGAGCAAATGCCCCAGTTTCATGATGGACTCCCTGTGACTGAATGTGAGCATATAGAAAACGAGTTCGGACTCATTGTCAAGTGGATTTTCGAAAGATTTCCACAGCCTTCGATTAGGAACGAATCCGGGGGGAACGAAAGTGGTCGCTCTCAGCGCGCATTAGAAAGCCCGACCACTTCTCAAGATCCATTACTGGGGTGATTTTGCCCTGCGAAACTCCTCTGCCGCCCGATCAGCAAGGCCTTTAGCCTCGTAGGCCTGCCCCAGGCGAAGATGGGCGACGCTCATACGGGGCGCGAACTTCACAGCCTTCTCCAGGACGTCGATGGCATCGTCGAGTCGCTGCTGATTAAGGTAGATCTCACCCAAGGCCGCGTAAGCTTCCGCGTAATTCGGGTTGATTTGAACGGCTTGCTGGAAGGCGGCCGCCGCGTCATCGACGCGCTGAACCTTCAAGTACGCGGCTCCCAGACCGAAAGCCGCAGAGAAATTAGTCCGATCAAGTTCCAGCGCCTTCTTGAAATTCGCCACGGCGACTTCGATGTTGGAACCCTGTGCGTAAATCACCCCCAGGTAGTAGTACGGCGGAGCGTATTTGGGCTTCAGGATCAGGATCCTGTTAAAGAAGCCGATAGCCTGCGGATAATTCTTCATCTGAAAGTAATCGAGTGCGGTCAAGAAGAGGATCGGCAAGGAATCCGGCTCGAGCTTTTCAGCTTCTCGGAGCTTGCGGAGAGACTCCTCATAGCGGCCGTGAGTCCCGGCGGCCATCGCCTCCCAGAACAATTCGTAAACCTGGATGCGGTCCTTGGGATCAGGGAGCGCTTTCCCGGAATTGTCGGCAAAGGTCCCGGACGATATAGCCACGTAACCGAGACTCTGGAGCCGCTCGAGGAGCGCCGGATCAGCCAAGGCTTTCTCGTTCGATGTCTCTCCTGTCACCGGCGTATAGCGACGAAGAATGGTAAACAGCCGGTCGCGCAGCAAGTGAGCGTCGGCCTGTCGCACGTCGAACAGATTCTTTGTCTCGCGCGGATCCGCAACGGTGTCGTAAAGTTCCGGATGCGGCGCTTCAATGTACTTCAGGCCCCTCCACTGCAGCGACCGGAGCTGGCTCCAGCTGAAGTGAAGCAGCGGCAGGAAACTCTCGGCGTAAATATTCGAGGAACTGGCAGCCGGACGGCCCAGGATCTGGCTCAACAAACTCCGCCCTTGGACAGAGGGCGGAATTGCGATGCGCAGTATTTGAAGGACCGTCGGCATAACGTCCACCAAAGAGACCTCTTCGCCAGCGAGCCGCGGCTTTGCCCCGGGGACCTTGACGAGTAACGGCACGTGGATCGTCGAGTTGTAGATGAAGAACCCGTGCTTGTTCTCGCCGTGGTCGCCCAAGCCCTCGCCGTGGTCGCTCGCCAGGACCACTACCGAATCCGTGAAGCTCCCGGTCTCTTTCAAAAACGCCATTAGACGCCCCACCTGAGCATCCGCGAAGGCGATTTCACCGTCGTAAGGGCGATCCCGGTACTGGGTCGCGAACGGTTCCGGAGGAGTATAAGGGTAGTGGGGGTCATAGAGGTGCGCCCACAGGAAGAATGGGCGACGCGATGTTTGCTTCAGCCAGCTCAGCGCTTCGTCGACTACGATATTTCCGCGCCGCTTGATTTCGTCAGCCCTCGCTTCGTCCAAACGGCTGAAATCGAAATTGTCGAAATAGGTTTCGAATCCCTGGTTCAGACCATAGGTGGAGTCAAGGACGGGGGCACCGATGAATGCCCCGGTGGCGTACCCGTTCTGGCGCAGGATTTCCGCCAGTGTCACCGCACTCGCGGGAACCTTGTTGACGGCAAAGTCGTGTACCCCCGTGGCCATGGGAAAGCTGCCGGTGAACAGGGCGGTGTGCGCGGGGAGGGTGATGGGCACGGGCGTATAAGCGCGCGAGAACCGCGTGGCCGTGCTCGCCAGACTGTCAATGTTCGGCGTTTGGATTCGGCGATAACCGTAACAGGCCAGATGGTCGGCTCGGAGCGTGTCAATCGTGATGATGATAACGTTGGGTCTGGTTTCTGCGGCTTCAAGCTGAAAGGGTATTAAAGTAGAGATCGCCAAGACGAGAATGGTCTTGGGCAGACAGATAAATCGTTGCCAAGTTCCTATTCTTTGTGTCACCGGTTTTGCGCGCCCCTCAGAGATGGCAGATTTATTCGACGGTCAAACTGAAGGTGATTACGTGTTCGCCCGGTCGAACGTACCAGTCGTGCTCTTCGCGCTTGGAACGGATAGGGACTGACACGACTCCGACGGCGTGCTCCAGCGTCTTCTCCGGGCCGTTCATATAGGGGTTGAAAGGGTAGACCGGCCAAGTCAGCGTCGCCGTTGGATCCAGCTTCAGCGTCCAATTTTTGTGGCGGATCCAGCCGCCGAGATCCTCGGGCTGCAACATGATCGGTTCGGCGCCAAGCACCATCGACTTTCCAGCACCCGTAACGAGCGTTTCCCCCGCCTTCAGGACAAGCTGCAGGTTGAAGCGCGTCTCCTCCGCCGGCCTGCCTCTTCCGGTCTTGACGACACGCAACTCCAGTTCCTTCTCTGTGGGAGCAGGCACATAAAGATCCGCAAAAAAGGTGTCATGGGAGACTGAAAGGCGGTCTTCTTTCCCACTCATCTGGAGCCGGCTGCTGAGGGGGAGGTGAAGGATCTGTCCGTGGTCTTTTTCCGTGAAGGTCGCCAACTCGGGCTGGCGTTTGGAATTGGCGCCGGAAATAATCAATCCGGCCTTCTTGTGGAAAACGCTGACGTGACTTTGGCGGTCGAGATAAAATTGGCTGTTAACCGCCTGCGTGTCGATGATCCCGGACAGGCAGACGACCCACGGCCCGGTCTTGCGAATACCTGCCGTAATGTTCATCTGATGTGAGTAGCTGGGTGAATCCTGGGGAATCGGCGCGGTCGGTCCCTCGTGATAATAGAGCGCGTCCTGCGCAAGGCGGCCGAGCCAATCCATATGCAGATTGTCCAGTGGGAAAAAGCTCGTCAGAAAATCCGCGTATCGCCGGCCGTCCGGAAAATGGGAAAAGCCGAAGTGCCCCCAGGAATTGACATCCCAATACCGGTTGCGGTCGTTGATGGTTTCGACGGGTGTTCCGTCCAGATAGGTGAAGTATTTGTGAAAGTCGGTGGACCGGCGCAACGCCTGGAGTGCCGCAGGATCTTTCACGTATTCATAGTAAAGAGCCACTTGCGTCATCGTAATGTGATCGTAGCCGGTTGTCGGCCCGTTGCGGCTGTGTTCGCCCCAGTACCCGTCCGAGGTCTGCTCGACCGCGGCAAACCGATGCAGAATCCGTGAGCCCAGGTCGACCCATTCCTTGTTTCCGAAGACTCGCCCTGTCAGGAACAGCAGCGACGCGTACTGCGCGTAGTGATTCGGCGAGGTCCCGATGTAAGGTGAGTTGTACCAGGGAAAATCCACGCGCTGGGCGGCATCTTCGTGCACCAGGGCCGCATTCCTTTCGATGTGGCGCTTCCAGGTGGCGCGCCTTTCCTCGCCGAGTTCGCGTTCCAGCAGCCGGTAGGCCTCAACCCACATGTACGTGTCCCAATCGCTATCCAGGCGCGGTTCGTACAGGCCTTTTTCGTCTTCGCTGGCCAGAAGGTCGCCGATTTTGATGGCCAAGGCCAGCATCTTCGGATCACGAAAGTGTGGATTATCAGGATGTCGTTTGGTGTAAAGAACCGCGGGTGCCAGGATCGCGTACGGGAAATGCCTCCAGCCCGGCTGTGCCTCGAGTGCTTTGAGGTCCGCGGAGGGCTCGGCGGCGAAACGCTTCTCGACTTGCGCCGCACCGGCGGCAAGCAACTGAAAGTATCGCTGGGGAAGTTTCGCCCAGGCCGTCTGGGAACCAAGGATTGCGATGAGTAGAAGCAGATTGAACCGAAGCCTCATTTCGAATCCTCCAGGACCGCACCCAGTTCGCCTCTTGCCCCCCGTACTTCTATGTGGAGCTTCGATTCGGACTGCACGGCCTTGAACGCCTCAATCGCTCGCGCATAGATTTGCTTGACTTCAGCGACTTCCACCAGCTTCCCCATCGGGTCATGCGCGTCCACAACCCAAACCGGCCGCGATGCCAGCGCCGCCGCGAGGTCCGGAAGGTCGTAAGACTTCAGGACTCCCGGAACGACGCTCTCAAATACGTCACGATGCAACTTGCTTTCGATTGCGGATTTGTATGACACAAGCATCCGGTCAAGAGCCACCCGCTTAATCCGTTCATCGAGCACCGCCGCGTGCAGGAGCGTCAGGGCTCCAGAACCGACTCCGAAGCCGAAGATTTGCTCGGCATCGACTTCGGGTCTCGCCGCGAGTATATCCACCCCGCGAATGACGTCCTCAGCCCGCATCCCGACCAACGTCTTGCCGATCAGAATCGCCGTCATGGCGCTGTCATAGTGGCCGAAATACTGGTAGACGTCGTTGGATTGTTCGTCGTTGGGCAGCGGCCGGGTTTCTCCCCAGCCTCGAGCGTCCACGGCCAGCACAACGTAACCTCTCGCAACCAGCCGCGGGATTTCCCCATCCGGAGAGGCCCCGGCCGCCTTCCCATTCCCGTCCACGTAAATCACTGCCGGCCCGCGCGCGGTTCGGTTCTTCGGAACAAACAACAGCGCGGGGATGATGACTCCCGGGTCAGGCTCGTAAATCAGTTTTTCGATTCGGTAGTTTTCCTTCTCAATCTGCCCGAACGGCGTCACCTTGACGCTGCCGGTCGGCCGATCGAAGGATGTCAGCCGTTCGACGGATTGCTTCATCAACTCATGGTGTGCCGCCACCGCCTCCGGACTCGTCAGCGGGGGACGCGCCGGCGTGGCTTGCTCGGCACGCTTCAGGTTCAGAGAAGTTACCGTTTCTCCACCCAGCGAGGTCACCACCTGCCCTGATTCGGTGCACCAAAGACCCTCGTAAGTTTCGGGCCGAATCGCCTGCTCGGGCTCGAGATCTTCGCGGCCTTTAAGCCAGCGTCCCAGCCAGCGATATGCCGCCTGGCGCCGTTCGTGGTTATACCCGTGCCCGTCGTCCCACTCGAACATGCTGATCTTCTCCGGCTCACCCATCATGGCGTATACGTGCTGGGCTTCCCGATAAGTCTCCCGTGCGCCGGTGATGGAGAAGAAGTCGCGGATGGCGGAAAGAATCAGATAGGGCTTGGGGGCGAAGGCCTGGACGAAGTCGGCGTGGTCCAGCCCGTCACGAATCCAGAATGGAATGCACTGCTCGGCGTCCTGGGGGCCAATCGTATCGAGTAATCGGCCCCACGTCGTCAGGTAACAGGACGGCATCGCGACTTTGATTCGATCGTCGAGGGTGGAGAGATAGGCCGTGTGAGTGCCGCCACCGGAATTTCCCGTGCAGGCGACACGCGAGGGATCAACCTCCGGGCGCGAGAGCAGATAGTCAAGGGCGCGCATGCCGTCCCAGATCGTGTACCGGGCGATGGCGTCGCCGGCGAGAAGGCATTGCACACCGAGGATCGAATGCTCCGTCGTCGAGCCCGGCAATTGCGGTTTCTTGAGATCCGCGTTCCAGATCTGCACGCGCTCCCCTTGACCGATCGGGTCCCACGCCAAGGCCACATACCCTCTCTTCGCAAAGGTCACCAGGAGCTGTTGCCATGTCGGATTGGCTTTGCCCCCGGCTTCGTGCCCCAGCGGAAAAAGCACCGCGGGATACGGTGGCTGGCCCGTCGTGGGAAGATACAAGTTGGCCGTAACGTAGAATCGCGGCTGGCTCTCGAAGATAACCTTCTCGATCTTGTACCCGTTCCGTTCGAGAGTGTTGACCGTGCGCGCGTTCAGAGGCGTTCTCTCCGGCAGACCGCCCAGATTGCTCAGAAACCTCTCCCGGATGTAAACCTGGCGCTTGCGGATTTCCTCCGCGGTGGTCGTTTGGGCAATCTGCGCGCGCCGCGCGTCGAGTTGGGACAGGGCGATACGATTCAAATACTCCGGAAGCATGTTCCTGACGCGGGCAAAGTCCGGAAGTCCAGTTAGAAAGTTAAGCTCATCCGGAGGACGGGGGCGGGGGCGTTCTCTCCGCACGACCATCCAGGTCGCCAACCCGGCGACGATCAGAACCGAGACGGAAAACGCGATGCCTGATTTACGCATGGAATCTCCGCTCGCGAGCAGGAGTGGGAAGGTTCCCCGATGGGCCGAAATCCGGCCGCCTTTACAGTACGGGTCGCCTCATGTCCAGGAACTTGAGCCCGGGGAAACCGTTCCGCCGGAGACAGTATATTCATCGCGGTTGGGAATTCCAGTCGAAAACTCAGATCGAATTGGCGCTGGGGCGGCTTACCTCGGAAGCGCAAAGGCGACGTAAGACCCGCCTGACGGAGCGCCCCATTTCCCGCCTCCCGCCGCAATGACGACGAACTGCCGTCCGCCCACCTCATATGTGGAAGGCGTGGCGTTTCCGGCCGCGGGCAGCGTGGTTTCCCACAGGAGTTTACCGGTCACCTTGTCATAGGCGCGGAATTTCTTGTCGTAATTCGTCGCGCCGATGAAAAGCAGTCCTCCTCGCGTGACCAGTGATCCCCCGTAATTCTCGCTGCCGGTGTTGGTCATGCCCTTGGCGACCAGTTCCGGATAATCGCCGAATGGCATTTTCCAGCGGATTTCACCCTTGTCGAGGTCAATGGCATTGAGCGTTCCCCACGGTGGCTCTACCGCGGGATAGCCCTCCGGGTCGAGGAATTTGTTGTAGCCATCGATCGTGTACTTGAGCGGATGAGAAGCCTGGGCGCTCACCGGCGTCGCGAATTGCGCATCCTCCCCCGTCGCCAACAAGCGAGCCAGCGCCTCGACAACGTTCTGTCCCAGGTGAGCGAATCCCGGCATTCGCCCCCGCCCCTCGCGAATGATCTTCGCAATTTCGATTTCCTTGTACTTCTCGCCCAGTTTTAACAGGGACGGAAACTCGGGTGGGGTTCCGCGCATGTCTGAGCGGTGACAACTCGAGCAGTCGGCGGCGTAAACCTGCCGGCTCGTCGCCTGGAGTTTCGTTTTCGGGCGCTCGACCAAGCGGAGGATCCACGCCATCTCATTCGAATTCACATACAGCACTCCGATTTCGGGGTCGAACGCCGCGCCTCCCCATTCGCCGCCGCCATCGAATCCCGGAAATACCACGGTTCCTTCGCGGCTGGGCGGTGTAAAGGGTCCCTCATTGCGCAACTTCTCGAATTGTGCCAGGACTGCGCGGTGCGCCTCGGGCGTGCGGTTGGTGGCCATTTCCTTTGTGAAGACCTGGCGCGCGAAGGGGGGCGGGAGGAGCGGAAACGGTTGAGTCTCCGCCAGCACTTCGCCCTCAACGTCCGAAGGGAGGACTTTTCGATACTCGATAGGAAAAAGTGGCCGGCCGGTCTCGCGATCGAAGACCAGGACGAAACCGGACTTCGTGATTTGCGCCACGGCATCCACGAGGCGCCCGTCTCTCTTGACGGTGACGAGGCTGGGGGCCGCGGGAAAGTCGCGATCCCAGACGTCGTGCTTGACACCCTGGAAGTGCCAGACGCGTTCACCGGTCTCCGCTTTCAGTGCCAGCACGCAGTTGGCGAACAGGTTGTCACCGAGCCGGTTCGCTCCGTAGAAATCAAATGCGGCTGAGCCCGTGGGCACAAAGACGAGACCCCGCTTTTCATCCAGGGTCATCCCGGCCCAACTGTTGGCGCCACCGATGTACGTCCAGGCGTCCTTAGGCCACGTCTCGTAGCCGAATTCTCCCGGGTGAGGGATTGTGTGGAAGGACCAACGAATCTTTCCGGTGCGAACGTCGAAAGCGCGAAGGTCTCCGGGCGAAGCCGGCAGGTCTTCGCTGAGAATGCTGCCCAGGATCAGGAGGTCTTTGTAAACCACGCCTGGACTGGTCGAGGAAACGGATTGTTCTTTTGGCGGCCGGCCGAGCCCTTCGCGCAGGTCCACACGGCCGCCATGCCCAAAACGCCTCTTCGGCTTCCCGGTCGTCGCGTCGATGGCATAGAGATACTGGCGCACAGCATAGAAGATCCGCCGGTCGTTTCCATCTTGCCAGTAATTGACGCCCCGGTTGCGCAGCTTGCCTGAAACTCTCTCGCCCCTGTTGGGGTCAAACACCCATCGTAGCTTGCCGGTCGCGGCGTCGAGTGCGATCAATCGCAGCTTGGGAGTGGTCGCGTAAAGGACGCCGTCGATGATGATCGGATTGCACTGCATTTCAGAATCTGCGTAGGCGTCGCCGGTGTCGTACGTCCAGGCCGTGGTAAGGGTGCCCACGTTTTCGCGGTTAATCTGTGCGAGCGTGGAATAATGGATGTTCTCCGGCCCGCCGCCCGCAGCTTTCCAATCTCGGTAACCCGCGGGGACCCTCCGCTCCTGGCCCCACGCGAGATGAGCGAGCCCGCATAACACCAACAACAAAGCGTTCTTTGCCAAGGTTGCTTTTCTCATAGAAAGATAGCGTTGTCGGCCGCTGCGGCCGACTGCTATGCCCCTCCGCCCCGCGGGCTTCGGATCGCGCCGCGAATCGATATGGATGCTCCTGACTGCGCGCGGATTGTATCACTTGTTCACGGGTGGGGAGCGCGCAGTGAGTCGGGCCGATGCACCGCAACAGACTAGTTTCGATTTGGCGCCGGTTATGCTATTCTTCGAGCTTCAGGTAGGGGCCCCGTGCAAACAGCCTTGGAAACATCACCGGTCACGCCGGTGACAACGGTTACAGTACCCGCGCCGAAGCCGGTCGTCCGCAATGTCGCCGTGGACGCTTACCGCGGGTTCGTGATGTTTCTGATGATGGCGGAGGTCCTCCAGCTTTCGCGCGTGTCCGAAGC
Source organism: Terriglobia bacterium (assembly GCA_041946825.1). Classification (GTDB taxonomy): domain Bacteria; phylum Acidobacteriota; class Terriglobia; order UBA7540; family UBA7540; genus CAZTHM01. Next base: position 21,313 of record JBHGBD010000009.1, on the reverse strand, counting down.
CTTTCCCGCGAGTCTGTTCTGGAAGATCCTCGCCTACAATCAGACTCACGTTGAGTGGGCAGGCTGCTCCCTGCACGATCTGATCCAGCCATCGTTTTCGTTTCTCGTCGGAGTCGCGCTTCCCTACTCGATTGCCAGCCGCCTGGCGAGAGGCGGAACCTTCGGGAAACTCTTCGTCCACGCGTTGTGGCGCGCGCTGGTGCTGGTGCTGCTCGGGGTCTTCCTGCGATCCACTCACAGCGGGCAAACTTACTTTACCTTTGAGGACACCCTCAGCCAGATTGGTTTCGGTTATCCCATCCTCTTTCTGCTGGGCTTCCGTCCGCCGCGCTGGCAGTGGGCCGCGCTGGGTGTGATTCTTGTGGGCTACTGGCTCGCGTGGGCGCTCTACCCGGTGCCCGCTGCCGGGTTCGATTACCAGTCCGTGGGAGTGGCAACCAACTGGTTCCAGCAGCACAACTACACCGGCTTCGCGGCGCACTGGAACAAGAACGCCAATTTCGGCAACGCCTTCGATCAGTGGTTTCTCAACCTCTTTCCCCGCGAGAGGCCCTTCGTCTATAACAACGGCGGGTACCTCACACTCAGCTTCATTCCTACCCTCGGCACCATGATTCTCGGCTTGATCGCCGGCCGCTGGTTGCGCGAGACGTCGCCGCGCATTCCCATGAAGCGCCTGCTCATCGCGGCCTTCGCAGGAATCGCCCTGGGATTGTTCTTCCACTTCACCCACATCTGCCCCGTCGTGAAGCGCATCTGGACTCCGAGTTGGACGCTGTTCAGCGGCGGCGCATGTTTCCTGCTGCTGGCGGGGTTCAGCTGGCTGATTGATGTGAAGGGATACCGAAAGTGGGCCTTCTGGTTGGTCGTGATCGGGATGAACTCGATCGTCGCCTACCTGCTGCCGCATCTCGTCCAAGGCTTCATCATCGACACGTTCCGCATTCACCTTGGCGCGCAGTTCTTCCAGTTCCTCGGCGCCGGGCTCGAACCCTTCCTGCGCGGGACCGCCGTGCTGCTGGTCTTCTGGGCGATCCTCAACTGGATGTACCGGCGCAAAGTCTTCGTGAAAATCTGAGTTCGAGTCGCCCGCCTCGATCTGCGCAGAGCTTCCAAGGCAAGAGTCTCATCCGTCTCACTGGTCTCAAAATTCGCAATAGTCTCCTATCGCTGATTTCCTAACATATTGAATATAAACACTTTAACTAGTTGCCATCGCACCACTGCGGGTCGCGCGCTATGTGGCAAAATGCCACACCTTCCCTTATGTAGCCTATCATGATAGGTCTACCAAGATCACGTTCCGGTGCCTCGCCCCCGATCATCGGCGGCGCGACGATCGAGCTGGCCCGCGCCCGCCCGCGATGGCCACGCACGCGGTAATCCCCTGGGACGCCCTGCGGCGGGGAGAGCGCCTGAACCTATGCGCACACCCAAGGTTAGAGTTCCGCGTTCTTGCGAAGCCGCATGAGCGCCGCCCGGGATTCCTCCGGTATCAGGCCGTGCCTATCCGGCGGCACGTCCAGAAGGAAGTTAACCCCTCGGGCGCGCGAGTCGAGAAGCAGCTTGCGAAGTTCTTCATCGGGCCGCGGGTGATCCCCTTCGACGTAGAACCAATTCTTCCCGATGGTATTGCAGAACTCACCCGGAAGGTAGTAGCGCTGGCCCTCGATTTCATGCCACTTCTCGTGACCCGGAGCGGGCGGCAAACCCCTTTCGAAGGACCGCAGATCCGTGGGCCATGCCGTCTCCAGCCGGGAGCTATTCATCATGATGAGCGCCTGCGGCTGGAGCTTGGCGATGACCCCGTAGAGGAAGGTCCGATATCCCCGCCCCAGGAGCTGGGGGATGTCAATCCACATTTCCCGGATCGGCCCGTACCGGCTCAGCAGTTCCGAGACCTGGTTGGTCTGAAAATCCTGATACAGCGATGTCGAGTAAGTCGTCGTGCGGCCTTGTTCCTGCCAGGGATAATCGCCCTGGGGGCTCACGTTGACTTGTCCGAACCGGTGGTGGTTATCGTAGGAATCATAATAGAGCCCCGGCAGGACGCCGCGGCGTTGGCAGGATTTCAAAAATGCCTCGACGACGTCGGTCGTGTTCCCGCTCTGAGCCACGGTCAAATCCGAATAGCGGCTCGGCCAGAGGCAATGCCCGGCGACATGCTTGGCCGTCAGAACGGCATATTTCATTCCCGCGTCGCGAGCGATCTGGATCCATTGGTCCACGTCGAGCTTGTCGGGGTTGTAAGTTGAGGCGGGGTCGGTCCCATCCGGAACGTCGGCGTGGACCTTGCCCACGACGTACGTGCTCATGCCGAAATGGATGAACATCCCGTATTTCAACTCTTCCCACCGGCGCAGCTCCGCCAAACTCAACCTTTGGGCTCCGGCCCCTGACCCGTGGGGATTGCCCGGCAACGTCTCGCTTGCGTTCTGCTTTTGAGCGGTTCGGATCTCACCGGGACTCCGTGCGTAGGTCTCACCGGAACCGGTTGCCGCGACCCCGCCCGCAACCGCAAGTTGGACAAACTCGCGACGCGAAATGCGCGGGCCGCCCGCCAGGGGCTCTTCAGAGCAAGGCATGCGCCCTCTTCCTTTTGCCATGAGTGTCCCCCTCTTGTCAGCGCATCTTAACACCAGTCTTGCGTACCCGCCGCGGGTCGGATGCCACGGTCCCGACCCCATCGGGATGCCGCAGGCTTTGGTCGTTCCAAGGAAGAACCCACGGCAGAAAAGCGCTGTCGTGGCCGCACGCTACCCGCCCCCTTATGCGTGAAGCATTTGGCTTCGAATACTCCTCAGCCCCGAAGGGGCGTGCCAGCCCAGCCCAGGCCAACGGCCTGGGTGCGCGGGCCAAACTAAGTCGCAAGCCCTGTAAGGGCGCACCTGTCTTCAGTCCCACAGGTACCGCTCATCGAATTCAAGCCCATGGCTCGCCAAAAGTTTCCGATATTCCTCCTGAAAGCTCACGGTCCGGTGGTGTACTTCCTGCTGCGCGACATATTCGGCGACGGAGTCGACATCCGCCGGGCCAACAGAAAATGCCCCGTAGCCGTTCTGCCAATGGAAATTGGCGGAACTTCTTCCTTGCGTCTTGACCCACTTGGAGGAGCTCGTCTTAACCTCCTCGACGATCTTCGCCAGAGGAATGTTTTTCGAAAGCCGAAAGAGACAATGGACGTGGTCGCTGGTGCCGCCGACCTTGAGAGCCGGCGAATCTTGATTCTTGAGCACGGTCGCCAGGTAAGCATGCATCTGTTCGCGCGTGGGCGACCAGAGCAACGGCTCGCGATGTTTGGTGCTGAAGACGAGGTGGACATATAACTGGGAGAGAGATTGAGGCATGGGGATTATTTTATCCTGCCCTTTCAGGGCTCAGAGGTGCAAACTGCTGTACTCCCTCACCCAGGCCGTTGGCCTGGGCTGAGTTAGTTCGCCCCTTCGGGGCTTGGAGTTTGAATCGACCTTCGCTGTCCGAAAACGTCGCGCGGCGGCGGCGCACCCTACGAAAGAGAAAGAATCTGCATCCTACGGCGCCGCGGAAGGGGCGGCACGGGCGAGGTTCCCGTGGTCAGCGGCGCTGGTCGGAGATGAGGAGCAACTGGCACATCGCTTTCGGGCGGGAGTAGGTGCGGAAGAGTGCGGATATCTCGGAGACGGGTTTCCGCGAAGGCTGGGGCGAGTTCAGCAGGTAGAAATGCGTGAAATGCTCGGAGACGATTTGCGAAAAGCGTTCCTGGGAGAGGCCCGAGCGCGCGATGGCGTAAGGCCAGAATTCCGTTACCACCGGGATGTTCCGGTGTAAGAGTTCGCGGGCGCCCAGCAGGAAGTGTCCTTCGTGGCCCTGAATGTCCAGCCAGATGGCGTCGATCTCTTCCGGTCGCAGATCCGGCTCGCGGCGCAACAGCCCGTCGAGGGTCATCGCCCGGACCCGGACGGTTGTTCGCCGTTCCTCCCGAAAAGCTCCGGGGGCGTCGGCGGTCCGAATGCGATTGTCGCCCGAGTTATCCCGCGAGAGCTCCACCACGAGTTCTCCCTCCGCTGACGACAATGCGCAGTTGAAATGCCGAATGCGGTCCGCGAGGCCGTTCTGCCCCACGTTCTGGACAAGCAAGCGGTAAGTATTGGGCACGGGTTCGAAGGCAACGGCCCGCTCGAAATCGCCGCCCTTCACCAGGCCAATGCAGGTCATTCCGATGTTTGCGCCCACGTCGAGTACCAGCCGCCCTCCACGCGGGGCGAGAAGTCCCTCGTCGCGAAGCAGGGCGAGCGCCGTCTGCGTTTCGTGACTCTCATAGTCGCGCCTCACGTAGAGATGCTTGCCCATGAGCCAGTCCTGGCTGTCCACCGTCAGCGGGCCGATGCGGGTCTGAATCGTAACGTCCCGCCTGGGGCCCAGGTGGATCAGCCACCACCGGATCAATTTCAATATCGAATGCACAGGCATGGCGCTTGATCGCCGAAAGGGATTTCGGGCGACATCGTCTCCCAACCGCGTCGCGTGACACTCTACCGTCCGCTGGGAGAGCAATCAAGCGCGGGTGGGAGGGGGCGGTGCACGATCGCCAACTTCGGTTGCGGTTCGCGGCGGCAGAATGGGCCTCGCGCAGCTCCATTCCGCAGGCAAAAGTCCGCGCCACCCGCTGGGGTACGGTTGTCCACCCAAATGCGCAGAGGCTTGGCGGGAATGACAACCAGAAACATAAGAGACCCACACCAGCCTGATCCTCGCCCGAGTGGAACCGTAGCTACTTGGCACAGCCAAACTATCGGCTCCGGGGAATTCTGTTGATGGAAATCAACAAAACAGGCGGCCCTTGTCAGATTTTGCTTGACAGCTAACAGCCAATCAGCATACAGTCTCGCCTCTCCGAGGGGGTAACCGCAGCCCGCGACTGTTCATCTTACCTTCCGTTCCCTTTACACCCCTGGCGCTCCTTCAATCCCTGACCTCCTGGAGAAAACCCGATATAGACAAGCGCCCCCAATTGGGAATGGGCGCAGAGTTCCCTCGCCGAAAGGGGGATTCAAGCTTTCGCCGGGGCGACGTGAACCAATGCGGCGTTACTCACCTGATCATGCGCTGCCTGGCACGGCGCTCGAAGCAGGTTATGTGACGAGATCGAAGCATCGCGGGCAGTCGTCCCGGCTGAAAGACCCTTCGCCAGTCGCTGGTGAACGTGAAGGGTAGCTCGAATGGCGGATTCAGCGCAGCAATGGCCTGAGCCGCCACGGGAACTTCGATTTCAGTTCCCAAACAATTGATTGCCTCGTGACCTGGGGGCGGCTGTCGGCCTCGGGGCGACAACTTCGGCCCCCAAGCCGAGTTGGGCATCCCCACGGCAGGGTTGAAGTGTGCCTGTCGGCCAGCGCATTGCCGACCTTTTCACACCGGGGTCCGATCCGGGCGGTCAAGTTCGCACCAACCTGGTCATACCCAGCAAGAAGATTTCGAGGAGGAAAAGTGTATTCGAGAAGATTCAAATGTGATCCTAGAGTTCATCCAAGGCAGGCCGTCTGGCGAAGCTTGGGAATTCTTTCGAGCGCGCTGGTGCTGTCGTCGGCTGCGCGGGCCGGGACGGTCTACGTCAGCCCCGGAGATAGTCTTCAGTACCTGGTGAACCAATACCCCGCGGGGACGACCTTCCAGCTCAGTGCGGGCGTTTACCGCTTTCAATCAGTGGTCCCGAAAAGCTACGATCAGTTCATTGGCGAGGCAGGGGTGGTTCTGAGCGGGGCGGCGCGCCTGACGTCGTTCAGCCAGAGTGGATCCTATTGGGTTGCCAAGGTGAGCGTTTCGCCCAAGACCGCCGACCCTTCCATGTGCGACTCCGCGCATCCGGGCTGCACCCTGCGCGAGGACCTCTTCTTCGACAGCGTTCCCCGGCGGCGCGTATTAAGCCTTTCGCAGGTGGGCGCCGGCAGGTGGTACCTGGACTACAACACCGGGAACGTCTATATGGGCGACAATCCTTCCGGCCACGTCGTCGAAATCAGCCTGACGCGGTCCGCCTTCTCCGGGTCGGCTACGGGAGTCGTTATCAGCCTGCTGACCATCGAGAAATATGCTTCCGGGATGGACGAAGGCGCGATTCACGGGCGCAAGGGTACCGGTACGCCAAGCCAGCATTGGACCGTGAAGTGGAACGATATCCGGCTGAACCATGGGATGGGCCTGCGCATTGGCGACTACATGTGGGTTCACCACAACAAGATCTACAAGAACGGCCAACTGGGAATGGGCGGCACGGGTAAGAGCGTCGTCGTGCAAAGCAACGAGGTCTGGCTGAATAACCTTGCCGGATTTGCCTGGAACCGGGCGGGCGGCACCAAGTTCGTGAAGTGCTACAACCTGAAGGTGCAGTACAACTACGTCCACCATAATAACGGCCCGGGATTGTGGACGGACATCGAGAACGACTACGTCCTCTACGAGCACAACCACACGACGCGCAACGTCATTGCAGGCATCTTCCACGAGATCAGCTATCACGCCACCATCCGCTATAACTACATCGAGAGCGATGGCGCCGACCCGCGCGGGTCGAACCTCTGGTGGGGCGCCGGAATTCTGATCAATACGTCCTCCAATGTCGCGGTCTATGGGAATACCGTGAAAGACTGCTTGAACGGGATCGGCGGGGTTCAGGCCTACCGGGGGACCGGGTCCAACGGCTTGCCTTATTTGTTGCAGAACCTGAGCGTCCACGACAATTCCATCGCCCAGGTGACCGGCACCGCCGCGGGCATCGTCAGATCGTGGCCGCTCGATAATACGGTCTACAGCGACTGGAACAACCATTTCCAGAACAACACGTTCAACTTGACCTATTCTGGCTACAAATACTTCTATTGGCTCGCCGAATATTGGACGCTGTCCCAGTGGGATACCTACGCCAGCCTGCACTGAGGCGGTAGCGAAGAGTCTCGCATTCCAGAGACTCTGCGGCACTTCATATGAAGAACGAGCCGCAGACTCCGAGAAAGCCGGAGTCTGCGCTACAGCGCTGAAATTCTTCTATGGCTGCGGGCGGGCGTTCGGCTGAGGTTCATACACGCGGATTTCCGCCGGTTGATTCCCGCGGTGGGGCACCGCAAGGTAGAGGCGATTCAGCTCCGGGACGAACAACGAGGTTCGCGCGCCCGTGGCTGTGGCGATTCTTCCCGCCAGCCGATACTGGCTGGGATTCTGCTGGTCAAAGATGTCGATGAACCCTTCGCCCCCCGAGATGTAAACGCGCTTGTGGGCCGAGTCGTAGAAGACGTCGTCGGCGTCGCCAACGGCCGGATAGCTCGCGACTTGCCTGCCCGAATTCGTTTCCAACACCACCAGCCGCGCGGGCTTGCGCGTGACGACCAACAGGCGATGGTCTGGCTCGTCCAGGATCATGGGGAAGTTGGCCTGCTGCTCAACCTTCCACGTCGCAATCACCGACCGTCGCGCGCGGTCCACAACCGCGATCGTATGATTCGCGTCGGGCAGGTTGACGAAGATCCTCGGTCCGGATTCCTCCAGGCGAAAAGATTCGGGATGCGCTCCGAGGTCGATGTCCGCGATTTTCTTGCCCGTGGCCGCGTCCAGGATCCCCAGCGCGCCGTCGCCGTACCCGACGTAGATTCGGCCCTGGGCGGCGTCGTAACGAACGTTGTCCGCGTCACTCGAGAAGCGGATAACCGAGATCAGTTGGTATGAGTTGCCATCAAAAATCCTGCAAGTCCCATCATCCGCGCTGGCGACAAAAAGCTTGTTCTCATTGGGGACAAAGAAGACGCCCTGGGGCGCGCGCAGGCCGGTGATGCTTCTCACCCGCGTGCCGGCGCGGAGGTCGAGGACTTCCAGGCTGTTATTGCCGAGAGCCGCAACAAACAGACGTTGCCCGCGAACATCGACGCCCAGGTGGTCGATTCGCCCCTCAACGCCCGGAAGCGGAATGGTTTGAACCTGGCGCAAGGCGACCGAGTCGGCGGCATCGAGAGCCCCTGCCAACGCGAGCACAGCAACCACCATCCCCAATGGCCTCTTCATATGAACCTCTCCTGTCAGAAATCATCCTCCAGGCACGGCTTGATGGCAATGCGAAGATCAAGTGTTTGGATCAGAAGCGTCTTCGAGGTTGATTTCTCGCGCGCGGAGGTGCGCCCTCGGCCGCGTGATTTTGGGCGAGGGCGCTGGGCGTAGTGTTGATGAACGGCGAGTACACAACTGACGCGACGGCCCTGCCAAGGGGTGGCCGGGTCGCCTGGCGCTCCGTCACCCCGCCCGCGTGGGCACGGCGCGCCTCTGTTCCCACAGCGTAATCAGCAGCGTGCTGACGAGGACCAGAAGCCCGCCGGCAATCCCTGCCAGCGTCAGTCGCTCGCCCAGCCAGAGGGCGGCGATGGGCACGCCGAAGAATGTGACGAGGTAAATCGAGAGCGCAGCCTGGATGGCGTCGAGTTTTTTGAGCGCCTTGAGGAACAACACCATGGAAAGGAAATTGTGAAAAAAGGTCAGCAGCGCCAGGCCAATCCACGTCTGCGCGGAGAATTGCGGGATGCGGCGGAATACATCGTGTTCCTGCGCGAGGGTGAGCGGAGTCAGAATGACGAACGCCGCGACGTACATGTAAAAGAGCATCTGCATAGGCGTGTAGCGTCGCATCATTTTCTTGCCGTAGGTGTTGATGAAACTGCTGCCCATCGTGCCGAGAAACACCAGCGAGTTCCCCGCCCAGTAAGCCCGGCTGAAATCCATGTGGCGGAGATCCGAACCCGAGCAGAGGAGCACACCTCCGATGGCCAGACCGAAGCTGATCCAGCGCGGCGCGGTCATGCGCTCGCCCAGGATGATGGCCGCCATAATCGCCATCGAAACCGGAATCGTCAGGTTGATGAGCGCGGCGTTCGAGGCAAGCGACAGGCGCGTTCCCCAGGTGGTCAGCACCTGGGCGGGAAAAACTCCCAAAGCCGCGAGCAGAAGATAGGACCACGCGTCGCTCCGGCGGCGTTCGTCTGGCGCGGAGCCGTCAGGACGCTCGGCCCGCACCAGCGGATAGAGCATCACGGTCGCGAGCGTCATCGGGCCCCAGACGGTGAACAACGGGCCCACCTGGTCCTGCACCAGCTTGACGCAGGTGAATTGCAGCGCCCACATCAGATTGCAACTGAACAGGAAGAACCAGGAACGCATCCGCCCCGCCTCGACGCAGAAATGCGCTCCGCGTCAGGCAGGCATTAAAGAGAAAACTCAGCGGAGAATCAAGTGAGAATGCGTCGAGAATCCGGAGCGTAACCTGTGCAACTTATTGGGAGGAGAAGAGTCGGCGCTCTGGCATCGTCCGGGAAGGTCAGGCGTCGATTGGGACGTTGAAGCTCTTTTCAGTGCCGAGCGGGCGTTCAATTTCTTTGGCCGCGAGTCGGAGCAGGCAGGTCAATTGAATCAGTCGATCCGTGATGCCGACACGCATCGCGAGTGGGGAATCCCTCAATTCGACCACATGCCCACTTAAGACCTCAGTTCGGTCGGCGAGCAGGAGAAGTTCGTCCACAAGCTTCTGAGTAGTCACCTGTTCCTTCCGAAATTACACTTTGGGGAATTTTGCCTCGTCCGGTGACGAGTTCCAAAATCTGACGGACGTCAATTTTCTGAAAACCTGTGACATTTCACCCATAACCCATGGGAGCGCGAGACTTGCCTCGGCCGCGAAAAGGAACGGAGGCGCCCCTACCTCCCACGTTAATTTACCAAGGATGAAAGCCGATTGCAAACTAATTTGGCTTACTGACTTAGTAATACCTGCTCTTCCGGGCTGGTATCAGGTTTTAACTTTTTGCAGTCAGGAGGATACAGGGCAACCACTGCAACCTGGCGGGGTGAAGTCTCTGGGTTTCCAGCGCTGAAAGGTGGTTCGAATCGTCTCCTGCTCCCGAGGGGCTCGCTCCGCGAGATCGCCGCCATCCCAAAATGCCGCCTGCGCTGGCCGAGTCCGGTGCGACGAAGCGGCAAAACCGTATCATCGGCACTTCGCGACCATCAGCGTGATGTCGTCGTGTTGCTCACGGTGGCTGAACCGGCGGACGTCGTCGAGAAGGGATTCAAGCAGGGTTTGCGAGGGCGAATGACGGTATTTGCACAGCGCCTCAATGAGCCGCCGCTCGCCGAACTGTTCATCGTCATCGTTGAAAGATTCAGTCACTCCATCGGTATAGAACACCAGGGTGTCGCCGGGAAAAAGATCCCGCTCACCGACTCCGCATTCCCACGCTTTGAAGAGTCCCAGAATGGCGCAGGTCGATTCGAGCCGCTCGAGATCGCCGTCGCGGCGGAGGAGCAAAGCGGGCAGGTGGCCGCAATTCGCATAGCGCAGGCGTCGCCGCTGGTCGTCGTATTCGGCGAAGAAGAACGTCGCGTAGGCGCTCTCGGTGGTGCTGTCGCAGAAGAGGCGATTGAGAGTGATCAGGAACCGTTGCGGCTGTCCCAGGGCAAACGGCGTGAAGGGACGATAGGAGTAAGAAGCGCCCAGGTTGCGCACGTGGGCCTGCAAGTTGGCCATCAGGAGGGCCGCGGCGGTCCCTTTTCCGGAAACGTCGCCGATCACCAGCCCCACTCGGCCGCGATCGAGTTCCAGAAAGTCGTAGTAATCGCCCCCCACCTCGCGCGCCTGGACGCAGACGCCGCCATAATCCAATGTTTCCAGTGGCGGCTGCGACTGCGGGAAGAGCTTTGACTGGACCTTCCGGGCGTATTCCTGCTCCGCGGCGGCACGGCGTTGGTGCTCGCGGCGCTCGGCATGGTCGCGGCGTTGCTCCTCGATTTCGCGCGTCATCGCTTCGTATTCCAGGAGCGTGAAAGAATTCCCGTCCGCGTCTTCGAAGCTCGCTGAGGTGGCGCCCCAGTCTTCTTCCCGCGGAGATTGGCAAAACCGAACGCCCCGCTGGCGCCATTCTTCGAACTTGGCGGGAAGATCCTCCGTCATGAAAACGATCTGAGTGGGCCGGCCGATAAGGCTGTATTCCTCCGAGCCCGGTTTGGGAGTGACCAGCGAAAGCATCGCCGTGCCGTCGGGAGGAGTGACCGCCAGCAAACGATCTCCCGAAGGCAGTCGCAGATCGTGCGCCAGGCTGAACCCAAGCTGGTCCACGTAATAACGCAGGCTGCGCTCCTGGTCGCGGACGAAAACCGTCACGGTGCTGAGGCGGAGGTACGGGTCCTGCCGGTCAGGATTGAAGCTGCACCGGTGCGCCCGGTGGGTGAGAGCGTGCGAAGGACTGCTCATCCAAGTGATTATACCGAAGAAAGCAGACTATTTGTCATACTCCGGGGCAGAGAACGGGCTTAATGTCGACGACTGGAGTGCCGTCGATGGCTTCGATGGGGCCAATGCGTAGACGGTTTCTGACAATGCGCCGGACGGTAACAGGATGGAGGCCCAGCGGATTCGGCCGGTCGGGGGAACGCGTCGCAAAAACGCCGGTGAGCGCGCGCCGCTTGTCGGAGCGCGGGTGGACTTTCAGCACATCGCGCCGCGCCCGGTCGAGCCAAGTCACCACAATGATTTCGTCGCCGACGCGGAGCCCGTCCAACGCCGGCGCCGCGAATGGATGCACTTCCAGCCAGGCGTCGGGAGCGCCCTCCGACGCTTGTCTGGGAGCGTCTGCGCGCTTGGTGAGAGTCGACCGGATCACACCAATCGGGCGAAGCGGCGCGAGTTTTCCGCCTTGCCTCCTGGGCCGTTTCTTCCTGGCAACCATCGCGAGACCATCTTACTGCGGCGAGCCTTCCGCTGGCGAGGCCGGGGCATTGTGATGCCCGCCGGCGAGCACCGCAAGGTTGAGCCTGCGAAGTGTCGAAGGCTTGCCGATCACCTCGATGCGGGAAATCCGCCCATCTGCGAATGCGAAGCGCAGCACCCTGAACAGCCTTCCACCCGGAGCAACAATCGCCCCCACCGCTCCATCCACGAAAGCCATTCGCGCGAAAGTGGCGCCTTTGGAGTAACTAAGCGCCTGCTTGGCCCAGACTCGCGCCCCGCGGACTTCCAGCGGCGCGCCAGGACGTCCAGGCTGGTCGGCGCGGACCACCAACTCGGGATCGAGAACCGCAATCAGCCCGTCGAAGTCGCCTCCGCGCAAGGCCGCCAGGAAAGCGTCGACGACTTCCCGCTGCTGGGAAAGATCGGCGTCAGGAACCGTGGCCGTTCCCTGCACGCGGCGCCGCGCCCGGCTGGCGAGCTGCCGGGCCGCGCTCGGCGACCGCCCCACGATGGGCGCGATTTCCTCGAAGGGAACGGCGAACAGGTCATGCAGCACGAACGCGATCCGCTCGGCGGGAGTCAGCCGGTCAAGCACCACGAGCAGTGCCAGGCCGACCGAGTCTGCCAGCAGCGCTTCCTGCTCGGGATCGATCTTCTCGTCGCGGCTTGCGACCGGGTCGGGGGCCTGAGCCTCGAGCGGCTCCTCGCGTCGTGATGTGCGAGCGCGCAGCAAATCGAGGCAAATGCGCGCGACCACCGTCGTCAGCCAGCCGCGGAGATTGTCGATCTCGGCGGCATCCGAGCGGCTTAGCCGAAGCCAAGCATCCTGAATCGCGTCGTCGGCTTCGGCCACCGACCCAAGCATCCGGTAAGCCACTGCCCGCAAATGACTTCGGTTCTCCTCGAATCGTTCCGCCAGCCATTCGTGGTCCGTCATTGTCACATCCTTTCTCCAATATCCGTCATTGTAGCGACGAACGGAAGTCAGAAATTGTGACGAGGAGGATTAGAAACCATGGAAGCAAGGATGAAGAACCCAGTCATGATCTTGCCCGGAGCCATGCAAGCTATGGCAGGCCTAGGCAAGGCTGTGGAACAGAGCGGCCTGCCGGAGCGGACGGTCGGATTGGTCCAGTTGCGCGCCAGCCAGATTAACGGCTGTGGCGTTTGCGTTGACATGCACCCCCGCCTGCTGAAGCAGCAAGGCGAAACCGACGAGCGGCTCTTCGCGGTTGCGGCCTGGCGGGAGGCGCCTTACTTCACCGAGGCCGAGCGCGCCGCCCTGGCACTGACCGAGGCCCTGACCCGGATCAGCGACCGACCCGATCCCGTCCCCGACGAAATCTGGGAGGAGGCCGCGCGGCACTACGACGAGCCCGCGCTCGCGGCCCTGGTTCTTGCCATCGCCACCATCAACGTTTGGAATCGCCTGAATGTCGCCACGCGGCAGGTAGCGGGCGAGTGGATCAAGTCGGTGGAAGCACACAAGTGGGTTGAAGCTCACGCAGCCGCGCGCTGAACGATGCTGGCCTGTTGATATCGCAGGGGCACGCCACGGCGTGCCCCTCTTTTGCTTCTGCCGCACACTGAGCCGCCGTTTAAGAGGCGCACAGTTCAAAAACCACATTGGTGGTAAGATCCCCCCTATTTAATCCTCAGGGGGATTTGCCCATGCCACTCCGAAAAGTCTTCGGACTCGTTTTATTTCTCACCCTGGCAGCGCCTTCGGCGGACGCCCAAAAAGTCGTCGTTGACGCCGACCCGTCGCACGCGGTGAACACCTTCAGCCCGATGCAGGCGATGGGCGCGGGAGTGGACCGCCTGCGGGGCGGCATTACTGACAAGGCGCTCAGTGAGCCGTGGCTCAGTGAAATCCTCTCGGCGGGATGGCAGCCGGTAAGCTACCGCCAGAACACCGAGCTGCACGTGGAGGCGTGGCACTGGAATCCGCGCGGCACCTGGAGCGATCCCCGGGGCCAGGGCTACTTTGTGGGCAGCGCCGAGCCGGGGGAACCGATCCGGCACTCCTATGCTTACCCGCTCCCGCACCGCGGCTTCACCACCGGCGATGGTAACGGTTACTCCCGCCTGACCGACGGCGATGTGGCGACCTACTGGAAAAGCAACCCCTATCTGACCCGGATCTTTACCGGCGAGGACGATTCGGCGCACCCGCAGTGGATTGTGATGGACCTGGGCGGGCGCGTCGAGATCAATGCCCTGGGGATTGCCTGGTCCGAGCCCTACGCGCGAAGCTATCGCGTGCAGTTCTGGACGGGCGATGAGAACCCGTTTGCGAGGGCGACCCGGGGCGTCTGGCAAACCTTCCCGGAGGGCAGGATCGACGAGGGCCACGGGGGCACCGTCACCATCCGGCTGGATTCGCGGGCGATGCCGGTCAGATACCTCCGCATCTGGATGACCGCATCTTCCAACACCTGCGACACTCACGGCTCTGGGGACCGGCGCAATTGCGTGGGATACGCGATCGCCGAGCTCTCCGCGGGCACGCTCACGGCCGGCGGCGAGTTCCGGGACATGGTGCGGCATTCTCCCGACCGCAAGCAGACGGTGACTTATTGCTCTTCGGTAGATCCGTGGCACGCCGCGGCCGACCTCGATGAGAAGAAAGGCGATCAGGTCGGCTTCGACCTTTTCTACTCGAGCGGCATCACCCGCGGCCTTCCCGCCATGGTGCCCGTGGCGGTCCTTTACTCGACGCCGGAGGACGCCGCGGCCGAAATCGCGTATCTTCTGAACAGGCATTATCCAATTTCCTATATCGAACTAGGCGAAGAGCCCGACGGGCAGAAGATGCAGCCGGAGGATTACGGCGCGCTTTACCTGCAGTTTGCATCCGCCATCCACAAGGTCGATCCCCATCTGAAGCTTGGCGGGCCGTCGTTCGAGGGAGTCAACGAGGATATCGAAGTCTGGCCGGATAGCGAGGGCAGGGTTTCGTGGCTGGGCCGTTTTCTCGACTTCCTCCGCGCGCGCGGGCGCCTGCGCGACCTGACCTTTCTCTCCTTCGAGCACTATCCCTATGATCCCTGCAAGACGACGTGGGACGACCTCTACCACGAGCCGGAGCTGATCACCAACATCCTCCGGGTGTGGCATGAAGACGGCTTGCCCCGGGGGCTCCCGATGTTCGTGACGGAAGTGAACCTCTCCTGGCGTTCCGGCGAGACGTTTGTGGACATCATGGGCGGGCTCTGGTTCGCGGATTACCTGGGAGCTTTTCTGACCGCGGGCGGGACGGGGAGCTACTTCTTCCATTACATCCCTGGCGCGCTGCGCCCCGGGTGCAACGAGTCCTGGGGGACGTTCGGCCTGTTCAATATCGATACGGATTTCAAGCTCAAGGGATACCACGCGCAGTATTTCGCGTCGCAGATGCTGACGCGCGAATGGGTGCAACCCGTGGATGCGCCGCACCAGGTTTTCCGGGCCTCGAGCGACCTCCGCGATTCCTCAGGCAATGTGCTGGTAACCGCGTATGCCCTGAAACGCCCCGACGGCCGGTGGTCACTCATGCTGATCAACAAGGACCGCGAGAACTCCCACCCGGTGACAATCGTCTTCGAAGACGGCGGGCGCCGGAGCCGCGGGTCCTTCTCTGGGCCGGTGGAACGGGTCACGTTCGGGGCGGAGCAGTTCCAGTGGCACGCAAAGGGAGCGGACGGCTACGCGGATCCCGCCGGACCTCCCGCCCGGTCCGAGATTCCGGGTGGTCCCGAGGCGAGCTACCTCCTGCCCAAAGCCTCGATCACGATTCTTCGCGGCAACCGGTAGCGCGGACGGGATTACGGGCTTCGCGATTCGTCGGCGAAGCCGGCCCCGTGAACCGCCGGGCGCGGTCGTGCGTATAATAATCAAGCAGGAGCGGAGGTGTGCTTGATTCGCTCCGAGGGAGAATTCCATGCGCAATGCTATGGGTGCCTTGATCCTGACGGGAGTCATCGCGCTGGCGGCGGCTCCGGCATTCTCGCAATCGAAAGCGGCGAAGGATACCGAGCGCGGCAGTCTGGTCATTGTCTTCAAAGACGGCCGCCACGAGAGTTTCCGATTGGCGGACATTGTCCGAATCGAATTCAGCCCCGCGACAACCGGCACCGCCGTGGTGGGCCGCGCGCGCTTCCTGGGCGACTGGAAGGTTGGCGACGGAATGGGCAGCACGTTCACCATCACCCTCAAGCCCGACGGTGTGGCGCGCAAGACTATCGGCTCGAAGAACACCGGCACGTGGACGGTGGTCAACGGCGAGGCGCAAGTAAGTTGGGACGATGGCTGGCACGATGTCATCCGCAAAGTGGGAACTAAGTATGAGAAGGCAGCCTACAGCCCCGATAAGAACCTTTCCGACGAGCCCTCCAACGTCGCCCCGGCCGAGTACACCGAGGCGCACTGAAGGAAGTTGAAAGTTAAAGAGTCGAAGAGTTAAAGGCGGGATGGTGCGAATCGAGCCGCCCCCTTCGTTGCATCAGACAGCGTTCTTACGCGTCCACACCGGGCGTCCCGCAATCATCGCGGAGGCTCGAGCCGGCCGTTGCGAATCAGATTGAACGAGAATAGCAGAAGCGAGGCCACAACTAGAATCGAGCCAACAGGAATAACCTTCTCGGCCGCCGTAACCCCGAGGGTGTAAAGCGCCAGACTCACCATCATCACCGGCAGGCCGATGTTGTGCCCCCAGAATTGCAGCTTCGCCAGGCGGTTCCGACCGCAACCGGGCAAAACAGGGTAAACAATCCCGGCGATGGCCATGGTGGCCCTGCCCGGGAGTGAGACATGCGCGTGGACGGACGAGAGAGTAAAGTCGCCGGCGATTCCCATGACGAGGCCCATGGTCAGGCCGATCGTCATGTAGACCGCGGCGACCATTTACGCGATCCGCGCCTTGGTCAGCCGGCTGGGCAGAGAGGCAAGGGCGCGCAAAAACGGCCGGCGGTTCTTGGTCACGCGCGAAACAATCAGCGCGCCCTCGATGGCCGCTACCGCGTCTTCGGCGCGCCGCCGCGCGAGCACCGTCGAAATTCCCGCCTCCCGCGAAACGGCCGAGAACGAATCAATCCAGAATTCCATCGACCGCCGAGCGTGGGCGAGCGTTTTCGGGCCGCTCCCTACCGTGAGCGTGTCCAACAGGCACCAACGGGTCCCCGAGTGGTAGAACTCTCTCAATCGGCGCGCCATTTGCCGGGCGCGTTTCGCCGGCGTGCCAGGCTCACGCGCCGGGCGCAGCACATACTCCAAAAATTCCCGGTCCACTTGCGACTGGATGGCGTCCACCATCTCTTCCTTGCCGCCCGGGAAACGGTGGTAGAGGCTCGCCTTCACCAGTCCCGTGGCGGCCATCAGCTGTGCATAGGACGCCCCCTCGTATCCGCGCTCGCGAAAAACCTCGGTCAGCCGGCGGAGAACCTGCTTCTCCTCGAGCTTTGTGGGCCGCATGGTGATCCCCCCCTTCTTTACCTAGGATGCCGCACGCCGGCGAATTAGTCCAATCGGTCTAGACAACCCTTCCCTTGGCTGTCCGCCGCAAAAAGCCTGAAACCTTTTCGCGGGTCGAACATCGAAAGCAAATAGACCGAACGGTCTAATTCAACGGAAGGGAGATTGCGATGAAAGCAGCGATTGTAGTTTTGTCCGACCCGAAGGCGGGAACCGAAGAGGCGCTCGGGCGGGTGTTCAACGCCCTCGCCGCCGCTTACGACTTCAAAAAGCGCGGCACGCCCGTCCGCGTGCTGTTCCAGGGCGCGGGCACCCGCTGGGCGGGAGAACTGACCAAGAACGACCACCCCGCTCACGCCCTCTACGAAGAGGTGAAAGACACCATCGAGGGAGTTTCGTCCGCCTGCGCGGTCGTTTTCGGGGCTTCCGAAGCTGCCAGGACCAACGGCTTCGACTTCATCCGTGACAACGCCGTTCCCGGAACGGCGGGATTGCCCAGCCTGGGCAACCTGGCCGCGGACGGGTACACGGTCCTCACTTTTTAGGAGGCTGGGCGGGCACGCCGACGCGTGTCCGCCCCCAGTCTTTCGGAGTGAACATGCAAAATCAAAATCCTTTTCATCCCGGAGAGTTATTGGTCCAGGAACTCACGGGCGAAGCCGCGGTTGGGGAGCGAAACGGCGCGATGATAGCCGACACCATCATGACCGGAGCTCTTCCCTTTCTCCGCGAGCAGAAAATGTTTCTCGTCGGAAGCAGCTCGCCGGAAGGGGAGGTCTGGGCGTCGATTCTCTTCGGGCCGCCAGGGTTCGTTGAATCGCAGGACAGGAAGACACTGCGCATCCGGGTCGGTCCGAACACTCGCGATGACGGCGATCCTTTGTGGGAGAACCTCGCTTTGGGAAAAACCGTCGGAGGGCTGGCCATCGATCTCGCCACCCGGCGGCGGCTGCGCATCAACGGGCGTTTGATCGCTGACCAAGCCAACCTGCTCACCATCGCCGTCGAGGAAGCCTACCCCAACTGTCCTAAGTACATCCAACGACGAGTCCTGAAGCAGGGTCCCGAATTGCGTCGAGGGCTGCACCCAATCGAGAGCGGCAGCTCGCTGACGGCGGTAGGCCGGCAAATCGTCGAGGGGGCCGATACGATCTTCGTGGCGAGCTCGAGTCCCCAAGGTGGAGGTGATGTTTCGCATCGCGGAGGGCCTGCAGGCTTCGTCACGCTCGTGGATGACCACACTCTCAGCGTTCCCGACTACCCGGGAAACGGCATGTTCAACACCCTCGGCAATCTTGCGATTAATCCTGCCGCAGGAGTCCTGATCGTTGATTTTGCGAACCATCGCACGCTGCAAATGACGGGCAAGGCGCAGATCCAGTGGCTCCGGGCGTCAGGAGCTCGAGAAAGGGCGGCGACGGGCAGATCGTGGACATTTCGCGTCAAGCGCTGGGTGTTACGCCCGCTGCCGGTCGAGATGCAATGGGAGTTTGTGGACTTCTCTCCCTACAACCCGCGGTGAGGGCGGCGCCGCTTCGAATCGTTGAGGGTTCTCAGCGCATCGAAAGCGCAGGAGGGGTGATGGGGAGTACTGGAGAAGTCCTCAGGGTGGAGGGAGCCTTTTTTGGCGCGCTGGTTCAAGCCCAAGCGGCTGAGCTCGACAACCTACTCGCGGAAGATTTTTCGCTGGCCGATCTCAGCGGCGGCATCCTTTCCAAAGCAGCCCTGACCGACGCCGTGCGCTCGGGCAAGCTCCGATTTGAGTCGATCGAGCCCGTCGAGGCCGTGGTCCGCTTCTACGGGCCCACGGCCGTCGTCACCGGCCGAACCCAGATGCGCGGCCGCTTTGACCAGACCCCGTTTTTCGCCCACAGCCGCTATACCCACGTTTACGTCGAGCGCGAAGGTAAGCTCTATCTCGCCGCCGCGCAAGGGACTCCCATTGTCTCCAACGGGAAGTGAAGAGCCCCCGCAGGTCGGCCATGGTGTGGCCTCTGCCGTGAGCCAACCGAGGCATTGTCCAACCGGCTGGTGCTGGGAGGGGGTTGCGCGCGGGTTTCAGCGGGCCTGGGCGTAGACCAGCTGCATACCGTACCAAGGCTGATCTTCTCTCTGTTTATCCCGTGCGTGCAGTTCGCGGTCATAGGCGCGGCGATGGGAAGGGTTAGAGAGAATCCTGTAAGCCTCGCAGATCTGCCGGAAGCGCGTGCCGTCCAATCCCGGCGTGATGTCGGGGTGGTAGATCTTCGCCAACTTCCGGAAAGCGGTCTTGATTTCGTCCGCAGCCGCTTGGCGGGAGACGCCCAGAACCTCGTAATGGGTACGCCGCTCGTCGAACATGCTCACAATTTAGCGCATTCCTGAATAATGCCAATAGTCCGATGGTACTAAGCGCGGGGGCTTCGAGGTGGCTACCTAACTTACTGAATAATAGGGGCTTGCCGAGTCGTATCGGGGATGATAATCAGGGATCAGGGGCGGCCATATCGGGAACAACGAGACCCGTATCTCGTCAGCGTTTCGCCCGCTTCGCCAGCATCTCTTCGAGCGAGCGCAGCATAAAGACATCCTCGCGGTTATATGCAAGCAGCTCATCTAGCAGGCTTTTGTCCTTTGTTTTCTGATAGTTGCGCCACGTCAAGTCCGCCCACTGGCCGTCCTTGCCGGGCAACTTCCGCGTGAGCCCCAGCCTTTGCTCGACGGCCTTCAGGCCCCCGTACAAGCCCTGCTTCCAGCACTCCGGGCAGAGGTCGCGGTGCGCGAACTCCTCGTCGAGCACCACACCCAGTTGCGCGGCGACCACCGGAAAGTCGAACCCGATGTAGCCTTTCAGCGCGTCGGGTTTCGACCGCCCGTTGAAGCTGACAATAAGTCCCACACCCCCCAGCGCCGCGAGTAGCCGCTCCCGCGTCACCTCGCCGCCAACTATCTGCAGGAATTCGTCCGCGCCCGCCTCCACCACCCGAATGCCCACCACCGTGATGCGGTGGTTCGCAAAGTCCTTGAACAGCCGATTGTCGGTAAACGCCCCCACGTACGTCGTCTCGATGTCAATGTACGCTGTCCGCATCAGTTGCCTTGAGGCGATCATACCGCAAGAATGCTGCCCGTGCGGACCGTATGGCCTTGCTTATTTCTCGCCTCCTACTTGCCAATCTTGAACGTGGCAGAGGACATCGTAGTCGGAGTCGAACTGGTCGAATCCGGGCCGTCATCGAGCGCCACCACCACCCTCCAGCAACTCCCCACCGGCGCGCTGCGAAAATCAGCGTTGTAAATGTATTGATCGGCAGCAGGATCGTACCGGAAGCCAGCGCTGGGCATCGAAGGCGCAACCTCCTCGTTAGCAGCCAGCGATTGGCCGCCGCAAGCTACCAGGACTGGCCAAATCGTCCAACCCGTCGTCTGGAAGCCAGAGTATTCGTCACCCGCCAACCTGAACTTAACGGGTATGACTTGCCCGCGCCTGAAAATGCTGCTGTTGTCGGGATTAATGGGCGGCAGAATTGCGCTTACCCCGCCATAGTGAACAGCGAAATAGCGCGAATCCGACAGGGAGTTGCCGACGTTGTCGGTAAAACTGCAATCGTAGGCAACAACACCGACTCCGTTGGCGTTTCGAGTGTCGACCGTCTTAGTGGGTCCGTCGACCGATGCTACGCCGGATACGTCTTCCACACTTCCGGGATCTGTACAGCCGACGGTGGGAAGGGGGGCGCCTGTGTAGAAGATCTGGCCAGCCTCAATTCCAGTGACGTAGCCCACCGGCGGAGTCATGTCTATCTTGATCGTTACGGAGGCCGAGCTCGTCAAGCCGGCGCCGTTGGTAGCCGAGCACGTAATCACCAGGTCGGCCGTCTCCCAGTTAATGGTGGTCGTCGTGCAGCCCGACGTGGGATCCGCACCCCCCACAGTGAGGAGCGAGGAAGTAATGCCGGATTCGGGGTCTGTGACGCTCCAGTCGACTGTTACGTAACTGCCGTTCCAGCCTGCCGCGTTGGGCGCAGGACTCACCGTCGGCGTGATGACTGGCGATGTGGAATCGGCTGGCCGAGGGAGCACAGCAATGTTGCTACCTCCAGGGCCCATGGGGGAGCCATCCCGAGGCGTGAGGCTGCCGTCGGGGTT
>JBHGBD010000008.1:0-160390 GCA_041946825.1 Terriglobia bacterium | reverse complement strand
TGGGCACACCATGGCTCATTTTATCGCCAGAATGGTCTGCCCCTTCGGGGCACCGCAGACCCCACAAAGCCGGGTCTGCGCCAGCCCGCCGAATCGCGGGTGGCGCATACATGCCGTTTTTTGGCATGTGTGCGACCGTGGCTTCTGCAATCTTCCCAGGTCTTGCTCGCATCATCACTATGGCCTGAGACGTAAGCATTATCTCATTTCTTATACCTCCGTTTGCCTCCTTCATCATACACATCGCAAAAAGTGCGATCGATGCGCCACCCACCGTCGTCCAGTAACAGACTGAAATACAAAGAGATATTTCGTAACTGGCGCTGCACCAGGGGCTAACCCGCAATGATCAAGGACCTGCCAACCTGACAAAAAGTCGCTTTCTGCGTCCTAAGACCCAAGGGGGGCATGCCATGCAAAGGGCGCAGAGATTGGTGGCTGGGGATTCGAGAA
The DNA here is from genome assembly GCA_041946825.1 of Terriglobia bacterium. Classification (GTDB taxonomy): domain Bacteria; phylum Acidobacteriota; class Terriglobia; order UBA7540; family UBA7540; genus CAZTHM01. The sequence continues at coordinate 159,937 of JBHGBD010000008.1, read as the reverse complement.
TCCGCTGGATGGCCTGGCGGCTTGTAGGCGCCAGCCTGGCCGCTCTCGCCTTCTCGCGGCCGGCGAACGCTGCGGAACCGACGCCGTCCATTAGAGTCCGTGTCTACGACTATGCAAGGGTCGAGCGGAGAATCCTCGCGGCGGCTGAAAAGGAGGCGGCGCAGATTCTGGCCCAGGCGGGAATCGCGACAGTCTGGGTTGACTGCCCGCTCGAGGCAGCGGATTACGAGGCACATCCCGCCTGCCATCAGCCGCTCACCCCTGCCGACATCATCCTGAGGTTCGTCTCAAGCTCTATGGAAAAGGGCCTGCCCTTCGACCACTCCAAGGTCGGCTTCGCTTTGGTGAGCAAGGAGGGACCACCGGGCTCATTCGCCAGCGTCTTCTACCAGCGTATCCTGTCGCTCGCCCGAGGCGACGAATCCGCCCTCGGTCTAGGCTTAGGCCGGGCTACGACGCATGAAATCGGCCACCTGCTACTGCGCACGGAGGAACATTCCAAGCGAGGTATCATGCGCGGCGACTGGCGCCAAAGAGATTTCTGCGATGGTACCGCAATGCTCCTCTTCGCTCGGGAGGAAGCGGATCGAATGCGCGCCAATCTGCGATCACGTGTGGCATTGCGGCCAGCGATTAACGTCGCCAGCGCTTCCCCCCGAAATGATTGGAGTCCGACTTGGAACGGCCTCGATCCAAGCAGTCCGCCAGGCTGCTCTCCGCTTCGCAATTGGCAATGCCCTGCTCTTTCCTTGACTTGCCTCGACGCAGGCCGATAATATCAATCGTTTGAACTCGTGGCGCCCGAGGGATCTGTAGATGCCCCTGCGTTTTCACAACACGCTGACGGGACGGGTGGAGGACTTCCATCCGCTCGAGGACAACCGAGTCCGCATGTACACCTGCGGGCTGACGGTGTACGACTACGCCCACATCGGCAACTACCGGACATTCGTCTTTCAGGACATCCTGCGCCGCTACCTGAAGTATCGAGGCTATGAAGTCCGGCACGTCTCGAACCTGACGGATATCGACGACAAGACCATCCGCGGCGCGCAGGCGGCGGGGATATCCCTGCGGGACTTCACCGCCAGGTTCATTGAGGCCTTCCAAGTTGACGCGCAGCTTCTGAACCTCGAAACGCCCGAGGTCGTGGTCCGCGCCACCGACCACATCGACGACATGGTGAAGCTCATCCAGACGCTCCAGGCGAAAGGCTTTGCGTACACCAGCGATGGGTCAGTCTATTTCCCCGTCAGCAAATTTCCCGAATATGGAAAGCTTTCGAAAATCGACCTCGAAGGCATGCGGGCCGGCCCCGCTCGGAGCGGGGTCGATAGCGACGAGTACGATAAAGCCGACGCGCGCGACTTCGTGCTCTGGAAGGCGGCGAAAGAAGGCGAGCCTTTTTGGGACACTCCGATCGGGCGCGGCCGCCCCGGCTGGCACATCGAGTGCTCCGTGATGTCGATGAAATATCTGGGCGAGACTTTCGACATTCATTCGGGCGGCACGGATCTGGTCTTTCCCCACCACGAGAACGAAATCGCCCAGAGCGAAGCTGCGACGGGCAAGCCCTTCGTGCGCTACTGGCTGCACGCCGAACATTTGATCGTGAACGGCGAGAAGATGTCGAAGTCGCTGGGAAACTTCTTCACGCTGCGCGACCTGATCGCCAAAGGTCACAAGCCCACGGCGATCCGATATCTACTGGCTTCCGTGCCGTATCGCCGGCAGCTCAATTTCACCTTCGACGGCTTGCACCAGGCGCAGCAGTCCATCGAGCGGCTGCGCAATTTCCGCTACCGGCTGACGATGGAGAAGTTTCCGGCGGGCGAAAGCGGCGAATTGCAGGCGCGCGCGCGCGAGGCCGTCAAGAAGTTCGAAGATTCTCTCGACGATAATCTGAATACCGCCGAGGCGCTGGCGGCCATCTTCGACTTGGTGCGCGACACCAACACCGCCATGGACCGCGGCGAGTTCCACGACGGAGACCGCCCCGCCTTCCTCGACGTCCTGGAGCGCTGGGACCGGATTTTCGCCGTACTTGAAGACACGGACCACGCCAAGCTGGTGAAGTTCGGATTCATCAAGCCGGTGGAAGTTGCGGCGTCCGATTCAATTGGTGATGGTTACACCTCCGCTGTCCTGGCGGAAACGTTGCCGGACGCCGAAATCGAGCGGCAAATCGCCGAACGCAACGCCGCACGCCGGCGAGGCGATTTTGCCTCCGCCGACAATATTCGTAACGCCCTCTTGAATGCCGGGGTTATACTGGAAGATACGAAAGCCGGAACGCGCTGGAAGCGGAAGTAGCCACGGCCAAGAAGTATCCCTCGCGGAACGCCATCAATGGTCGGGCGCTGCGCACAGAGGAGGCCTGAAGTGACATTGCAGGAAATTGAGCAGGGCCTCAAATTGCATGAGGAACGTTTCAAGCGCATCGAAGACAACCTCGTCGTTCAAGGCGAGATTCTTAACCGCATTGACCATCGGCTGGATCGTGTTGTCTCAGCGGTGGAAAGCCATGATCACCAGCTCAGCCTCCTGCAATCTGCAACCTCCTCTCTGGCTTCATCTGTGGGGAATCTGATTTCGACCGTCGAGAACCTGAGTTCGAGCGTTGACAACTTGAAATCGACTGTTGAAGCCCACGGGCAGCAGATCATGCTGATGCAGGCCGCCATGACCTCACTTTTTCAGCGCATGGACGCTTTCATTCAGGGATTGGAGCACGGCAACGGCGACAAGCCGAAAGGGCGCCCGCAGTAAAACTCCCGAGGGGCGCTCGAACGCCCGCATGGTGGCAACGATGAATTTGTTTATTTCCCGCTCGACGCTTCCCTCTTCCGCTCGCCCCAACCTCTTTGGCGGCGATTGATGCTCCTCTGGTGTCTGGTCCCCCTCAAAATTCACCAACCTGCTGAGCGAAGCTCAACGCAGACGGAGGAGCAACATCATGGAGAGACTACCTCGAATTAAGACGCCGCCACCTGGGCCGGAGGCCCAGCGGGTTCTGGCGCTCGATCGGCAGTTTGTTTCCCCTTCTTACACGCGCGATTACCCGCTGGTGGCGCGGCGTGGCGAAGGCATGATGGTCGAAGACGTGGACGGAAACGTCTTCCTCGACTTCAGCGCGGGGATCGCCGTGGTTTCGACGGGACACTGTCATCCCGACGTCGTGCGGGCGATTCAGAAGCAAGCGGCCGAACTGATTCACATGTCAGGAACGGATTTCTACTACCCCCTCCTGGCGCAGCTGGCGGAAAAGCTGGCGCAGGTCGCGCCGGGAAATTTCCCCAAGCGGGTTTACTTCGGCAACTCGGGCACCGAGGCCATGGAAGCCGCCATGAAGCTGGCGCGCTATCACACGCGTCGCCACCGATTCATCGCTTTCCTGAACAGCTTCCACGGGCGGACGTTCGGGGCGTTGTCTCTGACCGCCTCGAAAGCCGTGCAGCGCAACGGGTTCGGTCCGCTGCTTCCCGGCGTTTCGCACGTGCCTTACCCCAACCCCTATCGCTGCACGTTCGGACACGGCCCGGGCGAATGCCATTGTGATTCGGTTGGGTTCATCGAGAAACTCTTCAAGACCTCGGTGCCGCCCGAAGAAGTCGCCGCGATCATGGTCGAGCCGGTGCAAGGGGAGGGTGGCTACGTTGTCCCACCGCGGGATTTCCTCGCCCGACTGCGGGAGTTGACCAACAAACACGGCATCCTGCTGGTCTTCGACGAAGTTCAGTGCGGGATGGGCCGCACCGGCAAGATGTGGGCCTGCGAGCATTTCGGCGTGGCGCCCGACATCCTGATCACGGCGAAAGGGATCGCTTCGGGGCTTCCACTCAGCGCCACGATCGCTCGCGCGGACATCATGGATTGGGGCCCCGGCGCGCACGCTTCGACTTTCGGCGGCAACCCTGTGGCCTGCGCCGCAGCCATGGAAACCATTCGCCTTCTGGAAGAGAAGTACATCTCCAACGCCGCCCAGATGGGCGAATACATCCTGAGTCGAATTGCCGGGTGGAAGCAGAAGCACTCCGTCGTCGGTGACATCCGCGGGCTGGGACTGATGATCGGCATCGAACTCGTGAAGAGTCAGCAGACCCGCGAGCCCCATCCCGAGGCGCGGAAGAAAATCATCCAGCGCGCGTTCGAGCAGGGGGTGCTGGTGCTGGGCTGCGGTGAAAGCACGGTGCGATTTATGCCCCCGCTCGTTGTGGAGCGGGATCAGATTGACTTCGCGCTGGAAGTGCTGGAGAAGTGCATCTCTGAAGCAGAATGATGAAGGCGGAACGATGAATGATGAACGACAAACCCTGCGCGGTTGAGAAACCACATGACTTGCGAGCCAGGACCAAGGCCTTCGCGTTGAGGGTTCTGCGCTTGTTCGCGGCGCTTCCCAAGACCTCGCAGGCACAGGTTCTCGGTAGACAGCTCCTCCGAAGCGGAACTTCCGGTTGCGCTCAATATCGCGAAGCTACTCGCGCCAGGTCCGGCGCAGAGTTCATAAGCAAAATTGAGAGCGCGCTGCAGGAATTGGAGGAGACGGTATATTGGTTGGAATTGCTCGCCGACAGCGGGATCGTAAAACCCAGCAAGTTGGAGCAACTCCACCGGGAGGCGGAAGAACTCATCGCAATATTCGTTGTCTCTGCCAAGACGGCCAAGAAACTGAATTGAATGCCTCCGGTCGCGGAAGCGCTGTTCATCATTCATCATTCATCGTTCATCGTTCTGAGGCCACCATGAGCTGGTTCGCCCGCCTCATCTATCACGGTCTGGTGTGGAAGGAGCGGCAGCGCGCGGCGCGGGCAGAGCGGTTAAAGGCCGCAGACAAGCCGGGCGGCAAGCCGGAGCATCTCAAAACCGGCGAACGTGGCGAGACGCTCGCTTATTGGTTTCTGCGCCAGGCAGGCTATATCATTGTGGCTCGCAATCGGCGCGCGCGTTCGGGCGCCGGAGAGCTTGACCTGGTGGGTTGGGACGGGCCGGTCCTCGCCTTTGTAGAGGTGAAGACGCGCACTTCCGACGAAGCCGGTCCGCCGGAGGAGGCGGTCACGCGCAGCAAGCAGAAGCGCGTGGCACGGGCCGCCAAAGAATACCTGCGCCGGCTGCGGAAACAACCGGCGGCCTTCCGGTTCGATATCGTGAGTGTCTTCTGGGATTCTCAGGAAGGCTATAAGGTTAAGCTGATCAAGGACGCGTTCAGAAGCCCCGTCAGCTGATTTCCTGGATGCGCCACCGCGCTTTCGCGGAGTCAACTCGCCCCATAAGGGACTCGAACCCGGCGCGACTTCGCAAGTTTTGCAGTTTCATCTGGAAGTCGGGCTTGGCAGTTGGGGCGGAATCCCGCATAATGGTTCCTTTGGTATCCCGCGCCATCAAACCACGAAAAGGAAGTGAGGAGCTAACGCGTGCCTGAACTGCGCAAAGACCCGATCACGGGTCGATGGGTCATCATCGCCACGGACCGCGCCAAGCGGCCGACGGATTTCGTGCGCGAGAAAGTTCAAATCCGAGGGTCGGGTTTCTGCCCGTTTTGTTCCGGGAATGAAGCGAAGACCCCGCCCGAAATCCTCGCCTATCGCAAGAACGGTGGCCCGCCCAACTCCGGCGGGTGGTCGCTGCGCGTTGTGGCCAATAAATTCCCCGCGCTGGGCATCGAAGGAACGCTCAACCGTCAGGGAGAAGGTCTCTACGACAAGATGAACGGCATCGGCGCGCACGAGGTCATCATTGAGACTCCGGAGCACGCGCTGACCCTTGCGACCATGGAGCCCAGGAGCGTGGAAGATGTTCTCTGGGCGTTTCGCGACCGCATTCTCGACCTCAAGAAGGACCGGCGATTCAAATACATTCTGATCTTCAAGAACCACGGCGAGGCTGCCGGCGCTTCGCTGGAGCACACTCACTCGCAACTGATTGCCCTGCCCGTCGTGCCCAAGCGCGTGCGCGAAGAGGTGGACAGCGCCAAGGAGTATTACAACTTCAAAGAGCGCTGTATCTTCTGCGACATCATCCGGCAGGAAGGGGAGGACGGTGTCCGGGTGATTTCCGAAAACCCGGGCTTCATTGCCATTTCGCCTTACGCTCCGCGCTTTCCGTTCGAAATGTGGATTATCCCTAAGACACATCAGTCGGCCTTCGAGGAGTCGCAGAAACACGAGTTCGAGCAACTCGCCGCCATGCTCAAAGACATGCTGATGCGCCTCGACAAGGTGCTGGACTCTCCTGCTTACAATTACGTCATCCACACTTCGCCGTTTCCCGAAGTCTCCAACGACCACTATCACTGGCACCTGGAAATCATGCCCAAACTCACCAAGGTCGCGGGCTTTGAGTGGGGTACGGGCTTCTACATCAATCCCACTCCACCGGAGGAATCTACGAAATTCCTTCGAGAGGCGCTGGTTCCCGTCACCGCCTGATCCGGCCCGTGTGCGCGTCGTCAGAATGTCGTGGCCGCGCCGGTAGAGTGCGACCTTGCCAAGGTCGAAGTCGCGGGTTCGAATCCCGTTTCCCGCTCCAAAGTTCAGTGACAAGTGATGAGTGACGGGTGATGAGCCAAGCGAACCGAGGTGTTGGCTCTCCTTGTCACTCGTCACTTGTCACTCGTCACGGTTCTCAAGGCGCGGTACCCAAGTGGTAAGGGAGAGGTCTGCAAAACCTTTATGCGTGGGTTCGATTCCCACCCGCGCCTCCAATTCCTGCAACAGCTTAGCCTCGATAGGCCATACATTTCGGGTCCCCACAACTTCACTGTAATTCTATGGGATTCTGCGTGATTTTTCGTGGCAGTCCCACGCAAGGGTCCCACGCAAGCTAAAGCCCGTCTGGTACGAGCTGAGTAAGGCGCGCCTGCTTTTATGAGGAGCGTTGGGGAACGGACCCCAACATTCCAGCCTGTCTGGGATGTTGGGGTCTTTTTTTTGGCATTCAAGTACTCGCCCTACGAGGAGGAGTCATGAGTGACGGAAGAATCGAAACGCCGCTTTACCCCTTGTTGGAGCAGTTGCTGGCAGCAGTCGGGCGTCGGCTCCAAGGTATCTATACGATTCGTGATGCCGCCGCCATTTTCGGAGTGACGCCGCGCACGATCCAGGAACGATGTCGCGCCGGCAAACTCCCAAGCCGTGATCTGCCGGGACGGGGGCGGTTTCTTTCGGAGGACCTCGAAGCTTTCCTTCGCAACAGCGTGCGGAAGGCCGAGTTCCAGCGAGAGGAGTAGGCCCCTTTGCGTTCGCTATATTGCACGGAATCTCGCGCAACTTCGCCGCTCATCGCGGTCACGTCACGATGGGACCTGTGGGGTCTCTTTTTATATGCGAAAAGGCATTCCCAAAGGGAATGTTCTGAATACCAAAATTGCATATAGGAGTTCGCAAAAATGAACACTGGCATACAAATTGCTTTTGAATTTCCGCAAACTTCATTTCCACCACCTATATCATCCGAGAGAAGCACAGGCACACCTGAAGGGCCGCCGGAACCTCCGCAACTGTCCCGTGCAACCCTCGGAACTCTGCGGACGCTCGATGAGCTGCTCCGCGCACTAAGCAGCACGGAGCCCGTGCAGGCCGACCCCGTGGCAATGTTGAAAAGCACAGTCGGCCACCTGTCCCGATATCTGGGGCGCGCCCCCGACAAAATCAGCATCGAATCGTTGGCAGATGCGAGTGTTTTGGATGGATTTGTAACCTATCTGAAGGAGAAGGGCCGAGGGAAACGCGGCTTATCCCGCAACAGCGTCCGCTCCTACGTGAATTACGTTCGCGTTCTCTTACGCAAAGCAAGGAGTCTAGGCTGGACTGCGAAACATGCCGAAGCCGAGGGGGAGTGGAAGGAAATTTTCCACCGTGCGAAGAAACACGGATGTTCGGCTGTCGTCCAGTACGCAATCTGTAATGGCCTAAAACCTGAGAGTTTCCAGGATGCTCATATGGAGGAAATGGGCCAGACCATGATTCGCAAGGGCTACACGTATAAGCATGTCCTGACCCTCAAGAGGAACTTCCGGAAACTCCTGGCGGAATGCGGATTCCAAGCTGACGTTCCTGGCGTGTCTCCATTCAGCCCCAAGCCACGTTACGGGATTCGACTCTCGGACTTCCGGGGGCCATTAGGCCAGGAAGTTCTGGAGCTATTGAAGTGGAAAACAGACCGCTTTGCGGAGGGTAGGCCGGCGAAGGCCAGGATTCGCCGTGCAAGTGCTGAATCGCTTCAGGAGTTGTTTTGTGAAGTCTATGGTTTTGCCCGAAATGTCCAAGGCACAGACCCCACTACGCTTGCAGATTTGCTCAGCAAGGATGTGCTTGGCAAATTCCTTGAATGGCGAATCACTGTGCGCGAAGTAAAAATACGCTCCATCCTAGCAAGCCTTTCGATGGTAAGCCACATCGTCAAAACATACCCTCCTTTATCCGAGGAGGGCCTTCAGTGGATACCGCAAATGGTATCGCAGTTGTGGGACGAGGTTGAGGACCCAGACGACAAGGCCAAAGCCCGAAAATGGGTACCCTACGACGAATTGTCTCGAATCCCAGATCAAATCAAAAGGAGGATCGAATCCCTCGGAAGTGGTGAAGCAAGGAAGAAAGCGATGTTGTTCCGCGATCTATTGCTTGTTGCTTGGTTGTTGATCCAGCCTTGGCGGCAGAAAAACCTGCGCCAGTGCAGGCTTGGAGACCCCATGAACGGGGCCAATCTTTTCAAGGCCGAGATCTTTCCACTTTCAACCATTGCACGCCCAGAGTGGGTCGTAGAGGAGTTGAAGAAAAATCCGAAGGCGGAAGTCCGACAGATCCGTTTCCGCCGAGACGAAACCAAGGCTGATCATCTAGTCGAAGCTATCCTTCCAAAACAGCTGGAGCCTCTGCTGCAAGAGTACTTGGAAGTGCACCGCCCGCTGCTTGTGCGCAACGGAGATCCTGGGACTCTGTTCCTAAACGATCAGGGCCGCCCATACTGCAAGTACACAATTTGCGAGCGAGTAAAAAACATAACTCTTCAATATGCCGGAAGGGCAGTCAATCCTCACCTGTTTCGAGACATCGTGGCAATCAAGTGGCTGGAAGAGCATCCCGAGGATTACCTCACGGTCTCGAAGCTTCTGTGGCATAGCGACATCCGGACGACCCTCCGGATATACGGCAAAAGGTTCGACGAGTCACATGCTAATCGACGAATGGAGCAATGGCTCGATGAGCGGCGGTTAGGCAGTAGCTAGTCTGTCGGAACCGGAGAACCAGCCGTGTACCTACAGCACTGAATAGAATGGGAGCTTCCGAAAACAGGTTGCAAGTTCACACAATGCGTTTCAGCCTGGCGTCCGGTCTTCCATCTTTCATTACCTTCTCGATGGTTTCCCTTGTGATCCTAACTAGACGCCCGAAACGCACGAAGGGAATCGCCTGAAACGTGATGTACCTGCGTACCGCCGCTTCGCTTATACCGAGAATCTTCGCTGCTTCCTTTGGGCTGTAGGCGCGTTTGTCGAATTGGGAATGCGGTATTGGTTCATGATTGAGCCCGACAGGTGGCGTATTCCAACCTCCTACATTGGGAGACAGGGCCTTTGCTATTTCAATTCCAATAGTGTTCGCTACCCGCTCCATCGACAACTCACGGCCATCTAGAATGAACCTGAATTCTACAGTCAGCATGAAAACTCTCCTTCTGGAAATATTCCCGGACTGGGCCTCGCCAATTAAGGCTCAGATACAAGGTCAATCAGTGTGGTTTATGCAGACTTTCGTAAACGATCTCCAGGCGCTGCAACAGTTGCCGCGCCTGATCGAGAGTGGAAGACCGACCAATCGGGTGAAAACGGAAGCCGTATTCTGAAGTTTTGTAGAAATGCTCTCCATCCTTGTCCGTTGGAAATTGACTGCGGAAGATGTTTCGTGCCTCGTCCATTCGATCTGGCCTGCTGCTACCGAGCGCAGAGCTGGCCCAGAACTCGATGTATAGTTGGTCGTCCCTCTCTGACACGTTTAGTCCAGGCAATCCCCAAAGGCGGAAGGTTAGGTTTTTCTGGCCTTCGTCAATGAAGCCGCCCGTCTTCAAGGTCTTTTCCCTCAGCATCTCCAGCATCTTTCCTGGAACAGACTCGGTACCTCCAAGTTTCTCCAGATAGTCGCTGTATGGCCGGCCTATTCTGGGTATTGGTGCTTTTCCACGATCATGCGCTTCAGAAACAAAGTGCCCCGAATTGGTGAGCCGAATTGTCGCCAGAGATAGTCGAACCTGCGAGAGATACCGCAGTGCAGTTGCATGGAGCGCCTCTGGGCCGATTCCGGCGGTGGACACGGCTCCAGTACAGACCAGTTCCCCTTCTTTGCCGGCGCCCTCATGCGCTTGAACCTCAACCGCTGCCAAGAGGACGTTGGCAGGTAGGAACGTCACGGCCAAACGAAGGTCTTCGGGGACACTATCACTGACGATGAGGAGCCGTACATTTCCTCTTCGAAGATTCTCAAAAGCGCTCTCCCATATCGCCTCTTGCCACCCCTCCCCGAAGGCCTTTTTCATTTGTGCATGGAACTCACCGTTGAACCTGCCAAGCCTCGTCTTCCAGTAGTTGATCGCCCTTTCCTCCAGGGTCTCAAGAGTCTCGCCGGAGCTTAGCTTTGCGGCGTATTCCAGGATTTGGCCGACGACAGCCCTGAATATCTCAGGGTTCTTTATCAGCTTGGTCTCAACGATCACGAATCGTCCGGTCCCCGTGCCCGTTCGTTCCACAAGAAGCACATCAGTTGCCGCCGAAGCAGCGCCCTCACACACAACGCACACACCGACTTTGTCCGCCGGCGGACCATCAGAAAACTCATGCCAAGGAAGAACTTCCGGATAAAGCTCGATCAGTCTCTGGAGGATGTACTCGCTCTCCGGCTCTTCCCCGCCTTCGCTCCCTGACTCCCCCGCACGCGAGGGTAGCGGTCCGAGAATCTTCGTCCAGACTGGGTTTCTTTCAAACTCAATCGGATTGCAGACCGAGACCTCCCCACGCGGACCGACGATGCTCACGCGTGCCACTGAGAGTCCTCCTGCTTCCCGTAAGGAAAGTTCCCCCAGCCGGGATCATGGTGGTACAGCCTGGGGGCTAATGTTGCTTATAGCCGATTTGTTGCCGGGAGTCTACAGGCCATGATGCCATGCAATGGCCGAGGACATCAGAATTCGATTCGGAGTGAGACTTCGACAGCTGCGAAGACGGAAGGGATTGACTCAGGTCCAGCTGGCGGAACGGCTCGGCCTGGACAGAAGTTATCTTGCGGACATCGAGCGTGGGAAGAGAAATGTGTCGATTGTGAATTTGGAAATAATCGCCAAAGGCTTCGGCGTATCGCTTTCAAAATTGTTATCTCAACTTTAGGTTCTGCCACTCGCCCACTGCATGAGCCGTCAGTCGCTAACCTTGAATCAGTCTGAGTAGATGATGCTTGAGGACTCTCACAGGCGTGTCGCTGCCGGAGAGCTAGATACCTAGGCACAACATCAAAGCAACCGCGCAGGAGTTATTAATTGTCGCCGTCAAACGGGCGGAAGCTGCGATATAAACCAGACACCCAGTCAGTAACAGTCAGGCAGAGTGCACTCTCCCGAGGAAGAAGCTCGGCTAATTTTTGTTGACGACCATGCAACTTTGCCTTAATGTCAACCGAGACGGACGGTAAAGTTGTATGTCACGGATGCGGGAACAAATCTCTGAGAAATTGATAAACCTGGCGTGCATAAGATGAATACCCTAGTTCTGCTAAGTGGGGGAATAGATTCTTCCTGCTGTGTGGCCTTTTTCCGTGAGATGGCGCACGCGGTCACTGGTGTTTTTGTAGACTACGGTCAGCCCGTCAGCCGGAAAGAAGAGGAATGCGCCGGGGCTATAGCTGGCCATTACAATATTCCATTTCATATCATTCGTAGCTCCGGACCGTCGACAGATTTCCGGGGTGAGATTGCAGGCCGCAATGCATTTCTTGTGTTCGTCGCTCTACTCTACGTGCCTCAGTTTACGGGATTGCTTGCACTCGGGATTCATGGCGGCACCACGTATTACGACTGTTCAGAACACTTTGCGAACCATCTGAGTACCATTCTGGCAGGTTATCGAAGCGGGGCGGTCACTCTTGCAACTCCATTTTTGAAATGGAACAAGTCAATGATTTATGATTTCGCCGTCGAGCACAGAGTACCTATTCAGTTGACATGGAGCTGTGAAGTCGGCCCCTCGAATGCATGCGGCCGTTGCTTATCCTGCAAAGATCGGGAACACCTGAATGTTCGCACGCAGGAGTAAGATAGTCCTCGGGGCGCATACAGTTGCGGAGACGCCGATCCTCCTCCCGGCGTTTTCAAGTAAGGGATTTCCCCAGGTCCGCCAGATCATGAGCTTGATGGCTGAATTTATCACAACCCCCATTCTGATTAGTGCTTACGATGTTCACTATCGTCTGATCCCCAGCAGAATTACGTTTCCGCAGTGTATTTTTCTCGACAGCGGCGGCTACGAGGCTAGGATTGAGCACGACTTATCAGAGAGCTATGGCAAACTCCATAAACCGAATCCGTGGAACCAACAGCTCCATCATCGTGTCCTCAAGAACTGGAAATCCAAGTGGCCTACAATTGCGGTTTCCTTTGACAGCCCCGCGAAATTTCTTCGCCTATCGGAACAAATAAATGGTGCGGCAGAACTACAGGAAAAATATCCACATCTGCTTTGGGAGTTTCTCGTCAAACCGGAAACGGCAAGCGATCCGTTCATTCCTTTTGAGAAACTAATCAAGCGGGTTGAGCATTTGCACAGATTTGCAGTCGTGGGGATTACCGAGAAGGAGCTGGACGATTCCGTTTTCGGAGCGATGACAAGGATAGCCAAGCTGCGGACCCAAATGAACGCGGTAGGCGTGAACATCCCAATTCATATATTTGGGAGCTTGGACCCGCTGACCACGGTTCTTTATTTTCTTGCGGGCGCTGAAATCTTCGATGGCCTTACTTGGCTCAGGTTCGGCTATCGTGAGGGGTCAACCCTCTATTATCAGAATTTTGCAGTGATCCGAGACTCTACGGGTTTGAGGCGCCGCACTCACGAGCTCTACCATGAGATGTGGAGGAGCAATTGTGCCTATCTGGACAAGCTCAGAACTCAAATGATTAATTTTCTGCGGACCGGTGATCTTGCTCACTTCGGAGCCATTCAACCCCAGTTGAGCGATGCTCATACGCAGCTCCAAGGGACCGTGCCGGAAGCGAGGTGAACATGGGGGGAACAGGGGGTAAGCGTTTTTTCGTCGGTCGGAAGCCGGAGGAGATCAAGGTCGCCTTGAGGAAAGAAGAGGAAAGAACTTACGACCAAGCATTTGACACGGAAATTGCGGAGCGTCTTGGGGAACTCCTGGGAGACGCTAACCAGCGTGATACCAAAGCAATTCGTGATGCCATCGAGGAAATCAAGAAAGCTTTGGAAGTAGACATCGAAGGTACAGTCGATCCGATTCTCGGAGGGTCCGTGCGCAAGCACACATACGTCGACGGCATCAGCGACGTTGATAGCCTCGTAATTCTCCGCGACCCAGGACTGAAATCCATGTCACCCCAGGAAGTGCTCACTTACTTTGAGCAAAAAACTCGTGAAGAATTGTCCGGTTGGGAGGTATCGAAGGGACGTATTGCTATCACGGTAAGAAAAGAAGGGATTGAGATTCAACTTCTACCCGCAGTGAGGGGGGAGGGCAAGACGCGCATTCCGAGTGCGCGGGGGGACAACTGGTCCCAAATCAATCCCGAAGCCTTTTTCCGAAAGTTGTCCGATGTCAATTCCAAATTCGGAGGAAAGATCGTCCCCGTCATCAAACTCGCAAAAATCATTAATATCCAGCAACCTGAAAGCCTTCAGCTGACTGGGTATCATGTCGAGTCGCTGGCCATTGAAGCTTTCAAATCATACACTGGTCTGTTAAACCCCAAAGCCATGCTTGAGCATTTCTTTGATTGCTCTCGTTCTCTTATTTTGACCCCTATTCGCGACAAGACAGGCCAATCAGTCCACGTTGATAGCTACCTGGGACCAGCAAACAGCCAGAGTCGGAAGGAAGTCGCCGCAGCTCTTGATCGCGTTTACCGTCGGATGAGGAATGCGGACGCTTACCGCTCCCAGGAACAGTGGCTTGAACCCTTCGGCGAAGATTAGTGATGAATAGCCAAGTCCCCATTCCGACTTTGGCTTCCGCCTATATTAAGGCTAAGCTAAACGTATTGGCGTCTGGCTACGGTTCCGAAATCGTCTGGCAGAAAGGAGTACGAATTGAGGCTCTGACCGAAACTGACCTTTTGCGAGAGTGTGCATGGGTTATTCTCTCGGCGGGCATGCGCGAAGCCGTCGTGCGGAAAAAATTCCCGTACGTTGGCCAAGCATTCTGCGATTGGACTTCCGCCCGAGAAATTGTCCGGAATCGTGATCAATGCATACGGTCGGCACTGGTCTATTTCCGCAATGAGCGGAAGATGGAAGCCATTGCCTGCACCGCACAGATTATCTCCACGAAGGGGTTCACGGCCCTGCGTGAGGAAATCTCGAACGATCCGCTTGTAGCACTCCAACAGTTTCCCTATATTGGACCAGTGACGAGCTATCACATGGCGAAAAACATCGGATTGGCTTATGCAAAGCCGGACAGGCACCTCTGCCGTCTGGCCACGCTCGCCGGCTATGAGCGAGCCGCAGACCTTTGCTCAGCCATATCGGACTACATAGGTGATCCGGTTTCGGTTGTTGACATAGTCCTCTGGCGCTATGCGACAACGCATCAGGACTATCTGACCTCTTTCTTACGGACGCGACAGGAAGATGCCTGACCTGACTGCCGTACGGCACCCCCCATTCGGGAGATATATTCACCTCGCTGGTAGTGCCAGCAGGTTGCGTGACGCCTCTTTGATCCGATATGCGCATTCCCTCATGCGACGGATTACGACTGAGATCCTCCGCAACGGGGGCGGTTTAGTTTTGTCCGCAGGCAAGGAACCGGTTCAAGCAGATGATATTCACGGGTCTGCGGCCATCGTCTTCGACTGGACTATTCTGGAGGCCGCTGATTCAGTCGCGAGCCAAGCAAAGCTCCCTTGGCCTCACACAAGACCACCCATTGTCGTGGCCATTTCCGAAAAAGCGGAGAAAGAAATCCCCAACCACCGTCGTGCGTTGTGGGAGAAAATGGTAGATTCAGGCCTTGTACGGGTGGAATACATTCAACCTGGTGCGCGGTCTGGAGCCATGCTCCGTGAACGGCAAGCCCAATTTGGGAGCGCCCTGATTTGCATCGGAGGCGGGACAGGAGTTGAGCATTTATCTGATTTGTACCAAGCTCGGCACAAGCCTGTCATCCCTCTTGATTTGCCCATTGGAGCAAGCCGGGAGGACGGGACCGGCGGCTCCGAACGGATGAGCCGCGAAGCACGAGCATATCCACCCGCGTTCCTGAGACTGCACCCTGAAAAATCGGAAGCTGGCGCGTCCCTGCTTGCTGCGACAGGAACACAAAATGGCACGGCTGAGATTGGAACGGTGTCTAGTGCCGTCATGCGGCTTTTGATGGCCATCGATCTTCCCAATGCGTTCTACGTGAGACTCCTAAATAAACAGGCTGAGGATTTCCTGGTAGTAGAAAGATTCTTTCGGCAAGTCGTCGACACAACAGTTCAGAAAATGGGGTACCGCAAGCTCGAAATGGGTAGCGATCGAGCGGAGCACGCTTTCATTAATGTCGAAATCTTTGAGCGTCTCCACTACTCCGATCTCGCCGTTGTTGATGTAACGACTCTGAGACCGAATTGCCTCATAGAGTTAGGTTATGCACTCGGTCGCGGGGTCCCCGTGATCGTTACAGCCAAAGAAGGCACCACGCTTCCGTTCGACCAAAACGCCATTCCATGTTTTTATTGGAATTCGGGTACTGATGCTGAGACAAACAGAAGACTATTTTTCGATTTCGTTGAGAAAAATATCGGAAGGCCCCCCTTGGTTGCCTCATGATTAATGTGTCGTCGTAGCTCTCAGTTGTGTACTCCTCAGAACTGAATTGTCGGAAAGTGGTTTCAAGGATGCGATGCATGTTCCTTGCCTCCACTTATCTTCCAGAAGAGTTCTATCCCTCGTGCTGCTGGGTAGGCTCTGTTACAGTCCAATAAGACTATATTCCTGAGACACCGTATCTCTCGTTAGATATTTTATCTATTGACAATTCGTAACTGAAGTGTATTATATTACTGGTAGATCCCTTATGGGATAACAAGCGATGAGGAAGATCGCCGAGTGCGAATACTTGGTAGTGAGTTTTCCCATTTCGGAAGAGTCAGCTTTGGAGGAATGATATGTACAAGCCGCAGCTAAAGGATGGTACACCTTACGATCAAGTGGTTTCGGGTTTGCAGAAGATGATTCGGCGAGGCAAGGAACGAGAGGCTCTCGTTTTGGGACAGACGCTGTTCGAAAATAACTTCGGGGGAGCGCTGGCACGCCGGCTGATGTCGATTGCCGCCGAAGACATCGGCTTGGCGAATTCCCAGCTCGTCGCGCATGTATCCAGCATCCTAACGGGCTGGATTACTTCCAAGAAGGAGTCGAAGGGCGGCTATAGCGAGTTCTTGGCCCTTGCCATGTGCATTATTTTGCTTTGCCGATCCTCGAAGAATCGGGAAGTAGATGACGCTATCGTTGTGACTTGCCGCCGGATGAAAGATAGGCTGGACAGCGCGGCCAAGGTGATTGCTGAGCATCAAGACCTGTGCGTGGACAGTCATACTGACGAGGGCAAGGCCAAGCTGCGGCAGAAGGCAGCTGCCAATAACTCCAGCTACGAGGTTGAGGCTTGGAAACAATTCTACACCGAGGGTGCACTTCTCAAGGGCCACCTCGAAGTAAATGGCAACCCCTGGGGCCGGGAGGCTGCATCCCTGTACGGTTTTGACTACGAAGCCTACCTCCGAGGCTTCGTCCCTGAGGAGGCGGAGTATAAGACGAAGGTTGGGAGGTCCACTTAGGGACGACCCTCAACGCATGGGGCCACGCGGTCCACAGGAGTCGGGACTTTCACCATGTAGGATCACGGGTCGAATGCAGAGGCCATATGTATGTGGCGCTATGATGGGCGGGGATTCGAAGGAGACTCCCTGTCGACCTCAGAATAGGAACTGACGGGTCTCCGACTTTCTTCCCATCCAGGAGGTCTCGAATGCGTCTGACGGCCACTGACATCTATCATCTTCACCAGCCGTCCGTCTGCGAACTGCGCGTTTACCTCAAGCATCGGGCAGAGCCAGAGGCGGAACCAATTGAATACGATAAGGTGCTTCAGGAACTCGGGGCACGTCATGAGCGGAATCATTTGCAGTCGCTCGGACCCTTTGAAGACATTTCCATCGGCACCCTTGAGGAGCGAACCGAGAATACAAAAACAGCAGTTGCTGTGGCGAAAGCGGTCCTTTACCAGCCTGTTCTTATCACACGATGCGTGCTGGGCGGCCACGATTGCGAGGTTGTCGGCAATCCGGACTTCTTGATCCCCGATGAGGAAGGCCATCTCATACGGGACACCAAAATCTCACGGCATGCTGACGAGGAACGCCACTACGAAACCGTCTTGCAGCTCAATCTCTACGGCTGGCTATTCGAACAGACTTTCGGCAAGCCGCCGGCGGGTCTCCAGGTTGTTTTGGGTGACGGATCAGTACAGCCGATTGCATACGACGGCGGCGCATCTGCGCTGGCGAATTTGCAGAAGATTCTTGAGGTCAAGCTCAGAGGCGCTGAGCCCTACGAACCTGTCGGCTGGTCGAAGTGCAATTCGTGCACCTTCTTCGAGCGATGTTGGAAGCGGGCCGACGATACAGACAGCCTCGCCCGTGTGTACGGAATCGATGATCCCCTCGCCCGCGAACTCTGGAGGCAGGGAATCCATACCGTCGAGGACTTGCAGACGAAGTTTGACGCGGGGACACTGAGCGACTTCAAGAAACCTTGGGGCAAGAAATTTCAACGGGTTGGGAAAAGAAGCGAGGAGATTCTGCTGCATGCATCCGCCATTAAGACGCAGAAGATTCAATTCCTGAAGAAGCCGGCGGTGCCGACCGCCCCTAACTTGGTTGTTTTCGATATCGAAGGCCTCCCACCTCACCTCGACGACCTTGAAAAGATATACCTGTGGGGTCTTCAGGTTCTTGGCGCCAACCCGGAGCCAGCCCGAATGGCTGTAGCAAGTTTCGGCCCTGCTGGCGATGGCCAGGGATGGGCCGATTTTGTTTCTCACTGTTCCGATATCTTTGTCAAACACGGAGACATCCCTTTCTTGCACTGGCATCATTACGAACGCGTGAATGTACAGCGATACATCAAACGATTTGGCGATCCGGACGGCGTAGCAGATAGGGTCCTCAAGAATCTCCGCGACCTCCTACCAATCACGAAAGATTCCCTCGTATTGCCCACCCCAAGCTACAGCCTCAAACTGGTCGAGAAGTTCGCGGGTTTCAAGCGCCAGCTCGATGAAGGTGGTGGTCAATGGGCGATGGCGAATTACATCAAGGCCGTTGAGACCGAAGACGAGAATCTGCGCCGGGATTTGATGGAAAAAATCATCGCGTACAATAAGGAAGACCTTGAAGGTACATGGGCAGTTTTCGAGTGGCTCAGACAACTCGTGTAGCTCGCAAGATCCAGCCTCCACAACCAGGCCAGAAGCACCCCCAGAGGAGGCCGGGTGGTAGCTTATTGCCTCGGCGCAAGAGGGTTTTTCCATATTGCGTTATCCGGTTGGCTACTAAGCCGCTATAATACGCTCGAAATTCAAACAGCGCCCTGACAGCGACTCGATTGCTTGACCCATGAGTACTTATCCTCGCCAAGAATCGGAGTGGTTGACGCGGAAGCAGCGAGTTGACCCGAAGCTTAAGTTGTCGGGTTGGCCCGTAGTTCCCTTTGCTCCCGGCAAGTCGTTTTCGGATTACGGCCGTTGCGCCATTGAAGAATTTCCGACTGATAATGGTCCCGCTGACTATGCGCTCTGCGGCGACGGGAAGATTCTAGGTATCGTTGAAGCTAAGAAGTTGACCCTTGGGCCACAGAACGTCTTGACACAAGCAGAGCGATACTCGAAAGGTGCGAAGAGTAACCCACTCAATTATCGCGGTTACCGCGTTCCATTCCTCTACTCAACGAATGGCGAAATTATCTGGCACCATGACATTCGATCCCCGTTGAGCCGGTCCCATACAATCACACAGTTCCACACCCCCAACGCCCTGGCTGAAAAGCTAGACCGCGACTTTGAGGGAGACTGTGAACGGCTGATCCTTACGCCGAATGACCATCCCAAGTTGCGGGAATACCAGCGTGAGGCGAACGCTGCCATCGAAAAAGCTATTGTCGACCGCAAACAACAGATGCTTGTGGCGATGGCGACTGGCACTGGCAAAACCTTCACGATGGTCAACCAGGTGTACCGGCTCATGAAGGCGGGCGTAGCCAAGCGCATTCTGTTTTTGGTGGATCGTCGGGCGCTCGCGGCGCAGGCTGTGCTTGCCTTTGTATCGTTCGAGCCAGAACCAGGGCTGAAGTTCGACAAGATCTATGAGGTTTACAGCCAGCGATTCCACCGTGAAGATTTCGACGAGGACGCCAAGTTCGATCCGAAAGTTTTGCCTACTTCTTACTTGACCAACCCTCAGCCGGGGCACGCCTTCGTCTACGTAAGCACGATCCAGCGGATGACGATCAATCTGTTTGGTCGAGATGCCATCATCGGTGCTGGAGATGAAGAACTCGACGAAGACGCCAATAAGTTGGATATTCCTGTCCACGCGTTCGATCTCGTCATCGCCGATGAATGTCATCGGGGCTACACGGCTAATGAGACAGCCATCTGGCGCAAGACGCTCGATCATTTCGACGCCATCAAGGTGGGCTTGACCGCCACACCTGCCGCTCACACGATGGCTGCCTTCAACGAGATCGTGTACCGGTACGAGTACGCACGTGCAATCCGCGAAGGTCACTTGGTGGATTACGATGTGGTGGCGGTCAAATCCAATGTCCGCATGAAGGGCATCTTTCTCAAGGAAGGTGAGCAGGTTGGCGTTATCAGCCCCGAGTCGGGCGCAGAACAGCTTGACCTAATCGAAGATGAACGGGAGTTTCCGAGCACTGAGATCGAAGAGAAGATAACTTCGCCAGATTCGAACCGGAAGATTCTCACAGAACTGAAGAAATGGACGGTGCAGCACGAGCAAGAGTGCGGGCGCTTCCCAAAGACCCTCATCTTCGCCGTCAACGATATGCCGCACACGTCGCACGCTGACCAACTCGTCAAGATTGCCCGCGAGACCTTCGGTCGGGGCGACTCGTTTGTGCAAAAGATCACAGGCCAAGTAGATCGTCCGCTTCAACGCATTCGGGAGTTTCGTAATCGGCCTCTGCCGGGCGTCGTCGTGACTGTGGATATGCTTTCGACAGGCGTGGACATCCCCGACCTTGAGTGCATCGTCTTCTTGCGTCCGGTTAAGTCGCGCATCCTGTTCGAGCAGATGCTTGGGCGTGGCACGCGCAAGGGCGAACACTTCCCGGACAAATCCCACTTCACAGTATTCGACTGCTTTGACGGCACACTCTTGGAGTACTTCCGGCAAGCAACGGCCATCACAGCCGAAATGCCAGAGCCAGAAGTGAAGACTATCATCGAGGTTATCGAGGACATCTGGGCAAATCGGGACCGCGACTATAACATCCGCCGCTTGGTCAAACGCCTTCAGCGAATCAACAAGTCAATGTCCTCCAAAGCTCGGGAGATGTTTGCCACGCACATCCCCGACGGCGACCTGGGGAGGTATGCGGCTGACCTGCCCAGCAAGCTTCGAAAGGACTTCACGGGCACGATGGCGCTGCTCCGGGACAAACGCTTCCAGGACCTGCTGATGAATTATCCGCGTGCCCCGCGCACGTTCCTAGTGGCGTATGAGACGGAGGACACTGTATGCTCCACCTGGCTCGTTCGTGGCGCAGACGGCAAGGAGTATCGGCCCGAGGATTACCTGACCGCGTTTGCTAGTTTCGTCAGGGAGAATCCTGAGAAGATTCAGGCGATTCGCATATTGCTGACCCGGCCCAGGGATTGGAGCACTGAGGCCCTGACAGAACTTCGACAGAAGCTCGCCGCCACAGCGGAACGGTTCACCGAAGAACACCTGCGCAAGGCGCACGAGCTTTGCTATCAAAAAGCGCTCGTGGACATCATTTCGATGGTCAAGCACGCGGCCGACAAACAGCAACCCCTCTATACGGCAGAGGAAAGGGTCAAAATAGCTTTCGCAAAGGTGACGGCCGGGAGGGACTTTGCGCCCGACCAGCAACAGTGGCTGAAACTGATCGAGGCACACCTGGTCGAGAATTTGACAATTGATGCGAGCGACTTCGACTTGCTTCCTGTGTTCACCCGAAAGGGCGGACTGAGCCAAGCGACGCGGCTTTTCGCCGGCCAGCTTCAGGAGTTGATCGTCCGGCTTAATGAAGCTGTTGCTGCGTAGGAACAACTTTGAGAGATCGCTGGTATTCTGACAATCGAGACTTGGTGAAATGGGCGACCCTGCTGCATCTTGCTCGGACCCAGAAGATCGACACTGTTCTTCAAGTTGCGTTCTATCGGCCAGAAGCTGAAGCCTTGAGCCTTCAGGCAGGAAAATCTTCGGTTCGATTCCCCGACGTGATTCTGGAACACTTTCCCCGCAAGCTTGAAGAGATCGGGAGGCTTGCGCGCAAATCAGGTTTGCGAGTTGGGGTGTTCAATGAGCCGTTCATGGCAAACGGCGCGAGCCGAGAGGAGTACATCAAGAAAGTGGTCGCACGAATCAAGTCTTTAGAACACTCACGACTGCTAGTTCTTCTCGATCCCGATACCGGGATTGCACTTGGTCCCCCAAAGGCCGAGCACGCCTCCCCTCGCGACATCCAAACGATTTTTGGTGTCCTTAGGCCGGGCGATTGGCTTGTACTGTACCAACATGCCCACCGAAAAGGTGGTTGGCAAGTCGCAACACTTCAGCGATTCGCTGAAACGGTAGGAATTAGGTCGGATAAAATCCGGCAATATTCCTGTAGGCCGCTTGCAAAAGACGTTGTTCTTTTCGCCGTGAAACGAACAAAGCTGAGGTAATCGAATGTCCGATATCGTCCAAAAACTATGGGGCTTCTGCCACACCCTGCGGCATGAAGGCATCGACTACGGAGATTACATCGAGCAGCTCACTTACTTGCTGTTCCTCAAGATGGCAGACGAACGGGGGATCGACCTCAGTGAGAAGAAGTTTAAGGTGGAGAAGAAGGGGAAGGTTGAAGACATCGAGGTCGATTGCTCATGGCCGACTCTGGTCGGTAAGTCAGGAACACCTCTTCGGGATCACTATTCGGATGTGCTACGTGCACTTGGCCAGCAGCGGGGAATCCTAGGCGACATTTTTGCTGGTGCGCAGTCAAGGTTCAATGAGCCGGTCAGCCTCAAGAAGCTCCTCGGCCTCATCGACGAGACTGAGTGGACGGCGCTCGATATTGATGTGAAGGCCGCTGCGTTTGAGGGCCTCCTAGAAAAGGCCGCAAGCGAAGGTAAGAAGGGTGCCGGACAGTATTTCACCCCACGAATCCTCATCAAATCCATCGTCCGCTGCATGAAACCCGACCCGCGTGCCCACAAGGAGTTCACGATCTGCGACCCGGCCTGTGGCACAGGCGGATTCCTCGTCGGTGCATACGAGTGGCTGATTGAGCGGACCGGCGGTGCGATGCCACGGGAATTGGCAAAGAGGCTGAGATCAGAAACCTATTTCGGCCAGGACTTGGTCGAGCGTCCTCGGCGTTTAGCGTTGATGAATCTGTACCTACATGGGTTGGAACCTCATATCGAACGGAAAGACTCAATTTACGAGATTCCCGATAGCCGCCGCTTCGACGTAGTAATGACCAACCCGCCGTTTGGCACAAAAGGCGCGAACCAAGCGCCTGCCCGCGATGACTTCACCATTTCCACCAGCAATAAGCAGCTTAATTTTATCCAGCACGTCATTACTATCTTGAAGCCCGGCGGACGCGCTGCTGTCGTTGTGCCTGACAACTGTCTATTTGCGGATCAGGCAGGCGAGGTGTTCAAGATTCTCACCGAAGATTGTAGCCTGCATACGGTCTTGCGTTTACCAAACGGCACGTTTGTTCCTTACAGCCCCGGCACCAAGACCAACGTAATCTTCTTCACGAAGGGATACCCGACCGAGACCGTTTGGGTATTTGACGCACGTACGAACGTGCCGCACATTACGAAGAAAGACCGCCCGCTCACGCCCGAACACTTTCTGGAGTTCGAGAAGTGCTACAGCGGCGATCCCAACGGTAAGACGAAGCGCAAGGAATCTGACTCAAAAGACGGCCGCTGGCGCCCATTTTCCATCGAGGAGATCAAGCAACACGACTACAAGATCGACGGCCTGAAATGGCTCCAAGACGAATCCTTCGCCGACGGTATTGAAGCACTTGAGCCTGAGGAACTGGCCACGGACGCTCTCGCCGAACTCCAGGCTGCTGCTGATGAACTAACTCAGGTCCTCACCTTGCTCGAAAGCGAGAACGAAGCCGAAAACTCCGTTCCTGGGTTTCGGAAGGAAGCATGAGCGCCTTCAAACCGCTTGCAACTACGGGTGCCGACCTAGACCCACCCGAAGGGTGGGCACTCGCTAGGCTTAACCTGATAGGGAACGTACGTCTTGGGAAAACGCCTCGCCGTTCCCATTACAAAAACGAAGGAATCCACCGAATCGTTAAGTTTAGGGACATCAAGAACTGGATGGTGGATTACTCCGAATCCGAAGCAGCTTATGTTGTGGATTCTCCCCAGGCCCTAAAGGGACTTCGTTGCCTTCAGATTGGTGATGTCCTGCTGACCGCGTCGGCGCATTCGGGGGATCAGATTGGCCGGAAATGCGCCTATGTGGACCGGCTGCCCGACGCCGGAAAAGAAGTCTTTTTCGTCGGGGAATTACTGGGCGTCTCTGTAAACCGAAGTCTTGCAGAGAGTAAGTGGCCATTCTTCTGGTTTCTCAGTGAGGACGGCTTTGAGGCCGTGCAAGCGGCAGTCGCGGGTGTGCATCTGACCTCTGGCCGTGCGCAAAACATTTGGATTCTTCTTGCGCCCCTGGCCGAACAGAGGCGAATCGTGCAGAAGGCGGAGCAACTGCTAGCCAACGTGAGCGGGGCACGCGAGCGATTGAGTCGGGTCCCAGCAATCCTGAAACGATTCCGCCAAGCCGTCCTAGCCGCCGCGTTTTCAGGTCGCCTCACCGCCGACTGGCGGGAGCAGGCTGGCACCACGGAATCGACGAACTCCTTCGTCAAAGAGATTCTGCATGAGCGTGAAGCCGAGTGGGAACGAGGGCACTACAGGCCGCCGGCCTCTTTTGAGGAAGTTGAGCTGCCTGATCTTCCTGAGGACTGGTGTTGGCATTCCTTCGATACATTCGTAACCGATTCCTTCTATGGCCCAAGGTTTGCGGAGGACGAATACTCTGACAAAGGCATTCCGACGATCCGCACGACAGACATTGACTTCGACGGGAGTATCCTCCTGAAGGACCCTCCTCGCATTGCCTTGAGTCAAGAAAAGGTGGATAAGTTCGGCCTTCTTGACGGCGATTTACTGGTGACCAGAACAGGCGCGACGATAGGCAAATGTGCCATTTATGACGAAAGAATTGGTCCGGCTATTCCTGGCGCATACTTGATTCGATTCCGCCTCACTCGTCATTCGGTGCCACCTCGATTCCTGCTCTTATTCCTAATGTCCCCGCAGGGCCAAAAACTACTCTTGGGACGTTCTACGGCTGTTGCCCAGCCCAATGTGAACGCGACGAGCATTTCCCGATTTCCAGTCCCGCTGCCACCACGTCAGGAGATTGACGAAATTGTCCGCCGTGTCAATGCTCTCCTAAAGCTGGCCGATGACATCGAAATTCGCGTCGCTGCCGGAAGTGCCCGAGCTGAGAAGTTAACGCAAGCCATCCTCGCCAAAGCTTTCCGAGGCGAACTCGTGCCCACCGAAGCCGAACTTGCCCGGCGCGAGGGCCGCCCCTACGAGTCCGCCTCCGACCTGCTCCGACGTATTCGAGAAGAGAGGGAGTCGAAATTGGCAGACAAAACCAAGCTCAACGCTAGCCACAAGGCAGGAAACATCTCACAGAAGACCAAACCGCAGGAGGTCCGTCATGCCCGGTCCCAGACGGCACAAAGATGACACTAAGACATTTGATGAGCTGACGTTTGCCGAGCAAGCCAAATCCATCAACGCGCAGATTGTAGAACTTCAACGCAGCATTGGTGCGCACCTGAGAAGGGCCGAGAGCGAAGGCAGAGATGTGGGGCGTGTCCACGACAAATGCCTTTCCCAGCTGGGTCGTCTGCTCGACCGAGTCTCAGCTGCCCGTTGATCTGAGGGAGGTCGGAATGCCAGCACAATTTCCGAGTACACGCGAAACGGATGAGAGCATTGCAAAACTCCTTGTCGCAGTGGCGTTTCCTGACGACAAGTTCTCCCCTTTGACTGTTATCACCAACGACTTCAGGCTCTGGGTGTCGCAGTTCCCGCGCCAACAAATGACTGTACTCGATATCTCATTGCTGGCCCCTCCGCAGAGCGGCCGGGTGCAACTCCTGGAATCTGAGGTTGAGCGGGAGGTCATGAGGAACCTCCTCTCTGGGGGCTGGCCAGCAGAGAGAGTGATTCAGCAATATCGACCAAGTGCCGGAGCCCGAGCTGATTTCGGTCTCCTTGGAAGGGACGGGAAGTTAGTAGCCGTGGTCGAGGCACAAGCGGGCTCAAAATTTCACGTTTCAATGAGTCTGGACCAGGCAAAGAGGATCGCGCAGCTCGCCGGAGTCCGTTATGCCATCGTGACGAACGGGGCGGAAATTCTGATGCACGATTCGCAAGGGGATGTCGCCATCGGGCGTTCTTCTCTCCCGACTCCGGATGAACTCACGACGGAAACGCGGCCTGTCGATGTTCATGAACTCGCAAGTGCGAACAGTCCGTTGGCCGTGCGCACACTATTCGACTTTCCGGAGCTTCTCGAATCCATATGGGCATCAAAGGACTGCGCCCTAATAATCGACCATACGATCCCGTGGGGGAGTCGAATTCCAGACCTACTCTCGACACAACTTCCAGAAGGTCTGGGAAACGCCGGACGGCTGGACATGCCGGCGGCATTCATGGGCGTAGCAGCCGGACGAACTCCTCCAGGTACAGTGGTTGGTATCTCACCACCGAGTTTTTGCTTTGCATCTACATTCGGTAGACTTCGTCAGTATGTCTCGGAGCGTCTTCATCTCGACGCAGTCATCGAGCTTCCCCCTGATCTTTTCCGTCCCTACACTTCTGTGAAGTCAGTGATCGTAAAACTTGCTGCCAAAGGGGTTGAAACTCCGCAACGGACCTACTTCTTCTCGCTTGCCTCCCCCAACGAGTTAGCTGCCATCAACACGCAAAATTGGTTTGCAGACCTCAAGAATGATTTGAGGTCCAAAGGCGGCAAGCTAGGCTTCCGTACCGAGGTAGCGGAAGGAGAACCCTGGACGGTTGCGGCTCATCGTCCCGCGACACGAGGCATCGAAGGACGAATTGCGAAATACGGGAAGTCGTCCCTTCTTGGTGATCTATGTGATGTCCTTCCAGGCTTCAGACATCTGCGAGAGGAAGCGGCGAAGGGTAAAGGCATCCCTATTGTCCGGGGGCGCGACATCACTGCCGGGATTGATTCAATGGAACAGCTTACCCACTACAAGACCTCTGGAAATCCCCCAGAGCATCTGAAGATTCGAGCAGGGGATCTGCTGATACAACGCATTGGAGCAAATCCGGCCTGCATGGTGGCCCCATCCGGCCTTGTTGGAGCGATTGCATCAGATACGGTCTTCATACTCCGACCAAAGTCTGAGGAGGCCGATCCCTACCTAATCTCCCAATTCTTAAGTTCCTCAGACGGTCAGGATCTATTGGCAGAACGCCTGGCTGGGGTGGGTGCCCCCACGTTGTCCATATCAACACTCCGGTCTGTCCAAGTACCGGTTCTTGGCGAGACTGTGGCAAAAGACCTTCAAGAGTTGTCCCAGGTTGAACAGGCGCTTCGTGTCAAAGCGGAAAAGCTACGTGCTCTTCGGCTCACCGTATTCAGCGCCGACTCAAGTTCGGGCCTACAATCCCGTCTGAGGGAGATTCGGCAAGTTTCCAAATCTGTTGCAGCGGGCATTGAACAGTCTGAAAGTTTCCCGTTCCAAATACGAAATCTCTACCCGTATCCCCTGGCTTACCCATATCGGCTCCTCGTCGGGATAAATAACCCTTCAGAGCTTTATAGCCAGCAACTTCGAGTCGCTGAGAATATATTGGCGTTTTTGGCTTCCATCTGTCTGGCCCTTGTTGACAAGCGAGATCGTGCCGGCTGCGCTGTGGACCTAGCCGCATGCTGGCGTGGTGGGATTAGTCCTGGTGATTGGCGAGAAATCTGTCAGAAAGCTGTAAGGGTGCTGAAGAACTACAAGGATCACAGACTCGCGCAGTCGCTTTCGGCACTCTGGGCTGACACTGGTAAGAAGGGGTTCTTCCAACGTGTGGATACGCTCATACGGTTAAAGAACGACATGAAGCATGATCGGGGACCAAAGAACGAAGACGAATTTGTCGAGGCGACTTGTACTCTCGGGGAGGTTCTGACCGAATGCTTGCGTGATATGGCCTTCATGACCGAGCACCCGATCAGATTGGTTCGTGATATGGATGTGGCCAGAGGAACGCGCACAGTGGTCATATACACGCTGCGATGTGAAGGCGACCACCCAGGGTTCCCGCAAGAAAAGGCAGATTACCCAGAGCCACTTAAAAAGAATGACTTGTACATCGAAGTTGAGCCCGCCCGTTGGGTTGCCCTATTCCCATTTGTAGTCCCTCGGAACTGCCCACAATGTAAATCACGGGAAATATACTTTGTGGACAAATGGCAGGGTAAGGGCGAGCCGGCTCTCCTCAAAAGCTTTGAGAGGGGTCACTCGGTTGAAAACGACGAGGTTGGCCAAGGCCTCGAAGCTTGGCAGAATGGTGCCTAACCTCGACGGATCATGGGCCGTCGGAACCTAAGCTCTTGAGGTAGTCAATTGCCGCAGGTTTTGGTATAGATGCGGTATCTTGACTCCCTGAAGCCATGCGCCAGTACGCGGACATTGTGAACTTTGATGGTGGTTTCGGTCCGTGCGTTTCGAACGCTCTATGTACCCTTGCTTATTGTGACCTGCTCCCGTTCCTCTGTCCGAAATCATATTCCATTTCGTGCGGATTCAGGGGGGCAGGTCAAGGCGTGGCGCCAGGGAGACCACGGGCATCAGGGGATCTTCAGTTAAGTGGATACGATTCAGACTCTTTGGAATTGCTTAAGCGATTCTAACAAATGGTTAACATAAAGAATTCCAAAAACCCTCTTTTGAATTGTTACATCAGAGTAGGACAGATGATGGAGCGCGTAGTAGAGCAAGGCAACTAGGTATTGAGTCTCATCTCTCATGACGCCCAGTGCCGGGAGGACTTGGCGAAGTTCCCGGATTATACCCGTTGCGAACGGGAGTTGCTTGCTGTTCTTGCGGTGATCTGTCCTGAGGATATTCCCTCTGGAGTACAGTTTCAGAATCTTCCGCCATTGCTTGAGCCTGCTCCATTCGGTGTCTTTCCCGTCCGCCGAATCCATAACTAAGAAGACGTAGTCGGTTTCGAGTTTCGCTACATCTTTCATGCAGTGATCCTGAACATTATTTGCAAAATCAATGAAGGTCAATCGCGGAGCACCAGAATTCACGAGGATATTCCTTGAATTAAGGTCCCCGTGTATATAGCGCGTCTCTACTTCGGTCTCGAGTTTTGAGATCGCCTCTTCGGTTTTCGCGTCGGACGCGACAAAAGCCTCGATCCGCTTGCGAGCTCGCTGGCCAGATTGACCCAAATGACCCAGAACTGGCTGAAGGCCCGCTCCCAAGAACGTGAGAATTGCAGATTTTGCCTTATTGTTCAAATCAAAGTGACTTTTCCACACAAAGGTTTGCTTGCGAACTGGATCGCCATAAAGATCCCGAAGGAATGTCACCAGACACTCTGAGACCAACGGCACCACTTCCGAGGCTCTTTGAGCACGCTGCATATGCTCGAATAGTGTGGTTGCATCGGCTTGCATTTCCAAAGCGATTGCTCCCAAACGATCTAAGCGTGTTACCCCATCGTTCAAGACCTGCGGGTAAAGAGTTGCTCTCACACGGGTTCGCAACGCCTTGCATTTTGCCAACTCATTATCTAGTTTCCAGGGGTCCTCGGATATCTTCACTGCCCAAATACGCGGTCCGCTTGCCGAAGTGCCCGGAGGTGCTGACTTTACGGTTGCTTTGAACAAGTAGGACCCAGAAAAACCAGGTCTCATATAACTTACAGTTCCCTGGCTAAATGGGAACAATTTGCCGAGAAGAGCCATTAACCGATGCTTGCCGATTTGTTCAGCCTGGTGCTTGCAGCGAGCGTCGTCATCTACTGCGAACCTCATTTCCCCAAATTCCTGCGTCGTCAATGGCAAAGCGACTTCTTCACTTGCCTGTGAAGTAATTCCAATTCGTTCTTTCGCCCTTGCCAAAAGGTCAAGAAAGTCCTTCCGGCTAAAACTCTTATCTTCCAGCATGAACCTTTTTATAAGCACGCCCTGGACGTTACAATCGAAGGAGACCTCAGTGAGCATCCGATGAGCTTTGATATATCGAGTCCAGGCCGCAATAGGGATACCCGGGAGGATCGTTCTAATTCGCTTCGCGATTTCTAAGCCGGTCCGGTCTTCCGGGGGATCTTGGTCTTCGAAAATGACGACGTCCACGAATACTACTTCGATTCTGAGACCCTCCTTTACGAGCTTCTTGATCTCATTTGCGCAGTACTCTACGGCCTCGATGGGGTTCGCATTCTCAGGCTGGATTGGGACAAAGTCGTACACTGAGGACAGGCCTAATTCTTCAAGCCTCGACTTGAATTTAACCAGAAACAGTTTGTCGGGATCGATCACGACGATTGAGGGATTCGGCATCTTCATTCTCGCCCCTCAGAAAGATGAAAGAACCTCATCAGCACCTCTGTCCGGAACGGTGAATCGTCTGAGCGATTTACCTCCCACCCGTCACATATCCAGTCCGCAATTTCCTTGACTGTTGAAAGCCCGACCCCGTACTTTAGGTCTCGAACCATGCCTACGCCGTTATCGGCCACTCGAAGTACTCGGATGGGTGCGCCCGCACTCCTTTCAAGCGCGATCAAGCATGCCTTCGTTTGGTCGCTATGACTGGCAAAAGCGTGTTTGATTACGTTGTCAAGGAGGTTATTCAAGATTGTAAACACCTCGACTTCTGGGCCAAAAACGAGGCAGGCATCATCAGGCCAAGAAGCGCTTACGTCGATTCCATTCTGTTTCAGTTCGTTCTCCCTTAACCTGAGGACTCTTTCCACTACCCTGCGGAGGTCACTGCGAAAGGCGCTCAACGTTGTTGGGATCGTACCTTCTCCGTCTTCCAACATTAAGTGATGGAGTTGACTTATGGCGGCAACAAATCCTTCAACGGCGGCACGACCCTCCTGCTCAGGCTTTACCCTATCGAGGATTACTTGCGCAAGTTCATCGGCAGAATAGACGAGAGTATTCGCCAAAGCTATATGCTGCTTGAGGCGCTCGCAAGGACTGCTACCCGTCTTTGCGTTTGCGAGCAAGCGAAGGGCTGGCAAACAGTTAACCTTCAGTAGACTGGATGCATCAGGCCAAAAGGTTTCGATCTGCTCTATGACTTTAGGGAGGTCCATCGTTGAGAATTTCTGGTACTCAAGGCCATAGGCTAGAGCATTGCTCAAGGGACCGCTGTCCGACAGGTCCTTGTAATAGGCACGCTTGAACGCATCCACAAACATCCGTGATCGGTCTTGCGGTGCAGCTCTCTGCTCCCATACCAGCTGCAGCTCCTGGATTACCCCGCCTGGGGATTGTAGTGTCTGACTCCTCAGGACGCTTAGTACGTCAGGGGATCTTGTCCTAAGCTGAGACGAGAGCAAGCATTGGATGATAATCTTTGCCAACGTCTTTTCACCCAAGTTGGCTGCTATAGCCCTCTCCAAACCCTCCAACAACGCATTGGGGCTGAACACCCTGAGCAGCGTAAGAACTGCAGTGAGTTGTTGATCAGAGATCTCGCTTATTCGTTGCAGAAAGTACTTGCAAGCTTGGACTATGGACTGCCTGAATCCATCATAGAAAACCTGATCGAATTCGACCCTGTCTCTCAAGAAATAGGACTCCTCTCGGGCTACGACAGTCAGGAAGGCCAGCACTTTGGCAGGGTCGTTCACAAATTCTCTCACAAGGTCAGCAAGCGCCTTTCGAATACCCACGACATTGCGTGCAATTTCAAGATGCGATCTGAGTTCTCCTTGCGTTCTTCTATCACTGAGCGGTGTGCTTACATACGGCGCAACTAACTCTGGGTTTAGCAACCGAGCTACGGGTTGTTTCTGGAGTCCGTAGATTTCCTGTTCGAGCAACGAGCTCAGCTCGTCGTGGCCCTTAACCTCTTCGCGCAGAGAGCGGAGTGCTTCGATGTTGCGACATACTGGACACTCGTGCGGCGAAAACGTTGGAACAGGAAACTCAGAAAGATAGCGAACGTGAACCTTTGCTAGCCCATACTGCTGGATCTGCTGTAGCAGACGGCTAGTTGAGGGGTCAGACCGATTGCACAAGACGTAGACAAAAATATGCTCGGCACCGTTTCGTTCGGCTACATCAATCATCTGCCTCACACTGTAACCTGTGGCTGAAGCGTCGTCGAAGACAACCACGGCTTGTAGAGACTCGCCAAGAGTCGGGTGCGATGAAGGATACCTTATCTCATCTGGAGACAAACCAACCAACCGACAATTGCCGAGCATAAGGCTCACTTCACGCGCTATTTCATTGGCTGCCGGTGTATGTTCTGGGAAGAAGATGTGGGAAATAGGAAGGTTGGCAAGCCTCGGATCGCGGTCCCGGTACTTTTGAATGTCTTCTCGGATCTTTGCGGAGATAATAGCTCCATTAGTTTTGGCGATCGCCGCTGTAAGAAATAGATAGAGGATATGACGCTCATTTGCCTCAAAGTGACCGATGACAATACTGTTGGTCGATGCCAGAACCTCGAGAAAGTCGTTTTGGCCCGTGGTGCGATCCATTTTCTTCCAGATTGGCTCCTGGTAGTCTTCGGAAAACGGGTCGTGGATGGGCGCATTCGAGACGGGATCGACTCTGATGATTTCTTCGTATCTGTACCGAGTTGGTTTATCCTCCGTGGAGAACTTTAGTGGTTTTCTTACAATTGCTTCCAAGGGGTAGTTCAGTTCATCCACTTTGATGTCGCTGCCTTCATCGGCTTCCCGAGTGTCCACAAGTGTCCACACCGCGCAGACATCCAAGTTCGCACAAAAAGTGAGCACGGTGCGAATGGACCTTTGTGTTCCTATTACGTCCGTTAGTATGGTCGTCCTGTCATTCTTTGGCAGAAGCGCGAGTCTGAAGCTCTGAGCTGCGTTCCTAGGATCCTTGACGTTGATGTGATTTAGCCCTTTATAGACACCCGCAAGGGCTTCACCAATGACGCCGGCAGATTGTCCCAGTGTTACTAGGTTTGTAGGCCTAATGGATTGAAGACCGTACCTTACCCACCTACAGACTTTCTCAAATGCCCGAGGATCCTTGAGCAGCCGTTGTAGCTCAAAATATCCCTCTGTGTATGCCCCGGAGGGAATGAGAAAGCAACCTTTCTCATGGAAGATCCTTCTATTCGGGTCCAAGATATGAGATTCGAGCTCCCTTCTTATTTCCTTCCTGATCCGTTGACAGATCTCTGACAATGAGAAGAGGGGATGGAACGTGTTAGTGGATGAATCGAACCTAATAAGGTGGCGAATTTTCTCCAAAAATCCGTCGTCTTCCCCCGTGCCTGAGTTAACCGTCAACGGGGATTCGGGCCTGAGAAGAGAGGTAAAAAGTGCAACCTCATGGTCCGAAAGGCCGTGAACGGATAGTTCTAAATTCTCATCGACCCCCAATAGAGGCTTCTCTTTCAAGATCCCAGTTGTTGCCTGCGCGATGTTTGTGAGGTAATATCCCAGCCGATCTAGGATAGCTCTTCCGTTAACGATGATTGTGCAGAACCTGTCATCCTGCATCCTCATCAATTCTACTAGCAGCAGGAACAGGGCCTTGAAGGCCTTATCGCCTCTTAGTTGCCAGTCTTCGCAGTCCACAATCGCGGTCACATGGACGCGGGCCTGAAGCTTCAGTTTCTGAAACAGGTGAATATGTTCCTCAATCCATTCGGCTAGTTGACTCTCATGGTTACCCGGAAGGACAGAGGGTGCCGCCCGAAAGGATACGTACCTATACTCTGTCGGCAATGCTGCTTCCTGCTTGGGTGGGAGCAGATAATATGAGCGTTTGATGGGGTCTAGACTTGTGGGGAAGAAGACGCGTATTTGTGTGCCACCAAGGTTTCCGAGTGACCTAAGTCGCCTGTCTTTATTGTTCGTCAGAAACGAGTCTTGGGGGTGGCCTCTCTCGGGGTACGAAAGGAAGTCATAGCAGACTATTGACCGGCCACTCCTCACGGTCAACATTCCCCTATACGCTCTCACGACGATCATCACATAGAAAAGGCCGGTTGCCGGCAGCGTGTTGGTCAATTCCGGTTGGCTGAGAAGTCTAGTGAAGGCACCCAGGCGCTCTTTTGGCTTCTTGCTTGATGAGTACTGCAGAAAAGCGTAGTCGATTAATGTGGTTTCCTGGGGGTTGAATATTTTCCTTGGAACTACGTTGTCTCGCTTATATGAGCTTCGCAGGGTCTTGGGGATTCCGGGTCCGTGGTCTGAGATCACGAGGGTCAGATACCCAGAATTTCCTAGAAGACGGAAAAAGCCTTTCTCATACGTTGGTACGCTAGATATCCTAGCCGCTCTTGCAATTGATCTCTCTGGCCCCGCACTTTCAGAGCGGTTCCTCACAGTCATCACAAGATGACCTGATCTCCCGTCTGCATGATCAAAAATATTCTCGCCAAGTTCTCTTAAGATCACGTCTCTTATTTCGCCACTTTTGATGACTGCTAAAGTCTGCACAGGACCGAAAATCGAAAGGTGGTTCTGTCGGACATGGTCCATCGTTTTGGAAAACCCTTGAAGATTCTCGAAGAATACTAGCGGCGAAATGCTGCTCTCGACGGATTTCGGAGTCCGTTTTGATTCATATGCCTTCAACTTCTCTTCGTCGCACGCGCCGATTCGACGAACAAAGTCGATGAAAAGGGACTGAACAAGATATGAGTATGCGTTTATCCGTTTATTAATGCTACGCATCAATTCATCATGTCCGGCTGACTTCTCGCTTTCTAATGCATCCGGTCTCGGAGGAAGGAAACGAACTCTCTTGCCCTGAGACACTAAATCCTTCATCCAGAGTGTCAGCAAGCTCATTTCGAATGTCTCACACCATTCCCCCGCTTCGAAGTCAAAAACGACTTCGGAAACTGACTCGCGCTTTGTATCGGAGTAGTGCGCCCGAAGGACACTCTCAAAAGACAAGGTGTCAAGGTTTCTCTTTTCAGGGGAAGCCAATCGGACCACGTTTTTCTGCATGTTCAATTACCGTGAGTCAAGTACCTAGATGCGTCTAAGTAGAGGGATGGTATCGTACCTAAGGGAATCCTTCAAGAAATGATGACATATGACGTCAAAAACCATGCACCCGCCTCCGGCCAGCGTTTAACCCCATTTGGCGACCAGTTCCGCTTCAAAAGGTTATCCGGTCGTAGGCCAGCTACCGTCCGGTCGGAATTCGAATCACCCAGAGGAATCTCCCCTCGACTGTCTAAAGAGTCAGCGTCCAAAGGTCGCCTTGTGCGTTTCGCGTCGACCCTACAGAGAGCGGTATACACGATATAGCACTAAGAGTTCAGCGTCGCTGCTTTGCTTGATTCCTTCTGTGAGCTGTTCTCTTAGCCGTTGGGGAGTGGAGACAACATGCTCGTAGTCAAAAAGGTCGGCAAGAGAAACGTGTAGGGCTTTTGCAATCTTTCCCAGGACTATGATAGTCGGGTTCTGGTCGCCCCGCTCAATCCCGCCCAGGAATTTGTAGTGGATTCCGCATCGCTCAGCTAGCTCCTCTTGCGTCAGGCGCTGCTTCTTTCGAAGTTGCCTGATCCTGGCGCCCAGGTGCTTGAGTTCGTCAGCTTTGTGCCTCATCGTTTGTCCAAACTTATAGCAAACCGAGAAGTTTCTCGAAACCAACTACAGGACTACAAAGTTTTGACAAATGGATGTCAATAAGCTACATTTAAGACGATCAACCAGAATGGAGGAAGGCAATGATTGCAGCCACTCAAAAGGCGGATTTTCTCAGGAACCTTTGTGAAAACCATAGTGGCCGGGCCAGAGTCGAGCTTGACATAGACCTTTCCGAGCTTCGATTCACGGTTGCTCGACCAACCTACGTGCGTCTGTCCGTCAAGCTTTTCCTCGGACGTCCTGTGCGGGTAGGGGAACAGTTGCTATACCCGGTGGAACTACCGGCGGTTGGGACGTTCGACGCGGGGCGCGACGGCGACATGGACTGGGGTGATATCTGCCAATTCGTGTTGGAACGAGCGCTGGAGATGGCTCACCCTGGTGCGTCGACCCTTCTGGCAAGGAATACAGACGGGCGTTTAGCGGCAGACCGGATGCGACTTCTCCTGACTGGGGCGTGTGAAGGGCCGCTTTCGTTTGACGTCGAGATCGAGGGGAACAGGAGGTGATGTATGCGAAGGACAATTATGCTTCTCTCCGTCCTCGTTTTGGCTGGCGGGTCTTTGCTGGCCGGGGCCGAGCGAATAACGAAGACCAGGGAATTTCACAATGTAAACTTGCAACAGCTATTCGATTTAACCGCGCAAGTGGCTAAGGCCCAGTTCGCCTCCGTCAAAGTTAAGGAAAGCCAGAAACGGATTCAAATTTTCGATAAGGACCGCATTGTAAGCCATCGCGTGACCATAAAGCAGAACCACCCTGGAGTGTCAGAAGTTGTGGACGAGGCCCGTGGATACTGGGCCATGACGGTACGGACAAAACGAGGCGCGGTGGAAGAGTCACTTGAAGTGTTCTTCGAGTTCCTGGAGCGAGCCTTAGCGGCAACGGCCAAGAAGTCTGAGCCCGCTAAGGTGCAGGGACTGGATGCGTTGAGAAAGGAAATGATCGGCACGAACGTCCGGGCGAGGATAGCGCTTCC
Organism: Terriglobia bacterium; assembly: GCA_041946825.1. Classification (GTDB taxonomy): domain Bacteria; phylum Acidobacteriota; class Terriglobia; order UBA7540; family UBA7540; genus CAZTHM01. The sequence continues at coordinate 123,511 of JBHGBD010000008.1, read as the reverse complement.
CGCTTGGCAAGCCGGAGACGGCACACTCGCCTTCCCACCTGGGCGCACTACCAAGCCGAACGAAGTGGCAACAATTACCGAAATTGTCCTGTGCTCGGAATACCCCGCCGGCGAGCCAAAGTGGGGAGACGAGTCGTGTGGGTACGAACCAAAGGGTGACCGAACAATCGTGGTGTTCCTCTTGAATGGCGCGACAATCAGGAAAGCGCTCGGGACTCCAACGATCAAGTCGCAAAATCCGTTCGCTGGAGGTGCAAGTTTCCTGTTGTGGGTCGATTGTGCGATGGGCAGGTTACTGAGTTGCACGAACGCGCAATTTGCGGAACAGCGCCTCGCGGAAGAGGAGACGAGGCTGGAAATCGCAAGGAGCAGAGATGAATTGCAGCGGCTGGAAGAAGTGAGAAACTTTCGAGATTCTGGCCCGGAAGTGGCCATCTGGTTACCCGCTGACACATCTGAGCCGATAAAAGGCGAGACCATACGTGAAGCCGTAGCCAGATTCGTTGCACCGGTTCAATAGGACTCCCAGCCCACATACTCGTTCAGGAGGGTGAGTAATGCGTACTGAGGTGCCCGAGTTCTTGTACCAAAGGAAGCGAGATAGTTTACATCACCGGGGCGGTTCGGGGTTTCTTGTGCGAGACGTAATTTGCTGGAATCAGCACATGCAGCGTGCCATATGCTGGATTGGGAGGGTCTATAGCGTGAAACTCGCGCCTTCGTGAAACATCATTCTGAGTCATTGTAGATTTCCTTCTACGGAGGGAACGTACGTCCCAGAGAACACATCTTCGCTTACCCAGCAGGCGCTGGTCGAATGCAGGAGACCTCAGGGGATTCACCCTAGCTCAGTGCTTGGTATCTTTCGGCGGATTCGGGTCGTGTCCGTAACTGTCCTTGTCCCGGATCCTGCCATGTCGGTCGTGGATTACAACCTCGCCGCCGTCCCTGATCGCCCTTCGCCGGGCGACATCGATTGCTTCCCTCTGCGTCGGGTGAAGCGAGCCGGCCCTGTCCGCGCCTTCGCGCTTCACACCCCACTGATCATCCCTTCGAACAACGTGTTGGTTTTTTCCCATTTGCTTTCCTCCAAATGCAAATCAATAGGTCTATCGTCTGGATTTTCTATGCCACACTCCCGCCCGCTTGAGCTGAACGTTCACACCGGTCGCGTTCATGCGGAACCGCAGCAGGTCTTCGCTCACACCATATTTCTCGCAGGCTGTACCATCATCCAGGCCGCGCTTGCGGATATCAAGCAGCGCTGGCCGGGGCAGAAGCAGGCATCCGGCCAGCCAAGCTGCTTCAGACTCCTGATTCCTGTCGTGCGTGCGCAGCGCGTATCCTTTCTGGGGCGAGATGAACACATGAGTCGGCCGATGCTCGAGCAGGATATGCGCTAGCTCATGCATCAGGTCGCTGTTCCTCCGCGCACGCGAATGAATGGGGTTGTAAACTGTGAGGTGTTTGTGCCCATGCGAAACCGTAACGGCTGACCAGGTTTCAGCGTGCTTATTAATGAGGCGCTCAGACACATCGGCTGGAAGGCTGTCGAGCTGTTGTGGTCTTCGTACGTCAACATCGAGGACTTTCGCTAGGTCAAGCGGATCAAGGGGCGAAACGTTTGACAGTCCCATTTCACGGCGGATTTGGATCGAGAATTCTTCGCACCAAGTCTTGAAGCCACGTTCGAACATAGAGAACCCGATTGTCACTTTACTTCATTCGACTTGTTGAGCGAGCGTACGTTGCGCAGCCATGATAAGCTGCGCGATGTCCTGGGCTGCATCAGGATCTTGCGTTGGGTCGGCACGAAGGTGCGCCGCCACAACTACGTCCGAATTCGGTTGCCCCTCTTTTCTTGTCGCAATCCCCTTCTTCATTTCGAGCATCTCAGCCGGATCTACTTCGAGCCATTCGCATATCTTCGTGAAGGTGTCAAGGTCGGGGAGCTTTCCTCTTTCGACACGCGAAAGGGTAGCCGGGCTGACGCCGATCTCGAAAGCAACCACTCTGATTCCCCGATCTCCCCGCCGCTCCCGGACCAACTTGCCGAGGCGAAGGAGATTGACTCTGGCCATTTTTCACCTCCCGTTTCACCTGTAAGAATTTGATTGACAAAAGATACGCGCTCCTTTTACAATGTATCACGAACGAGACGGCGAATCAAGTGTAAGTCGCTTCAATGGCCGTTTCTCAGGCAGGATCTCGTTCAGGAGGTAAGTTATTATGGCTGAACAAATTACAGTAACAATTTCGTCCACATCAGCTGGCGACCTGACGGACCAGGTCAACGTGAACATGAAGGTCGGCCCGCTCAAGAAAAGCGCCATGGGCAAGCTGAAACTGGACCCCGGCATGGCCGACAATTACGTCCTCGTGTTCAACGGCGTGGTCCTCAACGAGGAATCCACACTCGGAGAACTGGGGATACCGAACGACGCTGTGTTGCTGCTCGAGCCGAAAAAGCCCGAGGTAATCTGATCCTTAGGAGGTGGGAATTATGGATCCCATCCTTATCCGCAAGAAACTGCTCAAGACTTTACAGGCGTTCTTTTCGAATGAGGCTGCTTTCGAGGAATACGGTTGGGAACTCCTGCCTCCTGAGCTTTACATTCGGATGCACCCAAAGACCAAGCCCGACGAGAAACACGTTGTACGCATCACCTTCGACGTCTTTCCGGATGAGGCACCATCGTACGTATTCGTCAATCCTCTGACCAAAGCACTTGATGGGCAGGGTTGCCCTTCAATGCCGGCCTATAAGAAGGACTGGCCCGGATTCTGCCTGAACGGTACTAGGGAGTTCTATATCAAAGGGCACCCCGACCGGAGACCACAATGGGCACCTGAGAAATACCCGATTGCCATGATTCTCCAGGAAATCCAAGTGGAGCTGAACAAATGTGGTTGATCGAGAGGTTCAAGTTGCTTTGGGGTCGAAGAGGACGGCCAGATCAGAGAGTGGCGAGTCGCCGCAGCAGGGTAAATCGCTGGCCGAGGACATATTTCGTCAGCTCTGCAGTGATCGACGCGACCCACAAACATCTCCGAGGTGAAGGGAGAAGGCCATGTGAGGGTTTGGTCTACTGGGCTGGCTGGTATGAAGGTTCAATCTGCATAGTCACAACTGCACTCATTCCCCGCAGCATCAGCAGATGGGGCGGCGTCCGGGTTCCAACCGAGGAGATGATCCGGATCGGAGAAACGCTCCGAAGACTAGATCTGCTGATAGTCGCTCAGATCCATACACATCCTGGTGATCATGGCCATTCTGGAGGAGATGATGTGAATGCGGTCTCATCGGCGCCTGGGTTCCTTTCGATAGTCGTCCCAAATTTCGACCAGTCTGTCTCCCTCCCTCTGGAGCGTTGCTACTTCCATCGCTACCTTGAGGGCGGCAGGTGGGTTGAAATCACAGGTCATGGCGCAGTCGATCTCATCCATATCGACCCGACGAGGTTGTCCTAACCATGAAGGACGCCGTTGTCTCTCAGAACCTCTCCCTGCTCAACTCGCTCTCAAGGGAAAGACGGGGTGACATTGCTGGCCTGGTCAAACCCCAGACCGTCGCAATACACACTTCGGCGCGAGCTCTGTATTCTCGGAATGGTCAATGGATACTGAGCCTTACTTCCAACCTACTTGCCAGAATGGCACCTCTTGTAAGGCATGTGTATTTAGAAATTGAGGAGGACGCGCAGCTTCTAAAACCAACGCCGATGCTACGTGGCACAACAATCGGCGATTCCGTCCTCGGTCTAGCCGATGAAATCAATTGTGGCGTCACCTTTTCCGTGTGCAGGCCCGGTCGACAGAAGGCTGACCTTCGGATTTCCGTAGGGCGCGTCGGTGCCGAATCTCAAGTGCAAGTGGCGAGCGACGGCTGGCTTGCTTTTCTGAACACATGCACAGACCCAGGACCGAATGAAAACCCCGTGGGCGCGAATCTCGCGGCGTGCCTAGCCCTCTCCGAGGCGTTCAAATTCTTGCTCAAGAATCTGGGGCTCATCGGCGCATTGAAGCGGCCTGTTGTCTTCCGCAGAAGTGTACTGTTCTCCGCCTACGATTATTCCGTGGATAAGGCTGATGCCGAAAATCCTTCAATCCCCTCCGAATTCAATGTAGGGCCTCTTCTGGTCGCGGGCGTCGGTTCCGGTGGATCAGCAACAATCCTCACACTTTCGGCGATTCCGGGAATCATTGGCCGCTTTGCTCTGGTCGATCCCGACGAGATCATTGGTCGGAATCTCCAACGCTATCCATTTGCCACCTTGCGACATGCCAATGAGGCGACCAAGAAAGTGAGAATCGCCGCCGCGTTATTAGGATGTGGTTCGGGTAGGGAATGCCTAGTAGAAGAGAAGCCCTATAAAGCTTGCGTTGAGGAATTCCGTCGGCGGGGTTTTCTCGATCTCGTTGTCGCTACGGTTCACACTGGAGCAGCACGGCGCGGCATTCAAAAAGACTTGCCGCGAGTTCTCCTGGACGGGGCCGTGACTGAGAACGGGGAAGCGGTGATTCGAAGGGTCTTCTTCGGAGAGAGCGCATGCATGGGCTGTTTCTATCCTCAGACCTCGATCTACGAAGAGACGAAGGTGATGGCACAGGGTCTCGGCCTAGAAACATCGGAAGTCCAAGAATTGATGGCCACAAACGGCAAATTCAGCCCGGACCAAGTGCGCCGCGTCTCCGGGAGGATCAATGCCCCGCCGACGGTAGGCGAGCGTTGGGGTGACTGGCGCCAGAAATGTGCTGAACTCCCTCTTTTCGTTGAGGATAGATCAACAGAAATTCCTGCGGCATTCGCAACCACCGTCGCAGGCGTGCTTATTGCTGGCGAAGTCATGAAGGAGCGACTCTTTCCAAATGCTGTGCTCAAGAGCTACTACGTTCTGGATACATTGGGCACGTTTTCTCCTGCGTATCCGTATCTTAGAAGACCGTCAGATGGCTGTGACATCTGTGGGGACGCCGATGCGCACGAGGTATTCCGGAGCCGATATTCACAATGAATTCCTGGGTGGTTTTGTGTCCAGCAGAAGTGAGACAGTCTACACCTATGATCAGCCCAGTTTTGAATGAGTTATACGATCATGATTGTGACGACATAAGATAGGCATTACCTCCCATGCCCGTTTTGGACTTGACAGGGTTCCGAATTCTGTGTACTCTCGCGTGCAAGAGATGCGAGGAGAGCAATCCTTCGTGATTCCTCGCGGATCGAGCAAGGAGTACCAAGGCCTGCCTAATTAGACCCGGCAGAAGTCAGGAAGCTGACTAAAGCCTCCAGCCGGGACACTGCCTGACAAACACAATCTCCGATGTATCAGGAGGTGCCCTGTGGCAGAGCCGTGCTCCGCTCACGAGACAGAAGTCCCAGCCAGAAGAGAACTACTACCTCCCGAAGAAGTTTCCCGGCGGACTGGCATCCGGCCCACAACACTTGCGCAGTGGCGCTACCGCAAGACAGGAATTCCCTATTTGCGGATCGGGCGGCTGGTGCGGTACGATGCCGCCGATGTTGACGCTTACTTGCAGCGTTGCAGGATTGAAGTGCGCGGACAGCACACTGAAAGGGGTGAGCATGTCCGTGTATCGTGAACGATCTGGAAATTACGTGTACGACTTCTGGTATAAGGGGGAGCGATATAAGGAATCCACACGCCAGAAGAACAAGCATCAGGCCCGGCTCATGCAGGCCATGTGCAAAGCTGACTTGGTGCGAGGGGTAAGAATACCGAAACGGAAGGAGGAAAAAGAAGTACCCGAGGGATTCCGGGAGTTCGTGGAGACAGTTTTCCTGCCGTGGTTCAAGGACACGCACCAGAGCCACCCCCGATCCTATCGGCGTCATGTGACCAGCACGAAGTCCTTGTTGCGATTCTTTGGCGACAAGAAATTGAAGGAGATAAGTGCTGGCGACGTGGAGAGGTACAAGGCGCGTCGGGCATCGTCTGTAAGCCCGAAAACCGGTGAGCAATTAAAACCCGCCACGGTTAACCGGGAACTGGCAGCCCTGCGTGCGATCTTCAACTTGGTGATCAAATTCCGAATCGTCAGTGAAAATCCGGTCAGAGGCGTTCGCTTCCTCCGAGAGGACAATGAACAGATGCGAGTCCTGTCTCACGAGGAGGAAGCGCATTATCTGACGGCGGCTACTCAGCGCTTGCGGGAAGTGGGCACCCTCATCATCAACACGGGCCTGCGACCCGAAGAAGCGTACCGGCTTCGCCGCGAGGACACGCACCTTGTCGAGGGCTATGTACACATTCCGTTCGGCAAGACGAAAGCGGCCAAGCGTGATGTACCACTGAACGCCGAGGCGCGGAAATTGCTTGCGGAGAGGCTTGCGAAGCCGGGCACCGAGGTCTACGTATTCCCGAGCAAGAGAGATCCTCGGCGTCCTATGGGGAACATTGCCAACACCCACCATCGGACGGTGAAGAGGACGGGCATCGCCTGGTTCCGGCTGTATGATCTTCGGCATACGTTCGCAACCAGGGCCGTACAGTCAGGGATGGACCTTCCCACGCTGGCGAAGATTCTGGGCCATGCGAAGCTTAACATGGTATCGCGGTACGCGCATCCGACGCCGGCGCACGTACTACAGGCTATGTCGAACCTGGAGCAGTACGTTAAGAAGGACCGACTCAAGTCCCACGCAACTGGTACCACGCAAGGCGCGTGGGTAAACTGAAACACATGGGGACTCAAGGTGTTGTGGATATTCGAGGACGCGGCTGCAAAACCTTTATGCGTGGGTTCGATTCCCACCCGCGCCTCCAGATTTTCCCTGTAGTTGGCTGATTCGACAGAATATCGGCGATTTCCCTCCGTTGGACTCGATTGGCTCAAATACGCCAAAATGGGCTGTTTTCGTCATCGAAGGCGGACAGAGATTTTTGTACCCTCACCGCTCTGGCGGATTTCTTCATCGACGTCTCGTAGCGCCGCATGGCCTTCCGCTTGTGCTCCGCCGTGATGTAAACGTATCGCTCCACCATGAATAGCGCCAGTCGGCCAGCGTGGCCGGCTTCACGCCGGGGATCTCGGCTGCTTCTTCCGGCGATCGTGCGAGGGCCACTTTCCAGGCCGTCGAGTTCTCAGATCCAATTCTGAGCGCGGGTCGAAAACGAACCACAAGCGGTGTCTTGGGGAGAATGCGACAAAGGTGTAGACTCTCTCCCTTTGAGAGGTACCAAGAATCAGGCAGGCCAGAATCCCCTGTGGGTACCGGCAACGATGTAATCGTTGTTTCAGGTGATTGAACCGCGATAGATTTAGTCTGCTGTTTTATCGCTGGGGAATCTGCGACCGCGTATAGGAGGAATCTTATGAGTAAGGATGAGAGTACGGAACTGAGCCGCCGTGCGTTTCTCGCAACGGTCTCCGCCGCGGCCTCAGCCCCACTGCTGGCAGGCGTGGACAACCAGGGACTGGCCGTGAGCGGCGGAAACCCCGTGCGCCCGACGCCCCTCACCACGCATTTTGAGGGAGCCAATTTCATCGACGAGAGGGAGCTGACGGAAGCAACGGAAGCTGTTCGCTCCCGCAACCTGTTTCGCTTTTACGGATTCACGACGCCACAGAAAGTACGGACCTTCGAGGAAGAGTTTCAGAAATTTGTCGGGGTGAAGTACGCGTTGGCGGTTACGTCCGGGACGGCTGCGCTGCATATCGCACTGACTGCGCTCGGCGTGGGACCGGGTGACGAGGTAGTCCTCCCTGCGCACACTTGGTACTCCTGTTACAACGCCATCGTCATGACAGGCGCCCTTCCCGTCTTTGCCGAGGTGGATGAGTCGCTCACCATGGATCCCGACGACCTGGAAAGGAAGATGACCCCCCAGACCAAAGTGGTGATGCCTGTTCACATTGTCGGGAACCTGGCCAACATGGATAGAATTCTCACCCTGGCCCGCAATAACCACGTGAAGGTCCTCGAAGACGCCGCCCAGTGCTGCGGTGGGTTGTTCAAGGGAAAGAGGACAGGCTCCATGGGGGATATGGGAATCTACAGTTTCCAGATCAACAAAATGATTAGCTCGGGAGAAGGCGGTGCGGTGGTCACAAATGATCCGCTCCTTTACGAACGAGCGATTCGGTTTCACGATCTGGGCTCGCTAAGGCCCCTCCTCCAGACGGTACTGGGCGAGAAGGATTCCGGCGCGCCCACTTTTGCCGGATTGAACTACCGCATGAACGAAGAAACAGGGGCCATTATGTGCGCCCAGCTCAGGAAAATCGAAGGCATCCTTACCGAGCATCGGCGGAAATACCGTTACCTCAGGGACAAACTAAAGGGGTTACCAGGCATCAGGCTGCGGACCAGCAACGACCTGGAAGGCGAGATCGGAATCACTCTCGATGTGTTGCTTCCCAGCCACGACTTGCGTGACAAGTTCATCAATGCGATGACGGCTGAGAACGTGCCGATGGCAATCATCACCGCAACGGTGGTCCTTCCCATCGCCAAATACATAGAGGAAAAGGCGACGCCGCATCCAGAATGGCCATCCTTCACGACCCCAAGAGGCAAAGCAATGCGTTACGGGGCCGAATGTTGCCCACGAACAGTGGACATTCACAACCGCTTTGCGACGCTGAGCATTGGTCCAAAATACAGCGACGCGGATCTGGACGACATCGTCAAGGCCGTCACGAAAGTGCACAAGGCACTTCTGACGTAACGCCGGCCTTTGGGCGCGAACATCCTGCGCGTGGGCACGCCGATCCAAAACCCACTCCACTCTCACGGCGATGAGCCGCGCGACCGAAGGCGGAGGCTTCAGCCGATCCGGCGGCTTCGCTGGTGGATCGGTGGAGCCCTCTTTGCCTCCACCGTAATCAACTTCATTGACCGGCAATCCTTGAACGTGCTGGCGCCCATTCTGAAAGTCGAACATGGGTGGACCAACACTGACTTCGCCTTGATTCTGATCGCCTTTCGCGTTGCCTACACGATCATGCAGGCGGTGGGCGGGCGGATTTTGGACTGGCTGGGAACCCGCAAGGGCCTCTCCCTCACCGTGGCGTTTTATTCGATCGTGGCAACTCTGACCTCCACGGCCCAGGGTCTGGCAAGTTTCAGCGTGTTTCGATTTCTGCTGGGGGTCGGTGAGGGACCCAACTGGCCGGGGGCCACGAAAGCCGTCTCCGAATGGTTTCCTGACAAAGAGCGCGGCTGGGCGGTGGCCCTTTTTGACAGCGGCTCCTCGGTGGGCGGCGCCGTCGCGCCATTCCTGGTCCTTTTCGCTTACCGGACTTTTCACAGTTGGCGCCTCGTCTTCTTGATCACCGGCTCGTTGGGGTTCTTGTGGTTGCTCGTCTGGCGATCCCTCTATCATTCCCCCGAAGTTCACCCGCGCCTCTCCCCCCAGGAGCTTGCCTATATTCAGCAGGGACGCGAGCGCCACACCGCCACTTCGGGAGAGCTCGCCTCCGTTGGCTGGGGACGATTGCTGCGCTACCGCCAGACGTGGGGGATCATCCTGGGGCGCTTTCTCCTTGACCCTTATTGGTATCTCATGTCGGAGTGGTTCGCGATCTACCTGGTGAGTCGAGGCTTTAAGCTCGAGCAGAGCATCCTGGGGTTCTGGTTACCATTTGTGGCGGCCGACCTCGGGAACTTTCTCGGCGGCGCTCTGTCGAGTTTCTGGATTTCTCGTGGCTGGCCCGTGGGCCGTTCGCGGCGCAGCGTCCTGCTCATTTTCGGACCGAGCATGCTGGTTCTTATTGGCGCGGCATTCACGTCGAACTACGTTTTGCTCGTGGGTCTGTTCGGTTACGCCTCCCTGGCTTACTCGGCTTGTTCGACCATGTTTCTGTCGCTGCCGGCGGATGCTTTCCAAAGTCGCGCCGTGGCTTCGGTCAGCGGACTGGGGGGAACGGGCGCTGGCATCGGAACTCTGATCTCCACGTACCTGATCGGGCGCATCAGCGACCGCTTCTCTTTCCAGCCCATCGTGATTGCAGCGTCGGTGATTCCCTGCGTGGCAACGGCGGTTTTTGTTTACCTCGTCCGCGCCTCCAAGCGCCCGGACCGGGACGGGGTGCTACTGGATTTTTGATTCAGCCGGACCGCCCATCGAATTAAGACCGACCGGGGGAAGCCTCCTTCCTCTCCTATAGATTCCTGACTCATGGTTCACTCTTTCCCAGGACCTCAGAACCTAGCGCGGATTAGGGCCCAAAACAGGTAAGATCTACAGCTCAAGAAAAACCTCAAATAGCAGTTTCAGCGCGGGTGAAGTCAGGTGGGGCACCTCCAAACAGAATTGACACCTATCGGAATAGCACTTGACAACGGCAGATTCGGGTGCTATCAGGTATCACATTCTTGGGGTGCTAGAGCAGTTATGAATCAAGTCCTCCACTGTGTCGGACTTCGCGCTTCCTCTGGTCAATCGGGGTGGCACCCCTTCCCATTAACGTAATGCATGCGTTGGAGCGGGTCAGGGCTCTAGATTCGAGGAATTGATGCTTGGCGATGAGAGGCCAAATCAGCGCCTCTAGAAAGCCGTAGTCAAGTGGCAATCCTTTCGGGGGCCTTCTCCGTTCGGGGGCTCCCAGGTGCCTCCCCTGCGGGCACGGAGCAGAGTGAGATCATTTCAGATTGAGCGGCCAAACAGCCGGGATCCCCGGCTTGCTACAAAGGAGGACGGATCGTATGAAGCACGAACAATCTGTGACGGGGTCGTCGGCGTGGATTGGAACGAATCTGACGTTTGCACGTAAGTTCGTATCCGTCCTCTGTCCACCAGGACTCAGGTCGGATTCGGGCTGGGCAAGAATGGCTTTCAGAGTAGCGCCGTGCGTGCTGTTCGTCGCATTACTGACATCGGTCAGCCCTCCGGCTCTGATGGCTGTGGTGACGGGAAGTATTTCGGGGATTGTGAGAGATGCGTCTGGAGCCGTCATCCCTGGTGTGAGCGTCAAGGTCCTGAACACCGGGACAGGTATCGTTCAGACGGCCGAGACTGATTCGGTGGGTTTCTATAACTTTCCGGCCTTGCCCGTCGGTCATTACGACGTCAGTTTTGAGAAGTCTGGTTTTGTGACATTTCGCCAAACCGGCCTGGTCATCGACGTCGATACCGCCCTGCGTGTCGATCCCACCCTGCAAGTGGGAGCCGAAAAACAAGAAGTCACTGTAACCGCTGAAGCCGCACAAGTGGACACGCGAACGACTCAGAACGGCGAAGTGATTAGCAGCACGGAGATGGAGAACTTACCGCTCAACGGCCGGGCCTATACCGATCTTCTGGCCCTTCAGCCGGGCGTGGTGCCTTTCAATCTGTCCCAGTACGGCACACTGTCACCTTCGAATTCTCTCAACAACGGGGTGCTGGTGATGAGCGGGCAGAGGGGCGAACAGAACGGTTTCATGGTGAATGGAGCCAACACGGTCGAGGGAAATGGAGGGGGCACTACCGTTATCCCCAACCTCGACTCGATTTCGGAGTTTCGGATCATCCTCACTAACGCCGGGGCCGAATACGGCAACTATAACGGGGGTCAGGTCAACGTTGTCACCAAATCCGGCACCAACCAGTTTCACGGTAGCGCCTTCGAGTTCGTGCGCAATTCGGACTTCGATAGCCGATACTTTTACTCCCCCGACCGCGGCGTTCTTCACCAGAACCAGTTTGGCGGGACGGGTGGCGGCCCGATCCTCCGTAACAAGCTGTTCTTTTTTGCCGATTACCAGGGGACGCGCCAAGTGGTGGGCGTAGATACGGGACAACAACTCGTTCCGTCGGTTCCCAACAAAAATGGGGACTTCACCGACCAGGCGGCGAACATCGCGGCCAATGAGGCCGATAACCCGAGTACAAATACTGTCAGCAGCGCATATTTTGCCGGTGTCCTCTCCTCGCGGCTCGGGTATCCGGTATCCGCGGGCGAGCACTACTTTCCGACTCCCGCGAACCCCTGCGCCGATAACACCGAATGTGTCTTTCCCAACTTCATGATTCCTCAGTCCGCTTGGGACACTCCCAGCGCGAACGCCGTGGCGCTTATCCCTGATGCCAACCAGGGCTTGTTTTATTCCACGTCGGGATTTCCGGCGACGCTGAATGATGACAAGGTCGGCATCCGGATCGATGGCAACACCCGATTTGGCATGATTTCAGGCTATTGGCACTATGACCCTTGGACGAACAACCAGCCCTATGGTCCGTTTGCCGCCAGCACGTTTCCGGGTTTTCCGATTCAGACCGTAGGCAAAGCGCAACTGTTCACGTTCGGTGTGACCACTAACTTCGGCAGTAATTCCGTGAACCAATTCACTGCCAGCTATATGCGCAACCACAATGATAACGGCAAGCCAGGAACGAAGGGGCCAACCCTCCAGGAAATCGGCTTCGCTCCGCCCGACCAGGGGGGCATCTATCAGTTAGAAGGCCCCGACGCTCAGAATTGGCCCTGGCTGGGGTTCGACCACTTTGGGCTGGGACAATATGTGGTGGAGCGCGTCCAGGACGCAGAAACGTACCAACTCCAGGACGATTTCACGAGGATTGTGGGAACCCATACCTTGAAATTCGGCGGCAATTACCACTGGGACCACGTCCCCATTGCCCAGGTCAACAATGGCGGCAACTCATTTTTTACATTCAGTAGTAGTACGGAGACCGGAAACGACCTTGCGAACATGCTGATTGGCGCTCCGGACTATTTCGCCCAGGGCGCCCCGGCGGCTCTTAACCTGCGGAACTTCTATATTGGGGTCTACGGCGAGGACAGTTGGCGCGTCAGATCCAATCTGACCCTCAACTACGGGGTCCGATGGGAAACAACTCCCTTCTGGGCCGACAGACTCAATAGGAACCCTGACATTCAGTTGGGGTGCCAGTCGAAAATCTTCCCAACGGCCCCCGAGGGGTATTGTTTCCCTGGAGACCCCGGCATTCCCAGGTACTTCATCAATCCGCGCTGGAACAACTTCGGCCCTCGCCTGGGTTTGGTCTATTCTCCCAACTTCGCGAGCGGCTTCTTGCACACTCTCTTTGGTGATGCGGGCAAGAGCAGTATTCGGATAGGATTTGGCACCTACTACACAAACATCGAAGGGGCGAACACTTTCAATTTTGCGGCCGCCCCCTACTCGTTGTACTACCCAAGTCAGTTCCCGCCTTTGTTTAGTACACCCTTCATTAGCAAACTCACGGGAGAGAATTTCACCAATCCCTTTCCTCTTCCCGTGCACAAGGCGGGGGACACCAACATCGACTGGTCGCCCTACCTGCCGTTTTCGGGGAGGCAGCCCTACCCCAACGATCCGAGCCCCTACGCCGAGCATATCAACGTTTCCATCCAGCGGCAGTTGACACCCAACACGCTCCTGAGCCTGGCTTACGTGGGAACGTTCGGCCACCACCTGGTTTTGAATACCAACAAGAATGGTGCCGACCCGGCGCTCTGCTACAGCCTGAGCGCGGTCGCGGGGTCGCAGCAAGCCATCGATCGTGGGATCCCGGGTGTCGTCGATGGCACCAATGTTTGCGGGCCCGGAAACGAAACCGGGTTCTTCTACCCGGCGACCGGAGGACAGGTCCTTGTCCGCCACCCCTTTAGTGAGAGCTTCTCGGGTCTCGGGGCGCAGATTATGGCGGGTAACTCGGCCTACCACTCCGCCCAGGTCACACTGCGTCGCACCACGGGGCGTGCGGCATACCTCTTCAGTTACGTTTTCAGCAAATCCTTGGATACCGGCTCGGGATTTGGTGACCAGATTATCCAGGGCTTGGACCCGAACATTTACCGCGCCCTCTCGCAGTTCGACATCACGCACATCTTCTCGGCCAGCTACACGTACGAACTTCCGTTCGACAGGCTCTTCCGTGCGAACAATCGGCTGACGAGGGGATGGAAGGTAGCAGGGGTCACGACATTTACAACCGGAGCTCCGGTCAGCATCTATCAGACGAATGATTATTCGCTGCGGGGGAATGGGCGCAATAGCCCGCAACAGTCCTACACGGATGAACCCATGTTCCTGGGAGGAGGACCCATCTACATCAACAAGGACCCGAGGAAGCAGTATATTGATCCCAACACAGGAGCCCTGGTGAATCCCTATTTCAACCCGGAGCTGTTCGCCGCGGAACCCTTCGGCGGCCAAGGCAACGCCAACCGGAGATTCTTCCACGGACCCGGAGTCAATAACTGGAATCTGGCCATAATGAAGGACACCCGTATAAGGGAAAACGTTCGATTGGAGTTTCGGGCCGAGTTCTTCAACGCGTTCAACCACGCGCAGTTCTATGGCAACAACAATGTGGTGGGCAATTTCAATGCCGGCCCCAGCGCGTTTGGGGGAGTTTTTTCAGCCGGGAACGCTTCGCGCATCGGACAACTCGGAGGAAAGCTATATTTCTAGAGGCCGTTGCAAAACCTTGCGCAAGTATCGTCAGGGCCCCGATTTATCGGGACCGAAACAGGTCGGAGAAAGAGCGGGCTTTAGCCCCTGAGGTGCCTGGCTGCCCCTCAGCGGCTGAAGCGGTGCCCTGACAAGGGATTAAACCGGGTTTTGCAGCAACTTCTAGACAAATGGTTTGGGCGTCAATTCGGCAAGTTCGCTACGGGGTTAACGTGCAACCTTGCAGTTGGTTTTCGATACAAGCGAGGTTGCCTTCGAAAACCGCATTGCCGGGCTCCATCCGCAACGCGTTTTTGAATTCTGCGGCGGCGTTTGACCAATCCCGGATCCTGGCGAGGGCGACGCCCAGCACATTGCGAACGTAGGGATTCTCCGGACGCAGCACAATCAACTTCCGCAAACATGCTGCGGCATCCTCAGGTCGATCGACCGCAAGGTATGCCCGACCCAGGAAAAAGAGCGTGTCGGGGTGATTGGGCATAGACCGCAAGACAGCGTGGAACCGGTCTATGGCCTCGTTGGGCTTGTTCTGGAGAAGCAGCGCGACGCCATAATAATGCGCAGCGAGCGGATTCTCAGGGTCGAGGCGGAGGGCCTGTTGTAACTTCGTCGTGGCTTCTTCGACGCGGGCAGCCTGGAGAAGCTTGGCACCCTCTTCAACGTAAGTACTGGCGAGAGTTTTGTCAGCAACACTCTTGCTTTGCTGCCGGAAGAGCAAGGTCTCCTGTGCCGCTTCGTCCTTTTTCCCTGCTCTTTGCAGGGCTTGCCCGAGCACGAAATGGATCTCTCGGTCAGCGGGAAGCAATTCCGCCGCGCGGCGCAACTCGACAATCGCCTCCTCAAGCCGTCCCTGTCTGTGCAGGACGACACCCAGGTCACGATGCGCATCGCCCAAGGTTGGACGCAATTCGATAGCTCGGCGAAGTGCAGTTTCAGCCGTAGCCAGGTCGCCGGACTGAAGCGCGAGATTGCCCAGTGCTGCGTGGTAATCCGGGTCGTTATCCCGAAGCTTGATGGCTGTGCGTAGCTCTGCCTCAGCCTCCGGAAATTTGCGGTGGGCTTGGTACAGCTTGCCCAGTTCAAAGTGCAGGCCGGCGTCCTTCGGCGCGTAACGCAGCGCAGTCCGGTACTCCGGGAAGGCCAGCAGGCCGCGTCCCTCCCGGATCAACAGGCGGGCCAGGGATCGGTGGGCCTCGATATCAGCGGGATCCAGACGGATCGCAAGCTGCAGTTGGTTTTCAGCGTCCTGGCTTTCCCCTTCGCCCGCCAGCAGAACACCCAGATTCCGGTGAAGGGCGGCATCATGAGGAGCGAGGGAGCACGCCTTTTTCATTTGCGCAACAGCCTCGCGGGGCCGGCCGGCGGCGCCCAAGGCCGCTGCCAGGTTGCTGAAGAGGCGAGGGTCGTTGGGCTGCCGCTGAGTCGCTCGCTGAAGTACCTCCACGGCCCCGGCAGGATCCCCTTGTCTCATTAATGCCACACCGAGGTTGGCGAGGCATGCGACATTCTCCGGGTCGCGATCCAGCGCCTGGCGGAATCTTTCCACTGCTTCCTTGACTCGCCCTTGGTTCAGAAGCTCCAAACCCGCGGAATTCAGGCGGGCGACAGACTCCGCCTTGTCGTCAGAGCGCGCTGCGGCGACCTGTGAGAACGAGAACAACAACACGGCGACGACGGCTTGCGTGCGCGAAACACGTTTTGTGTACAGCATCGCCCAAACAGGAGGAAGAGGCAAAGGCGCAATTTCCCGGATTGTATCCCGGGATTCCACCGACAAGTATAAGCCACTCTACCCCGCAGAGCTATCTGGCGCTGCAACGGCCCGAAAGTGGACTCTCGGCGCTTGCCCATGCTATGCTCGCCGCGTTTGGGGAAGTAAATAGGGCTGCCCGGTCAGGCGCTTCCAAGAACGATTCACCAGGATTGTGGATGGTACGGAGCCTCCACGAAGTGAAGCGGTTCCTCCGGGTGTCGTCTCTGAACTCTAACGGTGGCCAGGGCGATCCGAGGTCAAGGCTAAGAGGAAGCCCGCGTATGGACTTAGCCAAACTGGTGTTGAAGTCGGGAATCTCGGATCAAGAAACTGTCACCACTGTCGAGAGCCGGAGCCGGCCGCAGCCCCGCTTCCGGCCAGGCGCGCAATTCGTCGCGCCATCATCGCCCCCGGCGGCATCCCGGTATCCACGCCGTCTGACGATCTGGGGCACCATCCTGCTCGCTTTGTTCTGCGGTAGCTCCAGCCTCTCGCCAAGCGATTCGGCGCCCACGCATGACGCCACGCCGGTTTTGCTTATTACCATCGACACGCTGCGCTGGGACCGGCTGGGCTGTTACGGGGCCCGCAGCGTCCGAACCCCTGCTATGGATAGCCTGGCCGCACAAGGCGCCCGGTTTGAAAACGCCTTGTCGCAGGTTCCTATCACCTTCCCCTCACATGCGGTTATCCTGTCCGGAACTTATCCTATGTACAACGGGACCCGCCACTATACGAGTCCCAGCCTCCCCCGGAGTGTCGGGCTGTTGCCGGAGGCCTTTAGACGTCACGGCTACGACACGGCGGCCTTCGTAAGCTCCTTCGTGCTGGATTCGAGCTGGGGCTTGAACCGCGGCTTCCAGACGTATGATGACCGGTTAGGCCCGCGGCAGAGTGCGTTGCGCAGCTCCCAGGATGTCGAGCGCCGTGCCGACGAAACCGTTGGACACATACTGAACTGGTTCCAGGCTCGCGCCCGTCGAGGTGCTGCGACCCCGTTTTTCGTCTGGCTGCATCTCTACGATCCCCACAGTCCTTATGATCCTCCCGAGCCTTTCCGCAGCCAGTACGCCGGGCGCCTGTACGACGGCGAAGTGGCCTTCGCGGACAGCCAGTTGGCACGGCTATTTGATTTTCTTCGCAAAAGCGGCCTCTACGATCGCACCCTCATCGTCCTGCTGGCCGATCACGGAGAGTCGCTGGGCGAGCACGGCGAAGACGAGCACGGCTTCTTCATCTACAACTCGACTTTGCACGTTCCGCTCATCTTCAAACTGCCGCGAGGAGAGGGGGCGCCTCGCGTAGTACGCCGGCTGGTGGGGACGATCGACGTGGCACCCACCGTCCTCGACCTGCTGCACCTTCGCGATGGCCTCAGCAGGCAGTTTCAGGGAACCAGCCTGGCTTCCGACATCCTGGGAAAAGGAGGTGCAGCCGCGCGCCCCGTCTATTCCGAAACGTACTACCCGCGCGACTCCTTCGGCTGGAGCGAACTGGCTTGCCTTACTACTGACCGGTATAAGTACATTCAAGCTCCCCACCCCGAGCTTTACGAAATTGACCAAGATCCCCAGGAAATGCGCAATCTTTACGGCGAGAACTCCGCGCTGGCTGCCTCCCTGCGCGAGCAGCTAACGGGCGTAGAGCGACGTTATAGTTCGACGCAGGCGGCGTTGGCGGGCCCGCCCCTGTCGCCGGAAAGCGTCGAGAAACTAAAATCGCTGGGTTACTTTGCTTATTCGGCCCCTCTCCACTCTTCCTCCGGCGAGCCGCTACCTGACCCCAAAGACCGCCTGAAGTTATACAAGGCAACCCAGCGCGCGCGCCTTTTGAGCTCGTCCGGGCGACGCGAAGAAGCCAATGCACTCCTCGCGACCCTCGCGAGCGAAGAGCCGGACTTTTACCTGGTTCCATTCCTGCAGGCCGAAAATTTCGCTCAGGCGCGCCGATGGAACGACGCTGAACGCAGCTACCTCGCCTGCTTGAAGCTCAACCCCAATTTCGAGCAGGCAATCATGGGATTGGCATATCTTCACCTTCGTGACGAAGGGGACGCCGCAAAGGCAAAACCGTGGCTCGAACTGGCGGTCCGCCAAAATCCCCACAACCTCACCGCCTATTTCGATCTGGGAGTACTGGCGCGATTGGAGAAAAACAACGAGGCAGCTTGTCGCTATTTCCTGAAGGCCATCGAAGAAAATCTCGACTACGCGCTTTCTCAGCAGGAGCTGGGAATCACGCTCGTCGATCTCAAGCGATACCAGGAGTCCCTGGGCCCCTTGAGCCGTGCCGAGAGCCTCGGACAGGAGGACCCCCGGCTGGAGCAATACTTCGGAACGGCGCTCGCAAATGTCGGCCGGTTTAAGGACGCCGTGGAGCATTACCGGAAGGCGCTCAAGATGAAGGCGGACTTCGCTGAGGCGCGCCTCAGCCTGGCCCTGACTTACCTAAACTTGGGTGACCGCGCCGACGCGACGCGCGAGTTTCGCACGCTTTGCGGCCAGAACAGTTCCCTGTGCGAACAGTACCGTCAACAGTTTGAATAGACGGGTCCGCGGGCCGCGAAAGCACGAGACCGGAAAACGCGGCCGCCTTGTGGGTTGTCGGCCTCGGCAACCGCCGGTTGCTCGATTCAACCAGGGCCCGGGAATGGGCTCAACTTATTCTGTTGAGGATGAACAGCATGCAAATCCTGGATGCTCGCGGCCGCTGCCGCATTTGGACTCTTCCCACACTCATCCTGGCGTGGGGGCTCGGCCAGGCGCTGCCGGCAGACCAAGGCCCCTCTCCCGGCGCTGCCAAACTGGCAGAGGGCCGGCGGGTATACCTGCAACACTGCGTTGGCTGCCACGGCGCCGACGCGCGCGGGACGGACCAGGCCCCCGGCTTTATTGGCAACCCTGACGCCCGAAAGCTTTCCATTCCGCAATTGCGCAAGGTGATCCGCGATGGCATTCCGAATACCGCCATGCCGCCATTCAATTTGCCCGCGGCGCAGCTCGAGGCCTTAGCAGCCTTCGTCCATTCGCTGAATTTGCGGGCCGCGAGTAGCGAGGTCCCCGGCAACCCCGCCGCCGGCGAAGCCTTTTTCTGGGGAAAAGGCGGGTGCGGTTCCTGCCACATGGTGCGCGGAAAGGGGAAGCCGATCGGTCCTGACCTGTCCAACCTGGGGCATGAAATGGCCGCGCACGCCATTCACGACGCGCTATTGCATCCCGCGGCGCACCGAGCCTCCGGGTATGAACTTGCCACCGTGGAGTTGCGCGATGGGAAGACCCTGCGGGGCTTCGTCAGAAGCCGCAGTAATTTCGACCTTCGCCTGCAAGACCTGGAGGGAAGGTTGCATTTGCTTCAAGAGAGCGAGATTGCCGCGGTCCGGGAGGAAACGGAATCGGCGATGCCTCCTGTTCAGGCCAGCCCCGAAGAACTTGAGGATCTGATAGCCTTTCTCAGCCGCCTGACCGGTGTGCAGCCGGGGGCTTCGAAGCCTCCCAGTGAGCCCCGAAACGACGAGATCAGTTTTGAGCGAATTCTTCACCCAAAGCCGGGCGACTGGCTGACCTACGACGGAAGCCTGAGTGCAAATCGGTATAGCGAGTTGAGTCAAATCAACGTCGACAATATTAAACAAGTGGAGCTCAAGTGGATTTTCACAGTCCCCCTCTGGAAACAGTTCCTGCCGGATACGGACTATTATCATGAAAACATGAAGTACTTCGGGCTGGAGACTACCCCTTTGGTCGCGGACGGGGTGATGTATATCACGGGCCCCCAGCAGGTGTTGGCGCTGGACGCGCTTTCGGGCCGGAAAATCTGGGAATACTCGCGCCCGCGCACTCCGGGACTGGTGTCGGATGCGTCCCTGGGTACGAACCGCGGGGCGGCCATTCTAGGCGACAAAGTCTTCACGGCGACGGACAATGCCCATCTGGTTGCCTTGAACCGTACGACGGGCCGGCCGGTGTGGGAAATGGTCATGCCGGAAGAACCCATGAAATACGGAGCGACGGGGGCGCCGCTGATCGTCAAGGACAAGGTAATAGCGGGAGTCTCGGGCGGCGATTGGGGGATCCGGGGCTTTATTGCCGCGTATAAAGCGGACACCGGACAACTTGCGTGGCGAGTCTGGACGGTTCCGGCCAAAGGAGAACCCGGAATCGAGACCTGGGGGGGCAGCGAGCCCAAGCAGGGAGGGGGAGCTACCTGGCTCACGGGTTCCTATGATCCCGAGACGGATACCTTGTTCTGGCCCACGGGAAACCCTTACCCCGATTCCGATGACCGCGACCGGCCCGGCGACAACCTCTTCACCAACTGCATCCTTGCCATCAACCCCGACACGGGCAAAGTCAAGTGGTACTACCAGTTTACTCCGCATGACGTCCACGATTGGGACTCGACAGAACCGCCTGTCCTGGTTGACACCCGCTATCAGGGTGAAGATCGCAAGCTGCTGTTGTTTGCGAATCGCAACGGGTTCTTCTACGTTTTCGATCGGACCAACGGCAAGCTCCTTTTAGCGAAACCCTTCATCAACAAGGTCACCTGGGCGCGCGGCATCGGTCCCGACGGCCGTCCCGAGATACTGGCGGAAGACAACGAGACCTGCCCCGAGACTGCGGCGAATTGGAATGCCACGGCCTTCAGCCCGGCGACACGACTCTACTACGTGATGGCCCTGGAAAAGTGCGTGAGGAAGCTCTCTGCGCACGCGGGCGGCCAGGATCAACCGCCCGAAGAACCCGGGAAGAAATACCTGCGCGCACTCGATATCGAGAGCGGGAAGATCGTTTGGCAGATGCCCCAAATCGGTCCGGCGGAGGGCAAGCGGTGCGCGGGCGTGCTTGCGACGGCGGGAGGGCTTTTGTTTTACGGTGACCCGACGGGCGATTTTGTCGCCCTCAATGCGCGAGACGGCAGGCCGCTTTGGCACTTCGCCACCAATGGCGAAAATAAAACTTCCCCCATGACCTACCTGGTCAACGGAAGGCAGTTTATTGCGATTGCGGTCGGGCCGAATATCCTTTGTTTCGGATTGACGCGCCAAGACTAGCGTCAGCGGTTGGCGCCAGATAAACGTGTCTCAATCATCGAAGTCAACTGTCTGATCAAAAAGGGGCCTGGACCTATGAGAGTAGCTGCTGCGTTGATTTTCTTTTCAATCGTATTCGGGGCTTCTTGGCTTCCCGCCCAGAATGCGGACAAGCCCCCCGACGCCTTCCTGCTCTGGATGAACCGGATTGCACAGCAGCAATTGGACAAGCGCGACCGCGCCATCGCCGCCATTAAGACGGTTCCCGAGGCCGAGCGCCGCAAGAAGTGGGTGCGCGAAGTATTACTGGATATCATGGGCGGCTTGCCCGATTACCACGGTCCCCTGAACCCTCAGGTTACCGGCCGCATCGAGGCCCAGGGGTATACCATCGAAAAGGTGCTTTTCGAAAGCCTGCCTGGGTTCTATGTCACCGCGGATCTTTACCGGCCCAACAAGCCGGGGAGCTATCCGGGAATCCTTCTTCAGTCGGGTCATACGCAGGAGGGGAAACCCGAACCCCAGCGGCTCGCGGCCAACTTGGCCCTGAAGGGATTCGTGTCACTGGCCTTCGATCCCATCGGGCAGGGTGAAAGGGAACAGACATACGATCCGCAACTCCAATCGGCCGCGGCAGGATGGTCTGTCCCGGAGCACATTCAGGGCGGGACTCAGAGCCTTCTGGTGGGCGAAGCGGTGGGCCGCTACTTCATTTGGGACGCGATGCGCGCCATCGACTACCTTGTGAGCCGGCCCGAAGTGGACCCCGCGCGAATCGGAGCGGCCGGCTGTTCGGGGGGAGGAGCCTTAACAACGTTCACCGGCGCGCTGGATACCCGAGTCAAAGCCGTCATCCCTGCCTGCTATCCCAATTCTTACCGATTGCTGTTCCTGGGCCCCGACCCCGACACGGAAATGGCGTTCCCGGAATTTCTGGCGCGAGGATTGGATGTGGCGGACTTCGTCGAGTTGACAGCCCCCACGCCCTGGCTCATCCAGGCGACCGAACATGATTACTTCACTCCGCCAGGAACGAAGATGGTGTATGAGGAAGCGAAGCGCTGGTACCGCCTTTACGGCGCGGAAGATAAGGTGCAGATGTTCGTTGGACCCGGCCCCCACGGCACCCCGCTGGTCAGTCGCGAGGCGATTTACGAATGGATGATTCGGTGGTTGAATCACGGTCAAGGGGATCCGCATGAACAGCCGGTAACCCTCTACCCTAATCAGGATCTTTGGGCCACCCGCACGGGCCACGTTGATGATTTGCCAGGCAGCCGGAAGCTCTACGAGTTGATACTCGACGAGTTCAACGCGAAGAAGAAGCCCGGAACGATAGAAGAACTCTCCGCGGAACTGAAGCGGCTCGGAATCCCCTCCAACGGCCCACCTCCGGTCGTGCAGGTGGTAAGCGAGACGAGTGGCGCGGAGGGGCGCAAACAACGCATAAAGTTCGAGAGCGAGCCGGGTGTGGAGATCGAAGGAACCCTTTATCTTCCCAATACGGCCGGACGGAAACCCGCAATCCTGGCAGTGGAGGATCAGCCCCCTTATTTCATGGCCCCCACCATAGAATCGTTGGCGGAAAGAATGGTCAAGGCTGGACGGGTGGTGCTGGTTCTAGCACCCCGATCGCCGGTCCCTGAAGACGATGAGCGGCCTTTCATGGGCGACTGGCTGGCCAATTCCCGGGCCAATCAAATCGGGCTTAATCTCCCGTCCATGCGGGCCCACGACATCGTACGTGGGATTGATGTGCTGGCGGCGCGCGACGATGTCGATTCGTCCTCCATTCACGCCTTGGGGCGCAGCGTAAAGGGCATCTGGCTATTACTCGCGGCTGCCTCAGACCCCCGCATCGGAAAGATATGGCTGGACCGGACCCCGCACAGCCTGCAGGCCGCGCTTGAACACACGATGAACACGGCTCTCTTTGACGCCGTGATTCCCGGTTTCGTCCTCCGATGGGATTTGAGGGATCTCGTGAAGGCAATGGGGAACCGGCCGGTGATTTGGACCGACCCCACTGCTTGGATGAGCAGGGTTACTCCGCTGGGCCCGCCGTTTCGGTACCGGTATATCCTGGGCGACACGACCGAGCTCGCCGATGAGCAAGACAATTCCTACCTCGAGGAGTTGATGAAATAATGGACGCTGGACATTGCGGAGCGACTTCACCCGTTGCCGGAACCCGGCGGCGAAATGGAAGCCACGAGGTCGCTACCTTCGGACGTGAGACGCGTTGATCTTATGTGAATTCGACATCCACCACGCCTTCTGCAATCTGCCCAAGATACTGGCCGTCGGCGACAATATCCGCCGCCACAGCCACCCGCGGCTTCCCGCGGTCCCAGTTTTCGGGAATGGTTACACTGAAGCCGGTTTTGCCGTCTTTGCCCTCCGGGACCTCGAAGCGGCTAATCTGAGGCGCCGCCCTCCAGCCCGCCGGCAAAACCAGCGCTGCCTCCAATCGCATGGGAGTGGAACGATAGTTGCGCACACGCAATTCAAGCGTCGCCGTGGAGCCGGCTGTCGCGGCCAGTTGATACGGGTACAATCGCGCCCAACTGGGGTTCAAGCCGAAATTCGAATTGGGATCGGCGATCACATCATTGAAGTAGTGCCGCTGCTTTTCCACTCGCTTCTTCAGGTCCTGCAAATCTGCCCTGTTAGCGATGTAGGGCTTCACGTGGCCGGGCGCGATGATGTTGGGCTCGTTGTCCAGAATAGCGCGCACCGAACGGATATGGCTGTCGTTCTCCACCCAATTCCGGAAGATCAGACTATGGCGCAGTTGATACGGCGCGCCGGAGGCCGAGATCGCGTCGCCCGTAAACGCCACGCGGGCGCCGTCAATTTCCGCAAACAGCGCCATCTGATATTCCGTGTGGCCGGGGGAGTGGCAGATCTTGAATTCGAACTCTTCCCACTTGAAGGTCTCACTATCGTGGAAGGCGCGGTCCACTTTGATCGGTTCGCCCAAGGTACAGCCCAGGTTATTCCCGCGTGGGTTTTCAAGGATGTCCACCATGTTGTCGTAACACCAGATCTTGGCGCCGTAGTGGCGGACCAGGTGGGGAAAACCATTCAAGTGATCGTCGTGCATATGGCTGGGCATGGCGACATCGATTGACTTCAACCCATAGCGCGCTTTCAGCTCCGGAATCGTGTGTTCGACAAAGCGCATCCGTCCATGCAGGGGTGCGGCGGTGATGAACGTGTTACAAAACTGGTTGCTCGCCGCTCCATAATCCACGAACAGCGCCTTGCCACTGTCGCTGATCACCGCGTAAAAGCACGACGTAGTCTGACAGGAAGCAATCAGGTGGGGCGTTACAGCAAAAGGCTTGTTGTCGATCGTCAGCGCCGTACCCGGCGAATAAGATTCTACCCAGTCGCGCATTTTGCCGATGAGGTCATTGAACGCCGCGTCTGATGCGGCGAACGGGTCGCCGTGCGAGGGACAGATAAATTGCGGCCCCAGATTTCGCAAGCTCGCGAGGGAGAAAACCGCAAAGTCAATTCCATCCGTACTCATATACTGATACTGTAAATCGTAGAGATTAACGACCTTGCCCGGCGAGTGAATCAAGTCGCCGGTGAATGCCGTCTTCCTCCCGTCGATCGTGCCGACCAGGCTGACCGAACCGATCGTGTGACCCGGAGTGGGATAGATCAGGAGCTCGTAGGGGCCCCAGCGGAAGGTCTCGTAGTCGCGGAGCACGCCCGCAACCGGCAGGTTGCTGGTGATCGTGAAGAAGTCGTTACGAACGTAGTAGAGATGAAATATCCGCCGGTTGCGCCAGAAGTTTTCGGCGTCTTCGAACAGTTCACGTTCCTGCACCGGAACGCGAATCGGGATGCGCTCCGCCACCGCCCGCGCATCGCCCTGGCACTGGTCACGGTGATGATGAGTGTGCAGGATGCCGTCAACCTTCGTCACGCCAATCTCGCCGAGTAGTTTCAGAACGTGACCTGAACCAAAGTCGATGAGCAAGGCGCGCTCGCCATCCTTGAGCACATAGACGTTGCACGTGTCACGCAGGACGTAAAGGTGGGGAGAAAGCTGGGTAAGTCCGGCGTTGGGTTTGAAGACCACGGGGACGGCAGTGGCACTCGCGGCTCGCGCGTGAACTGGCACAGCGGCCAGGTCCGAGGCAACTAAGCCAGCCCCGGCGCTTTTGAAGAAACCCCTTCGTGACACCGTGCGTCGTTCCGACCCTCCCTGCTTCTTCATAGCGGGCCCTCCCAGCTCAGGCGTTCGAGGAATCCTGTTCCCTACCTATATCTCAGCTGCCCGGAAGACGGATTGGCTCGTATTGCCAATGACGGGGGGGAATTCGGCCCCCAGTCTTCCTCCTTCAAGCGATTTCGATCCGAGGTGCCGCTCAATTCCCTCTGAAACGCTTTCCCCTTACTCGAATGCGCGAGGTGACGAAACCCGGGGGATCACCGGTCAGTCGCCATGAAACTCGAGAACCCAAAGTCGCCGATTGCGCCCGTAGTCCCCGCCAGGTAAAACCCCATGCCCGGATTGCCGCTCACAAATCTGTCATCGCTGATTTGAACTACCTGTACGCCATTGATGTAAACCGTCAGGACGTTTCCAATCATCGAGGCTTTCACGACATCTCCGTCCTTTACCCCGTACTTCGAACCTTCCGTCTCCTTCAGCATGGTGAACTTCCCCAGCGGCCCTTCCCACCTGGCGATGTTGCAGTAGGCCGTAGAAGTCTTGGAGCAGCGGAACATGACCTCATACCCCGTGCAATGGTGGGGAGTAATGGAACTGCGCAAACGCAACTCCACCTCCTCCCAGATCTTCCCGTCCCGGGCCGGATTCACCAGGCGCACCGTGGCCTGGACCGTTTGGTTCGGTCCCCATGTACCTTTGAGAAGCGCCGTGGAGTCGTCGTACTTCTGTGGATCGGGCCTGTTCCCGCCATATTCTGTCCCAAATGCAAAGCCGGGAGTGGTCCGGACGTCCGTCCAATCAAGGCCGTCGGCCTGACCATTCAGCCATTTGCCACCTTCCGAGATCGGATTCTCAGCGCGCGAAAAGTTTGTGAGGTAAGGCCCGTGCGTTTCCGCGGGAGCGGGGGCCGGCCAGAAGCCCAAACCTCGCGTTGTCGAAAGCCAGACGAACGCGACGACAATCGGCGCGATCGCCGTCGTCCAAACCACCCATTTGACCTTTGGCCCTTCAAACTTCATCGGTAAGAATCGAAGCATACACCTTCTCCCTTCATTTGTTGCCTGTTTCGCTCTCTGCTGCCAGGTCCCCTTTTGCAGTTCCACCCGGAACAGGCTACTACTGCTTTCGCTCGCGCCCCGATATTTTTCAAAAGTGGAGGGTCCCGGCGGGGCCCAAGGTGGGTGCATTGAGAGGGCCCAGACCCGACTATAATAGGCTTATTATCAGTCAGTTAGAAGCTCGAAGCGGAAAAACCGCCGGGGGTGGCCACGGGGACCGTCCGCGCCGGTTGGGGGGACGGCCCATCACGGTAGCCCAGAATTCTGCCGCCCCATGGCTGCGGCCGCGGACGAGCGGACGGCCACTTGGCGAACCGCCGGGGAGTCCGACTCGCGACGGGAGTGGCTCGCCGCGCCTGGGAAATCAAGTCCCGTTGAGTTCGTCGATGTCCTTCTGCAACTGTCCCAGTCCCTGGGTGAGCACCTTGGTCCGAGCTTCCACGTCTTTAAGGCGCGACTCCACCGCCTGAAGAGTTTGCGCCAACTTCTCTCGGACCTCGGGCAATTGCTTGGCCAACATCTTGAGGTCCTTGTCTTGGGCAAGCCTGGCCATTGCCTTCGCGTCATCCGCCTCTCGCGCCAGAGACTGCCCAAGCACAGACTCCGCGTCCTTTAGAGTGGCGCGGAGTTGCGCAACCACCTGATCGCTCACTCCCGGTTGAGTCGCGGCAGCCCCGACACCGGGCAGGGCGGGAACGATGATAGGCGTCCCTTCCCGCAGGTTTTTCAATTCGCCCAAATGTGGATTGACCCGCAGGAGGGCTGCAGCCGCCTGTTTGGTGAGTTCCGCGGACTTGGGCCCCTTGATCTGGAAGACTCGACGGGCCACATCGGAAAGATTTCGCTCGCCCTTGTAAGTGACAACTCGCATAGTGGTATCTCCTCTGAAAGCGGCGGCGGCCTGGCCTCATGGCCCAAACGCCAGAATATTGAGCGGGGCCCATGGCCCACCGAGCCCGCTGGGCGGGTCCCCAACCAGGATGCGCCCTGTCGTGATGTTGCCGAGCACCGTAAAGCTGTCCTTGGGCACGCGGGCGATGACGGCATCGTCGTCCCCGGAGCCGCGCAATCGATTGACCGAGAGGATCAGGATCCCGGCCTCGACGTTCACCACGGGCTGTTTCTGGGAGAGGTGCCGGCACTGATTGTTGCTGAAGGTCAGCGTGCCCGCAGCCCCCACCTGCACGGCAGGAACTTCCCCATAGACGTCCAGGGAATTCTCATGAATATTTACGCATTCGCGCCGGCGTGCCTGCGCGGCGAGGTTGTTTCCCGCAAAAGTGAACACCTGGTCCGCAGCCACGGCTACGAGAAAGTTGCCGAGCGTGATTACGGGCGATTGGAGCTGGGGTGCGCGAATGCGGATGCCAAACCACTGGCCTCCCGGCGCAGTCGGAGTCGGAGGAACAACCGGATTGCGGCGAATGGTGTTGCTCGCCACGTCGAGATAGTCAAAGGTGCTCAAGCAATCGACGGCCGCCGCGGATTGCAGAAATTGCGTGGCCGGGCCCAGGTCTTGAATTTCGTTGCCTGCAATCCGGGCGCTCAGCGTCCCGAGCATCTGGATGCCCGCTCGGCTGGGCGCCTGAGTTGCCGTGATCCCGATTCCCACCAGCGTGTTCGCAGCCACCGTCGCGCGTTGAGTCTGCACGACGCGGATACCCACAACGGCGCGCGCGGGATCGTTGACCTGCGGCGCGATGTTCAAGAGTTGGTTGTTTTCGATGGCGAGCGTATCGGCCCGGCCATCCTCCGACATGACGATCCCTCCTCCGCCCACTCCCTCGATGATATTGTTCTTGATCATCCCGGAGCCGACGGCAGCCTGAATGCCGATCCCATCTCCCCCCACTCCTGTAATGCGGTTCTCAATGATCTGGCAGAGATCGACTCCGGTTTGATCCAGGCCCGGCGCCAACAGAATACCCGCCCCGCCGCCTCCAGCCTGCAAGGGACTGACTTCGTTGGCCCGAATGCGCGCGCGATCGACTCCGACCACGATTCCCGCGCCGCCCGCGCGCGCCTCGTTACCCTCCACGTTGAAGGCGGACCCCGGCGCGACCCAGCCTCTCGCCACAATGCCCCCCTGCGCGCAATCCTGCAGGAGGTTGCCACCGAGACGGGTCTCGAAGATGTGCAGGCTCAAACCGTCGAGGCTGATCCCGCGCTGTGAACAAAAGAGCGCATTGTTTTCGACCAGCAATAGCGCGGTCAGCAACGGAGCGTTCTGCGGAGCCAAGCCGGTTGGGTCCGCCCCCTTCGTGGCAAACGCGCCGATTCCAATGGGTGCGAAGACGACGTTGTCACGAAGCTTTGTATCAACCAGGATTCCCGCCAGCCCGATGGCGGCGCTTCCGCGTTCGGCAGGACCCACTCGCAACAGGTAGCATCGCTGGATGGTGACTCCCGCGCAGTTCTGCAGGGCCAGGGCAGGACTGGGATCATCGCCCAAGGCCGCCGTCAAAAGCGTCAAGTCTTCGATGGTCACTCCCAACGACCGCCGAACCACCAGCGCCGACCCGGGTGCGGGATGGGCGAGGATCGTCCGCCATCCCTGGCCGCGCAGGCGGATCGATTGCGCTCCGTCGATGAGGATGGGGGTCTCTCCCAGGTTGTAGATTCCGGGCCCCAGGCAGACCGTGCCGCCGACAGCCTTGACCTTGTCAATCGCAAATTGGATGGTCAGTGCCCCGGAATTGTGTGACTCGGCGGTTACGCAAACACTGCAATCACATCCTTCGCCGCCAAATTCCGGCGGCCAGAGGACGCGACAATCCGTGACCGTGCTGGGAAAGGTGACGAGCGCAAGCCGGCAGTAATGGTGGTGGATGCCGCGCGGAGGGGCGGTGTCCAGTTCCTCCACGCTGGCATCGGCCGTGCGCGCGGCGAACGTCCAATAATCGCCGACGCGAAAGCGCCCGTTCGCGGGCTCAAGCTCGAAAGTGATCTGGACGCCGTCCTCGAGCAACACGGAAGTCCCGGAGGCCGGCACGGGAATGACGCCCGGACTGTTGGGCGCATCGAGGTCGATGATCAGGTTCCCGTTGCTGTCACGGACCTCGCCTTTCTGGTCCCACCGCCGCAGGCGGGTGTGCCGCTGCGGATCGGTTTTGCCCTGGCCGTCCACTGGAAATTCACCAGCCGGGAGCGCCTGGGTGAGTGTGACGGTCAGCAGCGCGTCGTTGACGTCTTTGACCTGGCGGATGAGGCCGGGTTTTTGAGCGAATTCGTGCCAGTCGTCCGTTATCTCCACACACTCGCCCGGACTGAATCGCAGGACGGAATCGCGGCCGACGCGCGTCACCGTGAGAACATCCAGAGGTGAAATCGCCGTAACGTTCGAGGCCACGGACGCGTTGTCGCGCGACCATTTGAAGGTGGCGGGACCCTGCTGCGCGCCGTC
Organism: Terriglobia bacterium; assembly: GCA_041946825.1. GTDB lineage: Bacteria > Acidobacteriota > Terriglobia > UBA7540 > UBA7540 > CAZTHM01. The sequence goes on along the minus strand of JBHGBD010000008.1, from coordinate 93,681 downwards.
GTCATGAATCTCCACTCGGTAAAGTCGATTCTCCAGCCCGCGGTAACCGCCCGAAGGAGGAATAACGCAGGGATCCGTTGTGGGCGCGACGCCTACCGCCGCCGAACTCAGCCGCCCCGCGGAAGGCTGGGTCTTGTCCAGCCATCCGGGAATCTGGTCGTCCGGCGTGGAACACGTTACGCCGGTTCCGACGTTGGGCAATACGCGCACCTGCCACACCGTTTGCCCGCGCGCCGTCGTGTCGACGCCAACGGCATTTTCAATCAGTCCGGGTTGTTCGAGGTAAGTAACCTCGCGTTGCCAGACATCGAGATAAACCAGATGCGGCGCTCCCCCCGTGGGCAAGGGCGACTCGATCGTCGCGTTGGGGAAGTAAGGCTGTTCGGCATAAGCCAGCGGCGCCGTTCCCCGCTTTTCGGCGAGGACGGCGTCAAACTCGAGAGGCGCCTTCCCATGATTCTCCGCGAGCAGACCGTGGACGTAGGCGCGCCCGGGGCCGATGGTCAGCGTGCCGGCCGACAACCCGATTTGAAATCCCTGCGGCGTTTCTTTGGGGACCGTACAGCGGCCGATAATATCCACGGTTTCGGCGCGCAGGCGGCGGTTGAGGATTTCAATCAGCTCGTTCCAGTCGGCGTCAAGCTGGACGCGCCCCTGCTGCATGAACACAGCGCTGAAGTCAAGCTTGGGATCAAATCGTTCGCGGCTGTAATCGCCCGCCATGGTGGTCTCCGTGTTCGCGATTTATGTAACGTAGAAAATCCCCGCCTCCAGCCCGAACCGCAAATACTCGTCCAACCGCACGCGCAAATTGGTCTCCCGCTGGGGCTCGTAGAGCTTGTGAAAGGCGCCCATCTCCGCTTCGTCGTCCGCGCCCATACGAATTTCCCTGGCGGTGCGCTGCGCCAACTGCCCATACCCGGGATCGCCGTATCGCAACGAAGTGAATTGCGGGCGCACGCGCAACGCGTCCCGATCCGCACCGGGCTGGCAGTGGTAGCGGCGCGGGACGACCGACGTCAGCGGCAGATATGAAAAGCGCACGCAACCGTCCTGCTTTTTTTCTGACCGCACCGGCGCAGTCCAGGTGTCGGCCGGCGCAAGATCCGACAGGAAGATCACATTCGAAGCCAGCCGCATTTCTTCGGTGTGGACTTTACCGATGAGGGTTGTGTCACGGATCTCCAGCGATCCGCCCGCCGCGGCGCCGTCCGGAGCAGCGAAGGCGACTTCCGTCGCCGCGCCCGCGTCAATGATGCTGTCGTTGATATTCACCTCCGAGCGTGCCGCGACGCGCAACCCGCCGAGGATGCAATGATCAATTTCGATTGTGACGTCGGGGACGGTGACCACAAGGCTGGGAAGCGCGCCCGGCACGAGGGTGCAATGCCGCAGGCGCAGCCTTCGCAGTCCGGCCGAATCGACCCGCAGCGCCCCCCCGGAGATAAGCAGGCCGTTCAAAGTGACCTGAGAATCCGCCGCTCCTGTCACCTGCCAGTCGCCTGCGAGCACGAGGGTGGGGCGGTGAAGGTTGGCAGCGCGTAATTCCAGCCGCTGGCCGGCGGCGATGTTGATCGCGAGCGATTCCTGGTAGCGGCCACTGTCGGAGATTTCCACAGCACCACCGCTTGCGACGGCATTGAGCGCATCCTGGACGGTGGCGTGCGGGGCTGGCACTTTTTCGATCGGAGTGAGCAATGCATCGAGTGTTTCGAGCCGATCGTATTCTCCGCCGCCCATCTCAGTGCTGAAGCCGTAATGGAAGGTCACATGCGGCGGGTCCGTTTGCGCGTCGGCGAACCGGATGCGGCCTAGCACCGGGTCGATGGCGACCTTTCCCGCCGGTGGCGTGTGCACCCAGCCGGTGAGGTCGCACACGACGATTTTGCTCAAGTCGCTCTGCCCGGCGATGAACAGACTTTTCTCAGGCCCGTAATAGTCCTCGAAATGAGCATCGAGCACGCGGCGGCTGATGGGGTCGGGCACATTAATGTGTTCCGCCAAATGCGTGATCTCGTCTTCGGTCTCTCGCTTGGTGAAGAGTTGCGTGTCGGACCCGAGGGGATGAAAAAGGAATCGATGGTCGTCAAGTCGGAAGGCCGGCGAATCCGTCAGTGGATACGCCCTCAGCCGCCAGAGGGAGATGCCGACGTTCGGGATGTTGTAGCGGCCCTGTCCGGTGCTGATCCGCCGGACCTCGGCCGTATGCAGAATGCGATCGAAAGGAGTATTCAGCCGCTCGAGGAGTTCCCACTGGCGCAGGTCGGGCGCGTAAAATGCCTCGGGGCGGAGATGATTCATATACTGACTCCATCCCAGGAGCTGGAAAAATTCCACCGCCCGCGCATCCCAGCCCGTCACATCGCGCGCAAGCTGTTCGAGCATCGTGGCCGTGCCCTTGCGACGGCGGAAAGCGATCGTGTGAGCGACTTCCGCCCGGCGGCTGACCAGCCTGGGCACAACGCCGTAGAGGGTGCGATAACCGATCAGGTCGCCGATGTAGGGCACCACCCATTCCGCGCAGGTCTCAATGAACTGGTCGTCATAGAGCTGATCGAGGTTCTCTTCCAGCACCGCGATCTGGTCGGCAATCACCGAGAGCAGGTCCCGCAAGGGTCCTCCCTGCTCGGAATCGCGAATCCGATAGATCGCGGGAAGCAATTCGGCCAGGCGTTGTACGTCGAAACTCATGACATGATCACCAATTGATCGAGCGATGCGGGGTCGATCGTGAGAAGCTCCGCTCCGAGCATTTCCCCACCCGGCCCCGCCTGCGGGGGCACGGCGAGCAAACGATTCTGGAGGTCGGGCGTTGTGCCCCGATAGAGCTTGTCCAGATCCAGCGCTACGACACCCTCGACGGCCTGCATCGCCGCGATCACCTCGCTGCGCATCACGGGCTGGGCGAAACTACGAGCGTCAAAGGAAAACTGAGCCAGCATAGCGTCCTTGACAGCGCCCAGCACTTTCTCCGGCAAGTAGTCGGGGTCGGGCTTGACTTTCCCGGCGACCCGGAACGACGCCGGTTGATAGGACTTCACCCGCAGGCTGACAAAGGGGTCTCCCGCCTTCCGCAAGGCGTCGAGCAGGTCTTCGTAAGTGTCACTCGACTCGCTGATGGGCGCGCCGTTTGCACCCGCAATAGTGATGAACACGCTTCGCTTTTCTCCATCCCAGTTCCAAGTGGCAAGCGCTTTGGCCACCGCTCCAAACGCTCGCGCAAAATCCTCGTAATCCTGTAAGGAAACCGTGCGATCCAACGTCAATACGGTCAGCGGGGCGTTGCGTCGAGCGTCGGCCAGAGTATCCGGGTCTTTGGCGTCGGCGGCGTCTTCGGGGTTGGTGACTGATTTCACGCCGAGGGGTTTGGTCATCAGCAAAGTCAATTGCCCAGCCTTCACCAGTCCTTCGACGCCAATGCCTTTGCGGTAGGTCGCGCGGACATTGTCCTGGCCGGTCGGCAGGCGCGCGCCGGTGACACCGTCACCGAACTCGACCGTGACTTTTCCGTCGTCACCGATGCGCGTGATGTAAATGTGTTCTTGCGGACCGCGGCCCAAAAGGGTCGGGGCTTCGTGCCAGAGTACGTCGTTGACGCGCACCTGTAGGGTCGTCTCGCCGCCGGTCGGTGTCGCGGCGCTGGTGAAGGTCAGTGGCGACTGGCGCAGAACGAACTTCTGATAAGCCTGGCTTGCGTCACCCGCCCCGAGAATCTCCCGCGCGGTCTCCCCGTGCGTGGCGCGAGCGACATTCGCATTCAGGCTGAAAGAGTCACGGTCGTAGCTTCCCGCGAGCGGTGGACTCAGCGTGATGGTCGCGAGATTGACGTCCGCCAGCTTGACAACTTCGCTCAGCGTTTTGCCGGTGACGCCGTCTTTCCCGGAGGACACGAGCAATTGGTCTTTCACCAGGCCTTCCGGCGGCGCCGCGAGGGTTACGGTCGCGCCGGTAACGGGGGCCGTGAGCGGCCTTTCGGCCAAGGTCAACTCTTCACTCTGCGCAAAAACCGTCGCGTTGCGAAGCGGCAACAGACCCAGGATTCGGTCGGGATCAATCCGTGTAATCTTGGCGCTGAGGGCAAACTGCGCGCGCGACACGCTGGTGACGCCGTTGACCTTGAAGACCTGAACGTAATTCGGCTTGGTCAAAACGACCCAACTGCCGGGCATGATTTTGGGATAAACCGCGTCCAGGTCGAGCTGGTTGTCCTGGATTCGGAAGTCCGGCCACTCGCTGCCCCACGTCGTCGGGTCGTCTGTGACGCCGGTCCGATAAGCCTGCTTGACGCTGACCGGCATGGTTTGCCAGGCGGGAGCGTTGTGGCCGAACATGGCGGTCCGCAGCCGCAGCGCAAAGACCTTAAGGTATTGCTCCGCGGGCTGGCTGGAGAGCAGGACGCTGGGAAGCGGGTCTTTCCACGTCACTTCAGTGAATCCCTGATCGTGATTTGTCGTGACGGTTTGTAGGAATCGAAACGCCCAGCGGGCGCTGTCGGGATTTGTCTCCCGCTCGTTGTCCACGATCACGATGGCGTCGCCGGCTTGGAGTTGGGTGTCCGTTCCCTTCAGAAAAAGCTGGGTCGCGGGGGATGCAAACGTTTGTGGCTCACTGAATCGCGGCTTGAGAGCATTCCACTCTACTCGCGCTTCGATTTTTTCGATGGTCTCGAAGATCTGCGGTTTTTCGTCCGGACCGGGAATGCTCTGGACTTTCACGCCCCTGTCAATCGTCGTCTTGCGGGGTGATCCGGGAGCCTCCTCGAGCGTGAAGGCCAGAACGGCATTGGCCGCCACGCCGGGTCGAAGCTCATAGCCGATCAAGCGCGCCAACTCCAATAAGGAGCGGCGCTCCGTGGCCGTGCGTAAGTAAGATTCGTTGGCGATGCGCTCCTGGTAGAGCGTCAGGATATCGGCGAGCGTCGCCGTCGCGTCGAGGAGGGCAAGGGAGAAATCATCATCTTCGCGCGTTTTGAGTGGCAACAACGCGGGCCGGCGCGCGTCGGAAAGCGCCGACAGCATGCTCCGCTTGAAGAGGCTGTACGTGCCGACCCGGTAAGCGATGGCCGAGAGGCCGGGCCGATTCGCGATGATGCCCGGCGTCGCCGCCGTCAATCCGGCGCAGCAGCCGCATGAGTTGTCGCTCATTTGCCACCACCCAGCGTCAAGCGAAAGACACCGTGTTCCTGAAAATTCGGGTCGTTGTCGAGCCGCGCAATCTCCAGCCGGCCCAGTTCGAGCTTCCCGTCTTGCAAGGGCTTGGGGTCATCGTTTCCCTGGCGCTGGAAAACTTTGATTTCGGCGGAGGCCACGCCCGGGATCGCCTGCGCGACTAAGTAGAGCGGGCTGAGATAGACGGTCTGCCCGAAAGTAAAGTTGTCGGGATGGAAGACCCCGCGCCGCCCATCCGGCAAGGTGCGATTGCTGAAGACTTCCAGGAGGGCCGCCCTGACATCGCTGCGGAAGTAGTCCGGCTTCACGCAAACGTGCATTTCAATTTCCAGCGGAGCGAAGCGTGGCGCGTCCACTTCCAGGTCGTACCCTGCCATGCGATAGCGCTCCACGTGGTCGCGGATTTCCGCGCGGAACGGCGCGTCGACCAGCCGACCGGCCTCGCGGTCAACCGTCACAAACACCGTGTGCCAGCTCCCCGTCCAGCGGAACGTCGCGGCGGCGCGTTGCACGTCGGGGTGCCGCTCGGTCACCTCGGCGTAGTCGTCCGGGGTGACGGCGCGCTCCTGCCGCCGGAACGCGCTGGGGGCGCGTTGGCGAACATCTTCGATACTTTCCGGCTCAGCACCGCCTTGCGCGGGCAGCGGATTGCGGACCTGCTCGATCTGCGGAAGGTTGGCGAGAATGTGGACCAGTGTTTCGGCGCCGACGTTTCCGCCCGTCCCGTTTCCGACCCGATAGGTGGCGGTGAACTGTGTGCCTGTTTCCGGTCTCTTCCCGAGCAGGTCGTCGCCAAAGCGCAGTCGCGCCGCGCCATCGCGCTCCACTTCGACGACAAACTCCGCGAGATCCGGAGCACTGTTCAGCATGTCGCGGCGTGCAACCCAGGTATCGGTGTCGCTGTTGTGCTGGCTGGCGAGGGAAATGGCGGGAAGCGCTTCCTCGACCTTCCAGGTCATCGCCGCCGTCGCGGAGCGCGACGGGTCGAAGGGCGCAGCCTGCGTCAGAGGGCTTTTGGCAAGCTGCGGCCGATAGCGCGGAGGAACCGCCTCGGGCTCCGACACAACGCAGGGATCATCCGTCGCGGGCGGGCGGAACAACGCAGGCGCGGGGACCGTGTCCGGCAGCAAAGGTTCGGTGCGCGTCAAGCCGTGATCGGCAAGCACCATGTTCCCGCGCGCCACGCTGACGTTCTCGATGTACTGCTCGCCATGGTCCTCGTCGGTGCGGGCTGAAATGCACAACGGAAACGGCAGGGCATCGTCCGCTGCCCACTCGACCGCGGTGATCTGCGAAGTGGTCAAGGGATCGGTAAGCGCGTTGTTACTGGAATCAAAGGCCACGACTTTGGTTAACCGCACAGCGTGACGATGCGCAGGATCGGCATCTTCGGCCAGCCCGGTGCGTGGCCCGAGCACTTCCTCAAAGAGAAGCACATCGCCTGCCTTGAGATGGGGGAAATGGCCTTTGAGCGTGGCGCTCGTGGAGCCCTTCGGCAGGCAGCATCGCTGGTCGCTCCACGTATGGAACGGGAGCTCGTTGTGCGCCGCATAGAGCATCGGCACGTCATACATCGTCTCAAAAGCCACGGCGGCCTGACCCAACACGGCGGGATCGTTGGGAACAAGAACGGGCTGCCCTTCGATTCGCGTAAAGAAGGCTGTGCCTTTGGGCAGCGGTCCCGCATCAGCGCTGACGTGCAAGTGGATCCACGCGCGGGCGTTGCAGCCGTCGTGCATCAGGTAATCCACGAGGCGCGCGTGGCGCCTCACCGAGACGCGGCACCGGGCCGTTCCCAGGTAGGCCTCCGTGGCGATGGCATCCTGCTGGTAGCTCAGATAGTCGCCCACATACGCCAGCAACTCGATCATCGCCACGGCAAAATCGGCGGGACTGGTTTCAACCCGCTGGGGCATCAACACACCGAGCCGGTCGAGGAGCAGGCGGCGGAAAGTGGAGTAATCCTTGGCGAGGTAGTTGATTTCAGGCTCCGCGCGCGGAGTGGGAGGACAGACACGTGGCTGCAAACAGTCGAAATCGCTGGGGCACTCCACCTTGAAAGAAAACTCAACCGCTGAGAGCGCCGGGTCATAGCCATCCGGCGGCTCCGAGTGTTGCGGGTCCTGAACGAGGCGAAGCGTGTAAACCGAATAGTCGCCGGGTTGGTCGACCTCCACGGTAAGAACGTTGGCATTCGGTCCGACCCCCGCCGTCACATTCGTGACCGCGATGTTACGAATCCGCTCGCCGCCCTCGATGCTGATGTTGCTTTCGCTGAGCGGCGCTCCGGCAAGCGGGTTCACGAAGTGGACAAACAGTTTCCGCTGCCGCTCGGCCTCGGTGGGCGCGTCGTGATCGAGCACCTCCAGGAAATCAATGCCATTGAGCGCGGTTCCTTGAAGCGCCGCGCGGCGAAGCTCATCGCAGCAGAAGTAGTTCATGCCCCGGTCCCCCTGCTGAAGGTGGCGGTCTGCCGCGTCTGCGTTCGCCGCGTCAGGTATTGGATGGTGACTCGCAGCGTCGAGTCTTGGGCTTCGACCTGGACGGATTCGACCTGGATCAGGTCGCCCAGCCATTGCTGCAAGGCTCCTTGGATCAGGAACTGCGTGGCAGCCGCCAGTTCCCCGCTGTTGGGCGCGAAAATCAATTGCATGATTCCGCTTCCGAAATCGGGCCGGTTCACACGCTCCCCGGGCGCCGTGAACAACACTTGCTCGATCAGATCGCGGATGTGCTCATCACCATCCACCTCGGCGGTGCGCCCGCGATCGTCGAAATGCAACGGATAATCGACCTCGCTCATGTGCCCGTCACTCGAGTTTGGGTAACAACCACCGTCAACGGAGTCCCCGTCGGCGTGCAGATCGCCTGGCTGGTTTGCAGGAGCACCGGCGCGCCTCCCGCAAACACTCTTGTCGCCCCCACCACCCACTGCGCCGTGACGCACGGCCCGTTTCCGCCCGGGGGAACAAAGGGGCAACCGGCTACCGTGTACGGCGCCGGCTGCGTCGTCACCGGCTGGCCGCTTACCAGCACACGCGGGTTGGGAGACGTGGGCAACGCCTGTCCGCCGTGTGCGCAGAGCACCGTCGCGCCGAGATGCAGCAAAAAGCCGGGCATGACGCTATGACCTCAAACGATGAATTCGTTGGAACTTCCAAAGCCCCGTCTACACGATGGTCAGCGCGCCGTTGTTGATGTTGACGGTCGGGCCCGTCAGCATCACGGCGGCTCCCTTGCCGTTGGAAATGATGATTCCCGTATCGTTGATCGAGATCATCGCCCCGCTCACGGTCTTAAGGAGGATGCCACCCGTGGGGCCCGGCAAGTCGCTGATCATGATCGTGTTCTGCCCCTGGGTCTGAATCACAAAGTTCGGAACGGCAGGCGGCGCGGCCAGGGCAAGCGCCGGCACCTCCGAAGCCGCGCCAAACCAGCAGCCCGCCCAGATTGGATAATCGGGGTCGCCCTGCTCGAACTCCACCCAAACGCCCGCCCCAATCTGCGGCAATACCCACACCCCCATCTGCTGGCCGGTCACGGCAAAGCACGGCATGGCCCAACTGGAAAGCGTCGGACCCAACACGTCGGGCACCATCACTTGCAGCCTCCCGATATTCGTGGGGTCCACGTTGTTGACCACCGTACCCCGGTATTTGCCGAAGAATCGTTGCGCGCTCATACGGGCACCGCCGGTAGAGTGGACAGCAAGCCGTTGCGCGCGACGGTAAAACTCTGCTTGTACTCTCCGCGCTTGATGTTATGGGTCACGCTTTTGACATAGTAAAGACCGTCAAAGGACGGTCCGGCCCCCCGTATCCCCACCAACTTTCGCGCCTTGAGCACCCGCCCGTAGCGCAGCACATCCAGCGTGCCCTGCCCCGTGACACCGTCCGCCGATTGCGAAGCTTTCGCCAACCCGACCAATGCGCCACGCAGCGGGCTGTATTTGGCCGTCTCGGTGATTCGCTCGATCTCCTTGGGGATGGAAGGAACGGCGCCCAGCGCCGGATTGAGGGGCGTAATGTCGGGAATCGGGATCGGGATCGGTGATTTGGAGAGCTGCTCTTGAATGAAAACGATGGGCAACTTCTTCTGCTCGGAATTAAATCGGAAGCTCACCGATTCGACGTTGGTGTGGGCATCCATGTTGATATTCAACGCCGACTGAGGGAGACCGACTTTGATCTCCGGTCCCCAGTATGCGACGCTCGTCCCAGGAGCCGGGCCCGGCTCAATATAGAAAACGTACCCCACCTCATCCGCCAACTGTCGAATGTAGGCAAGATCCTTTCCCTGTTGGGTCGGAATGCGGTCCGTCGGGATTGGTGCATCAACCAGGACACTTGGAATGACCATGGGGATGATTCCTAGCGCCGCATACTTGGCCAGGATCAGGAGAACGCGCACTTCGGGGGGCATGGCGGGGAACGGTGTGCCGCTGAAATCGATGTAGTCCATCACACGCGTCAGGTCTTCGCCGGTCACGGTCAGCGTGGACTGGCCGGGGTCAGTGGCGGGAGAGACTTCATGGTTGGTCATCACGCCATCCATGACCACTTCCGAAGTGCCGTTGATCGTGACGACCAGAATGACCCGGACGAGCGGAATCGGGCTGCCCGCCGAAAGCATGAACAGCGTGTGCAGCGGCGAGCGGTTGCTCAAGGTGAAAGTCAATTGGAACCCGCTGGCCTGTCCCGCCGTGGTTGTTACCTGGGCGCTAGTCAGCGCGTCGAGAACAACCTGCGGCACAGGGACCGGCACTCCCGGGCCGATCATGAGAGTGAGATGAATTCCCTGATTCATGGCTTCGCTTGTGGAATCCCTTCAGGAAGAGTAATCGCCAGAACGCGGCCGAGGACGTCTGTTAGTTCTTCCGGCCGGATGGCGCCGTTGGCATCGCATATCCTCCAGAAGAGTTCCGGATCACCGAGATACTGCGCTGCCAGGTTATCCAGCCGGTCGCCCTGCTGAACGGTGTGCTCCTGAAACGTCACAAATCGCTCTGGCGCGGGCACAAATCGGCGGCGAAGATAAACGACCGTCCGGCCATCGCTCTCCGCCAGCATCGCCGTGTCGATTCCCTGATACCGGCTGTTCGCTGGGAAGATGCTGGGCTTCGCCGGGCCCTGCAATAACGCCTGCAACGGATCGTTCATGGAATTCCTCCGATTCCCAGCGCGGAAAGCGTTCCGCCTGAACTCTGCGACGCCAGTTGTTCCTTCTGTTGTTGGTAGGCAAGGAACAGGCTGCCGCCCTTGGCGCTGAACCCGAGATCATTGACACTGAGCACGCGCAGCCCCAGGCTGACTTTCGCGCGAATGGGATTCAGCGCCGTATCAAAGGCTTCTTCAGTGATACTGAAATCGGTGATGCGCACGGGTACGATCCGGCTCTTGCTCCACACGAAGAGCGCGAGGGGCGCGAGGGCTGGCGCGATCTCCAGCGTTCCCGACTGGGCCAGCGAGTTGGTGGACTGCAATTGACTGCTGGGGGGATACACAATGGTTTCGAGTGCCGCAAGCTGCGGATGAACACCCGCTTGCGTAGCGGGTGCTTCTCCCAATTCAAGTTGATCGGTCGCGTCGATCTCCGCTTCGAGTTTGATCGTTTCGATGGGCGGGCCTTTGAGCCGCGTCGCTTCCTGCCGGTCACCACCCTCCCCCGTGACCCCCTGCGGTTGGAGCGTCCGGCTCAGCGTGTCGGGGTTGTATTGCAGCACGATGATGCGCCGGATGGTCCCGCTATCGGGATCGATTAATACGATTCCGCCACGCAAAAGCCTCGGGGATCCCGGAAACGTGGACATCAGGCCCTGACTCCTTTTCGCAGTTTGCCGCTAAGCACCGGCAATCCTCATTTCTTCCTCTGTCTCACGGCATGCGGTCGCATTGAGTCTGTTCCAGTTCGCCGGCGCAGGTATTGATCGAGCCGGAGGCCATGAGGTTGTCCTTGTTCGAATGATGACCACCATCATTCAGAAGGACGTGACCGATTTCATGGGCCACGGCACAAGCGCGGGCGCCGTTGCTGACGGCCACACCGTTGTTGACCGTGGGAAAACCGCTCGTCCAGAACGATTCCGCCTCGCTTCCCGCCGACAAGGAGGGGACGTAATAAAGGTGCAAGGCCGTCCCGCCCGGCTGATGCGCCAGCATTTCAACTTCTTCGTCCGTCGGGTTGCCGGGCGACGAATACTCGTTCAGCACGTTGTTGGGTGGCAGCCGGTCCATAAGATTCGTCTGCCAGGATTCACCTCCCACGAGATTCAGCTCTAACCCGCACTGGCAAAGAATCGAGTTCGCGTTTTGGATGTCCGCACTTGCCGCGCGGCTCGCGCCGGGAAGAGATACCGCGTAAACATCCATGGTTTTGCGGCTGGTGCAGGGCAGCCTAGCTCGCTGTATCGACCTTGCGACCCGCGAGCCATCCGCGGCGGCAGACTGCTGCACGACGTGCGTAAGTTCGTGTGCGAGCAATCTTCTGCCGGCGGTCGTCCGAGGGTTGTAGCGGCCTTCGCCAAAGACCACATGCTGCCCTGAAGCATAGGCAGCCGCATCGATCGCCCGAGCAGACGCTGCCGCCCTCGCATCCGTATGCACTCGCACCTGGCTGAAGTCGTACATGGGAACTTCCGCGACCGGGCGCCCCGAGTCGGCACCGGGTGCATGGACGACGCGCTCGGCCACTTGATCGGCCTCTTGTTCAAATGCGTCGCCCGACGGCTGAACATTCAGTCCAGCTTGAGCTAAAGACGATGCCGAGGCTCGCAGTCTTACCTGGCCGAAATCGTGCCCGAAGCGCGGCTCAAAGAACGAGCGCGCCTCCCAATCGAGCGGGCGCCCGGGGGTGCGGAGCACTTCCTCAACGATTGGCGGGCTTTCGAGTAGGTCCTGACTTCCGACGGCGCGCCGCTGGACCTTCTTCCTCCGACATTCTTCGCAATCCCCCGCCAGGCTCTGCTCACCACCACAAGCGCATTGGCGCTGCAGGAAGCCTCCGCGTATGTTGGTGAGTGACGATTCTGATGCGAAGGCGCGTTCGGACCGAATTTGAGCTTGTCGTCTCATTTCCGTGTTGGCACCCCCGTGTGACTGAGATCTCGTCGCAAAATCGACCCGACGGCCGACTTTGGTTCGCCGGCTGCGACGTCTTCCTCCCAGCCATTAACCGGAATCGGGCCGGCCCTGACCGGCTTCAGTGCCCTTGTAATCCCAATGCCATGCTTCAGTAGCCAGTGGCTGAAATCCGAAAGTGGAGGCGTGTTCGACCAGCCACGCGTGCAGCCAGGATTTTTTCCAGCGAGGGTTCTGGCTCTTGTCGGCTCCAAGCGACTCCTTGCCTTCCGTCGTGATGAAATCCACGGCGATGCCGCTGGTGTGATTGCTGAATCCCGGCAGTGCCTTATATTGTGAGATATACCCGGCAAGATATTGCACTGCCTTATCCCCGTGTTCCCCGCCGTCTAACTCCCCGCGCTTGGCCTGAGTTTCGTTGTAATACTTCTGGAACAGGCCGTCCCAGATCCCGAAGTCCTGCTGCGGGTCGCGGTAGCACGAGCCCACGCCGACGGAAGAAACTTTCATCGCGAGTTCGTCGCTGGCATCCTGCTGCTTCTTCAGATCCTCACGAGCCTTGGCAAGTAAGTCGCGGCAAGCTTGCGCGGCGTCCTTTCGCATCTTTTGCCCCTTCTCCACCACTGCCAATTCCTCAGCCGGGACGCCGGGGAAAAAGGTTTTGGCCCGCATCGCATTCTTCATTTGCGTGTTGTAGACCTGCCGTTTGAAAGTGGTCTGCTCGTCCGTCCCCATTGGGCTGAGCCGCTCAGCAGGAATCGCGCCTTGCGCGCCGCCTGCACCAGCGGAGGGAGTCTTCTGCCCGGCGCCCGCGCGCGGCGCCGGCGCCGCCGCCTCCGCTCGTTTCTTAGCGCGCTCGATCGCCGCGGCGTTCAGGAACTGGTTGACCGCCCTTTGCTGGTCGGCAAAAGGAATCACCTGATTCATGCGGCTGGGGAGCGTCGCGCGGAACTCCGGCAGGACGGCACGACTGAAATTCCGGTGCCACACGGCGTCCATGGCGATTTCCAGGCGCTCACGACCGTAAGCGGCGCCATATTCAGAGTGTTGCCTCAGGTCAAGCAAGGTTTCCCGGTCAAGTTCGTTCAGCCTTGCCAGCATGTATTCCATGGGGAGTGGCCCGAGCTGGCTGAATCGCAGCTTGTAGACCGCTTCACCAATCCCCTTCTTTGCGGTGGGCACTTCCGGCGAACGGGCCAATCCCCCAGGCAGGCCCGTCGAAACCGAAAACGGCCCGCCCGCGATGATTGCTTGAGCGGCAGCTTCGGCTTGCCGTTCTGCTGTGTCGTCGGTCGCGGCTGCATTCCATGGCGTTCGATTCGCGGAGACCGGCGCGCCCTGCTGCACCACGTGCGCCAATTCGTGAGCAATCAGCTTTTGTCCCGCCACCGAGCCGGGCGCGTACCTCCCGGCGCCGAAGGCGATGTCCGACCCGACGGCGTAGGCCGCCGCGTCGACTGCCCGGGTCGAGGCCGCGGCCTTTGAGTCGGCGTGCACGCGCACCTGGCTGAAGTCATGCCCGAAATGTCCTTCCATGAAGGAGCGCGTCTCTGTGTTGAGTGGCTGGCCGGCAGAGCGGAGCACCTCGCCTACAATCGGGGGAAGCTCGGAGGCCTTGCCTGCGGTGGGCGCCGGGCCGTGCGACGTCGTGTGCCGTTGACGGCACTCGTCACATTCGCCCGTCAGGCTCTTCCCGCTCCCGCAGGCGCACTTGCGCTGCAGCACGCGACCTCCTTGCCTGCTGACCGGAGAAAACGAGCCTCCGTGGTTCTTCGTTGCAGTTCGCGTTCGGCTATTCATCGCGTCATGGCCCTGAATACTGTTTGTGCGAGCAAAGCACCGAGGCTCGCTGGGGTCGCGTCCGGCGCTGCGGAGAGCGTTCCGGCGTCCAATCGGGACACTTCCACCGCCGAGGCGCAGGTTATTCCCTGCGCCCCGCCTTCGAACAGCCGTTTGAGTTCACACTCGACAGCGTCCCCGATCCGATGCCGGTGGCGCGGGTCAAATCCATACAGGACCAGTTCATCGATCTGCACTTCTACAACCGGCGGCGCGTTGGAAGTTCGCAACGTTGAGGCCGCACCCTCGCCGGGCGTCGGCGCCCCGGCCGGAAAACTTCTTCGCACGCGGTCAGTGTTCACGCCCAGCCTCCGATTTCCGACTCACTCAGCGGCCGTTCGAGCTTGGCGCACTCCTGGCGAGCGGCGCGCAGCAGATGCGCCATCCGGACGGGCTGATGCTCGTCGGCAGCGAGGAACGCTGCGTTCAAGGCAATGCTGCGGATGTTGCCGCCCGAAACATTCAGCTTTGCCAGCTTAGCCAGGTCCAAATTCTCGATAGGAGTACTTGCGGGAAAAATCCGCCGCCAAATCTCGGCGCGCTCGGCAGCGTCCGGAAACGGAAAGTGAACGACGAAGCGGATGCGGCGCAGAAATGCCGGGTCAAGCACATTCTTCAAATTGGTGGCCAGAATCGCCAGGCCGCGAAAGGCTTCCATGCGCTGCAGCAAGTAGCTGATCTCGATGTTGGCGTAGCGATCATGGCTGTCCTTGACTTCGCTGCGTTTGCCGAAGAGCGCATCGGCCTCGTCAAAGAAGAGTATGACTCCGCCCGCTTCGGCCGCATCGAATACACGCCGCAGATTCTTCTCCGTCTCCCCGATGTACTTGCTGACCACCTGGCTCAGGTCGATGCGATAGAGGTCAAGGCGCAGTTCTTGGGCCAGGACTTCCGCGGCCAGAGTTTTGCCCGTGCCGCTCGGTCCGGCAAAAAGCGCGCTGACGCCAAGGCCCCGCGGACTTTTGGAGGCGAATCCCCACGATTCGTACACCTGAAACCGCTGGCGGACTTGTCCGGCAATGTCGATCAATGTCTGTCGCTGCGTGGCAGGCAAAACCAAGTCGTCCCAGCGCGCCGCGGCTTCAATGCGCTGCGCGAGTTCACCAATTCGCGTCCGGACCTGGTTGCGGCATGCATCCCACAATTCCAGGGAGAAGGGCGATGTCGGGATTTCGACCGTCTGTCCGGCGGATGTTTCGCTGGCCTCGCGTCCTGGAGCCTCTCCGTTTCGGCGGAGCACCTGCGAGCTCGCAGCCCGGATGGCCAAAGGACTGAAATTGAATTCCGAAAGCACGGCCTCGAGGTGTCCGTTCAGGCTCGCCACCGCATTCCCCAGTCCTTGCTCCCACAATCGCTTCTGTTCCGTGCGCGTCGGCTTCGCGATATCAAGTGTCATCACCGGGCGCGCGAAGTTGTTTTGCCCGTGCCGCGACGAGAGGAACAATGGGCATCGGGTGCCATTGACAAGACGGATGAGTGCACTTTCGCGCGCGGCGTCGCCCGTCTCCAGGCCATCGCAGTCAACGAGTAAGACTCTCGGGGCGAGCGCCGCTTCGCGTTCCCAAAGGCGAATCCACACGTCCAATTCGCCGGGAGTCTGGGGAATTGTGCTCGCGGGCATGACGTACAGGTTCATGCCTAAGAGCGCGCACGCCGCAGCTGCCACGGTTTTGACGACCTGTGATTCCTCGCCGCACAACAGGATCGCAGGATCTGCAGGAGAATTGTGGCCCCCGCCGAACGTGGCCTCGGCGATTTTCTCCGCCGTCGCTCGCAATGATGGGGGAAGCTCGATTTGATCTTGATATGCTTCGGCGTAAGGGCGGAGGCGTTCGTCCAGGCAATTGACACCCGCGAGGTAATGCAGGATGCGCTCGTCGATGTGCAGAGGGCTCTGGGTCAGCGGCTCTCCTGGCGCCAGTTCGATAAGCCGCCAGTAACGCAGAGGTCGTGCAGGGAGCAGCGCGGTCCAGTGGGCCTCCGGCAGCGCCGCCAAGGCAAGGCTGAAGGTCGGATAAGTTTTTCGCAAATCGCCGTGCGCCCCTGCGCAGACGGCGCCAAAACGCGAGTCCAAGTCCCTACCCGCGCACAAAAGCAGTAAGCTCTTTTCAAAATTTGACAACCCGAGGGAGGTCGATAGGGTCTCAAGCGCCGGCGGGGCGGGCATGGCCTCGGCGGCCTGGCGCAAAGCCTCCTGAGCGGCGCCTAGACCGGAATCCGATGGCGGCGCGCCGCGCACCCGCGCCGCGTGGCGCTCCAGGTGTTCACCTTGGACAGCCAGCGCGGCCACGAGGTACCGCTGATTAGCGATTTCCCAGCTCGAAATTTCCGCACTCGTCACAGGATTGTCACCGTTGGGCCGAAGTTGATGCTGGCGGGATCAAGGTCAACCGGGCTCTCCGCGCCATCCACTTGCACCCGGACGATGTAGGTTGTTCCCCCGCCCTTGACACCGGTGATGGCGAATTGCAGGGAGTTGGTATCCGCTGCAGGCGGCTTTGCACTGAACACATAGGCCTGGGTATTGGGCGGCGGGCTGGCCGCCCATTCGTTCATCAGAAGGGCGACACGCTGGCCGGCGCGCACGGTCGGGCTTACGCCCAGCGTCGCCTGGGTCGCCGTGGCGCTCTTGGAAGTAATCGTGGGCCGAACCACGAAGCTCGCGACGTTGGATTCCACGCCGCGATGGGGCAGCGGCGGCGATCCCATGCCGAGCCGGTGCACAACCTGCAGGCCCGCGATGCCCGCTCGAACATCCGCGGGAAGTGGCAGCGAGATTTCGGAATCGCTGACCGCCGTCGGCGTTCTTTCCACTCCGGCCAGCAGGACAAGCGTCATCTCGCCGCGCAGCTGCTTTCCCTGAATGAGCAGCGTGCTCCCCGCAACGATAGGTTCATCCGGGCCCGCCGCGGATACGACTCGCTCGACGAGCGGATGGCGGAATGGCTTGACGTAAAGATTTCGCTCCAGGACCGGAAGCGCGCGCTGCGGCGTCTCCTCCGTCTCGATAAGGACGACGCCTGCCTGATAAGCAACAGAGAGTGCGTAGGGAACCTGGAAGAACACCGACCAAAGTTTTGAGAGCTCCTCAAGAGAAAGCGCCAGCGGAGTAAACCGCACGAGTTCGATCTGCTGGGCCAGGTCGGAGTCCACCACAAAGCCGAGATTCGGATCACCGGAGAGATTCGAGATAATCGTCGTGATCTCTCCTCTCGAGAGGATGGGGCGCGCGTGTAAGGTGCGCGCCACGCTACCCAGCAGGCGTTGCGGCTCGAGCTTGGCTTCGTCACCGTAGAAGCTCAGCAAATAGTGCAAATCGAGGGCCGTCTGCGGGCGCTGGACGAGCGTCCCATCCGCGCGGCGAGTCGGAAGATCGGCGTTGCGAAAAGCCCCGTTGGGCGTCGCGTTATAAAGAAATATGTTCACGCTGGTAGGAGCCGCCCCGTTCGGAGGCTGGCCGTCGGGTCGGTGGTAGGTCACGGTCCCGCCACTCACCTTCGAGGCGGCGTCCGTCAAGACACCCCGGAGGACTGCGGTGACGGTTGCGATGGCGAGATGATTGCTCACCGCCGCGCTTCCTCCCGTTGCTTCAAATGCTCTTCCAGCGAAGTGGCCTTGGGCGCGGGAGCGCGGCTCGGGCGCGGGGGCGGCGAGGTCATGACAGCCCGGACCTCCACTCGGCCGATTGTCACTCTCACGACCGGCCGCAGTTGCATCTCTCGGCGCCCCACCTCGCTCTCAAGCCACGACCCGGTCAGGGGCATTTCTGGCGAACCAGCTTGCCGCGGGCCTCCAACGAAGCGAGAATCTTTCGCGGAATCAGGAGGGTGCGTTTGTGAATCAGCTTCCGTATGCTCAATTGCGACCGGGGCACCTGTGTCGATCGCCCGCGACGCCGACGTATGGCGGCCAGGCTGTTCTCTCGACAAATTCTGATTGACCCTTGAAAGCCGGCGGCTGCCTTCTTCACCAGGGTCAAGCGGCAACTCCTTAGTCGAGGACGGACGAGTGTGAACGTCCGCGGGCGGCTCGGACTTCACCTCGGGCGAGGAAGTTAGTAATGTTGTTCTCTCGGCATGCATCACGCCCGGGCCTCGGAGGCGACCTCTCCCCTTCGGTGACTCGGGCGTACTTTCCCCGGGCGAAAGTAACGCAGGAGATTCTTCTTCCTGGGCCGTCGTGAAGGGGGCAGATGGAGCGGGCGCATAAACAGACGGTTTCCTCGGCCTCGCGACATTTGCGACACCGAGCGCTCGTTCCGCCAAGCGTGAGAAGAAGTCGGCCATCACCGTGCTAATTCAAGGTAAATTTGCCGGCGTGCGGGAGACATATCCAGGACCTCGCGTTCATGCCATCCGAAGTTGATCGCCAGGGTTGCGACCTCGCGTAGCAGGCGCCTGGCCTGGGCGGTGAATTCCTCCCACAGAAAGGAGGCGATGTCGAAAGGCAGCGCCCAGGAGTGGCCGCACGCGGGGCAACTGACATTCAGGGTGAGTTCAGCCCCAGGATCCCGCGTCGAGATCTCTGCCGCCAGCCGCTCCAGCGCGCCGCCGGGCAAGTCACCGACGCGAACAGCGTGTCCTTCACGGCTCGCTTCCAGCACACAACGTTCGATCAGAATCCCTCGAGCTCGAGCTGAGTCCTCGGCGACACTCGCCGCTGCAAGGTCATAACTATTGGGAAGGCGGAATCGGACGTAGAAATCCTCGCCGATGAGTTCCGGCGGATTTTTGCGAGCTGGCTGATCTTCTGGCGCGGGAAGCGCTGCCCAAAGATCCGCCGACAGCACACTGAATTCGAGCCGCTCGTCGCACTCCGGGCAAGCCGCAAAGACCTCAAGCCGGTTGCCGAAGATTGCCTCGCGCAGTTCCAGCAATCGCGCATCGCGTTCCCCGATGCTGAGCGCGGCCAGTTCCTCGCGGCCCGTTTCCGGGCGCGTGGCCGCCAGCAGCGTGAGCGCACGCTCGACCGGCGGCTGCGGAGCCGCGTGCTCCCAGATGTTGAGAAGTTGAGAAGCTCGCATTCTACCCTTCGGCATCTATCCGGCCGGAACGGTGAACTGGGGCTCACTGGGCTCGACAACCGAGACGTCACGTTCCCAGCCTTCGTTTTCCAGTTTGATATGCTGGATGGCGACGGCGTTGGCGTTCGCATCGAGGTCAGGCATCGCCTGGTACTCCGAGACCCAACAGCGGTACACCTTGTATGCGATCACGACCTGCCCCGCCTCGTTGTACATCTCGATGATGACGTCCTTCCGAAAGTCCTTCAGTGAGACTTCCGCACCCAGCCCGGCGCCGAAATTCCAAACCTTGTTGGCCCACTTCTCGAATTCCAGGTCGTGAGTCACGCCACGTTCGAGCGTGATCGCGTCGTATTCGGTGCGGCCGGGCGATTTGCGGCTGCTGCTCGGATCGCCTCCGTCACGGTGTTTGACGACTTCCGTGGTCTTCTTGAGGGCGCCGACCTTGCTGATTCCGGCAACGTAGCGGCCGTCCCACTTGAGGCGGAATTTGAAATTTTTGTAGGGGTCAAACCTCTGCGGATTCACACTGAACTGCGCCATGGTCCCTCCTCCGGCGTATTACGTCGCAATCTGGCCGGCCATCTGCTGGATCTTGATGATCACAAACTCGGCGGGTTTGAGCGGGGCGAACCCCACCAGAATATTGACGATGCCCAGGTTGATGTCATTCTGCGTTGTCGTCTCGCTATCGCATTTCACGAAGTAGGCGTCGCGCGGCGTTTTGCCCTGGAACGCTCCCTGGCGGAAGAGGTTCTGCATAAACGCGCCTACGTTCAGCCGGATCTGGGCCCAAAGAGGTTCGTCGTTGGGCTCGAAGACCACCCACTTCGTGCCGCGATAAAGGCTCTCCTCAAGGAACAGCGCCAGGCGGCGGACCGGGACGTACTTGTATTCGTCCGCAGCCGCGTCCGCGCCGCGCAGCGTTCGCGCGCCCCACACCACACGACCGAACACCGGGAAGGTTCGCAGGCAATTGATGCCGAGAGGGTTGAGCTGACCGTTTTCGGCGTCGGTCATCTCGTAGCGCAACCCCATGACGCCGTTCAGAGCGGCATCAATTCCGGCGGGCGCCTTCCAGACTCCGCGCTGGGCATCGGTGCGCGCCATGACGCCGGCGATCAGCCCGCAGGGCACGAACGTGTCAATCTGTCCGTTGAGCATCGGGTCAGCCTGCATGATGCGCGGGAAATAGATTGCACCATTGCGGGCCTGGTCACCGGTCAGGTTCATGCCGGTCAGTCCGGTCGACGCAGCGCTCACAGAGGCCCAGGCGTTCTTGGAATCCACGATGAGCAAGGCGCGACGCTTGACGCAGTAGCTGAGCGCCTCCTGGTACACGTCGTCGGGAACGTCCCCGCCGCGCGCGTTGGGAGGGATGCACAGCAGATTGAACAGGTCGGCCTTCTCGAGCAAATACATCCCGGTCTTGTTCGTCTGGCTGCCCTTGAAGGCCGCTGCATCAAGGTTGTCGCTGTCCACGGCTTCGGCAGACGCCGGCGTGTCTTTCGCGGGTGTGGACTTGGTGTTGCTTGTCCAGACGTCAGAATCAGTAAGAGCCCCCCCATGCGCGCTGGGCGCGGTATTGGACGGCAGCGTCAGGCTGGCGGCCACACGCACCAAGTTCGATTCGGCGTTCAGCACGCGGTCGGCTCGGCGCTCGCTCTCCTTGGTGGAAAGATTAAGGAAGTTTTCAACGACGCCTGTTCCCCCGTCACGCACGGTCAGGTCGAAAAGGTCTCCCGTTGCGAGTCCAAGGCGCTGTGCCACCGCAATAAGATTCGGATCAGTCCCGGCTCGCTTGTCCACGCGCGCCCGGACTTTCATGCCCCACGCGCCTTCCGAGGCCGCCTCCAGCGTCAGGTTCGGGATTTCGTAGGTTGCTTTCGAGGCCTTTCCCGCTTTGGGCTTGTACAGGCGTACGATGATCGCCTGGCTGCCCCCGTTCAGGAAGAAGTCACGCACGGCATAACCAAGGGTGAAGTCGCGATGCATTCCCCCGAAGATGCGCTCGAAATCTCCGAAGCTGGTAATCGTCACCGGCTCGTCAGTCGGCCCGCGCAGCGCCTTGCCCAGGAAGGCCGTGATGGAAGTTGCGACGCCGGTGATGGTCCGGACGCCACTGGGAACTTCCTCGATGTAGACTCCCGGAAAGGTCGGAGTAACTGGCATTGGAGGTTCTTCCTTTCCCGCCTTGGGAGGCGACCGTCTTAGGGACTTTGGCTTGGCACCGAATGTACCCAGCCTTCAGTCGTAGAATCGTTTCGATGCCTCCCGCCTGCGAGGACGGCCGCGGGGACACTCCTCTGCGTGGGTCAGGCGGCGAAACACGAGAGTTGCTCGTTACTGGACTGCCCTGTCAGGATCCGATTCAGTTGCCCTGATTTCGAACCGGAGCGGAGTATAGGAAGGAACTAACGATAAGCCAACCGTATCAGGGTACAGGACGAAGAACAGGTGGGACAGGAGAAATCATTCCGGGTGCGAGGGAGGTCCAGAGCTTTTCGCGGTCGCTAACGTTCAACTTGTGCAGGATGTTCCCCACATGGAATTTGGCCGTTCTCACGCTGATACGGAGGATGGTGGCAATTTCCTTGTTTGAGAGCCGGCGGTAGAGCAACCCCAACACCTCTTGCTCCCGTTCCGTGAGCGTGGATGAGTGAGATGGTGCGGCAAAATGCCGATCGATACGCATCTTCTGAAAGACCAGCGAGCCGGGGAGCCAAAGCTGACCCTCCGCCAGGGTTCTCACCGCCCGGCACAGCACATCCTCGTAACTATCGTAGGCGACGATCCCCCAGACTCCCCGCAGCATCCATCCCAGGCACTCGCTCTCGTCTGTCATGGAGGAAACCAGAAGGGGTTTCATCAGGGGGTGCCTCAAGCGCGCCAAGGTAAGCGCGGCTTCGAGGGAGTTCGCTTCGCCGTCGAAGATGCCAACGTGCGCTTCTTCGCCTTCGACCACAATCCGTAAATCACTCGCCGCAGAGAGAAGTCGGACAAATTGTGCCCGCACTATCGGGTGAGAAGCGAAGACGCGAACGGCTACTGCTTCCATCTACGCACACTCCTCAAGGGATTGCTCCAGAGTTTTGCACGGACATTCTGTCCAGTCAAGCCCTTAGCGAGACCCGGCCCGTCGTGGTTCTGAATGCCAAGCAAGAAGCACTTTTTTGGGCGGGCGTTAAACGGCCGAAAGGGGAGGAGTGTCGAACGGGCAGCCAATAGTTCAGGGTCTTCGGACAGGCTTGCAGTCTCCGGGAATCCCCGAAAGTCACACTTCATCTCTCAGGACCTTTTACGAACCCGCCGTGAACCAATCGCTTTGGCGCGGCATTGTCAACTGTGACAGGCAGCTGGAGGGAGAGTACAAAACAGACAGCTTCAGGACAGCGGTTTCAGGTAAAATGCGCCCCTGTTTGACAATGAGGAAGAGGTGCCTTGGGCATGAACTGCGAACTGCCAAGAAGGCCATTCAGCCCGCCTCTCTAAGGGGTGGAGGAGGTTCAGGATGAATCGTCGTCATTTTATCGGCACAATTGCCGCTCTACCATTCACCGCTTATGCACAGGAGGGCCCGCCCGTTCCAGATCCCGTTGAGAAGATGACAGCTGCACCCAAACCCGCAATCGCCATCAGCCACGTGGGTTTCCGCCCGCACGTGGGCAAGAAAACGTTGGTCCTGCGCGCGACTGGCTCCACGGTACCGAAGGCGTGCACCTTGCGTGATGTCGTTGAGGACAAATACCGCATCACCCGCCCTTTGGTGACTGCAGGCCATGATTTTGGCCCCTGTCTGACCGCGGATTTCAGCGACCTGGACAGACCGGCGCTCTACCAGATCACTGTAGGCGGAGAGCACTCCATCCAATTCCCCGTGCAAGATGAGGTATGGCGTCGCACGGTGAGAAAAGCGTTTGGGTACTACCGCTACCAACGCTGCGGAGTGGAGGTCCCAGGCGTCCACCCCGCTTGTCATCTTGATGACGCGCGCCGCCGTGACACGGGCGAGCACGTCGACGTGGTGGGTGGATGGCACGACGCCGGCGACTTGCGCAAGTGGATGGATGTGACCATGCTCAACGGCCTCGCGCTGCTCAACCTCGACCGCAACAACCCCGATCCGCGCCCCGCCGATCCTACGCGCCAGCAGATTCTGGAGGAAGTCAAATTCGGGAACACCTATTTCCTTAAAATGCAGGACCGAGACGGCGGAGTCTGGGCCGACGCGGCGGGGGGAGTGAACGGGGATAACAGCGACAACCACTGGACGGATAACGTCGTAGGGACGGCGGACGACCGCTACATCAATCCCGCCAAACGCAGTGGCACCGCCGCAGTTTTTGCGGCTTTGCAGGGGTTAATCGGCCAATGCTATGCGCAGGCAGACCCCGATTACGCGCGGCGCTGTCTAGAGGCAGGAGTGCGTGCCTGGAAAGCTTTCCCGGAAGCGCCAAAGGCAACCCAGGATATCGCCTGGTGGGCGATGGCGGCATGCGAACTCTACCGCGCCACGCAGGACGAAGATTTCCGCCGACACGCGTACCTCCTCGGGCGAGCGTTGGTGAATCAACAGAACACTACATTCATCGCCGAGCAGCGCCAGGTCCGTGGCTTCTGGATGAATGGCGAACAACCATTCATGGACATCGTCGATTCAGCCGTGCCTCCGCTTGCGCTCCTCGAACTATACACGGCATTCCCGGACGCCGAAGATCGCACGAAATGGCTGGACTCCGTGCGCCTATACCTGGACGAATATGTTTTGCCGATGACCGCGCGCAACGCCTACCACATCATGCCGCTGGGAGTATTCATCGGCTCGCCTACACCTGAAACCTATCGCCCCCTGGCGGGTCGACTAACCTACCGATACTTCCATCCTGTCCGAAAGCAGTACTGGTGGCAAGGGGCCAACTGCCATTTAGCGAGTCACGCGCTGGTACTGGGCCGAGCCTTCTTGCTCACCCAAAAACGCGAATACGTGGACCTCGCCTATCGCCAGCTTGAATGGATTATGGGAGCGAATCCCTTCGCGGCCTGCATGATGACCGGCGAAGGCATGCGTAATCCTTATCCTCATTCCCGGTTCATCGGCCTGATACCGGGAGGGATTATGAATGGCATCGCGGGGAACATGCGGGATGAGCCAGTCCTCGATATGGACTACACCCTCGACTGGCGCACCTGCGAGTATTGGAGCCCTCACGTAGCCTTCTTCATTTGGGCAAATTCGGTGCTGGAGACAGTCAGCTAGACTCGTGGCCTCACCCTGAGGGCTCCGATCGACCCTCAAGAAGACGCCGCCGCGAACCCGCGCGTGAGCTTTACAAACTGCTTCCAGATGATCCCTTTTATGACCCTTCGTCGACCCCCAGATCCTGGGGGGGGAACTAACTCCACATTTGAATCCAATAACCCGCGTCCCGTCTTGCCCTCCTGACACACATGAATTCAGACCCTGGAACCTGTGGAACTGCTGTCCTCGCTGAGCTGTATGCTTTCAAGCGACGTTTCGATGGCGCCATGTGAGAGTTGCCAAGGGCTGCCTGGCCTATCCCTGGTTCGGACTTCGCCCATCGGACCTTGGCTAGTCTAAAGCGGCTCAGGGCCGCGACTCCAAGTGGAGTTTGAGGCCCCGGTAAAGAGCTTTGTTGAAAACAATTGACATAGTGGGTTCGGTTTTGCATTTTTCTAGGTTGGCTTGGACTGGCAGTGACTCTTGACTGAGTACAGTAAAGGCTCTGAAATGAATTCTGGAATCAGTCCCTTTATCGGACTAGTGAGGTGCAACGTGAAACGACTTTTTCTAACTCTTTTCCTCCTATTTATATGCTCTGACGGGCAGGCACGCGTCGTAGTGTTTTGGCAGAACGGATTTCCAACTCACGATAGCGAGCCCATCTCTCGTGAATCCCTTGGGCAGGCGCTCGATGGAATGCAGCCCGAGTTTCTCGGCCTGGATGATTTGAAGAAACCGCGAGCATTGCAGGGCGCTGATCTGTTCGTGCTTCCCTACGGCTCAGCGTTTCCGGCGGACGTCTGGAAAGCCATCGAGGAATACCTCGAATCAGGGGGCAATCTTTTGACACTCGGCGGCCGGCCCCTCTTCGTACCGGTTTTTGAGGAAAGCGGAAAGTTCGTGGCGGGGCGCCCGCAGAATAGCTATTCTCGCCTGCTGGGCATCTGGCACACCTACGAAGTTCCACAGAAAGAGAGGGAGGAATTCCGCTGGGACGACAACTACGATTTTCTTCCCCGTGTGGCCATTCGCGCTCGGCGAGTCTTTGTCGCTGGCGCGTGGTGGGACAGCGGCGACTATGCGGGGATGGGCCACATTCTGAACAGCAATGGTGATCCCGTCGCCGCCCCAGTCGTGCGCGAAGATTATCGCACCCCGCATGGAGGCGAGAAGCCGTCTTTGCTGGGGGCGCGGGTTGTAACGCTGAATTTTGACCCGGAGCCGGCTTACTGGTCATCTGCGGACGGACGGGCGCTGATTCAGGCGGCAGCGGAATATGCCAGTCAAGGGGCAACGTTCCTGCGGCTCGAACTCGCCTACGCCAGTCTGCATCCGGGAGAGAGTTCGCAAGTAACCGTGCAAGTTCGCAGCGTCCGCAATCAGCAGCAAGGCGTGCCGCTGCGTGGCACGGTACGTGTTGAGCTTTTCTCGCAAGGCAGCATCGTCGAGACGGCGCAAGTCGCCTGTAGCGGCGAAACCACTCAAGGAAGTGTCACCTTTCGTCGCCCTCTCTTGCCGGGTCTGTACCGAGTTCGGGCCGCGTACGAGGAAGACGGAAAGACTCGTGAGACCTATCAGACCGGATTTTGGGTTCGCGACGACCAACTGTTGAAGACCGGCGCCCGACTGGAGGTTGGCAGGGACTATTTCCGCAGGAATGGTGCGCCCTTTGCGCCGGTTGGGACGAACTACTTCACCACCGACGAGTTCTACACGGGCTTCCTCGGCAGCTCCAACGCGTATGTCTGGGAGCGTGACTTCGCCGACATGGAAAAACACGGCGTCACGTTTGTTCGAACCGGCGTGTGGAGCAACCACGCTGATTATCTGGACAAGGTGACGGGCGGGGTCGAAGAGCGTATCCTTCGCAGCCTGGAAGCGTTTCTGCTCTCTGCGTCACGCCACAATATTCAGGTGAATTTCACCTTTTTTGCTTTTGACCCGCAAACAATCCGAAGATTCCCAGGCGAGGAGCCTCTGCAATTCGGCCCCGGGACCAACCCCTACACCGATCCCTTGGCGCGCCGCGCCCAGAAGAACTACGTCGTCTCAATTGTGAGCCGCTTTAAGGACGTGCCAAACCTGAGTTGGGACCTTATCAACGAACCCAGCTTCTCGAATCCCAGGCACCTCTGGCGCGGGAATACCCCGAACGCCGACCCAACGGAGGTTAAGGCCTGGAACGATTGGCTGAGGCAGCGGTATGGTGAAATCCGCCGATTGGGTGAAGCCTGGAGCGTGCCACCCGAGGGATTGAAGGATTTCGGAGCGATTGGCCTGCCCGACCGCGAAGATCTGAGCCTCTCCCGGTACGGAAGCGCGCGAAACGTCCGCGCCATTGACTACAACCTGTTTGCACAGGACATGTTCAGTGAGTGGGCAGAGGACCTCATTGCGGCAATTCGATCCACAGGCAGTCGCCAACTCGTCACCGTCGGGCAGGACGAAGGGGGAGTGAGCGACCGCATCCTGAACCAGTTCTACGGAGCGTCGGGAGTGGCGTTCACTGTGAATCACACGTGGTGGCGCGATGACGCGCTGCTTTGGGACTCCGTGGCGGCCAAACGTCCTGGTATGCCCAACCTGATTGGTGAAACGGGCATCCAGCCCGTCTGGAACATGGACGGCTCGTGGCGCTGGGACGAAGTCCAGGGTCTCGGCCTCTTTGAACGTAAGCTGGCGTTGGGTTTTGCCGCCGCCAATGGCGGGTCGTTGCAATGGGATTGGGCGACCGGCGATGCTTTCGGCATCAAGCGCGCCGACGGCTCGAACAAGCTGTGGCTCGACGTTCTGGCGGGCATTGGCGACTTTGCCCGGCACGCCGCGCCTTACCTCACCGAAGAGCGAACTCCCGAAGTCGCGATCGTCCTCCCCCAATCACTGCAACTTTCCGTGTTCAACAGCGCCGCAATCGAAGCGCAGCAAAAATGCGTGCGGGCGCTCTATCATTACGCTCGCGCGTCGGCCTATGTTGTGGGCGAATACCAGATTGAACTCCTTGGGGACCCGAAACTTATCATTCTGCCTTCTCCCTGGGTTCTTAATCAAAGAGCCTGGGACATCATTCTGGCCAAAGTGCGCACGGGGGCGACGCTCCTCGTCTCTGGCCGATTCGACGCCGACGAACATTTTCATCCTACGTCCCGCCAGCACGAAGTCGGTATTGATTATGTTGCGGGACCCCTCGCGACACGGGAAAACCCCATCGAATGGCCCGATGGAAAATCCGTGCTGACTTATTCGGGTGAGAAGACTACTCACCTGGAGCGGGGATTTCTTGACTCAGAGCGGTCATTCGTGGAGACCTCGGTAGGCAACGGCAGGATCCTCTACTTCCCATTGCCTCTGGAATTGAATGACAACTTGCAAGCCGTTGGCGATGTGTATCGCTTCGCACTGAAGAGGGCACAGGTGAAGCCGGTTTACAGTACCGAAGTCCAGGATGCAGGAATTTTGATATGCCCCACACAGTTGCCGGAAGCAACCTTGTACGTGCTCACCTCGGAAACATCTTCCTCCAGTTCGGTGAGCTTTGTGGATTCGGCAAGCAGCAAGAAACTGAATGGAAGCCTGCAGCCAGGCCGGGCAGCCCTTTTGCTCGTCAGCAAAAGGGGTGAAATCCTGGCGAGATATAACTGGGCTCCGGATAAGTGAATGGAAGCTGCTGCAAAACCCGACTTAATCGCTTGTCAGGGCCCCGATTTATCGGGGCCGAACCAATGTCTTCACGTCTGCGGCTTCAGCCGTTGAGGGCCAGCCAGGCGCCTCAGGGGCTAAAGCCCGCTCTTTCCCCCACCTCTATCAGCCCCGATAAATCGGGGCCCTGACGATGCTGGCGGAAGATTTTGCAATAGCTTCCAGGTAAAGGGCACTCCCTCTGTTGTCATCGAGAATTTCAGCTCTGAGAGTAACGTTCCGCCTAACCGAGCGCTCAGTCAACAGTCCAAAAGAACAAGATCTCCCCATCGCGAAACAATCCGAAATCCAGAATTGCGCCTCGTGCGGGAGTCCATCACCCCAAGAACCGAGGCCGCCGGCTCGAAGTTCATGCCTACGCAATACCGGCGGCCACTCATCCCTGTAAGATGGTCTAGAACGTCCACTTCAACGCAAGCTGGACTTCCCGTTGGTTATCGGGCACAGTGCTCGAGATACTGGCTCCGCCCGGGGAGTCCACGGTCCCGTCAGGCAGCGCAAACTGCGGCGTGTTCCAGAGATTGAAGAACTCCGCGCGGAACTGGAGTTGATGACGCTCGGTGAGCTTGAAGTTCTTCAAGAATGCGAAATCGAAATTGCGCTGGTCCGGTCCGCGCAGGTTGCTGCGCCCTCCATCCCCAAACTGGTGGGCGAAAGTCTGGCCTGGCGCGAGCGGCGGCAGGACGAAGGCGGCCTGGTTGTAAAAGCATTCGCGCGTCTGGTGACCGGGGTTGGGGCACCCCATAGACGCTTGCACATCGGTGCCGAATGAGAAATCGTAGGGATCGTGAATGCGATCCGGCCACCCCCCGGCGCCGGTGTTGGTTTGACCATCGGAGAGGAACGCCGTATAGGCCTCGCCGCTGCGCAGCGAGGTGATCCCGGACACCTGCCAGCCGCCCAGGATGGCTTCCACGGGGCCAGACATACTGCTGAGGAATCTCCGGCCCTTGCCAAACGGCAATTCATAAAGATAGCTCACCACAAACCGCTGACGCAGATCGGGCGGAACAGGGCCTTTCGCCGATGCGATGTCGTAAATATTCTGAATCGCTACGGTCCCCACATTGCCGTCTGCTGTCCCCAGGTTTTTGGCGAAGGTGTAGGAGGCAAGCATGTTGAAGCCGTTCGAAAAGCGCTTGGTCACCGAAGCCTGGAAGGCGTGATAGGCCAGACTGAGCATCGGGAAGTTCCAGGGCAAAATGGTGTCCAGACCCGGAAGGCGATCGTAGTAAGGCCGCCCGAAGTTCCCGTCAGAAAAATTGGAGTCGAGGGGCAAGCGCGGCTGGTTCAGATTGCCAGACTCGTGGTTCCAGAGGTGAACACCGCGCGTGCCCACGTAGGCGGCCTGCGCCACCCAGTCGTGGCCCAGTTCCTGTTGAAGGTTGAAATTCCACTCCATGATGTTCGGGATAACGCGCTTGGGGCCGTTGGTCCGAACCGTGCCGGAGGGAGAGTTGGGATCAGGGAAAACCACCGTCGCAGGGAGAACCGTGTCAATGTACTGTCCCGCGGCGGGAATGACGCCGGCGCTAAAACTTTGTGATTCCACCGAGAGATAGGGCGGGTTCAGTCCAAGGTCGTCGAAGATGTTACCTTCCTGGGAATAGAAGATTCCAAAGGCGCTCCTCACAACCGTGCGCTTGCCGCTGAAGGGCGACCAGGCAAGTCCGATACGCGGCCCGAAATTGTTTTTGTCATACTGGACGCCGGCGTGGGGCACACCATTCGGTCCCTCGGCATTCACCACCATAGCCTTGGCAAGATCGAAGTTCCCGATGCGTCCGTTCACAGGAGATACAACTTCGTAGCGGAGGCCCAGGTTGAGGGTCAGGTTCGGCGTAACATGAAAATCATCCTGAACGAAACCCGCCAGGTCCCAGTAACGGGTAGGATACTCGCCCCGCAAATTGTCCTGCTCGAAATAACTGGGAACCCCCAGCAACGTGTCGGCAAGGCCGGAACCACCGGTCCCGGTTGTCAGGTCAGTCGAGTATTGACCGTAGAAACCGAACCATCCAGCCGGCGCCGTGGTTTGAAAGAAGTTTCGCTGCTGGCGCCGGAAATCCATTCCGAATTTCAAGGAATGCTTCCCGCGAACCCAGCTCAGGGTGTCCGCAACCTGGAAGATGTTTTCCACCACAAATTCGGGCGTCCAGAGTGAATCGCCCAGCGGTTGGTAATTGGCTACCTCGATAAACGACAAGCCGGAGGAAGTTTCGTCGCCGCGATTAGCATTGGAAATTCCTAGCCCCTGAGAAGCATTCGTGCCGAAATTTAGAGGCAGTCCAGCCACGTGGTACCGGAAGAAGCCCCCGTGGAGGTCGTTCAGCAGGGTGGGGCTGAGCGTGTGCGTCCATCCGGCAGCGTAGTGCTGAGCGCGATTCTTGGAATTGCTCTGGCAGCAGTAGTCGCCTCCCAGATCACCCAGTGGACCCGGCCGGTGGCTGTCAACGTCGCCAAAACTGTAGTGACCGAAGATCTGGTCTCCTTCGCGGAAGCGGTGATCGATTCGGAGGTCGAAGGAGTCCTGGTCATTGGTCAGCTTGGGGTTCAGCGCGTAGTTGTCAAAGAATCCCGCCCCGGGAATGTTAGGCGCCGGATAAAGGTTGGCGATGTTCTGACCGACTGCGTTGATCCTATCGGGAGGAATGATATTCGGCTGGCCGAGATACGAGAACTGGTCGCGGAGAACGATCGGCGTCCCGTCGGAGCAGGTGAAGCTGCGCGTGGTGGCTGGGTCGAAAATCGCCCCTTCATCGAAAGTGGGATCGCCTGCCCCGGGACTCGGGCAGGGGGAGAAAGTGCTTCCCGTCAGGCGCCCGCTGAAGTCGCCCTGCTGCTCGCCGGCACTGGGGACGGTGTTGACGAAGGTCAGGCCCTGCCGGATTCGGATACCCTGGTAGTCGCCGAAGACAAAAGTCTGGTTTTTCCTGATAGGCCCGCCGAGGAAGAAGCCGAACTGGTTACGGCGGAAGGACGGTTTCTCGAGTCCGGCGACGTTGTCGAAAAAGTTCGCGGCATCCAGTTTGTCGTTGCGAATAAACTCATAGGCTCCGCCGTGAATTTCATTGGTTCCTGATTTAATTGCGACGTTGACCGCGGCGCCGCCGCGCCCGAACTCTGCGCTCATCGAGTTTTCCTCGATGCGGAACTCCTGAATGGCGTCGGGCGGGGGCATGGCGATCACGCCGCCCAGCCCAAACTCGTTGTTGTCCACGCCGTCGAGCAGGAAGTTGTTGTTCGAAACGCGAAGTCCGTTGACCGAGAGGGCTTCGTTGCCCCGCTCGTTCTCGAACACGCCGCCGCTGACGTTCGTTCCCTGCTGGCCGGAATTGGCTCCGGGACCCAAATACGCCAGGGCGATGAAGTTGCGTCCGTTCAGCGGCAGGTCGACTATGCGGCGCTCCGTCTCGATCGTCCCCAAAGACGAAGTCTCGCTTTGAACAAGCGGCGGAGCCCCGGTCACCTCGACGGTCTGAGTCGTCGAGCCCACCTGGAGGGTCAAGTCAACGCGCACAACCTGGTTGACTCCCACCTCCACATTCTCCTGCACCGTTTTACTGAACCCTTCTGCCTCAGCCGTAACCGTGTATTTGCCGATGCGGAGCAGGTTGGCGACATAGCCGCCGGATTCATCGGTGGTAAGTTTCGTGGATTGGCCGACGCCCAGATTCGTAAGCGTGATGGTCGCGTTTGGTACAACAGCCCCGCTCGCGTCGGTAACGGTGCCCGCGATAGCGCCCCGGTCAACCTGAGCCCAAGCGCCAACAGCCGACAGATAGATCGTCGCGAAAAGCAACAGAACGGAATTCCGCAATACCTTCACGGTGGAGTCGCGCTTCACGGCAGCCTCCTGGTGGTAGATGATGTTTTCGACTCAAGCCCGACGTGGGACAAAAAGTACCACATTTTACGATTTGGCTCAATAGCACGTGGCCAAACACTAGAAAACCCAATGGAGAGGCGGAGACAACAATTCTCCGAGCTGGAACACCAACTCCGAGTACCCGTCCGTCTTCACCTTTCAGACGGCTGAGGGTCGTGGGGAAACTTAGGTCGGGTGCGGCTACCTTCGGTCGGTGATCCCGATTGCGCGAGGACAAATTGTTTGATAGCCGCGCGGCTGCGAGCCATGAGTTCACGGCGGTCGCGGGTGAGTTCCGTGTATTCGGCAAGTTCCTTTTGGGCGCGCTCGAGTTGATTCAGGTTGCGGTAGGTCTGGCCCAGCCGGTAGTGAGCCATCTCCGATCGGGGGCTGAGGCGGGCCGCTTCAGTAAATTCCACGGCAGCCTTGGCATGCTCCTTGAGTGTTGCGTAAAGGTTTCCCAGTTCCAGGTGCGCGTCGGCAAATTCGGGATTCAACTGGATTGCCCGCTCCAATAGCGGCTGGGCGAGTCGCAGATTCTCCTTCTCGGCGTTGACCTGACCCCGGCGCAGGAGCAGAACTCCGTAACAGTATTGTGCATGCGGATTCTGCTGGTAATGCTCCGCGAGGCTCTTAACGCGTGGAAGGATCTTCGTGAATTCCGTCGGCCCCAGAAACGCCGGGAGCGAATTCCAGGCCGCAAATGCGGCAGGAGAAGTGGGATCGATTTCGAGGGCGGTCAGGAACGCCTCCGCGGCTTCCAGATACTGGCGCACCCCGTAGTGAGCGTAGCCCAAACCCACGTGCTGGCGAACTGAGGACGGGAATCGTTGGGTTCCGACGCGAAAAACCTCCTGCGCGGGATCGAAAGTAAAATGCACCAGGTATTCCATCCCCAGATCGAAAGTGTACTGCTCATTCGTGGGTTCGAGCTCCACCGCGCGTTGGTAGTCGCGCACGGCATTAAGGTAGTCTCCCGCCGTCTCCTCCAGCGACGCAACCAGGTTGTGCAGTTCGGCGGTTGGCCGCTCCTTCAAGATTTTCCGGCCGATCTGAGTGGCCTCCTGAATCTGTCCGGCGCCACGATACGCAATGACCAGGTTAAAGGCCGCCGAGTAGCTCGCTGGTTCGAGGCGGAGTGTCTCTTCAAATTGGGGGATGGCCTCCCTGAACAGGTTGTGGGACGCGAATAGCAGGCCCAGAGCGAAATGCTGTTCGGAGCTCAAGTGAGCCGGCGGACTTGGCAACGCATCAGCCGCAGACTCTGGGAGGTGTTTGACGAAAGCGCGTGCTAGAGATACATAGATTTCGAATGATTGCGGAGCGAACTCGTGGGCGCGACGATACGATTTGAGAGCCGCCTCGGCGTCGCCGCGGTCCTCCGCCAACATCGCCGCGAGAGAGTAATACCTGACGACTGATGCCGCGTCCACAGGGGGGCGGATCTGCGCAAACGTCTTCTGCGCAGCCGCCGTATCCTTCAGTTCCCGCTGAACGCGCGCAAGCTCCAGCGCGGCCTCGAAATCGCCCGGCTTCACTGCTAAGGCGGCTTCCAGACACGGCTTTGCCTGTGCAAATTCACGCAAGGCAGTCAGGGTTTTCGAGATCCCAATCAGCGCGGAGAAATTCCGCGGCTCGAGCTTGAGAGCTGCGCGAAACGAATCAACCGCTTCTCGCAGGCGGCCCGACTGCGCCAGCAAAGTAGCGAGGTTGTTGTAGCCCAGCGCCGCTCGTGGCTGGAGTTCGATCACCTTGCGAAAGGCCGATTCGGCCTCCGGGATCTTGCCAAGGCGCGCCTTCGCCAAACCCCGCAGGTTATAAAGCGCTGGACTGCGAGGGGAGTGCGCGAGTGCGGCGTCAATCGCGTTGATGGCCTCCTGAGTCTTCCCACTCTCAAGCAGGCGGTAGGCTGAGTCGTACTCGGCGGCACTTTGAGCGCCGCCTGGATTCACCTGAGTGGAATCAGCTGGACAGAGGGCAGCAAGCAAGCCCGCAAGTAAAAGCGCGCGAGATATCAGTTTGGCGATCCTGCCCATCGTCAGGATTCTTCCTGCGAGATGACTCCCTTGCCCTCTTGAATGGTCACAAAACGATTTGCCGATACCCGGAATTTCTCCTTCGCCCCGCTCAGCCATCGCACTTCCAGGTCCGCATCCTTGGCGCTGCCCAGGCCGAAGTGCAGCCTCAAGTCGTTCTGTGAGCAGAAGCTTCCGCCGCTCCGGACTTCCTGCATTTGCCGTCGGCCTTCCGTTTCCACAATCACCCTCGAGCCAATCGCCGCGCGGTTGGTTTTAGTTCCCACCAGTTTGACCAGAATCCAGGCGTTTTCAGAGGGCGCGTCATTGCGCAGAAGCGTCGGCCGGTCATTCACATTATTGATGACCACATCAATTTGGCCCGTCCGGAAGAGGTCGCCGAACGCCGCACCACGGCTGCAGCGCGAAATAGCCAGGCCGGGTCCGGCGCGATCGGAGATATCTTCAAACCGACCGTTACCCTGGTTGCGAAGTAGAAACTTCCTTCCCTCTTCGGGTCCCATTGGGTGCGGTGTCCCAGGGGGATAGATCGGGCCGCTGGCAATGAGAATGTCAGGCCGGCCATCATTGTCGAAATCCAAAAACGACGTGCCCCACTTGACCGTCCGCGTCAACCCGGCCAATCCCGCTGGAAAGGTCACGTCGGTGAAGAAGCCGTTGCCTTCGTTGTGGAACAGCGCCGGCGTTTCGTCGGAGAAGTTGGTCTTAATGATATCGAAGGAGCCGTCGCCGTCGTAGTCGCCCGCGTCAACGCCCATCCCCGCCTGCGTGCGGCCGTTGAGATCGAAGGCGACGCCGGCCAGCAAACCGGTCTCGCGGAACGTTCCGTCATGGTTATTCAGAAACAGCAGGCTCGGCGTGGAATCATCCGCCACATAGATGTCGGGCCAGCCGTCGTTGTCGTAGTCGGCGACGCACGGCGTGAATCCGTACGTGAGGTCCGGCTTCCAGATTCCGGCTTGTTTGGAGACGTCCGTGAAAGTGCCATTCCCGTTGTTCCGGTAGAGAATGTTGCGCGTACCTTCGAGGCCGGCGACGCCATAGAGTACCGGCGACTGCTCTCCAACCAGCGAAGGATTGCTCTCATAAAGGATGGTGCCGTACTTGTATCCGACGTAATTGCTCACAATCAGGTCCAGGTGGCCGTCGCGATCGTAGTCCAGGAAAGCGGCGCCGGAATTCCAGTGGTCCTCCGGCTGGAGCAGGCCCGCTTCGCGCGTCACGTCGGTGAAAGTCCCGTCGCCGTTGTTGTGGTAGAGCGCGTTCTTTCCGTAACAAGTAACGAACAAATCGAGCGAGCCGTCGTTGTCGTAATCGCCCACGCAAACGCCCTGTCCCCATGCGTGGGGCGTCAGGCCGGATTCGTCCGTGACGTCGATGAACGTCCCGTTGCGCTGGTTCTTGTACAGGCGGCTTCTTGGCTCCTGTCCTTTGGGAAATCCGCTCAACCCCCCGCCGTTGACGATGAAGATGTCGAGCCAGCCATCGTTGTCGTAGTCGAAGACGGCGACCCCGCCGCCCGTAGTGGACAGAAGGAAATCCTTGCTTTCGTGGCCCGCAATAACAGTTCTTGCCGTCAGGCCCGCTCGCTCCGCAGCGTCAACATAGCGAGGAATATATCCGGAGGGTTGGGGAGATGGCTCTCCAAGAGAAGCAAGCTTGTGAAGAGGAAGAAGCGCGCAACCGGTTGCTCGAAAGAGATCGGAGAGGAAGCGGCGTCGATTCACGAAAGGATTATATCGCGGGAGATTCACTTCCATGCGCTCTCGCCGCGGCAGGCCAGATCAACCGGAGCTCGCTGTGCTTCAATCGTGCGCGGGATGATGGGCAAGCTATTTCTTCTTGTGCGGAGTAGCCTTGCTGATTTGCTCAAAAAGGGCAAACTCCCGCGCCGCGTCCTCCCGATGTCCCAACTTCTGAAATACCTGGCCTAACAAGTAGTGCGCCTCCGGGTACTGGGGGTCGAGTTGGATTGCGCGGCGGAGGTGCGACACCGATTCTTCGATTCCCTCCCCCCGCGCCAGGACTTTGGCCAGCAGGTAATGATTGCGCGCCGATTGAGGGTTGATTCGAACCGCCTCCCGTGCCGACGGCAGCGCTTCATCAAGCCGGTTCTCCTGGATCAATAGTTCGGCGAGGTTGGCGTGCGGCCAATCATATGTGGGATCCAGGTTTCTGGAGATTTCTTGCGATTGCTTGAATGCTGCCATGGCCTCCTCAGCCTCGCCCAGCGCCTGATAGCACAACCCCAGATTGTCATATCCCTTGAAGGAATTCGGGTCGTTCGCAATCAGGCGTTGAAAGGCTTGAACCGCCGGCCCGAAGTTGTTCTGGGTATAGTAGACGCGCCCCAAATAGTACAAAGCCTCCCGGTCGTCAGGATTCTGCCTGAGCGCCATCCCCAATTCGTGCTCCGCCAGGACATATTCCTTGTAGAAGAAGAGCGTGATACCCATGAGTTTATGAGCTTCGGGATTGAGATCGTTCTGGTCAAGCAGCTTGCGCAACAATTGGCCTGATTCCTGAAAGCGTTCCTGCATAATCAGGCTGTGGGCGAGGAGCAGTTGCGCGGTCTCAGACCGTGGGTGCCGCTCCCAGACTTTGCGCGCCGATTCCTCGGCCTCCTTGAACTTCCTCGCCGCAAGTTGCGCGCGGGCCAGCTCCAATCTCGCCGTGGGATCACCCGGGCAGACATCCGACGCCGCACGAAAGGCCACAATTGCCTCAGCGGTGCGCCCGACAGCGGCCGCGCGCTTGCCTTCTTCCACTTGTTGCGCAGCCTTCGCGCAGCCTTGCGGCGATTCGGGCATCTGGCCTGATACGATCGAGGGGAGGAGCAGGACGGTTACGGTCAGCAGGAATGTCGGGGAGCGACGCCTCTGGCAGTTGTGTGGCATGAACAGGATGAATCGTAGCATCCGTGCGGGGACCGGTCAATTAAGCGCCAATCATGAAGGGAAGGGCCATCATCCCCGTCCCGCTTTACCGCTCCAAGGCGACCGTCCGTCGAAGGAGATACGCTCCGGGAGAAATCTCTCGGTGAATATTTAACCCCTCGTGAGAAGTTGCAGCGTCTGGGAAGGACTGATACGGAACGCGACTCACGACCCGGCGCGCAATTCCTGGATCGCTTCGCGAACCTGCGGGAGCAAGTTGCCGTAATTCTCTCGTGGCGCCTTCTCGGAAAACATCTTCAGGTAGCGCAGAGCCTGGTCTTTCACTCCCGCACGCTGAAAAAGGACGCCCAGATTGAGCATGGCCTCGTATTGCTCCGGGTCGAACTCAAGAGCTTTCTCGAAATTGACTCGCGCCGCATCGCCGTCGCCGCGCTCGATGGCGATGAGCCCCAGGCCGTTGTAAGCGGCGGCGTATTTGCTGTCTTGCAGAAGGATGGCCCGAAAGGCTTTTTCCGCGTCGGCGAGACGCTTCAACTGCAAATACGCCGTTCCCAGGTTGCTGAAGTTGTCGAGGTCAGTAGGATTAATCCGCCCCGCGGCCTCCATGGCATTTACGGCGTCCTCCCGGTCCCCCACGCGGAGGTAAGCCTTGCCGAGGCGCGAAAGGATCTCGTCGGTCGCGACGTTAATCTCCACGGCCCCGCGATACGTTTCAATGGCGCGGCGCCAATCGCGCATCCTCTCGTAGGCGGTGGCCAGGTAGAGGCGGGCAAGCGGGTTGGTCGCGTCCTTCTTAACGGCGGCGTCCATGACCCGCGCGGCCTGGGCAAATGCGCCAACCTTCATCGCGCGGTCGTATTGTTGCATCGCCTGAAGCGTGGATACACGGTCTTTGGGATCGGGCCCCGACATATTCAGGATGAGTTCGCGTGGCGAGCCGGCGCTGACGTAGCCGAGCGACTCAAGTTCCTGCCGGGTCTCCTTGTTGACCGGAGTGTAAGTGAGCTTCTGATCTTTCGTTGCCGGCCCGACGACTTCCCAGATCTTCTTTTGAAGTTGATCCGCCTCGGCAGGGTGACGCGCGACCACATTCTCTCTTTCTCCGGGATCCTTCTCGAGGTCGTAGAGCTCGGGCCTGGGGGCGAGGATGAACTTCCAGCGGTCGGTGCGCATGCCGCGCAGCTCTGACCAGTTCATATAGGTTTTGGGATACAGGGTCTCGATGTAAGCGTAGTTCGTTCCGCTGCCAGGCGAGGGCTGGCCGT
This sequence comes from Terriglobia bacterium, assembly GCA_041946825.1. Classification (GTDB taxonomy): domain Bacteria; phylum Acidobacteriota; class Terriglobia; order UBA7540; family UBA7540; genus CAZTHM01. The sequence goes on along the minus strand of JBHGBD010000008.1, from coordinate 55,571 downwards.
GCTCGATAAGCGGCCAAAGGCTGACTCCCTGCGCGGCAGGGTTGGGGGAGAGCCGGAGAAACTCGGCAACGGTGGGCAGTAAGTCGATCCCGCGCGTTTGGTGGTTCACGACCTTGCCGGTGGGCACGCCCGGCCCGGCAATGATGAGCGGCACGTGCATCGTGTCATCGTAAATGAAGATGCCGTGCGCGCCCTCGCCATGATCGTTCAACCCCTCGCCGTGGTCGCCCACCACGATGACCAGCGTGCGGTTGCGAAGATTCTGTTGATCAAGGAAGTCAAAGATTCTTCCCACCTGGGCGTCGGTATACGCAATCTCCCCCGAGTATGGATCACCGGGGTATTGACTTTTGAATGGGTCTGGAGGTTCGTAGGGCTCGTGAGCGTCGTAGTAGTGAACCCAGAGAAAGAAGCGTTCGCGACCGTGCTGCTTCAACCAATCGAGCGTCCGGTCGGTGGTCACGGCGGCTCGGCGCTCAGGAAATACGCCCGGAAGCTTGCCTTCCTCCTGCTGGCGGCGCGACGGCATTTCGTCATCGTAGGTATCAAAGCCCTGCTGAAGTCCGAAGACTCGCCCTACGGCTTTGGAGCCAACGAAGGCGGCGGTCGTGTATCCCGCCGCGCGCGCCATGCTGGCAAGCGTTCGATGTTTGGGGTCGAGCGTGAATCCGCCCATGTCGCGAAGCTGGTGGACCTCGGGATATGTCCCTGTGAACATCGTGGCATGAGAAGGAAGGGTCAGCGGTACAGCGGCAATGGCGCGAGCGAATCGCACACCGCGAGCGGCCAGAGCATCAAGGTGCGGAGTTTTGGCTCCGCGACGCGGCGGCGTTGCTCTCGCCGAGCTTTGCTTCCGAGTGGACGCCGGCTCGACAGCATCATTCGAATAGCAACTCAAATGATCCGCGCGTGTCGTGTCGAGAGTGATGAATAGAACGCTCGCATCGCGAGCCTCCGGGGCGGGCGGAGCCGCCTTTTGACATGCCATCAGACCGACGACGACAAGAAGGGTAGAAAAAAGAATCACCCCCTTGGGCGTCCGGAACACCCGCCTTCGTATGCGGTCACCTGACCTCATGGCATTTCCATTCTATCGCGGCGGAGGGTGGATTGGGGAAGTCTCGTGTACAGACTCCGATGCAGCGGCGCAAAAACGGGAACCCCGCAGCCCGAGGGCTGCGGGGTGTAGGATTCGATCCCGCGCTCGCGCGCAGCCTTCAGAAGACGACACGAGCAGCGAATTGAATGCTGCGCGGACCCTGGCTGGGACTCAGCACCATCCCGAAGGTCGGTGAATCGACAATCGGGTCAACGTAGCCAAAACCATGGCGGTTGAAGGCGTTGAAGAAATTCGCCATGATTTCCACGTAGCGGTTTTCCGCGAAGGGTATCGATTTAATGATCCCGAACTGCTCGGAGAACTGCCCGGGCAGGCGGATGTTGCTGAAGACCCGGGGCGCGTTTCCGGGATGCAGGGCGTAACCGTCCGCGCTGGTTGGGACCAGGCAGAACGGACCATTACATCCTGTACCGGAATCAAAGCCCGGAACATTCAGGTAGGGCGTGCCGTCCGGGTTGAGGGATCCTTGCACATTGCCGCTGACTCCCGACCAGTCGCCGTTCATATCCGGCCGGGTGGCCCAGTGCCCGCCGCCGTAAGGTCCGGTCGAGATCGCAGCGGGGATGTAGCTGGAAGGAATGAAGGGCGCGCCCACCGGAGCGTAGTTGTGAATTCCGGTCACTTTCCACCCTCCGATGAGCTTATCCACCACTCCCCCGCGGTTGGCAAACGCTTTTCCCCGACCGAAAGGAAGCTCATAGACCCAAGTCAGCTTAATGGAGTGGGGCACATCGAAATCCGCCACGGCCTTCTCAATCTTGCGGTTTTCCGGCCATTGCGTCACGTTGTAATAGCCCGAGTACGGTGACCCGTAGTGGTGGTACGTATGACCGGACTCGGAGTCGGTCAGCGTCTTCGAGAATGTGTAGGCAGCAATGAACGCCAATCCCTTCGTCGGCCGCTTCCTCCAACTTACCTGCAAGGAGTTGTAGGTGGAAGCCGCGAAATTCGGGTAGACGTCGTTGATGCCGGCGTACTGAGGATACGGCTTGAGCGCCTGGGAGATCGGAACATCATCGGGAAAACTCGCGTAGGGCTTGCCCGTGACGCCGTTAGCGTTGAGTACCGCCCAGTCGCTTGCCGTCAGGTCACCGAACGTCTTGTTGACCAGGGCGTTGCCGTCCGCGTCCACCAGGGACATGAACCGCGTGGGCGCCGCGTTGACTGCCGCGCTGAAGAGGGAAGCGATCAGGCGCGTGCCCTTGTTACCGACATAGTTGACTTCCACCACCGAATCGCCCGGCAACTGGCGCTGGAATCCTACGCTCCATTGCTGGACGTACGGCTGGCGAAGCGAATCGCTCTTAAGCCAGTCGATAAAAGCGCCGGACTGGTCGAAGTTTTGCGAGGCAGGGTTGGTGTCCGGCAGGACGCCTGTGAAAGGCGGCATGCCGTTATCCCAATTCAAGACGGGATCCCACGGGTCAGGACCCGGGGCAAAGCGAGGATCCGGCGTCCCGTGGCTGACCACGATGCTGCTGTTGAACCCTTGAGTGTTCCACCCGCCCCAGGAGTTGGAGATAGGCGGCGTGTAGGTAATACCGTATCCGGCGCGGAGCACCGTCTTGGAATTGAGCTGATAAGCCAGGCCGATGCGAGGTCCGAGCTCGCGCCAGTAGTGCTCCTGGAAGGACGTCTTCCCCTGATCGCTGAGAAAGACCAGGGCGCCAGCGATCCCATCCGCTCCCGGATTAGGCGCGCTTGGATCGAAGCCCGAGATGCGGTTGAACGCTTCCGTGCGGGGCGTGGGAATGTCCCAGCGCAGGCCGTAGCTGACGGTCAGCTTCGAGGTCGCCCGCCAGTCGTCCTGGAAATAGAGCACGTAGAGACTCTGGCGATCGCCCGTCTGCGCCTCGATCACGGGGCGGCTGGCACGGTCGGCTGTGCCCAGCAGGAAGCTGGCAAACGGCCATCCGGTGTCGAATAATCCGCCGCCGAAACTACCCTGGAAACCGGGAAGCGCGGTCTGGGTGTTCGACCATGCGAAGGTACCTGATGTCCCGCCTTTGTTGCGCTGGTTCTGGCGGTATCGCCGGCCTTCGAAGCCCCATTTGAACTGGTGCTTTCCGCGCGTGTAGCTGAAATCGTCCACAATGATGTAACTCTCACTCACATTGAGGCTGTTGGTCGACGAGCCGATGCAACCCAACCTCAGGTCGCTGGGATTGAAGCAGGAGGTTCCGAAGGTGGACTGCGGGAAGTGCGCGTCCGTCACCCCTGTCAAACCGATCTGCCCGGCCCAGTCTTCGTCGGCCACTTTCGAGTAGTTAGGATTGGTGAAGCGGTTATACCCAACCGCAAAATGGTTGAGCATGTGGTCGCTCACCGTCCAGTCCCAGGCAACGCGTCCCTGGCGCCCCGTAATAGATTGGACCTGTTCAAGGTTGAGCGGTCCCCCTCCGAAGAAGACCACGCCATTGGCACGCGGACGTTTGTTGTAATTGAAGCTGCCCGACAGGCGGTGCCGGTCGTTTAAGGTGTGGTCTACTTTGAGGCTCCAGGTGTTCACGTTAAGCCAGGGCTGGCCGGTCCCCGACCGGGCCACATTGCGAAAGACGTTCTGGTTGACCAGCGGGATTTGCTGGTAGAAGGGGAGGATGTTGCTCGATACGGCGCTCCACTGGTCCTGCGGAATGATGTTCCCGTCAAACGGGTTGCGAATCACCGCGCCGCTTCCGCTGTTGTTCGTAAGCCCCGTGCCATAATTCGGATCATCGTCCACCGCGCCCGCCGCCACCGTTCGAGTCGATGCGGGGTCATAGATGGCGCCTTGCATGATCGGACGCCCGAGCGCATCGCTGCAGGGTTGATCCGCATCGGGACCGCAGTTCGCGAGCTGGCCGCCCAGCAGCGCGGAGAAATCCCCATCCAGTTGGGCAGCGGTCGGCATGCTCATCAGCCGCCCGCGAGGTCGCTCAACCTTGCGTAGACCGTCGTAAGCGAAATAGAAGAACGACTTGTTCCTACCGTTGTAGATTTTGGGAATCCAGATGGGTCCGCCAACGGTTCCACCGAAATCGTTCACAACCCGCTGCGCCTTGACCGCGTTGCCTCCGGAATCGAGGCCGTTCGGGGCGAAGGTGTTGACGTTGTATCCCGCAGCGTCGAGGACGCGGTTGCGGTGGAATTCGTAGATGCTCCCATGAAAGTCATTGGTCCCTGACTTCATAGTAAAGCTCACGATCCCGCCCTGGCTCTCGCCATACTCTGCCGAGTAATTGTTGGCCTGCAGCTTGAACTCGCCGATGGCGTCCACCGAGGGCGTGAACTCGTCCAGGCTGCCACCCGATATGTCATAACGGGCGATGGAGATGCCGTCGATCAGGATCTCGTGGCTGAAAAGCTGGCCACCGTTAATGGAGCCGGAAAAGGTATCGCCAGTGGTTCCGGGAGAACTCTGGAAGATGAACTGCTGCGCCTGGCGGACGTCGCTGATGGCAATCGGCAACTCGTGAAAGAGTTTGTCGTTCATGGAATTGCCGACTTCCGGGGAAGTCAAATCAAGAAGTGGCGCCTCCGCGGTGACCGTCACTTTCTCCGTGACGGCGCCAACTTCCAGCGTCAGGTCAATGGTAACTTCCTGCGCGACTCCGATTTCAATGTGCTCAGCCTGCCCGGTCTTAAAGCCATCTTTCTTGGCTTCGACTCGGTAGATTCCGGTCGGCAGGGCAGGGACCGTATAGATGCCTTCGCCCGTTGTGCCACTCGTCGAAACAACGCCGGTATTCTCATTCGTGACGGTAATGGTGACATTCGGGATGACAGCACCTGAGGGGTCCGTGACACGACCGACGATCGTGCCCCGTTCGCGCTGCGCCAGAACAATGCTCGGGAGTAAGACCACCCACAGGCTGACCACCACGCTGCTTTTCCATCTACGCATGGATACCTCCACTCCAAATTTCCCGACGCGGAATACCTAAGGAAGGTTAGTCTTGTCGCTGATTCCCGCGAGCGACTCGCCGGAGCCTCGTGGCTCTCTTAATTGTCCTCATCGCCCTGCCGGTCCGTCTCCTCAAGCTGTGGACCGGAAGTTCCCTAAAGATTCGATTCTGCGGTCTACGTTAATCTCCACAACTGCGCGATGTCAAGTCAATAGTTGCGTAATCGCGGGAATGGCCGCCAAGATTGGCAGTCCCTCCTGTGAGCGCGGTCAATCAGTCCCGTATCCTCGTGCCACGCAAGAAGCTTTGTTGTCGTCGGAATTGGGTAATCCCGTGTGTGAGGCCCCCTGCGTGCCGACACGTTCGGGCCCGGACAGTCGTCAGTGGCGAGATCTTAACTTCGAAAGTGCTCGCAAAGCACAGAAGCTATTCACCCAAATTCGAGTACTCCACCTGGGCATTTTTCAGGAGAGGGAATGTCGTGACTGCGCGGAAGTCGGGGCGATTGAGGACCGAGGTGGACCGGGCTTTGCGGGGGAGGCTCTCGACTAGCCTGCGATCTCGCGCCAGCACCTCGGGGAGGGGCTTGAGGGCCACATCGCGGGTAAGGTGCGTGTCCTCGGCCCTGTACACCGCGCCCATCCCTGCGCGGTCCCAAGGTCTTAAATGATTCGGTAATGAGAAGCCGCTTGGCCAATGATGCGGCAAGGGCCGTAGAACAGGCTTCAGGCACGCCACTCGACGACGGTAAGCCCGTCCACTTCCGCCTTGGCAGGAAGAAAACCTGATTTTTCCTCGAGGTGATCATAGACTTCGGAGCTCAGCCACAGGCTGTCGGGGTGAGCGTTCTTTTGCATGTGGCCGGCGACGTCGATCACGTGGTCGGCGACCTTTTCCAATTTGCTGTCCTCGAAGATAACGACTTCGCCCTCGTTCAATCCGCAGCGGACGTGGAACGGCCGGGGGAGTTCGTTGGCGCTGGAGTTGAAGGTCTTCAACCCCCTCAGCACGCGCTGGGCGGCGTCGAACGCGAGGCCCACGTCCTGGTAGCACACCATAACTCCGTCGGGCGTCCACGCCTCCTTCCAGGCGCGGGTGAGCTGGAAGACTTCATCGAGCATGTCTTCGTAGGCATGGAAGCTGCGCGTGACCTTGTCCGGATCCGCGCCTTCTTTCATTTCGATGGGGTCCACGACGTCAATCGAGAGGAAGGCACAACGCCGCCGCTTCGCCTCATCCAGCAGGCGCGCGACGCGGTCGCGCCGCCGCTCGAGTTTCTCCCTTGCCTTGTCGGAGACCGCGGCGAGGGCGAGCAGTGTGCTCGAAACAGAAATCCCCATTGAACTGGCGGTGGTGGAGAGCGACTCCGTGTCTTCCGAAAGGGGAAACCGCTTCCGGATAAGGCGCGTGAACCGCGTGACCACGGCATCGAAGGCCCGTCTAACCACCAACAAGACGAACCCGGCACCGATAGGCAGCATACTGACGTTCGGCGCGGGCCAATCCCAGCCGAGGACCGCCCCCATCCGCGTCAGCCCGGGATCTCCCCAGGCATGGATATTCAGAATCAGCCAAAAGGAATCCAGTTTTGCTGCATGAGGAAACTGCAGCGCGAAGAGGATGAGCATTGCGCCGATCGCGGCCCAAAGCGCGAGGTTAACGGCGTACTTGATAACACCCAGCGCCAGAATCAAGTATGCGCCCTTCTTCTCTTTGTCCACAGAAGACTCCCCCGAGAAAGGATGAAGATTCCGACTCATTTGTCTCGTGACTCAGAATCCCGGTCATCCGGCGAGGGAATGGCGGGTCGGCGAGCAGCCGCATCATAGCCCTTTTTAGGTCAGCATCCAAGTGCGCGAGGCGAAGGTTCAGCGGTTTGCGTCGGGCAGAGTCCATGGGCTCAACTCCCTGGGATTGAGATCAATTCGAAGTTAAAGGCCGCCGGCCTCGGATCGCGCCTGCTTTCGAATCGGGATTCCGGGGTCGGCGGATTTCTCGCGCGCGGAGGGCTGCGGAGGATGTAATCGCCATCACGCCCGCTGACGCGGTAGTGCAATCCCGACACACAGCGTTCGTTGTCTTTACTGGATCTAGGGACCCAACCACGCAAAGAAAAGAAGGTGGATTTTGCGGCCAGGCCGTTAAGCGACCGGTTTCAGTCCACGAGGATTTCCCGGGATCACGACGAGGAAGGGTCCCTATCGGAACTTTTCCACCAGCATGAGGTCGCTGCCTGTTTGGTCGGCTTGCGCATAAAGTATCCACCGGCGGTCGGGAGACACAGCCAGCCCTACCCCCACAGGTTTGTCGATTGAAGCGATCTCCTGGACCTTTCCAGTCGCCGTGTTCAGGAACTGGATGGAGGTGCCGGATTCGGCGTCCTGCCTGGGGATGAAGTAGATTCCGTCGTCCACGAGCGCGTAATTCTGTCCAAAAGCCAGAGTATCGAGGACCCGCTGCGTTTCTCCACCCTCCGTGGGCGTCCGCAGGAGGATAAAGCCCTTGATCGGTTGATCGATCGAAATCGAGTAGATGAACTTGCCGTCCGGAGATTCAACCGGCCCCCAACCTTCCTGCTCTGTCACTAAGACTGGCGGCCCGCCTTCGGTGGAGACCTTACGAATTCCGTGCGCGTCGAAGAAGATCCATTGTCCGTCACTCGACCAACTGGGATTCGCCGAGTAAGTTGGAGGCGAAGTCAGGGTCTGGAGACTGCCGCCGCTGGCATTCGCGACGTAGATCTCGGATGGCCCCTTGACGTTCGCGCTGAAGGTCAAGCGACGACTATCTGGGGACCAGCGTGGAGGGTTCCCAATATTCGGGCCACCCAACGAAGTGACTTGGAGCGCATTCAACCCGTCCGCGTCACACACCCACACTTCCAGGCTGCCGGAACGCTGGGAAATGAAAGCGATCTTCTTGCCGTCGGGAGAGTACTGCGGCAGGTTGTCGGTGCGCGTCGATGAAATGAATTCCCTTGGGGGAATGACCTTCCTTCCGGCAGCCGGAATCTCGGCACGCCAGATATTGACGTCACTCACCGCCTGAGCATAGGCAAGGCGGTTTTGGCGCTTGGAAAGGGTCGGATACGCGCCGTTTGCCCCAATCGTGGACAAGCGTTGCGGTTTGCTTGTGCCGGATGCGGCCACCCTCCAGAGGCTCGAATCTCCCCCGGCGGAGGCTGAGAAAATCAAAGCTTTACCGTCCGCCGTCCAGGCAGGACTGGCCGCCCTCCAATTACCGGACGTGACCTGCTTGATCTCCGCAACGGGTTTCAGGTCTTCAGAAAAGTCGAGCAGGAAGAGATCGCTGCTCGACCAGGATGTCCAGCGGAAAAACGCCAGCGTGCGGCCGTCAGGCGAAAAGGCCGGCGAGCTGTCCCCCAGGCTCGTTCTGGGTGGCGATGTCAGACGGCGGTTCCCCTGGGACTCGAGAGAGTAGAGGAACAGGGCGGGTAGGTCGTCGGGCTTGTCAGACCCCGCCACCGCCAGCCAGCGGGAGTCCGGTGACCAGGTAAGGAACGGCCCGTCAACGTTGTTTTGGTCGAGATACGCCTCGGTCAGGACTCGTTCACGGCCGCCCAGGGGCGAAACTAGAATCACAGCAACCTTGCCGGCGGACAGGACGCGAAGGAAAGCGATCCATCGATCATCGGGCGACCAGGCGGGGCTGATGTCGTTCGCGGAATTCGTGGTCAGGCGCGATGGCGTTTCGGCGCGGATGGATTTCACGTAGATATCGGAGTTGCCTTGATCCTCTCCATTCCAGGAGAACGTCACCTGAGTGCCATCCGGAGAGAGTGAAGGCATTGTCTCCCTGCCCGCATAACTGGTGATGGGTGTGGCAGTGAGCGGCGCCTCCAACGTCGTGCGTGAATGGCGGAACCAGAGCCAGCCGGCAACCGCCACAGCCAGGAGGGTCGTCACGACGGCCCCGTACGCCACCCACTCGTAGTGAATGGCCCGGCTCCCCAACAGGCGGGTCAGCCCCGGGGCTGCCGCAAACTGCGCGGGATAAGTGTCACGCTTCAAGCGCTTGAGGTCAGCGCGCACGTCCGCCGCCGTCTGGTACCGCAAATCGCGGTCTTTCTCCAGGAGCTTGCGGATAATCTTGTCGAAAGCCGGGGACAAACCGGGATTCGCACGGCTGGGCGCGGGCGGGGTGCGCGTCAAGATGCCTTCCAGAATTGCGTCGCGTGACGCTCCCTCGAAGGCGCGCCGCCGCGTGGCCATTTCATAGAGCACGGACCCCAAGCTGAACAAGTCCGTCCGCGGATCGAGATTTCCGCCGCAAACCTGCTCTGGCGACATATAGGCAGGCGTGCCCATTGCGATGCCCGCGCGTGTGACCGAATCCTGAAGAGAGCCCGTCTCAGCGAGCGAGGGCGCGGCGGTGTCCGCCAGGGTGCTCTCACTCGTCTCCGTCTCATGCTCGTGGGCCAGCTTCGCCAAACCGAAATCCAGGATCTTCGCCTGGCCTCGCTCGGTCACCATGATGTTCGCGGGCTTGATGTCGCGATGAATGATGCCTTTCGCGTGGGCCGTGTCCAACGCGTCAGAAATCTCGATGGCAAGGTCGAGCAGCACATCCGTCGGGAGGGGAGCGCGTCGGTGTGCCGCGTCACTGATCCGCTGCTTCAGGGTCTGCCCTTCCAGCAGTTCCATGACGATGAACGGCTGGCCTTCATATTCGTCGATGTCGTAGATGGTACAGATGTTGGGGTGATTGAGCGCGCTCGCGGCGTGGGCCTCGCGCTTAAAGCGCTCCAAGGCTTGCGAATCCCGCGCCAGGTCCTCGGAAAGAAACTTGAGGGCGACGCGGCTCCCCAGCCGGACGTTCTCCGCCTTGTACACCACACCCATGCCGCCGCCCCCGAGTTTATCGAGGATGCGGTAGTGGGAAACCGTCTGGCCGATCATGGAGGGGTGGCCCGAGACTGCAGCGCAAGGAAACTCCGCCGGGCGCGAGAATACGCCCCGCGTCTCCGCGTGTCAACGCGCGAGGAAGGCTGCGGTCAAACACTTTGGCGAGGGGACAAAATGGCTGGGCCGAGCCGTCAGGCGGGCGTGCTGATGCGACGCAGAATATCCTGGAAACGCGGGTGAGCCCGCAGTGGGTCGAGGTCGGAATCGTGCTCGATCCAATCCCTCTGCGCCATGCCGGAGGTGATGGACTTCTCCAGGCAATCGATGGCGGTTTCAATTTCGCCGAGCAGCGAGTAATTGCACGCCGCGTTGTAGTACGTGACGGGATCGTCGGCGCCAATCACCAGCGCGCGCCGCGTCCACTCGCGGCACTTGTCGGGGTCGCCCGCCTGGAGATATCCGGTCGCTCCGAAGAGCAGTGCCCGCGCGTCGTCGGGATGCATCTGGACGTGTTTCTCGACCACCTGCAGCCCGCGTAGGTCGGCCGCCCGAGCTTCCTCCTTGCGGCCCAAGTTGGTGAGGGTCATGGCGAGCAGCCGCGGCGACTGATAATCGTCCGGGTTCACCTCGGAAGCCTTGCGGAACATCTCGGCCGCTTCGGCCATCTTCCCCTGCGCGTTCAAGGCGCGGCCATAGAAGTAATACGCTTCGAAAAGCTTGGGGTTCAGGCGAATGGCTTCTTCGAATTCCTTGGCCGCTTCGTCGTACCGCTTGTTGAGCGCGACGGCCAAACCGCGCGAGGCGTGCGCTTCCGCCAGATCCGGGTCGAGGCTCAGCGCCCGCCGGCTGGCGGCGTCGGCACCTTGGAGATTCTTGTCATTCGATTCGAAATACATGAACAGGAACGAACAACAATCCGCAATGCCTGCGTAAGCGCGGGCGTAGTTCGGATCGGTCTCGATGGCACGTGTAAACATCTGGCGCGCGAACTCGAACGACTTGCCGCGAAACTGGTGAAAGAACTGCCGCCCCCGCAGGTAGTAGTCGTAAGCACGGACGTCCGCCGTGGGCGCCTTGGCAATCGCCTGCTTCTCCGTATCGCTCAGCATCACGCGCAGGGCGCGGGCGATATTCTGGGCGATCTCGTCCTGGATGGCGAAGACGTCTTCCATCTGCCGGTCGTAGCGTTCCGCCCAGACCGAACGTCCGGTGCGCGTCTCTACCAGTTGGGCGCTGATGCGCAGCCGGTTGCCAGCGCGGCGCAGGCTGCCCTCCAGAACGTGCGTGGCTTGGAGCTGCTGCCCCACCTGGGCCACGCTGACGTCTTTATCGCGGAAGCCCAGCACCGCCGAACGCGAGAACACCCAGAGTTCCGAAATCTTCGAGAGCTCGGTGATGATATCCTCCGTGATGCCGTCGCGGAAGTATTCGTCATCTTTAGTGCCGCTCTGATTGACGAAATAGAGAACCGCCAGCGATTTGGCCGGACGCGCCGCCGCGGCCGCCGGCTGTTCCGCGCGCTGGCCGCGGGCCGCCGATGAGCCGGAATCAAGGTCGCGCTTCAGGCGCTTCAGGTCGGCGAGCATCTCCGACGCGCTTTGGTAGCGAAGCGCAGGTTCCTTTTCGAGCGCCTTGCCGATGATCCGGCCGACTTCGGAGGGAAGGTTCGAGTTCAAGTCCGTCGGGGAAGCGGGCGCGCGGTTCAGGATCGAGTCAAAAACAATCGCCGAAGTGCTCCCGGTGAAGGCCTGCCGCCCAGTCGCCATTTCGTAGAGAACCACCCCGAAACTGAAGAGGTCCGTGCGCGCGTCCAATTCCTCCCCGCGCGCCTGCTCGGGAGACATGTACGCCACCGTGCCGAGCGCCATGCCGGGACTGGTCAGGAAGTCCTCCGCCGTGGCGGTCGCTGTCACCCCCACCGCCTCCGCCACGCGCTGGCGGTGCGTCGCCAACTTCGCCAGCCCGAAGTCCAGGATCTTCGCCTGGCCGCGCGGGGTGACGAAAATGTTCGCGGGCTTGATGTCGCGATGCACAATCCCTTTGGCGTGCGCGGCCTCGAGCGCGTCAGCGATCTGCACCGCCAGGTCCACCAGCTCGTCGGTCTTGAAGGCTTTCCCCTCGATGCGATGCTTGAGGCTTTGGCCCTCCAAAAGCTCCATGGCAATGAAGGGCCGCCCGTCGTGCTCGTCCACTTCGTAAATCGTGCAGATGTTGGGATGATTCAGGGCCGACGCGGCACGCGCCTCGCGCTGGAAACGCTCCAGCGCCACGCGGTCTTTGGACGAATCTTCCGGCAGAAACTTGAGGGCCACCAGGCGGCCCAGCTTGGTGTCTTCGGCCTTGAGGACGACACCCATCCCGCCGCCGCCCAGCTTTTCGAGCACACGATAGTGCGAAACCGTCTGTCCGATCATTGAGGGGGATTGCTCCTGAAACTAAATATGCTAGGCCGCGGGAAGTCGGAAGTCAACTTGAATTGCGTCCGGCGGAGGGCGCGACGGCGAAGAATCATCCATCTCGGCTGAAGGCGCATCCCCTTCCCCCGCCTCGGCGGAAGCTGGAGCATTTTGTCTCTTGGCAAATCTAGGCAAATATGATAGGCTCATCTATCGATCATGGAGAGGCTACCGGCATGAGACTGGGGGTTCGGGATGGGGAATTCGAAGCGAGGCGCCGGGAGGCGGGGCCGACGGTCCCGAGTTGGGTCAAAATACGACAATGTGTCGCTGCATGGGGGCGGCCAGCGCAAAAATAAAGCTACTTCAAAAAACGCGGAACGACGCCGGAATGTTATTGAAAACAAAGGATCGACGTCCAAAAACTCTGGAACGACGCCGGAACCTTGAAGAAAAAAAAGGGTTTGACTACGAAATCCGGAATGTCATTCATAGCCAAGGGGTTAAATACAATTTTGGGCCGGTCCCGCGCCAACTCGGGTCGAATGCATGGTCGCAGGGGCCTTGCCGGATGCAGCCTCAGCCACCGCCGGCAACTCGGCGGCGCCCGAAAGGCCCGAGGCCGTTGCCATTCCTCCGGCTTGAGCTTACACTGAGGGACGGCTGGACTTCTGGGGTTCCTGGAGCAAAGCGATGGGTGAAGAAAAGCGCCGGTCCGACCGCCTGATGCTCACCATTCCGTTGGAAATCCGTGGCACTGACACGCGCGGCAAGGAATTCCGCGAGGACGCACGCACCCTCACGCTGAACCGCCACGGCGCGCGGATTCACATCACGCGTCCGCTGGCGCGCGGCCAGGTGGTGCTGGTGACGAATCTGGTGGGGCGCCGCGGGGCGGATTTCCGCGTCGTGGGGCCGCTCTCGCCGGTGACAGAACGCGGAGGCGAGTGGGGCGTGGAATGCTGCGACCCGGCGGAGAACATCTGGGGAATTCAGTTCCCCCCCTCGGCCGACGGCAGCGCCGCGGACCCGACCGCCCTGCTCGAATGCCGGGTTTGCCACGCCGTGGCATTGATGCGCGTGTCGCTGGTGGAGGTGGAAGTTCTCCAGACTTCCGGAATTCTTTCCCGCGACTGTGCCTCGTGCGGCCGGCCCACGGCCTGGGGCTTCGCGGAGAAGCAAGTCGCGATGGGCGGGCCGGCGGACGAATCCGCCATGATGGTGGAGGCTCAGGCCACCGTGCGGGAGGGCGCGCTCGGCATCGAGCAGCGCAAGCACCGTCGCGTTTCCCTGCAGTTGACCGCCCTGGTGCGCGATTATTACGGCGGCTCGGAAATCGCCCGGACCGAGAATGTCTCGAAGGGCGGCTTCTGCTTTGCCAGCGCCAAGCACTACCATGTCGGGGAGGGTGTGATCGTTGTGTGCCCCTACAACCCCGCCGGCGAGAAGATCGAGACTCAGGCGCGGGTGGTCCGCAGCCGCCCCGTCGAGGGCACCAACCGGAAGATCTACGGCGTGCGCTACGACGCTCCCACGGGCTGAACCCTTCCGCCGGGCATCCAGCGCCATGACCCCCAAGGTGTGCTCCAACAATGATATATGCATTTACATATTATGCAAATTATTACGGCGTGAAATGGGCAGCAGCCTGGCGAGGTGCCGCATCCAATATCCAGGACGATCTCAAGCGCGAGGGCGGTAATTCCGCCCCCGCAGAAAGGGTACGAATATGGCCACCGAGGGCCGTGACAAGCGGATTTCAAGCTGCGCGGGACTGCTGTTGACCGGGGTGCTGGCGGGCGCGGCCGGACTGGCGGCCTCGCGCTATCTGAGTGCCGCTCCGGAACCCCGCACCCCGTTACCCGCGGCTGGGCAGGAGGTCGGCTTCCCCGATTCTTCTCCCGGCTCCAAGGCTTCCGCGCAAATCTCCCACAAGCAGCGGAGGGAAATCATCAAGGAGAACTTCGAGAAAATGAAGCGCGACGCGGAAGAACTCTCGTCGCTGGCCAAAGCCCTCCAGGAAGACCTCGACAAGTCCAGTGAGAATGTCCTCTCCTTGCAGATCGTCGAGAAAGCGGAAAAGATCGAGAAGCTGGCGAAGCGGATTAAGGGCACCGCCAAAGGCTCATGAGAAGGCAGTCGTCGGAAAATCGCAGGCGGGCGGTGATTCGAGCAAGGCCTTCCGTCTGAATATAAATATCCTAATAGCTTTTACCTTCGGTGAGCGCCCCCCTGACTCACGTGCCGCCGTCCACGACCGGCGATCACGATTCCGAGCCGGCGGCGGAACCAATCCGCATCGAGTAGAAGGACCGGTACACAAAGACCAGCGAGACCGCGAAGAAGATCGCCGACAGGATGTGCGAAACCAGGGCGCCGCTCGTCACCGTCAGTTTGACCGCCAGTTCCACCGCCAGCAGGCCAAACAGCGTGGTGAACTTAATGATGGGATTGAGCGCCACGGAGGAAGTGTCTTTGAACGGGTCGCCGACCGTATCGCCGACCACCGTCGCGGCGTGAAGTTCCGTGCCTTTCTCCTTCAGCTCGACCTCCACGATCTTCTTGGCGTTATCCCACGCGGCTCCGGCGTTGGCCATGAAGATGGCCTGGTAAAGGCCGAAGACGGCGATCGACATCAGGTAGCCGATGAAATAAAAGGGCTCAAGAAATGCGAAGGCCAGCGTGGCGAAGAAGACGGCAATGAAGATGTTGAGCATACCCTTCTGTGCGTATTTCGTGCAGATTTCGACGACCTTCTTGCTGTCCTTGACGGACGCCTTTTCGACGCCTTCGAGCTTGATGTTGGCTTTGATGAACTCGACGGCGCGATAAGCGCCCGTGGCGACGGCTTGCGTCGAAGCGCCGGTGAACCAGTAGATCACCGCACCACCCGTGACCAGACCGAGCACGAAAGGCGCATGCAGGAGAGAGAGGGCCGCTACGTTTTCAGTGAGCCCGTTGGTGAGCGCCATGATGATGGAGAAGATCATGGTCGTCGCGCCGACCACTGCCGTGCCGATCAGCACCGGCTTGGCCGTTGCCTTGAAGGTGTTGCCCGCGCCATCGTTGGCTTCGAGCATGTCCTTGGCCTGGCCGAAATTGACATCCATGTTGTGGTCCTTCTTGAGTTCCGCCTGGATGTTCGGCACTTGCTCGATCAGCGACAGCTCGTAAACCGATTGCGCGTTGTCGGCCACGGGGCCGTAGGAGTCCACGGCAATCGTCACCGGGCCCATGCCCAGAAAGCCGAAAGCCACGAGGCCGAAGGCGAAGACCGGCGCCGCCAGCATAAAGTTGCCCAAGCCCTGAGTGCTGACAATGGAACCGATGGCCATCAGCAGCATCATCGCGAGGCCGAGGTAGTAGGCGGAATAGTTGCCGGCCACGAAGCCGGAGAGGATGTCGAGCGATGCCCCGCCCTGCCGCGCCGAGGTCACGACTTCCTTGACGTGGCGAGACTCGGTGGAGGTGAACACCTTGACGAGCTCGGGAATGAGGGCGCCGGCCAATGTTCCGCAGGAGACAATCGTCGAGAGTTTCCACCACATCGAGGGATCGCCGCCCAAATCGGGAATAATCACGGCGGAGACGGCGTAGGTCAGTGCGATCGACGTGAACGAGGTGATCCACACAAGCGAAGTCAGCGGCGCTTCGAAATTCATCTTCTCCGCGGCGTGGTAGCGAGCCCGCGCGATGGCGTCGTTCAGGAAGTAGGCCGCCGCGGCCGCCACCAGCATCATGACGCGGATGACGAAGATCCAGACCAGGAGCTGCACTTTGATCGTAGGGTCCTTCACTCCCAGCAGGATAAAAGTAATGAGCGCCACGCCCGTCACGCCGTAGGTCTCAAAGCCGTCGGCGCTGGGGCCCACGGAATCGCCCGCGTTGTCGCCCGTGCAGTCGGCAATCACGCCCGGGTTGCGCGCGTCGTCTTCCTTGATCTTGAAGACGATCTTCATCAAGTCCGAGCCGATGTCGGCAATCTTGGTGAAGATGCCGCCCGCGATGCGCAGCGCCGCCGCGCCCAGCGACTCGCCAATGGCAAAGCCGATGAAACACGGTCCGGCGTAGTCTCCGGGGACGAAGAGCAGAATCACCAGCATCATCAGCAATTCGACGCTGATGAGCATCATGCCGATGCTCATGCCGGCCTTGACCGGGATTTGGTAAACCGGAAACGCTTTGCCACGCAGGCTGGCGAACGCCGTGCGCGAATTGGCGAAGGTGTTGACGCGGATCCCGAACCACGCGACGCCGTAACTTCCGCCGATTCCCACCACACTGAAGAGCAAGATGATCGCCACACGCAGGGCCTCGTACTTCAGCAGGAACCCGAAGTAGAGAAGAATGATCGCGGCGATGAAGACCCAGAGAACCGCCAGAAATTTGCCTTGCTGCACGAGGTAAGTCTTGCAGGTTTCCCAGATCAACTGGGAGATTTCCGCCATGGAACGATGCACCGGCAGGTTCTTCAAGTGGCTGTAGATCGCCAGGCCGAACAGGAGCCCGAGGACGCAGAAGACGATTCCCAGCATGAGCAGGGAATGGCCGCCGATTCCCAGGAATTGCACTTGGGAGAAGTCCGGCAATCTCAGGTTAGCCTCACCGGCGGTCTCTTCAGGCGGGGCGGCAAGGGCGTTGGCGGCGCCCATCAGCGCCAGAAGAGTGCACGCCGTGGCCGCCCTGGCAAGCTGCGGGCGACGGGACCAGACGGTCCCCAGCCAGCTCAGGATTGACCGCCCAAAATCGTGTTCACGGCTGAATCGCGGCCGGCTTCGTCCGGTTCTTGAGTTTAGTATTCCCAATCGTAAGAACACACTGGTAGAGATAATTCCGGGAAGGTACATAGAATTTCCTCCGACAAGCTCCTTGCCCTCGCGGCGGGTTAGTTCGGGGTTGCCACACAAGACTTCGGAGGGGCTCCCAGTCGGGCTTGCGAGCGATTTTGAAAAACACTTTTTATAACACGGATAAGAAATCGTCGTCAAGGCAAGGCTCCGTCGCGTCGGTCACAATGCCTGTGTTTTTCCGTCCCGCCGGTCGAACAATATGTCACCACCTGCGCGATCGCTGCGCGACCCCCAGCAAGCTGCGCTCCGGGCATGGTTGGGGAGTCTCAAGGGCATGAGAATCGGGACAGAAATCACGCCATCGGCTTCCTCGATTTCGGGAGCGGGGTTGTTGACCTTACATCAACGGTCGTGGTATGAACGGCCCTCCGGGATTTTCAGGGTGAAAAATGAAACCGCGAATCTTTGTAACGCGGCCGCTGCCGTCGGCTGTGCTCGACATGCTCGCGTCGTCGTGTGAGGTCGAGGCGCATCCTTCCGACATCGGACTCAAGCCCGCCCAACTGGCGGAGGCTTGCCGCGATGCAGAAGGCCTGCTCGCCGTCGGGGTGCGGGTTAACGAAGATGTTCTGAGCCAGGCCGGGAAACTCCGCGTGGTCTCCAACTGCGGCGTGGGCTATGACAACATCGACGTGGCGGCGTGCACGCGTCGGAAGATCGTCGTCACAAACACACCAGACGTCCTCACTGACACGACCGCCGACTTGGCGTTCGCGCTACTCCTGGCCGTGGCGCGGCGCGTGGCTGAGGCGGACAGGTTCGTCCGCGATGGCCGCTGGGGGCGTTGGGAGTTTGGAATGATGTGGGGCGCCGACGTGCATCACAAAACGCTGGGCATTTGGGGATTCGGGCGCATTGGCCAAGCGGTGGCGCGGCGCGCCCGCGGCTTTGATATGAAGATCCTCTATCACTCGCGGCGCCGGGTTGACAAAGACTTGGAAAACGAATTGCGCGCCCGCTTCGTGGATCGCGACACGCTGCTGCGGGAATCGGACTTCCTCAGCCTGCACACTCCCATGACCCCGGAGACTCATCACTTGATTGGGCCGCGTGAGTTCAGCCTGATGAAGCCCTCGGCTTTTCTCATCAACACCGCGCGCGGCAAGGTGGTGGATGAAGAGGCGCTTGTGGCGGCATTGAAATCGAAGAGGCTCGCCGGCGCAGGGCTGGACGTCTTCGAGCATGAACCGCATCTCCATCCAGAACTGCCCAAACTCGATAACGTCGTTCTACTTCCTCACGTCGGCAGCGCGACAGGCGAAACCCGCCTGAAGATGGCCATGCTTGCCGCTGAGAATCTGCTCGCCGCGCTTGCGGGCCGCCGCCCGCCCAACGTCATTAATTCTGAGTTATTCTCCTGATCTCGTGATTCTGATATTCGCCTCATGCCTTTTGATTTTCTGTTCACCGCTTCCACTTGCGTTTCCCGCTCGCCTTCCGAATAATGGATGACATGCTGACACGCGATAACATTCGTCTGACCTTGGAAGGCGCGCGCGCGATTCTGGCTGCCGCCGAGAAGAAGGCCCGCGAAATCAAAGTCCCGATGAACATCGCCGTCGTGGACGAAGGCGCGCACCTGCTGGTCTTCGCGCGCATGGATGGCGCGAAGTTGTCGTCGATTGAAGTCGCGCTGACCAAGGCTCGAGCCGCGGCGCTGCGTCGCGCACCCTCGGGGCCATCGCCCGCGAGCGGCGAACCGAGCGCCGTGCTCTCGCTCGGGCTTTCGCTCGCCACGAATGGCAAGCTCACTCCCATTCGCGGAGGGTTGCCGCTGGTGGTGAACGGTCAGTTCGTGGGCGGGATCGGAGTAAGCGCGGGAACCGAAGAAGAAGACGTTCAAGTCGCACAAGCCGGAGTGGACGCACTGGCGAGGTTCCCCTGATGGCAACGCATCTCGAATCGCCGAAAATTTCGAACCTCTCCTACGCAGGCGGCAAGCAGCTCGCCCGGCATATTTTTCTCGAGACGATGGCAACCATCGACGTTCGCCACGCCATGCTCGCCAAGCTGAAACGCGAGGGGGGTGCCCTGGTGGCGGGAGGCGTCTCGATCCCGCTCCTGCGGCCGCCGCGCGTCGTGGCATTTGGCAAGGCAGCCAACCGCATGGCCGCCACTTTGGACGAAATCCTGAGCGGCCAGATCGAACGCGGCGTGGTGGTCAGTCCCGCCGAGCCGGCGCGGCGGTTGGAGCGATTCCGCTATTTCATGGGCGGCCACCCTCGTCCGAACGCGGGCAGCTTTGAGGGGGCCGACGCCGCTCTCGAATTGGTATCGAAGCTCAAGCCCGATGATTTTGTCATTTTCCTGGTTTCCGGCGGCGGTTCGGCGCTGATGGAGCGGCCACTCGACCCGGCGATTACACTCGCCGACATGATTGAGTTCAACCGCATCCTTGTGGGCTGCGGGCTTCCCATTGAACAGATCAATGTCCTGCGCAAGCACCTCTCGGCCATCAAAGGCGGGCGGTTGGGAGTGCGCGCGCATCCGGCGCGGCAGATGACCATCTTCATTTCCGATGTCCCGGATCACCTGCCCTCCATGGTGGCTTCAGGACCGACGATGGCCGACGAATCCACGACCGCTGAGTGTTTCTCGATCGCGGAACAGCACGGCCTGACGAAGAAATTCCCAGCGAGTATCCGAGACTTGTTCGAAAAAAGGGCGATCGCCGAGACCCCCAAGCCGGGCGACGAGCGTTTCGCGAATTCGCGCTACTTCTGTCTGCTCTCAAATCGCGACGCGCTCGAGGCTGCGAAAGCTGCGGCGGAAAAGCTGGGATTTCTGGCGGAGATTGACGCGAGCAATTGGGATGCGGACTTCCGCCAGGTGACCGATGCGAACCTCGCTGCTCTGCGGGTGCTGCGAGCAGGTCATCAGGAGCGGCCCGTCTGCTTGATCGCAGGAGGTGAGGTTATCTGCCCGGTCACAGGCCCGGGTATGGGCGGGCGGAACCAGGCCTTCACGCTCTACGCGGCGGAAAAGATCGTCAACCAGAAGATTGTGGTATTGAGCGCCGGCACCGATGGGCGGGACGGTAACAGCCCAACCAGCGGCGCGGTGGCGGACGGACAAACCCTTTCTCGCGCCCATGCACTCAGCCTGGACGCGGCGCATTACCTTGCTGAGAGTGATTCGTATTACTTCTTCCGATCGCTCGGCGATACGCTCGACACAGGATTTACCGACAACAACGTCCGCGATGTGCGGATCTGGCTGGGCTTCGGATAGGCACGGCTGACGTTCAAAGTGAAAAGGTAAGAAGACAAAGGGCAAAAGCAATTCCGATCCATCCGCTGGCCCCTAAGCGGACGGCCCCGAGCCGCCGTGTGGCTTTGCCTTTTGCCCTTTTACCTTTTACTTTTCATTTGCTCTACTGGAGGAGAAATGTCGCAACGCGTAGCGTTCATCGGCCTGGGAATCATGGGCACTCCCATGGCGCTGAATTTGGTCAAAGCCGGTTTCAATGTCATGGTCTACAACCGGACGAGAAGCAAGTGCGAGCCGCTGGCGAAGGCCGGCGCGCGTGTAGCCGACTCGCCCGCGGAGGCCGCGCGCGATGCGGAGTTCATTGTGACCATCGTGAGCGACACCGCGGCGATGGAAGAAGTGGTCTGCGGAAAGGGCGGGGTTCTTGATACCGTTCGATCGGGCGCGATTCTCATTGATTCCAGCACCATCAGCCCCACGGTCAGCCGCAAGCTGGCGTGCCAACTCGCCGGAAAAGGCGCTTCGATGCTGGATGCTCCCGTGACGGGAAGCAAGCACGGCGCGGAGAAGGGCGAGCTCACCTTCATGATCGGGGGCGAGAAGGAAACTCTCGAGCGCGCGATGCCGGTCCTGAGAGTCCTGGGAAAGAGGCATATCCACTGCGGCCAGCAAGGGCTCGGCCTCGCGGCAAAGCTCGCCATGAACGCCATCCTCTCGACGATGGTTGAGATCTTTTCCGAAGGCTTCGTGATGGCAACCAAGGCCGGCGTCCCGCCACAGACGCTGCTCGAAATTATGCAATCGAGCCTGGCGCGCTCGGGGATCATCGACTTCAAAGCGCCGTTCGTCTTCAAGGGCGACTTCACGCCGTACTTCCCGCTCAAGCTGATGCACAAGGATTTGGAGCTGGCGATGGAGGCCGCCTACGCGCAGAATCTGACAATGCCCGCCACGGCGGCGGTAAAGGAAGTTTATGGCGCCGCGAAGGCCCAGGGCAAAGGCGACGTGGACTACGCCGCGGTCATCACGTTTCTCGAGAACCTGGCGGGAGTGGAAGTGCGGGTACCAGATCCACGGCAAGGGAAGTAGTTGGCAGTCGGCAGTTCGCAGGTCTCAGTAAATGCCTCTGACAATTCCGCCATCCACAGCGATTGATGCGCCGGTGATATAACTGGCGCGCTCCGAAGCAAGGAATACGACCAGGTTTGCGAACTCCTCCGGCTGGCCGATCCGGCGCAGTGGAACCAGGCTCGCCCAGCGGTCGAGAATGACGCTTGGCGCGACGCCTTCAGCCTGGGCCAGCTTTCCCGCCAGCTCGTCCAGTCGCGCCGTCAGGGTATAGCCCGGGCAAACGCTGTTGACCAAGACGTTGTCCTTCCCGTACTCGTTAGACAGGCTTTTGATCAACCCACTAACCGCCGAGCGGACGGAGTTGGAGAGAATCAATCCTTCAATCGGCTGCTTCACCGCCACCGAGGTGATGGCAATAAACCGTCCCCATTTTTGTTTCTGCATGATGGGAAGCGTTTCACGGGCAAAATGAACGGTGCTCATCAAGTTGAGTTCAACGGCGCGTTCCCAGTCTTCGAGCGTCGTCGCCGAGAATGGCTTGGAAGGCGGCCCGCCGGCGTTGGCGACACAGATGTCCACGCGCCCGAAGCGCTCGACGGTAGCAGAAACCAGTCGCCGCACTTGATCATCGTCCCCAACATCCGTGGCGCGCGCCAGGATTTCGACGCCGGTCTCACGACGGATTTCTTCCGCCGTGAGGTTGAGAACAGCTTCAGTGCGGGCGCAGAGAGCCAGCTTTGCGCCTTCCCGCGCCAGCCCCAAGGCCACGGCCTTGCCGAGGCCCCGGCTGGAGCCTGATATGATCGCCACGCGATCTTTCAACCCTAGATCCATGTCAACTTCTCCCCGCCGACACGCCACTATTTTGACCGCAGATACGCGTCATTTCCCGTAAGCCAATCCGTGCGAATCGGGCTGAACACGTCGAAGCCCATGAAATCCTCAAGCGCCACGGCGCTGTGGGGAACGTTCGAGGGAATCACCAGCACCTGGCCGGCGCGGACCACTACTTCTTTCCCTTCCAATTCGAACTTCAAAGCGCCCTTAACACAGTAGGAAAGTTGCTCGCTTTCGTGGTGGTGCAAGGGGACGATCCCGCCTTGGGCGATGGAGATTTGAGCGAGCATGGCCCGCTCCCCGTAAATCAACTTGCGCCACATCTTGGGATTCATGTCTTCGCGTTCCATCACGTCCCATTCTTGCAGCTTCATCAGTTTCTCCTTCTCAGACTTGATTCCCTATTGCGTCCTGACATTTTACACGGTGGCCCGACTTTCGGAGTTAGAATACTCCCAGGGCGCAGATACGGTGACGAGTAACGGATGACCAGTAAGGTCCCAATAGTGAATTGTGAATAGTGAATTGTGAAAAGCAAACCCTAAGTTTGGGGAGTGCAGTGTGCTTGCCATTCACGATTCGACATTCGCCTCTAGCTGAGTCTTGGAAATGACCGATTTTTTGAACCGCGTCTTGGATACGATGGCGCTGATTTACGCCATCCTCTTCTTCCCCGCCCCGTTCTTCTGGGTGGTCATGCATTCGGGGATTGGTTATTGGCGGCGCTTCGGCAATCGCGCGTTCGTGATTGCGCTGCCGATCTGGGGGGTGATTGGAACGGGTTTGGTGGTGGGCCGGCACGAGCTCTTCTCCGAGCGCATGAGCCGAAACGCTTTATCCTGGGTCATGGGTTTGTTGGTCCTGGGCATGGCGGTGTGGATTGACCGCCAAGTCATGCGTGAATTCACCGTGCGAAGGCTGGCGGGTTTGCCGGAGGTCAACCCCGGTCGTTACCCCGGAGGAGTCGTTCGCTCTGGCATCTACGCTCGCGTGCGCCATCCACGCTACATCGAGTACATGCTGACCCTGCTGGGCCTGGCGCTTCTGACCGGCGCCGTGGGGATTTTTCTGCTGGCAATTGTGACCGTCCTGTTGTATTTAATTGTCGCGCCGCTCGAAGAACGGGAACTGCGAGAACACTATGGGCCGGTCTATGAAGCCTACGCCCGCTCGGTTCCGCGCTTCGTGCCCCGTCTGTGGCGAAAAACAAAAACTCAGATCTCGGCCTGATGCGGAGGGTGCCATGCGTAAGGGTCTGATCGTGACGTTCCTGGCAGCGGGCTTGTCCGCGACCGCGCCTTCATGGGCTCAGCAGGTGTGCCCGGGCTACTCCATCGTCGTCAACACGCCCGAAGACGAATTGACCCTCGCTTACAACGGGGCGGAAAATCCGCAGGAACAAATTGCGGCGCTCGACAAGTTCATGCAGGCCCACGCCGATTCCAAGTTTGTCCCCTGTGCGCACGAGTACTACACGATGGCCTACCTTAAGCTCAACGACTACGACAAGGTCATCGAGCACGGCGAGCAGGGGCTGGCGGCCCGCCCCGACCTCATGCTCACCTTGAACGTCGCCAAGGCATACGTAGCCGGCGGAAAGGTCAGCGATGCGGCTTTTGATGCAGTCTTCAAGGCCCCCGACTTGATCAAGATGGAAAGCACACCCAGCCGTCCGCCGAACATGAGTGAGGACGACTGGAAGAAGGAAATGGATGCCGCCGCCGAGCAGGCCAAAGAATGGCGTGCCTACATGGAGTACGCGTTCTTCCAACTCCTGCAACGCGAGCAGGACGGGAGCAAGCGAGCAAAACTGCTTGATCAGTTTGTGCAAAGCTACCCGGACAGCCCTAATCAAGGCCAAATCAATTTCAACTACTACCTCGCCTACAAAATGGCGAACGATGCCGCCAAAGCCGAAGAATACGGCGAAAAGGCCATCGCCTCCGACCCCAATGACATTGTCACTCTCAATCTGGTCGCGGACGATTACGCCACCCGCCAGACGAACCTCGACAAGGCTGAAACCTACGCGAAAAAGGCGCTCGATCTCGTTCCCGCGATGAAATCCCCCGAAGGCGTTCCACCCGAACAATTCAAGGCCAATCAGGACAGCCAGGCGGGGCTGGCGCATCTGACACTCGGCTACGTGGCTTTCCAGAAGGGATCCAAAACGAAGAAGGTCGCGCCGGCGATTGATGAGTTCAAGAAAGCGGTTGACCTCCTGGGCGCGAATCCGGCGCTGCAGGGCCGCGCGTTGTTCTACCTTGGATACGCATACGAGGTGACGATGCCCGCCAACCATAGGGGGGCGCTCGATGCGTTGGGGCGCTCGGCGGCCCTACCCAGCCCCTGGCAGTCGCAAGCTCAGGATCTGCTTGGGAAGGTCAAGAAAGCAGTGGGACAGTAGTCAGTGGTCAGTTGCCAGTAGCCAGTTCCCGGTTCTCAGTTGCCAGTGGGGAATCGCAGATGGGTTCGGGAAACACAGGTAAATCCTGCTGGCACTTCACCATTCACCATTCACAATTCACTATTCCCGCGGTTCCAGAACTCTGAACTTGGA
Organism: Terriglobia bacterium; assembly: GCA_041946825.1. Taxonomy (GTDB): domain Bacteria; phylum Acidobacteriota; class Terriglobia; order UBA7540; family UBA7540; genus CAZTHM01. The sequence goes on along the minus strand of JBHGBD010000008.1, from coordinate 30,778 downwards.
ACTCATAACTCCGCGCTTCTTCGCTTGCGTTTCCACAGATAGAACGCCGGTACTCCCAGCGCCACCATGAGAACCCCTAGCCCCGCTTCGCGCGGTTTCTCGATCAGCGTATTGATTAGAAACCACGTCGACGCCAGTACGAACGCGATCGGGACCCAGGGATAGCCGAAGACTCGATACGGGCGCGGCAGTTCCGGCCGTGTGCGCCTCAAGATGACAACTGCAAAACCCGCCAGCGCATAGAACACCCACGCGGCAAAAACCACATAAGTAAAGAGCTCCTCGTACGTGCCCATCGCCACCAGCAGAATGGCCCAAGCCCCCTGGAGGAGCAGCGCCAGATGCGGCGTGCGATAGCGCGGGTGAACCTTCGCGCACCAGCGGAAGAAGAGTCCATCCTTCGCCATGGCGTAGTACACGCGCGGGGCTGCCAGAACGCTGCCGTTGATGCTGCCGAGCGTCGAAATGATGATGACAATGCTGACCAGATACGCTCCCGTGCGGCCGATGATGCGCACAGCCGCGTCGGCGGCAACGCGCGGCGACCCGGCAACTTCCGGCAGCGTCAACACGCGGTAGTAAACCAGATTCAGACCGACGTAGAGAACGATGACACCGATGGTCCCGAAGATGAGAGCGAGAGGAAGATTCCGCTCCGGACGCTTCACTTCGCCTGCCGCAAAGGTGCAGGTGTTCCATCCTTCGTAAGCCCATAGCGCCGCTACCAACGCCACTCCGAACGACGCGATGAATCCCCCACCGGAAGCCGCCGGTAACGATTTGACGTTCGCGGGAATGCCTTTCGCCAGCACGTAGCCAAGAATGACGATCACGACCATGACGCCGACTTTCAGTCCTGTCAGGACGGATTGCGTCAGCCCTCCCTCGCGTACGCCGCGATAGTTGATGGCCGTGAACAATACGATTGAAGCCGCCGCGGCGCCCTTCGCCTCCCAGGGCGAGAGGGTAACGAAATCGCCCAGATACTGGGCAAAGCCTACGGCCAGCACCGAAATCCCACCTCCCTGCGCCGCGAGGAAGAATGACCAGCCGCACAGAAAGCTTACGAGCGGGCCGTAGGCTTCCCGGAGGAACACATACTGGCCGCCGGAAGCGGGAAGCATGGCCGCCATCTCGGCAAAAGTCAGCGCGCCGAAGAGGCTCAGCAATCCTCCCGCAATCCACACCGCCAGCGCCGCGCCGGGGCTTCCCACTTCGCGTGTGATCTCCGCCGGAACGATGAAGATTGCCGTGCCGATCATGATTCCGACCGCGATCGAGGAAGTCTCCCAGAGCCCCAGCGCGCGCAGAAGTTGCGGCTGGCTCGCAGCCGATTCAGTTTGAGTGTTAGCGGGTGGTTCGATCATGTGGATGGGCGAGGCACCGCTTCGCCCTTACAGTCATTGCCCGCGCAACAATAAAAGATTCCGCACACGTGGTCAACAACGAAGAACCCGCGAGACTGGGTTATAATCGCCGAACGGCTCAGGCTGGGGTGAAATCCCGATGCGTTACAACAACATTCTCGAGGCGATTGGCCATACACCACTCGTGCGGCTGAACCGTCTCCCGCGCGGCTCGAAAGCCGCTGTGTATGCGAAGTGCGACCATCTGAACCCCGGCGGGAGCGTCAAAGACCGCATCGGGACGGCGATGATCGATGATGCCGAGCGGCGCGGCCTGCTCAAGCCCGGCGGCACAATTATCGAAGGCACCAGCGGCAACACTGGAATGGGACTGGCCCTGGTGGCCGCGGTGCGCGGCTACAAAGCCGTGTTCACCATGACGGACAAGCAATCGAAGGAAAAAGTGGATTTGCTTAAGGCTTTGGGCGCGGAAGTGATCGTCTGCCCCACCGCCGTCCCGCCCGACGATCCACGCAGCTATCACTCGGTGGCTGAAAAGCTCACGCGGGAGATTCCGAACGCCTATCATCCCAACCAGTACGCGAACCCCGCCAACCCCGAGGTGCACTACCGCGTGACGGGACCTGAAATCTGGGAGGATACAGAAGGCAAGATCACGCACTTTGTCGCCGGCATGGGAACCGGCGGCACCATCACCGGCGTCGGCCGATATCTCAAGGAGAAGAGCCCTGCCATCAAAATCATTGGCGCCGATCCGGAGGGTTCCCTGCTCCACGACTTCTTTCATAAAGGCGTGGTCGGTCGGGCCGAAACCTACAAAGTGGAGGGCATCGGCGAAGACTTCTTCCCTACCACGCTCGATTTCAGCGTGATCGACGACGTCATCCGCGTGAGCGACAAAGAGTCGTTTCTTTGGGCGCGGCGGCTGGCGCGGATGGAAGGGATCTTCGCGGGAGGTTCGGCAGGCACAGCGATCGCCGCGGCCATGCGGGTGCTTCCAACGCTCGCCGAGAACGAATTGATGGTGGTACTGATTCCCGACACTGGCATGCGTTACCTGAGCAAGGTTTACAACAACGAATGGATGCGTGACAACCGCTATCTCGAGCCGCCTGTGGCGCTCACGGCGGGCGACATCGTGCGGTCGCGCGCCGACGCCGGCAAGGCGCTTTCGCTGGTCACCGTGGCGCCATCGGACACCATCGCTGCAGCGCTCGACCGGATGCGCGCCCACGATTTCTCGCAACTGCCGGTCTTCGAGGACCGCGTGCCGGTCGGCGCGCTCTATGAGGACTCAATCCTGACCCTGGCGCTGGAGGGAAAAGACCTGAAGAAACTTGTCGTCCGCGAAGTGATGGGCGCGGCGTTCCCCGTCGTCACGGCTTCCGCAACGATTGATCAGATCACGCATTGCATCACTCGCGAGTGCCCGGCCGTGTTCGTGGACATCGGCGACGGGCAATACGATATCCTCACCAAGTACGATTTGCTTCAGGCGATTGCCCGACTGCCTGACCAACAGCATTGAACTGTGAAGTGATTGGCGCTGCCCAAGTCAATCCCGTTCAATTGTGATCCGTACATGGTGGGCGTTGAATAGCTGCGTACATGGTGTGAGGAGAAGAAGAATGACTGGCCATATAGCGGGTGCACTTCGTCTGTCATGGTTAATTGTATTAGTCAGCACTGCCGGAGTTACAGCTGGTGACGAATTCCTCCTTTCCAAAGACCAGGCAGGGCCAATCAGGACTGGCATGGAAGTCGACGCCCTTTACGGCAAAATCGACTGGAAGTTGACCAAGCTTGTTGATCTACACTCTGAGGGCTTTTTTGTTCCCGCACTCGAAATCTATCTGAGTAAGGATGAAACAAAAAGACCTGCCCTGGTGGCACGCATCGGGCTAAATTTTGTCGTTACTAGCATCACTGTTTACGACACAAGATTCAAAACTGCGAAGGGTATCGGGGTCGGGTCTACCCTGGGCGAAATTCGAAAAGAGCACAAGATCGATTCGATTGGCTTTGGAGAGGGGCCCTTGTGTGCCCGTGTCAATGAGATCGGCATGACGTTCGCGCTCGACTTCCGCAATGTTCCCCGAGCCTGGTACAAAACAGGAGATCAAGCTCTGATCCCGGATAGTGCAAAAGTCACGTCGGTTCTTGTAGTAAACTGAAAGGGGATCGAGGGTTAAGCCACAAGCATCGAAGCGTTGAGCGGCAGAACGACAAATTCTCTTGAGGTCCCTAGGCCTGGCTCCACGGTTCCGCGGAAAAACAATGAGCGCAAGAATCACCCCGCAGGATGTTCTCAACGCCTTAAAGGCTGTCGAAGATCCGGACCTGCATCGCGACATCGTTACGCTTGGGTTCGTGAAAGACCTCGAAGTCGGCGACAACCGCGTTTCCTTTACGATCCAGTTGACCACCCCGGCGTGTCCGGTGAAGGACCAGCTTGCCGCCGCGGCCCGTCAGGCGGTCGCAGCCCTCGGAGTAAAAGATGTGCAGGTGCGCATGACGTCCCAGGTGATGGCGCCGATGCGCACGGGGAATCAGCTCATCCCGCAGGTCAAAAACACCGTGGCGGTTGCAAGCGGCAAGGGCGGCGTAGGGAAATCGACGGTAGCGGCGAATCTCGCCGTGGCGCTCCAACGCACCGGCGCCAAAGTTGGTTTGATGGATACCGACGTTTACGGGCCCAGCGTCCCCATGCTCATGGGCGGCTCGAATGCGCCGCATGTTGTTGAGGGCAAGATCGAGCCGCCGGTCGAGTACGGCATCAAGATCATCTCGATGGCGTATTTCCTCCCCAAAGACGAGGCGGTGATCTGGCGCGGGCCGATGTTGCACAAAACCATCCAGCAATTCCTCGGCGAGGTGCGCTGGGGCGAGCTCGATTATCTGCTCATGGACATGCCGCCGGGCACGGGCGACATCCAGTTGAGCCTTTCGCAGACGATACCACTCACCGGCGCGGTCATCGTCTCGACGCCCCAGGATCTGGCGCTCACCGTGGCATCCAAAGCCATCGCCATGTTTCAGAAACTCAATGTTCCCATCCTTGGGATCGTCGAGAACATGAGCTACTACGTTTGTCCCCAGTGCGGGCATCGCGAGGATATCTTCGGGCACGGCGGCGCGCGCGCCGCAGCCAGCAAGCTCGGCTTCCCGTTTTTGGGCGAAATCCCTCTCGACGTCAACGTACGCATCCAAAGCGACAGCGGCAAACCTGTGGCGCTCGACGATTCAACACCACACGGCAAAGCGTTTCGGGAAGTCGCCGGGGCGCTCGCCGCGCAGGTGAGCGTCGTGAACTATCAAGTGGGGCCGGAAATTACGATTGAGTGATGTAGCTCTCAGCCATCAGCTTTCAGCTTTCAGCAGGCTGTTCGCTGACTGCTGAATGCTGAGCGCTGAAAGCTGTCGATGCAGCTTACTCCAAAGAAGATCAAACTCGCCGCCGGCAACGACACGCTGGCCATTGAGTGGTCCGACGGCCACGTGAGCGCGTATCCTTACCGCTACCTACGCGACAAGTGCCCGTGCGCTTCGTGCACCGGAGCGGAAGGCCACAAGCCGGCAGCCGACAGTCCGTTTCCGATGTTCGGAGTGAAGCCGCTCAGGCCTGAACGCGCCGAACTGGTAGGACGATACGCGCTTCAAATTTTCTGGAACGACCATCATTCAACTGGAATCTATTCTTTTCCGTATCTGCGCGAGTGCTGCCCGTGCGCGAATTGCTCCGCACAGCGGCTTTCTGAAAACGCGGCACATAACTCTTCCTAGGAGAAATCTCATGCGCATCGCAACGGGTCTTTCTCTCTTGATTCTCCTCGTCTCTGCCTGGGGCGCGAGTTCCCCACCGGCGAGTTCCTCGTCGCGCGGTTTCCTTCTGGTCGCGAACAAGGGCGACCACACGCTGGGAGTCATTGATCCCGCTTCCGGCCGGCAGGTTGCGACCGTCGCCGAAAGCGGCGTGACCGCGCACGAGGTGGCGGCTTCTCCAGATGGGCGCTTTGCCTTTGCCCCCATTTATGGAGACTCCGGTGTTGGCGCGCCGGGGTCCGACGGCCGAACCCTCGACGTGATCGATGTGGGAACGCGACGCATCGCCGCGACGCTGGACCTGGGGCGCCCGACGCGCCCGCACTGTGCCGTCTTCGGCCCGAAGGACGGATTGCTTTACGTGAGCACCGAGCTTACCAGTTCCATCGACGTGATTGATCCGAAGACCCGCAAGATCGTCGCGCAGATTCCCACCGGCCAGCCCGAGTCACATATGCTGGCCATCACCCACGACGGCAAACGCGCCTATACTTCCAACGTCCACGTGGGCACGGTGAGCGCCATCGACCTGGCGGCACGCAAGGTCATCGCTGTGATTCCGGTTTCCAAGCACGCGCAGCGCATCGCGCTGTCGGTGGACGATCGCTACGCGTTCACCGCCGATCAGACCAAGCCCCAACTCGCGGTCATCGACACGGCGGCGAACAAGGTCAAAACCTGGGTGCCGCTCACGGCGCTCGCTTACGGAACCGCGCCCACACTCGACGGCAAGTGGCTGCTCGTCACGCTTCCCGGTGCCGGCGAGGTTGCCGTAGTGGATTTGAGTTCCATGAAAGTCGTGAGGACAGTGAGCGTCCCTAAATCCCCCCAGGAGATTCTCGTTCGGCCTGACAACCAGGTCGCCTACGTCTCCTGCCACGAGAGCAAAAAAGTGGCGGCCATCAACCTGCACACATGGAAAGTGGATCAGTTGATCGAGGCGGGTCCGATGGCCGATGGCCTTGCCTGGGCCAAACAAGATTGAGTGATTTTGTGATTTAGCGATTGAGCAATTGGACGCGGAACGGCAAATCGCCAAATCGCTAAATCACTCAATCACTAAATGATCTCCACCTGGCAGTTCTTCACCCGCTCCTTGAATTCCTTCGCGTCGGCGTCGCTGCCAACGATCGCAGCGTAATGCATGGGGACGGCGATCTTGGGATTGATGGCAGCGGCGGCTTCCACGGCCTCGTCCACGGTCATCACGTAAGTCCCTGAAACAGGGAGCAAGGCGATGTCGCACTGGATGGACTTCATCTCCGGGATAAAGTCTGTGTCTCCGGCGTAGTAAACACGCGTCCCGTCCATGGCGATGATGAAGCCCAGGCCCTTTTCATTCTTGGGGTGAAAGAGCTTCCCGGGCGCAGGGCCTTTGTTCGTGTTGTACGCCGGCACCGCTTCGATCTCGATCTTGCCCACCGAATACTTCCCGCCCGGATCCAGGAAGCGCATCTCCTTGACCTTGATTTCCTTCAAGCCGTCCTTGCAACCTGGACTGGCAACGATCGTCGTTCCCGGCGAAATGACTTTTTTCAGATCGTCGAGGCTGAGATGATCGAAGTGCTCGTGACTGAGCAGGACGATATGGGCCTCGTCGCTCTTCGCGATCTTGAACGGGTCGGTGTAAATCACCCGCGACCCCGCAATCCGAAAAGTGTCATGAGCAATACGAGTGAATTCTAGGTTGAGTAATTTCAATGCTTGCCTCCTTTCCTCGAACCCCCAACCTACTGATTAAGAGTCAGTTGCTCTACCAATTGAGCTAACGGCCCACGTTGGGAACGGAAACAGTCTATCACAGGTGCGCGAACCGCCGGTAGTGGCGCGCCGGCGAAGAATCAGAACAACCCCTGAATACGGTTCGCGTCGTCGATATCGACACGCACGGCGGCAGGAGAAGAGCCAAGGCCGGGCATGGTCATCATCTCGCCCGCCAATGGATAGAGGAACCCTGCCCCGGCCGACAGTCGCACGTCGCGAATCGGAAACTTGTAATCTTTCGGCACACCCTTCCACAACGGATCGTGCGAAAAAGACAGATGCGTCTTGGCCATGCAAATCGGCAGACGAGCGAAACCGAGCTCGGTATACAGCTTGATCTTGCGTTCCGCCTCAGCCATGTACTCGACGTCGTCGGCGCCGTAGATGCGCGTGGCGAGCGCGCGGATCTTCTCCTTGATGGGCAGTTCATCGGGATAGAGAAACCGCATCGTGGACGGCCGCCCGGCAGCTTCGACGACCGCCTCCGCCAGATCGATTCCGCCCGCGCCCCCGCGCGCGAAGACGTCGGAAATCACCGCCCGCTCCGCGCCCATGCTCTGCGCTCGCTCGGCAACGAACTGCAACTCCGCGTCCGAGTCGGTCTCAAAGCGATTGACGGCGACCACCGCCGGCACACCCATGGTCTTCACGATGCGCAGCGACGCGCAGAGGACGTTCAACCCACGTTCGATGGCGGGAATGTTTTCAGCGACAAGTTCGGGCGGAAGAGGCTTGCCCGCCACGATTTTTCCCACGCCGCCGTGCATCTTCAGCGCGCGGATGGTACAGACCACCACCGCGGCCGCCACTTTCAGGCCGCCCTGCCGGCAGGTGATGTTCACCAGCTTCTCAAACCCCATGTCGGCGCCGAAGCCTGATTCCGTGACAACATAGTCGGCCAGCTTCAGCGCTACGCGGTTCGCCAGCACGGAGTTGTTTCCGTGCGCGACATTACCAAAGGGACCGCAGTGAACGAAAACAGGTGTGTTCTCGATCGTCTGCATCAGGTTAGGACGAATGGCGTCTTTCAAAAGAACCGTCATCGCGCCCGCCGCCTGCAAATCTTCGGCGGTAACCGGCCGCCCCTCCTTGTTGAATCCGACGACGATTCTGCCCAGCCGCGCACGCAAGTCGGGCAGCGAATTCGCCAGCGCCAGGATCGCCATGGTTTCGCAGGCTGCCGTGATATCGAACCCTGTCTCGCGCGGAAAGCCGTTGGCTTTGCCTCCCAGACCAACGACCACGTCCCGAAGCACGCGGTCGTTCACATCCAGTGCACGCCGCCACGTCAGGTTAAACGGATCGAGATTCAATTTGTTGCCGTGCATATAGCTCGCGTCAACCATCGCGGCGCAGAGGTTTTGCGCGGCGGTTACGGCGTGAAAATCTCCGGTGAGATGCAGATTGAAGTCTTCCATCGGCACGACCTGGGAGTAGCCACCGCCCGCAGCGCCGCCCTTGATGCCGAACGTCGGACCCTGCGAGGGCTGACGGCACGTGTTGCACGCGCGCTTGCCGATTTTCGCGAGCGCCTGGCCAAGCCCGATGGCCGTAACACTTTTGCCTTCGCCGAGCGGCGTGGGCGGAATCGCCGTCACCGCGATGAGTTTCCCGTCGCGCGAATCCTTCAGCCGGTCGAGCACGTCCAGGCTGACCTTGGCCTTGTGGCGCCCGTAAAGCTCCCATTCGTTCTCTTCGATCTCCAGACCGCGAGCGATTTCTGTGATCGGCTTCAGGTGCGCGGCACGAGCGATGTCGAGGTCACACGGGATAGTCGCCATGGGTTCCTCCGGAAGTGCGGTCGAGATTGCTCATTCGTGATTCAGGGTGACGCTTCCTGCGCGATGCGCGGCCACGAGCGCTTGCCCCAGGCTGAGCCCGCCGTCGCCGGCTGGAACTTCGCCGTGCGTGAATACTTCGAATCGCTCGGCTTCGAGGCGCGCGCGCAAATGCTCGAGAAGAAAGACGTTCTGGAAAGTTCCGCCGCTCAGGCAGACACGCTTGAGTTGCGTGCGATCGCGGAGCATCGTTGCAAGCCGCGCGAACACTTCCACGAGCCCATTGTGAAATCGGCGGCTGATGACGCCCGGCGCGACGCTTCGACGCAAGTCGTCAATCAGCGCGTCAAACATCTGCCGCGTCTGGATGACCCAGCCCGCACCGTCCGACACGAGATCAAACGGATAGGCCCCATCGTCGCCGTCGCCACCGATAGTCATCTCGAGCTCGATTGCCGCCTGCGCCTCATAAGTGACCCGGTCTCGAATCCCGACGAGCGCCGCGACCGCGTCAAATAAGCGTCCGCAACTCGAAGTGAGCGGCGAGTTCACGCCACGCTTTATCATGCGCAGGACCACGTCCGCGCGGGAGCGATCCAGCCGCTCAACAAACGGAATGGGGATATCGAATAATTTCTCACCGAAGTGGCGCGAGAGATAGCTGACCGCCATTCTCCACGGCTCGTGAATCGCCGCCGCGCCGCCCGGCATGGGCATCTCGTCGAAGTGCGCGGCGCGCTCGAAATCACGGTAGTCGGCGACGAGCGCTTCTCCGCCCCAGACGCGGCCGTCAGTGCCGTAGCCCGTGCCATCCAGCGCAATTCCGATGACCTTGCCCTCGAGATGATTCTCCGCCATGCAGCTTGCGATGTGCGCGTGATGGTGCTGCACGCCGACAAGCTCCACGCCGGTCTGCGCCAGCGCCCAGCGCGTCGAGAAATAGTCCGGATGCAAGTCGTGCGCGAGAACTGCCGGCTCAATCTCGAGAATGCCCTTGAGGTGTTTCACCGCTTCTTCAAAGAAGCGATAGCTTTCCAGATTCTCCAGGTCACCGATGTACTGGCTGAGGAAGGCATGGCGATCCTTCGTCAGGCAAATCGTGTTCTTCAATTCTCCGCCCACGGCCAGGATGGGCGGCAGGTCTGCGCACAGAAATACCGGCACGGGAACGTATCCGCGCGAGCGTCGCAGTTGGCGCACTCGCCCGCCGGTGGCGCGCACAACTGAGTCGTCGCAGCGAAGCAAGATGTCGCGGTTGTGAACCAGGAAGAAATCCGCCAGACCCGCGAGGCGCGTTACGGCTTCGTGATTGTCGATGGCGATGGGCTCTTCGCTTATATTGCCGCTGGTCATCACCAGGGCCGGGAAATCGCCAGCGGCGAACACCAGATGATGCAACGGCGTGTAAGGGAGAAATACACCGAGCTCCCGGATCCCCGGCGCGACCGACTCGGCGATAGCGTTCGGCTGGCGCTTTGGCAACAGAACTATCGGCCGCTCGGGGCTGAGGAGCAACGCGCGGGCAACGTCATCGAGGCGACAGAATTCCTCCAAGCACGCCAGATCGCGCGCCATGATGGCGAACGGTTTCCCCACGCGCCGCTTGCGCTCGCGCAGTGTTTCGACCGCCGCCGAGTTCGTCGCATCGGCCGCGAGATGAAATCCACCGAGTCCCTTGACTGCAACCACGGCTCCGGCGGCGAGACGCGCCGCGGCTTCGATGATCGGATCGCGCGCTAAAACCTTCTCGCCTTGGGCATCCCAGAGTTCAACCTGTGGCCCGCAATCCCAGCAGGCGTTGGGCTGAGCGTGAAAGCGGCGATTGGTCGGATCGTCGTACTCGCGCTGGCACGCCGGACACATGCGGAAGCTCGCCATCGAAGTCCGCTCCCGATCGTAGGGAATCTCTCTCACGATCGTGAAACGCGGCCCGCAGTTTGTGCAATTGATAAAGGGATAGAGGTATCGCCGGTCGGCGGGGTCAAAAAGCTCGCGCAGGCAATCCGCGCAGAGGGCGACGTCGGGAGAAATCAGGGCGCGATGCTCCTCACCGACGCGGCTGGGGAGGATCCGAAACGTGTGGTCACCATTCACCCCAAGATCGCGAACGATCAACTGCGACACGCGCGCGAGAGGTGGCAACTCTTTGGGCAGGCGATCAACGAAGCTGGCGACCGCGTCGTTTGCGCCCTGGACTTCGATCGTCACGCCCGCCGCGGTGTTGGCGATGCTGCCGGCGAGCTTCAATTCGGAAGCCAGGCGATAGACGTAGGGGCGAAATCCGACGCCCTGAACGATCCCCGAGACTTCAATTCCTTTGCGAACTTCCATCACCGCACCTGGCTTGCGTGCTCACGCCGCCGCACTCCCCGCCGCGCGTCGAGCCATTCGCGCCAATTCTGCAGCCCCGAGCCGGTCGTACACGACACTTCCAGAATACTGATTTCGGGGTGCACGCGCCGCGCATTCTCGCGCGCATCGGCCATTTTGAAGGGAACATGCGGCAGCAGATCGATCTTGCTCAGGACGAGCAGTTCGGCGCGAAAGAACATGGCGGGGTATTTGAGCGGTTTATCTTCGCCTTCCGCGACGCTGAGGATGACAACCTTCGCCGCCTCGCCCAAGTCATAGCTGGCGGGACAGACGAGGTTCCCGACATTCTCAATCAACAGCAGATCGAGATCCTCCAGCCGCCAATCGGCGAGCGCGCGGTCGATCATGCGCGCGTCGAGGTGGCAAGCGCCGCCGGTGGTGATCTGCTTTACCGGAAAACCAAAACGCGCCAGGCGGCGAGCGTCGTTGTCTGTCTGGATGTCTCCAGTGAGTACGGCCACGCGCTCATCGCGCGAAAATCCTTCGAGCGTGCGTTCGAGGAGTGTGGTCTTCCCCGCGCCGGGCGAGCTGACAAGATTCAGACAAAGAATCCCGTGCTCCGCAAAACGCGCGCGCAGTTCTGCGGCAATGCGGTCGTTCTCACTCAGGACTTTCTTTTCCAACGGCAGCTTGCTCATGGTCTTCCATCTCCAGATAAACCATCTCCAGTTCATCTCCGCCGATGCAGCGCGTCTCCGGCGCGCCGCAATCGGGACAGGTGATATCAAAATCCGCCACGTTGAAGACGCGATCGCACTCCAGGCATTTCTGCCGGCGTGGCCGCCATTCGATCTCGAGCGCCAGCGGCGCAAGCGCCGAATCCGCCACCAGGGCATCGAAACAGAAGTGCAGGGCGTCAGGCGCCACGCCGGAAAGTTCCCCTACGCGCACGCCGACCTTGACGAAACGCGCGCCTGGATGCCGCGCGCCTTCCGCGCGGACGGAATCAAGAATGGCGTTGGCAATACTGAGTTCGTGCATTCCGTAGCCTTCAGCTATCAGCCGTCAGCGATCAGCCGGCGCGAGAGAGATTTCTCGCTCAAGGCTGATTGCTGGCTGCTGCCAGCTCATTCAGCAGATCCTCGGAAGCTGATCGCCGGCGAGCATGTCCACGATGCGAGTCGTTCCCAGCACCGTGCGCATTGTCACCAGGCCGGGATTTGGTTCACGCACTGTGCCGATGATTTCCGCGCCTTGCCCCAATGGGTGCGCGCGCATCGCCGCCAGAATTCTTTCCGCGGCCTCTGGCGCGACGACGGCGACGAGCTTTCCTTCGTTCGCAACGTACAGCGGATCGAGTCCGAGCAATTCGCAGGCGCCTTTCACCTCCTCGCGCACGGCGATCGCTTGTTCGTCGATCATGATCTCAACGCGCGACTGACCTGCAATCTCATTCAAGGTACTGGAAACTCCGCCTCGGGTCGGATCGCGCAGGCAGCGGATGGCCCCGGGCGCCGCCGCGAGCATCGCCGCCACCAAAGTGTGCAGCGGCGCGGTATCGCTGACGATCGAGCTCTCGAATCCCAAACCCTCGCGCTGTGCCATCACGGCAATCCCGTGCTCGCCAATCGACCCACTCAGCAAAACGCGGTCGCCCGGCCGCGCCTGGTCAGCCGAGAGGCGAACACCCTCGGGGACAAGGCCCAGTCCCGAGGTATTAATAAACAGCTCGTCACCGCTTCCCTTTTCGACGACTTTGGTATCGCCCGTGACAACCTCAACGCCGGCCGCTGCCGCCGCGCGATGCAGCGAATCCACAACGCGGCGTAGCGTTTCCATCGGTAGACCCTCTTCGATAATGAACGCCGCGCTCAGAAAGAGCGGCTGCGCTCCCCCCATCGCCAGGTCGTTAACCGTGCCGTGCACGGCGAGTGAGCCAATATCACCTCCGGGAAAGAACAGTGGATTGACCACAAAGGAATCCGTAGTGAACGCCAGTCGCAATCCATCAACGCTGACGATGGCTTGATCGTCCAGCCGCGCAAGGATGGGGTTCTGAAAGGCCGGAAGAAATACCTCGCGAATCAGATCCGCAGAGAGTTTTCCGCCGCTCCCGTGGCCGAGCAGGACCGTGTCACGCGCGGGCAGCGGCGCCGGACAGGTGAATTCAAGCGACTTGTCGCGATCGTTTGCCATCGAATTTCAACACACCCCAGGGCTGGACAGCGATCCCGGCGCTACGCGGGCACGGCGTGCCGCCGGTACTGGTAATAGGCGGCGCAAGCGCCTTCGGCGGAGACCATCGGCGCGCCCAGTGGCGACCCGGGCGTGCAGCGACGGCCGAACGCCGGGCAGTCAACCGGCTTCTTGAGGCCCTGCAGGACCTCGGCGCTGATGCACTCCGGCGGCTCCTCGGCGGCCACCGCCCCCACGTCGAAAATCTTCTCGGCGTCGTAGGCCGCAAATTCCGGCCGCAGGCGGAGCCCGCTTCGAGGTATCAGGCCCACGCCACGCCACTTCCGGTCGCAGATCTCAAATACCTCCCGCATAATCGCCTGCGCCGGCGCGTTGCCATCGTGCTTCACCGAACGCACGTACTGATTCTCGACCTTCACTTCCCCCCGCTCAAGCTGTGTCACCAGCATCAGGATCGCTTCGAGCAGATCGACGGGTTCGAATCCTCCTACCACAAACGGCACGTGGAACTCGCGCGCCAGATCTTCGTATTCCCGGTATCCCATTATGGTGCAGACGTGTCCGGGAGCAATGAAACCCTGCACCCGGTTGCGCGGCGAGTTGAGCAGCAACCGAATAGCCGGCGGAACGAGCACATGCGAAACCAGCATCGAGAAATTCGCCAGAGCCTCTTGCCGCGCCTGCCACACGGCCGCGGCATTGGCGGGCGCCGTGGTCTCGAATCCGATGGCGAAGAACACAACGCGACGGTCGGGATTCGCGCGAGCGATCTTCAGCGCCTCCATGGGCGAGTAGGCCACACGGACATCGCCGCCCGCCGCCTTTACCTGAAACAGATCGGAATGCGAGCCTGGAACGCGCAGCATGTCGCCATAGGAGATAAAGATCACTTCCGGCTGCCAGGCGATGCGGATGGCCTTGTCGATGATTTCGAGCGGGGTCACGCAGACCGGACAACCGGGGCCATGGACCAGCGAGATGAGCGGAGGCACGAGGTCGTCGATGCCATAACGCATCAGGGTATGGGTTTGCCCTCCGCAGATCTCCATCAACGTCCACGGGCGTGTGACGCGGCGGGCAATATCCGCCACGAGTGCCCGGGCAATGCGCGCGTCGCGATATTCGTCGAGATATTTCATTGTCTCGACCTTACGCCGCCTTTGCCTTGTCAGCAGCGGGCGGCGAAGAACTCAGTCCTTCGCCCTCGAGCAGTCCCATCTCGTGCAGCAGCCGGAATGTCCGCTCGGCCTCTTCCGCATCGACCAGGCTGATTGCGAACCCGACATGAGTCACCACGTAGTCGCCCACCCGCGCTTCCGGAACAAAATCCAACTGGACAGGGCGTGTAATCCCTCCGAACTGCACACGGGCCGTGCGATTTTCGACTGTCTCTTCAATCTCCAGAATCTTTCCGGGGACTGCCAGGCACATCCGAAGCCTCCCTTCCTACAAACCTGCGAATGCCGCGTTATCGGGCGCGAAGCGCAACGGCCCAGCCCAGCCCGTCTTCTCCGCGGCGGCAAGAAATGCGTGAATAGCGGGAAACCGCTCGACTACGGTTTCGATCGCGGTTTCCACCGCCGGCGAGCGCGGCCTGCCCGCCTCGACCGTTGCAATTTCAACGCCCAGAAGCGCCAGGCGCGGAATCGGCCGGCCGAGCGCTGCCATCAGTTCTAATGCCTCCGCCAAACCCCAGCCGTGACTGGAAAGTGAAGAAAGCGCGCGCGAGGCGACCTCGCCGCAAGGCAGTGGGACCAAGTGCAAGGTGCCTGGGGGCGAGCCGCTCGAAACCGCGTCAATGAAAAGCACAGCATCAATATTCTCCAGCGCGTCGATCAACTCCACTCCCGCTTGGGGCAGCGCCAGAAGTTCATAATCACACTCTTCGCGCGCGCGCAGGCGATTCACGATCTCTAAGCCCACACTGTCGTCGCCTGCAAACGCATTTCCCAGCCCGACAACGCGCAGGCAGGGGGCCGCTTTTGCGGCGCCTCGATCACCCCTCGCCTGTCTGACAGGGCTAATCACGGTCCAACTTCAACTTCAAGAAATGCGTGGAACAGGAGATGCACGGGTCGTAATTGCGGATCAGGCCTTCGCAAGCGCGCGCGATTTCAGGTTCGGGACGATCAAGGATCCCCGGCAGATAGAGCCGCAGATCGTCTTCCATGCGGCTGTAGTTCTGCGCCGTAGGGGGAACGATCTTCGCGAACTCCACTAGACCCTGATCGTTGACGCGATAGCGGTGGTAAAGCACGCCGCGCGGCGCCTCCGTGGCGGCGCACCCCTCCCCCGCCTGAACCTTGACTTCCACCCGGCTCTGCTCGGGTTGCTGGTAGGCGTCCACAAGGGCGAGCGCTTCCTCGTAGGCATGTACCAATTCGATCGCTCGCGCCACAATTCCCTGGAAAGGATTGCGGCTGGGCCATGAAATCCCGCAAGTCTTCGCGGCCTCCCTGGCGCGCGGGAAGAGCTTTTCGAGATTCAGATTGATCCGCGCCAGGGGCCCAACGAAATAACTCTTGCCAGTGTCCGCGCGCCTTGAGTGCAAAGCGGTGGAATGCTCGACATGCTCTTCGAGGAAGACTCGCTCGAACTCGGCTGGCTCGATATCCACGCCGGCGGACGAAACGATCTTCCGCTCGTTCATCGGATACTCATCAGGGTGAGACACCGAAACGAATTCGTAGTCGGGGGCGAAATCCGGGAATTTGAGCCCCGCGACAAGCTTCACCGTAGCGACCGACGCTTCCAGCCCCCACTCGAGGTCGGCGCGAAGCTTCAGCAAGTCCGCGCGCCGCGGCGCCTTATAGAAACCGCCCACGCAAACCGAAACGGGATGCGTGGCCCGCCCGCCCAGCAAGTCGAGGATATTGTTGCCAATCTTCTTCAAGCGCAGCGCGATCTCGACTTCCTTGGGGTACTTGGCCGCCATGGCGATGGCGCTGTCGAAGCCCAGAAAATCCGGGGCCTGGAGCAGGTAAATATGCAGCGCGTGGCTTTCTATCCACTCGCCGCAGTAGAGCAGGCGACGCAGGGCGCGGATTTCCGGGGTGATCTTCACCCCCATTGCCGCTTCGAGCGCGTGCACGGAGCTCATCTGGTAGGCCACCGGGCAGATGCCGCAGATGCGCGCTGTGATATCCGGGACTTCCTGGAAGTGCCGGCCACGCAAAAAGGCCTCAAAAAAGCGTGGAGGCTCGAAGATATCGAGCTTGACCTCGCGCACCTCCCCGTTTTCGACGCGCGCGTAGAGCCCGCCTTCGCCCTCGACGCGAGAGAGGTTTTCAACCTTCACCGTGCGCAGTGGCAACGCCGACGGACCTGTAGGGCTGGTTGTCATGGAGCCATCTTCTCCAGTCTATCGCTGGCGGAGCGAAACGCCTCCGCGTATCCCGTGAAGCCGCGCAGCAGGCGCACCAACTCGCCGGGCCGTGTGCCGGTGCTCTGCAAGTGGGTCATGAGCGAGTCGGGATTGGGTTTTTCCATCGGGCCAAAGCATCCATAGCAGCCGCGATTGTAAGCCGGGCAAATTGCTCCGCATCCCGCCATGGTGAGCGGGCCCAGGCACGGAATCCCCTGCGCGACGGTCACGCACACCGTTCCACGGCGCTTGCATTCCATGCACACGGCATGCGGCGGCAGGTGCGGCGCGCGGCCGTGCAGAAGCGAGGTGATAACCTCGAGCAACTGCGTCTTGTTGATCGGGCACCCCCCCAGCTCGAAATCCACGGAGACATGCTTCGAGATCGGCGTGGATTCTTTCAAGGTATGAATGAACGCCGGCGTGGGGTAGACGAACCGCGCGAATTCTTCTACGTCCGCCCAATTGCGCAGCGCCTGGATGCCACCCGCCGTGGCGCAAGCGCCGATGGTGATGAGGTATTTGGCGTCTTTGCGCACAGCTTTAATGCGCTCGACATCGTGGGCAGTGGTAATCGAACCTTCCACCAGGACCACATCGTAGGGCCCCTCAACGATCGTCGAACTTGCCTCGAGGAAATAGGCGACATGAACTTCGCCTACCAGGCTAAGCAATTCGTCTTCAAGGCTCAAAAGCGCCAGTTGGCAACCGTCGCAGGAGGAGAACTTGTGGACCGCCAATTTGGGACGGGCGTCCGGGGGCATATCAGAAATCCTCCTTGCCGAAGAACGGCTCGATGGCAGCGAAATTCAGAACCGGGCCCTGCTTGCAGATAAATGTCGGGCCGAACTGGCAGTGGCCGCAGAAGCCCACCGCGCACTTCATGTTGCGCTCCATCGAAAGGTAAATCGATTCCTTGGGAATCCGGCGTGCCAGGGCTTCGTAAATCACGAAGCGCATCATAATTTCCGGGCCGCAGGTAAGAATCACCGTGTTCCTGCGATCCACGCGAATCCGGTAGAAAAGCTGCGGGACAACTCCCACCAACCCCTTCCAGCTCTCGTCGCCGACATCCACCGTTACGTGGACATCCATCCCTCCCGCGCGCCAGGCGTCGAATTCGGCGGTATAGAGCAGGTCCGTGGGGGTCCGCGCGCCATAGAGAAGGATTACGCGGCCGTAGTAATCACGCCGGTGAAGGATGGAAAGCAGCGCCGGGCGAAGCGGCGCCAGGCCGATCCCGCCCGCCACAATCACCAGATTCATTCCCGCCTGGCTGTTGAGCGGCCAGTGGCTTCCGTACGGGCCGCGCACGCCCAGCGTGTCACCGGGCTTCATTCTGCCGAGGGCGCGCGTCACGCTCCCCGCATCGCGCACAGTGTGGCCGAGCGTACCGGGTGTCGTCGGATCAGAGCTCAGGGATATGGCCACTTCTCCGAACCCGGGCAGATAGAGCATGTTGAACTGCCCGGGCTGGAAGCGGTAAGACGCACGCTCGAACGGGTCGACAAAGTTCATCGAGAGCGTCGCGATGCCGGCAGCTTCGGCTTTGACGCCCTGAATCACCGCCAGGTGCGGCATCATGGGATCAGCGGCGTTTCGCAATTCGGTTGTCGCAATCGCGGTGCTCATTGGCCTGCCTTCGCGCGGATGGAGTTAACTTCCTCGTTGATTTCGATTCCTACCGGACACCAGGTGATGCATCGTCCGCAACCCACACAGCCGGAGGTGCCAAATTGGTCGATCCAGGAAGCCAACTTGTGGCTCAGCCACTGCCGGTAGCGCGACTTGATGGTGGGACGAATGTTACCTCCGAAAACGTGCGAGAAGTCGCGGTTGAAGCACGAGTCTGCTACGCGCACGCGCTCCGCCGCCGTGCCGCGCAGGTTGCTCGAATCTTCCACCGTCGTGCAGAAACATGTGGGGCAAACCAGCGTGCAGTTGGCGCAGGAGAGACACCGCGCCCCGACTTCGTCCCAGTGCGCGTCTTCGAGGTTTTCGTAGAGCAGGTCCGGCAGGTCGTCCGTACTCATCTGACGGTGGATCTGCTTTTCGGCCCGCTGGATCGCGCGGCTGGCGCGGCCAAGATCGAAAGCCGTGGCAGCCTCCCATTCCACGCCTTTCATCATCTCGGAGCCAGCCTCCGAACCAATTTCCATAACGAAAATGTCCGGCAACTCCGTCAAAGCGAGATCGTAACCAGCCGTCGCCTTCGGCCCGGTCTTCATCGAGGCGCAGAAGCACGAGGAGCTTGCCTGACCACAGTTAACAGCCAGCGTGAACACGTTCTCGCGGCGCGCCGCATAGTGCGGGTCGCGGAACTCGCTGCCGATCAGTACGCGGTCCTGGATCGCGATGGCAGCCAGATCGCACCCGTGAACACCGATGAAGGCGAAGCGTGGAGGAGGCTCCGTCGGCGCGTGGAAGGTCCAACTACCATTGTTTTTCTCGGCGGACAGAAGACGAAGCCGCGCTGGGTGGAGATACTGTTTCCAGGAATGCGGCCCGACCGAAAAACCAAAATAATGCGCTTCGCGGTCCGGCACCTTCTTCAGGCGGTAATGCCCCGGACCCTGTTCATCCGTCCAGCCGAGAGGCAAATCGTCCAAATGCTCGATCTCATCCAGGACAATCGCGCCGTCGCGGATCGTCGGGCCAACCAGGGAGAACCCCGCCGCGCGCAGATTGTCGAACACCTGCTGAAGCGCCGGCTTGGGAATCGCCACGCTGGCAGAGACCCGCGGGAGATTTGAGGGCATAGCAGCTCTTCCTCCTCGTGCTAAGCGAACATATCCAGCAACTGCAGGCGGGTGGCAACCAGGCGCGCGCTGATCACTTCCGCCAGTTCGTGATAGACCTCGAATCCCAGACCGGGATCTTCGCGGCAAAGATCCATCAGCGCCCCGCCCTTGATACCCAGCGCCTCGGTCTCCTCGACGGCACGCGCCGCAGCCGTCTCAATGCGAGGCTCGACCAGCGCCGACCAACTGAAGAGGTCGCCCGGCCCCGCCGTCATAATCGACCGCCGCCCCTTTGAGGGGACATGGACGTCAATCGCCACTTGCCCGCTCTTGACGACGTAGAGATAGAGGCTCGGGTCGCCTTCGTGGAAAATGGTCGTGCCCTCGGGGTAATGAAAAACCTCACCAAGCGAGAGTAGTTTCTCCTGGACGCGGGGCGATAGATGAGCCAGGAAGCTTCCTAACCAATGCATCTGCTCGGGCATTTTGTTCTCTCCCTACGGCGGCTTGTGCACGTGCAAACCAGCACGCAACGGGCCATCTTTCGTCTGCTGTAAGTCAGTTACAGACCTGCCTCGACCCGGAATCGGCAGGGCAAGTGTTTATTTCCTAGGCTCACGCTGACCATCAGCGGGGAATTGTGTCCAACCCGCTTGCGACGCAACACACAGCCGGGACTAAGACATTCTGTCGCTGGTAAGGGTGCCCCGCCTCAGCGCACTTTCGCCCAAGTCGTCCTCCGGATGTTAGCATCGGAGGGCTACTTCGCCGTTACGTTCCGGTGCTCACGGTTGAACGCCGTCAGCCAGTCCGCCAAGCGGGCGGGCCACGTCGCAAGAACCTGGTCGGTCGCGGCTAGCCCGACGCCGTGCGGTCCGCGCTGGTAGATGTGCAACTCGGCCGGGACTCCGGCCTTGCGCAGGGCGAGGTAGAAAAGGACGCTGTTTTCGGGGGGCACGCCGTCGTCGGCGTCAGTGTGGAAGAGGAACGTGGGTGGAGTGTCCTTGGTTACTTGCTTTTCGTTGGAGAGCAATTCGACGAGTTTAGGATCGGGATTTTTCCCCAGCAGGTTCTCCCGGGACCCCCGGTGGACGTACTCGGTGGTGAAGGAGATGACCGGGTAGGCGAGGATGGCAAAGTCCGGACGGCAGTTCACCCGATCGATTGGGTCGGCTGCTTTTGGGTCGCCCGCATCGAAATGCGTTTCCAGCGTCGAAGCCAGGTGCCCGCCAGCGGAGAATCCCCAGATGCCAATCTGATTCGCTGCGAGGCGATATTCCGCGGCGCGCGAGCGCACGATCCGCAACGCCCGCTGGGCGTCAAGTAGCGGAGCCGGATGATGGTACCTCGGTCCCAAACGATACTTCAAAACAAACGCCGCGATGCCCATCGAGTTCAGCCACTCGGCAATCTGTTTTCCTTCGTGGTCCATCGCCAGCGCGTGGTAACCGCCGCCAGGACAGACGACAACCGCCATGCCCGTGGCGTTCTGAGCCTGCGGTAGATAGGCGGTGAGCGTGGGTTTGTCAACATCTTCATTACCAAGAGCCCCTGGCGCGCCGCCGGACCAGAGCAGTTCAGTTGGGGCTTTCCTCGAAAGCCCGTTATCTTGAGCAGGCAAGGCCGAGCGCGAAATCATCGTGATGACCAGAACCGAGAACAACCACGGCCAGTTGCGAAATCGCACTGTCGTCTCCTCAGTCAATTCGAGTTTGCGGTGCCAGTAAGCCATCGGCATGGCAGCTCAGACCGTAACAGGTAGATGCTTCAGCGCATCCTTGATCTTATCTTCGGGGTAAGCATAGTCGTGAAGTTCTTTCGCGAAGTACTTATGGTAGGCGGCCATATCGAAGTGTCCGTGCCCGCTCAGGTTGAAGAGGATGGTTTTCTCTTTCCCTTCTTCCCCGGCTTTCCGCGCCTCGTCGATGACACAGGCGACGGCGTGGGAAGTCTCCGGAGCGATGATGATGCCCTCGGAGCGCGCGAAGGTGATCGCCGCTTCAAAGCACTTTAGTTGCGGGTAGCTCACCGCCTCCACCACGCCCTCGCGATGCAGCAAGCTGACCAGCGGAGCCATGCCGTGGTAGCGCAGCCCGCCGGCGTGGATTCCCGGGGGAATGAAGTCGTGGCCGAGCGTATCCATCTTGAGGAGCGGGGTCATTCCGCTCTTGTCGCCGAAGTCGTAGGCATAGACACCCTTGGTCATGGTCGGGCACGCCGAGGGCTCGACACCGATCAGGCGGAGGTTCTTGCCCGCGGCCTTTTCCGGCACAAACGGAAACGCCAGGCCCGCGAAGTTGCTTCCGCCGCCGCAGCACCCCACTACGATGTCAGGAAACGCGCCGGCGATCTTCATCTGCGCAATGGCTTCCTGGCCGATCACGGTCTGGTGGAGCAGCACGTGGTTGAGCACGCTTCCCAGGGAATAGTTCGTGTCCTTCCGGCCCACAGCGTCCTCGACCGCTTCGCTGATGGCAATGCCAAGGCTGCCCGGAGAATCGGGATCTTCATCGAGAACCTTTCGCCCGGCATTAGTCTGGTCGCTCGGCGAGGGAATGCATTTGGCGCCCCAGGCCTGCATCATGGTGCGGCGATGCGGTTTCTGGTCATAGCTGCAGCGCACCATATACACCATGCACTCCAAGCCAAAGGCATTGCAGGCAAAGGCCAGCGCGCTGCCCCACTGCCCCGCCCCCGTCTCGGTGGCCAGACGCTTGATGCCCGCCTGCTGGTTGTAATAGGCCTGGGCAACGGAAGTGTTCGGCTTGTGACTCCCCGCCGGAGAAACGCTTTCATTTTTGTAGAAGATTTTCGCCGGCGTTCCAAGCGCCCTCTCCAAACGCAAGGCACGGCAAAGGGGCGTTGGCCGCCACAAGCGCAGAATATCCAGCACCGGTTCGGGAATCGGAATGCTCTGCGCCGCGCTCATCTCCTGCTCGAGTAAGGCCATGGGGAAGATCGCCGCCATGGCGGACGGATCGATCGGCTGACCGGTTGCGGGATTCAGCGGAGGCGCGAGCGGGGTAGGCAAATCCGGCGCAACGTTGTACCACGCTTTGGGAATCTCGCGTTCTGAAAGGGTAATCCGAAAATCGTTCATCTGTGGCCTCCGGGTCTAAAGCAGATCTCGCGCAGCGGGCCGTGGCTGCTCCGCTCTGGAAATCCGTCGGAAAACTAAGTTGGGGAGGATAGCACAAAGTCGGGTGGGGAGAGTGCCATCCCCGACCGGATGCCGGTAAATCGGGGCGGATAGACAATACCACCCTCGACTCGCGTGCGGCACGGGCGAGCGGCCTTGCATCGCAACTACTCTGGCAAAGGATTGAGGAACTGAAGCCCGGCCTGATCGGCCCGAGGAGTGCCGGGGTCGCCCGTCCAGGCGACGCGGCAACGTTCCGGCTTCTGGTTCAGGATGACCCCGACGATCTGCTCGCAGGAGAGCTGCGCATTACTCGCAATTCTCAGCCCGTGGTCGGAAAGGTCCAGCATGGAAGCCGGGTGTGATTCCCAGCCTCCAGGTGCATCGACGATCAAGCTGACGGGGAGTTTGACCAGGATTCTTCTCGACTGCCGTGCATCAACAAAAACACCTGCACCCATTGACGGCCTCCTCGGCCCTGTGGCGCAGGTTATGACGGACCCAATCTATGTCAGCTGTCCGGTATTGTCAATAGTTTCTATCGGCCAGCTTCAATATTGCCGGGGAGGGTATACCAATTCTCAGTGCGCTCCGGCGTCACGATACCGCAAGGCGTAAACGCTGGCCTTGCCGTCGTCGCCACGCTCTCCAAGGACGAGGAACACCAGCTTCCTCTTGGGGTCGTACACGAGGGCGCGATTCTGCCCGGCCAGTTGCCCCGGCGCGACGTTGGAAGGCATCGGGATTTCGACCTTTCTCCACAAGTTCTCGCCGCCCCTGTATGCCCAACAAGCCGGTCGCTCAGAGCCTTCACGGGTTGACCCAGCGGTAAGGACCACGTCGTCATCCGGCAGATAAACGGCCTCCCGGCTCGCCGGCGGAGGATGGTCCCCCGCGGGCGCCACTCGGGGGCGCAGGTTATCCCACCGGCGGGCCCGCAAATCGAACGCCCACAATTCGTCCCGATTAACGCCCGCCCCATGCAGCAACAGGCGATCGCGCTTCGAATCGTAGACCAGGCTCGTCTGCTCATACAGGTTTTGCGGCGCGTCGCCGCCATTGTCGAGGCGCGACCAGCGCCGGTCGGCGACGCTCAACAGGTAGAGCGCGGCGTCCTGCTTCGGATGCCATGGCCGCCAGGGGAGGAGATAGCCTGCGTCATCCAGTCGCGTCGGCCAATCGACATGGAGGCCCACTACGCCCTGGGGCGTTGTCGCAAGCGTGTCCGCTCCGACCGGCGCCGGCCCAAGCAGTTCCCACTCGCCGACCTCCGGATCGAAAGTAAAGGTAGTGTACTTCACGTAGGAAGACGGGGGATTGAAGAGCGCGTCAGCGGCGGCCTCCGAACGCGAGGGAAAATCCCGCAGGGCCTCGGGATCGTAGCCCGAGGTCAGCCGGATGCGGCGCATCATCACCATTTTCCGGCTTACGGGGTCGTAGGCATAGATCTTGCGCCCGTGCTCGGTCCAGGGCGCGCCGCGAAAAGTCACTCCTGCCAGTCGCACTCCCTTGTCCCAAGCGCGCTCGGGGAATTCCGGCACGAGGTCGAGGCTTCGCCACGTGTGCGCCGCAACGTCGTAGCCCTCCACGTCGCTTCCCCCGTAGCCGCAATGGCCGCCGCCCCAGTAGAGAATCTGGCTACGGTCCGTATCGAACGTGGCTGAGCCCCAGGTCCGCGTTGGCGCCGCGAGTCCGGGTGAGTCGAGCAGCACCCAGCGGTTCTCCGGCAGATTGGCGAGGCGGGCGGCCTGCGCTGCCTTCTGCGCGTCGCTCGTAACGCCCAGGTGATCGGAAGGAGTCCGTTTTGGAATTGCCGATTGCCTGCCGCCGCGAACCTCGGATCGCGCCAAGGTCTTCGCGTCGAGGCGGAATCCGTACGTCGTACGAACCGGATACAGGGTATTGCAGGCAGTCGTGTCGCCAGGCTTCTGGGTGTTAGTCACAAGAACGATCAAGCCCTGTTCGGGCGCGATATCGGCGGTAATGTAGAAACCCGTGGGAACATCCCCTTCGAGTTTCCACCATCGGTCTTCAGCCGCGTCGAAGGCCCACAGGTCAGTCAAATCGCGAAGGTTGTGCCCTCCCCCCACGATCACCCATCCGGAAGAGGGGTCGTACACCGTGAAATGTCCGGCACGGGCGGGCGGACCGCTGCGAGCCTTCGACTCCCGCCACTGGCGAGTCTTCAAATCAAAGATCCATGTGTCGGCGAGGTAGTGGCTCTGCCCATCGCCGCCAAAAAGAATCAGAACCTGGTTCTTCGTATCGCAAACCATGCGCGTGTTCATACGCGGCGGAGGCTCGCGGTCGAGCGGCAAGCGGCGCCAGTCACGGTCCGTCGCGTTGAAACTCCACATGCCGGTGTATCCGACGGTTTTCCCTTGCGCGCTTCTCTCTGCAACGTGCCCGCCTCCGAAGAGCAGGATCTCGTGGTGGATGGGATCAAATGCCAGCGATCCTCCCAGCACGGGGGGCGGCGAATGATTCGGCTCGAGATCAACCCAGCGGCGGTCCGCAACCCGGTAGGCCGCAGTGAGTCCGCCGGTGAAGTAGAACAGCGCCTTCAGGTCCGGGTCGTAAGTCACCTGGTCATAGACGATGTTGAGGTCCGGGCGAGGAACACCCTCCGCGTCGTCCGTCGGACTGCGCAAGAGAGAGCGTTCGCTTCCGGAAGTAATGCCGGCATAGGTTCTTGGAATGAAAGCAAGAGGAAGCTTTGCGCTCCAGAGTTCTTGCCGTTCGCTCGGGAGGTGGTTGCGCCACGCGGCCTTGGCGGGATCAAAAGATACCATGTCGTACTCAGGGACTTCCATCAGAGGAAATTCCTGCAGCAGCTCGTAGTTGTCATTCATAAAACCCCAGAGGAAGAAGGCCCGCTCCCCGGGTGCGTAGCGGATGGCAGAGCTGCGTCGCGCGCCCGTCGCGTCCTTACGCAGCTCAACCCAGCGGTTCGGAGGCAGGTTCGCCGACTCCAGCGAGAGCGCAGCCGTTAGAACGCAGAGAGTAATCCCCGCCAGCCGGTTTAGGACGCAACCGCCGGCGTTCCTGATCAAACTCGCCTGTGTGAAGGATTCGATGGTTGTTACCCCCATGGCCGAGTCCGCCTCATTGGCCGGGTGCGGCAGATTGTAGGAGGACTGCGCAGTGCATTCAAGCTGGAAAGCGGCAGATTGGAAGGTGGTAGGCAGTGGAAGACTGAGGTCCCCGGTCACACGCTCAACCGACGGAAGATGGGGGATGAAGAGAAGACCCTGTGAGTCAAGAAATCAGTGAATCACTCTCAGGCCAGGTGCGCTGTGGGCGCGAGGCGGAAGAGCGCCCGCAGGTAGCCGCGGAGGTCCTGCCAGAGCCGGTCCTGTTGAACCTTGAGCAGCAGGTGCCGTTCGACCACCTCGAGGGTTTTCTCGTCAGCCACCTCGCCGGTGATGACCAGCACGTGGCCAATCAGGCTGGGACGAATCTGATGGATTCCGGAAACAACCTCATCAGGGGGGAGTTCGGAGCACCGCAGGTCAATTAGGACAGCGTCAAAGGATTCGCGGCTTAGTCGGGCCAGGGCCTCGCGGCCGCTCGCCACCGCGTTGCGCTCGCAGCCCAGGGTCGCAAGCAACGTGAAGAGGACGCTTCGGATGGGGAGCTCCTGCTCGACGATGAGAACTTTTCGGCGGGAAGAGGGTTCACTCATTTTTGCTCCGCGGCCGGAATCCTTGGCGTTTGGGGAAGCGGCGCCAGATGTAATTGGCGTCGCACGCCCGGCTCCGAGCCGGAAATCATTGTTGCCGGATAGCGTATTTACGACATTGAGGGCCACGTCACAATGGCCCAAAGGTTGATAGAAGGGGGCACGAAAGTGCTAATGGCTTCTTCTCTGCTCCGTGAGATCGAGCAGAAGCTGCGCCAGCTGGCGCGAATCATGCCGCGCGAGGTGGTCTTCCAGGAGGAGATCCGCCATGACCGGCTCGACGTTCAGGGCGCGGACCGCGTCGAGGTCGTTTTCCACCGGCTCGGCACGATCGGCAGCGTATCGCCGGCGCAGAGAGGGTGAGAGCTCGCGGGTATTGAGGATCACGCGGTCGAAGAGTCGCCCGCCGGCGTGCTGCTCGAGCGCCCGCAAATGCTCGGCGGCGGTGTAGCCGCGCGTCTCGCCAGGTTGCGTCATCAGGTTGCCGATGTAAACCTTCAGCGCCCGCGAGCGCGCGATCGCCTCGGGAATGCCGCGCACCAGGAGATTCGGGATCAGCGAAGTGTAGAGCGAGCCGGGGCCCAGGGTGATGAGGTTCGCCCCCTCGAGCGCCGCGAGCGTCTCGGGAAGCGGCTGGCAACGGCTCGGAACGATCTCGAGGCGCCGGATGGGGAGTCGGGTCTTGGTGATGCTTCGCTCGCCGTAAATCATCCGCCCGCCGCGCAGCCGGGCTTTCAGGCGGACGTCCGCCAGCGTGGACGGAAAAATCTCGCCGCGGATGGCGAGCACTTCGCTGGAAAGGCGCACGGCCTTGGCAAAATCGCGCGTGATGTGGGTGAGCGCCGCCAGAAACAGGTTTCCCAGGCTGTGGCCTTTCAGCCCGTGGCCGAAAGCGAAGCGGAACTTGAAAAGCTGCGCGAATAGGGTCTCGTCCTCGGCGAGGGCGACCAGGCAGTTGCGGATGTCACCGGGTGGAAGGATGCGGAAATCGCGGCGCAGTCGCCCGGAGCTTCCGCCCTCGTCGGTGACCGTGACGACCGCGGTCAGGCGCGAGATGACAGGACGCAACTGCGCCGGACGCGAGACTTCGTTGACGTGCACCTTGAGCCCGCGCAGCAGCGCCGACAGGCCCGTCCCGCCGCCGATGGCTACGACCCTCATCGCCCGAACCTTGCCTCGCTTTCCGTGGGATTATCGGCTGGTGGTGGCCCGATGGGAAGAAAAATCGCGAAGCCTACGCGCCCCCCGATTGAAGAAGCCGCGCAAACCGCGGGTCGGCCGTGAGCCCCTGGAAATCTTCGTCGTGGGCGGCCAGAAAGCGGTTCGCCGGGCGCAACTCGATCGCCGCCTTGAGATGTTCGATCGCCGCCTCAATGTTACCCTCCAGCGCGTACGCCGCCGCCAACGCATAGCGGATGTGGTCCTGGTCAGGGCTCAGCGCGTAGGCCTTCTTCAGCGACTCCAGCGCGGATTCCAGTTGCCGGGCATTCAGTTGCGCGATGCCGAGGTCGTAGTGCTCCGCGGCGGTCTTGACGATCGGTTGCGCCGGTTTGAGCTTGCGCTCGCACATGCGAAGGTAGGTTTGGGCGTGAATCGCCACTTCGCCCGACGGGTGGGAGGCAAGCTTGGCAAAGAGATCTCTTGCCCTCTCGAAATTCTGCTTCTGGAAGGCGCTCACCGCCGTTTCGAAATTCTTCACCGCCGCCAGGTGCAGAGCATCAATGCGGCGCTGGTTGTTGCTTTCCGCGGCGCTCATGGCCAGGGCTTTAGTTCCGTTGGATCTCGGCCGCCCGTTCTGCCGGGTGGAAAGGCGCATTCGGGCACGCCGCCGCGAGCCGTTGTTCGAGACAACGATCGTCCTCCGACGTCGTGCCGGCCGGGCACGACGCGCAACGCCGGTACGAATTCTCTGTTTGTTTCTAACTCTGTTCAATTTCACCAACTTAGGGAAAGACAATCCCCTCCATTACAAGTCCGCCGCTGCCTTTGATAAAGATTCTTATACCAGACCTCACCGGCAACAGTCAATCCGTCAGAATAGTTCACCCGCTCCGCAGCCCAAGCCGCAGGGATGAAATCGTGGTT
Organism: Terriglobia bacterium; assembly: GCA_041946825.1. Lineage (GTDB taxonomy): Bacteria > Acidobacteriota > Terriglobia > UBA7540 > UBA7540 > CAZTHM01. The sequence goes on along the minus strand of JBHGBD010000008.1, from coordinate 2,527 downwards.
CAAGAGGGCTTATTCCCTGAATCTGATCCACCCCTTTGTCCAACTTCCCGTAACTTATTGATAATAAATAATCTTTTTGGTTGAGCGGATTATACGGTAACTCGTTTGGTTTCAACAATGGAACAAAAGCACTCAACCCAATTTACCTTCAATATACTGATTATAAATGATTTATTCGGTTAAGGCCCTCCCTTACATAGGGACTCCCTTTCCTCCCCATGAGTTTGAAATCACTTGAGTTAACAACATGCCTCTGCGCGCCGGCGGTGTCACTTGAAGATTCTTGCCTTCCGCCGCCTCGAATATTGACCTGCGCCGAGTTTCGATCATCCAATTTCCAATTTTCGTTTTCGATCTGCGATTCGTATTGGCGCCTTCCGACCCGCCGCTTCTGGCTCCAGGCATTCATTCCATATCTCGCTTACCTCTCTTGGCTATTCGTCATGATGGCAGCCTAGAATGTTGGGCTATAATTGCCAAGGGGAAATACTGTCGCCCCCGCGATTATCCCGGGAGAGTGCCGCCGGTGCCCCCGCCAGGCGCACTCTACGGGGTATCCTGTAGAAGGAGGTCAGGCGTTCACCGGATGCGAGACTAGGTTCCTTACCGTACCGGATGATATTTCGGCCGTGCGGGAGGGGGGCGAAGCGCGGATGGGTAGGGGCCTGAGGGCAAAAGGCATGGCATTTCACAACACCTTGAAGGAGCTTGACTTCGGGCAGGATTTTCGCTAAAGTGTTTGTTCTGTCAACCCTCCCGCCTTAAGGAGCCCTATGGACTTTCAGATCGGGGATAAGGTTGTTTACCCCAACCAAGGGGTCGGAATCATCGAACAAGTCTCTTCCCGTAACGTAACGGGCCAGCCGGAGATGTTTTATTTGCTCAAGCTCAATTCCAGCAGCCTGCGCGTTATGGTGCCCATGAGCAATGTGTCGAACGTTGGCCTGCGGCGCGTGTCCAAAACACGCGAAATCGGCGACATTCTGGACTACCTCCAGAAGGGCCACGTCAAGGCGCCCCAAGACTGGAAGGGCCGCTTCAAGGAAAATTCGGAGAAAATGCGGACCGGCTCGCTCCAGCAGGTGGCGGAAGTGCTCAAAAGCCTGCTGCTGCTGAATCAGGCCAAGCCGCTCTCCTTCCGTGAGAAGCGGATGCTCGACCGCGCCTGGGCGCTGCTGGTGGATGAGATCGCGATCGCGCGCGGCGTGGATAAGCAGACAGTCGAGGCCAACCTGGTCAAGTCGCTGACCAAGTCCAACCTCAAGGTCCCTCTACCCAGCTAGACCGACAGGAATCACGTCAGGAACTGTGACGCCGGGAGTGTTTCTGCAGCGTGGCGGGGCCCTGGGACTCAGACGCCCCGGGGCGGAAAATTCCCTTTCTGTCGGACAGCCCGGAGTGGCAAAAGAGTTCTCGGGCGATCCCCCAGCCAACCCTCAGAGAACTACCAACTGGTCGGACGGCAACAGCCCAGGCTTTCCGACCGTCCGGTAAGGGTGCTTTTCCACAGAAACCAGAGGATTTCCACAACATCTTGTGGTTTCCTCCAAAAAAAATACCAACCCTAGTAGTTTTTCCTTGACAAGGCACATCGGCGGCGCTAAAACGCACTCAGACGCTGCGGAGCCGGTCAGGTACAGGTGAGGGGGACGGACCGGATCAAGCGGGTCGATTCCGGCGTAAGCCAGAACGAGCACACACCGCACAACTGAAGGGCCCAGCGCCAGTCGTAACAAGCGGAGGAAAGCATGGCGGAGCGAGACGCTTTGTCAACGGTAGCCAATGCCGCGCCCGGCACCGAATCCACCACCCAGCGCGGCATCTGTGTAAGACGGCTTTTGACCCGACCCGGCACTCATCCCTTTGATGAAATCGATTGGGAAATGCGCACCGCCTCGCTCCAGAACGAGAAGGGGCAGACAATCTTCGAACAGCGCAACGTGGAGGTCCCGAAGGACTGGTCGCAGACGTCGACCAACATCGTGGCCTCGAAGTATTTCCACGGCAAGCTCGGCTCGCCGGAGCGTGAGTCGAGCGTCAAGCAATTGATCAGCCGTGTCGCCGACACCATCGCGCAGTGGGGCGTCGAGGGTGGCTACTTCCGCACCGAGGAAGACGCGCGCAACTTTCACGACGAATTGCTTCACCTGCTGGTTCGCCAGAAGGCTTCGTTCAATTCTCCGGTTTGGTTTAATTGCGGCCTCTGGCACAAGTATCACCGTTCCTCGCAGGGCGGGGGCTGGTATTGGGATCCCGCCACGGGGGGTGTCAAGAAGGAGACCGAGGCCTACCGCCACCCACAGTGCTCAGCCTGCTTTATCAACTCCGTCCAGGACAACCTCGAAAGCATCCTGAATCTTGCCAAGACGGAAGGGATGCTCTTCAAATGGGGTTCGGGCACGGGTACGAACCTCTCACCTCTCCGGTCCGCAATGGAGCCACTATCGGGCGGCGGCAAGGCCTCCGGTCCCCTTTCCTTCATGAAGGGGTATGACGCGTTCGCGGGAGTCATCAAGAGCGGCGGCAA
>JBHGBD010000007.1:0-142193 GCA_041946825.1 Terriglobia bacterium | reverse complement strand
AGGATCGGAATCTGCATCGTCGTGAGGAAACGCGGTCCGGCGGCCAGGACGCGCGCGCCATCGATGGTCACAGCGCCGACCTTCATGGACCCCCTGATTGTCTGCCCGGTGCGGGCGGCATTGATGATCGAGGATTGCGAAAGCGTCGCGCTGCTCACTCCGGGGATCGATTCGAAGCGCTTGCGCAAGTCCGCGTAGAATGTGGCGATCTCCCGCTCTCGATGCCCGGCCTGGCGCGCATTCAACGAGAACAGAAGGATGTTCTCGCGGGCGTATCCCAGTTGGACGGAGTGTAAGTTGTTGAGTGTCCGGACAAACAGACCCGCGGCCACCAGGATGAGAAAAGAAAACGCGATTTGGGCGACCACCAGAACGTGCTGCCCGTGGCGGCGCGGCCCGCCCCCGCGGCCGTTCTTTAGCGTGGGCATGACGTCCGGACGCGTGGCCTGAATTGCTGGAGCGAGGCCAAATAACAGGCCGCAAACCACGGAGAGCGCCGCCGTCACGCCCAGCACGTTCCAGTTCAATCCCGCGTGCAGCGTGAAATTCTCCTGGCCGTTGGAGAGCAGAAACGTCAGCGATCTCACGCCCCAGATCGCAAACAAGACCCCGAATGCTCCGCCGAGCAACGCCAGCATCACACTCTCGGTAAGCAACTGCCGCACAAGGCGGAACCGTCCCGCTCCCAGGCTGAGCCGGACAGCCATTTCGCGGCGTCGCGCCGCGGCCCTTGCCAGCAGCAGATTGGCGATGTTCGCGCACGTGATCACCAGGATCAATCCCACCATCGCCAGCAGCACGAACAGAGGCTTGGAATACTGGCGGCGCAAGCTGCCCAAACCGGCGGCGCCGGGATTGAGATTCAACGCGGGCAGCTTGGCGCGCTCACCGTCGGTCGTCGCGGTGGTGGCAACCCATTCATGGAAACGAGGAGCCAGCGCTGCCTGCGCCTGTGCCACGCTTACGCCGGGACGCAGCCGGCCCATCATTTCGATCCAGTAGAAGTTTCCGTCGGGATACATACGAGCCGCTCGGGCACCGTCCACGAGCAGATTCGTGTGCAACGGAAGGTAGAGGTCGGGCGCCACCGCAGGGTCTACTCCGAAGAATTCCGGCGGCGCAACGCCGATCACCGTGAAGGGCACGTTATCGACAAGAATCGGTTGTCCAATCGCATTCGGCGGTCCCCCAAAACCATTCTGGCTTGTCGCGAAACTGATGACGGCGACCGGCGCCGCGCCTAGACGGTCGTCTTCAGAATCGATCAGACGTCCCGCGGCCGGCGACACTCCCAAGCCGCGAAAATACTCGCCGGTGACGTACTCCGTGCTGGCGCTCGTAGCCTGCCCGCGGACGGCCAGGTTATGGTTTAGTCCGTTGAAGTATCCGAAGAGCGTGGAAAAGACGGGATTCTCCTCGCGAAGCGTCTCGAACGCGCCGTACGGGAACATCCCGCTGACCATGGCGCCTTTGTCTCCCGGCCACGCCATCCCCTGTACCGAGTGCATGACGTGAACCCATTCCTTGTTGGCGTTCTGGGGCGGCCGGCTTTGCCAATTCAAGACCACCAGTGACTCGGGATCGGCCACCGGCAGCGAGCGCAACAGAATTGACTCCATGAAGCTATAGATCGCAGTATTGGCCCCGATGCCGAGCGCCAGCGTAAGCACCGCGACGGCGGTGAAGACAGGGTTTTTGGCCAGCATGCGCAGGCCGAAGCGGATGTCCTGCACGAGTGTCTCGAACCACACCCAATGCCACATCTCGCGCGCGGTCACTTTTGCCCGCACGACATTTCCAAACTTCCGCAGCGCGGCGAAGCGCGCTTCTTCCGGGGACATCCCTTTTGCGCGGTTTTCCTGCTCCTCCAACTCCAGATGGGCACGGATCTCCTCGTCCAGTTCCTGGTCCTGCTGCTTCCGTGCTTGCAGGCCGCGCAGTTTCGCGAATTGTTGTTTCCAGCTCACGTCTACTCCGCGGATTCCACCGGCCGGAGAATGCGCGCAATGGCTTCAGTCAGACGATGCCAGCGCGAGGTTTCGGCCGTCAGTTGACGTCGCCCGGTGGCCGTCAAGCGGTAATAGCGGGCGCGGCGGTTGTTGGGCGAGGTCTTCCATTCGGCGGCGATCCAGCCTTCCTGCTGCAGGCGCTGGAGCGCCGGGTAGAGCGAGCCGTGCTCGATTTTCAGCACGTCGCTCGAAGTGCGTTCGATGGCGGTGGCAATGCCGTGTCCGTGGGCAGGTCCCCAGAGGAGGGTGCGGAGAATCAGCATGTCGAGCGTACCTTGCAGGAGTTCAATCCGGTTGCGTTCAGAGTTTCTTGGCGGCATAGGTAGACATCCTACTAGAACTCGGGTAGAGAATCTACTCTAAGGGTGCCTGTGTCAAGCGTTTTCTTGGAGACCATTCGAAGAAGAGACTACCGGCCGAGATACGCGCGCACCAGATACGAAATGCCGAGCAGAAGCAGTAGAAGATTGGCGACCAGGAACAGATGTTTCTTGAATTGCTTGTGCAGGCCCGCGCCCCAAGCCATCAACCAGGTGGAGAAGATCGCGGCGCCATAGTATCCGACCAGGCTCCCGAGGAAGAATGGCACGACATGCCAATAGCCTTTCAAACGGCCTTCGGCGATGATCGGCCCGGCGACGGTCATCCAGAAGATCCAGGTTCCCGGCGCGCCCAACTCCGCCAGCGCCGCGACGGACACGCTGGCATAGGACATCGTGCCGGAGCGCGCCATCTCGTCTTGAGTCTTGCCTCGCATTTCGACCAGCGAGTAGGTTCCGAACGCCAGCAGCGCCGCCCCACCGACGTACGCCACGGAATGCGCGATGTTGTGGGGAATGTACTGATAGAAGAAGAAAGTCGCGAGCAGCAGCGCGCCGTCAATTACCAGCGGCGGCCCGAGCAGAACGACGATAGCCCGCAGCCAGCGATTGAGCGCGACCTGGGTGAGCGCGATGAGGTGCAGCGGGCTTGGGAGCAGCCCGCCCACGATTCCCGTTCCGGCGCCGAGGAGCAAGAGGTCCATAGGGCATTGAAGCAGACAAGCGTCGGGAGATGAAGTGTAAAGGGTAAAGGATGAAGTATAAAGTCCGAAATGAGAGGCGGGAACTCAGGCGTGACACTCCTCCACGCTTCAAGGTCCATCCTTGCTTTCTGCTTTATGGACTTTGACTTCTTGCTTTTGGTTCCGTACTTCAAGCTTCACACTTCGTCCTGTACCCTGTAATCTGTCTCGAGACTATGCCCGAGCCCAAAATTCTCATCTTAACTGTGCCGCACGGCGCCGCGCACACGCGCGTGGCGAATTCTCTGAAGAAGGCCCTCCTCGCCGCCAACCCGGCGTTAACCGTCGCTGTGGAGAACGGCCTGGCACACTGTGCGCGCTGGTTCCGGGCCTACTACAACTCGTATGAAATCCCTTTGAGACTCTGGCCTTCCCTCTGGGGCTGGATTGAAAATCTCCAGCACCATTCGGCTTCCACGGGGCCAGGGTGGCTCTACCGGCGGGGCGGCAAGCCGCTCTTCCGGTTCCTCCGAGCAGTGGACCCGGATATCGTCATTGCCACGGAAGTGGGGATGTGCGAGCTTGCCTCTTTGGCCAAGCGCCAAACCGGTGCGCGATACATGCTGGTAGGGGCGACCGCAGGCGTCGATCTCGACAATCCGTGGATCCAGCCGGAGGTGGATTTCTACCCGACTTTCCCATGCCAAATTCCCGAGCAATTGCTGGCAGCCGGGGTCCCTCAAGAAAAAGTCCTTCCCTGCGGAACCCCCATTGATGGCGGGGCGGACATCCTCCCAGACCGCGCCACGCTCCGTGCCAGCCTGGGAGTAAGCATTGACACCTTCTTGCTGCTCGTCATGTTTGGCGGGACGGGCTTCGGAAACCCACGCCGCATTCTGAATGAGATCAGGAAGATTTCACGGCCATTGCAAGTGACCTTCGTCGCAGGAAGGAACCAGAAGCTGGAGGGGGAGTTACGCGCCCGCTGCGGCGATAACCCGCAGTTCCGCGTCCTGGGCTGGGTGGACAACATCTCCGAGTGGATGGTGGCCGCGGATCTGCTGCTGACCAAGCCCGGAGGCGCCACCGTGGTAGAGGCTATTAACGCGGGACTTCCGATTCTGGCTTTCGATCCCTTGCCGGGAGCTGAGCGGCGGACATGCGATTTGATCGAAACATTTCAGTTTGGCCGCTGGGTTCGGGGAGCGAAAGACCTGGCGCCCACGATTGAGGCGCTCCTGGCCGCGCCCGAGCATCTCGCGAGGTTCCGCCAGCACGCGCGCGCCACAGCGCGCCCTCACGCGGCACGAGACTCCGCCCGTGCCATCCTAAGCCTCTGGCAATCGCGGTTTACAGGCCCAGGGGATACCCGGTGAAAACATAGAGTGGAAGGGTTCGGGGCAGCGCGCCGCCGCGTCGATCCGGAACCGAATGGGTTGCGACCCTGCGCGCGAATCCGCTAATCGTGAAGCATCGCCGCCCAGGAACGGCGTTCGGCTTCATCCAATCTCGTCCGGCCGTTCCAGCGCACGCGGGGAAGAATGATTTCGGGCTTGATGCGTGGCGCGTGTTCTTGAATCCGCTTCAACATTTTGTCCACCAGCACTTCGGAAAGCAGGTGCGGAACGAGCCCCAGGTCCATCAGTTTCTGATGCCGGGGATTGTAATAATGCTCCTCGGCTTCAACGCGCGGATTCTCCAGATGGTCGATCTTCACCTTCAAGCCAAGCTTCTCGCCCTCCGCCTTGACCAACTCGGCGAGCTGGGTGACGCTGAAGGTTTCCGTGAACTGGTTGAAGACGCGGTATTCCCCCGCCTGGGGGGGATTCAGGATGGAAAGCTCCACGCATCGCAGCGTGTCACAGATATTCAGGAAGCCCCGAGACTGATGGCCGCGCCCGTAAATAGTAAGCGGGATCCCGGCCACCGCCTGAACACAGAAGCGGTTAAGCGCGGTGCCGAAAACCTCGTCGTAGTGGAAGGAAGTGGCCAGGCGCGCGTCGAGCGCCGTTTCTTCCGTCTCGACGCCGTAGACCACGCCCTGGTTCAGGTCGGTCGAGCGCAGTTTCCACGTCCGGCAGGCAAACAGAATGTTGTGGCTGTCATGAACCTTGGACAGATGGTAGAGGGAGCCGGCCTGCTTGGGATACGGCACCACGTCCTTGCGCCCCTTGTATTCGATTTCGAGGAACCCCTCCTCGATGTCAATGTTCGGTGTGCCGTATTCCCCCATCGTGCCGAGCTTGACCAGGTGGCAGTCCGGCGCGAAGTCGCGCAGCGCCCAAAGCAGGTTGAGCGTACCCACAATGTTGTTGGTTTGCGTGAACACGGCGCGGTTGTGATCCATCATGGAATAAGGCGCTGAGGGCTGCTCGCCGTAATGGACGATCGCTTCCGGCAGAACCCTCTGGATCACGTTCTTGACCGTCTCGAAGTTCCGCAAATCACCGACAATGACATCCAGCGCTTTGCCCGTGACTTCTTCCCACGTTTTAGCCCGGTCCTGAAGCGTGCGGATGGGGATCAACGGCTCAACGTTCAATTCCATTTCCCAGCGCCGCTTCGCGAAGTTATCCAGCACGGCCACGTCGTGCCCCCGCGCCGAGAGATACATGGCGGTTGGCCAGCCGAGATATCCATCACCGCCGAGGACAAGAATCTTCATGGGACACCCACTTTCCGATCTGGAATTGGCCGTTCCGAAAATCCGAATAAGCAAGTAGATTTTGATTCTATCGCGTATCCGAGTCCGCGCCGCCACAAATTCCGACCCTCGATCTGATTACACGAGCACGACATCGGGATGGTAAATGGCTCCTTCGACGTGTCGAGCCACGGCAATCAGGCGGCGTTCGGAGCTGAGGATCTTCAGCAAGCCGGGCGCGGCCTGGGATCCCCCGCCGGCGCCTCGCCCGGACCGAAGGGCTTGCGCGAGCTGAAATGTGTGGCCGTGGCAAACGTTCTTCTCCTCCCGGCCTCGAACCACCAGCTCCGGAAAATCCGGCAACAAGGCTTCGAGGCGAACAAGGCAACCTTCCGCTTTCCCTTCCTGAGCCGACAAAGCAAGATTCTCGAGGGTGACGGCCTGACTTTCCCTGAACTCGGCGACGGCGGTGCGCCGAAGCGCGGCCAGGTGAGCGCCGCACCCGATCTTCTGACCCATATCGTGAGCGAGCGAACGGACGTATGTTCCGCCGGAACATTCGACGGCAAAGCGGACGTTTGTCCCCTCGATGCCCAGCAATTCCAGGGCATAGACTTCAACTTCGACTGGTTTGAGAGGAACGGGCTGATTCTTCCGCGCCAATTCGTAGGCGCGCTTTCCGTCGATGCGCTTGGCCGAAAAAGGTGGCGGCATCTGCAGGATTCGTCCCGTGAATTCCCGGAACATGGCGTTCAGGCCGGCCTGGCTGAGACACGCGGCCACCGGCTCCGACGCCGGCTTGCCTGTGGCGTCGTACGTGTCGGTCGAAACGCCAAACTGGATTGTCCCTTCGTATGCCTTGCGCGACTTGAGATAGAACTGCGCGAACCGCGTCGCCTTGCCAATCGAAAGCGGCAACACGCCCGTGGCAAACGGGTCGAGCGTCCCGAAGTGGCCCACCTGGCGGATGTCGAGAATGCGCCGGACACGGGCAACGACATCGTGCGACGTCATCCCGGCAGGCTTATCGATGACCAGGACTCCCGAGAATTCCGGTACGGTGTCAGGCATAATCCCCGCGCGTCTTCAATGGAAGGAGCGGCGCCTTGTGAAGGTTATTCATCCTTCTTGAGGTTTTTGAGGAGCGACTCAACTCGTTCCGCTTGCGCCGCTTCGCGGTCCAGGTCAAATACGAGCTCCGGCGCGCGTCGCAAGTTCAGCCGCTGAACGATCTCGCGCCGCACGTACCCCGCCGCCGATGACAGCCCCTCCAGCGTATCGCGCTGCGAGTCGTCGTCTCCCGTCACCGTGACCAGCACCCGCGCATGGCGAAGGTCGGGACTCAGGTCGACGTGGGTGACGGTGGCGAACCCGATGCGCGGGTCCTTCAACTCGCCCTCGATCATCTCCTCGATCTCGATGCGAATCTGATCGGCGAGACGCTCATGACGATGCGCAAGAGGAGCCATGGATGACAACCGGTGATTCAGCGATCCGATGATTTCGTGATCTTCTGATTTGAGGAATTCCAGCCACAATCGCAAGGGATCAGGCAAATCGCTAAATCACTCAATCACTAAATCAAAGAATCTCCAGTTCGTGGCTGGAGACATCGTCGCCGAGAATGTGCTCCGCTTCCGCCAGAACCTGCCGGAAGAGCGACTCGAGCAGCGGCTGGCTGTCGGAAATCGAGACCACGCCGAGCGTCGCCCGCTGCCAGACGTCCTGGTGGTCGAGCTCCGCGACGGCGACGTTGAAGCGGGCGCGCAGCCGGTCGCGCATCTTCCTCAGGACGGCTCGCTTTTCTTTCAGGGAGTGCGAGTAAGGAATTTGGATTTCGAGGGTCAGCACACCGACGGGCATGGCAGTGGTGCTCCCAAGTCGTCCCGTCAGACCAGCGCGGGCTCGGTAACCTTTTCGACCACGTACGCCTCGATCACGTCGCCGACTTTCACGTCGTTGAAGTTCTCGAGACCGATGCCGCACTCCAACCCGCTCCGCACTTCGTTGACGTCCTCCTTGAAGTGGCGGAGGGATTTCACCTTGCCTTCGTAGATAACCACGTTATCGCGGAGCAGGCGAATCTTGGCCTCGCGCGTGATCTTGCCGTCCTGGACGGCGCTCCCGGCGATCGTCCCGACCTTCGAGATGCGGAAGGTATCGCGCACTTCGGCGTGCCCGAGGGTCACTTCCTTGACCGTGACGGCCAGCAGGCCCGCCATCGCCTTCTTAATCTCGTCGGTGACGTTGTAAATGATCGAGTGCAGGCGGATATCCACGCCCTCAAGTTGAGCGAGTTCCGTCGCCTTGCGTTCCGGCCGAACGTTGAACCCGATAATGACGGCATTTGAAGCGGAAGCCAGCAGCACGTCCGATTCGGTGATCGCTCCCACACCGGCGTGGATGACCTTGATCTTGACCCTGGCGGTGCTCATCTTGTTGAGCGTGTCGGTCAACACTTCAACGGAGCCCTGAACGTCGCCCTTGATGATGAGCGGGAGTTCCTTCACATCTCCGGCGGCCAGTTGCTCGTGCAACTGCTCAAGAGTCAAGCGAGCACTCTTTGCCAGTGCCGCTTCGCGCGCCTTGGCCTGGCGATGCAAGGCGATCTGCCGCGCCTTGGCGGTGTCGGCAATGGCCAGGATGCGGTCGCCGGCCTGGGGCACGTCTTCAAGTCCCAAAACCTCGACAGGTGTCGAGGGCGGAGCCTCATGCACCGGCCGGCCGCGGTAGTCGAGCATGGCGCGCACCTTGCCGTAAATCGAGCCGACAATAAATGAATCGCTTCCGTGCAGTGTCCCGTTCTGCACCAGCACGGTCGCCACCGGACCGCGCCCGCGATCCAGTTTCGCCTCCAGAACCGTCCCACTGGCCAGGCGCCGGGGGTTGGCTTTCAGCGCCTGCATGTCCGCCACGAGGAGGACCATCTCCAGCAGCAAGTTCAGATTCTTCTTCTGCTTGGCGGAAACCTCGACGGTGACGGTCTCGCCGCCCCACTCTTCCGGCATCAGGCCGTGGTCGGCAAGCTGGCGCTTAACGCGCTCGGGCTGCGCGTCCGGCTTGTCGATCTTGTTGATGGCAACCAGGATGGGAACTTTCGCCGCGCGCGCGTGATTGATTGCTTCCAGCGTCTGCGGCATCACGCCGTCGTCGGCCGCGACGACCAGGACCACGACGTCGGTCACCCTCGAACCGCGGGCGCGCATCATGGTGAACGCCTCGTGGCCCGGCGTATCGAGGAACACAATCTTGCGATTCTGCGCCTCGACCTCGTAGGCGCCGATATGCTGGGTGATTCCTCCCGCCTCACGGGCGGCCACGCTCGTTTCGCGGATGGCGTCGAGCAGCGAAGTTTTGCCGTGGTCCACGTGGCCCATGACCGTGACGACGGGCGCGCGGGGGACCAGATCCTCGGGGCGGTCGGACTCTTCCACCTCGTGGATGACTTCGTCCTCAAAGCTGATGACTTCGACTTCGGCGCCAAAAGCTCGAGCCAGTTCCTTGGCGGTCTGGCTGTCCAGGGTCTGGTTAATGGTGGCGAAGATTCCCTTCTCCAGCAGCCGCTTGATGACGTCTTTGGCGCGCGCTTCCAGCTTTTCCGAGAGCTCTTTGATGGCGACACCCTCGGTGATGGTGATCTTCCGAGTGATGGGAATTTCTTCCGGCACCAAAGGCCGCGGTGGGGCCAGGGGCGTTGGCCGGGGCATTGGCCGCCCATGCGGAGTGGCGGTGCGCAATGCGCCACCGGCGCGCGCGCCGGGTCCTCCACCCGAGGGCCGCGCGGCTGTGGGATGCATGGGCCGTGGTTCGCCTGGACGCCGGGTGACCGGGACACGCGGTGCGCCGCCTCTGGGAATAATGGCGGCAGGATAGATGGGCTGGCTGGATGCGGCGTCGGCTTTGCGCCCCACGCGCCCCCCGCGGGCCGGCCTCCCGGCAGGAGGTTCGGCCGTCTTCGCCGCCCCCGCGCTTTCCGCGGAAGGAACTGCTTTCGCGCTTACGACGGGAACAACCTCGCCGGTCCTGGACCCTAGAGGCACGGCGGTTGGCCGGGCTGGCATGCCCTTGGAAATTCCGGCCGGAGGCGTGACAGGGCCGGCAGCAGGAGGTGGCGCGACGCGAGGTGTACCGGCGCGCTCCGCCGTGGGTGTAACTCGCGGCGCGGGAGGCGGCGGTGGCGGTGGAGGCGGCGCAACGGACCGCCGGGCTTCCGCCTTGATCTCTGCCAGTGTCTTGGTCAGTGGCCGCATTTCAGGGAGAGCGTGAGGGTGAGCATGAACCTCCGCAGGTTTCTTTGCCACCGGCGCGGGCATGGCGGGCGCGTGAGCGGCGGGAGCGGGAGCCGCGGGCTCCGCCGCCGGCGTTTCGGGCGCTTTCGCGGGGGCCTCGGAGCCTTCCGCGCGGAAATGCGCGCGCACCTTGTCCGCGTCGTCGTCTTCGAGCGCGCTCGAGTGCGAGCGCTTGTCAGTGATTCCCAGCTCGGGAAGGTACTCAATGATCGCCTTGCTTTTGACTTCCAGTTCCCGCGCCAGATCGTTGATTCGAATCTTACCCATTTCCCCTCATTCTTTCCCTTACATTACCGCCCCGGCTTGATCCCGCTCTGAGCGGGACGTCTCGTTTATCTCATTCGGTTTTCTCTCCTTCGCCGCTTGCCGCAGGCTCTGTCTCGGCCGAGGCTTCTTGCTCTGGCCCCTCGCCCGCGGCCGTTTCCGGTTCGGACTCAGCCGTCTCGGCCGGCGCTTCCTCGGCAGCGGTTTCGCTTGCTGCTTCGTCGGGCGGCTGCTCCGTCGCGATTTCGTCCCCCGCGGATTCCGCGCTCGGTTCTTCGACGGCCGCCGGCGCGGGTCCTTCCGCGGGTGCGGCTTCCGGCTCTTCCACAGCCTCGGCAGTCTGCTGCGCCTGCTCGAAGTAATCCGTCACCACGCGGCGAATACGCTCCACGGTCTTCTCGCCGATCCCGGAAATTTGCGTCAGTTCGTCGGGAGTCATCTGGGCGAGCTGCTCGACCGTCTCGATCCCATGGTCGCGCAGTTTCTGCAATGTCTTCTCCCCCAGGCCCACCAGGTTGCTGACCGGCGCGCCGCGCAACGCCATCTGCGCCATCTGCGACTCGATCTCCTGGCGCTTCTCTTCCTCGCTCTTGATGTCGATACGCCAGCCCAGCAGCTTCGCCGCCAGTCGCACGTTCTGCCCCTTCTTCCCGATGGCCAGCGACAGTTGCGTGTCGTCCACGATCACTTCCAGGTGCTTCTGCTCCGCGTCCACAATCGAAACGTGATTGATTTTGGCCGGGCTGAGCGCGTTGGCGGCGAAAATCACCGGGTCTTCGTTGAACTCGATGATGTCGATCTTCTCGCCGCGCAACTCGCGGATGATCGACTGCACGCGCATGCCCTTCATGCCGACGCACGCGCCCACGCAGTCAACGTCGGGGTCTTTGGAGTAAACCGCGACCTTCGTCCGCTCGCCCGCCTCGCGCGCCATGGCGCGGATCACGACCGTGCCGTCATAGATTTCCGGCACTTCCATCGCGAACAGGCATTGCACCAGCGAAGCGTCGGCGCGCGAGACGATCACCTGCGGCCCGCGCGCGGCGCGGTCAACCATAACGATGACGGCGCGCAGCCGCTCGCCTATCTGATAACTCTCCAGCCGCGACTGCTCCTTGCGCGGCAGGCGAGCTTCCGTCCGGCCCAGGTCCACGATGATGTCCGGCCCTTCGAGCCGCTTCACCGTGCAATTCACCAGCTCGCCCACGCGCTGGTTGTACTCGGCGTAGACCGTGTCGCGCTCGGCTTCGCGAACCTTCTGGAAGATGACCTGCTTTGCCGTCTGCGCCGCGATCCGGCCCAGAACGTCGGTCTTCTTGGGGATGCGCACTTCCCCCTCGATCGCCGCCTCGGGATTGAGCTTCCGGGCATCTTCGAGCGAAATCTCCAGGTTGGGGTCGGCGACTGCTTCCACAATCTTCTTGACGGCGACTACTTCCACCGCGCCCGTCTCTTTGTTGAAGTGCGATTGCAGCTCTTCCGTGCTCTTGTAGTATTTCCGCGTCGCCACCAGGATGGCATCCTCAACGGCAGAAATAATAATCTGCGGGTCGATGCCTTTCTCCCGGCTCAACTGATCGATTGTTTGATAGAGCAAGCTTGTCGTCACGTCTTACCCCCCACAAGGCCCGGGGTTCGGATTTCGGGATTCGGGTCCCATCCTCGAATGATTGCTGCCACCAGTCTTATTCCCGAACCCCTAATCCCGAAACCCGAATCCCGGTCGTTTACAGTTCCACAATAAGCTGCGCTTTCGAAATATTCGAAAGCTCGAACTCGCTCACGCCCGCCGCGCCCAGGTCCATGCGCACCCGGCCGCTTTCAAATCCCGCCAGACGGCCTTCGACAACCTTCTGTTCGCCCACCGCCTCGCGCAACACCAGCCGCGCCCGCCGCCCGGAAAAATGCTCGAAATCGCTCGGCTTCACCAGCTTCCGGTCCAAGCCCGGCGAGGAGACTTCCAGGACATACCGCCCCGGAAATGGATCCTCCACATCCAGGATGGCGCTAAGCTGCTCGCTCACCAACTGGCAGTCGCCGTGAGTGATTCCTTCGCGCTTGTCGATGTAGATCCGGAGCAGCGGATTGAACCGCCCGCCTTTCAGCTCAACGTCGACCAGATACAGACCCTCCGAGGTCACTACGCGCTCGGCAATCTGCCGGATCTTCTCCAAATCAACAGCCATTTCTGCGTAGCCTGGGAACACACACCCGCCAGCCTGCGCGCCGGCGACTGCAAGAAAGCGCGCCAACAAAAAAGTGGGCTTTCGCCCACTATGTGCGTTCGCCAAATAAAGTATAGACTTGCATCCCCTCAAATGCAAGCGCGATAACGTGACGGGTGGACCTTTCCCCGTGACAAGATGAACCAGGCGTTGAAAAACATACCCTGTCTGCGGTTGTACCGGCGATCTGTGACCGCCGGCGGCTTTTCCTCACCCAAGCCCCGCCTGTCGGCGAACACAGTTCGCCGCTACAAGATCGTGCCGGGCGCCGAAGGGGCGGATTCCCGACTCGGACAAAATTTCCTCTTGACAACTGTGGCCAAGTGTGATAGTCTACATACGAAAAGTATAGGCCAGGATTGTCAGCGAGAGAGGAAGGATTGGGGAGTCAGACCCCAGAGGAGACGAAACGGGGCACTCGAAAATGGAAATTGGAAACTGGAAACTCGAAAATGGAAACCCGGCAATCCAAAATCGCAAGTGGGAAATCGTGTGTCCCGAACCCCGAGCCCAAATGGGGCCAAATATAGGGGGGAGTATTAACCCACCAGGTCATTTAGAATCAGGGCTTTATGGACTATTGGGTTAAGCAACCTGGTGCATCTTATTGAAAACAAAGGAACTGTTTAAGAATTCCATTAAGCCATCAGGCCATTTATTATCAGCGGGTTACAAAGGCTTGGGTTAAGAATGGGTTAAAAATAGTCACTTTGTGGCCGATTGTGCGACGTCGCGCGGGCGCCCCTCCATCCGGGTCGTAGAGATCATATACATAGGCTACGCGAGAGACAACGCGGCGTTCTTCCCCGCCCTTGTCGGTCGACCGAGCCTTGGCCGCGGCGAGGCGGCGGGCGGCGCCCCCTTCGGACGGGCCGGGCGGTCGGGCGCGGGCGCATTCCCTCCCATGCAAAAGTAAGCTAAGATGCTTGGCCGCCTGTGACGCGGAGATCGTGGTAAGTCATACTCACCGGAGGAAGGAATGGATTCGTCGCCCAAAGATAAGCTGCTCGCTTTCAAACCCCAGCATTCCTATTTCGTCGGCATCGATTCCGACGGCTGCGTTTTCGATACGATGGAGATCAAGCACAAAGAGTGTTTTATCCCCAACATCATTAAGTATTTCAAGCTACAAGCCATCTCCAAATTCGCGCGCGCCGCAGCGGAATTCGTCAACCTCTACTCGAAATGGCGGGGAATCAATCGCTTCCCCGCGCTAACCAGGGCTTTTGAACTGCTGCGCGACTGGCCGGAAGCCATGCGGCGCGGCGCGAAGCTTCCCGATTGGCAGCCGCTCCAGGCCTGGATCGATTCCGGCGCGACGCTCGGCAATCCGGCGCTGGAAGCCGAAGTCGCGAAAAGCGACAACGCCGTTCTCCGCCAGACGCTTGAATGGAGCAAGGCCGTCAACCGAACCATCGCCGATGTGGTCGAGGGAGTCCCGCCTTTCCCCTATTTCCGCGAGAGCGTCGAAAAGCTCGCCGCGAAGGCCGACATCATCTGCGTTTCGGCCACGCCCGGTGAGGCGCTGGAGCGCGAGTGGCAGGAACACAATATCGCCTGCTTCGCCGCCGTCATCGCCGGACAGGAAATGGGCAGCAAGAAAGAACATCTCAAGCTCGCAGCGGGCGACAAATACGAAAAGGGCCGCGTCCTGATGATTGGCGATGCACCGGGAGACCTGGCCGCCGCGCGCGCCAACGGCGCTCTCTTCTATCCCATCAATCCGGGGCACGAAGACGCTTCCTGGGAGCGATTCCTGAACGAGGCCGCTGAACGCTTTTTCAACGGGAGTTATGCGGGCGACTACGAGGCTTCACTGATTGCGGAATTCGACAAGTTGCTCCCTGAGAAGCCGCCATGGAAGTAAGGACCCTCGGTTTCGACGCGCGCGAGGTCGCAATAACGACTTGCAGTCAGCAATTTGGCGATTGGAATGCTAAGAATTAACGCAGGTGGTCGGCTGAGTCGGACATTTTGTCCATTTCCTCCTGCTCAACCTCAGCGGCCGGAAGGTTTTCGATGAATCGCCAAGCCGTGTACGACACCTTACAAGAGCTGGTGACCGTCACATTCCTCTCGGCGGGCCCGGCCCTTGGAGCGGCCATTGCCTTGGCATGGCTGATCGGTCTGACCCTCGGCCTCTTCGCGGTGCTCACGCGCTAGCGGCGCGAAGTTCCCAAGGAAGTTGTTGTCTGCCTTCTGCCTACTGCCTTCTGCCTTCTGCATCCTGGCAATTTCAGATTTGAGAATTAAGATTTCAGCGATGCCCTTCCCGCCGCGCGCGCTTCCTTCACCACCTGCCCGTAGCCTTCCTTGTCAAACGGCGGGCAGCCGGTTGGGAATTGCCCCATGGGGTGGTTCTTTTGCCGCATGAGGTAGGTGCAGTACGAGAGGGTCTTACAGGTCCGCAATGGATCAAGTTCGCCCTTGGTCAGCGCGTCGCGGGCGAATTCGGGATACGCCAATGCGCCGCGCCCTACGCCCACCACGCGGACGCGCCCTGCCTTGAGATTGCCAACGCCAGCGTTGATGAGGAAATGCTGCAGCCACGAGTACCCCGTCCCCACAACCGCCAGGTCCGGAAAAGTCCGCTGGATCTGCGCCGTCGCGTTGAAGTGCCTGGCCACGCCGATGAGCGGGTGTTCGGGTGATTCGTACAATCCCTCGTTGGGCTTCTCGTATGGCCGCCCGAGGTGCGGGTTGACGTAAGGGTTCCCAAGCGAGACATTGAGGAGTTTGACTCCGGCCTGCTTCAGCCAGCCGATGAACCGGATCGGCTCTTCCAGATCGGGCTCAAGGGGATTTTCTGGATTCACTCCGAAGCCCCACGTGTACGGCCGTTCGTACTGGCGAGTGACGCCCGCCGAGTTTGGTCCCGGGACCGCGTACGGCACACCGTCGTAGACTCCCAGCCGCACCCCCAGCAGGAAATTCTCTCCCACGCGCTTCCGGATTTTTGCCAGGACATTCAGCGCGAAGCGGCCGCGGTTCTCGAGCGAGCCGCCGTAGACGCCCTGTCGCGATCGCCCGCTCAGCAATTCGACAAGCAGGTAGCCGTGCACCATTTTCAAGTCGATGCCGTCGAACCCGGCGTCGCGCGCCAGCACCGCCGCCTCGACAAAGCGGTCTTCGAGTTGCGCCAGATACTCGTCGCTGGCCACTTGCCACGCGGCCGAGCGGGGCGGCGAACTCCACGCATTCGCAAAGGGATACTTGTCGAGGATCGGGTGTTCGTACGCGACCCGCTGATCCTTGTACGCGTACCTTCCGGAATGCGTCAGCTGCAGCACCGCGACCAAACCTTCACGCGTGCCGAATTCCCGCTCGTGCGCGCGCCGGCAGGATTCGAGAACTTCGCCCAGCGCCTTTGCCGAGCCCACGTGAATCCAGAGTTGGCGGGGATTCGCGCGGCCCTCGGGGGCCACCGCGCAAGCTTCGAACCAGAGGAGCTTGGCGCCGCCCGCGCCAAAGCGTTGGTAGCGTCGAAGCGTCAGTTCCCCCGGGCGCCCGTCGAGTTCGCCATCGCAGCCTTCCATGGGATGGATGGCGAGCGAATTCCCGATCTGCCAGCTCGCCCCGCCATCGCCCGCGATGGCCACCGGACGCGCCAGCCAACTGCGGACTTCGTCGCGGTCTGCGACGAGCGGCAACTCGATTCCCAGCCGCTCCGCGTCCCGCCGCAGATCGTCAAGCGATTGGTAGGTGAAGTAGCGTTTGGGCATCTCGCGCTTCTACTCGACCACCGTCACGGGATAGGAATTCTCACTCAGCATTCTGTCGCCCTGCCGAAGGGCAAGCACAAGATCGTACACGCCCGGGCTTACTTCCGCGGGCAGGCGGAACTCCAGCCCAGCCACATCAGCCGCCGAATCCTCGGCAATCGCGGCGAGCTTTCGGCTTTCCATCACAAGGAAATTCTTCCCGTGACCGCGCAAGAGTGCTTCGCAGGTCACGCCCTCAAGCGTTCGGTGCTGGTCATTCACGACCCAGACAGTAGCGCTGGCTCCTCCGCCCGCAGCACCGGCGGGAAGGTTCTTGCCCTTGCTCCACACCGTCTTACCCAGATCCGCGCCGATCAACACCGGCTGATACGCGCGCTGCAAAGCGAAGTAGCCCGGTTTGGGTTTCCTTTCAAAGCTTACCACCGACCACGTCACCGACGGCCAGCAATCGCCGAAGAGGAAGTGGAAAAACGATCCGACCTTCTGGTACTTGACGCGCCGGTAGTGCTCGATCGCGAACTTGATGAGGTCGGCTTGATACTGCTGCGAGTTCCGCACGAACTCCGCCCAGTTCGAGCCCATCGGAATCTTCGCGACGTGGAAGGTCTGCTCGTACTGGAAATCGTGATAAGCCATCTTCTGCCAGTCGGGCGGCCAGGCCTCGCCAAACATCTGGCGCGTCTCTTCCAGCGAGGGCAGCGCCTGCGCGCCGAGCTCGGAGATAATCGGCCCGCCCGGGGTCGCGAGGTAGTTGTAGTAGTCGCCGCCATACCAGCCCTGGTAATGATGCTCGGCGTAGACGGAAGTCGGGCGCACGGGCCGCGAGGAATCTTCCTGCGCGCCGACGCGCGCCAGGAACGGGTCAAGCACGTTGACGTTGTAGGCCGTCGATTCGTTCTGGCAAACCCAGGTGATGATGGACGGATGGTTGTAGAACTGGCGGATCATGTCGCGCAACTGGCGCGCCGCCTCCGTGAGGAACTTGGGCGTGTGAGTGTAATCCCACTGCAGAGGGAAATCCTGCCAGGCCACGATTCCGGCGCGGTCGAGCGCATCGTAGAGTTCCTCGCGGTTTACGTGCACGCACACACGCACGCCGTTGACGTTGGCGAGGCGCAACAGTCGGATATCCTCCGCGATGCGCGCCGGCGTGTAACGCGCCAGCCAGAGGTCGGGGACAATGTTGGTGCCGCGAATGAAGAAGCGCACGCCATTCAGCCGCCAGTCGCCGGTCTTTTCGTCGAGCTCGATCGAGCGCACGCCGAATGGGATATCGCGGGCGTAGACGACTTCGGAATCTGCCGCGAGAGTCAGCTCGCACGTGTAGAGATACGGGTCGCCCAGATCCCAGGTCCACCACAACTTCGGCCGCTCCATCGGGAGCACCAGAACGACGGTCGCATCGTTCGAGGTCATCTCGACCTTCGTTGTTACCTTGGCGCTGCCCGCTTCCGCGGTCAGCACGTAACTGCCCGCACGTGCCGCGCGAACTTCCGCCGTGACGAAGACATTCGCGTCCAAGCCATTGTCCTCGTTTTTCCCTGTCGCCTGTTTGCGTTCGTGCAGCACAGGCTGAATCTTGACGTTGCCGAGCCACGCCGTGCGGCGGATTTCGAGTTCAACGTCATTCCAGATGCCCGCTGTGGTTCCGTCCTGGCCCGTCGCTTTGAAAACATTTCCGGGCTTGCAGTCCCAGTGCGAGAAGACGCCCTTGATCATGCGCTTGTGATCGGGCCAGACAGTGCCCGGCTCTTCGAGCGGGGCGTCCACGGTCACCGCAAGGTGATTGCGCCCGAGCTTGAGCTGCGGAGTCACGTCAAACTCGAACGCCTGGAAATACCCCTCGTGTCGCCCGATCGGAACACCATTCAGTTCCACATCCGCGAAGTAGTCCACGCCGCGGAAAATCAGAAACACCCGGTCAGCAGCCGCTGGTCTTTCGGCGAAGTCAAAATTCCGTTCGAATCGCACGCGGCCGTTGAAGTTCGGGAGACCGTCGAGATGCCAGTTCGAAGGCACAGGCATCTTCCCGCCGGGAGGCAAGTTCGACTTGTCTTCGGCGATCGATCCGTCGGATTTCAGAGTTGTGCGCGCGAGCGGGCGATAGTCCCACGTGCCGTTCAATGATGTCCGGTGCGGGAACTCGGCGGGCCACGCCGGATTAAAAGCGATCAGGATGAAGAGTGCAGCGTGAAGCAAAAACTTACGCATCGCGCCTCCTTGGAAGCGGGGGACTCTAGAGGCCGTCATCCAGGCAGGCCATTCTAACCGAGGTTCGCTCCGTCAACAGCAGTTGATGAAGCCGCCGAGCAACAGAATCTGTGTTACATTTCAGTCGCCAATCCGCCGCCCGGCGGACAGCCGCGGTAGCGACAGTTTGTCGAAGGGGGCACGCCGTGGGAATCCGCAAACAAGATGCGCTCGATTATCACCGCCTGGGACGGAAGGGGAAGATCGAAGTCACGCCCACGAAACCTTGCAGCACTCAGTGGGATTTGAGCCTCGCCTACACCCCCGGCGTGGCGGAACCTTGCCTTGAAATTAAACAAGATCCCCGCCTGGCTTTTGAATACACGGCGCGCGGCAACCTGGTGGCCGTGGTTACCAACGGCACGCGCGTGCTCGGACTTGGGAACATCGGCCCGCTCGCGGGCAAGCCGGTGATGGAAGGCAAAGCGATCCTCTTCAAGCGTCTCGCGGACATCGACGTGTTCGATCTGGAAATCAACGCCGACAAGCCCGAGGATGTCATCAAATTTTGCCAGTGCCTGGAGCCGACGGTGGGGGCCATCAACCTCGAGGACATCAAAGCCCCGGACTGTTTCTACATCGAGGAGACGCTGCAGAAAACCCTCGCCATTCCCGTTTTTCATGACGACCAACACGGCACGGCGATCATCGCCGGCGCGGCGTTGCTGAACGCGCTGGAGATCGCGAAGAAGGAGATAAGTGAAGTCCGTGTGGTTTTCAGCGGTGCGGGCGCGGCGGGACTGGCGACCGCGCAGCACTTCGTCCGCCTCGGCGTGCGCCGGGAAAACATCACCATGTGCGACATCTTCGGGGTCCTCTTCGAAGGCCGCGAAGAAGGAATGAATGAATACACATCACGCTTCGCTGTGAAAACCGCAGCGCGCACGCTGAAGGAGGCTTTGAAAGGCGCCGATGTCGTCGTCGGGCTCTCAACCGGCGGGTGCGTGACGCCGGAGATGGTCAAGGTTATGGCGGAGCGCCCGGTCATTTTTGCTCTCGCCAATCCCGATCCGGAGATCAGTTACCCCGATGCCCGCGCGGCTCGCCCGGACGCGGTCATCGCCACGGGGCGATCGGATTTCCCCAACCAGGTGAACAACGTGTTGGGCTTCCCATTCATCTTTCGCGGCGCGCTTGACGTTCGCGCGCGCGCCATCAACGAGGCGATGGAAGTGGCCGCCACGCGCTCGCTCGCGGCGCTGGCGAAAGAAGACGTTCCCGACTCGGTCCTGCGTGCCTACGGCGGATACCGCCTGACATTCGGGCCGGAGTACATCCTTCCCAAGCCTTTTGATCCCCGCGTGCTGATCCGGGAGTCCTGCGCCGTGGCGCAGGCCGCCATGGAGACCGGCGTGGCGCGGCTGGAGATTGATCTCGAAGAATATCGCGACCAGCTTTCGCGGCGGCTGGGCCGGACCTATGAAGTCATGCAAAACGTGCGTCACCGCGCCAAGGCTTCGCCCAGGCGAATCGTCTTTTCCGAAGGCGAGCACGAAAAGATCCTTCGCGCCAGTTACCGCGTCGCGGAAGAAAACATCGCGCACCCGATCCTGCTCGGACGCCAAGCCGTCATCGAAGCCAGACTCCACGAATTGTGCCTTGGCAAACTCAATGCCGAAATCATCGAGCCGGCGCGCTCGCCCAAGCTCGCCGCCTACGTGGAGGAATTCTTCCGGCTGCGGCATCGCAAGGGCGTTACACGCAGCGAGGCCGGAGACCTGGTGATGAACCACAACTACTTCGGGGCGATGATGGTCCACATGGGCGACGCCGACGGCTTCCTGGCAGGAGTGGCGCAGCATTATCCCGATACGATCCGCCCCGCGCTTCAGGTGATCGGCATGCGCCCCGACGTGCACCGCGTCTCGGGACTTTACGTGCTGGCCACGAAGAAAGAAGTCTACTTCTTTGCTGATACCACCGTGAACATCGAACCCACGGCCGAAGAACTGGCTGAAATCGCCCTGCTGGCTGCCAGCGAGGCGCGGGAGTTCAACGTTGAACCGCGCGTCGCCATGCTCTCATTCTCCAATTTCGGAAGCACGCAGCATCCCTTGTGCGCAAAAGTCCGGCGAGCGACGGAGATCGTGAAGCAGCGCGCCCCCGGCCTCATGGTGGACGGGGAGATGCAAGCCGACACGGCCGTGAGGCCGGAAATCATCACCCAGGATTATCCCTTCTCCAGCCTCAAAGGCGGCGCCAATGTTCTGATCTTTCCCGACCTTGAGGCCGGCAACATTGCCTACAAGCTCATGATGCGCGTGGGTGGGGCGGAAGCTCTCGGGCCGTTGCTCATGGGAATGGCCAAGCCTGTCCACGTCCTGCAACGCGGCTGCGAAGTCGAAGAGATTGTTAACATGGCGGCTATTGCCGTCGTTCATGCCCAAACTAGCGGCGAGCAGCTTGGGTTAAGAATCTGATCCGTGCTCGCAACCTCGTTGAGCGAATCGGGTACCTCCGCGCCTGTTAGTGGCGCAGTAATCGTACGGGGATAGCGCCCCCTCCTTAACCATTCGCAAGTTAACCACTCTACAATCCCTTCGCAATGTTAGATGATTCCGAGTTGATGAAACGCAGAAAAATATTTTCCCGCCCTCTTGACATCTTGTCGCTGCGAGCATATACAGAGTGCGCTTGCTTCGGTGTGTCACAGGAACAAGATAAGATATTACCCACCCTAAAAATAGGGTGTGACATTTTTGAATCCAGGAGGGATGTATGCGGAGGTTTGTCCCCGTGGCCAGCGCGCTTGTGGTTTTGGTGCTTCTGGCCGTTGCGGCAGTGATGTGGATCGATCAAACCAGCCCCAGGGGGGAAGCCAACCACCCTGTCAACCACCTTTTCCGGGCCGCCTCAAAGATTAATCTGAGAGCACGCGGCACGACAGAAACCCTTGGAAAAACTGGAATGCACTCGCTTAAGTCGTTTGGGGACATTCCGTTGTCTTTCGAGGCCAACCAAGGCCAGACCGACAGGCAGGTGAAGTTTTTGTCGCGCGGAAGGGGTTACGGACTGTTTCTCACTGCCAGTGAGGCGGTATTGACCCTCAGCCCCGGAAGCCAAAGCATAAGTAAAAAGGGAAAGGTGGAAGATGGCTACTCATTGCTCAGACAGCCTCTTGCCTCCTCGCCTCCCGACCGTCCAGTGCCCTCCGTGCTTCGCATGAAGGTCGTGGGCGCGAATCCTCAGGCCGCGGTGAAGGGACTTGACCAACTTTCCGGCTACAGCAACTACTATTTCGGCAACGACCCCAAGAAGTGGCGCACCAATGTCCCAAGCTACGCCAGGGTCAAGTACGAGGGCGTGTATACCGGCGTCGACCTGGTCTACTACGGCAACCAGCGCCAACTTGAATATGATTTTGTCGTGGCGCCGGGCGCGGATCCGCGGGTAATCGAGCTGGAGCTGGAAAATGGAAACTCGAAACTGGAAACCGGGAGAGCGAAAATCGACGCGCGCGGCGACCTCGTCATCGCTACTAAAGGTGGTGAGGTGCGATTCCACAAACCCGTCGTTTACCAGCCGGACAATCCAAAATCCGAAATCCAAAATCGCAAATCGGTTGAGGGGCGTTTCAAGCTTTTGGCCGCGAACCGTGTGGGCTTCGAGTTGGGCCCCTACGACAAGAGCCTCCCACTCGTCATTGACCCGGCGCTCAACTACGCCACCTTTCTGGGTGGAAATAGCTATGACGCGGCGTTGGGGGTTGCCGCCGACGCAGCCGGGAACGCCTACGTTGTGGGCACGACGTTCTCGTCCGACTTCCCCGTTACCAATGGTGGGACGATGAACAACGGAGATGCGTTTGTGACGAAGCTGAATCCCGCTGGCACCGCAACCGTCTACTCGACCTTTATTGGCGGCAGCAGTTCGGAGGACGGTTTCGCCATCGCCGTGGATGGGAGTGGCAATGCCTACATCACCGGCGATACCTACTCCGGCGACTTCCCCACCACCACCGGTGCTTTCCACACACTCTGCAGCGGGACAGCCGATTGCAACGGAGGGCTCTCGGGCGACGCTTTTGTGACGAAACTCGACGCCACGGGAGCGGTTTCCTACTCCACGTTCGTGGGCGGCAACAAGGATGATGCCGGTTACGCCATCGCCGTGAACTCCGCCGGGGACATCGCCATGACTGGCGTGACCAATTCGCCAATTATCGACATTAGCCGGGGGTTTCAGTCCACTTGCGGGAGTTGTGGAACATCTCTTTATGACGCTTACGTCGTCAAGCTTCACCCTGCCGGCGACGGCATCAATGATTTGCTCTACGCCTCCTATCTGGGTGGCAACGCTGAAGACAAAGGGAACGGTATCGCGTTCGACAGTGCGGGCAAAATGTGGGTAATCGGGACTACAGACTCGACGGATTTCCCCACCAGCCTTACCGCCCCCGTCCCTACTGACCCGGACAGCGGAACCGCCTCGGACGCTTTTATAACGGAGATCGACCCAACGTTGACAAGTACCGCCACGCTCCTTTTCTCCACCTATTTAGGGGACGCCTCCACTGACTATGGAACGAGCTTGGCCTTCGACAATACCGGGATGCTCTACATCGCAGGCCTGACGGACTTCGCGCA
Organism: Terriglobia bacterium; assembly: GCA_041946825.1. Lineage (GTDB taxonomy): Bacteria > Acidobacteriota > Terriglobia > UBA7540 > UBA7540 > CAZTHM01. Next base: position 119,201 of record JBHGBD010000007.1, on the reverse strand, counting down.
CATACCGACAGAAACCACCGGCTTTCAGACGGATAATGCCGGCGGGTTCGACGTGTTCGTCGCCAAGATCAACCCGGCCACCGCTCAATACGTGTACGCCACGCTGCTCGGCGGCAGCGCGGACGAAGGAGTCAGGGGACTTGCCGTGGACACCAGTGGCCATGCCTATGTCACCGGTTCCACCAGCTCTCCCGACTTCCCACTCGCCAGCGCGGTCGATAGCACTCACAACACTTCGGGCGTGGATGACGCCTTCGTGACGGAAATTGCGGCGGACGGCATGTCGCTCGTCTTTTCCACCTATCTGGGCGGCGAGGGGTACGACGCCGGCCAGGGTATTGCCGTGAACAGCGCCGGCCAAATTTTCGTGGTCGGGACCACCGGCTCCAGTGATTTCCCCGCCAGCACCGGAGTGCTTCAGGGGGTATGCGGCGATACTGGTTGCAGTCAAGGCGACGGTTTTGTGGCCAGCTACGGGGCGCCATCGACCGCCGGCGCGGTCATCAGCCTGGATCCAACGTCGGTGGACTTTGGAAACCAAGTCGTCGGTTCGACAAGCAGCGCGCATACCATCACGCTCCATAACACGGGGAACGCCACCCTGAACATTTCCGGAATCACCATCACTGGTGAAAACGCCGACGCGTTCGGCCAAACCCATACCTGCGGCAGTTCCGTGGCGGCGGACGCCTCCTGCACGATCAGCGCGACGTTTACTCCTTCGGCCACCGGTGGCGCCAGCGCGACGATCAACATCGCGTCGGATGCCACGAGCGGCCCCACCTCCGTAAGCCTTTCAGGTAGCGGCGTTGATTTGACCATCACGCCGGGTGAAGGTTCATCTACGTCGGCCACCGTGGCCGCGGGGGCTTCCGCCACCTATGGGCTCACCATTCTCGGGTCAACCGGAGTCACCGGAGATGCCAACCTCACCTGCACAGGAGCACCAGCCCACGCAACCTGCACGGTCAACCCCACGACCGTCACACTCAGTGACACCACGCCCGCAGCGTTCACCGTTTCGGTAGCGACTACAGCCCGCTCAGTCGCCGTACCGGTAGAGATGAAGGTCCCCCCTGTCTCGGGGCAAAGGGCGCCCTACTCTCAGCCGATCCAGGTCGTTAGCTTGCTGTCACTGCTCACCATGGCAGCCCTGGCACTTGGGTCGCGGCGGCGTGCTAAGTGGCTGCTTGCGGCAACTATGCTGGTGGTCCTGATGTGGTCGGCGTGCGGCGGCAACGAAAGCAACAACCCGCCTCCGCAGACGGGCACCCCGGCGGGAACCTACACTTTGAACGTTACCGCCACAACCGCGGCGGGATCGAAGTCAACGTCACTCTCTCTCACGGTTAACTAGGTTGGGATCGTGGAGCCTGCTCGATATTCGCCACGGCGAGAGTCGCTCTCGCCGTGGCCTTCTTTCTTAGGGAGAAGTCCAGAAATCTGGCGTCATCGCCGGAAGTCCACGCCGGGCCCCTCAAGTTCCCATCGTCAGCTTCAGTGCTCCTGGGCGTCTGTGGCTTCTCGATTCCGTGCCCAAAGCCAGTTTACGAACGCGACTCCAACGGTCGCGGTAATGATGACCACAGCACTCCAATCCATGCGGGTGACCAACACCAGTGTGAACACAATTCCAAGAAGGGCTACTATGTTTCCCGCGGGTAGATGGAATGCTTCCCTTCCCGGCTGCTTTTTCCGCAAGGCGATGACTGCCGCGCAGGTCGCGCCGTAGGTCAGCAGGCGCGCGACAGCAGAAAGAGTTACATTCCACCGGAAACTCCCCGCTACGGCCAGGCACCAGACCATCAGGCCAAAGACGACGATGGAAATGTAAGGGGTCCGGAAGCGGGGATGCACGGCCGCCAAAGATCTGGGAAAATCACCCCGGTCGGCCAGGGTGTAGGTTAGGCGCGGCGTGTTAAGGATATTTGAGGCCAGGTTGCCATAAATAGAAAGGAGAGCGCCCGCCGTCATGACAAACGCACCCATCGGGCCGAGAAACTGCGCAGCCGCGGCGGCCAGTGGTCGGTCGGTGGCTCCCGGGGCGGCCAGCGCCGTCACGACCACAATCTGAATCCCCGTGTACAGCAGGGCCGTCAATGCAAGGCCAACGAACAGCGAGAATGGAACGTCACGCTGCGGGTCCTTGGCCTCGCTCATCGGGATCAGAGCGGTTTCGAAACCTCCGAAGGTGTAGACGAGGATCAAAATTCCGTCCAGCCAGGCACCGCCGGCCCCCGTCGGAGCTGTTACGGAGAGATTGTTGCGAAGGAGAAAGAATCCGCCAAGAACGAATATCGAAAGCGGCAGCAACTTCGCCACCACAAAAACGTCGCTAACCCGCGCCCCGCCGCTTACGCCCCGGTAATTCACCGTCGCCAGCAAGCCGACGAGCAGCGTAAGCAGGATGAGACGCGGAGCAGGATTCGTCGCGGGAGCCCAGAGTTCCGCAAAATAACTGACGAAGAGATTCGAATTGGCGGCTACGGCGGTGAGCCGCGCCAGCCACGCCACCCAGGCAATTTGAATACCTGCAAACCGGCCGAAAGATTCCCGCGCGTAGAGATAAACCCCTCCGGCCTCGCGAAAGCGCGAGCCGACTTCCGCAAAACAGGCGATGACGACGCCCACGCCGGCCGCGGCGATGAGATAAGCCCATGGACTCGCGCGCCCCAATTGCGCGGCCACGAGCGATGGCACTCCGAAAATCCCGCCGCCGATGATGCCGTTCAGCACCAGCCCGGCAAGTGTCCAGCGGCCAATGGCGCGCACGAGTTCGGGATGTGGGCGCTCTGCCATTCTCGCGCCTCGCGTGGCGAGGCAGCATACCGGCAAGTCGGCAGTGTTTCAACTTCCTGGTTTCGGACAGGATGCCGGGGCTTGTACGAAGTCCCAACCACCGCTAAAATGACCGCCCCGTCCAGGAGAAAAGCATGAAAAGAGCCGTCCTCTCCGTCGCCATACTGAGTTCGCTGTTTGCCATGGTCTCGAATGCCTCGGGGCAGACAAAGCCACGGGCGCGCGATTTGGGTGTCCCATTTGACGGCACGCCCGGACCACTCGACGCCATTACTGATGTCCAAGGCGTCGAGGTTGGCCACACGACTTTGATATCCGGCGAAGGCAAGCTCGTCGTCGGCAAGGGCCCCGTGCGCACCGGCGTTACGGCGATCCTGCCGCGCGGCAAGTCGCTCAGCGATCCGGTATTTGCGGGATGGTTCTCGCAGAACGGCAACGGCGAAATGACCGGCACTACCTGGGTGGAGGAGTCAGGCTTTCTCGAAGGCCCCGTGATGATCACCAACACACACAGTGTGGGAGTGGTGCGCGACGCGGTCATCCGCTGGCGCGTCGAACGCGGCGGGCCGGACGCCTCGGGCTACTGGTGGTCGCTTCCCGTCGTCGCCGAAACCTACGACGGTTATCTCAACGATGTGAACGGATTTCACGTCAAACCCGAGCACGCGCTTTCGGCACTTAACGGCGCGCGCAGCGGTGCGGTCGCCGAAGGCAGCGTCGGTGGCGGCACCGGGATGGTTTGCTACGAATTCAAGGGCGGCATTGGAACCGCCTCGCGAAAGCTCGAAGAGAAATCGGGAGGCTTCACGGTCGGCGTGCTCGTGCAGTGCAACTGTGGAGGGCGCAGTCAGCTCACCATCGCGGGAGTTCCCGTGGGCCGCGAAATCCCCAAGCACCCCGCCAACGGGGACAAAGGGTCGATCATCATCGTCGTCGCCACCGACGCGCCACTGCTACCTCACCAGCTCAAACGCCTGGCGCGGCGCGCCACGATGGGCCTCGCGCGCACCGGAAGCACTTCCGGGAACGGCTCCGGCGATATCTTCATCGCGTTCTCCACGGCCAATCCCGGCGCCTCAAAGCCCTCGGGGCTTGCCCAAATCGCAATGGTCCCCAACGACCGTATGGGCCCCCTCTTCGAAGCCACCGTCCAAGCCACCGAAGAAGCAATCGTTAATTCTATGGTTGCCGCCGAAACGATGACCGGCGCCGACAACCACACCGTCATCGGACTGCCCCACGACCGGCTGCGGGAGGTTATGAAGCGCTACAACCGTTTGACCGTATCCGGCCAGGCCTCCCCTCGATGACATGCACCAAGTTTCGATGGGGCGGTCCGAGAAGCAGTCGCAAGGGCACGTATATCGCCGATTGTCATCGTGAGCTAAGGCAAGCAAGCCGGCAATGCTTTGGCCACAGATTGTGACGATTTCCGCGTTTTGGCATCTAACCAACCGCAGGGATTGAAAAGCTCGAAGGCTCGCGGTTCAAAATTCAGGCTGAGACTTACAGAGGAGCCGACGCATGAAGGAATACTTATTTGCGCTCAAAGACCGAGCGGAAATCGCCGAAGAGACCATGGCCTTCTGGTTTGATACTTCCGGCTCAGAATTCTCTTTCCGAGCGGGGCAGAACGCCGACTTTACTCTGATCGACCCTCCCGTGACCGACGCCGAAGGCAATACTCGCACCTTCTCATTCGCGAGTTCACCCAGCCAGAGCGGCTCTTTCATGATCGCCACCCGGATGCGGAGGACCGCCTTCAAAGATAGCCTCAAAGAGCTCCCGCTTGGTACGAAGCTGAAAGTGAGCGCCGCCATGGGATCTTTCACCTTGCACAAGGACACCTCCCGCCCCGCCGTGTTTCTGGCCGGCGGCATCGGCATTACTCCCATGCGCAGCATCATCGAGTGGGCGACTCAGGCGAAGCTGCCTCACAAACTCATCCTGCTTTACTCGAATCGCACCCCCCAGGCGACGGCCTTCCTGAGCGACCTTGAAGCTTGGGCGAAACAGAACCCCAACTTCAAGCTGGTCGCCACCGTATCCGACGTGAAGGATCCGAATTGGCGAAACGAGCAGGGCCGAATCGACGCGACAATGCTGCGAAAGCATGTGGCGGACTTGTCAAAGCCCGTCTATTACCTGGCCGGGCCACCCGGAATGGTCACCGCCATGCGTCAGCTCCTGGAAGCCGCCGAGGTTAGTGAGGATTACATCAAGACTGAAGAGTTCGCAGGATACTGAAGCCCTCTGCCGCACGGGCTGTCAAGCCCGCGCAAACTATCCGCACCTTAGGTCGCCACATCACGATCCGGTCTGGACAGCCCGATGCTTTGGCCCTATCCTGACATCCGAGGGTATGCGCCGAGGTTTCTCAATGGCCGCCCCTGAACAGGTCACATATCATATGACGATGCATTCAACCGAGAGAAGACTCCATCTGGCCGAACGAATGTCCCGTCTGGGAACAGAGAGCGCCTTTGAAGTTCTGGTTCGGGCGCGCGAATTGGAGGCGCGTGGTAAGGAAATCATTCACCTCGAAATCGGCGAGCCGGATTTCCCTACGGCTCCGCATATAGTGGAATCGGCGGCGCGCGCACTGCGCGAGGGATGGACGCATTACGGCCCGCCCGCGGGCCTGCCGCAGCTTCGCCAGGCAATCGCCGAAGACGCCGGCGCGCGGCGCGGCATTCGAATTGACCCCGCCGAAATCGTCGTGACGCCGGGCGGCAAGCCCATCATGTTCTTCACGATCCTCGCTCTGGTCGATCGTGGCGATGAGGTGCTTTATCCCAATCCCGGCTTTCCGATCTACGAATCGATGATCCGCTTTGTCAATGGCCGGCCGGTCCCCTACGCGCTGCCCGAAGACCGGGATTTCGACATCAATGTGGAAGAAATCCTCGCCAAGCTCACCGACCGCACACGGCTGATTATTCTCAACTCGCCGCAGAATCCTACCGGCGGTGTGATGGCGCGGCAGCAGATCGCCGCGCTCGCCCGCGCCCTCGCGGATCGGGACGCGTTCGTCCTCTCCGACGAAATCTATAACCGGTTGATCTTCGAAGGAGAACATTCGAGCATCACGCAGTTTCCCGGCATGAAAGAGCGCACGATTATTCTCGACGGTTTCTCCAAAACCTTCGCGATGACGGGCTGGCGGCTGGGTTACGGCATCATGCGACTCGACCTCGCGCGCCAGGTGGCGCTGCTGATGACCAACTCCAATTCCTGCACGGCCAGCTATGCGCAGATCGCCGCCATCGAGGCGCTGCGGGGCGATCAGTCCGGAGTGGATCACATGCGCGAGGAGTTTCGCCGGCGACGCGACGTCATCGTCGAGGGTTTGAACAAAATCCCCGGTTTTCGCTGCCGCGCCCCGCATGGCGCCTTCTACGTTTTTCCCAACGTCACCGGAACGAGAAAGAGTTCGAAGGCGCTCGCCGACGCGCTGCTCAACGAAGCGGGCGTCGCCTGCCTTTCCGGAACGGCCTTCGGCGACTGGGGCGAAGGTTATCTGCGCTTTTCGTACGCGAATTCGGTTGAGAACATTCAGAAAGCCCTCATCCGCATCGAGGAATGGATAAGGAAAAATTGTGAATAGTGAATGGTGAATTGCCAGAACTTGTCGCGGCGAGGACCGCGGGCCGAAAGTCTATTTGCGACTTCACTATTTACCTTTCGCCTTTGACGGCGGCTGAGTCTCTTTGTAGAATGTAATACATGTATTTCATATGCGAGGTGGCCTATGCTGACGGTTCGGCTTTCTTCCAAGCTCGAAGCGCGGCTGAACCGATTGTCTAAGCGCACCGGCCGCCCCAAGGCTTTCTATGCGAAGAAGGCGATCGCGGAGTTTCTCGACGAGCAGGAAGATTATCTGATCGCCGTGGCGCGGCTGGAGGAGGCTCTTCCCCCGATTCCGTTGGAAGAGGTCGTGAAGCAGCTTGGCTTGGACCGTTAGCTTTGAACCTCGGGCACTCGGCGAAATCAAGAAGCTGGATCGGGTCACCCAGCAACGAGTCGTGCGTTTCCTGCGGGCGCGCATTGCCGGTGGTCATGACCCGCGCGGGTTTGGAAAACCTCTGACGGGAGAGAAGGTCGGGCTCTGGCGGTACCGAGTCGGGAATTACCGCATCGTGTGCCGGATTGACGATGAGGGCCAAGCCGTGCTGGTGCTGCGCATCGCGCATCGAAAGGACGTCTATCGCTGATGGACATGACGAACTCCACTTCCAATCGTCGATACCGCGTATTCGCCACCTGCAACATCGGCGACGAGGCGATTGAACTCCTGCGCCGGAGCGGCTATGACGTCGAGGTTTACGACCAGCTCGAGCCGCCGCCCAAAAGCCTGATTATCGAAAAGGTCCGCTCCGGCATCGACGGCCTGATCACGACGCTGCGCGACAAGATTGACGCTGAGGTCTTCGAGGCCGGGCGCGGCACGCTCAAGGTCGTGGCCCAGGACGCCGTGGGCTTCGACAACATCAATCGCGGTGACGCCAACCGCTACAAGATTCCCTTTACCAACACCGCCGACGTGCTGACCGAAGCGACAGCGGAATTCGCGCTGCTCATCCTTGGGAACGTGGCGCGCAAGCTCTGCCCGAGCGAGCGCCTGGTGCGCGACAATCGGTGGGGAACCTGGCATCCGTTTCTTCCCTTCCTCGGCGACGAGGTTACGGGCAAAACCATCTCCGTCATCGGCACGGGCCGCATCGGGCAGGCTTTCATGAAGAAGGCGGTCGGATTCGACGTGGATTTTCTCTGCTACGACCCCGCCTATCAGGCGCACGATTTTGTCAAAAAGATTCAAGACACCATGGACGTGCGCTTTCGCAACGGGTTCACGAGCGAGCAGCGAACGATTCGCTATGTGAGTTTTGAAGAAGCTCTGGCGGGAGGAGACTTCGTGAGCCTGCACGTGCCGCTCGTCCGCGAGGGCGAAGGCGGCACGCCGACGTTCCACTTGATCAACGAACGCACGCTGCGCCTGATGAAACCCACGGCGTTCCTGGTAAACACTTCGCGCGGGCCCGTCGTCGATGAAAAGGCATTAGTCGCGGCGATTCGCGAGAATGTCATCGCCGGCGCGGCGCTCGATGTCTTCGAAGTTGAACCGCTCCCCGCCGATTCGCCCCTGCTCGACCCCAAAATCGAAAACCGGGTGCGGCTGTTCAGCCACTTCGCCAGCGCCGCGCGCGTCACTCGCCTCTCCACCGACCCCAACAAAGGCATGGCCGGCCGCTGCGTCCAGGGCTTGATCGATGTCCTGGAAGGCAACTACGCCGGCAACCCGGCGAATATGCCTTACGTTGTGAACAGGGAAGCGTTTCGGTAGAGATGCCCCGGAGCAGTTAAGCGAGCGGTCAGGAAGTGTTTGACGGGGATTTGTGTCAACTCACAGGCAAATTCCAGAAGTCAGGACGCATGTGCGCCCGGACTTCCCGATCAAACCGTCCTTGATCGACCAAGTTCTGCGAGAATGATATCTTTCCCCATTTATAGAGGATCGTGGTGCTCCCGCTTAAGGGATCATGGAAGGCCGAGGTGACATCGCCCCAAGGGATCTGCCTGCATCTACCCCACCAGTAACGCTGTCGAATGCCCGCTTCGTCAAGGACTATCGATGGTGGCAGCGAAAACAAGATCACTACGAGCAGGGAAACCGGGATCAGGACCGCAACAGGGGGGCCTTTTTCGCCCTTCGTCACCAACAGCACGATGATGGCGAGGCCACTGAGACCTACTCCAGCAATCGCTACCAGTACTTTGATGCCTGTACAAATCCCGAACGTCAGGCCAGCGCCATCCTGCACCGCGCTCTGATATCGCGCGGAGCTTCTGAGGAACTTAAAGAAACGTTCGACCAAATACTCGAATATATACAAAGGATTTCTCGCTACCGAACAGATTATACCCAAGCACTCCGCGAACCCTGAGGAAAGGTGATAGTCCACCGCGGGCTGACATCCATCTCTATGCCGCCGGAGCGATTCTTTGCTGTCCTCCGTGGCGGGTGTACAGGCGCAGGACGCGCTGGGCGAGGTGTTCGGCGCAAAGGCCAAACTCGCGCATCAGGTCCCAGGGCTTTCCCGAAAGGCCGAAGCGGTCGGCAATGCCCACCATATCGAACAGGAGCGGGTTCTCCGGCTTTCGTCGCTGCTGGAGGATAGCCGCGGCGATGATCCCGCCGAAGCCTCCGACCTGGTGCTCTTCCGCGGTCACAATCAGGCCAGTTTCATCCGCTGCCGCTGCGAGCGCAGCGACGTCGAGCGGCTTCACCGTGTGCACGTTGACGACGCGCGTCTCAAGACCATGCTCTTCTTTGAGCAGCCACGCGGCGCGCATCGCTTCCGGGACCATCGGCCCGCACGCGATGATGGAAACATCCTCGCCTTCGGACTTGTAATCGCTTGCCAAGACCGTCTCGAAGGCATCCACAAATCGCGGCTTCTCTCCCCGATAGCGAATGATGTTGGCGATGCCGTATTTGAACGGAGTCTGCGGGCCTGTCACGACCGGCGTGGCTTCGCGCGCGTAACGTATGTAAGCCGGTCCGACAACATCCAGCAGACCTGCGCGCGTCGCGCGCTCCGTCTCCACGGAATCGCAAGGGACGAGTAAATGCATGTTGGGTAGAACGTTCATCAGCGAGATCTCTTCCAGCGCCTGGTGCGTGGCGCCGTCCGCGCCGACGGAAATCCCGCCGTGCGCGCCGGCGATCTTAACGTTCAAGTTCGAGTAGCAAATCGTGGTACGAACCTGGTCCCAGCAGCGCCCCGAGGCGAAAACGCCGTAGGTGCCGGTGACGGGAATCAAGCCTTCTTTCGCCAGCCCCGCGGCCACCTGCATCATGTTCTGCTCGGCGATGCCGACGCTGAAGACGCGATTCCGGCGCTCGGGATGTTTGGCTTCGAAATCCGTGATCTTGATCGAGCCGGAAATGTCGGCGTGAATCGTCACCACGCGGTCGTCAGCGCCGGCGGCTTCCAGGCCGCGGCCAAAACCCATGCGCGTCGGGTCCATCTCGACTTTCATCGTCTCGTCCGAGTTCCACCAATAGTTGCGGCGGAACTTGGGCAGTGACTCGATTGTCCGGCGCTCCACTTCCTGAGAATTCCGCGCGGCAGTGGCGAGCAACGCCTGCGCGCGCTCGGGAGGCACCGACCGGGTTGCCAAATCGATCATCGCCTTCTCAAACTGCTCGCGGTTAGGCGCGATGCCGTGCCAGCCCGCGGCGTTCTCCATGAAAGACACGCCTTTGCCTTTAGTCGTGTGGGCGATGATGACGGTCGGGCGGCCCTTCGCCTCGGCGGCGCGCTCGAAGGCCGAGAGAATCGCCGTCATGTCGTGCCCGTCGATTTCGAGCACGTTCCAGTTAAATGCGGCGTACTTTTCGGCGAGAGGATCGATGTCCATCACGTCGCACACGCGCCCGTCGATCTGCAAGTCGTTCTTGTCGACGATGCCGCAAAGGTTGTCGAGCTTGAAGTGGCCGGCCGACATGGCGGCTTCCCAGATGCTGCCTTCCTGCTGCTCGCCGTCACCCATAATGCAATAGACGCGATACGGCCGCGCTTGGAGCTTCCCTGCCAATGCGTTCCCCACTGCGATCCCCAGACCCTGCCCGAGCGAGCCGCTCGAAACCTCGACTCCCGGCAACTTCAGCCAGTGGGGATGGCCTTCGAATCGCGACCCGAGCTGGCGCAACAGAACCGTGTCGTCCAGCGGGAAATAGCCCGATTTGCCGAGCGAAACGTAAAGCGCCGGAGCTTTATGTCCGGTAGACCAAAAGACCCGGTCGCGGCCGGGCCAGAAAGGATTTTTCGGATCGTGGTTCATCACCCGCAGATAGAGCGCCGCGGCAATGTCGATGATGGAGAGGGTGCCGCCAGGATGTCCGGACCCAGCGGCAAAAATGTCGATCAAGTCAATGGCACGCATTTCGGCAGCGGCCTCGCGCAATTCATCGACATTTAGTCTGGGACCACGCTGCTCACGCGTTGAATCCATTAGGACAACCTCCTTGGAAATCGGGCGTTAGCGCCCACCACTGCGAAGATTGGCGCGTTGGCAACTCGTAGGGCAAGATTCCTTGGCGTCACCATGTTGCGCATCAGGCAGCCCGCAACCCTTGTATCTACAATGAGATACATTGAAGGACCAGCAAATCTCTGAGTCGTCAGCAACCCGACCTGCCGGCCGTGGGCCAGGCACGGCCCCTTTTTCCTGCAGAACAGCCGCCGCGAGTCCGGTCAACGGCTGGCTGTTTCATCCAGGCACACAGAAATCTCTTTCCAGGGTTTTTGGGGAACATTCGGAGCCGAAGGATGCGTATTCTCCGAAGGAAGGCCAAGGGATGGGTGTGCCTTGATGCTTGTCGGCGTATGATGACGGGTGAGCCGGAGTGCGATAGCAAGAGGCGCATTCGACGCAAAACGGAGGGCGACATGACAGGGTCATTAAAAGTGCGTGTGCTTTGTGCGGTTTTTGCTGCCTCGCTGCTGGCCATGAGCTGCCACCACGGCGACGAATTTACGGCCGGCCCGTCGCAGACCGAATCGCGCTCGGTGAAGCTGGGAGGCGCGCAATCGGTTCAGGTCGCCGTCAAAATGGGCGCCGGCGATTTGAAGCTGGGGGGCGGCGCGGCGGACCTGCTTGACGCAGATTTCACATATTCGAGCCCGCGCTTGAAGCCCGAGGTCGACTACAACGTGCAGGGCGCGCAGGGAAAGCTGGAGATCCGCCAGCCCGAAGGCTCAGGTGGACCCCACCGCGGCGGACAATACACGTGGGATCTCCACCTGAATGACAAAGTCCCGCTCGAGTTGCGCGTGGACCTGGGCGCGGGCAAGTCCGACCTGTCGTTGGGATCGCTTTCGATCACGAAGCTCGATGTCAACATGGGTGTGGGTGAAACGATCGTTGACCTGACCGGCGATTGGAAGAATGACATCCACGCTCGCATCCATGGCGGGGTCGGCCAGGCCACCGTCAAGCTGCCGCGCGACGTGGGCGTGCGTGTGCAGGCGCGCGGCGGGATCGGCGAAATTCGCGCCGGGGATCTGAGGAAAGACGGCGACATCTATACCAACGACGCCTACGGCAAATCTTCGGTGACACTCGACGTGGAAGTGGAAGGCGGCATCGGTCAGATCAACCTGGAATTCGGCGGCCCGCCACCGGTGGTGTGAGTTCCTCGGGCGGCGTCACCGAAGCAGTAAGCCCTGCCAGAATGTCATCCTGAGTCCCAATCTATTTCTTCGGGACGAAGGGATCTCAGCATTCCCCGGACTCTGCATAGACTGCCTTGTGCTATGCTATGCGCCTTGCTGTTCTGTCAGGGCTGAATTCGAGTATATACAACGCCGACCGGACGCGATGGAGGCGGCACATTATTCATCGGAGGCAGAATTGAAGAGAAGCCTGATCATATTTGCGTCCCTGCTGTTTGCGGCTGCGCTGGCATCTGGCCAGGACGAGGACTTCAGCAAAGTTCAAATCAAGGTCAACAAGGTTTCCGGAAGCGTCTACATGTTGGAAGGCGCGGGCGGGAACATCGCCGCGTCGGTGGGCGAGGACGGCATCGTGATTGTGGACGACCAGTTCGCGCCGCTCGCCGAGAAGATTCGCGCCGCGCTGAAGGATCTGGGCATCACCGACAAGCCGGTGCGCTTCGTCATCAATACCCACTTCCACGGCGACCACACGGGCGGGAACGTCCCGTTCAGCGAGACTTCGACCGTCATCGCCCAGGACAACGTCCGCAAGCGCCTGGAAGAAGGCGGCAAGTCGGGCATTGGCGACGGCAAGGGCATGGAGAACAAGCCCGCGCCCAAGGCCGCGCTGCCCATCATCACTTTCGGTCGCGACTTAACCGTGCACCTGAGCGGCGAGGACATCCGAGCCATTCACTTTCCCGCCGGACACACTGACGGCGACGCAATCATCTTTTTCCCCAAATCCAACGTCGTACACATGGGTGACGATTTTGTGCGCTACGGTTTTCCGTTCATCGACATCGACAGCGGCGGCAGCGTGCAGGGGATGATCGCGGGCTGCGAGAAAGCCATCGCGCAGCTTCCGCCGGATGTGAAGGTGATTCCCGGCCACGGCGCACTCTCCAACCTCGACGACGTACGCGAGTACATCAAGATGCTCAAGGGAACGACGGCCGCGGTTGAGAAGGCGCTCCGGCAGCACAAGACGCTCGAGCAGATGAAGAAGGAAAAAATCCTCGCGCCGTGGCAAAAATACTCCGGCGACTTCATCAGCGCCGACGGATTTATCGAGACGATCTACAACTCGCTGACCGGCCGGCCCAATCACAAGTTCATGCGGCACAACTGAACTGCAGGATTCAGGATTCAGGATTCAGGAATCAGGAGCGGGAAGGCAAAAGGATAAAGTGTGAAGGATAAAGGGTAAAAGCCGGAACCCCGCGGATGCTCTGAACAGTTTTCGAGTTTCGAGTTTCGAATTTCAAGTTTCGAATTTCCGGCTTCGAGGCGCTGGTCATGATTTCTCTCGAACTTCTTCGCGAGCTTTACGACTACAACTTCTGGGCGCGCGATCAGCAACTCGCCGCCTGCGCGGAACTGAATGACGAACAGTTTGCACGGCCGCTTGGGTCGAGCTTCGGCTCGCTGCGCGACACACTCAAACACCTGCTGGGCGCCGAATGGGTCTGGTCGCAGCGTTTCCACGGCCAGAGCCCGCGGAGTTTTCCCGGAACGGACGAACTTCAAACTCTCGACTCGATCCGGCAGCGCTGGCAGAGCGTCGAATCCCAAATGCGCGGCTATTTGCAGGCGCTTCAGCCCGAGGCGCTCGGCGCTCCGCTGACCTATGTGAATTTCAAGGGAGAAACCTGGACCTACCGGCTCTGGCAATGCCTCGTCCACCTGGTCAACCACGGAACCTACCATCGCGGCCAGGTGACCATGGCCCTACGCCAGCTTGGTATTACCCCGCCTGGGATAGATTTTCTGGTTTACTACGATCAGAGGAAATGAAGCCGCCGAGGCGCGGAGTCGCAGAGACCGGCACCTCCGGGCTTGGTTCTCCGCGTCTCTGCGCCTCGTTAGCTGTTTCGAGGGCTACTGGCCTTTTTCGATCAGCCCGCAGGCGATGCGGTCGCCGGCGTTGCCGGCGGGGTCGGTCATATCGTCGTCGGCCTTGGCGTGGATGACGAGCGCCGTGCCGCCCTCATGAAAGAGCGAGTTCTCGCCCTCGCCGAGCGTGACGCGCGAGTTCACCACCTTCGCCTTCCCGACCCCCTTGGCGTTGACGGTGATATTGGGCATGTCGCCGGCGTGCGGCCCCTCGGGATTTTTCAGCCCATGCTTTTTGTGCTCGGGGTTGAAGTGCCCGCCCGCGGTCGTAAATCCCGGCGCGTCGCACTTGCCCACGGCGTGAATGTGGAAGGCATGAATGCCTTCCGGCAGGCCCGTTGACCGCAGGGCAATCTGCACGCCGCCCTTGGCCTGCTTAAGCGTAGCGGTCGCCACTTTGTTCCCTTTCGCGTCGAACAGATCCGCTTTCGCGGCAGGCTTTTTTGCCGCGGCAAATGCCGCACCGCTCACCAAACCCAACAACCCAAGCGTCAGAATCAAGCGCTTCATCTCAGTCCCTCTCTTTGTAGAAATGTTCTTCTGCCCGTGAACACTTCAATCGTAGCACACACCGCGGGGCATTTCAGATTTTGGATTGACAGCGTCGGAGCCCGGTTGAGAAGAAATGCGGTCTGGATCCTGCCCTCCAGGTCCCAGATCCTGGATCACTTGCTCAGCGATTTCATAATCCGATAGCGCAACTTGCCCAATTCACGATTGAGGAAGTGGTCGCGGTCAAGGAACGAAAGCAAGGGGGGGCGGCGGAAACCATATTTGTTGAGTGCCATGGCGATGCGCGAGTCGCGTTTAGTCATGGTCAGTCCCAGAGTCAGAGTCTCAACCGCATCCTGGCGTCTTCCCGCAAGCCGATAGACTTCGCCCAAATTCAAATACAGCTCGGGCTGCGTGCGTTTCATCTTGATTGCCTGCGTGCAGAGATCCTCGGCCGAGTCCCAGTTCCTCTGTCCTGCCGCCATGGCCACGCCCAAGTAAGAAATATAGAAAGGATTTGATTTATCGAGCTCCAGGGCTCGCGCAAAATGGGGAATCGCCTTGCTGGCGTAATTGTTGCGCAACAGGCCCATCCCTTCTTTGAATCGTTCCACGGCTTCCTCTTCGGCCATGAGGACCTCCGAAGGGAGTACGCTTGCCAAGCGCGTACTCCGCAATGGCTGGCTGCGTGCCGTTCCTCCGCCCTCACAAAACTATCTTGGTAATGAAAACCTTTGTGCGCGAGCGCAAGAACGACTTAATGGCTCGATTGTTACACCATCAGTTAAGCCGTGTCAAGACGCCGCTCTGGGGATTCGAGACCGGGGATTGGGGGCTATCGTCCCAGGAGACCGGTCCTCCAACACCTAACACATACCAACTCTTGGACTTATTTCGCGTACTGATCCCGCTTGCCATGGGCAGCCGTCTGAGGCTCTGGAACCTTCCCCGCGCGCAGAGCCTCATAGCCTTTCCGATGGCGATCGAAGTATTGGAACGCCGATTCGAAACCAAACTCCGATTGCAATTGCGCCGTAGTAACCGTTGGGTCGGTGGGCTCGACAATGAAGTGGCCGTCCTCGACGTACGACGTAATCCGCACGCGCCCCGGATACGCGTCCAGCAGGCGGTCGGGGATTGGATAGTTGAAATCGTAGTGCGCCACGACATAATCCAGGTTGATGTCGCGGGTAACGAAATTCATGAGCGAATCCGTCTCCGCCACAACGCGCCCGCAGGGGTCAATGATGCGCGAGTGCTCCGTGTGCACCGCGGTGATGACGTAGAAGTGGTGCAAGTAGGCGTACGTCTGCAGCGCAAATCCGCCGTGATACGCCGAAGGCCAGAAAACCGCCTTCACGCCCTTGCTGGCCAGCGCCGCCCAGGTTTCCGGAAATCCCGCGTCAAAGCAGATTTGAATTCCAATCCGTCCGAAGTCAAGATCCAGCACGGGCGGCGCGCTGGCGGGCATGATGCCATTTTCAAAATCCGTGTAATCCGGCGACGTCGTCACGGGATGGATTTTGTCGTAGATACCCGCGATTTGGCCTGAGCGGTCCAGGACCACGGCGGAATTCCAGTGCTTCCCTTCGCGCACGGTGCGAATAGGACAAATGACGTAGCAGCGGTTCGCCTTCGCTCGCCGCGCGAAAGCGTCGGTGGTTGGACCGGGAACGGTTTCCGCGACTTTCTCGGGCTTGCTCTCGACGCCAACGCCCGTAAACGTTTCCGGGAAGCACACCAGATCGGGCTTCTGTTTCAGCGCGTGGTCGAAGAGGACCAGCATGTGGTCGCGGTTCGCCTCGACGGTGGAGTGGCGCGCGCCGTTCTGGCAGGTCGTGACGATACGCGCGATGCTTCCCTTTCGGTTTCCTTCGGGGCCAACCTCCGTGGCGCTTCCGCGGAGCGAATAGGCCGGAGCCGCTGCGACTCCTGCCGCCGCGCTCACCAAGAATCTACGCCGTGAGGATTTTGAACCGCTCATGGTCGAAGCCCTCCTCATTCGAAATGCAGCACTTGCCTATAGCGGAAGCATCTTACCTCATGGTCGTTCACCATACCAACCGCCTGCATGAAGGCGTAGCAGATCGTCGACCCGGCAAACTTGAAGCCGCGCTTGAGCAAATCCTTGCTCATTGCGTCGGATTCCTTGCTGCGGGCCAGGATATCCTTGATCGTTTTGATCTTGTGATTGATGGGCCTTCCGCCGACAAATTGCCAGATGTAGCTGTCAAAGCTGCCAAATTCCTTTGGGATTTCCAAAAACGCCTGAGCGTTTCGAATGGCGGCTTCAACTTTTAGACGGTTACGGATGATGCCTGGATCAGCAAGAAGCCGTTTGACGTCTTTGGCGCGATAGCGGGCGATCCTCTCGGCTTGAAAATTATCAAATCCGCGGCGGTAGTTCTCGCGCTTATTCAAAACGGTTTGCCAGCTCAGGCCCGCCTGGGCGCCCTCCAGAATCAGGAATTCAAGGAGTGTGCGGTCGTCGTGCACCGGCACGCCCCATTCCTCGTCGTGATACTTCACCATGAGTGGGTTCTCGCCCGCCCATCTACAGCGATGCTTCGTCATGCGAGATCTTTACTGCCTTCCTGTGCGTTGATACGCTTCATCAGGTAGTACACTCCGCACAAGGTTCCCAAGGCCTCCGTGACCGCAAGCCCAACCGCGCTGACGGCGAAAAGAGTTGCCGCTGCGCCCGGACCTTGGTGGCCCACATGGTCGTTGCCGGAAACGAGAAAGTGATTAATCACGCCGAAGAGCAACGAGCCCGCCATCGTTAAAGATAGGAGGACCAGCCCAGGTTTCTGCCATCGCGTCCACAGCAGCGCCATTGCCACCAGCGGGCCGACGATCACCGCCGCCCAAACGAAGGCCATCCCCGCGACGCCCAGATTGACTCCGAGCTTCGCATGCGCGTTCCCGTGCACAATGGTTACCACCAGGTGGGCTAAGACAATCGCGGTCGCGTACGCGGCGAGCTTCTTCGGTCGCATTGGCGGGCTTCACCTCCAGTAGGAAGCACGAAATCGCGGTGAGGCCTACATCTCTGACGCATGCTCGATGGGCGATCATTGAGCACCGCCGCAAATTCACAAGCCCATGCAAACGCCACCCATGACCCTTGCGGTCGCCCTTGGTCTCGCCACCGCGGCTTTCCTTGCGGAAGGATAGTAACACGGCAGCGCGAAGAAGGTTTCTTACTTCACGGCTCTTTTACGATCGTCGTCGTGCGGATACCATCAACACGCGCCGCTGAAAGCCGCTACGGCGTGGCCGCCGAGTCCCCGAAGGTCAGTTCGACTTCCACTGCCTTTCCTGAATCGAGTTTGATCGGCTGGGGATTTCCGGGCTTGCCACCGTAAAGACCCATCGGAACGTGTGAAGGCGGGTCACCCTGGTTGGCATACTCCCCACTCTTATCATAGAAAGCCATCGCATAAACCGGCGAGACGGATAGTTTGGCGAAAGTAACGGCCCGCTTGTTCGTCCCGGTTGCTTGGCGAGCGATGATCGAGCACACCTTATCAGTTCCTGCCGAAAGAGCGGCTGCGGGCTCTGTCGCCGAAGTCCTGTCGACGAGTGTGTGCGCCGTGTAGGGATTCGAATCGAACAGAAGAACGTATAGTTTGTGTTTCTCATCCACCGAGCCGGCTCCAGTGTAATTCAGCTTGACCTTAAGAGTCATCCGGGCCGACTGCTCCTTCACGTTCGTCTGTGCCCACGCGAGGCTGGACAGCAGCGACACCATCAACATCAATAAGATTGCGTTTCGATATTTCATGCGATCTCTCCTATGCCTGATTTGGTTTTCCCCTGGCGTACCGGATTAATCCTCCTTACTCCTAATAACCATCCTTGGGGCCGAAAAGTTCCGACTTTCGTTCCGTGGGCGTGTTCTTGGCCCCGATTCAATGTGCGAACGGACTCTCTGTCGTTGTTTTTTGCGGACTGGGTAAGGATGGCAGACGGCGAGCAGCGCTGGCTAACACGTCTGAGGCGGGAGACCTTTGGAATGGTTCCGCGGATCGCTCAGAAAAAGAAAACGGCCCCGACGAATCTCACCGGGGCCGTGGCCACATCAAAATCTGTCATGCGCCCGTCAGTTCAAGCCGCCGGCAACGGGAATGACCTGGCCAGTGATCCAGCCTGCCTCTTCAGAAGCCAGGAAGACCGCCACATTGGCGATGTCCTCAGGCTGCCCGATGCGTCCCAGGGGCGTGCGCGGCAGGAAGGTGGCGCGAACACTCTCAAAATCCGCAAGCGCCCGGGTGCCCTCGGTTTCCACAGGGCCCGGCAGGATCGAATTCACGAGGATCTTGCGCGGCCCCAATTCCGCCGCCAGCGTGCGCGTGATCGAATCGACCGCCGCCTTGGTGGCGCTGTAAACGGAGGTTTGCGGCATCGCCACTTGCGACGCCAGGGAACTGATATTGATAACCCGCCCGCCCTTGCCGTCGAAGGCTCCCACCGCGGCCTGAGTCGCAAACAGGAGCCCTTTCACGTTGAGGTCGAAGATGCGATCGAAGTGCGCCTCGTCAACCTCGTGGATGGGGCGGAATTCGTAAACGCCCGCGTTGTTGACCAGGATATCGACGCTTCCGAAATCCCGCCGCGCCGTCTCAATCAGCTTTTTGGCCTCCGCGGGCTTGCTCACGTCGGCTTGCACTGCCCGGGCTTTGCCGCCGCGGGACCTGATCCTTTCGACGACCGCCTGGGCCTGGTCGGCGCTGGCGGAGTAGTTCACCACCACTGCCGCGCCGTTTTCCGCCAGCTTCTCGGCGATCGCCGCCCCGATGCCTTTCGATGCGCCGCTCACCACGGCGACTTTGCCGGAAAGTTTTGCCATTGCTTGCGTCCTCCCTTCATATAGACATATTGACAATCGTCTATGTGATGCGAAGGCGCACAAAGAGGATTCATCTTTTGCGCGGGCGAGCGGGAATCCGGCGGCGCATCTCCGCCAGGTACTCCGCCCAGACCTTGCGGTCGAGGCGGTAGAAGCAGAACTTCGCCTCGCGGCGTGGTTTGATCAGTCCGGCGCTGGATAACTCTTTGAGGTGGTGAGAGATCGTGGGTTGCGAGACTTCGCAGTCGCCGGCCAGCGCCGAGCAGGCTACCTCACGCTCGTTCGCAATGCGGCGAAGGATTTCCATCCTTCGAGGATCCGCCAGCGCCCGCGCAATCCGGCTGAATCGCTCTGTGTCCATCACCCCGATGATATCGAGATTCCCTGCCCCTGTGCACGCGAAAAACGCGCTCGCCGCTGTAGCGGCGGTGTCCCACCGCCGCGCGCTTTGGAGTGCGGGAGCTCTGCTCCCGCTTTGATTCGCCGAACCCGGTTCCGGGAATACACCGGATTAGAGCTCCGTCGTGGGTGGAGGGCGGCAGCAGCGTCATTCCAAGGAGACGGCCGAGCCGGCCGTCTCTCAATCCTGCTGTTTCGCTTGAAGGATCATCAGTTTCAGATCCCGGTCTGGACGGAAGTTTTCCTGACTGAATTCGTAGAGCGTGGGTTTAGTGCGCTCTAAGCGCGGCCTGCATGTCAACACAATGTCGTCGGGGCTATCGATTTGAACAGACAAGCGAAAGTGCCGAATCGGCCCTCTCCAATTATTGGCCGTTGTAAGGATGTAATCGATGCACCTCTCATGAAATACCAAATGAGGCTTACCCTTCCGCTCGTGGCTCTGCTTAATTCGCTCGATTTGGCGAAGGGCCTCCGCACCCCCGCAATATGGCTGTACACTTTCCTCCCCGTCGCTTTCCTCAGCGAAATAGCTGCCCCCTACGACGGGTCGGTATGTTTGGACGAGTTCCACTATGCTGTTCGCCGGAAACCGCTGCGTCCAGTAGAACTTGACCTGCATCGTCCAGGTTGCCCACCACCCTTCCCTTCCCACACTGCGCAATGGAGGGTTGAAGCCATCTCGAACTATCAAATGTTCCTTTTCGAGTTCAGCGCGCTGTGCTGCTGAGAGCTTCATCAGGGCAGAGTTAAGCGGTTCAAGGAGCACGGACACAGGAACTCCGAGGGCGCGGAGACGAGCGTTGATATCTCGATCGCCATTGCGTGCGCGGGTCTCCATCTTCACAGGAATGGGTTGACCATTGGAGCGCACCTTGAAATCAACAAAGTTCCAATCTGATTTCCTCGGCAATTCTATCGGAACGTTATAGATTCCACCTCCATCCAAATCGGGAAGAGGAAAAGCGACGATGGCCTCGACATCTTTGGCCGTATCGTTTCGGAATAGGTAGCGGACTGTTATTTGGTGGACGGAGATCTGAAGGTGCTCGGACTCCATCACGATCTGGGTTGATTTCGCCGATACCAGACCGCCAGCACCCAGCGTTGCAAAGGTGTCATTCGCATTCGCGGGACTGCATATCAGGAGAAAGAGGATGCCACACAAGACCACCGCGGCGCGCATACCCGCACTTTACCACCGCCGGGTGGAGAACGCATCACGATTGTGCATCAGTTGGGGAAAAGCCTCAGCGCGGAGCGCTTTGGAGTGCGGGAGCTCTGCTCCCGCCTTGCTTCACCGCAGCATTGCTTCGGTCGCTCGCTGGAGCAAGGCTGTGAAGCAACAATAGCGGCAGCAAAGCTGCCGCACTCCACGGAGACGACCCATCGGGCCGTCCCTACGCCCCTCACCCGTCCGTCAGCCGACGGACTGACGGACACCCTCTCCCGGCGGGCGAGGGCGGGGGCTGTAGCGGCGGTGTCCCCACCGCCGTCGTTCGGCGCGCCTAAAGGCGGCCGTCGGCCGATTCAAGGATTTGAGATTCAAGATTCCAGATCCGTGGGCTTCGCATACGGCTATTCGTATTCATCCCCTTCGGGGAAACATTCGCAGGCTTCTCGCGTCAATCTCTCCGGATAAGAGGGTTTCTGCCTTCTGCCTTCTGCCTTCTGCCTTCTGCCTTCTGCCTCCCTGAATCCTGAATCCTAGATCCCGAATCCTGCTCAACTCTCGTCCGCGCTGGGACCGTAGAGGCCGGGAACAGGGACGTCGTTCAGGCGCAGGTAGACTCCGAGTTGGGCGCGATGATGGATGCAGTGGTTCATGATGGAGGTGCGAATAACCGCGGCGCGCGGCATGGTAAAGATCGTTGCCGCGCCGTTGCGCAACGACCACGGAGCGAGCATCGCAGCATCTTCGGCAGATGCGAGCGCAGCGCGGAACTTGCTGACGTTCCCGTCGAACAAGGCCAGCAACTCTTTCCGCGATGCGGCCGGAGGCGGCGGCGTGGCGGCCCCCGGCGCGGCCAGGTCAAACGAGTCGCCCTCCAAAGTGAATGTGCCCCAGCCCGGAATCATGGCGACGTGTGTGGCCAGCGCGCCCATGGCGAATGACTTCGAGTGCGGTTTCCAATTCAATTTGTCTTCCGGCACGCGCTCCAGCACTTTGCGCGTGTTGCCCATCTCTTGATCGAATTCCGGCAAAAGCGATTCCGCGATTTTCATGGTTGGCTCCGAAAAGAAGTTTACAGTCGATAGTCAACAGTCGACAGTCGACGGTCGAAAGTTATAGATCGAAAGTCAAAAGTCAAACGCCCGGCTATCAGCGCTCAGCCGCCAGCTCTCGGCTGCCAGCTATCTGCTTTCAACCGTCAGCGGTCACGGTGTGTCCATGGTCCTTCGTCCTTCGTCCTTGGTCCTTAGCCCTCAGTCCTTCGTCATTCGTAATTCGTCGTTGATGGAGCATCATTTCGCCTTCAACCTTTACCCTTCACACTTTACCCTTTACATTCCACCCTTTCCCGCCCCTCGGCCCGAAACGGAAACTCCAGCTGCGGCTGCCAAAGATCCGGCTCCGCCGCGCGGCGGCCTTCGAGGCCGTAGCGCTTGCGGATTTCGGCGACCAATTTCGAGATCTCCTCCTTATATTCCCCGTTCAAATACGCCGAGCGCGCGTAGAGCTTGCGATAGCGCTTCACCAGGCGTGGGAACTCGCGCTCGAGGAACGGCATGAACTGCTTCATAGCGCTGGGCATCAGAAACAGCACATTGCCGTACAGAGATGTCGCGCCATGCGCGGCGGCGGCGCGGCCGACCGCTTCGAGCGCGGCGGGCGAATCCGTGAGGCCGGGGAGAATCGGCATAAGGTTCACGCCTACGCGGATGCCTGCTTCATAGAGCACGCGCACCGCTTCCAGGCGCTTCGAGGGCGGCGGCGCCTTGGGCTCGAGAAGGCGAGCCAGGCGCTCGTTCGTCGTCGTCACCGTCATGTGCACGCTGACACGGTGCCGCCCGGCGTTGGCGCGTAACAAGTCGAGATCGCGCAGAATCAAGATCGATTTCGTGGTGATGGAAAAATCCAGGCCGGTGAATTCCGCGAAAACTTCGAGCAGGCGGCGGGTGAGTTCAAATTGTTTCTCCGCCGGCTGGTAAGGGTCGGTTGCCGTGCCCAGAGCAATCGGCAGGCCGCGGTCGCGGCCGGAACGGAGCTCGGCGCGCAGAAGCTCCGGGGCGTTCAGCTTGGCGTAAATCTTGCGCTCGAAATCGCGCCCGTCCCACATCTCCATGAATTCGTGGGTGTAGCGGGCGTAACAATAGTGGCAGCCAAATTCGCAGCCGCGATAGGGATTGATCGTCCAGGCAAAGGGCATACGGTGGCTGGACTCGCGGTTGAGGGTAGAGCGCGCCGCGAGCGAGAAGTACTCGACCTCGGCGCGCTCGCGGACTCGGGGGCTTTGCGCTGCCATCCGGGCGATACCCACAAGACCTTGATTCGGAGCGGGTTGCAGCGCGCTGCAAGTGGCCATGCTTAAATCCTTCCCAATGGGAAGTTATACTTTCGCTTTTTGTTCGCCTTTTGTCAAGTCTTTTTTTCAGGGCCTCGTTGGGCAGTTTTCAAGCCGAACGAGCTATCTCGGAATTGGGTGCTACAATGACCCGTCTCGGGTTCAATCAATCAACTTGAGGAGTGGGAAATGAAAGTCGCCACGGTGCAGATGGATGTGAAGATATTGGATCCGCAGTTCAACCTCACGCGGGTCATCGAAAGAATGGAAGAAGCCGCGCGCGCCGGCGCGAAGATTGTGGCCTTCCCCGAATGCGCGCTGACGGGCTATTGCTATACAAGTCGAGAAGAGGCGTGGCCAGTCGCCGAGACCGTTCCCGGGCCTTCAACCCAGAGGCTCGCGGAAATCACAAAGCGGCTCGGCTGCACGGTGATCGTCGGAATGCTCGAACGCGTGGATAATGACCTTTACAATTCCGCTGCGGTCATCGACCCTACGGGAATCCTCGGCACATACCGCAAAACGCATCTGCCCTGTCTCGGGATTGACTGGTTCAACGCGCTGGGCGACAAACCGTTTCCGGTGTTTGCGACGGCGCACGGCAAAATCGGCGTAAACATCTGTTACGACTGCAGCATTCCGGAGGCAGCGCGCGTGCTCAAGTTGAAAGGCGCGCAACTGCTCGTGATCCCTACCAACTGGCCCGTGGGCTCCGATTCCTGGGCCCACACGCCGAAAGTGCGCGCGCTGGAAAACCATTTCCATGTGCTCGTCTCAGATCGTGTCGGAGTAGAGAGGGGCTTCGGATTCTGCGGCCATTCGCAGATTGTCGACTTCATGGGCAAGGTTCACGGCGAGGCGGGCGAAACCGAGGAGACAATCCTTTACGCGGATCTCGATCTTGCTGCTGCGGATCAGAACCGCGTGGTGCGACGCCCCGGCACCTGGGAGTTCGATCGGATCGCCTCGCGCCGTCCCGAAATGTATGCACCCATCACTGCGCCGCGCTCCAGTAAATGAGGCACAGGACAGCTCTACTCTCAAACCATTACATTCAAAGCTGAGGGAAGGACGTCCAGCTTCTCGCAGTGCAAGGTGAGAACTTCTCCGTCCACCATGACGTCGACGGGCGCGTCGAGGTCGAACTGGACCTGCCGGACTGCGCGCCGCAAGGCCAGCGGATGGTTTACGTGCGAACCGTCATAGAGCATATGGATATTCCGCAGCAGGCCGAGGCGGCTAATGGGTCCCCAGAAGACGTATTCGATCAGCCCGTCAGCGGTGTCGGCTTGGGGCGCGATCATCATCGTGCGGCCCGTAAACTTGCTGTTGTTGAAGGAGAGGAAGAGGCACCGCCGCCGATCGAATTCAGGATCATCATCGAGGCGATGAGGAAACGCCCTGCGGCGAAGGCGCACGAGGCAGGTGAAAACTCCGAGCAGATATCCCACGTGGCCCCACCGCTTGAACTTACGATTGGTGACAGTGGCGGCGTCGGCGGCGAAGCCCACGCTCAGCAGATTGATGTAGTGAATGACTCCTTGGCGGTGACGCATCCGCAGGACATCGCATGGGCGCGTACGGCCTTCGAGTAGCGCCTGCGTGGCGAATTCGACCTCTCGTTCGGTCGTGAAATCACGCAGAAATGAATTGCCCGTGCCGAGCGGAAGCATAGCGAGCGTGGGCCGGACGCCGCTCTCGGTCTCAGCGCCAGGAAACAATCCATTGACGATTTCGTACGAAATTCCATCACCGCCCACCGCCAGGAAGCGCCGGAAGCCATGCTTAAAGGCTTCTCTGACCAGCTCGATTCCATGTCCAGCGTGCTGAGTCACGGCCACTTCCAGCTTGACGCCGGCGGCGCGCAAGCGGTCGAGCGCCAGTCCGGCGCGCTTGCCGCATCGACCGTGCCCCGCCGCCGGATTGACGACCGCCAGGAAAGTGTCATTCACAACTTCACCACGGCCGATTCGCGACGGAGCTTGGAACGAATGGCTTCGGCCAGAACCCCGCGCTTGATCTTCATCGAGGCTGTCCGCGGGAAATCTTCGTCCCAAACAACATAGCCACTGACGCGCTTGAAATCCGGCAGCCGCCGATTTCGCGAGGAGAGGTCCGAAATCAGATCATTTGTTATTACCTGTCCCGGCTCGAGGCGGAGCACAACGATCAACTCTTCTCCGGCGAGAGTCCGCTCCGGCCAGATGTAGTTGGCCGCAAAAACGCAGAGTTCCTTGACCGCCAATCCCTCGAACGCGTTCTCAATGTCCTCGGGGTAAACGTTTTTGCCGCCTTCGGTCACGATCATGTTCTTGACGCGCCCGAAGAGCTGGAGGTGTCCCATCGCGTCGAGGCGGCCCAGATCGCCCGTCAGGAGCCACCCGTCCTGGATGGTCTCGTTCGTCAATTCCGGGTCGTTGAGATAGTGCGACATGACGGTCCTGCTGCGAACCGCCACTTCGCCAATTCCTTCCGCGTCCGGACTGATGATTCTGACCTCCATCCCGGGCAGCGGGCGGCCCACCGTGTCGGCCCGAAATGGCTTAAAGTCGTTGACCGTGATGGCGGTGCCTGCTTCTGTCAGGCCGTAGGCATTCGCAACCGGAATGCCGAGGCCGTAGAAGAATTGCAGCGTCCCTGGATCCATAAACGCACCGCCCACAAACAGCGCGCGAAGCTCCCCACCGAAAGCCTGATGCACCTGCCGCAGCAGGGCGCGGCTTAACCAGAGCTTCGGCCGATCACCTGCCAGGGTCCGATTCAACCTGACGAGGAAATCGAAGAGAGTCCTGCGAAGTGGCGGGAGTGCATCAAACCTGGCGCGCAACCCTTTTTCAAGATTCTTCAGTACCAGCGGAACGAGCGTCATGTAGGTGATCTTGTAACGCGTGAAGGCCTCGCGAATATATTCCGGCCGCAGGGTGCGCAAGTGCACGACCGTCGCACCGCAAACGAATGGGCCGATGAAACCCACCATGAAATCGATCGCGTGGTTGGTGGGAAGAACACTGAGGTATCGCACGCCGGGCCAGAAGGGATAAAGCGTGCTCAGCGCGGCGCACTGTTCGAGATAGTTGTCATGCGTGAGGACGCAGCCTTTCGGCCGGCCGCCGGTTCCGGAGGAATAGACGATACAGGCGACGTCTTTGCGCGCGCGAGGCACGAATTGCGGCTCACCGATCCCTTTGCACTCCTCCCATCGCAGCGCGCCGGCGATTTCCATTTTCGCCGGCGCTTCGGTAACGAGCACCGTTTGCACCTTGAGATCCCTGAAGCCTTCGGCTTGCGTAATCGCCCGCCAAAGGAAGTGCTCGATGATGAGAAAGCGCGCGCCACTGTGGTCGAGGAGTTGGAGGTGCTCTCGAGCGCTAAGCTTGTAGTCGAGGGGGACGAGCACGCCGCCCGAGTAAAACACGGCGTATGCGGAGAGCAGCCACTTCGACTGATTCGTCATGATGATGGCGGCCCGGTCGCCCGGCTTGAAGCCGACATCCTGAAGCCATTTTGCCAATGGCAACGCGGCTTCCTTAAATTGCCGGTAGGTCAGCCGGCAATTCTCCCGCTCGCGGTCGGCCTCGATCAGGCAGACTTCGGCGGGCCAGCGGTCCAGTGCCGCGCGCAGAGCCGCGCCTAACGAGTCGTATTGATTCAGATCCAGCATGTCGCGGGGAAGAAGCCGGCTGGTTCGATCACTCGATCACCGGATCAGCCCATCACTCAATCCTTGCCCTTCTCGGTGTCTGCGTGGTTCCTTACAGCCGCGCCTGAATGCGTTCTGCGAGAGTGCGGAAGTCGGTGACGCCCTGCATTTCATAGTCGGGCAACTCAATGCCAAAATGATTTTCGAGGCGCGTCAGAAGTTCCAGAGCCTGCAGGCTGTCGATCTTGAGTGTTTTGAAGAAGTCGTCATCAGGTGAAAGCTGTTCGCGCGGCACCTGGAAGTGCGTCGCGGCAAGTTTCAGAATCTCGTCGGTGGTTTGTTCCAGGTTCCTCATATTTCGTTCCATCTCCGATGCGGCACGATGACCCAATTCGATGGGTCAATCGCACAATTCCCTAGTGTCTCTGAGGCTCGCGCTCACGGCAAATACGGCAACGCGTCGCCGCTTTCAACGAACCTGCGCAGGCCCGCCTCGACGGCCGGCCGCGCGAACAAGTCGCAGAAGATTTCAATCTCCTGCCGCAGTTCGTCGTACGGGATTGGCTTCATAAAGCGCTTGGCGGCCTGGGAAGTCTCCCGGTCGAATTTCCCGATCTGGGTTGCGGTGGCGCGAGCGACTCGCAGGGCTTCGCCTTCGGCGGCCAACTGGCTGACCAAGCCAACCGTTTGCGCCTTGGTGGCGTTGATGCTGCGCCCGGTCAAAAGCATATCGCGGACGACGCCATTACCGAGGTCGCGCTTCAGGCGAGGAATCCCGCCAAAGCCCGGAATCAGCCCCAGGCGTAATTCGGGGAAACAAAAGCGCGCCATCTTGTCGGCGACGATGAGGTCACAAGCGAGCGCCAACTCCAAACCGCCGCCGAACGTCACGCCATGTACCGCGGCGATCGTGGTCAATGGCGAAGCGTCCAGAATATTCAGGGCGCGATGAATGCGTTCCAGGAAATCGCGCACACCTGCCACGCGCTCTGCGACCGGAACCCCCTGCATACGGGCATAAAGCTCGCGCAAATCGGCGCCGGCACTGAATCCCGACTTGAGTCGGCTGTAAATGATGAGCGAATGAGCGTCGCGCTCGGCCGTTTTCAGAAACTCAACAAAACGCTCCAGCTCTTCGAGCACGCTCGTGCCGATCTCGTTGCACGGCTCGCGATGCAGTGCCAGCTCGATAACGCCGCCTGCGGATTCCCACGAGAGCGCGCTGCCTTTGTAGTTCTGCATTCGATTTTCGTTAGCTGCCCCGATTCGACTTTGAATCAATCCCCTCCGTAAGGGCGGCGCTTACGACGCTTTTCGGTACATCTCTTCAATTTCACTCTTGAATTGTGCGGCAATCAAGTCGCGCTTGAGTTTTCCATTGGCCGTCAGCAGGCCATTCTCAATGGTAAAGGGTTCGGACACAATATGGAACGCGTGAATCCGCTTGTAATGCGGCAACATGGAGTTCACCTTCTGGCATCCCGCCTCCACGTCAAGGCGCTGAACCTGGCCGGCTATCAGCGCCGAAAGATAACTGCGGCCGTTGCCAATCAGGACTACCTGCTGTGCGCCCGCGATACTTCGAAGCAACAGCTCCTCGATGGGCTCAGGCGCAATGTTGTGGCCGGAAGTGGGAATGATCAAGTTCTTCAAACGGCCGATGATTCTCCAGTTCCCTTCGCCATCCACCTCGCCTTGATCGCCGGTGCGAAACCAGCCATTCGATATCACCTTGGCGGTTTCCTGCGGCCGGTTCCAGTAGCCCGAAAAAATGTTCGGCCCTCGCACCAGGATTTCGCCGTCATCGCCGAGTTTCATTTCGCAGCCAGGGATGGCCGGGCCCACGCGGCCCGGTGTCACGCGCCGAGGGTCATCGAGTGTGCAGATCCCGGTAGTCTCCGTCAGGCCGTATCCTTGCAGAACCGGAAGCCCCATCATCATGAAGAAAAGCTGCGTCTCCTTCGCAAGCGGGGCTGACCCGCAAATCAGAGCCTTGAGATCCGCGCCGATCTTTCTGCGGATGGCTGAGAACACGAGGGCTTGCGCCAAGGCCAGCGCGACACTATCAATCATCCCGATTCCGCCCGACTGCCGCCGGAACCACGCCTCCTTACCTTTCCGAAATAACTTCAGCGCCAGTCCACCCTTCTCTTCGAGCTGCCGCTCGATGCCGGCGCGGATTCGCTCCAGAACCGCAGGAACGTTCAGGAAGTACTCGGGCGCCGCGAGGCGCAATTCGTCGGCAAGCTTGGAGAGGTCTGTGGAGAACGTCATGACAGTATTTCGAGTGAGACAGGTCAGCAGCAGGATTCCCGAGGCCGCAAAGCATGTCGGCAAATAATGGAAGACTTGCTCGGGTTCACTGCGCTCACCCATCAGCAAATCAAGTCGCGAGTTAGTGCACGAGAGCATGTACGTAACGTTTCCGACGGTCAGCACGACACCCTTCGGCTCACCCGATGTCCCGGAAGTGTAGATGAGAGTGGCAGGATCCGCATCGCCAAGATTGGCCGGGATTCCCTCGGCCTTTTTCACATCTGAGGACAAAATCTCTTCAAACAGGCAAGATCGGGCCGCCTGCGGCCAAGCCTGGATGATCCCGTCTCGCAACTCTGGATTGCCGCAGCAAAGGAGCGCCGGCGCGCAATCCTTCATCATGCCGGCAAGCTCGCCGGGCGGCTGTCGCGCGTAAAGCGGAACAACGATGGCGCCCTCCGCCATGATGGCCAGTTCCAGGGCTGTCCAGCGAACGCCGTTCGGGGCGAGAAGCGCGCACCGGTCGCCCTTCTTCAGCCCAGCACTCCTCAGAAAACCGCGCGCCGACTGAATCAAAGCGAGAAGCTCCCCGCTGCTGGTCGGAACGATCCGCCCTTCGCGGACTTCCTGGAGCACCGTCCTTTCGGGGGTCCGCGCAAGACGTCGAAAAATGTCCTCAACAAAATTCATGAGTACAGGGTCGTTCACTGCGGCGGGAAATCCCGCAACGATTCGCCCGCACTTCGGATTCAGCGGCTCAATTGCTTTTGCGGCCCCGCGGCCACGTCGTAAGTTTCGACGAGTTTGCGCAGATTGGCGCCAAAAGGTGGAAGATAATCCTCCCACGAATAGATCCCGGTCCGAATCGGGAACTCGGGATAGCGCCGTGCGACGTGCTGCTCAAAGAAGACTCCCATGCGCGCCATCATCTTCAGGTTCCGCGCCACCGTCTTCCCAATGCCGTCGCGGATGAACTCGCCGTCTTTCCAGAGCGTCTCTAACACTCTCAATAACTTCTCTTCGAGGTCCACGTCATCGACGTCCAGCAAGAGGTGATCGTGACCGCGCTCGCGCATCAGATTGCGAATCCGTTCATCCATCGTTACACCCGCCGAAGGGACCAGTGCGGGCATGGCCGTTACAATCCCGTGAAAGCGCGAGGAGACCATCAGGTGACATGCCCGCAGAATACTTACGAGCTGGTACATGTCGTAATCGTCGGATGTAAAGACCGGCACGCCACCCAGGCGGGCTGCCATCTCGCGGCACGCCTTCCCGTCCAACCGCTCCATCGCCACCGTAATCACCATGCATCCGTATTTCCTGCGGAAGGCATCGACGGCTTGCGACATCGCGCTAATGTATTGCTCGAAGGCCGCGCGCGCCTTCTGGCTCCAATGGTGAAAGTAGATCGTCCGATAGCGGCTCTCCTTGTACGCGCCGGTCAGCGCGCAGGCCGCGCCTTTGAAGAGCGAGGGGCGGACGGGCCAGATGAACGGATCGATCGGGCACACCACCAGCACTGACTTCACGCCGTCCCACCCCGCCGCACGCAGCACGCTCCGCCCGTATTCAGTCGCCGCCGGCTCGAAGGTCCACGCCGTGTCCGTACCAAGCTCCGTGGAAACGTCAAGCTGGCGGAGCACAGCCATCGATTCCTCGTTACGCGTAATGATCAGGGAGTGGCTGCAATACCGGCGCACCATCTGCGCTAGCAGCTTGTCCATATGGCCCGCTTCGGCGCCGTAGCCGACTGAGAGCCGGTTCATCGCGGAAGCCGTGCCCAGCGCTCCAATCATCATGGTTGAGAGCGCATTCGCGAATTTGCTTTTGAACATCGAGCCTTCGCATGCCACCACGCCATCGTACCGCGGGACTTCGCGCGCCAAAAAGGGCGGGAAAACATCCGGGAGCCTGACCTGCCGCGCCCCCGCAAAGTAGCCGCGAGAGAATTCGAGATTCATACTTGTCACGCTCGTCTCAATTCTCTCCGCGCCCAAGATATGGCGGATTTGGCGGAGCATCTCCTCCACACGCACGTCGGCGCCGGTGTTTCGAGCGCCGTTGTAACCGACGAATAGAAGCTTGAGCTTCTCCCCGGACTTCCAGGAAGTGCCTGCACCCAGCATCCACTTGATTTTGGCAAGTTCGATGAGGGCGCCGACCCAAGCCTCCAGGACAACATCCATCATCCGGCGGCCCCTCCCACAGCCTCCGGCCACGCCTTGTAGGGAAAAGTGAAATGGCCCTCGCGGCTGAATTTCAAAAGTGGATAACAATAATTCGAGAAAGGAACCGGCGCGCGACCCGTTTCATTTACCACCCGCGTGTTATCGAACACAGTGTTGTACGTCAGGTAGGGCATGAAGACCTTCATCAGCGACGCCTCCCGGCCGATGGCAGTGCCCCGGCGGTTGGCAAGCCAGTTGACGACGGAAGTGAACGGGGCCTCCACACCGGGAACAAAGAGTGGCGGAAGCGCCCGTTGCGCGTTTGCCAGCGCGCGAGTCAGCTCGCGGTACGTCTGGGATTCGGTCCCCGAGGAAAGGTGATAAATACGGTGGTTCGGCTGCTCCTTCTTGTGAAGCGTCACAATCGAAGCCGCAACAAAATCCACGTTCACGATGTCAAGCCTGTCGTCAGGCCGGAAGGGGAGAACCGGCAGGCCGGCGAGAAAAACGAATGCCTTGACCATATCGAACTGCGTCGTCTCGGCGTGCCGGCTGTCACCCAGAATGATGCTGGGACGAAATATCGTCACGGGAACGTCGGGCAGGAGCTCCCGCAACATGTATTCGCAGAATTTCTTCGTCCGCGCATAGGGGTCGTAGTCGGAGCGCTCCCAGTCGATCGCCTCATCCTCCTGCACTACTTCGTTCTGGCGGTGGCCCGCCACAGCGACGGTGCTGACGTGGCTGAAGCGGCGGAGTTCGTGGTCGGTGCGGATCCGCTGCGCCAGCTTGATTACCTCCAGTGTTCCGCGCAGATTCACATTCAGGCAGGATTTCTCAGACCGTCGATTGAGTGACGCGGCGCAGTGGATCATGGAGTCGGTCGTCTTCGCCAAACGCGCGTAATCCCCGTCAGCGAGTCCGAATTGCGCTCCCGTCAGGTCTCCGCAGAAGACTGAAATTCGCGACCTAAGACAGTCATGAAAGCGTGGGAAACCCATGTGCAACTGGAGGGCCTGCCACAGTCGCATCTCAGCTTGGCGCCTGTCCTCGGCGCGGACGAGCAGATTCAGGGAATCAGCATGCCCCTCGAGCAAGTCCGCCGCGATGTGCGCGCCAAGATATCCAGTGGAACCGGTGATGAAGACGGCCATATTGCCAGGGGCTATTTTAGCGTGAAGGTTGGAAATGCGATGTGGTTTTTTGGCGGAGCCGCAAACTCCGCCGGGATGGCGCAAGGAGAAACTCCGCAGATATTGAGACCGGGCACTAGCCTCCCATTTTGCCACCCAACTCATACAACGCGAAAATCCGATAAACCTTGCCGGGGAGGTCCATGTTTCGCGCGCGCACGAAACACGAAAACGCCGCGCCGTCTTTCTTGCGGCATTCGAGCGTACCCGCCCAGTTTCCGTTCACACTTAAGGACTCGGAAATCTCGCCGAACGGGTGATCGGCTTCGTCACGAGGTACGCTCTGCAGGGCGGAAGCGTGGCGCCCGATAAGTTCACCGGAGTCGTAACCGAAGAGGGCGTCATGGGCCGGGTTCGTAAAGAAGATGAGATCGTGTTCGTCAACTATGAAAATGCTCACGGGGAGGGTCTCGACCAGTCGCGTGTGCATCCGCCGCTCAATCCCCGTCCACTTCTTCTCCGTCGCGTCACGAAAAAGGAGGAGTGCCGCCAAGGCGACAAGCCAGATCCCGAGGATGGCAGCAAAGGGCGTAATGAAGGTGGCGCGCTGGACGCTTCCCCGCGCATCATCGCTGCGGCGCTTCAAGGCATCGGCCTCAGCTTTCTCCATATCCCCAGCCAGGGATAAAATTTCATCACTGATCCCGTGTCCCTCGGATTCGAGAGGGCGCACTTTCTCGATCGCCAGTCCCTTCTGATCTCGCAACGCGACTTCCTGCTTGAGGAGTTCGATGCGCTTCGAGACCAATGGATCGAGTTTCTGGATCCGGGCTTTCTGCTCCGGCACATTCTCGACCAGAGAACCAAGCCGGCCAAGCGTTTCACGAACCGCTCCTCCGGATGCGTAGAAGGGATTTAACGCCACGGTCTCGCCGGTTGCGATGTATCGATCGACCGCATCTTCGGCTTGCGCCAGCTGCCACCGCAGGGTGTTGATTTCCCGGAGCGCCTCGTTGCTGCGCACAAGCATCCGATGGGTCCCGGAAACAATCTGGACCGACTGGTATTGAAGATAATCCAGGACCAGCAGGACCGGCAGCGCCAGGACAAGTCCTGTCGACACCTTCTTCAAAGCCGAGCTTTTCATGCCGCCTCCGGATTATCTATATCACAGGCGAGGCCCGGGTTCGCGTTCCGATGTGCGCCCCGGCTCAGTTATTTGAAAATCCAGGTACAATCCGCTCGGAGTTCAAAGCGGAGCGGAGTCTTGGCCTCATCCCAAAAACAATGAGCACCGCCAAAGCCGCCCAGCCTTGGAAGTGCTCTTGTTAGGTTACGTAAATACCGTGACGCTCTTCGGCAGCGCAGCCGAATTGAATCCACCAGCGACTCGGATGCCGGGAGAGTTGCGCCCACTTCGAAGCCTTCGTCCGTCGAAGGAGCTCGGCCCAAGAACGCCGCCTGGTTGTGACGGACGCCAGGCCTAGCGCCACTCCCGACGGCCTACATGTCGAAACCTTCGATCCCTGTCCCCATCAGCAGGCACTGCTCACGGACCTCGTTGCACTCCGGGCAATGGGGATTGAATTTCACCCAACCGCAAGTCGGGCATGGTTCAACCGCTGTCTCGTCGATGGTTCGCGTCTCAATCATGTTCTCCGTCCTTTCCTGGCGCAACCAACTCGTGCTATCTCCCTCACTCATGGCGCAATTCTCGGACGGAACGGGTCATCGAGCAATGGCTCGCGAGTACCAGTACTTTAGTATGAGAGCCTGAAGGGGCGAGGCAGGCATATCGAACAATTTGGGCGCATCTGCATTCCTACAACCAATTGAAAACAGATAGGTTATCGGCGCGGCGGGCAACTCAAGCGCACGACCCAAGGCGTGATGGCAAATTGTACTCTGACTTCAGTCAGTTGGGCGGAAGATGTCTGTTAGAAGGGCGGAGATCCCTGATCTCGAGATTCAGAGGATCCAGAAGCCTTCTCGACTATCCGTAATCTGCTTGATTTTCGCGCCGCAGTATATATAGTTGTGCGCAGCGCTTTGGGACTTAGCCAGGACTTCACATCTTGAGCGGCAGAGGTTGACTTGGCTGTCAATTCCCGCAAGCTTGAAAATGCGACCGTGCTGGACGTCAAAGGCCGGCTGGGGCTCGGCGAAGCCATCGAACTTTTCCGCAACAGCTTCCACGAACTGTTGGAGGCGGGTGAGAAAACCATCCTCGTCAACCTGACCGGAGTGCCTTTCATTGACAGTTCCGGAATGGGCGCGCTGGTTGGCGCGTTCACCATGGCCGAATCAAAGGGAGCCAAGTGCCTCTTCTGCGCGCCGTCACCTCAGGTGAAGCACGCACTGGAAATCTCCCGCCTCAGCGACATCCTCAAACCGTTTAACGACGAGCCTTCAGCCTTAGCAAGTCTCTGAATCTCTCTTTTCCTGCTCCCTATTCCCTTCTTTTCAGTTCGTCGCCTTCTCCGATCGGACCTCGTAGCTGAAAGGGCGAGCCGTTCGAGCTTCGAGCGGGCGTCCTTCGATAAGCGGATACGTCCACCGGCGCAACGCCGGGATATGGATGTTGATCCAATAATCCCACCAGTCAAGCGAATGGGGGTCGTAGCCAAACCCTTCCCGCTCATTGGGAGGCAGGAGCGCGGAGAGCATCTCGACATTCTGCGCCTCGAAGACGTGCTCGTTGTGCAGAATGAAGGGCTCATAGAGCTCTATAAGCTTTTCCACGCGCTCCAAGTCCCTTTCCTTCCGGACCAGCGAGGAATAGGCAAACGGTATCGGCGAACTGAGCCGCCGCAAAGCGCGAATCATGGCCTTCTGACCCGGCGCGGAAAAGGTTTTGAAGCGCCGCTTCGAGACCGGGATAGTGTCAAACCGGAGACGGATCTGGTTTTCGAGCCCGCCCTGGGCCCGCAGGTGTTTACGGTGGGCCAAACCGGTCAATTCGATGGTGCGGCCCATGTCGCAGGGGTTGCAGGCCGAGGTCGCCAGATGGTAGAGCCGCTCGTGCCGCCGCTCGACGACCGCCGCGGCGATCAGCGTCATCCCGCGCGCCACCAGGTCCACGGGAATCACGTCCAGGCACTTGCGCGCGTTGGAGGGAAGCTGCCGGAAGTAACCACGGGAGAGATACGAAAGCGGCGCCGAGGTATTGACACCTTCGTTCCAGCCGCGAAAGGGTTCATGGGTGGAAGTCTCTGTAATCGACGGCCGCACCACCGCCAGCGGAACCCCGTCACACAGCCTGGCGAGCAACGATTCGCCCAGGCTCTTGGTGAAGCAATACGTGTTCGGCCAGCCGAGCTGCCGGGCGCGCCGGGTGCCCGCTTCCACCATCTGGGCGCGCACCCACCGCAAACGGTTCTTCCGCACCTGGTGATCGAGCGAGGCCTCGGCCATGGTCTTACTCGCCGTGGCCTTCCCGAGCGCCTGTTTCCTCAATTCCTCCGTGACCTCGGGGGACTCGGCCCGCTGCTCGATGGCACGGACCAATTCGTGAAGGGACTGGCGCTCCCGCTCGGCGTCAAAATCCTTCGCCGAGTTCGGCGTATAGTTCGAAACCAGTTCCTCTCTCACCCGGCCGTCACGAAATCCCACGACAAAGCAGGTGGACAAATGCAAAAGTCCGGCGTGATGGCATTCTCGAACGAAAGCCGTCAAGTGCACCATGCCATCCACGTTGATGGCCAGGGCTGTCCGCAAATCAGGATTGAAATCCGTCAGCCCGGCGCTATTCAAGATCAGGTCAAGCCGCGAAGCCAGCCGAGCGCGGGTGGCCGCATCCAAGCCGAGGCCGGGTTGCGTTACGTCGCCGTCGAGGACTTCAATGTGCTCGCGCATGAATCGTCCCAGGTCGGCCCCGTAGCGCTCGTGGAAGCCCTCGAACACAGGCGACTCCTCGATGATCTTCTCGAACCGCCGCACCGAAGTGGCGGAGCGCTGCTTTCGGATGAGGAGGTAGATCTTGCCGATGTCAGGCACCTTGGTCAGGATATCCGCCAGCCAAACCTTGCCAATGAAGCCAGTCCCTCCGATGAGAAGGATGTGCTTTCCCGCCAGCGCCTTGCGCACTGAAAGTGGTTCGCCGTGCGAGGTCCCGGTGAGGTCGACGAGGGGATGGGTATGACGGATGACAGGTCGCGAGGCAAGAGTTATCGCCAGCGCCACCGCGGTGGGAGATATCCCCAGTTGCGCAGCGAGTTTCTCGGCATCCAAGCGCGTGTGCTTTCCCAGGCGGCTGAGAATCGAGCGCGGAGGGATGATCGGGCCCATCAGTCGGCCCGTGGCGTGGCGGTCACGAAACTCCAGGCGATTGGCGATGATTTGCCCCACGCCCAGATACGCCGCCAGCGGGCGCAAGACGTGATCGAGACCGTCACTGACCAGAACTACCGGGACGTGTGTCGAAAGGAGTTGTTTGAGCTCCCCGACGGCGACAGGATTGAGCCGTGGCTTCAGGACATACTCGAAATATTCTTCTCCCAGGTAATCGAGTCGATCGCGGCTCACCCCGCGCAGCAGGGTATGTATGACACGGGTGGCAAATACCCGGTGGAACAGATAGAGGATAGGGAGGATAAAAGTCAGAATCGCCATCGTTCCCCGCCTTAGCCAGCGGCCGGAAAAGCTCTGCGAGTTCAGCGTGAAGAAAGCCACGGCGCGCACAGAACTGCGTACCAGGAGGCTTCCCTCCACTCTCCAAAAGACGATTCTGTCGGAAGGGTTCGTCATTCCAGGTTGCTAGCGGCGTCCGGCGCTCGCCGCCGGATGCGTACTATCACGTCCCTCACTTGGCCTGGTTCTGGGAATCATATGTCAGAGGCCGCTGCAGTTCAATAGGTGAAGACGTCCCGCAGCCGACATTCTAGTGGCAACCCATTTGGTTTCTGAAAGATATTGGATAAATCCTGAATAAGTATCTTGTTTTCAAGGGATTAGAATTCCAAACCCCGCGGCGTGAAAGCTCTTCCTTTGTTTGCTGTAACTTGGCGGCTCCGCTTTTTCAAAACCCCTGCCTCGCGCGATGCTTCTGCCAACATGGGGAAAATGGCTACTCCCCGCTGGATTCCACTGGCATTCCAGACACAATCGGCTCCTATCCGGAATCTTTTCTATAACATTCCGGCGTCGTTCCAGAGTTTTTGGAACCCGATCCTTTCTTTTCAGTGACATTCCGCCATCGTTCCACGTTTTTTGAAGTAACTTTATTTTTCGCCAGCGAGCGTTGATCTCGAGTTCTTGAACTGACACCTTGTCAGTCGGACTGGAGTGCCGCTCACTCCCCGAGCGCTTGGCGGTCGCCTGCGGATAGCCCGTCGATTGAGACCGCTGCGCCGCAAGCCACCCCTTCCCGAATGGGCTGAAGTTCTCCCTTGAGACCAGGCCGTTGTGAATCGACAAGATCCCATTCTCAGCTTCACGGTTTCGATGCCCGGGCGCGTCGTCGCGAAGCCATTCGCGCGCCGGGGGTGTCGAGCCTCTTAGGATACGCGAACATGACTAGACTACCACACGCCCTGGGGCGCGTCAAGCCGGCATTTTGTCCGTCCACGATGTCAGGCTATTCCTCCAGACGCAATCCCTTGCGGCTAACAAGACGGATGCTTCCGGGCTGGGCGCGTTTTGGTTGACTTTAGCACGCTGGTGTCTTAGGCTCTGCGCAGACTGTTGCTTTCGAGAGAACCCTCGTCGCTGGAGGTTCGTAACTTCATTGCAGGCGCAACAGGGAGTAGCGTATGAGCAAGAAATGGTACAACTTCATCGTCTCGGTTGATCAGGCGGCGGAAACCGAGGCCGAGGAGACTTCCCCGTCAGGGCCGAGCCCTGCCCCGCGCATGGCTCCGCCCAGTCCGGCGCAGACCGTGGCCCAGATTGCCGCCTCCGTAGCAGCCGAGCCCAAGTTTACCGCCCCGGTAAGCAATCCAACTTCTTTCGACGAAATCTACAGCGCCGCCGAGATTACTCCGCCCACGCATGGCTACACGATCATGAAGATCGCCGACATGCTCCAGAGCGAGCACATTCGAAGCCTCGCGCCGTCGGTAAAGCGCAGCTCGATCCTGCTGGCCCTCGACGCGGCTGGCGTGAAGGTTCAGGAAGTTATTCAGGACGCGGTGCGCCGCGACAAGGCGCTCGACACCTACGAGCGCGTGCAGGAAAAAGGCTTGCTCGAACTCGAGAGTAAAAAAATGCAGGAAAACCGCCAGATTCAGGCCGAACTCGACAAGATGGTGGCCGACTATCAGGCCCGCATGAGGAAGAACACCGACGAGGTCGCGAAGGAGAAAGAGAGATTTTTCGGTTGGAGGCTGAAGAAACAGCAAGAGGAGCAGAAGATCGCCGACGCGGTGTCGTATTTCGTGACCGAGAACCCGATTACCACCAGCACCTCGGCTCCGCGGCCGGCGCCGCCCGCTCCCCCCAAGCCGTCGGGTACATAGTTCGAGAGAGGAGTTGGATTTATGTGGAATCGTCTGACACGTATGGTGCGCTCGTTTATCGGCTTCTTCATTTCCGCCGCGGAGAACCCGGAAATCATCCTCGAGCAGAACATCCGGGACATGAACGACCAGGTGCCGCGCATGAATGAAAGCATCGCCATGGTCAAAGCCAATGTCACGCTGCTCGAGAAGGAAGAGGGCAAGTACAAGAACGATATCGCCGACCTGACCGGCAAGGTGAAGGCGGCCATCCAGGCGGGACGCGACGACATCGCCGGCAGCTTTGCCACACAACTCGAGCAAGTGCGCAGCGCCATGGCGCGCACGCAGGGCCAGCTTGCCACCGCCCGCGCCGCCTTCGAGAAGGCCATGACCGTCAAGCAGGCGTTCCTGCGCGAGAAGGAGCGCAAGACGCAGGAGGCGCTCAACGCCATCCGCGACTACCGCCGGGCGCAGTGGCAGAAGAAAGTCGCCGACGCCATGGAGTCGTTCGAAGTGGCGGGCATCAGCCAGACGCACGACGAGATGGTGCGCAAGATCGAAGAGGAGACCGCGGTCAACGAAGCGCGCATGGAAATGGCCATGGACAAGGTGGACAGCCAGAAATTCAAGATCGAAGAAGAAGCCGAGAAGATGCGCGCCAGCGAACTTGTGAAGCAATTCAAGGTCGAAATGGGGTTGATCTCGCCGCAGCCCGCGTCGGCCACCGCCGAGAAGACCATCGGCGAGAAGGAACCGCAGAAGACTTCTTAGAGGACTTGCTGGTTCATAACCGCTGTGAATGGATCGAGCACAATCCACGCGGCCGTAATGCCGCAGCCGCGACACAGTTCTCCGTGCCCTCCGTGGAGTACGAGCGTAAACGCAGAGGACACAGAGGGTTTCTGCGAACTCTTGGGCGCATTTTCCCCGCGCACAGAGGACACGGAGATCCCTTCCCAAAGCATGTCCGCACCGACGGAGGTGTGAGATGACAAGGGTGAAGAAAATTGCCGGATGTCTGTTCGCACTTATAGTCACGCTGGGTGTGCTGCTTATCCCGGTCGCTCAGGCAGCGGGGCCGAACGAAGTCCGCGTGCGCGTGAACATCTGGGTCGGATGCGCGGGCGGCCTGGTCGCGAACGGCGGGCTCGATACCGCGCCCGGGTCGATCTTCGCGAAGAAGGGCCTGAAGGTTTCATTCAAAATCATTGATGACTGGACGGAAGGCGCGGCGGCGCTCGCCACCGGCAACGTGGATGTGATGCTTACGACCGCCGACGTCTGGGCCAAGGATTACGCGCAACTGAAGGCCCGCGGCTTCCAGGGGCGCGCATTCTTCCTCGTGGATTGGTCGCGCGGGGCGGACGGCATCATCGCCGCTCAGGGGATCAACAGTCTGAAGGATCTGGCCGGAAAGAAATTGGCCTATGCGCCGTACACGCCTTCGCACTTCCTGCTCTGGTACGGCACCAAGCAGTCGGGCGTGACGGCGGCGCAGCGCAAGCAAATCTTCGATCAGGCCGTTCACACCAAGGACGGCATCGAGCCTGCCACACTTTTCGCGCAGCAAAAAGTCGATGCCGCGGTCGCCTGGGATCCCGATATGAGCGACGCGGTCTCAAAGCGCGCCGGATCCAAGAAGATTTACGACACGCGGGCAGCAGACAATCTGATCGCGGACATTCTCGTGGTGAGCGAGAAGTTCGCCGCGAGCCACGCCGACACCCTGGCCAAGTTCGCGCAAGGCTGGCTCGAAGGTGTGCAGTTCATCAAGGCCGAGCCGGCGCGCGCCTACAATCTGATCGGATCGATCAAGGATTTCAACATTCCGACAGACCTTGCCAAGACGATGCTGGAAGGCGTGAAGCTCGCCGACGCCGCCGATCACAAGGCGTTCTTCGGCGCGCCGGGAACTTCCGATTACGACAACATTTTCAAGATGGCGCAGGAGATGTACCACGAATCGGGAGTCTTGAAAGGCCCCGCCTCCGACCCCGAGGCGAGCGTGGACCTGAAGCTGGTGGGCACAATCAAGTAGAGACGTTCCGATAGAACGTCTCTTTCTCAGACGGCCCACCGGGCCGTCTCTACGCGGAGACAAATCATGGCCGTGCGAATCGAAAAGGGCGGATGGATTCTTATTTTCCTGATCGGATTGGCTCTGGTTGGCTACAGCCTGAATAAATATGGCGTCATCGACCTGAGTAAATGGACGGGTGGCCGGCTGGGCGCGGCAAAGAAAGCCGCGCCGGTTGATACGTCCAAACCTCTTGAGCTACCAACCTCAGGCGGCGGAGGCGGAGAAACCAACGAAGTCCGTGTGCGCGTCAACATCTGGGTGGGGTGCGTGGGCGGCCTGGTGGCGAACGGCGGGCTCGACACCGTGCCCGGCTCGATTTACGCCAACAAGGGACTCAAGGTTTCATTCAAAATTATCGATGACTGGACCGAGGGTGCGGCGGCGCTTGCCACCGGCAACGTGGACGTGATGCTGACCACCACCGACGTCTGGGCCAAGGACTTCGGGCAGTTCCTCGACAAAGATTTCAGCTCGCACGCGTTCTATATGGTGGACTGGTCACGCGGGGCGGACGGCGTGATCGGTAAGCAGGGCATCAACAGCATCGAGGACCTGGCCGGAAAGATTGTGGCCTTCGCTCCTTACACGCCTTCGCATTTCCTGCTGTGGAACGGGCTTAAGAGTTCAGGTCTCGGCACCGAACAGCGGAACGAAATTTTCTCTCGCGCTGTGCATACCAAGGACGGCATCGAGCCCGCGACACTTTTCGCGCAGCAGAAAGTCGACGCCGCGGTCGCCTGGGATCCCGACATGAGCGACGCGGTCTCCAAGCGCGCCGGGTCCAAGAAGATCTACGACACGCGGGTGGCGAACCGCCTGATCGCCGATATCCTCGTCGTCAGCGACGCTTTCGCGGCCAACAATCCGCAGACCGTGGTCAAGTTCGCGGAAGGCTGGCTCGAGGGCGTCGAGTTCATCAAGGCGCAACCTTCGCGCGCCTATACCCTGATTGGCACGATCAAAGATTTCAACATCCCTGAGGATTTGGCGAAGACGATGCTCGAGGGCGTACGGCTAAGCGACTACGCCGATAATCTCGCGTTTTTCGGACAACGCGGGCAGGACGCTGACTACGCCAACATTTTCAAAATGGCGCAGGACATGTACCGCGAGGAGCGGCTGATCAAGCGCGTCTCCGACCCTGAGGCCAGCGTCGACCGGCGCTACATTGCCGCGCTGAGCGGGAAGTTTTCCGCGACCTCGACCGAGCCGCCCGTCGCTTACAAACCGCCCGCCCCCGGGGCCGTCCCGATTGCCACGCAACGCCGGTCCATATACTTTGATACGAACTCGGCGAAGATGAGCCTCGACTCGCGCGCCGTCGTGGATGAGATTGGAACCTTTATGCGCGCCTATGAAAACACCGTGGTGGATATCGAGGGCAACACGGACTCGACCGGCGGGCATGCGTATAACGTCGAGCTATCGAAGGAGCGTGCCGACGCGGTGAAATCGTACTTGATGCAGAAGTACGGCTACCCGGCGGTGCGCATGCGGACCAAGGGCAACGGACCTGATAATCCCATCGACAGCAACGACACGCCGGAGGGGCGCGAAAAGAACCGGCGGACGGATATTAAAGTGTATCCGAACCCCGCCATGTGATGAGGGCAAATGGTCGGGCATGTCATCCTGAGCGCAGCGAAGGATCTCAGCATTTGCATCAACGATGGTCGTGATGCTCCACAGCGCTTAGGATGACAGGCGGAACGATGGCAAAACTCTTCGCAATTCGGCGGCAGGTTTCCCCGCGGGCGCGCCTTGTCCTGGCCTTTGTAAGTTGGGGCCTGGTCGTGGCGGCATGGTTTGGGCTGACGCATTGGGAGATTCTTCCCGCCTTCTCCCTCCCCAAGCCGGGGGGCGTTATTTCCGCCATCGGCCGACTGTGGACGGAATATAACCTGCTCGGCAACGTGGTGATGAGCTGGTGGCGGATTGCGCAAGCTTTCTTGTGGTGCGCGGCCATCGCCATCCCTCTCGGCCTTCTGATGGCCAGCTTCCGCTGGCTCCACGACCTCGTCAATCCCGTCGCGGCGCCCATGCGCGCGATGCCTATCACCGCGTTCCTGCCGGCGTTCATCGCCCTGCTCGGAATGGACGAAGCGATGAAAGTCGCGTTCCTCTGGTTTGGAATGTTCTTCTACCTGCTAGCCGTGGTGGTAGAAGAAGTCAACCGCGTGGACGACGCGCTGCTCGAGACCGCCTACACGCTGGGCGCCAAGCGCCGCCACGTGCTTTGGCTGATGTTCCGGGCGTCGTTCCCCGCGATCTTCGGTTCGTTCCGGATTCTTTACGACATCGGCTGGACGTACGTTATCCTGGCGGAGATGGTGAACGCCCGGAAAGGTGTCGGCTACATGGTGGAGGCGGCGCGCAAGGTGCTCGACTTCGAGCGCGTCTACGCGGGCATCATCGCGATTGGTGTGGCGGCGTTTCTCTTTCGGTGGCTGCTCGGATTTCTCGAGCGCGTGCTCTTCCCTTGGCGAAAGCCCGCGGGCCGCGCCTCCGAGGCGCCCGCCGCAGTGGGGGCTAGCGTTCCAGTGAAGGCTGAGGGACATGGAAAATAGGGTCAAAATCAGCTTGCAGAACGTCAGCCGCGTTTTTGTAAGCGCGCACGGCGAGAAAGTCGAAGCGCTGCGCGATATCAATATCGAGGTCGAAGACGCCTACTCCCCGGAAGGACGCGACGTCGGCGAATTTCGCGTTTTGCTCGGGCCTTCCGGCTGCGGCAAGTCAACCATCCTGCGTATGATTGCCGGCCTGGACCACCCTGATAAGGGACAAGTGCTCGTCAACGCAAAGCCCGTCGCTGGACCCGGGCGCGACCGCGGCATGGTCTTCCAGAAATATACTTCCTTCCCGTGGCTTACCGTCTCTGAGAATATTGCATACGGAATGAAGATTAACGGATTCCCCGAGGCCGAGCAGATAAAGACAGTCAAGCATTTGATGGAGGCAGTGGGCCTGGCAGGATTTGAGAAGGCTTACCCTGAAACGCTCTCCGGCGGCATGCAGCAACGCGTGGCGATCGCGCGGACCCTCGCCGTGCGCCCCCAAGTCATTCTCATGGACGAACCCTTTGGCGCGCTCGATGCGCAGACCCGCAGTGACATGCAGCACTTGCTGCTCAAGATCTGGGACGAGACCGCCTGCACCGTCCTCTTCGTCACCCACGATGTTGAGGAAGCCATCTATCTCGCCGACCGAATCTT
This sequence comes from Terriglobia bacterium, assembly GCA_041946825.1. Taxonomy (GTDB): domain Bacteria; phylum Acidobacteriota; class Terriglobia; order UBA7540; family UBA7540; genus CAZTHM01. The sequence goes on along the minus strand of JBHGBD010000007.1, from coordinate 75,104 downwards.
TATTCTCAGCGCCCGTCCGGGTACTATTGTGGAGGATGTTCCTGTACCGTTTGGGCGGCCGCGCGAGCCGGGGATCAAGCAGCAGAAGGAATTTCACGAACTCCAGGATTATGTTCTCGCCTGCCTGCGCCGCGCGCCCGGCCGCGGTCAGGTGCGGGTGAGTATTTGATGCCAGAAGACAGCGAACTCCGGCCAGATTCATCTTCCTTGCGCTCCACGCTGCGCGGCGCCATCGAGCGCGAAGCCGACGACCTGGGGCTGACCCAAACCAACTTCGTCAAAGAAGCCCTGAAATGGCAGTACAACTGGATCGGCCTGGCGGGCGCCGTGGCGTTCGCGATCGTCTCAGGGACCGGGCTGCCGCTGGTACTCGCGGCCGGACTGGAACTGATCTACCTCAGCGTGGTCCCGCAAAGCAACGCCTTCCGCCGCCTGGTGCGCTCCTGGAAATACGCGGCAGAGAAGCGCAAGAAGGAGATGACGCTCACGGCGATGTTCATGGACCTGCCGGTGGAGATGCGCACGCGCTATTCGGCGCTCGACTCCATCTGTCGGGCGATCCGCGGCAACTACTCGCGCTTGTCATCCACTTCCCAGATGTTTCTTGAACAGATGGAGAAAAAGCTCGAAGGGCTGTTGCAGGCCTATTTGCGGCTGCTCTTCGCGGCGCGCCAGGCTTCCGAATATCTGCGGACGACGGATCCCGAATCCATCAAGCGCGACTTGACAAAGCTGCAGAAGACCCTGCCGTCCGACCCGCCCAAGGTCCAGGAGATCAATCGCAAGCGCATCGAAATCCTCACCAAGCGGCTGGAGAAATTTGAGAAGGCCCATGAAAATCAGAAGGTGATTGACGCGCAGTGCGCGGCGCTGGAGGATGTCCTGCAACTCATACGCGACCAGTCGGTGACGATGCGCGACCCGCAGCAGGTGAGTGATCAACTGGAGAACCTCGTCCACGACGTGGAGCAGACCGAGGAGACTGTAAAGCAGGTGGAAGCCATCTTCGAAATGGCGACGCCGGATTCGGGCGATTTACTGGCCCCGTTGCCGAGCGGATTACCCTCCGAAGATTCCGGGGGATCAACCCGCACGCGAGTACGAAACTAGAATGGGCACAATACCCAAAGCCAGCCCGACAAATCTCGCCATGCTCCCTGCCTGGGCGCGACAACTTTCGGAGAAGTATTATTCGCGCACGATTGCGCTCTTCGTGCTGAACGGGAACGTGCGCGACCTGGTGCCCGTCAAGCGGGGCGGCGCCGTCGAGTTCCTCTCCCTCTCGCGATTCCTGAACGAAGCGTTGTTCGGGCAGCGCGACCTGGTGCTGACCTACGACCGCGGCGGCGGCCTCAACTTCGCGCACCCCGACATGCAGGCGGATTTCGGCCGCGCCCTGACCGGCTACGACACCTTTCACGGGACCAATTATTCCGCGGGCTTGCCCCGGAACCCCGATGGCGTGCTCAATCTGCTCGACAACTATATGCGCCTACGGATTACGGACGGCAAGAAGATCGCTCTCATTATTGATTACGCTGAAACAATCGCGCCGGCCGGCGACGTCTCAGGGATGTCGGGCGAGGACCGCAATTCGCTCGTCATCCTGAAGCGCTGGGCCAATAACCCTAACCTCCTTCGCGCCGATGTTACCATCTGCCTGATCGCGGAAAACGAGGTGGAACTCAATCCCGGCATCGTGCAGCACCCCGGCGTGGCGTCGTTCACCATTCCGCTTCCCGACGAAACGGAGCGGCAGGAATTCATCCGCGAGCAATTGAAGACGACGCCGCTTCCCGAAGGCTCGGACGTCAACGAAAGCACGCTCGCCAAGCTGGGCGCTGGCCTGAAGCGTGTCCAGCTTCAGACCATCATTTCCCAGGCCGTCCAGAACCGTCAGCCCCTCACCCAGAAATTCCTGGCACAGAAGAAAAAGGATCTGATCGAGGCGGAGGGGGGCGGTCTTCTGGAATTTGTGCAAAGTCGATTCGACCTCTCGATGGTGGCGGGCAACGACGCCGCGAAGAAAAAACTTCTGGACGCCGCTGCCGCTATTCGCGCCGGAAAAACCGATGTGCTCCCGATGGGCTATGTAATTTGCGGACCGGTGGGTACCGGGAAAACGTTCTTGACGACATGCTTTGCGGGCGAGGTCGGCATTCCTGCCGTGACGCTCAAGAATTTCCGTAGCATGTGGCAGGGCGTCACGGAAGGGAACCTCGAACGCGTGCTCAATTTGCTTCGGGCGATGAGCCCCATCGCCGTCATCGTGGATGAAGCCGACGCGCAACTCGGCAACCGCTCGAGTTCCGGCGACAGCGGAGTCTCGAATCGTGTTTTCGCTCAGATCGCGCAGTTCATGGGCAACACCGAACTGCGCGGTAAGGTCATCTGGTTCCTTTTGACCTGTCGGCCCGACTTGCTTCCCGTTGACCTGAAACGCCAGGGTCGCGCCGAAGAGCACATTGCGCTGTTCTATCCCGAGACCATCGAAGAACGCCGCGCCTTGCTCCGGGCCATGATGAAAAAAACCGGGACGCAGATCCCCTCGCTCGATGCGGAAGAGTTCTTCCTGAAACATTCCGCAGGGCTCTCGGGCGCCGACATTGAAGCCGTTCTGACGCGCGCGCGCATGAAGAGCGCGCTCGAAAACGATGCGGCGGTGGATGTCGATGACCTCAAATCCGCCTTGGAGGACTTCATTCCACCCTCCTATCCGACGGAAATCGAACTGCAGAATCTCGCCGCGGTGATGGAATGCACCAGCAAAAGCCTTCTGCCTGAGAAATATCGCACCGTGGATCGGGCAGAACTAATTCGCCGCACCAACGAACTGTCCCTTTTTACCCGGCGCGAATAGGTTTTTTTCCAATGCTTCTTGACAGCCCACGTTAGAGGGACATTGTTTCCTCTTGCCTCGCGGAACGAACGGAGCTAAGAATCAGCGGGATTGTACCGAGCGAGGGACTGAACCATGACCCCACGCGAACGCTGGCGGGCCGTTCTGGACGGGAGGCGTCCGGACCGGGTACCGTGCGATTTCTGGTCCACGGAAGAAGTGAAATCGCGTTTGAAGGCGGATCTCGGCTGCAAATCCGACCGCGAACTCTGGACGAACCTGGGGATTGATAAGCTCATCCACCTGGCTCCCTCGCACCCGCTGGCCAAGGAAGAAGACTGGCACATTGATTCCAACTTCGCAATCTGGCATGTAGGAACTAAGGAAGTAAGTTATCAGGATGGGCTGGGTGTTTACGTTGAGACAGTCGAGCATCCGCTCGCCCACGCCGCAACGATCCGCGATATCGAGGCGTTCAAGTGGCCCGAACCAGGCGAATGGGACACCGCCGGCATGCGCACGCGCTGCCAGCAATGGGAAGGTTACGCGGTCCTGGGCGGGAGCTACGAACCGTTTTACCTATACTGTCACCTGCGCGGGATGGAACAGGCGCTGGAAGATCTACTCCTGAATCCCGAGATCATTGAGGCCGCCCTGGAACGCATTCACGCGATTCACGCCGCTATCATCCAGCGCACGCTGGAGACGGCTGGCGACCTCATCGATTTTGTTTACGTAGCAGAGGATCTCGGAACGCAGGAGTCGCTGCTCATGAGCCCCGCGAGCTTCCGACGCTTTCTCAAACCGCGCATGCGCAGAATGATCGAACTGATTCATTCCTTTGGCGTCAAAGTCATCCATCATGACGACGGTGCGATTCGGCCCCTCCTGCCAGAGTTGATCGAAATCGGTATTGACGTTTTGAACCCCATCCAATGGAGATGCCGTGGAATGGATCGCGAGGGCCTGGCGCGCGACTTCGGCGCGTCGCTGGTTTTCCATGGCGGCGTGGATAATCAGCACACGCTCCCATTTGGCACGCCGGATGACGTGCGACGCGAGGTCGCGGAAAATATGCGGATCTTCCGGAATTGCAAGGGTTACATCGTGGCGCCATGCCACAACATGCAGCCGAACACGCCGACGGAGAATATTCTGGCGCTCTACGAAGCGGTTCACGAATTTGGAGGCAATTGATCCAGACGGCAGGAGTTTGCCTTGATTCTCAGCACGAATGACTGCGGACGAATCCACGCAGCGGCGCTCGAAACGCTGCGCGAGGTCGGAGTGCGGGTTGATGACCCTGCCATCGTCCGAATGCTCCAGGAGGCGGGGGCATCGGTCGCGCAGGAGAATGTCGTCCACCTTCCCGAAGAGCTTGTTGAGTGGGCACTGCAACAAGCTCCGCGATCGCTTCGCATCGCTGATCGCAACGGAAACGAGTGGGACTTGGGTCCCGGCGGGGACACTCTGGTGTTGACGGGCAATGCGCTCTACGTCACCCGCGGGCGCGCGCGGAGCGAACTGAGATCCGCCGACCTCGCGGAGTTGGCGCGCATTGTCGATGCCTGCCCGAATATCAGCGGCATGGTTGGGACCGCTGTTTCCGATTACCCGCCGTCAAGCCGGGACTTCGTCGGCTTTCGCATCATGGCGCAGCACACGGCCAAACATCTTCGCCCCTGCATCTACACCCCACGCGGCGGGCGTATTGTCATGGAGATGGCGCAGGTCCTTCTTGGTGGAACGCCACTCCGCGAAAGACCGATCGTCAGCACGGGATTCAGTATCCTCAGCCCGTTGCACTGGACTTCGCTGGCGCTCGGAGTCTTCAAGGAAACCGCGGGCTTCGGCGTTCCTGTGATGATCAACTCCGAACCGCTGGCAGGTGTGACGGCTCCCGTGACGCTGGCGGGATGCCTGGTGATCGGTGATGCCGACACACTGAGTGGTCTGGTCATCAATCAACTTCTCGAACCTGGACGGCCGTGCTTCTACAACCTCGGATTTGCGCACGTCTTCGACATGGCTTCGACGATCGCATTGACCGCGGCGCCGGAGAGCACGCTCATCCAGGCCGCGGGCGCGGAGTTGGCGCGTTACCACGGCCTCCCCTGCGCTTCCTGGATGTCCACCGAGTCCATGATCGCCGATTCTCAGTCAGCGTTCGAGAAGATGATGACCGGCATGGCCCACGCTCAAGCGGGGGTAAATTTCATCTGGGGCGCGGGCAATCTTGAATCCACCCTCGCCATGTCACCCGAAGCATTGGTAGTTGACGATGAGATCGCGGGATATTTCCTGCGTGTCCAGCGCGGCATCAGCGTGGACGACGCCAGCCTGGCGCGGGATGCGGTCAAAGAGGTCGCACACACGGGAGATTTTCTGACCCACCCGCACACGCTGGCCAACTATCGTCAGGTTTTGAGCCGGGCCAGATTCGCAACCCGCGGTCGCCGCGCTGACTGGGAATTGAAGGGCGCCCGATCCCTGGAGGAATCAGCACAACAGAAAGTCCGCGACATTCTTGCTGCGGAGCCGTTGAATTATCTCGATACTCATCAGCAGGAGGAATTAAAGCGAATCGAAACCATCGCCCTCGCCCAAGCAGCGTAAGCTTCTCCATTGCTGTTCCCATGGGGAGGGCATCAAGCTTTCAGAACTCCCAGGCGATCAAGGATGGCGCGGAGTTCTTCGCGGTCCGCCGGGAGCAGCGGAGCAATAGGCGGCCGTGAAGGCCCGGCATTCATTCCGCAGAGGTTCATGGCTTCCTTGATGACCGCCGTAACGTAACCCGGCCGCCGGGCGCGCAGATCGAAAATCGCAAGCGCGTCCTGCTCCACGACGCGTGCCGCCGCTTCGAACTTCCTTTCCTGCAACAAGCGAAGAATCTTGTGCGGTGTTTCCGGCATGAAGTTAATGATGCCGCTCGTGAAGACATCCACGCCCAGGGCGAAATAACTCGGAGCCAGAATTTCCCCCACTCCGCACATCAACTTCAGACGGTCGCCGACGGCATTCCACTGGCGAACGAATTGCTTCATGTCGCCGTGCTCATCCTTCATCCCAACGATGTTTGGGATGGCCGCGAGGCGGCGGAGCAACGCCGGACTGAAATTCATCGCGGGAGTCTGAAACAGTACGACGCCCAGCCTCGTCGCGCCGGCGACAGCGCGATAATATTCGAAGAGGCCATCATCACTGCTATTGGAATAGTGAGGCGGGAGCACCAGTACCCCGTCCGCTCCGGCGACTTCCAAGCCTCGGGCGTGTTCGACGGTAACCGGCAGAGAAAATCCCACGCCGACCAAGACAGGCTTGCGTCCCCGCGCCTCGCCGGTTACGGCGCGTGCTACCTGCTTCTGTTCGTCATGAGAAAGTGAGAATATTTCGCCATTATTGCCCAGGGCGACGACGACATCGCAATGGTCCACCAGATACGCTGTGTTCTGGCGCAGCGCCTCAAAATTGATGCTCAAATCCTGATGGAAAGGCGTTACCCCGAATCCCACAATTCCCTTCAAGCGGCTTCTCAGTTCAACCGGATCCATCGTTATTCCATGCCTCCTCACGGGCATGACAGCATATCACCACTGCCCTGCCGCAGAGGCCAACTCTCTCCCAAATTCATGGGGGCTGGGTACATGACAGAACAAAACCCGGTCTGGGTCTTCTCAGCCTACGCGCCTCGGGTTTCGTGCGGCACCCTGGTTAAGTACTTCTTGGCGACGGGAGAAGGCTCCGGTAGAGCTCCTTACGGAGATAATTTTCCCGCCAACCAGACGGCAAGCTCTGGTTCGGCCCCATGCTCCCGAATGACCAGTTGGGACGGAGCGTCGCGATATGCCGCCAGCGCCCGGAGAAGTTCCTCCTCCGCCTCCCTCGATGAAAGCGCACAATTCCGACCATCGACCGGTCCTTCCATAAGCACCGCACGTGGCGCCAGCGCCGCGAGGATGTCCGTGAGGTCCGCACTCTCGAGTATGCCGGGCACGATCACATCCAGAGGAACATAGCAGAACCGGTCTCTCAAGACCGACAGGTACGACGCCAAGCCACGGCGCATCGCGATTGCGCTGACATCATCCTCATAGAGGCCGGCCAACAGGGCCAGGAGGCTTCCGAGCGGTTGCGCCTGACGGATACCCTTGGGGCCAGGCTGTTGGTAGATGCTTTGATCGAACAGGAACCCGCGCGGGTTGACGTCGGCAATCGAATCGCCCCACACGCCGATGCGCTTCGCGTCGAGGTCGGCGCGCCCGGCAAGGTATCGCACGACGGCGCGGGTATTTTTGAGACGCGCCCCGAGAGCTGTGTTGCCCAACATCAATTCCGTCGCTGCCAAGGACGTGACTGAAGAAGCGGGCAATGTCTCTCCCGTCCCCAAGAGGTCGGGAAGACAAACGGCGATACCCCGTTGCAGCAGGACCGCGAGTTCGCTACTGCGCTCCGCGAGGAACTCATCCTTGCCGCCGTCTGCCAGCGCCAAGACCACGGGGAGACGCTTGGGACGACTCAAACGGGGTTTGAGAATTAACAACGGGACACTCAACCCGGAACCCGTTTGAAGCTCCACGCCTTCCACAACAAAACCCGAGAGAGATTTAGTCCAGACATTGCGCGCCACTGCCTGTGTGCTGGGTTCAATATCTCCGAGCCGGGCCGCAAGTGAACCACGCAGGCGCTGGAGCCGCTCTGCCGCCGGAAACTCGGCGAGTTTTTGTCGGGCAGTGGACAATCGTTCCTGCGCCATCCCATAGGCGATCTCGCTCGCGGGCTTTGGCTTTCTTTCCGCGGCGGCGCCGGCGGTCAGACACGTAAGGTCCGAATCCGGGCGCACGTTATGGTATTCCCGGAGAGGAATCGGGAAATCAAGCCAACGATGGAGAATCGGATAGATCTTCTTGCGAAGATAGCCGCCGACGTTGGTGCACTCACCGGGTCCGGGAAAGGGTCCGAATCCGTCCACCTGATCAAGGTGGTCCGTCTTCCCGTAGAGACTGAAGACTTTCTTGTATCGCGCCCAGGCCGGCTGCTTTTCAACCCCGTCCGGCCAGGATATTTCAAATGAATAGACGAAACGCCGTGGCGCGACCGAAGCGCAGATGAACCAAGGGAAGAACTGGCCGGCCATGCTTCGGCGCAAACAGCGTGTTGACTCCCATTCGCCCCAGCCAGGATAGGCAGTCTCGAAATCGTAGCCGCGAGGGCCTTCCGTGTAGTGCTCTTCGGGCCCCGCCTCGCCAAAATTGAAAGGCAGAACGGCGGCGATACGGCTGTCGAGCGCCGCGGTGACGGCCGCCGGATCTCCCCCGCCGGCGACCGCGCCCAGCATGACGATACGGCCCGGGTCTATATAGGGCCTCTCGAGCAGAAGATCGATACCGCGCATCAGGTCCCAGACCATCCATGTCATCAGGCTTTCGCCGGCGAGATAGAGTTGCATCCCGAGCGCGTAGCGCGAGTAGTAGCTCTCGCGCGGCCAGGGTTGCGACTGTAATCGCTCGCCCGCGCCGAGTTGGTCCATGACCAGAACCGCCGTGCCGCTGCGGGCCCAGGTCATACCCATGTCCTGCAACTCTGACTGCACCTTCGGCGCGTGGTGGCTGTGAACGACCACAATGGCGGGAATCTTGCCGCTGATCCTTGCTGGCAGATACAAATTCGCGGCGACCACCAGTCCAGGTCGGCTTTCGAAGACGACATCTTCCAGTATGAATCCGTCGCCGAAGTCGAGCCGTCGAGTGACTTCCGCGTGCAGCGGCGTGCGCTCTGGGAAAGGTCCCAAAGAGTTCTTCAGAGCCGCAAGCCGGCGGTCACGGAAATTTTCCCAGTCCGCCAGGGTTGCGATCTTCTCCCAATCGCGTCTTTCGGCCAAGGCAGCCTCCAGAGCACGCGCACGCAGGTCCTTCTCCCACATCCGGTCTGTGCCCAGAGTCTTGCGCTCGGCGTCCGTCCTGACCAGATGTGGAAGCGAGACCAATTCGGTTGCGATCGGGTCGGTGGTCGCCACCCCAGCGCGGGACAGCGGAGATACTTCCCAATTCTCAGTCACGACTGACGGAGGCATCAGGTTGGACGCTCCGATTGCCAACTTGAAATCCAACCGGTCATTCACTCCAGGCCAGTACCAGCGAAGCTCCGGAGCGTCCGGCCTCGACACGCGAATCCTCTCTGCGGAGGCGAATCCGGTTGCGGCAAGCATTTCGAGAGGGATTGTCGCTTCCACGCTCCAACTCCCCGGACTGATGTGTGCCGAGACCTTGATTTCTTGCTGGGGGTCAGCGGCGGCCCCGTTCTGCTCGATTTTCGAGGCCCCGAGAGGATTCACGGTGAGAGTCAAATTAACGTTCCTCCCCGCAGATCCGCGAACCCGAAAGGTCCAGATGACGAGGTCTTCCCGCCACCAAACCGGATTTCGGCCCACCGATCGGGCGACGATGCGCCCAGTCTCGGGGAGGCGGGCACTCAGGCACAGGTAAGTACCACGCACAATCGCCCGCATTTCCCCCGCCGCCGGGAACCGTGTGCCGAATTCCTCCGGCTGGACGGGCAGGACGGCGGCTCGCGACCAGAGTTCTTCGTCAAGACGCCCGTCGATCGTCAGGGGGGCATCAGCGGACGGAATGTTCAGGCTGGCTCCGCTCGTCGCGCAAGCGAACGAAAGATAGAAAACTGGAAGGAGAAGTTTGGACATGCGGCTCCTTCATGTATGGAGTGACGAGTGCAGCGAATAGTACCCCGCTGTCCGAGTCGGAGATAGTCAACGCGGCAGGCCGACTCGTATCGAGAACAGGATCAACAACCTGGGTCGCTGCCAGCCCGCTCACTTGAAGCGCATCAGTAGCCGGGCGACTTCCCGCAAGTAGATACTTTCGGATGCTGGATCGAGGTGAGTCACGGCCACCTCGTATCCACCTTCCGCATAAGCTTGCCGTTCAGGGAAGTATCCAATGTACCCGTTCGTGTAACCCATCAAGTGGGCGTGGGTCGCCGGTGAGGCAGCTTTGACCTTTTTCCCAATGTTGCTGAACATCTCTCCAGGAAAAGTTGTCCACATCAGGTTGCCGATCCGGACGGCGGTTGTGGGAGCTTTGATCGCCGTGGCCGTGAAATCCTGGTACAGTTCCTGATAACGCCGAGGCAGTAGGATTTCGGCCGTTTCGATCTGGACAGAGGGTTTGGTCCAAGCGTCCGGCGAAAGCCGGCGGTACACGCGCGCCACTTCCCGCCCGATTTCTTCGCCAAGCGCCCAAGTGGCTTCGATGTCATCCGGGTTGCCATCGAGCCCGCCCACAACACGGGGGTTGATATCGCCCGCGGCTCCCTGCAGGTAGATTGCGCCGAGACCGGGGAATTGTCTCTCAACGTACTCTTGCATGCGACCCATCCATTCTCCTGAAATCTTACTATTGCGCCCTCCCAGCGAGGTCCCGTGGCAGGCGTAGTGAATCATGACGGCCAGCGGACGTCCCGCTGCAGTGTCCACGCGCACCATTTGCACGGCATCATCAATCGATCCCAAGGGGTTCGCCCCCAACCGAACCACACCGCCGAATTCGTGGATCAAAGCGGGATGATCGGTCTTGTGTTTACCAAAGTTCTGGCTGACGTCGTTCTCATCAAAGGTCAAGGGCGAGTCCACATCGGCGGGCTTCAACTGACGCCGGTTCATGGCGATCCGGGAATGCCCGGTGCCGGCGGCAATGCGCGCGGGCTGCAGGTTGGCTACGGCTTGCGTCGCGGCTTTCACGAGCCCTTCCGCAAATTGGCGGTCGTAATCAGTCTTGGCCTCGCCGTTTGGGGAAGGGGCAGCATGGTTGTGCGCATCACCGAGGAGAATGTTCGATACCGGGATTCCGGTTGCTTCCGAGATCTTAAGCCGGAAGAAGTCGTGCCCCTGGATTCCGATGACGTCGGCCTCGACGAATGCCACACGGACGCCGGAGGTTTCAAATACCAGGGCGCGGGCGTAAAGGCGGTCCTTTCCCCAGATCCCGTTCGAAGGCGCTCCGCGCAAGTCGTAGCCGCCCAGCATCACCGGTCCCTCAGGCGTGATGTCGACTTTCGCGAATCCTGCCCTGATGTCCTGGGCACGGACCGGAGCCGTGCCAAGGACGAACAAGAGAAACATGCACACGAAGTTCATGTGATGGGCTCCGCTCCTGCGGTGTTCTGTTTCTTTGATCGCACGTCGCATTTTGTTCAAAACCTCCCTGCCTGTCTTACAAGAGTTTTCCACAACTTCGCGTGGGTCTATATCACAGCACCACGCCGTGGAAATTGATTACTTGGATGGGGAATGATACACGACGGCCGTGGATGATTCACGCCAATATGTTTGCCACATTGAATCCAGTCCTCGATACAACAAAGGTGCGCTATGATTCCGCGGCGAGGAACATTATGAAATTACCCTGGACCATTGCATCACTACTTTTCCTCTTTCCAGTACGGCTCGCCGCGCAAACGCCCACCGTACGGCTTTGGGCGGTAAGCGACGGCGTTCGCGTCAGCCCGACCACGGGCAGGGTGATCGAAGCCCGCCCCGATATTCATCCCGACTATCCCACCGGAGATTTCCGCGTCGCGAACTCGGTGTGGGACGCAGCGAGCAAGACGATTTCGCTCAAGGCCGCGCGGAATGAGTTCATAGCCTTCCAGGTGATTGTGGAAGTCGCCGAGCCAGTCGATAAAGTGGACGTGAAATTCCCGGGCCTCGCCGGACCTTCAGGTGCTCACCTGGAGGGCAAGTACGCCGCCGTGTTCAAAGAGTGGTACGTCAACGTCCGCCACCGAACGACCGGATACGATAAGAGTTCGCTTGGTCCCGGTTGGTATCCCGACGCCCTGATGCCTTATCGGCGGTCCAGGCTTTACTCTGCTTTCCCATTTTCCATTCCGGACCTATACAACAATATTCCGGAGCAGAAAAACCAGGCGCTATGGTTTGATCTCTTTGTCCCCTTTGAACGCCACGCTGCCCCGCCCGGACGCTATTCTGGCGACATTGAAGTCACCTGGCAGGGCGGGCGCGACAGCCTGCACATTGCCCTGGACGTTTGGGATTTCGCGTTACCCCAGGAGAACCACCTTCCCGGCGACATCTGGAACGGCTCCATGCGTGGGATGACACCGCAGGAAGAGATGGCCTACTACCAACTGGCTCGCCAGCACCGCTTCACTCCGTTGATTTACGCATACCGGCCCAAGCTGAGGATCCAGGGCGCGAGCGTGAGTCTTGACTGGAGCGAATACGATCGCCGCCTGGCGCCTTATCTTGACGGTTCGGCGTTCACGGCGGCACACGGCTATTGGGGGCCGGGCTACGGATTGCCTCTCGACCACATCATGCTGCCCTTCAATGTCGAGAAGCACGGGAACAAAAACACAGCGTGGCCGCTGGCTGTGCCTGATGGTGGACGCACCCGGGAATACGAGGCGATCTGGAGGGAAACCGGCCGCCAGCTCCGCGCCCACCTGGACCAGGACCCGCGCTGGCGCAAGGTGACCAAGATCTCCTTCCTCGATGGACTCGACGAGTCCTATGATGAAGTCTCCTACGAGAAGATGCTCTACTACGGCAAGCTGCTTCACGATGCGATGGGGCGAGGCTGGTTCAAGTATCGCGTGGATGGCGGGTATTCGCGCGAAGTGATGGAGCGGCTGTCGAGAGAGATTGACCTTTGGGTGTGCCACACGGCGGATTTCAATATCGACGATGTCGAGTATTTCCGCCCCAAAGGAGTAGATGCCTGGTTCTACGGCCCTATGATTTACGAGCAGGAAAAGAACAGCAGCGTCGGTTCCAACACGCTGACCGATTTGGACCTGCTGATCAACCGCGCCATCGGCTGGATTGGCTGGAAATACCGCGCCGGGTGGGTTCAATGGGAGTTTGACTGGAACGCCTACGCCGCCTGGTACGAGGCGGAGAACTACAAGCTCCCCGGGGGAATCTACAACGGCTCCGGCCAGCTCATCTACCGTGGTGCGGTGATGGACTACAATCAACCGGTTCCCAGCATTCGGCTGAAGGCGCAGCGCCGGGGGTTGCAGGATTACGAATACTTCTGGCTGCTCACGCAGAAGTCCGGCGACAAGCAGGCAGCAGACCAACTCGTGAATTCCATCATTTACAAGCGGCCGTTTGGCAAAGCCGCCCTTTTGGATATCGAAATCTGGAAGAACAATCCCGAGGACTGGGAAAAGGTCCGACTCGCCATTGGTGAACGGATCGCCAAAGGGACGACCCGTTGACAGCCCGCCGGAGTGGGCGCGGGCGTCGCTGTGCTAACGTGGTGACCCGAGCAAGGGTCCAACATTACGGTTCTGCGGTCAACGAAGCTGTAGCCGCACGGTGCTGATGCCAAACGGCCGGACGGGCACCGTGACGCTATGGTCCGTCGATTGCAGCCCCGCCTGATCCACTTCCACCAGATTCGTTTGCCACGCTTGGTCGATCGCCACGGTCGGCATCGTCAGAGTCGCAGTCCCTTGCTTGCCGTCGGTTTCGATCAGGCGCACAATGACGCCGCGGCCATCCTCCGCCTGCTTCAGAGTCACGAGCATGACATTGGGCTGGTCCAAACGGCAAAAGCTCATGCGCTCACCCAGAGACCCAGTCCTGCCGCCTTTTTCGACGACGCCAATCAGCGGATTGTGAATGGCCCAGCCGAAGTTGCGGTTCGCGCTGTTTACCTGCGGGCCTTTGCCGCTCGTGAGCGAGTAGCGGAACAGCGTGTCCGACTGTTGTACGGGCTGGAAATTCGTACGGAAGTTGTTGTCCAGAACAAAGGCGTAGATGTAGCCATTCGTCAACTGCTCGGGTTTTACAAAGGGCTCTCCGAAACCAACCGGCGTCACGCCGTGATGAGCCTGCGAGACATAGCAGGGCCACAGCCCGCCGAATTCCAGCAAGTGCGACTCAAGGGAAGACAGCGTGATCCCAATGTTCTGGTTCGATACGTTGGCCCAGTGCTGCACAGTGTAATAGTTGGTATTGGAACCGGGAAACTGATCCTTCAACGGCTCTATGACCGAGTTGACCCCTTCGAAGCGGAATTTCGGATCGTCCACTTTGAACGGGAACGCGAAATAGATCTCCAGTAGCGGCGTGGAGTCCTTCAAGAGGCGGTTGGAAAAATCAATCCGCTTGATGCCCTCGTAAAGTGTGACCTCCTGAATGATCTGCGGGGTCCCCGGGCCGGAGCCTTGCGAGATCAAACTGGCGTACACGGGACCGTTCTGCCCCGCACGGATCGACACGGCCGAGGGACCCTCCCGCTTGCCGGTTTGGACCCACTTGGCCACAAATTGATTCACCTTGTCCGGCGCCTGCGGATCGACTAACTCGCGCGACAGTTCTTTGTCGTAGATACTCGCGATCGCGCCGGTGCGCGGATCGAGCGTGACCCTGAAAAAACCGTTTTCCAGGGTGTTCTGCCCGGCGTGAATCCCGCTGCCGTCCGCCCCCTTGCCGTCACGCGGCGCGAGCCGATAGGTCTTGTACCCCATCGAGGGAACGTCCTCTGCCACGAACACCAAGTCATGCAGTTCGTGCTTTTCGAATTGCCCGCGCGCCCATCGCTGCGGGGCATAGGGCGTAGGGGCCAGCGGACCATCCAGTTCGACCAACTGGCAGGCGACTTTGCGGCCGGTTTCGTTGTCGATGAGATCGAAGGGCTCGTCTTGCGTGAATTTGGTCACGCGCACGACATCGGTCCGGTCGAAACCCAGCAGGTTGAACACAACAATGTGGGGTTGCGACTGTTCGAGCCGAACTTTGCCCGCAAGCCTCTTGATACTCTCGGATAGGACATCCTCGGCCAAGCCTGCCGCCTTGTAGGCGAATAGGCCTTTTTCATTCCAGGCCCAGTCCTGGATCTCACCGGCCGGGTAGTCCTTGCCCCATGTGTGCTCATCGTAAAGTAGCGCGTTATCGTAGGCCTGGCTGATTCTGCCGGCGGGATAGGCATAGTCGCTAAGCAGCGAGGTGACGGTCGCAGCTTTTTCCGCTGAGAGCAACCGGTCGTGAGTTAGTCGATTGACCGCGGTCTCCTTGGCCGTCGAGATTGCCCCGACGACGTAGTCCGTGTGCGGCAGCTCGCCACGGAACGTGCGGACATCGGCAGATTGCTTTTCCAAGGCCTGGAAGAACATGGAATTGGTAGCGACGACGAGTTTGGGGTAAGCCCATTTTTCGTTCCACTGCCGTACCACGCTGCTGATCTTGACGTCGGGCGGGTAGTTGTCAACACCGTTGTGGATGTAGCGGGCCACATCGAAGGGTGAACCATTCCCTTCCATTTCATCCAGCATGCCGGGGAGGACCTTCATGACCTCCTCATAGGAATTCGGACCCACGACGGGGCCCAAAAAACCGTAACTGCCCTGGTAATAGACCAGTACCGTCTGTCCATCGGGCCCCTGCCACCGGAACGCATCGGGGCGGCCGTGACGCATGACGGCCGCCTCATCCCAGAAGGTGTGGATATCGTTGCGGCCCTCCTCGAAGTAAGTCGGCAGCCCGGCAAAGAAGTACTTGACGCCCCCTCCGGCCAACACGCTTGGCAAAGCCCAGGCCAGGCCGGGCACGTCCGTGATCGAGCCGGCGCTGATCTGGCCCCCCAAATGGTGCTTGAGTCTAAAGGATGGGTACATCAACCGGATCAGCTCCTCATGCCCACAGAGGCTGTCGATCTCGTTGCCGAAAAGCGCGCCGATCTCGATTCGCCCCTCTTTGACATACCCGCTCAGCTTGTCCACCGCATCCTTGGGCCTGGTCGCAACATAATGCTGCAGCGACCAGGTCCCTTCGACGGTATAGCGGTACTTCGCCTCCTCCGGCCAGTCCTTCGTCAGATCGCAGAAGCGCACGATATCATCGTAGAAGCCGTCGTAGCGGTTCATAACATTTTCAATCGTGTCGGTATAGCCCAAGTCGTGATGCGTGATCGGCACGAGATAGATGGTCCAGTGCTTCCGCGGCTGCCAGTCCGTCTGCCGTGTGTCCACCGCTGCCCCGCCGACTTTGAGCACGAACTGCGCCCGCATCGGCTGGCGGATCTCCGGCAAGGAAAACTGGAAGGTCGATTTGCCTTTCTCGACGGTCCCGACCGGCACAGACTGTGTAAATGAACCGATGCGGACATCGAGATTGGCTTCCACCGGCTGCCCCAAGTTCTCGAGGACAGCTTCGACACGCTGCTGCAACTCTTTCGCGCCGACCGCAAACAGCGGCGTCGGCTTGATGGAGACAAGCTTCACCGATTTGACGGCCCCTTGCGGGGGCTGAGCCCAACTGGCACCGGCGACCAGTAATAGCGCGACAGCCACCACAACACCGCGTATCAGATTCGATAAACGTATTATTGTTTTTACTCCGCCGATCATAAGTTTCCCCCTGTACCATTTTTCGGTTCTGGAGATGAGGTTCCTATTCCACCGGCATTTCCGGGCGCGCTCCGGCGGGGCAGAGCATACCACCGGGAGAACGTCTTGTGCTGGGAATGAGGCCGATCAGCGACATAGTGTCAGCTTACGTGGATCGTGTGGTGTTGTCGCCGTAACTCTGGGAGAGAGCCTGGGCATTCGGTGACAGATTCGAACTTCCGCTGGCACGGATTATGGACATTTCGGGAGCAATCAAAAGGTTGGCACCCCATCTAATTGAAAGGGTTTGGCTCCACTTCGGTCACACGTTTCGACCTCTGGGTGTACCGGAAACCAAGTTGGTTCTTGCTCAAATCAGAGACGTTCCGGGATGCAGTTGATAAGGGATCGCAGAATCAAGATGCGATTATCACGCGGCCGTGCCCGGGTTGATCCAAGCTTGACACGACTGGACAGTAGGCTTATGGTTTGCGCGAGAACAAAGCTGAAATCGCAAATTTCCTTCAGAAGCGTGCAGGTATGCCGCTCGGACCAAAAAGCCAAATTGGGGCTTACAAGATTGTCGGGCTGATCGGGGCCGGTGGGATGGGGGAGGTCTACCGGGCCAGTGACCCGCGGCTGAAGCGTAACGTCGCCATCAAGGTGCTTCCGGAGGCTTTTGCCCAGGACCGCGAACTTGTGCACCGGTTCAACCTGGAGGCTCAGGCCGTCGGGCGGCTCAATCACCCGAACGTCCTCGCCGTCTACGATACCGGCGTGCATGAAGGCTCTCCCTACCTAGTTTCGGAGTTGTTGGAGGGCGAATCGCTGAGGGGTCGGCTGCGGACCGACAAGCTGTCTCCGCAGCGGGCGCTCGACTATGCCCGCCAGATCGCGCGGGGCTTGGCAGCGGCACACGCGGCAGGAATCGTTCACCGCGATCTCAAGCCCGAGAACTTGTTTATTACCAGAGATGGTTTGGTAAAAATCCTGGATTTCGGACTTGCCAAGCTCCGCCGCGCTCCGGCAGGCGCAGTCCAAGAAACCCTATGGATGGGGGCCGTTCCCGGGACCGAACCTTCACAACCCTCGACACGCGAGACACAAGGCACTCGAACATTCGAGACTACGCCCGGAACCATCCTGGGCACGGTGGCGTACATGTCTCCAGAGCAGATTCGTGGCCAGCAGGTCGACCACCGTTCGGACATCTTCAGTTTCGGCTGCGTGCTGCATGAAATGCTCACCGGCGAGCAGCCATTCAAGGGGGCGTCGCCCATTGACATGATGAGTGCCACGCTAAGCCAAGAGCGGCCGGAGCTCACTGTAACGGGCGGCTTGGCACCGGCCCTCGACCGCATCGTAGGCCACTGCTTGGAGAAGGAGCCAGGGGACCGGTTCCAATCCGCCCAGGATCTCGCCTTTGACTTGGCGGCTATCTCCGAAGTATCGCCGGTCGGGCGTCTGCCGGTCGTGCCCCGTCGCCAGCAAAAATGGTTGGCCCTGGCGGCGTTCCTGCTGGCCGTCGTTGCCCTTTTAGGCATGTTCTTACTCGGCCGGAGGTCCACATCTCAGCCCGAAACGGAATTTCGGCGCTTGACTTACCGCCGGGGCACAATCGGCGCGGCAAGGTTTGCCTCTGACAGCCAAACGATTGTCTATAGTGCGATGTGGGAGGATGAGCCCGAGGAAGTCTTCTCCGTCCGACTGGACAGCCCCGAATCCCACCCGCGGGGATTGTCAGGAACGGGGCTGCTCGGGATCTCCCGGTCAGGTGAACTGGCTTTGCTCCAGAAGCCGGGTCTCAGTCACTCGCCGTGGGCCCAGCAAGGCTTGCTGGCGCGTGTGCCATTTTCGGGAGGCTCTCCGCGCGCAATCGAAGAGAAAGTCGTATTTGCAGATTGGTCTCCGGAGGGAGAACACTTGTGCTTGGCTCGGGAAACCGAAACAGGCTATCAGATCGAGTACCCACCGGGGACTGTCCTACACCGCGGAACGGGATTCAGCAGTGGCGTGCGGGTCTCGCCGTCCGGAGAACACGTTGCATTTGTTGAACACCCCAATGTAATCGATTCAGGGGGTATCCTCACCACCGTGGACAAGTCCGGTCGCGTGAAGGCACTGGAAAACTTCGCTGCGGCCTTTAATCTGGCCTGGTCCCCCAATGGCAAGGAGATATGGGTTTCCGGCGCGATAGCCGGAATGAGGGAGGATCTTTGGGCGGTGACACTGCACGGTAGTCGCCGGTTGCTTCTCCGACAATCCGCGAGCACCAAGATTCAAGATGTCACCAGGGATGGGCGCGCCCTGATCACAAACGTAGAAATGCGTCAAAGGATGTTCTACCGCGGTCCATCGGACAACGGCGACCGCGAGCTTACCTGGCTAGACTGGTCGATGCCCACCGATCTCTCGCCCGACGGCAAGTACGTTCTTTTTTCCGAAACCGGACAGGGGGCGGGAGCGTTGCCCGCGATTTACCTCCGAGAAACGAATGGCACTCCCGCCGTCAAGCTGGGCGCGGGCACGATTGCCACCTTTTCTCCTGACGGGAAGTTCGTCCTCACGCCGCGTCTCGATGACTCTGGCATAGCCATTTATCCGGTGGGCGCCGGGCCAACGAGGCAAGTCGCGTTGAAGGGGTTTGTGATTGTCATAGCGGGCATGCTGCAAGATGGCCAGCGGGTCTGGTTCGAAGGAAGCGAATCCTCGCACGGCCGCAGGATTTACCTTACGAGTGTGGATGGCGAAAAACCGCGCCCCATCACCCCCGAAGGATCCCGGATCATGAATCCATTCACCACGCCGGATGGCAAGTTTCTCCTTGCCGGATGGGCCAATCGGATCTCACTTGTCCCTATCGAAGGTGGCGAGCCGAAGCTGCTGCCAGGCGTCCAACCAGGTGAGGTGACCGTCGCATGGGGGGCCGACGAAGGATCCTTCTTTGTGTACGCGCTGGACAGCTGTCCAGCGAAAGTGTTTCGGGTGGACCGCAAGTCGGGCCGCAGGCAATTCGTCCGCGAGATCGTGCCCAGCGAACGAGCGGGCATGGGTCGTACCGGCGTCAGTCTCTTCATGACACCAAATGGCAGGAGCTACGTCTATTCTACGCTCCATATCATGTCCGAGCTGTACCTCGTCACCGGCCTGAAATAGACTTTGAGTCATTAACTGCCAACTGCCCGGAGCAATGTCCCCCTGATACGCCGCTCCGGTTGCGACGGTGTCGGATGGGAATGCCTGCATATCTCGTAGCCACTTGACCCAAAACAACGCCAATCTTCCGGGTAGTGTTTACTCACTTAGTGCCGATTTTCGGAGGGCCGGGTACTGGAGATTCTGGCTAAGAGGTGTCCATCCTCAGCCAGGACTCGAACCTGGAATACGCCGGCTGACGGATTGAGGGCAGAACGTATAGGTTTGGCTCCTCGGCCAGGACTCGAACCTGGAACCCTTCGGTTAACAGCCGAATGCTCTACCATTGAGCTACCGAGGAGTGGGCGGACCCTGCAAAGTTGGCTCTTTGCCGTGAGTCCGATTCAATTGTTTATAACACGCACGGGAAATTTCCGTCAACGGCGCCGACCGCACTCGAGCCACGCATGACCGTCGTCCCCCGCTGCAGGCAAAGCGCCGTTGTTGGTACATGGCAGCGGGCTTGTCTTACATTTCTGCCCCTGCGCCGTCTGACGCGCCCCTGATTCATCTGAACGTACCGGAATCAAGCTTTGAAGGATTGGGAGGAAGACTGTCGAAACGCGGAGCTAGTCTTTCTTTTCTTCCTGGGGCTTTTTCTCGGCGGGAGATTCCATCCCACCTCGAAGCGCGTCCTTGAACTCACGGATGCCCTTTCCCAGCCCCTTCCCCAGCTCGGGGAGCTTTCCCGGCCCGAACAGGATCAACACAATGAGCAGAATGAAAAGCAGGTGGGTTGGTTGAAGTAAACCTTCCACGACAAAACCTCCTGGCATATCATGACCTCCCCGCCCGGCGGCCCGAGGCCATCGTGCGGCCAATCAAGATATTATAACTCAACACGATTCGCAACCCTATCACGATTTCTCGAAGACCATGCTCGCGGGCTTCTTCCCAAGCTTCTCACAGGCCTGACGATATAAGGACGCGTAGCTGGCAGTAATGTAGTCTTCCCGCCCGTACCCAAGCTCCCGCGCCACATGGTCGATCCAACGCTTCGATCCCTCCAATTCCAGATAGTCGCCGATCGGGGTCTCGTCGAGGAGCAATTGATTTGATCCTTCCCGAGGGCTTTTCGAGCTTGCGGCGTAAACGGTCCGAAATTTCTCGTACCGAAAGGCTTCGTGGAATCCCAGGGCATTGAGAATCTCTCGAACCGCCGGGCCGTCGCTGACGAGCGTCTCGATCTCGCGGCGGATCTTGTACTCACGCGAATCCAGCGGAGTTCCCTTATAGGTGAGCAGCCAGCGCTTACCTTCCTGGCGGAGGCGCAGCAGACAACGAGCCTTCCAGAGTCGCAGGTCCTGGAAATCAAAGAGACCGTTGCCCTCAAAATGCCGGGGTTGGATTACCCGAAGGCCCAGCTTTTTCAGGCGGCGTTTCACAGCTTTCCGGTCGTGGACTTCCAGCTTGATCTCGGTTTCATTACGGTGCTTCATTCTATGGAAGGCGGGAAGTCAGGATTCACGTTCGAGAATAAACTCGGGCAGCGAGCGGAGAGCGTCCTTGTAAGGAGAGTCGGGAAAGGCCTCCAGAGCGGCCTTGGCTTGCTCCGCGATCTCGCGCGCCTTCTCGCGCGCGGCCTGCAGGGCGCCGTACCGTTCCATCATTTCCAGGACCTCGTAAAACTGCACTGAGTGAAAGCCGCCCTCTTCCAAAACACGCGAAATTCTTGCGGTCTCTTCGGGGCGGCATCGCTGCAGCAGATAGATGAGTGGCAACGTCACTTTCCCTTCCCGCAAGTCGCTCCCGGTGGGTTTGCCAAGTTTCTCTTCCGACGACACAAAATCCAGGAGATCATCAACGAGCTGAAACGCGAGCCCTAGATTGATTCCGTAAGACCCGAGCTTCATCTCAATTTCTTCGCCCTTTCGGCCAAGAATCGCGCCCAGACGCAGGGTGGCGGAAAAGAGACACGCGGTTTTGCGGTAAGAAAGCTCGAAGTACTCGTCTTCCGTCAGCTTGAGCTTGCGCAGCAAGGTCAATTGCAGGAGTTCGCCTTCCACCATGACCTGAGTGAGACCTATGAGGACGTCCAGAATCTTGAAATTACGCTCGGCGAGGGCGACGTTGAACGCCTGCATGTAAAGCCAGTCACCAGCCAGCACCGACATATGGTTGCCCCACCGGATATTCGTGGAGGGGCGGCCGCGCCGCGTGTCGGCACCGTCAATTACATCATCGTGAACCAGCGTGGCGGTGTGGATGAGTTCGACAACCGCCCCCAGCCGGATTGCCGCCGGCCCGTCAAAATCGCACAGCTTCGAGGAAAGCAGAACCAGCGCGGGCCGGAGCCGCTTGCCCCCGCTGACCTGCAGATACTGGCCAATTTCGGTGATTGCCGGGACTTCCGAAATGCTCTGTTGGTTGAACTCCTCCTCCACTTTCTGGAGGTCAGAGCGAACCATTTCAAAGATTTCCCGCCCTGTCAGATGATTGATGGACGCCAAACGCTGTTTCTCCAACCCTTCTCCACGCAAGCCCGCGCCGAACGGTGTGCTGAAGCTGCAAGCTGACTGGACTCGATTTCTATGCTCCCACAAAAGCCCTGGGAAGGAAAGCGTGAAGTTGCCGGGCCAACCGTCGGAAGCAGCCTTTCTATTCCAAACGGAAGAGGCGGGTGAAGTTTCGCAGCGTCTGCTCTCCCATCTCCTCCAGGGTCGTGTTTCTCAGAAGAGCAAGGGCCTCCGTTGTCTCGCGAACAAATGCCGGCTCGTTGCGTTTCCCACGATGCGGCACTGGCGCCAGATAGGGGCAATCTGTTTCGGTGAGCAGACAGTCAACCGGGAGCTCCGCCGCAATCGCGCGTAATGCGTCCGCTTTCTTGAAGGTGATGGGGCCGGCAAAAGATACCAAGAAGCCCCAGTCCAGAAACCTGAACGCATCGTCACGCTGGCCGGAAAAACAATGCAGAATTCCGCCCAGGCCGGAAGGGCTCCAGTGCGATTCGATGATCGAAGTGAGGTCCCCCCACGCTTCGCGGCAGTGGACAATGATGGGAAGCTTCAGTTCGCGCGCGATTTCGAGCTGGCGAATCAGAACCTGCTTTTGAATTTCCCGCGGCGAGTGATCATAGTGATAGTCAAGCCCGAGTTCACCCAGTGCGATGACCTTGTCATGCCGGGCCGCAACGCTCAACCGCTCGAAATGTCTTTCCTCGGCGCGCTTGGCTTCGTGAGGATGAATGCCAACGCTGGCGTAAATCCAATCGTACCTTTCGCCGATTGGAACCGCTGAAGCCAGGTCTTCCGGCCCGCCGCCGCCACTCACGGCGAGCAGTTTTCGAACTCCGGCCTCTCGTGCGCGCAAAATCACCGCGTCACGGTCCGCGTCAAATTGCGAATCATCGAGATGGGCGTGGGAATCGAGCAAGCATTGAGTCATCGGGCGATCGGGCCATCGGGCCATCTCGCCGTACTGTATTGGATGGCTCGACGGTCCGATGGCTCGATGGCCCGATCATTTGAGACGCGCCCCGATTTCGACTGGCTCATTGAATGTGACCAGCACCGGCTTCCCTTCCGGACCCACCGATGCCGCGACGATCATGCCGTTCGACTCCACGCCACGCAACTTGCGTGGCTGGAGGTTAGCGACAATGACCACCTTCATCCCGATGAGTTGCTCGGGCTTGTAGTGCTCCGCAATTCCGGCAACAACTTGGCGGGTTTCGGTCCCAAGATCCACCGTCAATTTCAATAGTTTCTGGGCTCCGGCTACCGGCTCAGCGGTCTTGATTTCCCCGACGCGCATCTCTACCTTGGCGAAGTCTTCGATGGAGATCTTCTCGTGATTCGTGACTGGGGATTCGGGACTCGGGGGCATCGGAGTTTCAGATTCCATCGGTTTCTTCTCCTTTGGTTTTTCGCGCTCGAGGTCGGCCTCTGCAAGCTCGCGAAGCATGGCTAGCGTTTTCTCTTTGTCGAGCCGCGGGAAGATCGGCTCCGGCTTGCCGACGCGCATTCCGGGCTCGATGTCGGCCCACTTCATGTCATTAATCCTTTTGTCCGCAACGCTCCCCTTGTCGCCAAGCTGATTCCACACGCGCTTGGAGCTTTCCGGAATGACGGGGTAAGCCATGATCGCGATCGTGCGCAACAAATCGGCCGCCGTGTATA
Source organism: Terriglobia bacterium (assembly GCA_041946825.1). Lineage (GTDB taxonomy): Bacteria > Acidobacteriota > Terriglobia > UBA7540 > UBA7540 > CAZTHM01. The sequence continues at coordinate 51,578 of JBHGBD010000007.1, read as the reverse complement.
GCACCAGCTTCACGCGCTCCCGATCTTCCTCGCGGCCTGACTCAGCCGCCTTCCAAGGCGCTTCTTGCGCCAAGTACTTATTGACCTCAGAAATCATGGTCCAAATGAGGCCAACAGCACCGTCCAACATGTACCACTGGAACTGCGACCGACAATTGTCAATCAGGCCCGGCACGTCTTGTACCGTCGTATTCTCGTCCACGTCATGTTTGCCGAAGAACCCGTCCCGCAGCATTTCTTCCGTCAAGCTCAACCCACATTGAGGACGAGGCACCTCGCCACCAAAATAGCGGTTAATCATGGCGACGGTACGGCTGGCAAGATTTCCCAAATCATTCGCGAGATCCGAGTTGTACCGCTGCAGCAACCCATCATATGAGAAACTCATGTCCTGGCCGAAGGGCGCTTCACGCAACAAGTAGTAGCGCAGCGCGTCGTTGCCCGGCGCGCCGAAGGAATCGAGCGCTTCAATGATGGGCTCCGGGTACACCACATTCCCCACCGACTTCGACATCTTCGCCTGCTCGTAATAGATCCACCCGTGTGCGAAAACGGTTTTTGGCAGGGGCATTCTCGCCGCCATCAGAAACGCCGGCCAATAGACGGCGTGGAAACGCAGGATGTCCTTGCCGATCATGTGGACGATTTCCCCGTCGGAGTCATTGCGCCAATACTTCTGAAACTCCGCGCTGCCGTTTTCACCCTGCGCATATCCCAGCCCCGTCATGTATCCGGTGAGGGCGTCATACCAGACATAGAAAACCTGCTCAGGGTCGTCGGGCCACGGAATCCCCCACTTGATGCGCCGCCGGCTGACCGAAATATCGCGCAGGCCGCCTTTGACGAAGCTCAGGACTTCGTTGCGCCGGAAGTCCGGCTGCACAAATTCAGGACGCTTCTCGTAGAGCTCGAGGAGACGATCCTGAAACGCCGAAAGACGGAAGAAGTAATTTTCTTCGCTGATCAGTTCCGCCGGACGGCCGCAGATGTCGCAGTTGGCGGGTTCGGCGCCATCGGAGATGTAGCGCTCGTCCGAGACGCAGTAGCGACCTTCGTACCGGGCTTTGTAGACCGCCGAAGGTTCGAATTCCAGCGCGCGCCGAAGCATCCGCTGGACCGAAATCGTGTGGTCGGCCTGGTCCGTGTAAACGAAATGGGAATACTCGATGCCGAGCTTTTTCCAGAGCTCGATAAAGAGCTGGCGCTTCTGCGCGACAAAATCTCGCGGCGATAACCCAGCCGCTGCCGCGGCACGCTCGAGTTTCTCACCGTGCTCGTCGGTGCCGGTCAAGAACGCCACGTCGTAGCCGCACATCCGCTTGTAGCGGGCGATGACGTCGCACACGATCGTCGTATACGCCGAGCCCACGTGCGGCCGGGCGTTGGGATAATAGAGGGGAGTGGTGAGATAGAATCGCTTCATCGGGTCATCGTGCGATCGAGCCAATGGCCGTTGAGATCATTTCAGGCCTGCTTCTGCAGGTAGGCAGCCTGCGCAGCGAGCATCACCTGCTTGAGTGGCACTCCCTTCTCGGCTGCGACCTTCTGGCAATCCTCGTATTCCGGCGCGGCATTCAGCACTTTGCCGTCGCGCTTCGCCACCTTGATTCGGACTTTGCCGTATGCTGTTTCGACTTCCACATGCTCGCGTTCGAGGACTTTGCGGCGTGCCTCGCAGATCCGCAGGCCAATCGTGGTGGTCTGCTCGAAGATCAACTGCGCCAATGCGTCGGTCTTGTCCGTCGGCGTCAGAACCGTGATTTGCAGGCCCGGGCGGTTCTTCTTCATCTGCACGGAGCTGCATGTCACATCGAGCGCGCCCGCGGCCAGCGCCTGATCCACAAGGTATCCGTAAAGCTGCGGACTCATGTCATCGAGGTTCGCCTCGATAATGGATACGAGTTCGTCGCCGGGTTTACCCGCCTCCGCCTTGACCGATTCCACTTTCTCGCCGATGAAGATCCGCGCCACATTGGCGTGCTTTGGAAACTCTTTGGCTCCCGCGCCATAGCCGATGCGCTCGATCTTGAACGAAGGAAGCGGGCCGAAGCTCGTCGCGAGTGTCGAGACAATGGCTGCTCCGGTCGGGGTCACCAGCTCGCCTTCAACGCCGGAGGAATAGATCGGGATTCCCTGCAACAGCTCCGCGGTGGCAGGGGCGGGGACCGGCAGCGAGCCATGTTCCGCTTCGACACGGCCGCCGCCGACATTGAGCGGGGAACAAATCAGCTCCGAGATTTCGAGTGCCTCCACGCCCACGCACGCGCCCACAATATCGATGATCGCGTCCACCGCGCCCACTTCGTGGAAATGGATCTCGGCGGGAGGCTTGTTGTGGATCTTCCCTTCCGCTTCGGCCAGCCTGTGAAAGATCTTGAGAGACTTTTCCTTTACTCTGTCGCTCAATCCCGGCGTGCCGAGGATCCCCTCGATATCGCTCAGCTTGCGATGCGGTTGCTCCCCGGAGACTTCCACCTCGAACCGCGTCCCGGCAACCCCGCCGCGTGTCGCGCGCGTGCGCTTGAGCTTGTAGAAGCCCAGCGAGAGCTTCTTAAGCTCCTCGAGCAAACGATGCGGGTCGAAACCCGCGTCAAGCAGTGCTCCCAGGAACATGTCGCCGCTGATGCCGGAAGAACAATCCAGATATGCTTGTCTCATAGAAGCCTCGGTAAGATCTCTCCGGCTTTGCCGGGCAGAACAAAGTCCGCGTACGAATCGACCGGCGTTGATTCGGGATTAATGACGGCGAGTTTCGCACCCGCATCTCGTGCGATCGCGGCCAGCCCCGCCGCAGGGTAAACGACCGCCGAGGTTCCAATCACCATAAAAACCCGCGCGTGACGACTCGCTTCTTCCGCGCGGCTCCACTCGTCCTGCGGCAATCCTTCGCCGAACCAGACTACTCCCGGCCGCATCAAAGCGCCGCATTTGCAGCGCGGCGGAATTTCAGGCAGCGGGACTTGCTCGTTCTGTATCTCCTCGCCGCAAACAACACAGCGTAAGATCCAAATGTCGCCGTGAAGCTTCACGATATTGCGGCTGCCGGAGCGATCGTGAAGCCCGTCGACGTTCTGGGTGATCAGGGTGAAACTACCCCTCTCGGATATGCGACGCTCCAACTCGACCAGCGAGCGATGGCCGGCGTTGGGTTCGGCCTTGGCGATCAGGCCGCGTCGCCAGTCGTACCATTCCCAAACCAGCCGCGGGTCGCGCGCAAAGGCTTCCGGCGTGGCAAGCTGTTGCGGGTCATAGTTCTTCCAAAGCCCGCCTGCTCCGCGAAAAGTAGGGACGCCGCTTTCGGCGGATATTCCCGCGCCGGTCAGGGCTGCCACTGACCGGGCGCCACTGAGAGCCTCGCGCAACTGCCGCAGCGTGTCGCTCACTCCACCTCGCAGCGCGCGGCGAGAAATTACGCCGAATTACGATACTATGCTGCAGCTCAAAAGGTTGTCAATGAGGGGCCTGGGATCACCAAAGAGATCTTCAACCACCGGAAACTTTCACCCGAGTGGAATGAACTCGCGGATGAACCGCCGGCAATGGTGGACCGTCAACCACTTTTCGAAGGCCAATATGGCAGCAATGAAGCCGGCGGCAATCCAGGCGGCCGCGCCCGCAATGCGTTCCTGCCCGGGTTCGGTCAACGGGTCTTTGATCAGTCCTGCCGCGGTGGCGGCAAGGACGATCACCATAATGAGGAGATACGCTTCGACGATGAAGTCCCCGAGACCGAGGAACCAGTGTCCTGTGTAGAAGTAGCCGCCCCCAGGAACGATCAGAGAACGTGTGACCATCGTCCTCTCGTCCTTGAACTGCTGGCCGCACTTTGCGCACCGGTAGACCTGCGGCGTCAGTTCAGCCAGGCACGAGGGACAGAGAGATATCGCGGCCTGCACCTGGCTTGACTCTCGCGCCCCTGCGGCAAAGATGGCGACCAGAAGATTTCTGAGCGAGTTTCCGTCTTCTCGGCTGATATTCCAATATCTTTCCTTCTTGCCCGTACGATACTTTAACTCGAGTGTCTTGCTCAGCCAGCCTTTGACTTTCACGTCCTCGACATCACCCCAACTGACCGAGCGGAGAATCTTGTTCCATTCTCCGTTGCGTTTAACGCCAAAATGCAGAAGCCGCCGATTGGTGAAGACCACGACGGTGGCCGTTACGTAGTAGATGTACCAGCCTAAGGTCATTTGCTCCCAAGCGCCCACGGGGGCCTGGCACCGCGCCACGTAAAGCACCGCTTCGTCCGGCGCAAGAGCCCTGCGGATTTCCTCGCCGAGTTTCTGGAATATTTTCTCGGCGCGCTTGCGGATGCTCTTCTTTTCCTTGCCTCGATCGTTCGAATACAGCGTGTCTTCGCGAATCCGCACACCCTGCAACGTGCCCAGACGCGCGGGCTCTTCGGGGTGCACGCGGAGATCCGGGCTGGCCATCATCCACCTCCTGAATCGGGAGAACCTTCGAAGCGAGTGACGGGATTGTAGAAGCAGGCACAAGCCATGTCAACATAAGCGATATGCGGCGGGATGGTCGTTTGGCGCGGTGAACGGCCTCGAGACACACTACGCATAGATGCGGTGTTCGATCTTCAGGGCATTCGAAATCGCCACCAATTCGTCCACCCAGTTGCCGTAGCAGCCGTGGATATGATTCGAGTCATAGGTCGCCAGGAACTCGTCGGCGGAAACTTTCAAGCGCGCGAACGCGTGAGGCCACTCCGGAGTAGTTTCCTTCGCCAGCGCCCAATTCATCCCATCCTCGAACAGAATGAACTCCGCGGGCACAATGGCCATCCAGTATTTCCCGTTGCGCCGCGTCAGGCGGGCCAGCGTCACTTCACCCGGCCGCGCGAAGTGCATGACGGACGCCCCGCCCGCCGGAAAGTAGAAGATCTCCGGCCAGAAATGCACGAGCGGCAGGTTCTCTTCGGGCCGCTTCGATTGGCCCGCAAAGAACGTCGCATGTGCGCCGGAGTTGCAGAGGTCGAAGAATTTGAACTTGTCGTTGTAATGGCGGACGTCGGCGAACAGCACGGGCTCGCCTGTGACGTGCTTGAAGAGTTCCATGGTGAGCGCGCCGTCCATGTCGGCCTCTGTGGCGCAAACCACCGGCTCTTTCGGCCCGTCGAAATCGTAGGGGTCGTTCGAAAACGCGTCGATGATATCTTCGGTCGTGAAGTTGTCAGTCAACTCCGGCTGCGCCTTGATGCCGAAGAAATCTATGGCTTTCTCCTTGTTGATGTCCAGGCAGGCGTAGTAGCTGCGAACCTGGCGCCTGAGGAGGTCGGGCGTCAGCTTCTTTCCGTCGTAATGAATGTTCTTTCCCATCAGTTTGGTCAGCCAGTTGAAGGCGTTCTCAACTTTATCTTTAGGCACGAGCTCCGAACGGCGGATGATCTCATACTGGTCGATGTGCTCGACGTCGATACCGAAGTCACGCTTCCATTGGTCGGCAGCGGCGACGGCAGTGTACATGCCCATCGGCCGGCCGCCATACAGCCCGAAGGTTTCACCCTTCAGGCGACTGACCGCCACGGCAGCGCGCAAGTACTTCTGGACTTTGTCGAAGACTCTGGCCTCGCCGATGTCACCTTGCGCGCGGAAATGTGCGCGCCCTACCTGGTCCATCCCGCCCGCCGCGGCTAACATGCCGACCATCCCGGGATAAGCAGGATTGATGTTTGAGAACATCAGGTAGGGGCCGGGCGCGAACTCCGTGGCGATCATGGTGAGATGAGGAAAACACCAGACCGCGTAGTTGAGGATTGTCGCTTCAACGCCCGCTTGCAGCAGGCGCTTCCCTTCCCGCCGCGCCACCTCAGGATGCCAGACGATTTCCTGCCCGGCGACGATTTCGTACTCGCCGGTCGCTTCCAGGCGCGCGCGGAACTTGTTCTGAAAATCCATATTCATTTCGCGCAGCATGTCGTGCGCGAACTTTCGACCGTCGGAGAAGGTAAGCAGGCCAACTTTCCGTTTGCGCATCACGTCCTCCAGGAGGGTGCCATGGCTATACCGGTGAGCTGCCGGCCGAGGGTTTCGGGAGAGGGCACGATAGCGCAGCGTCCGTCCGATGACAAGCCTCGTCGACGGCGATTGTACGCACCGGAGTTTTTCATGTTTACGAACTCAGCGTGCGTGGTGTAGTTTTGATTCATACGGTTTGCGGGCCGGTAGCTCAATGGTAGAGCACTGCCCTTTTAAGGCAGGGGTTCTGGGTTCGAGTCCCAGCCGGCTCAGAAGAACAGTCAGCGGTGAGGACCGAGAAGCAAGCTAAAACCCACTGGCCGGGAGTTTCAGGCGAAATTCGCCAGCTTGCGCACCGCCGCCAGGTTCATCTCGAGCGGCGCCACGGGTCCGTACTCCAGCGCCACATAGCCGGGATAACGGCCGCCAAACTCGTAGATGGCCTCGAAGACTTTGCGATAGTTGATTTCGCCCGTGCCGGGCTCGTGGCGACCGGGAACGTCACCTACATGGAAGTGCCCAATCCGATCGATATTCGACCGGATGCTGTTGATCAAATTCCCTTCCATGATCTGCACGTGGTAGATGTCGAAAAGAATCTTCACGTTGGGGCTGGCCACTCGCTCCACAAGCTCCGCGCCGTCGCGAACGTAGTAGAGAAAATACCCGGCGTGATCCACATAAGTGTTCAGGACTTCAATCACCGCCGTCATCCCGTGCTTCTCCAAGATGGGTGCGGCCTCGCGCAACAATGACACGGCGTTCTTCATCTGCTCGGAGCGTGGCATGCCGCCCAGTTCGTTGCCAGTCAGGACGACCAGCCGCTTGCAGTCCACCTTCTTGGCAGCCTCAATCGAGAGATTGAGTTCTCGAAGAAAGCCTTCCCGCTCGCGGGGATTCACAAGTCCGCAACCCGGCGCTTCCACGCCTTTGTTCGCGACCAGCGTGGCGCAGTTGAGGGCCGGATACTTCTTTCTCTCGTTCACAAAGGACTCCAGCAGCGACGCGCTGCGCCAGTCAAACATTTCGTAGCCGTCGTAACCCAGGCGGTTGAGCAGCCCCAATGCATCTCCGACAGGCCGTCCGCGCATCAGCCACCAGGTCACCGAAAGGCGTAGGCCTTTCGTATCGGGAAGATTCGCGCTTGCCGGTTCAGGGGTATGTGCAAAAGCCAGCGAACCAGCCGCCCAGCCCAAGAAGGATCGACGATTCATTGGATTTCTCCAAGAGGATAGAATTTGCTGCGCGCGATTGGCATTCTATTGCGGTAGACTGCGGCCTGCAATCGCAAACGCGCTACCCGGGAGAAGGAATATGCCACGAATCTTCTTCGCAACTCTTCTCGCCCTCTTTCTTGCTTCGAATAACCTTACGCCGCTCCAACAGCAGGATGCGGCCCAGACCAAACTGATCGCCTCCTTCGAATCGCCCGAAGAAACTGAGCGACTCAGATTAACTGACGCGGTCGTAACTCCCGTGACCGCTCACGCCACGGATGGCAAACTAGCGCTGAAGATCGAGTTCAAAGCCGCGCGACGACCCGCTGTGCAGTTCACAGCCGGCGAAAAGCCCTGGGACTGGCGCCCCTACGGCGCCCTCGCCATTGACCTTACGAATCCTGGCAACGAGGAAATCAGCTTCGGCGTTCGCATTGAGGACGATCCCGGGGCCGACGACGCGCACCACAGCGTCACCGGACATACGACGATTGGCCCGCACCTTTCGGTGAGTTACTCCTATCCCATTGGGCCCACCATGCCGATGGAAAATGGTATGCGCGGCGGGCCACCGTTCCCGGGCATCGAGCCTATCATCTACGCATCTTTCAAGCGGGTCGACGAAGGACACGTCACGGGATTCCAGATTTTTCTCGACCGGCCGGCGGCGCCGCGCACACTGATTCTCGACAACGTTCGTCTTCTGCCGCCTGTCTCTTACGATGGCATCGTGGACGCCTTCGGGCAGTACACCCGCGCCGACTGGCCGGACAAGGTGAAGAGCGAAGGCGATCTCGTCCGAGCTCGCGCCGATGAGGATGCCCGGATTCAAGCCGCGCCAACTCTTCCCGATCGCGATGAATTCGGCGGCTGGGCCTCAGGGCCACAGCTCACTCCAACGGGCTTCTTTACGACCGCGAAACGCGATGGCAAATGGTGGCTGGTTACGCCCAGTGGCCATCTGTTTCTCTCCTTCGGAGTGGACGTCGTGGGCCTCAGCGAAGGTCCCACGATGATCGATGGCCGCGAAAAGATGTTCACGTGGCTGCCCAAAGAAGGTGACCCGCTCGCCAGGCATTTCGGACACACGGCGGAAGTCCTCTACGGCCCGACGAAGAAGGGGAGGACATTTGACTTCTACTCCGCGAACCTGGAGCGCAAATACGGCGCGGACTGGCGCGCACGTTTCCTGTCGTTCTCACTCGACCGTTTGCGCGCCTGGGGCTTCAACACGATCGCCAACTGGTCCGACCCGGCGCTCTACGAAATGAAGAGAGTTCCCTACACCGCAACGATCGATCTCTCCGGCGACTACGCGCGCGTGGCAAGCGGGCAGGACTACTGGGGGAAGATGCACGATCCTTACGATCCGAAATTCGCCGCCGCCGTCGAGAAAAATATCCGCGAAACCGTCGACCGCTATCGCGACGATCCGTGGTGCCTGGGCTACTTCATCGACAACGAAATCTCTTGGGGTTCGGGTGAGGCGGACCGCGGCCACTTTGGCCTCGCGTATGGCGCGCTGGCGGAGGACAGGAATTCTCCCGCCAAAAGGGCTTTCATCGATCAGTTGAAGCTTCACTACGGCAAACTGAAGAAGTTGAATCGCGCCTGGAACGCCAGGTTCTCCTCCTGGGACGCGCTCCTTAATCAATCCTTCAGGCCCGCCGAGCCACTCACGCCGCAGATGCGCCAGGACTTCGCAGACTTCCTCAAGCGGTTTGCGGAGCAGTACTTCAGCACCATCCGCGACGCCCTGCGCAAGTACGATCCCAATCATCTCTACCTCGGCTGCCGCTTTGCCTGGCGCACGCCCGAGGCGGTTGCCGCCGCTGCCCTTTACTGCGACGTGGTCAGCTTTAACATCTACCGTTCACACGTTGACGCCCGGGATTGGGAGTTCACGAAAGGTTTGAGCAAGCCTGTTATCATCGGCGAGTTCCATTTCGGGGCGCTGGATCGCGGGATGTTTCACACCGGGCTGGTCTCAACGCCGAATCAGCAGGCGCGCGCGGAGATGTACCGCGACTACGTGCGGAGCGTCGTGGACCATCCCGCGTTTGTCGGCTGCGCGTGGTTCGAGTACGTCGATGAGCCCCTCACTGGCCGCGTCTACGACGGCGAGAATTACAACATCGGGCTCGTCGCCGTCACCGACACTCCTTACCCGGAGTTGATCGCAGCGGCCAAAGCTGTCCACGGCGAGGCGTATCAGCGCCGGAACGGAAAGTGACGCGATTTTGGATTCTCGTTTTTCGTTTTCGCATTTCGATTTTCGAATTTCGACTTTCAGATTCTGGTTCGTACCGTGAGTGAACTGCATTTCGCGTCCGCCACGACAGTTGCGAGGATGATCCGCGAGGGAAAGGTCTCTTCCGAGGAGTTCGTGAAGGCCAGCATCGCGCGCATCGAGGCGTTAAATCCCAGGCTCAACGCCGTGGTGCAACTTCCGGTCGAAGCGGCGCTCGAATCCGCGCGCGCCGCCGACCGCGCGCTGGCTCGCGGTGAAACAAGAGGCCCTCTGCACGGTGTGCCCTTCACCCTTAAAGACGCCATCGAAACCGCAGGCGTCATCTGCACGGGCGGAACGCTCGGCCGTGCCGCCTACGTTCCAGCCGAAGACGCCACCGTCGTCAAGCGCTTGATTGGCGCGGGTGGAATCTTGCTCGGCAAAACGAACTGCCCCGAGCTGGGCTGGGCCTGGGAAAGCGACAACCTGATCTACGGCCGCACAAACAACCCCTTCGACCTTGCGCTCTCGCCCGGCGGCTCGAGCGGGGGCGAGTCGGCGATCATCGCGGCGGGCGGGTCGCCTCTGGGTTTCGGCAGCGACGCCGGAGGCAGCGTGCGCTTCCCCGCGCACTGCACGGGCATCGCAAGCATCAAGCCGACATCAGGGCGCGTTCCCCGGACGGGCCACTTCCCCGGCCCCGGCGGGATGCTCGACGGTCTCTGGCAAATCGGCCCGCTGGCGCGCTATGTCGAAGACCTGGTTCTGGTTCTGCCAATCATTTCCGGCGTAGACTGGCGCGACGCGGCGATTGTTCCCGCCCCCTTGCGCAACGCAAGCGAAGTCCAGATTCGCAACCTTCGCGTAGCGTTTCATACCGTCAACGGTATCGTCCGTCCGACGGGCGAGACGGCGCAGACGGTAACCAAGGCGGCGGAGGCGCTATCTGCCGCGGGCGCGCGAGTTGACGAAGTCCGCCCGCCCGGCATCGATCAGACCTACGAGATTTATCTCAGGCTGTTTTCCGCCGACGGGGGGGCGGGCATCGAAGCTCTCCTGCGCGCTGCGGGAACCACCCGCGTGCATCCGTTGATGCAACGCGTGCTGGAAATCCAGCGCGCCAACGCGCTGACCATTGAGGAATTCGGCGACCTGGTCGCGAAGTGGGACGCGTTCCGGAGCGCCATGCTGGCTTTCGTCGAGCGCTACAACGCCGTGCTCTCGCCCGTGTGCGCGTTTCCAGGGATGGTTCATGGCTCGACCTATGATGTCCTGGAAGCGTTCAGTTACACGATGACCTGCAATCTGACAGGGTGGCCCGCCGCCGTCGTGCGCGCCGGAACTTCGCCGGAGGGTTTGCCGATTGGGGTTCAGGTGGCGGCACGGCCGTGGCGCGAAGACGTGGCGCTGTCCGTGGCGGGATTCTTGGAGTCGGCGCTGGGCGGTTTCCAGCCGCCGAAACTCTAGTGGGTGGCCGCACCTGATTCATTTCTCTTAAAGATCTATTCCTCCCTTAATACGTTGGGCCGGGATCAAAAGCTTGCGAATCTCAAACTTTCACTTCTCGCGTTTGACTTTTCACCATTCACAATTCACTATTCACCGTTAATATCCGAGGGTTGGGAGAGGGGCAAATGTCAAAAGAGTATGCAGGTTCCACCGTGCGACTGATTCTGATTCCCGGCCTGATTACCCTCGGCGTCACGATCCTTCGCCTGGTCGGTGAGCTGCAAGACTGGCCGGAGCCTTTCTTTAGCCGCGATGCGGGGGGCGGGCTGGCCATTGTGGGCATCAGTTGGCTGCCCGTAATCTTCGGGATCTATTTCGCGTGGAAACTCGTGAAGTCGGGAGTGGGCCCGACAAGCCTGGGCAAGGCATTTGGATACACGGCGCTGGCGCTCGTGGTGCTCGTGGCCGGCCTGGTCCTGTTCGGATTGTCTCAATTCCGGGGCCCAATGCTTGCACTCGGATGCCTTCTGATCGCAGCGTCGGCTCTGGTTCCCCTTCTTGGCTGGCCCGCCCTTACCAAGACCTTGATTGCGTACGGCTACGCGGCGCGGATTCCTGTCGTGATAATCATGTTCTTCGCCCTCCGCGATAAATGGGGCACTCACTACGATGGCCCTCCGCCGAACTTCCCCGAAATGGGTTTCCTGTCCAAGTATTTCGTCCTCGGCGTTCTGCCTCAGCTCATCGGCTGGATTGCCTTCACGGTAATCGTCGGAATGCTGTTCGGCTCGATCGCCGCCAGTGTCGCGGGCCGGAGGGCGAGCGAAGTACCGGCCGCGTGATCCCAGCTCCGGAGAGCTCGACTCCGTTCGCCAATAAGCCGCGCGTATCATGGCTCCTGTTTTCCAGTATGGAGCAGTTGCTCTCCTTGCGCTGCCCCGGTAGAATCGCGGCTGGCAATTATCCCGGTACCCGGTGGTGTGGAATGACCGAATGGAGTGGCCCACTCAAAATCCGTCAGGCGCGGACAGACGACGCCAAGGAAATCGCGCGCATCTACAACCAGGGCGTGCAGGACCGCGCGGCGACATTTGAAAACGCCTACGTCACGCCCGAAGAACGCTACCTGTGGCTGGTGGCGCGCCCGGAGCGCTATCCGGTGCTTGTGGCGGAAGTCAAGCACACCCTGATGGGCTGGGCGTCACTGACGCCTTACAGCCCGCGGCACTGCTACGACGGCATCGCCGAGCTTTCAATCTATATCGACCGCAGCTTGCGCGGCCACGGTGTCGGGCCGGAGTTGATGAAGGCCATGCAAAATATCGCCCGCGAGAAGGGCTATCACAAATTGATCGGCCGGGTCATGGCCGACAATGAGCCGGCGCGCAAACTCTGCCAGTTGATGGGCTGGAAAGAAGTCGGCGTCCACGAGAAACACGGCAAGCTGGGCGGCGAGTGGCACGACTTAGTCCTGGTCGAATTTCCAATCCCGGAAAACCGGAAGTAACGTGCCGTCTCCCGTTGTCATCCTGAGCCCTTCGCTTGTCATGCTGAACGAAGCGAAGGATCTCTTGTAGTTTCTTTCGGCCGCACTGGAAAGGATTCTTCGCCCCGACAAATTGCATCGGGGCTCAGAATAGCAAGTACCAGTGTGCGGCGTAGTCTCCGGGAATGGTGGACATTATTAATCGGACATCCCGAAGTGTCCTTATCTTCCTGTGGCTTCTGGCCGTCCCGGCCTACGCGCAGGAGACCGCAGCACCACCGCCGCCCGAGCGTACGCTGCTTTTCGTCGGCGATGTGATGCTCTCGCGGGGTGTGGGCGAGAAGATGCGCTCGGAAAACGACTGGACGTTTCCCTTCCAGCAGATTGCCGACACTCTGGCAGCCGCCGACCTGACCTTCGGCAATCTCGAGTGCCCCGTCTCTGATAAGGGACGCAACCGGCACCACCTCTACTCCTTTCGTGCTGATCCGAAGGCCCTCGAGGGCCTGACGCGTGCGGGATTTGATGTGATGTCGGTAGCCAACAATCATGCCTACGATTGGGGTGCGCCGGCAATGCTCGACACGCTCGAGCGCCTGCGTGGTGCCGGAATCCTGCCGGTGGGTGCGGGCGCGAATGACCTGGAAGCGCATTATCCCGTCCTGGTCGACTGCGGGGTCGCCCGGCTGGCTTTCCTAGCGTACGTGAACATCGACCCCAAAGAAGCGACGGCTGCGCCGGACAGGCCTGGCGTGGCGTGGCTGGTCCCCGACCGCGTCCTGGCCGACATTCGATTTGCGCGGCCATTAGCGGACCTGGTCATCGTGGCGTTGCACTGGGGAGTGGAATACGCCACGCAGCCACAACGCGAGCAGGTGGATCTCGCGCGACAGATGATTGATGCCGGCGCGGATCTCATCGTGGGCGGACACCCGCACGTCGTCCAGCCGCTCGAACAGTACAATGGCCGCTGGATCGCCTATAGCCTGGGCAACTTCATTTTCGATCAGAAGGCGCCGGGCACGCATCGCGGCCTGATGTTGAGGGTGAAGATCTCCGGAAAGCAGATCAGCGAAGTCACTCCGCTTGCCATCGAAATTGACCGCTCATTCCGAGCCAGCCTTGCTCCCGAAAAGGAACCGGAAACCGAGGCCAACCGCAATGCGCGAACAGCAAAGCCTTCCATTCGTCGCGCGCAGTGAATTTTTCCGCGTCGGTAGCGCCGCCCTTCAAGCCGGCAAACCCGCGGCCTTCCGGGCTGAAGCCCGGCACGACAAGACTTCTCGCGATTCGCCGCAGGGCGGTTGATACGTCCAATACCATACATACTCTGAAGGCAGAAAAGTGGTATTCTACGGCCGCGTTGTCGGCAAGAAGCTGGACAGCCTTCATCAGGGGGTTTTGAATGAGAGCTTCGGGTTTGCGCAAGCTAGCGTGGACCGTACCTCTTTTTGCCCTGGCCTTGGCGAGCCTATCCTGCAATGGCGGAGGGGGCGGGAGCCCGCCGCCCATCGGGACTCTGACCGGAACGGGTTACTTCTTTATTTCCGACGCTCCGCCCGCCGGCACCTCCCTCTTGAGATTTGAAATCACGGTTGATAGCGCCACCCTCTGCTCCACCGTGGGAGCATCGGGCGAATGCCAGGGGGTCTCGCAGGTGTCATTGATTGACGCCCCGCTGGACCTTGATCTGATCAATCTCCAACTGGGCTCGGCGTTTGTCGGCTCCAAAACTGTCCCGGCTGGAAGCTATGCTGGAGTCAGGCTCACCATCAGTGACTACAGCCTGAAGTTGATGTTGCCCGATGGGACAGTAAAGGAGTATGACAATACGACACTTCCCCTGAGTTCGACCGGCATCGTCAGCGCATCCCCCACTTTCACGAGCCCCCTGAACGTCACCGACAGCGCCAACGTCGGTTTCCTCCTAGACATCGACGTCAACAATTCCATCCAGGCCACGCCCACCGCTGTGACCGGAGTGGCGCCCGTCGTAAACTTGTTTGAATTGCCCATCACCGCCAGCCAACCCATTCTCGATATGCCCGCAAGGAAAGGAAGGGTCACCAGCCTCACGAAGACCTGCACATCGACTGAAAGCAGCGGCACCTTCACGCTCACTGACGCGTTAACCGGCGCCGCCCTCACGGGGATCATCTTCGACAACACCACGCTGATCGGCGAGCCGACGGATGCCACCGACAACAAGGATATTACTTGCGCCACCTTCGTCGATAACCAGGTCGTTGAAGTCGACATTCTCGCGGAAGCGAATGCCGATGGCTCGGTTGGGTATTTCGCCCGCCAGATTCAGCTGGTCGGTGCGGCCTCTAGCCCTCGATTGGAAGGCACGGTGTTCCAGGTCAACACGACTTCAGAGTTTGTCCTGTTGGTGACCAGCGCGGACAACCTCTCAACCGTTCCCACCGGCAGCTTTATCACAGTCAGTTTCGATCCGTTGACCGCCGTGTTTCGCATGGATGCAGGATTCCTGCCGGCGCTCGTGACGGATTTCGATACGGGCGATGACCTCTTCGCCGGCCAGACGCTGAAAGTCGATGTAACCGCGGGAAGCGTCTTTGTGGCGGACACCGGCTGCAAAACGATTGCGGATCTCTGCACGGCGGGCGCCGACAGCTTGCGGCTGAAGCAATCCACCCTCTCGGGGCGCGTTGCGGCCACCGCCGACCCGAGATTCACGCTCGATACGCTGCCGAGCATTTTCGGCACAAACAGCCTGCTTCGCCCGCTCACTGCGGACTGTCAATCGTGTTCGGCCGGAACAATTGAGGTCCTTACCTCGGAGGTAACAGGATTTGGCAGTCCGCTGACCAATGTCTCCAGCCTCATCCTCAACGATATCGCCGAGGCGCGCGGCCTGCTGGTCAAGGACGCATTCTCCGGCCCCGGCCCTGTCAGCGGATCGCCGCCACTGCTCCTGGCTTCCAGGGTGCGTCTGCAGCTCTAGCTGGATCGGGTCTTCGGGGTCGCCGGCCCCGGTCGACGAATAGGAAAGTTTGAGCGCTGGCGAACGCGGCTCAAATGGGACCTTCAAGACTCTTATCCTATTCCCTTTTGGTTCTTGCGTATGCCCTGGGGTGCGCCTCGCTCGGATTTTTCGGCGTGTTCCTATGGGCGGGCCCCCATCCTATCGTCAACTTGAAACTGGCCCCACCGTCAGCGCTTGTCCTGGACGCGTTGCTTTCCGTGTGTTTCTTCCTTCAGCACAGCGGAATGATTCGCCGGTCCTTTCGCGCCAAACTCGGAGCGGTGATTCCCGATCACTATTGCCCCGTGATCTATGCGATTGCTTCGGGCTTGGCGCTGTTGGTGGTTCCGGCGTTGTGGCAGCCGTCCGGCGCGGGCCTTTTAGAGTTGCAGAATCCGGTACGCTCGTTCATCAGGGGCGTTTTTCTCGCCGCGATGGCAGGGATGGTGTGGGGGTTTGGCAGCCTGAAGTTTTTCGATCCGATCGGTAGTGGCCCGCTCCTCGCCCATCTTCGGGGGACGCTTGCGCCGGCCGCGCCACTCACCATCCGGGGGCCGTACCGCTGGGTACGCCACCCCATCTATTCCTTCATGCTGGTGATGATCTGGGCCTCACCCGACGTGACTGCGGATCGCCTTCTGTTCAATATCCTCTGGACAATCTGGGTGGTGGCGGCCACACGGTTTGAGGAGAAGGATCTAACAGACGAGTTCGGTGAGCCCTACAAGAAGTATCAACGCAGCGTTCCCATGCTGGTACCTTCGGGCTTCCGCCCGCGATGGTAGTGTGGGGTGGGGGGAAACATCGTAGTCGGATGGCCGGGTCCGATTGACCACGAAAGGTTAAGCCGCGCCGAGATGGCGCCGTCTACCGACTGCAGGAGCTTTGCCCGGCCTCGGCAACCAAGGGAAGCCTGTGCGCCTGCCAGGCGTCCAAACCACCCGTGACGTTCATCACCTGCTCGAAACCTTCCGCCTTCAGAATGCTCGTGGCGATTGAGGACCGGTAGCCGCTCCGGCAGAGCGCGGCGACTGGTTTGGCGCGGTCAACGTCCGCGAGTGACTCACGCAATTCGTGAAGTGGCTTCAGGCGCGCGTGCTCCAAGTGCCCCGCTTCCCACTCCATCGGGCGGCGAACGTCGAGCAATTGGATTGCTTCCGACCGCGCGGCCAATTCCTCCTGGAGTTGCAGAACGGAAATCTGTGGCACTTCGCTGAGCGGCAAGCCCGCCTGCTGCCAGGCGAAGATCCCCCCGTCGAGATAACCGGCAACGTTTTCGATCCCCACCCGAGCCAAGCGCATCGTAGATTCTTGCGCGCTCTTTTCGTCTTCTGCCACGATCACCAGATGCGGGCCAAGCCCGATCAGGATCCCCGCCCAGGAGGCGTATTGCCCCTGCAGTCCAATTTGCAGCGACCCGGGAACGTGTCCCGCTCCGAACAGCGCCGCCGGCCGCGTGTCGAGGACAATCGCCCCTCCCGCCTGCAATCGCTGGACGTCCTGCGGACTCAGCCGCTTCAAGCGGTCGACTTCGCCCAGCGCGGGTGCGCCAGCCCGGTTGATTTCCTTATCGTGGAAGAAATATTCGGGCCGCTCGGGAAGGTCGGCGGTAATCAGTCTGACGAAGTCCTCACGGCTCATCGGGCGCAGGGCATAATTAAAGCTCCGTTCCTTGCCGATTGTTGAGTGCCGCTCCGGGCTGATGTTGCGCCCGCAAAGCGAGCCTGCTCCGTGGGCGGGGTAAATTTCCACGCTGTCCGGCAGTTTCATAAGCTTCTCGTACAGGCTGTCATACAGCATCGAAGCCAGTTCCTCTGCCGTGCGCCCGGGGGAGAGATCCGGGCGGCCCACCTCGCCGATAAAGAGCGTGTCGCCGGTCAGAACCGCCCAGGGCTCCGGTGAGCGGTCGAGGTCCGTTACCAGCACGCAGACACTATCTATACTGTGGCCGGGCGTTTCGAGAAATCGCAGGACACATCGGCCAAAACGCAGCTCGTCGCCGTCCTTCATCGCCACGTGCGGAATCGTCGCGCCAGCCTGCGCGCCGATATATATATTGGCACCCGTTCGCGCCGCCAGTTCCTGGTGGCCGGAAACGAAATCGGCGTGCATGTGTGTCTCAATGATGTGAGAAATCCTGAGGCTATTCTTTTGCGCTTCGGCAAGATAGATCTCGACGTCGCGCTGCGGGTCAACCACCACCGCGATTCCCTCCGAGCCCAGCATGTAGGAGGCGTGCGCAAGACAGCTCAAGTAGAATTGTTCAAAGTACATTGCTCCCCCTGAATCAACTGGCCTTCCCGTAGACAAATTGTCGCATCGAGCGGACTAAAATGTCCAGAGTGGAGAAGAGAATTCAGTGCCTCCCACGACAATTAATGCCGCGTCGTCCCACGCTGGATCCCAGGACCCAAGCCTCTGTGAGCGGACAGATTCCCTTGCCGCTATCCACTCCTTTTGGGTAGACTTCCCGCCATGGCCAACAAACGAATCTTCTTTGCTGCGATGGCAATCTCGTTGATTGTCCCGTCCCTGGCGGCGCAGACAACTCCGCGGGGCGGCAAATCCCTCAAGCTTTTCAACGGTAAAAACCTCGACGGCTTCTACACCTGGATTGAAGGTCAGGGCAAGAATCAGGATGCCGACCACGTCTTCACCGTGCGCGACGGGATGATTCACGTCTCCGGGGCGCACTTCGGCTATTTCTCGACCGAGCAGGAGTACGAGAACTACCGCCTGACGGTGGAGTTCAAGTGGGGCGAGCAGACTCACCCGCCGCGCGAAGGCAAGGCGCGCGACAGTGGCATCCTCTACCACTTCGTGGGGCCGGATAAGATCTGGCCGAAGTCCATCGAGTTCCAGATTATCGAAGGCGGCACCGGCGACATCATCTTGGTGGACGGCGCGACGATTACCGCTGGCGGCGCGGCTCATACCGAGGGCCGCATCGACCGCAAGGGCAAGGGCGAGTGGAAAGACGTGGCCGGCTATCGCGATCCGGCGGGCGAGGTTGAGAGGCCGCACGGGCAGTGGAATAAGCTGGAGTTGGTGGCCGACGGCGACACGGTCAAGTACTACGTTAATGGCAGGCTCGTCAATGAAGGCACGGCTACCAATCCGCGGCGCGGCAAGATCCTCTTTCAGTCCGAAGGCGCGGAGGTGTTCTTTCGGAACCTAAAACTCAAGCCGCTCAAGTAACACCTGTCATCCTGAGCGCAGCGAAGGATCCGTAGACGTCGAATGTTCGCAAGGAAAGCACTCTGACGAAAGGGGTCTTATCGTGACTTCATCGACCAACCGCCGCACTCTCCTCCAGACCCTCGCCGCCGGCCTGGCGCTGGCCGCACGCACGGAGGCCGCGCAGATTCCCGACGGCGTCGTTTCCAAGGCCAAGGCGAAGCTTGACTCTCAGCCTTTTGGTGACTTGCGCGTGTATCGCGAAGGAAGCACAGAACAATTGAAGGGCCTCACCGTTGGCAGCCTCGAGCTCAAGGCCGGGCAGTCGCCGCATCCGCCCCACACGCACCCGGAGGAAGAAGTCTTGATCATCACCGACGGTCACGCGGAAATCTCCATCGGCGGCAAGGTCACGAATGTCGGCCCGGGCGACGTGATGTACGTGGGCTCGAACCACCTGCACGGGATCGTCAACAAATCCTCGGCGCCGATGACGTTCTATTACGTCAAGTGGATGGGAAAATGAGGAGTCACTGGATGCCAGCTTTGAGGAGGTCAACCATGTCCACTCATTCAAGTCCATTCGCGCGCCGAAGGCTCAAGTATTCGTCGGCTCTGCTCGCCATGATTTTGAGCGCAATGGCCGCGCTCGCGCAGCAGCCTCCGCCCCCGCCGCGGGTCTTTACGGAGGTCAGTTCTGACCATCGCATTACCTTCCGTTTTCGCGCGCCCAACGCGAAAGAGGTCGCGGTTTCGATCGACAGCATTCGCCAGCCGCTGCCCATGCAGAAAGACGACCAGGGCGTGTGGAGCGTCACGACCGATCCACTCGAGCCGGATTACTACGGCTACTCGTTTGTGGCCGACGGCCAGCGCCTGTTCGATCCCACGAATCCCCTGATGAAGCCCAACCTGCTCAACACGCAGAGCATGATCCGCGTGCCGGGGCCGGCTTCGGTTGTCTGGGAAGTGAACGAAGTTCCGCACGGCGTGGTCCACCACCATTTCTATCGTTCCGCGATCGTCGGCGATGACCGCGACTATTTTGTGTATACTCCGCCGGGATATAATCCCCAAAAGAAACAGCGCTATCCGGTTCTTTATCTCCTTCACGGCTACAGCGACGATGCGAGCGCCTGGACCGCCGTTGGCCGTGCCAACGTCATCCTCGACAACCTGATCGCGCAGGGCAAAGTCAAGCCCATGCTCGTCGTCATGCCGCTGGGCTACGGCGCGCCGGAGTTCGTCGAGCCCACGTCCGTCCCCGGCGGCGTTTTTCGCGATGAAAAACTACGCCAGCGCAACTACGACCGGTTTCGCGACGCCTTGCTTCAGGAAGTCATTCCAGCAGTCGAGAGTACGTACCGAGTCGCGAAGGACCGGAATGCGCGGGCGGTTGCGGGACTCTCGATGGGCGGGACGGAATCGCTTTACGTGGGCCTCAACGCGCTCGACCGTTTTGCCTGGGTGGGAGCGTTCAGCTCGGGCGGGTTGGACGACGATTTCGTCAGGAGTTTTCCGAAGCTGGATTCAAAGGCCAATTCCCAACTGCGCCTGCTCTGGATCGCCTGCGGCACGGACGACCGCCTGATCGATCTCAACCGTAAGCTGCGTGAGTGGCTCAAATCGAAAGACGTGCGATTTACCGAAATCGAAACGGCCGGGGCGCACTCCTGGCAGGTCTGGCGGCGCAACCTGGCGGAGTTCACGGCACTGCTTTTCCGTTAACCAGATTGTGAAGGGTTGTTGCGACGACGGATTTCAAAGCGCGGACATGGTTTGAATGTCCGCGACTTTCCGGTTTTCTTCCCGGCCCTCTCCCACCGGGAGAGGGTGGTATGATCAGTTCGGGACGGGTCAGGACATCACCCTTCGAATTCGTGGAACCCTGTCATTTTTGTGACGTTTGCGATTTTTGCCACCGCCGTAATGCCCATCTCAGTACTCTCGAGAATGAAAGGGGAAGGAAAAGGTAGAAGATCCAGGTCACGATCAGGAATGGTGCATCATTGAGTAGAGCATCGGACGCGCCCAACCACTGGGCTAGTCCAAAGAGTGGAAGAACGGGAAGCCCCAGAAACATTACCAAGATACCAGGCGTTGAATGGTAGCCACACCATGACCAGGCAAGACCCATGATCAAGACTACGGCGGTGGCAAGCACAGCTCCAACCGCCAACAATTTGGTGTTCTCCCCTATTGACATACTAGGCTTGACCCTCACCGCATTTCTCAGTCAGAACAATTGCGCGGCGAATGTGTTGCACTTGCTAGCCTTTACGCGAAGTGCGTGAAAGGCAGGCACGGCGCGCCGGAATGCGCATGACATTCCGAGTGAATCGCGTTCTTTGCACGACGTGAAGAATCCCTGTAGTCCTTCGAAAGCAACTGAAAAGGATCCTTCGCTGCGCTCAGGATGACGGGCGGCGCGGTTTCCCAATCCCCAGCGCCTAGCGCCCAGTCCCAAGTCGCCGGTCATAGACCGTCGCTACAGTTGGCTGACTTTTTCCAATTCCGCTCCCGTCGCGGCGCTCACGGTCTCGTGGAGCGAATTGCCGTGCGCGTCCATAGTCACGATAGCCAGAAAGTCTTTCGCCTCGAAGACCCACATGGCTTCTGGGACGCCGAGCTCTTCGAGGAGATAGACGGCGTGGACTTTCGGCAGGCAGCGCGCGTAGAACTGAGCCGCTCCGCCGATGGCGTGGAGATAGACCGCGCCGAACTCCTTAAGCGCGGCGAGCGTCTTGGCGCCCATGCCGCCCTTGCCCATCACGGCGCGAATACCGAAGCGCTTGATGATGTCGGCCTCGTAAGGTTCTTCACGGATGCTTGTTGTCGGTCCCGCCGCATTGGTGCGCCAGCGGCCGTCCTCTTTCAACATCACGGGCCCGCAGTGATAGAGAATCGCTCCGTTCAGGTTGTAAGGCGAATCGTGGTGCATCAGGTAAGCGTGCGCGCCGTCGCGCCCGGTGACCAACGGGCCGTTGATGAGCACCACGTCGCCGACCTTCAGCGCGCGAACCTTTTCTTCCGTTAGCGGCGCTTCCAATCGGACTTCCCTTCCCGACACCTGGAAGCCCGCGCCCGGCAGTAGTTTTTCCACCGGCCGCTCAGGATCGCGATAGAGCCACCTCTTGATGGCGCCCGATTCCGCATCGAGAATCACCCCCAGCCGCCGGAACGCCCAGCAGTCGTAGGCGATGGAGACGAAGAACGACGCGGGCAGGCGATTCGCCGCAGCAATCTTGCAGCCGATCAGCGAAACCCTTCCGCCAAAGCCCATCGTGCCGACGCCGAGCTTGTTGGCTTCGTCCATGATTTCCTGTTCGAGCTTGGCGAGCGTTGGGTCAGGATTCACGTCATCGAGCGTGCGGAAAAGTTGCAGCTTGGCGTGATGATAACCGCCTGCGCGGTCGCTGCCAACGCAGACTCCGACGGCGCCCGGCGCGCAGCCGTGGCCCTGAGCCTTCCACACCGCATGGAGGACGCATTTCTTCACTCCTTCCAGGTTGCGGTCGGCGCGGCCCAGGTGGTCGAGCATGCAGGGCACGGAATACTGCGCGTTGGTGTTCTCGCAGCCGCCGCCTTTCAGGATGAGCCGTATCTCGATGTCAGGCTCCTCCCACTGCTCGAAGTGCAGGATGGGCGTGCCGGGGCCAAGATTGTTGCCGCTGTTTTTGCCGCTGACCGAGTCAACGGAATTCGGCCGCAGCTTGCCACGCTTGGTGGCTTCGGCAATGGCGTCGAGAATCTGCTTCTTCATTTCGAGCTGATTCACGCCCACCGGCGTCTTGATTTCAAATGTCGGCATGCCGGTGTCCTGGCAGATCGGCCCTTCGTCTTCGCAGGCCATGTCGATGTTCTGGCCGATGATGGCGAGCGCCTGCCCGGCCTGTGTCGCGGGCTTTTCGGTTCGCAGCGCCCACGCCATCGCCTGGCGAACGTCGGGCGGAAGATTCGTTGAAGCCTGGATGATGAGCTCGAGCATTGATTCGCGGAAGAATTGCATGGCGGCCTCCGGGCCTGGAAAGTGTGCGAGGGGAGTCGGGCAGACCACGGCGTGCGACAGACCCAATTGGAATTATAACGCCGGAATTCAGAACTTAGCGAAGTGAACAGTGAATAGTGAACAGTGAAC
This sequence comes from Terriglobia bacterium, assembly GCA_041946825.1. Lineage (GTDB taxonomy): Bacteria > Acidobacteriota > Terriglobia > UBA7540 > UBA7540 > CAZTHM01. Next base: position 28,926 of record JBHGBD010000007.1, on the reverse strand, counting down.
AGCAAGAGCCGACTGCCAACTGCGGACTGCCTACTGCCTTACACAAACGGGTGCCGCGCCGCCCCTCGCAGGCCGAGCAGGTGGGTCAACTGTTTCTTGAGGATTCCGAACGCCTCCTGGGGCGTATCGGCAAAGCGGATTAATTTCATATCGTCTTCTTCGATCGTACCTGCCTCAAGCATGGCTTTGAAGTTGATTACATTCTTCCAGAATTTCGATCCGTAGAGCATGATCACCGCGCGGTGACCCAGCTTGTGGGTCTGCGTGAGCGTGAGGAACTCGAACATCTCGTCCATGGTCCCAAAGCCGCCGGGGAAAACGACCAGCGCCCGCGAGGGCTGCGCGAACCATAGTTTGCGCATGAAGAAGTATCGGAACAGGAAGCTCAGGTGCGGCGTGATGTAAGGGTTCGGATCTTGTTCCATGGGAAGCTTGATGTTCAGTCCGAGGGAAATGCCGCCCGCTTCGAAGGCGCCGCGGTTGGCGGCCTCCATGATTCCCGGCCCGCCCCCCGAGCAGACCACCAGAAAATGCGTGCCATTGCGCAGCGAGAGCGACCACTGCGTGACGAGCTTCGCCAGCTCGCGCGCTTCTTCATAGTAGCGCGACATCTGGAGGGCCGTGCGCGCCGCCTTGAGTTCATCGGGCGTCGGCGGGTTCACGCCGCCGCGGCTGAGGGCTTCCAACTCACGCACCCGCCTTGCGGCCTCCTGGTGAGCCATAATTCGCGCCGAGCCGAAAAAGACGATGGTGTTCTGCACGCCCGCGCGGCGCAGGCGGACCTGCGGCTCGAGATATTCGGCGACAATTCGCAAGGTGCGCGCGTCCCCGCTTTCCAGGAAGCGCTCGCTGCGATAGGCAAGCTTCGGCTTGAAGGGCTGGCTCGGCGGCTGCGCGCGGTCGTTCGGCATAGTCTCCTCGGGAAAAGTTTCTGACAAGCCCAGTCCAGAAGAATAGCAGACCCCGATGAAAACGCGGTATGAAATCGATGCGGAGGCGATCCCCGCTTCCGCGGGGATGACGTCATTCCTGCGCAACCTGTCCCCGTGAAAACGGGGAGCGGGAATCCCTCGCCACGTGGCGGCGTAAGGCCTGCCTGCGGCAGGCAGGCCGCCTCTACATTCCAGTTGAACTGCACGCATTGTTGGCGCTAAATATAAGATGTTCCTCGCAACAGGAAGTGTCGACCCCATCGCATGTCATGCTGAGCGCAGCGAAGCATCCCGGCAGTTCTTCGAACAAATGCATACCGAGATCCTTCGTCATCCCGATAGAAAGCATCGGGACTCCTCAGGGTGACAGGGCAGAGGGACATGAATAAGGAGGGAATAACAATGTCTTCATCTCGTGATTTGACTCGTCGCGACTTTTTCCGCCGCGGCGCCGCCGGAGTCGCCGGCATGGGATTTCTGCTCAACGGCAAGTGGGTTCCGATTGAAGCCACGCCGTTGCCGCCGCCCGCCAGCCCCGCCGACCGCGTGAACGTGGGTTACATCGGCGCGGGCATTCGCGGCCACATTCTGATGGAAGCCACGAAGGCTACCGGCCAGGCGAACCTCGTCGCGGTCGTGGACTGCTACCAGGGCCATCTCGACCGCGCCAAGGAGCGCACCGACGGCAAGATCGAAACCGTCTTCGCGCAGTACAAAAAGCTCCTCGACCGCAAAGACCTCGACGCGGTCGTCATCGCCACGCCCGACCACTGGCATCTGCCGATGGTGCTTGACGCGCTCGCCGCGGGCAAGGACGTCTATATCGAAAAGCCCATGACGCACGTGGTTGAAGACGGGCCGAAAATCATCGCCGCCGCCAAGCGCTACAACCGCGTCGTGCAGGCGGGCAGCCAGGGGCGCAGTTCGGCGCTGCAGAAGAAGGCGCGCGAGATTGTCGCCTCCGGCCAGATTGGCAAGGTCACCAAAATCGTCGCGTCGTACAATCGCAACAGCTCGACCGGCGCGTGGAACTATCCCATTCCGCCCGACCTGCAGAACGGCGTGAATTTCAATTGGGAAGAGTGGCTGGGCAACGCGCCCAAAGTCGCCTTCAGCGGCGAGCGCGTTTTCCGCTACCGCAAGTATTGGGATTATTCCGGCGGCATCTCGACCGACCTCTTCGTCCACCTCATCACTTCGATTCACTTCATCATGGACGCCAAGATGCCGTCCTCAGTCGTTTCCTCTGGGGGAATTCTCTTCCGCAAAGATGGCCGCGAAGTCCCCGACACGCTCGACGCGCTCTTCGAGTATCCCGAAGGCTTCAACGTCAACATGGGTTCGACGTTCAATAACGCTTCGACGCCCGAGCAGGGCATGGTGTTCCTGGGCACGCAGGGCTCGCTTACGGTGATGGGCGGCGCGCTCACTATCGCCGCCGAAAATCCCCGCGAGGGCTACAAGTACTCCATCGATTCCTGGCCGGCCAAGCTCCAGGAACAGTTCATGGATATGGACCACCACCGCGAGGAGTCGAATCCGCCGCTGCGCCAGGAAGGCACGGTCACCATTCGCGCCGAAGCGCCCGACGCCACCGCGCTCCATATGGCGGAGTTTTTCGATTGCGTGCGCACGCGCAAGCCGTGCTCGGAAAACGCTGAGGTCGGCCACTACGCCGCCGCCGCGGGCCATATGGTTAATCTTTCGTATCGCTCCGGCAAGCGCATGATGTGGGACGCCTCGAGCGGGACCGTGAAGTCGTGACTCAACGGGAGCGTTATTGCCTTGGTAGGATTTCTTGCAGCGAACGTCCTCGGAGCGGTGGATGAGTTCTTTAGAGCTCACCCCGCAATCGCTATAGTGCTGGCATCTGGCATTATTTTCATGTGCGGCCACCAGATTCTTTCAAAGGGAGACCGAACGTCGTCTTTCGTCTGGATGACGTTCGCGGTGATCATGTCTTTCGGCTTTTCGATTGGTGCGCTTTTTTCGAAGATGTGGATACCCAGCCTCGTTGCACTTGGGCTTTTCGGCGTTGAGGTGTGGCTAATGAAACGCTGGTACGGGCCTGCTGGAAGGTAGTGGGGGCTGGCGCAGGCATCGCGTTTTGATTTCTGCGAATCAGATACAGCCCCGGGGGCTGGCGCAGACATCGCGTTTTGATGTCTGCGATTGGGGCAACCCACAGGCCGAAATCCCGCTTTCGAAGCGCGTTTGCATTCCACAAAACCCACGCTTCGCGCTATGCAGACATTGAAGAACATGTCTGCGCCAGCCACGGGAGAGGGCCGTTATCAGAGTTCCTTCTTCCCTCTCCCTCGGGGAGAGGGGCGAGGGGGGGTAAGCCGACGTTTTGCCTCTTGAATCCCTCCGCAAACAGGATAACAATTCGCCTGACGCGACGATCTTCCGTTGCGCCCTCGAAAGTTCCTCGCCGAATGGTAGCCACGGTCAGTGCCTTTCTGACGGTGGGCTTTTCTGAGTCAACCGAGAAGTTGTTGGAAGAAGACGCCGAATCGTGTCATTCCGACCCGGACCCCGAGCGAAGAGAGGGGGGAAGGGGAGGAATCTGGCTCTGAGCGTACAGGCAAGGCGAGATTCCTCGTCGTCCCGATAAAGAACATCGGGACTCCTCGGAATGACATGCTACTCGGACCTTTCGTGACTTCATTCCCGCGTAGGCGGGAATCCAGTCCGGCATTGCTGGACCCCCGCTGGAGTTTATCCCGTGGATCCCGATGGACTGCATCGGGATGACAACGGGACGGGGGTGACGAGGCGTAAGGAAGCCATTATCCCCAGATTCGGTCGAGTGGAAACCCCGCTCGACAGGAAGGACTTCGTCATGAATTCATTTCCTCTCAAATCCAATCGTCGCAATTTCCTGGGCCGCTGTGCGGGCTGTGTGGCGGCGGCATTCTGCGCAAAGCCGCTTGTAGGCGCGGACCGGCGATCCCTTCTCCCGCTCAGAGCGGGATCAGGGCAGGCTCCGACCGCCGCTACATCGGGCGCAACCGCCGCAGCAGGAGCCGGCAACGAAAAAACCATACTTCGGCTGGTGTTCACCCACATCTCTCCTGACAAAGAAACCTGGCCGTATCAGGGTTACGACTACGACGGCCGCAAGAAAGAGTTAACGGCGCGGCTGGTCGAGGCCTGCCCGAAGGTCGAATTCCTCCCGGCCACGGCGCAGAACGCCGAGCAGGCGAAGAAGATTCTCGCTGACGGCGCGCCCGCGGACGGCAACGTCGTTTATCTGGTGGGCATCTGGTCGGGCGCCGCGGAAGTTTTTGCCAGCTCCGGCCAGCCGGTGCTCTTGGTGGACGACGCTTATGCCGGTTCGGGCGAATTCCTGATTCAATACGCCGCCGCGCGCCGCAAAGGTTTGAAAGTCGCGGGCGTATCGTCTTCGCGGTTTGAAGACGCAGTCTCGGCGATTCACGCCTTCGAAGCGTTGAAGAAGATGCGCTCCTCGGTGATCCTGGACGTTGATGAAGGCGAGCCGGGCGCGCAAGACCGCGCCATCGAGGCGGTTTTTGGCACGAAAGTTCGACGAACGAGCGCGGAAGAGATCAACGCCGCTTATCGCCGCGCCAATCTCAGTGAAGCTCGCGAGTGCGCCGCGCGCTGGATGGGCGAGGCGCGCCAGGTGGTCGAGCCTTCGCGCGAAGAAATAGAAAAGTCGGCGGCCATTTACCTCGCAATGCGCGAGCTGATGAAAGAGCACAACGCGCGAGCCATCACCGTCGATTGCCTCACGCTCTTCTACGGCGGCAAGCTGCCCGCCTATCCCTGCCTGGGATTTTTCCAAATGAACAACGACGGCCTGGTGGGCGCGTGCGAGGGCGACCTGGAATCCACCGTCTCGATGCTGCTCGGGGGGTACCTGGTCGGCCGGCCGGGATATATATCGGATCCCGTCATCGATACCTCGCTGAACCGCATCATCTACGCGCACTGCGTCGCGCCCAGCAAAGTCTTCGGGCCGGCCGGTCGGCCGAACCCCTACGACATCCGCAGCCACTCGGAAGACCGCAAGGGCGCGTGCGTGCGTTCGCTGATGCCGCTAGGGGAAATCGTCACCACACTCAAGTTCGATCCGGCGCGCAAGGAGGTGGTGATGCACCTGGCCAAGACGGTCGAGAATATCGACGAGGACAAGGCTTGCCGCACCAAGCTCGCCGCCGAAGTCAGCGACATCGACAAGCTGATGAGCGAGTGGGACCGCTGGGGCTGGCACCGCGTGACGTTTTACGGCGACCACAAACGCGCCGTCGAAACCGTGGCGGCGCTGGCGGGATTCAGGACGGTGTGGGAAGCGTAGCCAGGGCTGGCGCAAACATCGCGTTCTGATGTCTGCCTGCGCATCGCCCCGACCGGTCGGGGCGCCAGGCACGCGCCCCTACGTTTCGGACAAAATCTCCTCTTGACAACTGTGGCCGAGTGTGATAGTCTACAATATAGAAAATATAGCCCAGTACCGTCAGCGAGGGGAAAAGGCGGAAAATGGAGACTGGGAATTCGAAATTGGAAACTCGAAACTCGCAATTGGCGAATCCAAAATCGGCGATCCAAAATCTAAAATCACTCGACCCGAACCCGAAACGCGGCGATATAGGGAGGTCTTAACCCATCAGGTCATTTAGAATCAGTATGTTACATTTTTCAACCGATCAAAATCTCCAGATCTTATTGAAAACAAGATGGTTGGATGAAAATCTCTTAACCCAAGCCTAAACTCACTGAAATGAGTTGCTTGGAGCCACCAATGGCTTAAGAATGGGTTAATATTGGGTTAAATGTGGCGGTTTGCGGCGTGTTTTTGCCGCTTTGCGCGAGACTTTCCCATTCACCTTTCCGAGCCCTTCCACTAGAATGGCGGCAGCTGGGGAACCGTCATTCACATCTCGCACATCAGGAGACGAAAATGGCCGAAGCGACTGAATTGCTGGCGGGCTCGGGCGAAGCGCGGCTGCGCAAGCTTGAGCGGCGCGGGTTGTGGTTTCTGCTGCTGAATCTGCTGGGCCTGATCCTTTTAACTGTGGGCCTGGTGGAGCTGCTCTACCCGCAGATGCTCGAGTCGGTCATTCCCTTCCGCCTCAAGCTCGAACACCTGGCGCTTCTGCTGTTCGGATTTCTCGCGATCATCCTGCTTTCCGACATCCTCACGCTGACTCTCCGCGGCACGTTGCGCCGGGCGCGCGCCGAAATGGTTGACGAGATGTCGCGCCACGACGCGGCGGCGAAACTGACGCTGATGGACGCGGTGACGGGAACCTTCGACAAGCGTTATCTGGAAGAGATCATTCCCCGCGAGACCAACCGCGCCGACCGGCGCGAGTCCACGCTCACCTTCATCAAGTTCACCATCGAAGGCTTTGACGGCATCGAAGGCCGCCTGGGCCCGCTCGCTCCCGACCGCGTTCTCCAAGGGACGGCGGGGTTGCTGAAGAAATCCTTCCGGCCCACTGACATCATCGTGCGCTACGCCCCCAGCGAGTTCATCGTCATGATGCCGGAGACCGCCAAGCAGGGCGCGCTCACCGCCGTGCGCCGGCTGCTCACCAAGGTCGATGAGTGGAATCGCAACAAGGTCATTCCGGGATTCGAGCTGCAACTGATGGTCGGCGTGTCGGATTACACCAAGGGCAAAGACGTCCGCGACTCGCTCGTGGCGCTCGATACCCGCGTGCAGATGTACCGCGATAAGGAAGCACAAGCCTAGCGGTAGGGGGGTCATGACAAGGGTCCAAACCCGGCTCTTGAAGGCGTTCTTGATTTCATGCGCGGTCGAGCTACCGATGTTTCTGCTGCTCGTGGTGCCCAGAAATCCCCATATGGAGATCCTTGCGTGGCACGCGTTTCCCTACTACGTGGTTGGATATCTGGCCGATTGGCTGGACTTGAGCACACCGGTGTTTGTCGCAGGGCTTTTCATCGGCCAAACAGTGTTGCTTACGCCGTTCGTATATGTGGTATTGCGCGTGTGGCCGTGGGTTGCGCGAAAATGGACTGAGTGGACTGACGACTTCCTGAGATGAATCGTGGTGCCGGGTACGCGCGTGTAGATATACCGCGACAAGGAGGCGCCGGGAGCATAGGTACACTCAACGATGTCATGCTGAGCGAAGCGAAGCATCCCGGCAGTGTCTTTCAGAACTGAAAAGGATCCTTCGCTGCGCTCAGGATGACCGTGCGGTCGCCACAGCACCGATTCTGTGCCGTGGGCTTGTCGGGCGAAAAACTGAAAAAGATCCTTCTCCCCGATCAGATCGGGCATCAGGATGACAGGTGCGGCAGCACTTGACAACCCTTCCTGACAGGCGTAAACTGGTAGGCGAATAAAAGGCGAAGATGAACCGCAAGCCGTCGGAGATTCGCGTCGGTCCCGCGGGCTGGTCGTACGAAGACTGGGACGGCATCGTCTACCCGCGCCCGCGGCCGCGCAACTTCCACGAAGCGGCATTCCTCGCCCAGTTCTTCGACACCATCGAAATCAACACCAGCTTCTACCATCCTCCTTCGGCGAAGATGACCGCGGCGTGGGTGCGGCGCGTGGCCCACAACCCGCGCTTCAAGTTCACCGCCAAGCTCTGGCAGCGCTTCACGCACGAGCGCGAGGCCAACCGCGAAGACGAAAAAACTTTCAAGGAAGGCATGAAGCCGCTCGTCGACGCAGGCCGCCTGGGCGCGCTGCTCTTGCAGTTTCCCTGGTCGTTCAAATGCACCCGGGCCAACCGCGAGTACCTCGGCGGGCTGGCGGTGGAGTTCGTCGAGTACCCACTGGTGCTGGAAGTACGGCACAGCTCGTGGAACAAGCCCGAGATCTTCAAGATGCTCGCCGACTTGCGCGTGGGCTTCTGCAACATCGACCAGCCGGTGATCGGCCGCTCGATTGCCCCGAGCGAGCGCGCCATCCCGCAAAGCGGGATCGGCTACGTCCGCCTGCACGGCCGGAACTACGAGCACTGGTTCACTTCGCACGACAAGCCGGAAGAGCGCTACAACTACTACTACAGCTTGCAGGAACTCGAGCCCTGGGCCGAGCGCATCCGCAACATCGCGCTCTCGGCCGAGGTAACCTACGTCGTCACCAACAATCACTTCCAGGGCAAAGCCGTCGCCAACGCGCTGCAACTGGTCCACCTGCTGCGCGGGAATCCCGTCGCCGTGCCGGAAACGCTCATCGCGCACTATCCGGAACTGGCGAAGATCGCGATGCCCGCCGCGCCCGCGCCCGTCATCAGCCTCGACCCGGAGCAACCAGCCCTACTGTTCCAGACTCCGGGAGGCGGCGAAAAGAAGAGTTGAGTAGCCGAATCGGCCATGCTGCGCTGGGCCTTCGCAATGTAGCGCCGGGCCTCAGCGCGGCCGGGGCGCGAAAATCCAGCCCAGAGGCCCGCCAGGCGTCAAGCGATTGACTTCTCAACGTCCAGAACTTAGTATGACTCTCCCAGGATAAAGTCGCGCAGCAAGCTGGTTCTGCAAAGGCACGGCCGCAAATCATGGATGGAAGCACGCCAACCCGCGAACCGCTGGTGGCCTCGGGATCGAAGCGCGATCCCGCGGCGACCTTCGCCATTCTCCTCGAAGTCATGAACTCTCTGACCCAGGAACGCGACCTGGGACGTCTCCTTCACAAGATCATGCACAAGACGCTCGAGGTGATGAACGCGGAGCGCTCCACGCTCTTTCTGCTCGACGAATCGAAGCAGGAGCTCTGGTCGAAAGTGGCGGAAGGCGTTGGAACGAAAGAAATCCGTGTTCCCGTGGGGGCGGGCATTGCCGGGCACGTGGCGAGAACCGGAGAGACGGTCAACATTGCCGACGCCTACCAGGACCCGCGCTTCAACCCGGAAGTTGACCGCAAGACGGGCTACCACACGCGCACCATCCTCTGCATGCCGATGAAGAGCCCGGAAGGAAGGATGCTGGGCGTCATCCAGGTGCTGAACAAGCACGATGGCGTCTTTACCGAGGAAGACGAGCGGCTGCTCGACGCGCTGGAATCGCAGGCCGCCATCGCCGTGCAGAACGCCCTGCTGATCGAGGACATCCAGAAACGCGCGCGGACTTCGGAGATTCTGCTGAATGTGATGCACGCTGTCTCCTCGGAACTGGAAATCGACCAGCTTCTGCAGACGATTGTGGCGAAGACCTCCGAGGCCATGAACGCCGACCGCGCCACGATCTTCCTGGTGCACCGGAAATCGGGCGAGCTCTGGTCGCGCGTGGCGCAGGGCGCCAACATGAACGAAATCCGCGTGCCGCGCGGCATGGGCATCGCCGGCCACGTGGCTTTGACGGGCGAGACCGTCAACATCAAGGACGCCTACAAGGATTCACGCTTCAACCCGGACGTGGACCGCCGCACCGGCTACCACACCAAGACCATCCTCTGCATGCCGCTGCGCAGCGAGACGGGCGAAATCATGGGCGTCATGCAGGTGCTGAACAAGAAGGACGGCGTCTTCACCGAGGAGGACGAGCAGTTGCTGGACGCGCTGGGCTCGCAGACCGCCATCGCGCTCGAGAATTCCCGCCTGTTCGAAGAAGTCCGCTTCATGAAGAACTACAACGACAGCATCCTGCGGACCATGGACACGGGAGTGGTGACGCTCGACCCCGAGGGCAAGGTGGCCTACTGCAATGGCGCCGGGCAGAAGATCTTCCTCGCCGGGGAAACCTTTCAGGCGGGAGTCCGCTATCAGGCGTTTTTCCACGAGGGCTTCAATCCCGGCCTGGCGGACGGTATCAACCAAGCCCTGCAACGCGGCGAGCCGTTTACCTCCTATGACTTCCAGTATCACCAAAGCGACGAGAACAAGCTGAACATCAACGTCCACGCCCTGCCGCTCGCCACCGAAAAAGGCAAGAACCTCGGCGTGGTCGTCATCGCCGACGACATCACGCAGGAACAGAAGCTGATGAGCACGCTCTGCCGCTACGTGACGCGCCAGGTGGCGGAACAGATCATGCAGGACCGCGACAAGCTGAAGCTGGGGGGCAACCGCGGGTCGGTGTCGGTGCTCTTCTCCGATATCCGCGACTTCACCACGATCTCCGAACGGTCCACGGCGGAAGAAGTCGTGGCCATGCTCAACGACTACTTCACGCGCATGCTCGATCCGGTGTTCCTGTACGAGGGCACGCTCGATAAATTCATCGGCGACGCGCTCATGGTGGTCTTCGGAGCCCCCATCCCCTTTGAAAACCACGCCGAGCGCGCCGTGCATGCCGCGCTCGAGATGCGCCGCGCCCTCAAGCGCTACAACGTGGAGCGCGTGGCGCAAGGCCTTCCGCCCATCGATAACGGCGTCGGCATCACCAAGGGCGAGGCGATCTCCGGCAACATCGGATCCGAGCAGCGCATGGATTACACCGTGATCGGAGACACGGTGAATACCGCGTCACGGCTGGAAGGGCTGACGAAAAACTACGAATACAAAATTCTGGTGAATGAAGCGGTTTACCTGGAAGTGAAAGACAAGATTCCCTGCGTCGATTTGGGACACGCGCACGTCAAGGGCAAGGAAGGTGACGTGCGCATCTTCGGGATTCCCGATCCCGTCGATTAGATTCTCCGCGCGCGACGCAGGTTGGCCTGCCCCTAGTTACTAACCAACTAACAGCAGCCTCGATTCGCTAGTATGTAAATTTGAATGTACCCTGGCCAAAAACTGGCAGGTGGTGTCTGCGTTCAGCCGCCCGTGACGACTGGCAAGTTTTCACCCTCCTCTGTTTTCAAGAGGTTGAGGATTCTCCCAAGAAATCTGCAATGGAACGCCACTTGCTCGTACCAGGTAGCGAGAGCAGGAGGCCGACTATGGACTACGCGATGTCGCCAGGCGGATTGATGGTTCACTCGCGCAGGGACTGGCCTTGCGCGGTCTGCAGCCCCGATCGAGTTTCGGAGTCGCGCGGCTTCTGCCTCTGCGCTCGATGCGCGCAGGGAATGATCTTCGCCGCGGAAGCGGGAAGCGAAGAGGCGAGAGCGCTTCTGGATGATGTAACCGACGCCCTCGCAATGCTGGTGTATCAAGCCGGGCCGGCATCCTCGCCGCCCTTCTAGTCTCACCACCCGGTCTCCGCGAACGGACCTGGGGTCGGGTCGAGCAACGGATTCGCAGGTTCCGAAGCGACCCTTCAAGCGTCGGGCTTGGGCCGATCGCGGAGACCCCTTCCTCAGTTCAGAGGACAGACCCTCAAGCCCACTCCGCCTGAATCAGGCCTTTCATGAATTCGGCCGCGAGTTGCGCGTTCTTCTCGGCATACTCGACTCCCACCGTTTGCCCTTTGACCACGGGCAATGGATGGCACAGTTCGTACCCGATGTAACCGTGGTAGCCGATTTCCTTCATCGCGGCGACGAAGGGCTTGTAGAACGGCTCGCCCTTGACCTTCCCGTCAGCGCCGCGGTCGTACTCGCCGCCAAAGTGCGAGAGGGCCTGCAAAGCGCCCACGTCTTTCGCAGCTTGACGAATTGCCGAGGGCGTCTTTACCGGCATGATGGGCACATCGAGCGAGACCTTCAGGTGAGGGGAGTTGACCTCCTTCACCATCCGCAGCACGTCGTGGTGCGTTTCGATGACGGGCTTGTGGTTCTGCAGCGCCAGCGTGACGCCTGCCTCTCCCGCGTACCGCGCTGACTCGATCAGCCCTTCCCGGCACCACGCCCAGGTCTGCTCGGCCGAAAAGCCGCGGTGAACAGCTCTCCAAAACGGCCGGGCGACGTCGTAACTCGCGATCTGCGGATGCTTGGTGATGCCCGGCCAGGCAAGGAAAACGCGAAGTGTCTTGGCTCCAAAGTCCGCCGTCATGCGGATCAGCTCGTGAACGTGGGTGATCTGAGATTCACGGTGCTCCGGAATGGGGCTGCTGAAATCGTTGTTCGCCGCCACCCCGTAGATCTCGATTCCCTCCCCCTCCGCGAACGAGCGCAGATCCCGGCACCGGGCCTTCGGCCAATCGAGCGGATTTCCGTGCGGCCGTTTCCCATCGATTTCTACTCCGTCGTAGCCGTACTTCCTGGCGCGCTTGACAACCTCTTCCAGGGTGAGCGCGTCGCCCCGGTACCACGCGCCGAGAAAGGTGATGCTGTAGAGGCCGACCTTCATCCCCGAACTTCGCACTTGGGGAGTCGCGCTCATGACGAGATTGCCTCCGGCGTTCAAAATTCCGCCGGCCGCAGCGACGGCTGCGCTGACGAATTGCCTGCGATTCAGTGCTCCCTTTTCCATTTCCAACTGACCTCCATGAAGACTCCGATACGAAGACGTATTCCCTATACTCCTTTTGGGAGGAGGGTTCAAGGTTTGGGCGGGGAGGTGGAAAGACCTGCCGCGATCCGGCGCGAAGCAAGGCTTCGGAAGCGGAACGGATGGGCGAGACGCTACTGTTCGCGGTATCCCAGCAGATCCGCCGAGACTCCGCGCAGGATGCGACCCTTGTGCGGCGCCTCCTTGTTGACTTTGGAGGCGTAAGCGACGCGCTGAATCAGAATGCGGTACTTCTGGAACTCGCACTCGTCGGGGAGGACGAGGTCATCGGAGTCGTACACTTCGGCGAAGCGAATCTCTTTCGCTTCCGTGTCGATCTCGGGGTCGACGACGCGGGCTACGAGGCGGTTCTCCTGGTAGATGCCGTCCGGTTCCCGCTGCGGCATCGGAACGGGTTGCCTGGAATTCTGAAAGCCTGCTGTTTTGTTATCCACGGACGCTACGATCCTCACTTCTTTGGCAGTTTCACGCTGACCGAAAACCCGCCCGGCCCGGCGTTAACGATTTCGGTCTTCAACTGCGGGTCGGTCTTGACACGCTCGATGAAATCCAGAAGTTGCGAGCGCAGGTCCGTCACGTTGTGGGCGACAATGACTCCCCCCGCCGGAACTTTGGGCAAGATCATATCCAGGTACTTCACGTAGTCCTGTTTCCAGGCGTCGATGAAAACGAACTCGAAGGGCCCCTGGAGTTTCGGGATTTCCTTCAGGGCATCGCCGTGCACGAGGGTGATGAGCCGCTCGACGCTTGCGGCTCGAAAATTCCGCGTGGCAAGCTCCACTTTGGCGTCGTCAATCTCGATCGTGGTCAACTGACCGCCCGTCTTCCTGACGCCCATGGCAATCCAGATCGAAGAATAGCCATTCGAGGTTCCGACTTCGAGCGCGTGCTTCGCGTTGACCTTGATGACCTGGTCGCGTAAGAATTTTCCCTCGCTGGCGGTGACGTTCAGCATGCCAGTCTGGTTCTTGGGCATCCAGTCGAGGCGCGACATCGCCCGGACATTCGCCAAATTTTCCTCCCCTTCCGACGGGGTCGCCGCCTTCAAGAATCCCAGCGCTGCGCAGCCCGCGAGAACAATTGTGATCACTCCTTGCTTGATCGTGCCACTTCGACGGGCCATGATCCCGGCCTCCCTCTCGCCTCCTTGAGCTGAAATCCTGAAGGCAGGTCGATGCAATCCAAAGTCTTTGCCTGGCACAGCTAAGCCCCAAATAAAGAAGTTTACTCATTCTCGGTCTCAAGGCAAGTCCCATGGGGAAGGATTCGGGTGGAGGCGCATCTGGCGTCGATCCGCGGCGCAAGGCGGGGGCGCAAGGAGAGTTCGGAGGGAGGCGACAGGTTCCCCCGTTGCCGGAGCTCGGCGACGGAGCGCTCTTTCGCCCTTAATTCCCGTATGAGCGGAAGCCCGCGATAGAAACCGCTACGGCCGGTGGATCGTCCGTCGAAGGAGGAAGAATCGTGCGAACTACCTGCCCCCGGCAGGTAACACCTTCTCCCGGGCCGCCACCCATCTCGGGAGGGAGGTCAAAAGCCAGCTCGATCGGGGTCTCTTCCGGCAAGAGCTCATCGACCGCGAAGAGCACACCCGAACGGCTGACGTTGATGGTCCGCCCTTCAACCCAGCCAAGCTCTCCAAGGGGGCGATAACGTAAAGGCAATTCAACGGGAAAGCGTGAGGCGCGGAATCCTACCTCAGGAATGGTCATCCCATGTCCGTTCATTTTCACTCCGCCTGACTACCAGCCAACTGGCGCATGAAACAGTTGAGTGGGCTGCCGCCCACGACGGCGAAGCGCATTCCCTCCTATAACCCATCCTAGCATAGTCAACAAAAAAAACATACAGTCAGATATGCCTCCCTTTGGAACCAGATTCGAAACTGGGTAAAATCCAGAGACAGCCGCCGCCGTTGGGGCGCATCGTTTGCAGCTACGTTGTTAACCACTCAACAATCCATCCGATTGATGGCCGGATATCGCGAGTCTGACGCACATCATTGAAACCAATGCCCCACCCGCTTAGGCTGTTGCTGAGAGTGTTGGCTGACGCTGGACGAGGAGTACGTGGTGTCGTTCCGACTCCCCAAAATGCGAAACGTTTTTGCGGTGCTTCGCGGAGGCAAGAAGGTCGAGGCCCAAGCGGGCGCTCAAATCACGAAGCGCGACGAGCGGTTTGAGTTGGGGGGCTCGCTGATCTACAGGCCGACCGGCGGGTTGACCTGGTACAAAGGGACGATCGAAAACCTCAGCAGGACGGGCGTGCTTTTCCGTGGCGAGAAGGCGGTCCCGGACCGCTGCCCCCTCGAAATGAGTTTTACGCTCCCCGATGGAACCCCCTGGATCGCCGGGACGAACTTCTTCTGCTGGGGCAAAACCGTCCGAAGCGTAATGCCCGCCGCTTCCGATGCGCGCCCCGTGTTGGCGGTCAGAATCCTACGGTATCAGTCCGGAGCTCAACCGGGGCCAGAGATCCGCTTCAAATCGGCAGCATAATCCCACCGCCGAGTTCAGCAATCCCACTGCCTTCAACCGCAGGTTCCGCTCCTTTCGCCGCCTCAGCAGGAATCCTGAGAACTCTCGGAAACCCTCGTTGTCTTTAGAACTCGGGAAAAAGCAGGTGGGGCTAGTTCAAGACTTTCAGTCCAGCTTCTGGCGGCGAGCTCTCACGGGTTTGTCGTACCCATACTACGCGGTAGTAGCCAGAAGAAGCCTCTCCCTTGGTGGGCAAGAGATAGACCGCCTGGCCTTGGTAAAGCGGACGAATGGTTTGAATTCGAAGCCCCATCGGCGAGATATCGAGGGTCGCCCCTGAGCGCGTCGTTTCTTTGCCGTCGGTCTTGACGATCAATGAGATGGGGATCCGCTTGTTGATCCGTTCGACCCTTCGAGGCTTGAGTTCTTCTGCGGTATTCATGACAACTATGACCCAACAGCCAAAAGCATCAGCACCTCACGAGCGCAATATACCGGGCACGAGCAATCATGTCAATGGTCAAGGCGTGGCCTCGATAGCCCCTTGCGTGGCACCTTCGTACGATTGCGATCCGCAAGACCTGAGGACTAGGATGAAACATGGGGAGGTCAATATGGCTGACTTTTCCCAAGAAAAAGAACTGCTCAAACTGGCGATCCAAAACACGGAGCAACTGAAAGAGGTCGTGGAAGCGGTGGAGAGCAAGCTTGCCCTCCATCCCTCCGAGGCCCAGGAAATGCTGCGCCCGTGTGGCGCCCTGGTTCAGAGGCTTATCGAGAGCCAGGGCCTGGTGGAAGAGTTGATTGAGAAGATCTACGCTGCCCGGCGTGTGTGAATCAATTCAGGGCGCGAGCGCCCACCTCCTCACCCAAGCCTCGGCCTGAATTTCCTGCCACTGAATTCAATAGTCCATTCTCGTGATACACCGGGTTTCGGCGGCGTCCGATTCCGCTTATTCCCCACCAGAAGGATTTGTTGCCACGACCGCAGGGCGCTGGCGCTTTACCGCCGACATCGCAACCCAGCCGATCCGCCCCTTTAACCCCCCACCCAGGATTTCAACGTTGGCCATCAGCAATTCACGTTTAAGCACGCGAGCCGGGGTCCCGTCGGGAACCGCGACCACCCATCCGTCGGTTGCCAATTTTCGGTATGTTTCGGTGTCGCCCTTCTGCGCGGCGCGCTCCGCCTTGTTGTAAGACTCCTTAGTCGCCGCCAAGAAGGGCGGCAGTTTCGTCGTCGCCTGGGTAGTAAGAACGACCTGCGATCCGCCGTGAGTCAACAGGGCCGCGCCCAGGCTGCGCGGCACACGGTCCCACAATGCAAAGTACAGGGCCGAAAGGATAACGAGGAACCATAAGGCCACGAACCCCGATATCCCTATGGGATCTTTCCGTTCGACTTTTTGCCGTCGGAGCGCCGCCATAGATCTTGGGCCTCTGCCCGCTGCGCAGACAGACTTGCTTTGAAAGGTCCGCGCTTAATCAAATTCTACGTACGATGCGCATCGAGTGTCACTGACCCGACCGTACCACCACTTTTGTGCCACCTGATGTATGCGGAAAACGAGATGACGACGGGCAGCGACATAGTGTCATATTCCCAGGCCACCATCACAACACCCATTTGTGTCGCGCAAGAGTGTTGCTAATCGCGATACAATCCCGCCCGGAGGACATGCATGAGACCTGCTTATAAACTTCTCCACGCCGAACTCATCGATCGAATTATTACGGAGGCGCGCGAGGTTCTTGGCAAGCTTGGCGTCGAGATTCACAATCCCAGGGTTCTTGACCTGCTGTCGGATCACGGGGCTGAGGTGAACTCGAACAAATCGAAAGCGTTCCTCACTGAAAACCTCATTGACGAAGCGCTGAAGACTGTCCCTGGCTCCTTCAAGCTCTATGACGTCCTCGGAAATGAGACTCACGACTTCCGAGGAGACAACGTCTACTTCACCCCGGGCTCCGCCGCCGTGAATATTCTCGACAGCCAGACGGACGACTTGCGCAAGCCCGACACAGACGATTACATCCGCTACGTCAAGCTGACGAGCGGGTTGGAGCACATCGCGTCGCAGAGCACGGCGCTGATTCCCGCCGACGTGCACGAGCGAATCTCCGACAGCTACCGGCTCTACCTGAGCCTTCTGTACGGTGAGAAGCCGGTCGTCACAGGAGCCTTCACGATTGAATCCTTCGAGGTTATGAAGGAATTGCAGATCGCCGTCCGGGGAAGCAAAGAGGAGCTGCGCTCCAAGCCACTCACGGTCTTCTCCTGCTGCCCGAGTGCGCCCATCAAGTGGAGCGACGTCACCAGCCAGAATCTGGTGGACTGCGCCCGCTGGTCGATCCCGGTGGAGCTGATTTCCATGCCCTTGTCGGGATTTATGGCGCCGGTTACCCAGGTCGGGAGTCTGGTCCAGCAGACAGCCGAAAATCTGAGCGGCGTGGTCATCAGCCAACTTACGAACCCCGGTCACCCGATTCTTTACGGAGGATCGCCGGCGATTTTTGACGTACGCTTCGAGACCACACCCATGGGCGCGATAGAGACCATGATGCTCGACTGCGCGAACAGCGAAATCGGCAAGCGTCTTGGCATGCCCACGCAGGGCTATATCGCACTCAGTGACGCCAAACAGTTGGACGCGCAAGCGGGTCTGGAAACGGGCATCGGCGCCATCCTCGCCGCGCTTTCGGGAATCAACAATGTTTCAGGCCCGGGAATGCTGGATTTTGAAAGCTGCCTGAGCTTGGAAAAACTGGTGGTCGACAACGAGATTTGCGGGATGACAGACCGATTGCTGCGTGGGGTCGAGCCGCGAGAAGACTTCCCCGCGCTTCCAATCTTTGAGGAATTGCTGCGGGAGAAACACCTCTTGATTGCGGATCACACGCGCCGCCATCTCCGGGAGGAGATTACCTTCCCCGGTCCGGTGATTGAGCGCGCGAACCGCACGCGCTGGCAAAAAGGAGGAAAACTCACGCTGAAAGCCCGCGCCACGCGGGAAGTGGCCAAGCGGCTCGCGCAGTACAGACCTTCCCGCCTGCCCGAACAGACCAAAGCCGAACTGACGCGTCTGATGGACCGCGAAGCGCGCCGCTATGGCATGACCGTCCTGCCGGCCCGAGCGGCGTGAATCGTCTGTTTCCCAGCCGGGGAGCAGCAATTCTTCAGCGGCGGCCCTGATTGCTGGCCCGACGTGGAAGGAAGCTGGACCTGCTCCCAACGGCAAGTAGACTCAGGGGAACTGCTGTAACCATTACCAACGACGTAACGAGGTTTGAGACCTTCACTACGACTCGTACCCTCCTGATGGGGCACTCACGGCCGCGCGATTGCCTCGCGGAGCGCCTTCTCCATGGCCTCCGCGCGAAAGCCCTGTTGCGTCAGCCATGTCCTGTAGCGGACGCGACCGTCAGGGCCAATCACAAAGGCACGGCTTGGCCAGGCGGCATAGGCGGCTTCCACGCTTCCGTCTACGCCGTCCACCAGCGCGGGGAACTCCAGGTGGAGCTCCCGTCTGCACATGGCCGCGTGGTCTCCTTTCTCTTCCAGCGTCAAGGCAGGAGCCACCGCGACGCCTTCCCGCATGTTCCGCGTGCTCTCCCAATCGCCCGTGGCGTGCGCCTCCCGGATGTAGATGAGGAAGAAAGGCGCTCGCCGGCCATAGCGTCGAAACATTTCATTCAGCGCCTCGGCCGCACCGCGGAAATTGGGGCATGAGTAGCTTCCGAACACCAGCACGACCGGAGTCTTCCCCCGGAAACCGCTCAGCCTCACCGGGCGCTTGGTCCCAACCTGGGGCAGTTCGAAATCGGGCGCGAGGGCGTTGACCTGCGGCCCGCCTTCTGCTCCGGCCGTGTCGCGCTCGAGGCGGCTCACGGTCTCGCGCTCTCGCGCCGCCTCAGAGCCGAGGTGAAGGCGTGTGTAGACAGAAAGCAAAGCAACGTGGGCATCGAGAGAGCCGGGCATGGAGCGGGCAACCGCCTCCAATCGCTCCCGCGCTTCCACTAACCTCCCGGTCCCGCTCAGGCATTGGCCGAGGGCCAACCCCGCCTCGAGGGATTCGGGCCGGCGAAGCAGCGCGGCCTCGATCAGGGGCATGGCCTCGCCATATCGCTTGGAGACGATCAAGATCTGGCCGAGCGCGAGATTGGAAGCGTAATCGTGAGGATTCGCGGCCAGTTCCAGGCGGAAGGCGGCGGCAGCCCCGGCAGGGTCTCCGGTATTCAAAAGCGCCAGGCCGTAGAACGACTGAAGCTGCGGCAGTCTTGAATTGAGTTCGGTCGCGCGTCCCAGTTCCCTCACCGCCGCGGGAAAGTCGCCGGACTCAAAGAAACGCGTTCCGAGGAGAAAGTGCGCTTCCGCACTCTCCCCGTTGCGCAGGATTCGGTCGAGCAGAATCTGCCCTTCCGCGATGCGCCGCGTGCGGATGAGAGCCGTGCCCAGCATGTAGGCCGTGGCGAGATCGGATGGATCCTGGCTCTCGACCGGCCGCAGTAGCTCGATGACGCCGTCGTAGTTGCCCAACTGCAGATGGCAGTCCGCCAGCAGCATCGTGATCTGTTTTTCCTGGGGGGCGGCAGCATGCAGCGTCGCGAACTTCTGGCAGGCTTCAGGCAGGCGCCCGCTTTTTTCATAGGCAAGCGCCAGATTCATGCCGACGCGCGCGTCACCCGGCATCAGCTTCTCCGCCAGCGTGTATTCCTCGATCGCTTCCTCGAAGCGGCCCAGCTTGACCAGGGCGGCCCCGAGATTCGACCGGGCAGCGGCTTCGTTGGGGCGAAGCTTCAGGAAGTCACGGTAGGCCTCCACAGCGGCGACATAGTCGCCGGCCTGCTGCAATTGCCAGGCTCGCCGCGCCATCGACATCGCATCGTCATTGACTTGTGAGACCGTCGCTACCGGCGTGAAAATCGCGAGGGAAAGAAGCAGTCTGAAGAAAACACGACTCATTGACGTTGACGGCACAAATCCAGGGATCGAGGGCTTTCCCCAGTCGGGGGAGCGCAGATTCCGGGCACGGGTTTCTCCACCTTCTGCCAACGCTTTCCTGCCGTACGGAGCGAGGGATAAGTCAGGGCTTGGTGATTCCTTTTCCTTCCACGATCGTAATATAGCGGTCCATCGGAAGATCATTAAATCGATCCACTCTAGTGCTGGGGGCCGGCCACTTGATTTCAAGCGAATCGATTTTTGTCCGGCGGCCGATTCCCAGCACGAGCCTTGGGTCATGCGCGGAGAGATAGCCTCCTCCCGCGATCTTATAGACGTACCGCTTCAGATCGCTGGTTTGCCAGGTAAGTTTAGCGCCGACCGCATCGGGATTGGCCACAGTGCCCTTGAGCTGGATACCCAGCCAGTGGTTGAGTTTCCCGACGTTGTTCCGCATCAGCACGGGAGCTCCGTCATTCAGACACATCAGCACATCCACACCGCCGTCATTGTTATAGTCGCCGATCGCGAGCCCCCGCGCCGCAAATACCTGTTGGAAGACCGGTCCGCTCTGCTCGCTGACGTTCTGATAGGTGTTGCGGAAGTCCCCGCCCAGATTGCGCCACAGCAGTGGGTTTTCCTCATATTGAATCTTGCTGTGCCGCTGTGTGACTTTGTTGTCCGGATGGCCGGAAACGATGAAGATATCAATATTGCCATCGCTGTCGTAATCCAGGAATTTCACGCCCCAGCCGCTCATGGCACGCACCGTCATCCCGATGCCGTTGGAGACCGACTGGTCGTCAAACATCTCATCGCGGTTATTGTGATAGAGGGAGAACATTTCCTCGTCCACGTCGGTTAGGAAGAGGTCCATCCAACCGTCCTGATCATAGTCGGCAGAGTCGGCGCCCATCCCTGATCTCACTCGCCCGTCTGCGCTGTAACCGACGCCCGATTGAAGCCCGACTTCTTCGAATTTCCCGCCACCCCGATTCATAAAGAGGAAATTCGCCACCATATCGTTGGCGATGAAAAGATCCATCAGCCCGTCGTTGTTGACGTCGGTGGCCACGGCGCCCCAGGCAATGCCGGCTGCGCGGTCAATCCCCGAGGGCTTGCTGACGTCCGTGAAGGTCCCATCTCCGTTGTTGTGAAAGAGCCAGCTCGGCATCGGGTCGTAGACGTTCGGGATGCAGTAGTAGCGTTCAGTCGTTTCGCCGAACCCGCAGAACTTGTTGTTTGCCTTATTGAAATCCACAGACCGGCAAATGAACAGATCCAGACGCCCATCGTTGTCATAATCGAACCACACGGCGCTCGCCGCAAGGCCGACGGCATGGATGCCCGCCCTGTCGGTCACGTCGGTGAACGTGCCGTTGCCGTTGTTGTGGTAGAGGAGCGAGCGCCCATACTGGGTCAAGCAAAGGTCAGGCCAGCCGTCCCGATCGTAATCCCCGACCGCCACACCCATCCCGTAGCCGCCTCCTGCCAATCCGGCCTTTTCGGTCACGTCCGTGAACGTCCCGTCGTGGTTGTTGCGGTAAAGAGCGTTGCGGAGGGGCGGCTTCGGGTCAAAGAAGTCGCACTTGCCGCTGTTCACCAGGTAGATGTCCATCCAGCCGTCATTGTCGTAATCGATAAAACCACCGCCACCGCCCAGAGTTTCCGGCAGGTAGTATTGCGGGGATCGTCCGCTCACGTGATCGAACGTGATTCCGCTGGCCGAGTCCGGAATGACCTCAAAGACCGGCAGCCCATCAGGCGCCCGTGGAATGGCCGGATCCGCCGTCTGCGGAATTCGCCCCGAGAGTCCCAAACCGAGCAGTGCGGCGAAGCCCACCGCCATGGGGATCCGGCTGCGCCGGCTTGCCGTTTTGTTGGTCCTTTTCGCGCCAACCATTCGTTACGACCCTCGCCCGACGAGGCTGAGCGGGTTGCACCCGGGAAGGAATAATTAAGGAGGATTCGTGGTCGCCGCGTTGGTAGTTGCCTCGTCGGCCTGGGCACGCTTCCGGGCCTGGACTTCGGCGTTGAGTTTATCGATGATGGCCCTCTCGCGGTCACCCTCTTCCTTCATCCGAAACCTGTAATAGAGCCTCGCCAAGGAGACATGGGCGTCCAGAAAACTCGGGCTGTCTTTAACGAGATTTTCGAGTGACTTCCTTGCTTGCTCGAGATTCCCCGCTCCGATCTCGCCGATCGCGATCTGGTAACGGGCCGCCGGCTCGTCGGGCCGCACCTGGAGCGCCCGAACGAGGTAGGGGACGGCCTCCTTGTACTGCTCCTCCTGATTCAGCAGGACGCCGAGATAGAGATTGGACCCGAATTCGTTAGGGTCGATCGCGAGTTCCTCCCGAAAGTTCTTCATGGCTTCCGTCCGGTTGCCGAGGGTCAGCAGCGCCTTCCCGTAGAGGTAATGAACTTGTGGCAGCTGGGGATTGATCTTGACGGCGAGAGAAAGCTCGTCGATGGCGCCCGACGCGTCGTAGATCGCCAACCGCGCGGCCCCAAGCAACAAGTGGGCCTCGGCCGAATTGCCGTCCCGGAGAATTCGATCTACCAGAACTTCCCCCTTGCTCGCTTGCCCGTCGTTGATGAGCGCCATTCCCAGCAGGTAGTTGAGCGCCTGCTCTCTCGGGTGCGCAGCTTCGAGCGGCTGGAGGATTTCTGCCGCCTTCTTAAACTCCCCCAGGCGGAAGTAGCAATCCCCCAAGAGAAGAGCGATTTTCAGGTCCGCGGGGTCGGAGGTGTGGAGGGGCAGAAGCTGGTTAACAGCCTCGTTGAGCTGCAGAGCCTTGTAATACGCCAGTGCGAGGTTCAGGCGGATCTGCGGATGCGGCTGCAGTTCCAGCGCGCGTCTATACTCAACGATCGCTTCCTCGTACCGTCCGGCGCCCGCCAGCGCCGCGCCCAGGTTCGACCTGACAGGCGCAACGTTCGGGTATTGTTTCAAGATGGTGCGATAGATTTCGATTGCCTGATCCAGCTTGCCGGCCCGATGCAGCGACTCCGCTTCTTTCAGCAGTTCCTGGGGATTCTGCGTGCTCTGGCCAGCCTGGGCTCTTCCCAGAGGTAAGAGGACAACAAGCGCGCAGAGCATCCGAAGAATCAAGAAAGCAGGCGCGCACGCTCCAGAACCGCGTTCCATGGCCTTCCTCAACCCGCGAGTATAGCCGAGCCGACAGGAACTCCGAAAGAATAAAGGGTGAACGATGACCGCTCCCACGTGGTCAGCCCCAGGGGCCTTTCATCTTACAAAAAAGAGGGCCGCCCTTGCGAGCGGCCCTTTTCATGGCTTTGTGCCGGCGTTCGTCCATGCGCGATTAGAACAGGAACTTGAACGACAGCATAATGATCCGATGCCCCTGCTTATCCGTGGTTTTCCCGAAGTTCGGATTATTGACTTCCAGGGTGTTCGGATCGAAGCTCAGACCGAGGTTCCCGCCGTTGAAGGACCACAGCGGATGGTTCAAGATATTGTAGCCCTCAAAGCGGAACTGGAACGACTTCGTCTCGGTGATCCTGAAGCTCTTGAAGATTCCCAAGTCGAAGTTGAAGAAGCCCGGTCCGTAAATAGCCGGCAGAATTGTCGGCCCATTCTCGCCGATCGCGGTCGGGACCGCAAAGCAGCCTGCGTTGATGTACTGTTGCCCCGAAACACCCTTCCTGGGGTCACAGGTGAGAACGGGGTTGAGCTGAATATTCGGCGTCCCCAACAACGAGACGTTGCTGATGTTGAACGCGGTGCCAGGGATCTTCGCGCTGTTGAGATTCATGCCGAAGTTCTGGTTTTGGTAACCCGTCAGGTTGGGGCCGCTCTGGAGCTGGAAGAGGCCGGAGACCTGCCACCCATTGACGGCCAGCCCCGCCAGCGCGCTCTTGCTGGCGTCGGGGAGTTGGACGGAGTAGGCGGTGTTGAAGAGGTGCGTGCGGTTGCTGTTCAGCACACCGTAGTTGTCGTCCAGGTTGAACTCGTTGGACAGCCTGCCATTCGCACCGAGGATCCCCAATGCCTTGCCGTAAGTATAGTTCATGTTGATGGTGTACCGGCCTTGGGTCCGCAACCAGGTCACCTGCAGAGAGTTGTAGTTTGCATATCCATTGTTGGTTGCAACATCGAGGTTCGAATAGCCCTGCAGCGGTCGGAACTGGTCGGCGACAAGCGAGCCCGGATCGACACCGCCGTTGTTCGATGAAAGCATCGCTCCTATGGGCACCATGTTGAGATTCAGAGTGGGAAATCCCAGACTGCCGCCGTTACCAGCACTTGGGAGATCGCGGCTCCGGTTACCGACGTAGGAAAGCTCCAGCAAGCCCGACCAGGGGGTACGCTGCGAAATCGTGAAGCTGTAGCTGTCGGTGTAGGGTTGCTTGTCGTCTCTGCTATCCACGGCCGCGGGGCCGGACGCCGAAGCTTCGAGGCTGAGGGTGTCCAGTTCCTTGGCCAGTAAGGGAATCGTGCCACCTCCGGCCACGGGAACGTTATTGCCGAGATTGTACGACTTCACCCCCGCCGAGGCGTCCAGGCCATTGGTAAACTGCCCGGCGTGGAAGAAGTACCGTCCCCAGCCGCCCCGCAGGACCGTCTTGCTGTTTCCAAACAGGTCGTAAGCAGCGCCAAAACGCGGCTGGTAGAACGCGAAGCGCGTGGGGAATCCGCCCATCGGAATGCTCGAATCCATGGCATGCCATTTGAACCCGCAATACGTGGGCGGAGCCGCGCAGCTCGGATCGAAAGCTCCTTCATCAAAGATCGCATAACCGAACCCTTCGCGGTCGATCCAGGGCTGGAAGTGCGTGATGCGGATGCCGTAGTTGATGGTCAGCCGCCGGGTTACCTTCCAGTCGTCTTGCACGAAGGCCTCGTAAGTGTTGTAGGAAATGTTGTTGATGCGGTTGAAGGAGGCTTCGTTGTAGCCGCTCAGGATGCCCACGGTCAGATCGGCGATCGCATCTCCAAGGGTATTGGTGTTGCCCGAAGAGCTGACCTGCAGGAACCCGTTGGTATTGTTGTTGGCAGGCTGGGCATTCCGAATCCACTCCCAGAAGAAACCTGCCTTGATCGTGTGGGTGCCCATGACCTTGGCGAATGTGTCGCTGAAGCTGGGCATGTACTTGTTGGCATAAAGACCCGACGAAGGTCCCCCCGCCTCGAAGCCGCCGGGATTGAACATGAACGCCGCTTCACTGCCGTAGTTTCCATACGAGGGGATCTGGGCGACGCCGTTCTTGAACAAACCCTTATAGGTGTAACCCACGTTCGCGCGGTCCACCTTCGACGGATCCTCAAACACGTTGGGGAAGCCGATAAAGGTGTACCCGAAGACGAATTCGTTGGTCATCGTCGGGCTGAACACGTGAGTCAACGAGACCGACAAGGAATCCGAACGGTTCTTGCCCAGGATGGGCGTCGGGTAGGGAACCTGGCTGCCGTTCCGCCACCAGAGTCCTACCGGGAACTGCTGCACTTCGCGCTGCAGGTTGTAGCGGACGAACAGCTTCGTATTGTTGCTGATGTTGTAGTCCACTCGCGTCGCCCATTGGTGGTTGTTCTGGTTGAACACGAGGGCCTGCACGTAGTTGTACCCGCCGGTCTGGCTGGGATCGGCGTTGGCGGCGGGATACAGCTTCATCAGCGCGATCATGTTGGGATCGAGGTCCGATTCCGGAATGATCCCGCCGGGATACTGGGCCAGAGCTGCCGCGTTAAGGCAGGGAGTGTAGTCCTCCGGCGCGGCGTTGGGATCGCAAGGGCTGGCCACGGGTGAACCCGAAGCCGTGACATACCGGTTGTTTGCGTCGCCGATTTTCTCCAACTCGGCTGTCGAAAAATCCCCCTGGAGCATGCCCGGGGTAGGAACGGTCGCGCGCAGCAGGCCGGTGTCCAGCACCTGGTGGAAGTACTCGTAACCGGTAAAGAAGAACAGCTTTTCGCGTCCTGGAGTGAGTGGGCCGCCGAGGGTGCCGCCCGGGTAGTAATACTTGTTGGCCGGCTTCGGCGCATTGTTCCGGTTGTTCAGCCAGTCGTTGGCGTTCATCCGGTAGTCGCGCATACTGAAGAAGCCGGAGCCGTGGAACTGGCTGCCCCCCGCCTTGGTCACGGAGCTGACAACGATGGGGCCCTTCTGGTTCTCCGCGCTGAAATTCGAGGTGAGAACCTTGAACTCCGAGATCATGTCAGCGTTGGGATTGACCGGCGTGTCGCAATTGCAGCCCGGGTCGGAAACGTGCGCCCCGTCCGCCGTGATGTCCAGAGAGTTGCCGGGCAGCCCGTTATAGCTGTACGCGTTGTTGAGCGGGCTCTGGCTCCCCGCGTCGCCGTTGGCATTGATGCCGATCACTTCGCCGGTGAAGTTGGCCCGGTTGGACGACCCGTTCTGGATGGCGAAACCTGGCATCATCTTGATAAGTTCGGCCGCGTTACTGCTCACGTAAACAAAGTTCGTGAGCTCTTTGGTGGTGAGCGTCTGCGATTTCTCCCCCGAGTCGACTGGCACAACGGACGTAGCAACGCCCGTGACCTCAATGGTTTGAGCGGTCGTGCCAACCTTGAGTTCCACGTTCACGTTGCGCTTTTCGCCGCCCAGGATGGCCAGGTCCGTCGCCTGGTAAGTCGCGAAGCCTGTCGCCTCGACGGTAAGCTTGTAAGTGAAGTTGCCCACCGCCACGGAGGCGAAGCTGAAATACCCCTCTGTGGTGGTGGCCGTCTCACGTGTGGAGCCTGATTGTTGGTTGACCAGTTTGACCGTCGCACCCGGTATTACCGCGCCCGAGGGGTCACTTACAATACCGGTCAGCGAGCCGAATAGCGATTGGGCGAGCAATTGCCTGACTGGCGCCGCCAGAAGAGCAATCGCGATTATTAACTTGATACAGTTTCTCATGGCTGGTTTAGTTGCCCCCCTTTCTTGGAGGAACTCTCTGTGAGCGTTAGTGAATGGCACTCCTGAGCCTTACGCGGCAAGGGCCGGAGTACCACCTTCTAAGGAAAGACCCAACCCGCGTACCTTCCCGCCGCGGAGAGCGAACCACACTTCCGCTCCCACCTAATGTTTTCTGAGTATTCGACCCGCCGAGTTTGACCTACCCGACGCGCCCAGAATCAATCACTATTCCTGCGCAGAACAAGTTTCAACCCGTTAGGTAACGGTTACACGAGACTTCGCAGGCCGTGTTTTGTGTGATTCCTGCGAAATCGCCTTGACGTGTTACCGGCACGTTACAAGCTACCGGTTCAGTTGCTTTGAAGTACTGGTGGTGGTATGTTCCCCCCACAAGCCGGGGATATGCCATGCCGCAGGGTGTCAGCCATGAGGAGGAGAAGGCCGCATTGGAAGCGGTCCTTGCCTCCCAGATCTTCTCCAAGTCTCAAAGTCTAGCGAGACTTCTGAGTTACATTTGTGGGAAGTACTTCGACGGCCGGGCCTGCGACCTGAAGGAATACAATATAGGAGTTGAAGCGCTTGGCCGTCCCCCCGATTTCGATCCTACGAGCAACTCGGTCGTCCGCGTTGAGTTGCACCGGCTGCGCGATAAGCTGAAGAAATACTACGAAACCGAGGGCGTTCGCGACCCGGTCGCAGTCGTCCTCGAGCCAGGCAAGTACGCCCCGCATTTTTCGCCACACGTTGACGTGGCAGCACAGGCCGCAACCCCAGCTTCCAATGAGGCTGGAAACAGGATCGAGGGTCAGGAGAAACCAACCGCGCCGGACCTGATCCCAGAACCCTCAGGGATATCGACGCGAACGGGGCTCCCCTCGCGGCCTCCATGGCGCAGTCATAGGCTATCCCGCCCCCTTGTGGCGATGCTGGCGTTCATTCTCGTTGCCGCCGCAGCCTTTGTATGGAAAGGAAAACTCCTGCGATTCCAGGCGACGAATTCCGACGCCTTCGGGATTGAAGGCGGAAAAGCCGTAATTGGCGGTGAGCCCGGGCAAGCGCTCCGGATTCTGGCCGGTTACTCGAGGAACCGGTATATCGACCATGCGGGAGAGGTGTGGGGGCCGGACCGATATTACACGGGTGGCACGGTTCTGGGCGTGGGTCCTCAGTTAATTGCGCGCACCTCGGATGCTACGGTTTACCAGACCTGCCGTTACGGCGCGTTCCGTTACGATATTCCGCTCGAGCCGGGTGTGTACGAACTCCGGCTCCATTTTGCTGAAATTGTGTATGGTGCAGGGTCCCTTGCGGGAGGCGGTGAGAGCAGCCGCATATTTAACGTGGAAATGAATGGCAAACCGATCCTCGCTGAGTTCGACCCCTTGGCCGACGCGGGCGCCCCGAATACCGCCGATGTGCGCGTATTCCGGGACGTAACCCCGGCTCCCGACGGGCAGCTCCACCTGCGGTTCTTCAAATATCAAGGCCCCACCCCGCCGCAGGATGAGGCCATTTTGAACGCTCTTGAAATTGTCCCCGGCATTCCTGGAAGAATGCATCCGGTTCGTATCGTGGCCCAGGCGAACTCATACACGGACCACGCAGGAGAGGTTTGGAAACCCGATAACTACGCGCACCAGGGGCGGCTGGTTCTTCACAACCGACCCGTATCCCAGACCTCGGATCCAGACCTCTATCTGGGCGAACGTTTCGGCCATTTCAGTTACGCTATCCCTGTCGCCGAGGGCCGGTATGCTCTGGCGCTGCACTTTGCCGAAACTTACTTCGGGCCGCAGAATCCCGGCGGCGGGGGAGTCGGAAGCCGCTTATTTGATGTCTATTGTAATGGTGTGCGCATCCTGCATGAGTTCGATATCTTGAAAGAGGCTGGCAGCGCCAATCGCGCCCTCGTCAAGACCTTCCACAATCTCGAACCCAACCCCCAGGGCAAGCTCCTTCTGACATTCGTCCCGATGAAGAACTACGCTTGTGTGAATGCCATCGAAGTGCGCAGTGAGCCCTAGAATCCGCACCTTCGATTCGGCGGCCCGCTGGTCCCGGCGGAGTAGTTTGTGGCAGTGCCGGAGCAGGACGAGGTGGAGTCCGGGTGGCGGAGCTGATACGTAGAGCGGAAATCTGGGAGCGGACCTTTCAGCGGTGGAAGAAGGAATGCACAGGCTTGGAGGTGGACCACGTCCGCCAGAGTCGCCAGCCTTCAGGTGGAAGCGGCGGTGAACGGCCTTGATGCGGTCCTTGATGCCCCCAATGAGGCCGAACGCAAGCCCCTTGGTCACCCGATCGTCAGCGCGAAGCAGTTGCCGGACAGTGAAAAGCCAGTAAGTCTTGTGAATTGATGGCGTCCCCGGCGGGATTCGAACCCGCGTTACCGCCGTGAAAGGGCGATGTCCTAGG
>JBHGBD010000064.1:0-4444 GCA_041946825.1 Terriglobia bacterium | reverse complement strand
CTGATTTTCGACAGTTCGTTTTGACTTCTTCTGCGATTCTGAGGACTTATGGAGATACCGAGACGCCTTTGGCACTACACCGGCGCGGGTGTCTCCACGAACGGCGGCGCCGGGCCGAGGGCCGTGAGCAGGGCCGGGGGCCGCACGCCGGCGGCGGCGAAGGCGGCGGCCGCGTGGCCCTGGAGGTCGGTGCGCAGCCGGTACCGCTGCCCGTCGCACGTGACTTCCACGGCCTGGACCTGGCCGAGGTCGCGCATGAGATCAGGCCAGGCCGCGTTGACCTGGCGTTCGTCCAGCCGGCGCTGGAGATCCACCTCCAAGCGGAGGGCTAGGAAGCAGGCCACGATGTGCCCGACGGTGGTGTCGTCGCGGTGGTGGTAGACGGGCCGGACCTCGAGCGTGCTCTTCTCCTCCCGGAAGGTCCGCTCCACCCGCCAGAGGCTCTTGTAGGCCTGGGCCACCTCGGCCGTCGGCAAGGTGGTGTTGGTGCGGAGGACGAACTTGCCATCGAGCCGCGCGTCGGCGTCGATGGCCGCCTGGTTGAGGCTGACGCTGCCCTTCCGGATGGCCAGGAAGCGGGCGAAGCCCTTGTTCTTCAGGAGGGCCTTGGGGCCTTGCCGCGCGAGGGTCGTCTCCAGATGGGCCACGAGGGTGGCCCGGGCCGCGGCATCCCGGGCGGCCTCCTCCGGGTTCCGGCAGACCACGTAGCGCCGCTCGCCGACCGCCACCTCCTTCACCTCGAGGTTCGGCGCTACCGCGTGGTAGCGGCCGGCCCGGGCGAGGACGTCGCCCTGCACCTCGGCGTCCCGGCGGAGCTTGCACCCGAGGATGTAGTCGAAGGGCGCATCGGCGTCCCCGGTGAGCAGTTCGATCGACGTCTTCGCCATCATCCCGCGGTCGGCCACGACGATCACCCGCCCGATGCGGAAGCGGGTCCGGAGGCGCTCGATCATGGCGCGGAAGGCGGGCTTGTCGGCCGTGTTCCCCGGGAGGATGTCCCAGGCCACCGGCCAGCCCCGGCGGTCCACCGCGACGCAGAGCACAATCTGCGGCTGGTCGGGCCGCCGGTCCCGGGAGTAGCCGCGGCGCCGGAGCGGCGTCTCCGTGTCGCGCCAGACGAAGACGCTCGTGGTGTCCAGGAAGACGAGGTCCAGCGTCTGCGTGAAGAGGTCGCGGTCCTGTTGGAACAGCGCGAGCTCGAGCGCCTCCCGGTTGGGGGCCAGGACGCCGCCGGCGGTGCGGTAGAGGTGCTGGAGCTCCAGCGCGGCGACCCCCGGCGCCTCCACCGTCTGGAGCCAGGCCGCGCCCTGGAGGTCACTCCCCGGCGCGCAGAGCCGCTGGAGCGCCAGGGCGAAGGTCGCGCGTTCCACGTCGAAAGTGACGCGGCGCCCGTCGGCGAGGCGCGTCAGGATGGCCGGCAGACCCTGGGTCTCCCAGAGTCGCCCGAACACGAGCGCGGGGCCCCACGTCTTCGCCTGGTGGGCCTGCAGCCCCGCGGTGCGGACCCGCTCGACCACGCGGAAGCGTTCGCTGAAGCGGCCGAGGGACGTCAGTAGCGCGTCTAGCGCCCCGCTGGCGACGAGCTGATCGCGGCGCCCTAGCGTGGCCCGGACGCGCTGCCGGACGCAGCCGGCCTCCCGGTACGACTCGACGATCTGGAGGTACTCGTAGGGCTTGAAATCCTTGAAGGGCACCCTGTGGATAACTGAACGAACTGTCGAAGATGAGTCAAACTCTGCGAGTCCCCCGGCAGAGCCGGGGGGTTACCTAGGGGCTCTTATTCCCAACTCGGAGACTTTCCCGAACCTCTCGTCCGGTCACTGGATCGCGATACTCTGCATACCAAGTCCCTCGCTTGCCTCGACGGAAGATCCTCATTGCGGCTCCTGCCGAATCGGCGTAATCGTGACCACATCTCGGATGTGGAGTCCCAACGCCCGCGTGACTGCCACGATCACCGCATCCCTGGACCTCTCCCCCCCGTACCGAAGGAGATTTCGCAGCGCGCACGGGTCAACTCTGGCGGTCGCCGACAATTCAGAGATACTAAGGCCCTTCTCTAGCCGAGCGATCTCGACTGCGGCAACGTCTATTCGCCGCCCGACGACCGCCTTACGCCTACCGTTCTCCCCCATGACATCCCCGGGCGAACTTCTACAGGTGTAGCGACCCCTGCCGCACGAGAGCCCGCACCCTATCTGCGAGCTTCTCTGAGAGGGACTGGCCTACAATCTTCAAAGCATCTACGTCCCCACTGATGACGCTGTCCATGACCATACACACACGCAGATAGTCCGATTCCGTCATCTTCTCCTTCTTCGCCCGCCTCTCCAGGAGCGTCTTTTCTTCAGCCGTCAAACGGATGTTGTACTGATGTGCCTTCCTCTCAACCATACCCAGCCTCCCTCTCCAACGTGTGTATATACGCTCGAATATACGTAACGTATATACAGTCGCATTTACGTTGTGTCAAGCAGTATTTCAAGCGCGATATCAAACAGGACCGCCCGCCTGCTCTATCCGAAAGTGCGACGCTCTCAGCCGGGGATCTTGGTTGACAGTAATGAGTCGCTCTTGTACGCTGCCCCCCCTTGGGACGCCTATGGCCGACATGGGAAAAGTCTTAGCTGAAGTTCAACGTCGCAAGCAGCGAGCGCGAGAGCTTCGCCTGCCAGAACTCACGCTCCACTTCTACCGCGATCTTGCCCGTTTCTATCCTACTTGGCGGAACAATCACCCCGAGATCGTCCCGACCGCCATTACTGATCTTCTTGAGACAGGCAAGAACGGCGTAGAATTCCGTTTTCAACGCCAACACTACCGTCTCACCTGGGACGAAAGCACGACAGTCCTTCCCGACGGCGACCTTTACTACAGCAGCACCCTCAGTCTTTTTCTAGACGCGACCCTTGTACTAGAGATCTACGTGCAGGGGAGTTTTGACGACTGCGTCGGCACCACGTGGCGGCCCGCCGATATTAAGGCTTTCATTGAAGGCCCATGGCTGCCCGCATTCTTGACGCTCGTAAGTGAAGCTGATCGATTGCACGCCGCTTATCTTGACAGCACACGGAAGGAAACGCGTCGAAGGGAAGTAGAAGAATTGGCATTGCGTTTCGGCATCCAAGGGAGCGGTTCGAACGCAACTGAACTCCGCAACGAGGTAGAGCCGGTCGCAAAATCAGACAAACGTTCGCTTCCCCCTGTCGGCGCTATTCGCCGCTTTCTAGGCGCATTCTTTGCCGTCAAGCCGAAACAGTAGATTTGGGGCTTCAGCAAACAACCATCGAGCGCCCTTATGGCAGTTCGAAAGATTCAACGGTCGCCGTCACTTGGGAGAAATTACTACTTAGTCGATGCCAATTTCTTGGCCAATAGACATATTCCGATGAAATTCGCACCTGAGGGCCATGAGCGGGAGCGGATTCGGTCGTGTCAGGAATGGTGGCGCGAGATAGAAGCGCAACTTGCGGTGGGCTT
The DNA here is from genome assembly GCA_041946825.1 of Terriglobia bacterium. Lineage (GTDB taxonomy): Bacteria > Acidobacteriota > Terriglobia > UBA7540 > UBA7540 > CAZTHM01. The sequence goes on along the minus strand of JBHGBD010000064.1, from coordinate 964 downwards.
GGGCCGAGTGTATGTTCCGGATATCTGTATCGCTGAGGCGTTTAAGGTCTTAGCAAAGAAATACTATCAGGACAAATGGTTCCCCAATCGACGCGCGTTCAGTCAGGCGAAAGAAGGGCTCTCCGACGATATTCGAATTCCATCCCATGTGCTAAAAGCTGCAACACGCAAAGTAGCGTTTCATGATATCTCAACGAATCGTGACATCATCATTGCTGTAGATCGCTTTTTTGAACTTTTGCTAAAACATAAGAAGAGGGTTCAGATTGCTGATTTGATTCTCCTTGCAACGGCGAAGTACCTCTTCGAGTTCTTCGATTTGCCTCGACACCTGCTTCACATCGTTACCCTAGACAGCCCACTTCGCGAGGGGATCTCTCGCATTCCAGAGTTGCCGAACGCGTATGATCCCACGAAGGCATTCCATCGGGCTTCGTGCGTTTTCACGAGTAACCGGTCCTAGAGACATCGAGTTCGGGGGTCATGGCAACGAGCATTAGGCCGCACCGACTTTCTGCCTGCCCAAATTGCGCCAGCGCCCGGCTTTCTCCTCTCTTCCCGACGCCCCAGAGGCAGACCTTTCCCCAATGCCCGGTACATCGCGCGTGGTCTTCGGCTCTCAGCCGCGCGTGCTGGTATCGCTCACCGCCCTCAAATCGCGCCCCGCACTGCGTGCACACTATCCGATACACCGTGCACCGCTTCCTTAACTGGTTCATCGCTCAACCCTCCATCCCACATCCCAGGCCCACTCGATGAGCTTCAACCCCGTTGCCTCCGAAAGATAACCGCTTATCCCTGACCAGCGGCCCCGCACCGGCAGCCGGCGTCCGGTCTTCCGCTCGATGTACCGGCGCACCACGCGCCGCACCGCGTGAAAACTGTCGTGCGGGATCTCCTCCGAAACCAAGTGAATGCTCCCTCGCCTGAAGGCGAGGGCTTCGGAGGACCACTGGAAGTGGGT
>JBHGBD010000063.1:0-2850 GCA_041946825.1 Terriglobia bacterium | reverse complement strand
CCTCACAGGTGCCGCACGTCACCTCCGGCCTTGCGGCCGGCCCCACCGTCATCGCCGCCGCGGACTCGACCGCCTCACCCCTCAAGATCCAGGGCCCCGGCTCCAACCTCGCCGACAGCACCCTCCTCGAACTCACCCCCAACGGCGAGCTCATCCTCGCCGGCGGCTCTGGCAACGGCTACCGCCTCGCCGAACTCGGCCCCGCCAACAACCCCTCCGGCTGGGCGGGCGTCCTCAAGGTTAAATCCCCGGCTGGAGCCATCCTCGGCTACATCTTGCTTTACGCGAATCCGTAGCTTGCTGGTCATCAGCTGTTCCGTCAATTGACAAAGCCACCCAGAGAAACACAGATGCCAGCGCGCCATCTCACGACATCGGCGACTTCTCAACAGCGCTATTTCGGATAATTCTCGTCGAGATCAGGCTTGGGTTTGATGGAAGGCGCAGGAATTGGATCAACATCCTTGGGCGGGTAGTACTCCCAGTCCAACGAACTGGCGAGGCCACAGGCAATCGAGAGAAAGTCATAGTGGTCTTGAAGGCTCGATTCGTCTTGGAGAGTTCTTGGCGGCTTCAACTTCAGCAAACGTTCACGCACGAACCCCCCTGGCAGTTCGCGATGTTGGAGGGCTGTCTGGAGCGGCCTGAATCGCCCGCCGCCGCCGATCACAAATAGGTCGAACCGCTTGTCATGCGGAGATGTGAGCTTGTTCCCCTGCACGATTTCGCCGCAAGTGCGCCGATATTGCATGCAGATCTGCTCAATGCTTTGCACCACGGGGATCGAGGAGGGCGCACCTTCTTTTCGTTTTCGAGCCTCTTTGATACAGCACCCCCAAGCTTGAGCCAGTTCCTGGTCGATCTTAACCCCACCCACCGCATCAGTTGAATCGGCCAGGTAGCACGGGCGAAAGGGCTGGCCTGGCTCCTTCATGGCCTTGCCGTTGAAAAAGAACGAGACCTCTGTGGTGCCAGCCCCGACGTCCACAATGGCGTATGTTTTCGACTCCGCATGTGGGGATTCCAGGAAGGCCTTGACTGCCGCAAGCCCCTCTGGTTGGACAAAGTAGTTTCGTTCGCCCGGAGCGGGGATGGTCAAGGTCTCCACGAGCCGCGTCGCCTCAGCTAGCAGCGACACGTTCGCTGGACTAGACACCTGCCCACGGAGCTCCATGGCGGCGCCCGTCATCCTTTCCCACTCGCTTCGCAGGTCTCCGACGTCGAGATGGTCCATCGGGCACCCGACATTCCAGATTAGGACCAAGTCGTCGTCGGGAAATCGCTTCAACAGTATCCCTTCAACCTCGCGGAACACGTACGCCAGGAGCAGGCAGGCGAAGGAGCTCGCCGGAATCATCTCTGCCGCGCCGGGGAGACATATCACCCCGTGGCGGGCCACGGCGTTGCCACAGCGGCAGATGGAGGGCTTTCGCCGACACAGGACACACAGCTTGATCGAGTTCAACCACAGATCGCTCTCACGAGCCTCGGTTTCAGGGATCCCGAAATGAATCAATTCGTTGCGCAGCAAGATTGTCGAAGGCAGGAGGAATGCACCCGGACCTTCTTGGGAATCTCGCCACCGGATCACTTCGAAGTGGTTGTCGCTCAAGTCCTGCCAGATGACCTTCGTCGTGCTGGTCCCGAAATCAATGCCGGCCACGATCGTTCTTTCACTTCGCCTTGGACGAGGCGGCGGATGTTGGCCGACTTGAACGGTAGGTAAGTCAGTCGGCGCAGCGGGAAGTCCAGGCGACAAGTCGGTCCCCGCAGAAGACGTCGCCGATTGAGGGCGGCCGAGTTTTCTCCACAGGAAGGAAAAGAATCGCCTCAGTGGCCCCGACCGCAGCATGACGATGACCTTCATCGGAGTCTATATCCCACAAACCTCCAAGATACCGGCAGCGATGATGACGTGTTCCGCAGTAACCGACCTTAGCCGTTCGATCTCCGCCTCGCGACTCTCCTGCTCAGCCTTCAGGTTCCGAATCCCTCCCTCGAGCATTCGCAAGTAGGACGCCTGTTGATTATGTGCCCGCGCCCTTTCGAGGAGTCCTTGCTTACGTTCGATTTTCAGCCTGTAAGATTCCCGAACGCTAGCAAGCCGAGCGTCCACAAATGCCTGATTAAGCCGCTCAACACTGTCGCGCCGGGCTTGGAACCGCTCGGCTAGAACCGACTCAGCAGCCGCGTAAGCACGTTGAAGAACATCGTTTTCGAGGACAGGGGTAGGCAAATCTTTACCCTCACTCACCATCCGGGCGAGGCAGATCTCAGATGTGTCCTCGTCAAGGGCCTGCAAAGACTCCAGGTTCACAATCGTGGGGAGGAGGGCGTCCTGTTCGCGCGCGGCCCGGATCGTCGCCCGAGCCACCAGATACAAGTAAGTGCCGGCTGGTATGGAATCTGCCGCGTCCAATCGCACTCTCGCGACCGGATGAAACTGGCCCCCGCCTTGCCGGTACTCGTTCACGATCGCGCGGATAAAGAAGTGCCTCACGTGGATGAACGTGAGATCTTTGTCCCTTTCTGCGACGTCCGAGTCAAAAGTGACCCGCAGGGTGTTCCGGTGCAGACGACCGCAGAATTCGCCTTTTTGCGGATCGTCGGGCTGGCTGACCACCAACTGTACCAGCTTCTCGCTGGCCTCCAGCCGGAAGATGCCAGGACTCTCCTTAGCCAACTCGGAACGCCGGTCGTATTGCGAAAGAAAGTCTTTTACGAACCTTGCCAGATCTTCCGGGCGGATGAATTTTCCCAGTGCTTGCGCGCGGTCCACCTCCTGCCGGTAGTACCTGAATTATGCACCCGCTCCGGGGCCACGCCGGGCGGTTGAGGCCTGACACCATT
>JBHGBD010000062.1:0-3103 GCA_041946825.1 Terriglobia bacterium | reverse complement strand
GGAAGCACGTGGTGGCGGTCAGGGAAAAGGGCCGCTTGAAGCTCTACATCAACGGTGAGTTGAAAGCGACTTCCGCGGTCTTCGATAATGAGGATTACGACATTTCAAGCCGAGCCCCTCTGCTGATGGGATTCGGCGCGCAGAATTACCTGAGCGGAAGCCTCGATGATGTCCGGGTCTACGGTGGAGCCCTCACGGCGGGTCAGGTGTCGGACCTCTACCGAAGAGCTGCCGGGTAGATATCGAGGACCGGACTTGAACCTTGAATGCCGTGTCAAGGCTCGGGCAACATTCATGCGGGTTCAATCAGTCAGGATTTGAAATCGCGCTACCTGAAAGGGGCTTGGAGCATTCGTGGACGTCCTGTTTCTCCTTCTTGCGGTGCTGTGCTTTAGCGCGTTCTACATCTTGATTGGGCACAGCCAGCGATCGCAGGCCGACCCCATGGGCCTGAACCTTGTTGCCTTTGCCGCCGGAGCGGTAATAAGTCTTGTGGCGGCGGGAGGAATCCGTGCGGGCCAGTTTCCAGGCCCGTTACTTGCCATTGGCGGAGGCATCGGACTCGCGGCCGGTTTCGGTTTGCTGGGGATTACAATGGCCACGCGTTCCGGATTGTCGGTAAGCATTGTGAACACCTGCGTCAGTCTTTCGCTCGCCGTGCCGATTGTCCTTTCGCTGGCGATCTATGGAGAATCTCCTGGGGCGCGTAAGGCCATAGGCCTGGGCTTTGCGGCCGCTTCCATCCTTTTGATCCAGTCGGAGCGCCGATGAAACGGGGCATGGTTTGGCTCTCGGCAGGCTTCCTGGGCAACGGCTTCGCCCAATTCCTTCAGAAGTACCTGCACGTTGCGGGCTTGGGGCAGCACCAGGCTTCTGCGTTGATCGCCATGTACGTGTCGGGCGCGTTGTTTGCCCTGGCGTTAGTGCTGGCGTTCCGTGGGAGGGTTCGAGGAATCGAACTTGCTTTCGGTATGGCGGTGGGTCTCTGCTCGTTTTTAGGGAACCTTGCCGTCCTGAGATCACTGGGAACTCTTCCTGCGTACACCGTTTTCCCCTTGGTTGTCGGGGGACCCATCGTCCTTGTGGCCCTATATTCATGGCTCATCGTATGCGAGCGGCTGGGCTGGCGCGCGCGCGCGGGGATTGGCTGTGGTCTCGTAGCAGTCGTGTTGCTTACCTTATGACCTACAGTCTGGGAGTCGATCTCGGCGGGACTTTTACCAAAGCAGCTCTCGTAGCGTCGGACGGGCAAGTGCTGGCGTTCGAGAAGTTCGCGACCGCCGCCCAACGATCTCCCGAATCCGTCTTCACTGAGCTGCGTACACGGTTGAGGGCGATTGCACCGTCCTGGCCGCCGCCCGGAGGGTGCGGGATCGGCGTCCCGGGGACCGTCGATTATCGAAGCGGGTGGCTAGGATTCTCCGGCCCCCTCGGCTGGCATGACGTCAACCTCGCGGCGGTCGCCTCCGGCGCCCTTGGTTGCGAAGCTTTCGTCGACATTGATGTGAACGCAGGCGCGCTCGCCGACCTATATTTTGGCTGTGCAAAACAGTCGTCTGAGATGCTGTATATCTCCTGGGGCACCGGTATCGGAGCGGGCTTTGTTGTGGGTCGTCGGTTGTACCACAGCCGAGGCGGTGCCATGGGTAACTTCGGCCATATGCCGGCAGACCCAACCAGCTCCCGCCTGTGCTACTGCGGGGCCCGAGGGTGCCTTGAAATCGAGGCGGGTGGGAAGGCGATGGCGGATAAGGTACGCGAGCGTCTGGCAGCGGGCGAGTCATCAATCCTGAGGGGAGGAGACATCACACCCGAGCGGCTCTCCTGGGCCGCAAATCGAGGCGACACGCTGTCCTTGGAGATATTAGGGCGCTCGGCTGTTCTGATGGCGCGCGCCTTAGCAGGAGTTCTCGCCTTTCTGAATCCCGACACCGTAGTCTTCGCCGGTGGCGTGAGCCCTTGCCTCTCGATCATTCGCGAGCCCTTCGAGGGCGAGCTATTCGAGCGAACGCCGACATTCTCTCTCCCGAAAACCCGTATTCTTCAATCCAGTTTTGGCGATACCGCTGGGGCGGTAGGTGCTGCCATGCTCCCCATGGACCGAATGAGCTGATGAGCCTCGCTACGTCTTTGTTCCTGCTGCGAGTTCACGAGACTCTCTGATGCATCTTGAGGGATGATGCCGGGCGCGACCGAGCCATGAATCCACTGATTCCGTTGAAAAAGTGGATGGATCGATAGGGCTCGTGGGGCCGTGCCGCTCTGCGAGCAGTCAAGCGGGGCGATTCAGTGGTCCGGTTCTTCCTCCTTATTTTTCTCATTTTTCCCGAGGACTCACGTTCTTGACTCCACCGGTCGCGCGTTGTCTTCAGGTGGCGGCCAGCACTGGCGTCGGATCTCGCGCGGAGAGGAACTTCACGAGTCGTTTGAGATTCTGGGCCGTGGCCGCCAGATAGGATTGCTCCGTCACGTTCCAAAGGGGACGCAAGCGGGCACGCGGGAGTTCCACCAGCAGCTTCAACTCTCAGATGAGCGCTTCGATCTTGTTCCGTTCGCGCCCGGAGCGCACATACTCGGGAGTTCTGACCAAGTCCTGCGCCGCCGGGCAGGTCGGCTCCTGCCGGTGGATGCCCGGCTTGCGATAGGCTCCCGGTGTGCAACGCTTCTTCAAAGGGCAGATCCCGCACTCGCTGGGCTTGGCGCCATAGCGGTAGATCTGGTTCTCCCGCGATACGCCCTGATACCGTAACCATTTCCCCTTCGGAAAGCGAAAGGCGTTCTCTTTCGGATCATGCTGAAACTGGTCGCGGGTGAAGCGGCGGTGCGTCTGGCGACGACGGTCGATGAGCCGGTTCCTGGAACCGTCCTCGATGGGCTTCGGGCGCGCGGGCACGAGCTGAACGTGCAGGGACCGTGGGCGAATGGATGCAACCCCTCGATTGTCGAATTCGTCGCGGCTACAGGGGTCATGCAAGGCGGTGCTGGCGGTTGGGGTGAGCGACGCGCGGGTGCACGTGTCCCACCATCGCCGGCCCTGGGGAGCCGACATCGTATCCAGGTATATTTTCCCCTGCGCGTCCCACAACCGCGAGCCTTGAGCGCG
>JBHGBD010000061.1:0-5762 GCA_041946825.1 Terriglobia bacterium | reverse complement strand
GGCTGGCGCATCTATGAAGGGGGCGGCGGAGTCAAGGAAGATCGGTTGACTCGGTTATGTTTTTTGTTTGGTGTGGCGGAGCGAGCAGCCCCCCTCAGCTGAAAGTGGGGGGGATGCGAGCGAAGCCACACCACTCCTTCCGCGTCGAAGCGCGAGACTCCTTTTCTGTTTCTCTCCCCTTCGAGCTTCCGCTCACTCATCTATCCGGTCTCTTCGACCAGGATGTCGATGCGCAGCCGGGAGTGTCCTAATCAGACTGGTAGGGTCGATCTTCCGACCATGCGCCAGCACAGGTGCGCTCCCGAACTTGTTCTGGCCCGCGCTCGCGGGGCGGGTCGGCGGCGTGCAGCGCTTGCCGCCAGCGGTAATAGACGATGACCGCCAGCTTCCTGGCCAGGGCGACGGCGGCCTTGCCGGTGCCGTGCCGCGCACGCTGCCGCTGGTAGTAACTCTGGAATTGCGGACTGAGCGCCGCGCGATGCGCCGCCTGCACCAGCGCCCAGCGCAGCACCGTCGAGCCTTGTTTGGTAATCGCGCCCGCCCAGCGATGCTCCCCCGAGGCGTACAGCGACGGCACCAGGCCGGTGTAGGAAGCCAAGTGCTTGGCGGTCGGGAATCGCCGGATGTCTCCGATCTCGGCGATCAGCAGCGCGGCGATGAACGAGCCAATGCCGGGAATCTGCTCGAGCGCTTGGGCGACCGGGCTGGCCTTCGCACGCTGCCGGATCTCGCGGTCCAGTCGGCGCAGTTGCTCGCCCAGCAGATCGAGTCGCTCGAGTTGCCCCTCCACTTCCCAGCGGTCGGTGGCTGGCAACTCGGTTGTTTCGAGAAACTGCCGCCCCTGCGGCCCGAAGGGCGAACGCAGCGGCGAACGAATCCCGTTGCGATTCAGAATCGCGTGAATGCAGTTCTTCGACCGCGTCGCCCATTGCACCGTGTGGACACGGTAGCGGAGCAGTTGCCGCCGCTCGCGCACCGCGCGTGGAGCAATCCACGCCTCGGCCAGAAAGCCCGTGCGCAGCAACTCGGCCAACACCCGCGAATCTAACTTGTCGTGCTTGATCCGCGCCGAGGCGATCGCGCGCGTCTTCCACGGATGCACCAGATGCAGCTCCAGCCCCAGCGGCTCGACCACGTTCAGAAAGTAATACCAGTTCCAACAACCAAATCCTACTCCGAATCGAGCCGCCCCCTTCATGGCATCAGACCCCTGAAGTGTGGGGTCTGCGGGGCTGGCGCAGACATCTGACTTGTGATGTCTGCGGTGTCCCGAAGGGACAGGGTTGTGAACAAACCACGCTGCGCGCATACTCGGGAGCGTCATGCCCTTTTACCCGCGACATTACAGTCCGGGGCAATTGCAATTCATCACCACCAGCACTTACCGCCGCGCGCCTTTGTTTCTTTCCGAGCGTTTTCGCCGCTGCTTTGCCGAGACGTTGAATGAAGTCCGCGCCGAGATGAAATTCCTGCTCCTCGGCTGGGTGCTGATGCCCGAGCATTTCCACCTGCTGCTGAAGCCCGAGGCCGCCGAGGCCACGAGTCGAATCGTCAAACGATTGAAAGAGGAGACGGCCCGGCGGACTCTGAAAGCGCTGCGCGAGAGTCAACAGTATCCTTGGTGCCGCAAGATGCTCGAACGGCTGCGGCTGCCGCTCACCGTGCACGATGAGTCACACTACCGCGTCTGGCAGCGGCGTTTTTTCCCGTTCAATGTCTATAGCGAGAGGAAGCGGCTGGAGAAGCTCGATTACATGCACAATAATCCCGTCAAGCGGGGATTGGTCAAACAGCCCGGAGACTGGCCGTGGTCGAGTTGGAGGTTCTACTTCTTGGAAGACGCTTCGATTCTGGCGATGGATCGGTTGGGATGAACATTACAAAGTTCTCCCTTCGGGAGACCGCAGACTTCAAAAAACGAAGTCTGCGCCAGCCGGCCGTTCATTCATGGCAGTTTTACTGAGAGGCAGGACGAAATGGACAGCGGGCCGGTTTCCTTTTTGGCGGGGTTAGTCACGGTTATGATCTTCCTTGTAGTGGGTGTGGGTTGTACTTTCTACCCTCACTCCCTCCAGGAGATATTGGCGGGAAGGAAGAATCACCCTCTCTCTATTTTTGCGCCGAAGTCGAAGCTTATCAAGGCGTACGTTGAAAGTCCCTGGTACATAGTTCACGTCCGGTTTGGTGGCCTGATCGCGCTGGCCGGGGCAGGTGTCGGGTTGTACGGCTTGGTGAAGTTTGTCGCCCGTCGCATCTTTGGCTAGCGAGGCCGGCTGGCGCAGACCCCGGCTTTGTGGGGTCTGCGGTGCCCCGAAGGGGCAGACCATTCTTGCGATAGAATGAGGCATGATGTGCCCGCGGCCTCTCGCTGCGCGAGATCGCAGACTTCAAGAAACGAAGTCTGTGCCAGCCTAATTCGAAGCGACGCTCCCCGCGACGTCGTCATGATAATTGACAATATTTGAAGGCCTGTGCCAGAATCTATGATTTAGCTCGTGCGCTGAAAGCATTCCAGTTAGGCATCTTCGTAAATGGCCGACGAACCCAAGGCTCCGCCGGGCGGCGGAACAAGTGAAACCCCTGCCAAGCCAGTGGCGGGGGCGCCCGCCAGTCCTCCGGCGAAGGCCGCGCCGCCCGCGCCCAAAGCGCCTGCTCCCCCTAAACCCCCCGTCAAACCGGAACCCTGGTCGAACCCGCTGCTCGACGAGCTTCAGAAACGGTTTCCAGGCGTCATCGGCGAGGCGGTCATTTTCCGCAATCAACCCTCGGTGACCTTGGCGCGCGAAAGCCTCCTGGCGGTGTGCGAATTCCTCAAAAGCGAAGAGGGCGGCGGATATACGCTGCTGACCGACGAGACGGCGGTCGACTATCCCAAGCGTGAGAAACGCTTTGACGTCGTCTATCACCTTTATTCATTCCAGCGCAACGATCGCCTGCGCCTGAAGCTGATTGTGGGCGAAGGCGAAAAGGTTCCGTCCGTCGTTGGAATTTGGCCGACCGCCAACTGGCTGGAGCGGGAAGTCTTTGACATGTTCGGAGTGGAATACGAAGGCCACCCCGACATGAAACGCATCCTGCTTCCCGACGGCTGGATTGGGCACCCGCTGCGCAAGGATTACGACATCCTGCGCCAGGACGACGCCTGGGTACAGGCCAACATTGGAATTAAGAGCGGGCAGTGAGAGGGAGTTGAAGAGTCGAAAGTCGAAGAGTTGAAGAGTCGAAAGTTGAAAGTTGAAAGTTGAAGGGCGGAAGTTGAAAAGTTGAAGGTCGAAAGTTGAAAGTCCAAAGTAAAGGCAAGTGACGCGCGCTGATGGCTGACAACTGAAAGCTGATAGCTAAGCAATGCCCGAAGCCACTTATCTCGACGCCAACGAACTGGTCATCAACATGGGGCCGCAGCATCCGGCCACGCATGGCGTTCTGCGCGTCAAGCTGCGGCTGGATGGCGAAAAGGTGCTGGGCTCAGAATCGGTCATTGGCTACCTGCACCGTGGGGTCGAGAAGATCGCGGAGAACCGCACCTACACGCAGTTTGCTCCCTACACCGACCGCATGGATTACGTCGCCGCGGTCACCAACGGCATGGGCTACGTCGAGGCGGTGGAGAAGTTGATGGGCGTGGAAGTTCCGCCGCGCGCGCAATACACGCGCATGATCCTGGCGGAATTGCAGCGCATCGCCAGCCACCTGCTCTGGCTGGGGACGCACGCGCTCGATATCGGCGCGATGACGCCGGTTTTCTACACGTTCCGCGAGCGGGAAGAAATCCTCAAAATTTTTGAAAACTACTGCGGCGCGCGGCTCACCACGCATGCGTTTCGCATCGGCGGCTTGCAGTACGACCTCTACGACGGCTTCGAGCGGGAAGTGGTGAAGTTCTGCGATTACTTCCTTCCCAAGTGCGATGAGTACGAAACGCTGCTCACCAAGAATCGTATCTGGCTGAAGCGCACCAAGGGCGTGGGAGTGATCTCGGGCGAAGACGCCATCGGGCTGGGAGTGACGGGCCCCGTTCTGCGCGGCTCGGGAGTGAAGTGGGACGTTCGCAAGGCGCAACCCTACGAAGCGTACGACAAGGTGGAATTTGAAATCCCGACTGGCCAGAACGGCGACACCTACGACCGGTACATCGTGCGCATCAAAGAGATGCACCAATCGGTGCGCATCATCCGGCAGTCGGTGGACCGGATCGCTCCCGGTCCCATCATGGGCAAAGTGGGCAAGGTCATCAAGCCGCCCGCGGCCGAGGTCTATCACTCGATCGAAGCCCCCAAAGGCGAACTGGGATATTTCGTGGTGAGCGATGGCTCGACGCATCCCTATCGCGTGCGCGTGCGCCCGCCGTCGTTTGTGAATCTCCAGGCGCTCGATACGATGATTCGCGGGCATCTCATTGCGGACGTCGTGGCTGTAATCGGAACGCTCGACATCGTCCTAGGGGAAGTCGACCGCTGAACACAATGGCACAGGACGCGCTTCAATATCTCCAGGCTCATTCGCTTATCTTTGCGACGATCAAAATCCTGATTGTCTTTGCGGTGCTGTCGGGGTTGGTTGCCTATCTGGTTTACATGGAGCGCAAGGTTCTGGCTTTCATGCAGGCGCGCCTGGGGCCGATGCGCGTCGGCCCGTGGGGATTGCTTCAACCCATCGCCGACGGGATTAAGCTGCTCCTCAAGGAAGACATCGTTCCGGCGGGGGCGGACAAATGGGTTTTCCTGATTGCGCCCGCGATCAGCGTCGCCGCCGCCTTCACGGTTTTCGCGGCGATTCCGTTTGCCGGCAATTTCTTTGTCACCGACGTCAATATCGGCCTCTTGTTCATCCTAGGTGTTTCTTCGCTGGGCATCTACGGCATCATCCTCGGCGGATGGTCTTCGAACAGCCACTATCCGCTGCTGGGCGCGCTGCGTTCCACGGCTCAAATGGTCAGCTACGAAGTGGCGGCGGGGATGGCGATCGTCGGCGTGCTCCTGATCTCGAACACCTTGAGCATGGTCCAAATCGTCGAGAACCAGCAGAAGATGGGAATCTGGAACGTCTTCCTTCAGCCCGTGGCGTTTGTGATCTATGTGATTGCGGCGGTGGCGGAGACCAACCGCAATCCGTTCGATCTGCCCGAAGCCGAGTCCGAACTGACCGCGGGCTTCCACACCGAATACAGCGGATTTCGTTTCGCGCTTTACTTCATGGCCGAATACACCGCCATGGTGCTGGTTTCGTGCATCGCCGTCACGCTCTTCCTGGGCGGCTGGCTGCGGCCCTTCGCGAGCGTCAAAGCGATGGTGGGCGGCGTGGATCTGCTGGATTATTTTCCGGTGGTCGCGCTGCTGGGCGCGGCGGCGTTCGTCATCTGGCAGGGCCGCCAAAGCCGGGTGCCGATGGAGAGATATTTCTTCATGGCGCTCACAGCGGCCTTCGTATTGCTGGCCGCATTCGTAGCGATTCCGGTGGTAAACCTCGCGATCCAGGGTGTGTTCTGGTTCACGCTGAAGGTTCTGATTTTTCTCTACGCGTTCATCTGGTATCGCGCCACGTTTCCGCGCTACCGTTACGACCAGCTGATGAACGTGGGCTGGCGGGTAATGATTCCGCTGGCGCTGGCGAATCTGATTGTCACGGCGATTGTGCGGTATCTGCTGAGCGCGCACCCGGCAGCTTCGCCGATCGCGTGGTTGGGCCGATTCTGACATGAAACTGAGCGAACTTTTGCGCCGGATTTTTCTGGTGGACCTGCTGAAGGGTTTGCGGCTGACGTT
>JBHGBD010000060.1:0-4886 GCA_041946825.1 Terriglobia bacterium | reverse complement strand
ACGGCAGCGGCTTCAGCCGCTGAGGGCCAACCAGGCACCTCAGGGGCTAAAGCCCGCTCCTTCGCTGACCTCTATCGGCCCCGATAAATCGGGGCCCTGACGATACTTGCGGAAGGTTTTGTAACGGCTTCTAGTCGAAGCAAATGCGAACCGAAGGGCGCGCTTGCCGCGCTCCGGGCGGATTAGTTTGACCTTCGGGGAAAATCGTTTCCGACGGCGACGCCGTTGCCGTTCAGTTCCGGAGCGAGTTCACCCATGGTCTCATGCCGGTCCTTACCGAGGAGACGGCGCACCCACCTCTGGAAGGCGTCGAGATAGAGGTAGTAAACGGGCGTGATGTAGAGCGTGATGAGTTGCGAGAAGAGCAAGCCGCCCACAACCACCAGACCCAGGGGGCGTCGCGATCCCGACCCAGCCCCCAGCCCGACAGCGATGGGCAACGTCCCCATCAGGGCGGCGAACGTGGTCATCATGATGGGCCGGAAGCGCACCAGCGCGCCGTGAAAGATTGCTTCTTCCGGGGTCCTTCCGGCATTCCGTTCCGCGTCCAGCGCGAAGTCAATCATCATGATGGCATTCTTCTTGACAATTCCGATCAAGAGGATCAGCCCGACGAACCCGTAGAGATCCAGGTCGCGCTTGAAGACGAGCAGCGTCAGCAAGCCGCCGAAAGCCGCCGAAGGAAGACCTGAGAGAATCGTGATGGGGTGGATGAAGCTTTCGTAGAGAACTCCCAGCACGAGGTAGATCACCAGCACGGTTGCCAGCAGCAAAACCCCCAGACCCACGAGCGAAGCCTGATATTCCTGGGCAGTGCCCTGGAAGGTGGAGCTGATGTCGGCGGGGAGCATCTTGTGCGCCAACTCGTTGACGGCGCTCACCGCCTCGCTGAGTGAAACGCCTGGCTTCAGGTTGAATGAAATGGTCACAGCAGGGAGCTGGCCGGAATGGTTGACGGCGAGCGGCCCGAGGTCTTGAGCAACCCGCGCGACGGAATCGAGGGGAACGAGCTGCCCGCTCTTGGAACGAATGTAGAGCAGCGAGAGCGCGTCGGGGTCTTCCTGGTATTCCGGCAGCAGTTCGGCGATGACCCAGTACTCATTGTTGGGCGCATAGATGGTGGATATCTGGCGGGAGCTGTAAGCCGTTGCCAAAGCATCTTCGATTTGAAACGCGCTGACTCCCAGTGCCGTGGCTTTGTCGCGGTCGATCTGGATGGTGGCCTGCGGGTTGGCAATCTGCAGATCGGTGTTCACGTCCTGAAGGCCGGGGATCTGGTGCATCTTGGCTTCGAAATCCGTGGCCACCTGGTAGAGCTCTTTGGTGTCAGGACTCGACAGCGTGAACTGATAGAGGCTCTTGGTCAGGCGCCCGCCAATGCGGATGGGCGGCGGGTTCTGCATGAAGGCGAGGATGCCCGGCACCGTGAACAGCCTGGGGCGCAATTCCTCAATCACCTCGTCCGTGGTGATGTACCGGAGGCCGGGATTCAGCTGGCCCACGGGAAGATGCAGAAGCGTCTTAACGCGATACTTGAAGTCCTCCCAAGGGCCCGGCCGCGGCTTGAGGTGGGCGAAGAAAAAGCCGGAGTTTCCGCCGCCCCCCGGCCCGCCGGCCCCTGCAAAGGACGTAATATCCTCGATGTTCGGGTCGGATCGAATGATGGCGATGATTTCCTGCTGGTGTTTCTTCATTGATTCGAAGGAAATACCCTGGGCGGCCTGTGTGATCCCGAATGTCTGCCCGCTGTCCTCGCTGGGCAGAAAACCTTTCGGAATGCCGATGAAGAGGTGAGCGGTCACAGCCACGATGACCAGCGAGGTCACGAGGGTGGCGAACCTGTGCCGCAAGACTCCCTGCAGGGACCACTCGTACGCCCGCAGCGTCGCATCAAATCCCCGGTCGAAGGTCTTGAAGAGCCAGCCATGCTTCTCTTCCTGCGGCGGGCGAAGGAAACGGCTGCAAAGGACCGGCGTGAGGCTGAGCGAGACCAGCCCCGAAACCAGAATGGCCGACGTAATCACGACGGCGAATTCGTGCAACAGCCGGCCGAGAATCCCGCCCATGAAGAGCACCGGGATGAACACCGCCGCCAGCGAAAGGGTCATGGAGAGAATCGTAAAGCTGATTTCCTTCGATCCGTTCAGGGCCGCCTCGAAGACCCCCTCGCCCAATTCCATGTGGCGCACGATGTTTTCGAGCATGACGATCGCGTCGTCCACGACAAAGCCCACGGCGAGCACCAAGGCCATCATCGAAAGGTTGTCCACCGTGTAGCCGAGCAGGTACATCACCGCGAAGGTGCCCACAATGGACATGGGCAGGGCCAGGCTGGGAATGATCGTGGCGGAAATATTGCGCAGGAAAACGAAGATCACCAGCACGACAAGGCAGAGCGTCAGATAGAGAGTGAACTTCACGTCGTTCAACGAGTCGCGGATCGACTCCGAGCGATCGTAGAGCGTTTCGAGGTGGATGGAGGCGGGGATTTCATGGCGGAAACTCGGCATCAGCTTCCGGATGTTGTCCACCACTTCGACGGTGTTCGTGCCGGGCTGGCGCTGGATGGCGAGCACCATGCCGCGCTTGCCGTTGTACCAGTTGGCGACCTTGTCGTTCTGCACGCTATCCAGGACGCGGCCCAGCGCTTCGAGCCGCACCGGGGAGCCGTTACGATAGGCGACAATCAGCGGCCGGTAGGCCGCGGCGGTCGTAAGCTGGCCGGTAGCTTCCACGGTAAAGGCCTTGTGCGTACCGAAGAGGGTTCCGGTGGGGAGGTTGACGTTCGATTGACGGATGGCGTCAGCGACTTCGTCGATCCCAATCTGGCGCGCGGCCAGAGCCTTGGGGTCGAGCTGGACACGCACCGCGTACTTCTGGGCGCCGAAGACCTGAACCTGGGCGACGCCGCTAATCATCGAGATGCGTTGCGCCATCAGCGTGTCGGCGTATTCGTTGACCGTGGAGAGCGGGAGCTCCTCCGAGTAGACCGCCATGTAGAGGATCGGCTGGTCGGCCGGGTTGACTTTCTGATAGGAGGGCGGCGTGGGCATGTCGGGCGGAAGCTGCCCCTGCGCCTTGGCGATCATGGCTTGAACATCCTGCGCCGCCGCGTCGATGTTCCGGCTCAGGTCGAATTGCAGGACGATCTGCGTGCCTCCCAGGGTGTTGGTGGAGGTCATCGAATCGAGCCCGGCGATGGTGGAGAACTGGCGCTCCAGCGGTGTGGCGACGGACGAGGCCATCGTCTCCGGGCTCGCGCCGGGCAGATTGGCTTGCACCTGGATGGTCGGGTAATCGACGTTGGGGAGGTCATTGACCGGAAGGCTCTTGTAGGCCAGGAGGCCGAACAGGAGAATCCCCGACATGACGAGGGTCGTCATGACGGGGCGGCGGATGAAGAGCTCGGCAATATTCATGAGCGCTTTTCCTGGCCGCTTGTCGCCGGCGCTTTGATCTCGACCTTCGCGCCGGGATAAAGGCGCAGTTGACCGTCCGTGACCACTGATTCTCCGGGTTGCAGCCCCTTTTGTATGACGGTCTCTCCGCCTACTTGGTTACCCGGAACGACGGGCCGGATTTCCGCGCTGTGGTCGGCCTTCACAACGTAGGCATAGAAACCCGATTGGCCGGTTTGCACGGCCTGGGAAGGCACCACGATGGCTCCTGACTGCGTGGCCAGCTTCAGGGCGACGTTGACGAATTGGCCGGGCCAGAGGCGATGGGCAGGGTTGCGGAAAGTTCCCTTCAGGCGAATGGTGCCCGTCGCCTGGTCGACACTGTTGTCCACGAACGACAGCGCGCCCTCCTCGATGGTCGAGCCGCCTTCGGGAATGCTGGCCGTGATGGCCAGACTGCCGCTGCCCATCCGCCGCCGGATTTCCGCGAGTTGCTGTTCAGGAACGGCAAAACTCACGTAGATGGGCGTCACCTGATTGATGACCACCAGGACCGTGTCGTTTTCCTTGACGATGTTTCCGGGGTGGACGAGCAGGCTCCCGGTGCGGCCGTCGATGGGTGAGCGGATCGTGCAGTAATCCAAATCGATTCTCGCCTTTTCGATCGCCGCCTTGTCGGCGCGGACGGCGGCGGCGAGGGCGTCCGCCGAGGTGCGATAGGTGTCGTACTGGTCTTTGGATACGATGCCAGCCTCAAACAATTTGGCATTGCGCGCCGATTGGGCAGTGGCGTTTTCAAGCTGCGCCTGGTCGCGCGCCAGATTCGCCTCGAGTTGGTTCAATGTCGCCTGGAAGGGGCGGGCGTCCAGAGTGAACAGGAGATCGCCCTTCCGCACGTCCTGGCCTTCTTGGAAGGACGCCTGTTCGATCGTCCCCGCCACCTGGGCTTTGACGGACACGGTCGAGTAAGCCTCGACGTTGCCGATGGCCGTGATTTCGACCGGGACGGTTTTCTGGATTACGGGTGCAACGGTTACGGGAACGACGTCCGCGCGCGCCCCGGCGGGCGGAGCGGTTGCCTGCGATGAACAGCCGAATGACAGCATCATGACCGGAATCGTCCAAGACAACGAGAGAAGGAGTAGAAGAAGACGAGATTTCAACCTGAATTTCATAATTCCACCTGTTTCGAAAACCCGGACGCCCTGCGAGCCCTTGAATATGGATTACCCGCAACCTTCTAACTTTATGCCCACTCGCAGTTATGGTCAATAAGACGCTTGGTTGAGCGCAAAAGTTTCAGCGTTGACAGGGTTGGTGGGAGCCTGTGTGTCGCTGCCGGTGCGCGGCGGCGCTGGCGGAAACTCGGCTTTTCGAGTAGACTGGAAAGGATTTAGCAGAGTCGCCGCTCGCACTCCCCAGCCGCGTTCCGCGGAGAGGTGGCCGAGTGGCTGAAGGCGGCGGTTTGCTAAACCGTTGTACGGTCAA
>JBHGBD010000006.1:0-156636 GCA_041946825.1 Terriglobia bacterium | reverse complement strand
GGGGCAGACCATTCTGGCGATAAAATGAGCCATGGTGTGCCCACGACCTCTCGCTGCGCGAGATCGCAGACTTCAGAAAACGAAGTCTGCGCCAGCCGGCCTAACTCTTTGGTGTCGTTTCATGAGGCGTGCGCGTTCCAGTCCGACACCGAAGCTTCAATGACGGGCGGGTGGCGCACGTTTTAAGTTGTGAGTGCCCCATCCTCGCGGTTTGGGCGGGCTGGCTCGGCGCCCTGTAAAATGCCCGGACTGATTGAGACGACACCCTTCGCCCGTTGGAAGCTACATAAATAAGCTACACAATCGTGGGAAGGCTAAAAGTGTGGCATTTTGCCCCACCCGGCACAAGCCATCAAGATCTCGCCTCGTTTCTGTAACTAACTTATTATCAACATGTTAAGAATTTGACTGCGGACCGGCCGATGAGGATTTTGAGACCAGTGAGACGGATGAGACTCTTCGGGCTGGACGGGATGAACTCGGGCCCGCGCGCGTGCGAACAGGGTTCGAGCACGGCGAAACTTCGCTTATTCAGAGCGGGTTCGCCAGGACAGCGGTTTCCACAAAACGCTTTCCCTCCCACTGGAGTTCTGGCAGACTGAGGGGCTGCAACATGGCCCTCATAACCAGCTTCCAAAGGAGGTCTTCCTTCCATGGGTAAAGACTCATTGTCACGGCGTGAATTCATGCGGATGGGCGCGGGCGCGGCGGCGCTCGGCGCGGCGGCGAAGGTAACGATTCTCCAACCGGGCGCGCTTTGGGCCAAGGCCGGGCCGGTGGCGCCTTCTGACACGATTCGTTTCGGGATCATCGGCACGGGCGTCGAAGGCTGCTCGCTGCTGGGCGCGACGCTGCCGATTTCCGGCATCGAGTGCGTGGCCGCCGCCGACCTCTACGACAGCCGGCACATCGCGGCCAAGGAGGCCCTGCGCGGCAAGAACATCGAGACGACGCGCGAATATCGCCGCATCCTCGACCGCAAGGACATCGACGCGGTCATCGTCGCCACACCCGATCACTGGCATCGCAAGGCCGTCACCGACGTGGTGGAATCCGGCAAGGATGTTTACTGCGAGAAGCCCATGTCGCACTCGGTGGAAGACGGCCAGGCCATGGTCGAGGCGGTGCAGAAGAACCAGCGCATGTGCACGGTGGGCAGCCAGCGCGTCAGCAGCATCCTCTACCACAAGGCGAAGGAGATTTGGGATTCCGGAAAACTCGGCCAGGTGGACACCATCATGGCCGCGTGGGATCGCAACACCGACTCAGGTGCCTGGGTCTATCCCATCCCGCCCGACGCGAGCGAACAGACGATCGACTGGAGGACGTGGCTGGACGGCGCTCCGTCGCGCCCCTACGACCCGATACGATTTTTCCGCTGGCGCTGCTACAAGGATTACGGCGCGGGACTCGCGGGAGACCTCTTTGTGCACCTCATCTCCGGCATTCATCACATCACCGGAACCAATCGTCCTCCGGACCGAGCGCTTTCGAGCGGCGGGATCTACCACTACAAAGATGGGCGTGAATTCCCCGACTTGTTGTGGACCATTTTCGACTACCCGTATTTCCAGATGGTGCTGCGCTGCAACCACAATAACAACGACGTGGGCGAGTTCTTCGGATTCTACGGCAAGAAAGGCACGATGATCATCCAGGGCTCGACGTTGCGCTTCAAGCCGCAAGGGCCATACGAAACGCCGGAAGACTATTCGGTCATTGGCTGGCCCAAAAAACTCCGGGATGAGTACTACGCGAACTGGTATAAGAACCATCCCAGCCCGGCGCCCGGAAAGTTCAGGGTCGCCGAGGACGAGGAAGTCTATGCGCCGCCGCCGGGGTACAGCGACATGACCGATCACCTGGCGAACTTCTTCAATTCGGTTCGCACCCGCCGGCCCGTGGAGGAGAACGAAGTGTTCGGCCACCACGCGGCCATCGGATGCCACATGTCGAACCAATCGTACTTCTCCAAGCAGCCGGCAGTGTGGGACGCGACGGCGAAGAAGATCACAACGTAGTGTTGGTAGCCAAGATCGATTCGCAGTCTGAATCGACCTTGGGCCTGTTATGGGCAAACGCCCGCAGTCATATTAAGTCGTGACCGTGGCCGGCCCTAATTCATGTCAGGAGGAAATGTTCTTATGCGTAATCATCGTTTGACTCGACGTGACTTCTTCCGTGCGGGCGCGGGGGCGGCGGCGCTGGGCGTAGCGGGAAAGGTGTCGTTCCTGACCCCCAGCTTTCTGGCGGCGGCGCCGCGTGCCGTAGCGCCGAGCGACCGCGTGCGGTTCGCCTCAATCGGCACGGGTGTGCGCGGGTGCGAAATCATGCGCGCCGCGTTGAACTGTCCGGGCACCGAAATCGTGGCGGTTTGCGACCTCTACGACGGGCGCCTGGTGGGGGGGCAGGAAAACGCCGGGAAGACGCTGCCCACGACCAAAGACTATCGCGCCATCCTCGACCGCAAGGACGTGGACGCGGTTCTCGTGGCGGTGCCCGATCACTGGCACAAGCAGATCACCGTGGACGCCTGCGCGGCGGGCAAGGACGTCTACTGCGAGAAGCCGATGTCGCACACCGTGGCGGACGGCTTCGCGATGGCCGAGGCCATGCAGAAGCACAACCGCATCGTGCAGGTCGGCAGCCAGGCGCGCAGCTCGATTGTGTACGCAAAGGCCAACGAGATTTACAAAAGCGGCGCGCTCGGCATCGTGACCGCCATCGAAGCCTGGATCGACCGCAACGACGCGAGCGGCGCGTGGGTCTATCCCATTCCGCCCGACGCCAACGAAAAGACGGTTGACTGGAACCGCTTCCTCGGCAACGCGCCGAAGCGCCCGTTCGACCTGAAGCGCTTCTTCCGCTGGCGCCAATACCGCGACTACGGCGAAGGATTGCCGGGCGACCTTTTCGTGCACCTGCTCACCGGCATGTTCACCATCACCGGCATCAATCAGCCGCCACTGCGCGCCGCCTCGATGGGCGGGCTGTTCCGCTGGAAGGAAGACCGCGACGCGGCGGACCTGGTCTGGACGCTCTTTGAGTATCCCGACTTCCGCGTCAGCCTGCGCTGCAACCTGAACAACGAATCGCCGGGTGAAGCGCGAGTCTTCGGGACGAAGGGAACGCTGGTGATCAAGAACGACGTCCTCACCTTCACGCCCCAGGACACGCGCCCGCGGCCGGAGAGTTATTCCATCTATGGCTGGCCGGAAAAGCTGCGGAACGAGTACTTCGCGAACTGGCGCAAGGAGCATCCTCTCCCTGAGCCGGGCAAGTTCGCGGTGGATGCGGAATCGCAGGTCTTCCAGGCGCCGGAGGGTTATGACTACGGCGTGGACCACATGAACAATTTCATGGAGTCGGTCCGCAGCCGCCAGCCTTCCGTCGAGGACGCCAACTTCGGCAACCACACGGCGATCGCCTGCCACATGGCGAATTACTCGCTCGATCATCACACCATGGCGGTGTGGGACGCGGCGACGAAGACGATCAAAGGCTAGGTTGTTTCGGAGTGGGCCAACCTGCGGTAACTGCGTCATTCGCGCGGGCGCGGGAATCCAATTCTCACCGGGGCACGCCAGGGCGTGCCCCTACTTATTTCCGTACCCGCTTGCTCAGCCTCGCTCCAAGGAATACCATACCCATCGCCGATTTCATCGGAGGTTGTCGTCATGTCGCGAAGAGGAATCTCCCGGCGCAGGTTCATGCAGCGAACCGCAGAGGCCGCGGGTGTGACGCTCGCCGCGCGCACGGTGATGCTCGATTCCGGGCCGCTCACGGCTTCGCCCAGGGCTGTTCCGCCCAGCGACCGCGTGCGCTTTGGCATCGTCGGGGTCGGAATGGAAGGCTCGGGCCTGCTGAGCAATTCCATTGAGCTTCCGGGCGTCGAATGCGCGGCGGCGTGTGATCTTTACGACGGACGCCACGAGCTGGCGCGTGAGATCGTCGGCAAGCCGATTCCGACGACCCGGCGGTACAAAGAGCTTCTCGACAACAAGGAAATCGACTGCATCCTTTGCGCGACGCCAGACCATTGGCACAA
The DNA here is from genome assembly GCA_041946825.1 of Terriglobia bacterium. Classification (GTDB taxonomy): domain Bacteria; phylum Acidobacteriota; class Terriglobia; order UBA7540; family UBA7540; genus CAZTHM01. The sequence goes on along the minus strand of JBHGBD010000006.1, from coordinate 152,588 downwards.
GCAGGTTGTTGTCGATGCGGTGAACGCGGGCAAGGATGTTTATTGCGAAAAGCCCATGTCGCATTCCGTCCCGGAAGGCTTTGAAATGGCCACCGCCCAGCAGAAGACGGGGCGGATCGTGCAAATCGGCGCGCAGCGCACCAGTTCGGTGCTTTGCGCCAAGGCGCACGAGCTGTACAAGAATGGCAGCATCGGCGCGCTCTGCCTGGTTGAGGCGACGATGGGACGCAACAGTCCCACCGGCTGCTGGGAGTATCCTCCCCCGCCCGATCTTTCGCCGCAGAACCTCGATTGGGAAACGTGGCTGGGCGCCGCGCCCAGGAAGCCGTTCGATCCCTACCTCTTCGCGCGCTGGCGCTCCTGGAAAGAGTACGGCACGGGCGTGGCGGGCGATCTGCTCGTCCATCTCGTCAGCGGGATGATGTTCGTGCTCGGAATCAACGAATATCCCAAGCGCGCCTCGGCCATCGGCGGCATCCTGAAATGGAAGGACGGGCGCAACACTCCGGACGTACACACCGTGCTCTACGAGTACGGCGACATCCCCGTCTACATGCGACTGACTCTCGATACCGAGAGCCCGGAGGTGACGCGCTTCATGGGCTCGAAGGGCATCATCGAGCTCACCGAACGCGGGCTGAGCTTCTCGCCGCAGTCCGGCGAGGACGACGCGCCCAGCTATTATGCCTTCAGTTTTCCGCGCCAGTTGCGCGAGGAGTACTTCCGCAAGTGGCACGAGGAGCACGACCCAAAGCCCGGCCAGGAGCCGCTGCCGCAGAGCCAGAGTTTTCAGGGACCGTCTTACGACGACTTGAAGCCGCACCTGTGGAACTTCTTCCAGTCGGTGCGCACGCGCCAGCCGGCGTTCCAGGACGCGGTGTTCGGAAATCATGCGGCGCTCGCCTGCCACATGGCCAATGAGTCGTACTACCGCAACGCGCCGGTCTGGCTCGATGCGGCGACGAGGACGTTGAAGAGTTGAGAAAGTCGCAAAGTCGAAGAGTTGAACTCGGCGCGGAGGAACTTGTCATTCTGATCCCGCTCGGAGCGGGACCGATGTTGTTTATCGGCGCGACGAAGAATCTGCATTACTATTTCTCATAATCAGGAGGATTCCCCAATGAACAAACCGAAGATTTCCCGGCGCGACTTCATGCGCCGGTCGGCAGGCGTCGCGGGCGCGACCCTCGCCGCGCGAACCATCATGCTCGAACCGCTGTCCCTCGCCGCCTCGGCGCGCGGCGTCCCGCCCAGCGACCGTGTCCGCTTCGGAATCATCGGCGTCGGGATGCAGGGCAGCGGCTTGCTGGGCACTGCGGTCTCGCTCCCGGGCGTGGAATGCGTGGCGGCGTGTGATCTCTACGACGGCCGGCACGAGGTGGCGCAGGACATCGTCGGCAAGCCCATCCCCACGACGCGACGCTACAAGGAGCTGCTCGACAATAAGGAGATCGACGCCATCATCAACGCCACTCCGGACCACTGGCATCGGCAGATCGTGCTGGATTGCTGCAACGCCGGCAAAGACGTTTACTGCGAGAAGCCCATGACGCACAAAGTCGCCGAAGGTTTCGAGATGATCGACGCGGCAAAGCGAAACAACCGCATCGTGCAGGTGGGCAGCCAGCGGCCCAGCTCGGTCGTATACGCCAAGGCCAAAGAGTATTTCGACAAAGGCCTGATTGGCGACGTTTGCCTCGTGGAAGCCTACATGGGGCGCAACGATCCGAGCGGCGCGTGGCAGTATCCCGTTCCGCCCGACCTCTCGCCCGAAACGCTCGACTGGGAAACGTGGCTCGGCACCGCGCCCAAGGTCCCATTCAATCCCCTGCATTATCAGCGCTGGCGCTGCTGGCAAGCGTATGGCTCAGGCGTGGCGGGAGATTTGTTCGTTCATTTGCTGACCGGAGTCCATTTCATCGCCGGGCTGACGGCGCCTCCCGAGCGCGCGCTGGCTTCCGGCGGGCTCTACCGCTGGAAGGACGGCCGCGACGTGCCTGACGTTCACGCTTGCGTGTACGACTACCCGAAGTTCCAGTGCTTCATGCGCGTGACGCTCAACACCGAGACGCCGGAAGTGACGCGCTTTATGGGCGCTCGCGGGCTCCTGGAAATTTCCAACAACGAGCTTACGTTCTCGCCCCAGGACGGGCTGGACTACGGGCCGAGCTTCATGTCGGGGACTTGGCCCAAGAAACTTCGAAACGAATACGTCACCAAGTGGCGTGAGGAACATCCCTACAAACACGACGCGAAGACCGTCGAGGGTGAGCGCTACACCGTCCCGCCCGGCTACAACGAGACGCGCGAGCACCTCTACACGTTCTTCAACGCCGTGCGTACGCGCACCCCCGTGGTCGAGGACCCGAGCTTCGGCAACAACACCGCCATCGCCTGCCACATGGCGAATTATGCCTACTTCAAGAAGGCGATCGCCACGTGGGACGGGGCGGCGAAAACGATCAAGGGTTGAGAATTCTCGTTGCACTTCTCGTGATTCCGACCTCCCTGGCGGGGGCAGGGCCTCGGTCGGAGTTTGTCTTCGAGCGCGCGCCGTTCGCGTCGTGCCACGCCTCGACGATCGTCGAAACGGCGGAGGGCGAATTTCTTGCCGCGTGGTTTGGCGGCAGCGACGAAGGCGCGAAGGACGTCGCGATTTGGATGTCGCGGCTCTCCGCCGGAAAGTGGTCCGAACCGCAGAGGGTCGCACGCGAACCCGGCGTGCCCACGTGGAACCCCGTGCTCTTTCGAGGGCGCGACAACCGCCTCTGGCTTTTCTACAAGGTCGGCCACTCGCCCGAGACCTGGACCGGCGCCTACAAAACCTCAAGCGATAACGGAAGAACGTGGTCAGAAGCAACGCTGCTGCCGGCCGGGCTCCTGGGCCCGATCAAAGACAAGCCGATTCGCTTGCTGAACGGCGACATCCTTGCCGGCACGTCGGTGGAGAGTTACCGCAGCTGGACGGCCTGGGTCGAGCGCAGCAGCGACGAAGGCCAGACCTGGACGAAGCACGGCCCCATCGTGATTCCCGGCCAACCCTACGGCTTGATTCAACCCTCGCTCGTCGAGCTTTCGCCGGACCACGTGCGAGCGTTCATGCGCTCGCGGCAGGGTTTCATCTATGCGGCGGATTCGAACGACGGCGGCCGGACCTGGAGTTCTGCGCGTCCGACGACTCTCCCTAATCCCAACGCCGGGATCGATGCGGTGCGGCTCACCGATGGGCGCATCCTGATGGTTTACAATCACTCCACTCGCGAGCGCACTCCCTTGAGCGTCGCGATGTCTTCCGACGGCGGCGAAACTTGGACGCCGTTCGCTCAACTCGAAACGCAGCCTGGCGAGTTCAGCTACCCCGCCGTTATCCCGTCATCGAACGGCGACGTTCATATTACCTATACTTGGAAACGCAAGAGGATTAAGCACGTGGTCATTCTCAAGAGCGTGCTGCAGGAATGAATGAACCCCCCGAAGGGTCGCCTTCGAGGGGCTCATGGGAGGACGCCCCATCCCGCACCGGCACGCGCCCGGAAGTCTTGGGGGTGAGATCTTCCCGGCACGGCCCCTATGCCAGCGGGATACACCTTCATTGCAAACCTGCCGGGGTATCATTGTCCAATCGATTCTCCTTATCCATGTCATCAACGAGGATAAGCTTTGAATTGAGCGCAGGATTCTTGGCGGGCCGGCGGCGCGGTTAAGATAGAATCAATCGAGACGCTGGGCGGCAAGTTGACCGGCCGGACCGCCCCTCACGCATCGTCGGCTGTGATGATCCAAGACGAAACCAGCGAGGCTCTGTTCGCGCAACGCGACGCGGAAGCTCTGGGCGAGCTCTACGCACGATTCGCGCCGGCGCTGCTCGGGATGTTGCAGCGAATTCTTCCCGACCGTGACGCGGCGGAAGATGCTCTCGACAGAGTTTTCCTTCAGGCCTGGAAGGAGGCCGATCCTCCCGCCGGTGGGCGCGCGAGCGTCGCGGCCCGGCTGTTCCTCACCGCGCGCGCCATCGCCGTCCGTCTCCGCCGGAAGCAATTAAAGCTGCCGGCGCTTCCTGCAAGCCCGGGGGATCGGATAGACTCGAACCTCTCCCGGCTGCCCAACGCCGAGGCGGTCAAGCGTGTTGATGAGCGGCGCGAGTTACTGAAAAAGTCCTTAAGTCAACTTCCCAAGGCGCAACGCGAGTTACTGGAACTGGCGGTTTTCGAGGGTCTGACGGAGGAAGAAATCGCCGCGAAACTCGGCGAACCGCTGGGGAAAGTGAAATCCGGCCTGCGCGCCGGCATGCGATTCATCCGCCACCGGCTGCGGGCCGTCACAGGAACATGGGCTGCCAATATTTAGAGGATCTTTTCGAGCTCTACTGGCTCGGCGCGCTTTGTCGCGAGGACCTCGCCTCGGTCGAAGAGCACCTCGCGCGCGGATGCCCGACTTGCCTCGAGCATTTGCGCGAAGCCGCGCTGACCGTCTATCTCCTTGCTCATCCTGCGCGGCCCGCGCGCCTGGACTCCAAACGAAAGTCGCGACTCCTGCGGCAGTTCGGGAAGTCGTAGAAGCTGGTGCAAAACTTTCCCCAAGTATCGTCAGGGCACGACTTTAGTCGTGCCGATATAGGTCGGAGAAGGAGCGGGCTTTAGCCCCTGAGGTGCCTGGCTGGCCCCAGCGGCTGAAGCCGCTGCCGAGGAGACATCGGTTCGGCCCCGATAAATCGGGGCCCTGACAAGGAATTAATCCGGGTTTTGCAACAGCTTCCAGTGTTTCAAATCCTGCGTTGCCGCGGGCTTCTTCGCTTTACCTCAGCTCCGTTTGCCCCGGCATGGCGACAGGAGGGGTGGGCAGCGGCGCGTCCCAATCGAAGGTCGCGGGCACCAGGTTCTCCTCGGAATTCATCGCCTGTTCCCAGGTGACAAGCTTTCCCGTGTACGCGGCCATGCGTCCCATGATGGCGGTCAGCGTGCTCTCTGTGACGTTCTTCAGTTCGTTGATGGGTTTGCCCGCGCGGATGCTCTCGATGAGGTTGGTGTGTTCCTGAACGTAGGGTTTGTTCTCTTCGCCCTGAAACGTCCAGGCGTTTTTCCCGGTGATGGCGAACTTCCGGAAGGGAACGATCTGGCATGCTCCCAGCGAGCCGACGAACGAATCCGACACGTTGTTCTCGCAGTTCGCCATCTGCCGGCACATGCTCATCAGGCGCGCGCCCTTCTCATACTCATAGTCGGTGCAGAAGTGGTCGTAGATGTGCCCGTACTCAGGTCCGGTGCGGACTTGCCGCCCTCCCAGGCTGATGCAGCGCAGGGGATGACCCTGCAAAATCCAGTTGGCCTTGTCGAGGTTGTGGACGTGCTGTTCGACGATGTGGTCTCCCGACAGCCAGGTGAAGTAGTACCAGTTGCGCATCTGGTATTGCATGTCGGTCCAGCCGGGCTGGCGCGGGTGAACCCAGATCGGCCCGGTATTGAAATAGACGCGCCCGGCGAGGATGTCTCCGATCGCGCCCTTGTGAAGTCGCGACACGGTCTCGCGGTGCGCCGTGCTGTGGCGGTAAAGCGTGCCGGCGGCGATGCCGATGCCTTTGGCGTTCGCCTGCTCGTAAACTTCCAGACAAGTGCGCACGCCCGGACCGTCCACCGCCACCGGTTTTTCCGCGAAGATGTGCTTGCCCGCCGCCACGGCGGCTTTCAGGTGCAGGGGCCGAAAGCCCGGGGGCGTCGCCAGAATGACGTAATTCACGTCGCTCGCCAGGACCTTCTCATACGCGTCGAACCCGACGAAGCGCCGTTCCTCCGGGACGTCCACTTTGTCGGCAACGGCTGGATCCTTCATGAGCTCTTCCAGGCTGGCATCGACACGGTCTTTGAATGCGTCCGCCAGGGCCACGACCTTGACGTTGGGCGCAGCGACGGCCACGTCGGCGGCGGCGCCCGTGCCACGCCCGCCGCAGCCGATCACGCCCACTCGAATCTCATCGCTCCCGGCCGCGTGCACGGCGGGAATAAATCCCAGTCCCGAAGCGACCGCGCCTCCCACCGCCACGGCGGATTTCTTGATGAATGTGCGCCGCGAGGACGCGGCGGTTTGCACTTGCTTCGGTTCAAGCATAATAAGAGCCTCCACCTTTCTTCGTAATATTACGATGCATGATTTCTCAAATCATATGCCCGCGCGGGGCGGGCGAAAAAAGCCTGCCGCCGGAACATAAATCCGGCGGCAAGACTTCAGCGCAATTCCGTCTGGCCCGGCATGGGCACGGGCGGAACGGGCAGCGACATGTTCCAGTCGAAGCTGGCGGGCACGATGCTCTCTTCGGAATTGAGCGCCTGTTCCCACGTGACCAGCTTACCCGTGTACGCGGCCATGCGCCCCATGATCGCCGTCAGCGTGCTTTCCGTGCCTTCCTTCAGTTCGTTCTCCGGCTTGCCGGCGCGGATGCTCGCGATCAGGTCGGTGTGCTCTTGCACGTAGGGTTTGTTCTCCTTGTCGCGAGCGGGGAACTTGAAGGGCTTGGCGCCGGTGATGGTGTACTTGTCCACCTGGCAGAAACCCTTGGTCCCGTGCAGCGCCTCGGAGACGCTGTTCTCGCAGCGCGGAATCTGCCGGCACATGCTCATCATGTGCGTGCCATTCGCGTATTCATAGTCAATCGCAAAGTGGTCATAAATGTGCCCGTACTCCGGGCCGGTCCGAACCTGGCGCCCGCCCATGCCCACGCACTTGACGGGATGGGCCTTCATCGCCCAGTTCACCACGTCGAGGTTGTGGATGTGCTGCTCGACAATGTGGTCGCCGGAGAGCCAGCAGAAGTAGTACCAGTTCCGCAATTGCCATTCGAGGTCCGTCCAGCCTTCCTTGCGCGGGTGAACCCAGATGGGTCCCTGGTTCCAGTAGGCCCGCGCGGCGACGATATCGCCGATGGCGCCGGCGTGGATTTGCTTCATCGTGGCAATGTAGCCAGTCTGATGATGGCGCTGCGTGCCGATGCCAATCGCCAGGTTCTTGGCCTTGATCTGATCGACGAGCTCGAAGCAGGTCCGGATGCCCGGGCCATCCACGGCGAGCGGCTTTTCAGAGAAGATGTTCTTCCCCGCAGCGACAGCGGCCTTCAGGTGCAGCGGACGGAAACCCGGCGGCGTGGCGAGGATGACGTAGTTGATGTCGCTGGCCAGAACTTTCTCGTAGGCGTCGAGCCCCACGAACTGCCGCTCGGGTGGAACGTCGATCTTGTCCGCCACGGCTTTCTTGAGGTCGCCGAGGCTGCTGTCAATCCGGTCCTTGAAGACGTCGCCCATGGCGACCAGCTTGACTCCTGGCGACGAAGTCACCACGTCCTCCGCGGCGCCGGTCCCGCGTCCGCCGCAGCCGATCAGCCCGACGCGGATTTCGTCGCTGCCCGCCGCGTGCACGGCCGGAATCGTCCAACCCGCCACGACGGCGCTGCCCACTGCCGCCGCGGTCGAGCCTTTCAGAAATTCACGTCGCGTGGTTCGGTCATTTCCCTTGGATTTTTCCATATCAATGTCCTCCATCGCTTCTGAATCGCGTTACCGAGTTGGGGATTTCTAGTATTAATATTCCTTTTCAAAAGTATATTGGAGTAGTGGCTATTCTATCCTAGGGCGTCACTTGCGATTTCAGTCCTTTCAGATTCTCCTGTTCCTCGAGCGGCCGGACGACGCGGAAGCCCACATGCAGCGCGTCGGTCAGCCACCAGATACTCTGCGGGCGCTGAGGGTCCTGCTGGTTCCAGTCTTTGGTCGAAGCCCGCCGCGCCGCGCAACGCGACTTGGCCGCGTCGTCATCCCACGAGCCGCCGCGTACGACATGAGGGTAATGCTCCGTGCCCGGAACCACCACCGGCGAATCCGCGGGATTCTGTTCGGCGATCTTCTTGTAGGCGTCCTTCTCGTAGCGGTCCAGGACCCACTCCGCGACGTTGCCCTCCATATCGAACAGCCCCCAGCGGTTGGGCTTCTTCAGCGCCACGGCGTGCGGCATGTCGTCGGAGTTCAGCCGGAACCAGGCGTATTGGCTCAACTGCCCGGGCGTGATGCCGAAGCTGTAGGGTGTGGTGGTTCCCGCGCGGCAGGCATACTCCCATTCCGCTTCCGTGGGCAGACGATAATCCTTGCCGGTCTGCTGCGACAGCCAGCGGGTGAACTCCATCGCCGCGTGATGGGAGATGCTGATGATCGGATGCCCCTTGCGGCCGTAGCCGAACGTTGGATCGGAGTAGGGGGGCGTGGGCCGCGTGATGGCGTCGGCCCCGTTGCTCGCCGCGGAAGCCGCCGGCGCGGCCTTGGAGAGATTCTTGTTGAAGGCGTAAAGGTCGAAGGCCTCCCAGGTCATCTCGGTCTTGCCCATCCAGAACGGATGGATCTTCACTTTGTGCTGGGGTCCTTCGTCGGGCGTGCGTCCGCGTTCCGTGGTAGGACTGCCCATGGTAAACGCTCCCCCCGCTATCGGCACCATGTCGAATTTCACGGTGCTCCCGGGAAGGGTCTCCGTGTAGGGCTTCATCTCTTTCTCGGCGGGCGAGGGCGTCGAGCCGGTCTGGGAAGGATGGCCGGATAATCCCCAGAGGAAGATCGTCGAACTGATTAGTATAACACTGGCCGGGAAAAGGGTCCTCTTCAAACTGTTACTCCCTCCGGTGCGATGTGGGCGGGGCCTGATTCTGATAGCATGTTGGAAGGCATTGGGTGTTTCTTGCCGCGTGAAGGCGATGACGACGAGGGGACGAACCTGGATTCTGGCCGGCTGCTTCCTGGCTGCCTCGACCTGCGGACTCGCAGACGAAGCGCCCTTGACCCGCTTCGAGTTCTCGCAACCTCACATGGGCACGCAATTCCGCATCGTCCTTTATGCGCCCGATGCCACGCTCGCCCGGCGCGCCACCGACGATGCCTTTGAGCGAATCGCGCGGCTGGATGATACCATGACCGATTACCGCGCGGACAGTGAATTAATGTCCCTTTGCCACCAGGCCGGCGGGCCGCCCGTCGCCGTGAGCGAAGACCTCTTCCGAGTCCTCGAGAAGTCGCAGGAGTTGGCGCGACGCAGCCGTGGCGCCTTCGACATTACCGCCGCTCCTCTCATCCACCTCTGGCGTCGGGCGCGACGCCGGCACGAACTGCCCGATCCAAAGGAGATGGCCGAGGCGCGTCGGCGGGTCGGCTACAAGCTGCTTCGCCTCGATCCCAAGGCGCGGACCGCGCAGCTCCTTAAGCCCGGGATGCTCCTCGACCTGGGCGGCATTGCCAAAGGCTACGCCGCGGACGAGGCGCTCAAGGTCCTGGCGCGGCACGCCATCACGCGCGCGCTGGTCGCGGCGGGAGGAGACATCGCTGTGGGCGCGCCGCCGCCGGGCGCGCCGGGCTGGCGGGTCGGGATCGCGCCACTCGAATCACCCGACCAGCCCCCCACACGGTTCCTCCTTCTGCACGACGCCGGGGTCTCGACCTCGGGCGACGCGGAGCAGCATGTCGAGATCGGCGGGGTGCGCTATTCCCACATCATCGACCCGCGCAACGGCCGCGCCCTGATTGGCCGCAGCAGCACGACCGTCGTCGCGCCTGACGCCACCACTTCTGATAGCCTTGCCACCGCGCTCAGCGTGCTGGGGCCGAAAGGCGCCCGGCCGTTCCTGCGCGCCTACCCCAAGGCTTCGGCGCTCATCGCCCGCCAAACCGGGCGGGGGACACAAACCTTCGAGTACGGCGTGGGGCTGTCCGAGGTCGGGCAAAATGCCCGAGAATAGCAAAAAACCGGCCGCCGGGAGGATATCCCTACCGCGGTCGGCTCGTGGGATGGCCTCTGAGGGCCCTGGCGGGCGACAGGTTGCGTTTGTTCGCGCCAAGCCAAGGTAAGTAGCCTTTATTTCCGTCGGCTCGAATTCTGGCCTTCCAGGGACGTTTCCGCGCCGCCGGAGGCGCCCGGCCCAGGGCGTCATCTTGTCCGACCGGGCGTGAATCCTTCAGGGCCCGAGTCCCCGTAAGCCCCGAGGAAGGGCGGGAGCGTCGAAAACCGCCCGGGGTATGTCAGACCGCGTTGTATAATCCGCCGGGTTTTCGGCTCGGGTCTCCAGCGGGAAGGCCCGACGGCCGTTCGGATGTTGAGGGCGGGATGTCGAATTTCCTGTTGAGCCTCGTCGCTTCATTCCTGCCGCGACGATATCGCGTTCAATTGCCGGTTTTCGGGGGCATGGATCTCCGCAACGGCGCCCTGGTTTCCGGCATCATGGAAGGATTGGGATGTCTTCTGGTCTTCATCATTCGCTACCTCGAATTTATCCAGGAGACCGTCGGAAAGATGGGCCAGAAGGCGATTGCGACAGGGAACGAAGGCGTCCTGGCGGTTCCCGCCGTTCAGTACGGGATGGGCTACGTTTCCATGGTGCAGTACTTCTTTCAGCCGCTGACTCTCCTGCTCGTCTACTTTGGCATGGAGGGGACGGTGCGCGCCGTGGCGGCGGCGACAACCCAGGAAACCGTCGGCACTCTGCCGCTGCACCTTGTCGCATGGGCCGAGGAGGTACTCGGCAAGTGGCGAGCGGAGCGCGACCTGGGGCCGCGCGTGGCGGACATCGTCGAGGAGGTTTACAGCCCCGACTACGACCTCCGGATTTTCAGTTGCCGGCCCAGGCGCGATTGGGATCGCATGATGACGGTCTCCCACAACGGCACCCTCTACGAAGTCCTCGGCGAGCAAGAAGGCAAGCCGCCCCGGCGGTTCGTCTATCGTCTGCGCAAATCCAGGCCCGGCCGGACGGTCCGCGCCGTCCACCCGTACGATCCCGAAGAAGTGTTGCGCAAAGAAGCGCGCCCATCGCTCTTCCCGCGACTTGTGGTGTGGCTCGGCTCGCGCCGCGCGCGGCATCGCGAGGCGGAACAGATGCCGCCTCTCGCGCCCGACCTCCTCGATCGAGTCCAGGGGGAAGAATATGATCTCAGGATTGCGAGTTGCCGCCCTAAACCCGCCTGGAATCATTTGATGACTGTGGAATTCGAAGGCGTGTATTATGAAATCGTAAGAGACGAAGCGGGCCGGCCTTCCTACCCCTATGTCTATCTGTTACGAAGGCTTCCCCAGGGCAAGGCGATCCGGGCGCTCCATTACTATCATCCGGAGGAAGCGCTTGCCGAGGCGGAAGACCGGGACAAAGGGTAAAGTGTAAAGGGTAAAGGACAAAGGGCCAGGCCACCTTGACGGCACAGCGAACGCTGCAACCCGGCTGTTCTGATTGCTGACGGCTACGGGCTGACTGCTTAATTCCGGCCGCCAACCTCGATGGAGTGACACTTGACCGACCCGAACGCAAAACCCGCACTGCGGCGAGACCTTGGCTTGGTTCAGTCGACGGCGCTGGCGATCACCGACATGATCGGCATCGGTCCGTTCATCACCATCCCGCTTTTTCTGGCGACGATGGGCGGGCCGCAGGCGATGCTGGGTTGGGTCGTTGGCGCGCTGCTGGCCTTTTGCGACGGCCTGGTCTGGGCGGAGCTGGGAGCGGCGATGCCCAAAGCGGGAGGCAGTTACAACTACCTCCGCGAAGCCTTCGGTCCGCACACGGCGGGCCGGTGGTTTTCGTTTCTGATCGTCTGGCAGATCATGTTTTCCGCGCCGCTCTCGGTGGCGAGCGGCTCGATCGGTTTTGCGAATTATTTCCACTACCTGGCGCCTTCGCTGCCCGGCTGGAGCATTCGGGTGTTCGCGTCGCTCGTGCCACTCGTTCTGACGCTGGCACTCTATCGGCGGATTCGCACCATCGGGAATCTGTCGGTGATTCTCCTGGCCGGGGCGCTGGTGGGCTGTTTCTGGATCGTCGGCGCGGGCCTGCCTCATTTGAGCGCGTCAAGGATCCTGGATTTCCCTCCCGATGCCTTCCGGATCGACTGGGTCTTCGCGGTGGGGCTGGGCCACGCGACTCTTATAGCTTTATATGACTATTTCGGATATTACAACGTATGTTATCTGGCCGAAGAGATCCGGGACCCGGGGCGCGTCATTCCGCGCGCCATCATGTTCTCGATCGTCGCGGTGGCGGCGCTCTACCTGCTGATGAACGTTTCCATCCTGAGCGTCGTTCCCTGGCGCGAGGCGCAGCACAGCACCTTCATCGTTTCCACCTACATCGAGAAGCTGCACGGCGTGGGCGCGGGAAACCTGATGACCCTGCTGATGCTCTGGATCGCGTTCTCTTCCGTGTTTTCGCTCCTGCTGGGTTATTCACGGATTCCCTACGCCGCCGCCGTGGACGGGAATTTCTTCCGTGTCTTCGCCCGGCTGCATCCCACGGGCGACTTCCCGCACGTTTCTCTCCTCGCGCTGGGCCTCGTGGCCTCCGTCTTCAGCCTGGGCCGCCTGCCCGACGTCATCGGCAGCCTGGTCGCCACCCGCGTGTTGATTCAATACCTTCCCCAGGCCATCGGCTTCTTTGTTCTGCGTTTTCGCCGCCCCGACTTGCCGCGTCCGTTCCGCATGTGGCTCTACCCGCTGCCGGGAATCGTGATCGTTCTAGGTTGGCTCTACATCCTGGGAACCTCTCGCCCGATGTCGCTGCTGTTTGCGCTCGTTGTTTTTGCGCTCGGCTCAATCACCTTCTTCGCTCGCGCCCGGTTGTTGCGTGAATGGCCGTTCGCAAAGAGGTAGGTGATAGGTGGCGGGTGGTAGACGGCATAGGGTAGACGGGATACCGGGCAAGAGCTTAACCTGAAACATCGTCGCTCGGTTCTGCCCCGTATGCCGTCTACCGTTAGCCTTCAGCCGCGACCTTCGTTAATAGGAACATTCCCTCATTGTGCACAATTCGGATGTCGTCGCCTTCGATGACGGCCGAGTAGCCGGCCCGGTCGCCGGGAATGGAGTCTTCGAGGAGCTTGCGAGCTTCGATATACCGTTTGTGATTGGGTTCGAGTCCGGCGCGCAGCATCCATTGGTTGAAGGAGCGCGGGCGGCGCTTCATGGTCTGGCGGTTCAATTCCAGTCCACACTTCTCGAACATCCCGAGGAAGGCTGTCAGGCGGAGTGATTCGCAGTGGGAGGGATCGCGGACGCTTTCGATGCGATTGTGCAACTCGTACTTGGGGTCGCTTTCGGGGCTGAGAGTGTCCATGACGACCAGGCGGCCTTCGGGCTTGGTGACGCGCACCATTTCGCGCAGCGCCAACTCGGGCTTGGGCATGTGGTGGAGCGACATCTGGCAGGTGACCAGGTCAAACGTCGCGTCGGGGTAGGGAAGCTGTTCGGCTTCACCGCAATCGAACGCGGCATTGGAGATCTGGCGCTCGAGTTGGAAGGCGCGAGCTTTCCCCAGCATCTCTTCCGTCAAATCGATGCCGCGCACAAATCTGACACGGGGCGCGAGCGCCAGCGCCAACGCTCCCGGGCCGCACGCTACGTCCAGGGCGAGGTCGGTGGGCTGGGGCTTGATGAACTCCACCTTTTCCGCCAGCACTTCCGGCGTGTCGCGCACCGCGAATTGCGCGAAAGCCTCGACCGTTTTTGCGAATTGTTTGCGGACGAGTTCTCTTTGTCGTTTGGACACTTTAAGGGCCTCCGGAGTAGGTGGCAGGTGGAATGTGGCATATGGGAACAAATCCGGGCGATTGGCCTGTCCTCACATTCCACATTCCACCTGCCACCTACCAGCCTTCGCCGGAATGTTATAGAATGCGCCTTCTTTTGGGAACATCATTCTGCGCGAGAGAAATCGAAGCTTGAATCAATCCCTCACCGCGTCCCACTCGAACGCGCGGCCGCACGAGGTTGCCGCAGATCCCGAATGCCGGTTGATCCCTGCGGGCACGTTCCTGATGGGTTCGGCGCAAGGCCAGGACGTCGAGCGGCCCGTGCACCGCGTCTGGGTGGACGCCTTCGAGTTGGCGATCTTCCAAGCCCGCAACCGCGACTTCGCCGCTTTCCTGGAGGCGACCGGCCACACCGCGCCGCCCGGATGGAACGATCGGGATTTGAATCACCCGGATCAGCCCGTCATTGCGGTAAGCTGGTTTGAAGCGGTGAAATACTGTGACTGGCTCAGCTCAGTGACCGGGCGGCGCTATCGCTTGCCGACCGAAGCCGAGTGGGAGCGCGCCGCGCGGGGCGGCCACGAGGGCTGGCTCTATCCCTGGGGCAGCGAATCCCCGCATGAACGACCGGAGTACTTGCGTCGCTGGAGCGGGGAAGTTCGGGGTCCGCTGCCGGTGGGCGAAGGCGAGCCAAACGCCTTTGGGATTTACGATCTCTGCGAAAACGTCCACGAGTGGTGCGCCGACTGGTTCCAGGCGGACTACTACACCGCCTCGCCGGAGCGCAATCCGGCGGGGCCCGCGACCGGGACGCGGCGCGCCTCGCGCGGCGGTTCGTGGCGGCACCACGTGAAGGTCAGCCGCTGCTCTGCTCGCTCCAGCATTCCTCCCGAGTTTCAGTACGCGGACTACGGGTTTCGAGTCGTCCGCGAGCTTCATCCATCCTCATCCCAGGAAGGAACTCATGCCTGAACTTCGATATAACGTCATCACGCGCGAGTGGGTTGTGATCGCCACGGAGCGCGCCAAGCGACCCGATCAATTCGTCCGCAAGCAGGAGAAGAAACCGCTTCCGCCGCACGATCCGAAGTGTCCGTTCTGTCCGGGCAATGAAGGCATGACGCCTCCGGCGACCTACGTTGTCCCCGACACGAAATCCTGGCGCGTGCGCGTCACGCCCAACAAATTCGCCGCGCTCAGCTACGACGGCGAACGCAAGCGCATGGTGCAAGGCATCCGGCGCACGGTTTCAGGTGTGGGAATCCACGAAGTCATGATTGAGACGCCCGCACACAACCTGACGACCGCTCTGCTGCCGGACAGCGAAGTGGAGCTGATCATCGAGACTTACTTGAATCGCTTCAAGTTCGCTTCCGCGGACTCGCGCATCGAGCAGGTGACGATCTTCAAGAACCACGGCGAGGCGGCCGGCACCTCGATCGAGCACCCGCACTCGCAGATGATCGCCACGCCCGTGATCACCTCGCAGGTCCGCCTGCGCCTCTCCAGCGCGCTGGAGCATTTCGACGAATTCGGCGAGTGCATCTTCTGCCGCGTGCAGGAACTGGAGCTCAAAGACCAGACGCGCATCGTGCTGGAGACCGAACACTTCGTGGCGTTCATCCAGTTCGCCACGCTGACACCCTTCTCGCTGCTCGTCATGCCGCGGCGTCACATGGCGTGCTTCGCGGAGATCCGGGACGCGGAAGCGGTGGACCTAGCGCGCAACCTGCGGCGCGTGCTCGCCAAGCTTTACCGCGGTCTCGGCGACCCCGATTACAACTACGTGATTCGTACGGCGCCCGCCGAGTACTGCGGCGTGAAGCACTATCACTGGTACGTGAGCATTATCCCGCGGCTGACGAAGATGGCGGGCTTCGAGCTCGGCTCGGGCATGTTCATCAACGTCTCGCTGCCGGAGGAAAACGCCAGCTTCCTGCGCGGCATCCAAGTCGAATAGCGTTATAATGTCGGGTTTTCGCGGGACCCTCCTGACGCCCTCGCAAAAGGAGGATGATCGAATGAGACGAAGAGATTTTCTGACTGGAATCGGCGCCGGCGCCTTCGCGGCGGGAATGGCGGCGCGCGCGCGGGGCCTCTGGGCCGCCGCGCCGCCCGCGGCTGAAAAACTCCAACGCATCGGGGTATCCAGCTGGAGTCTTCATAACTATTTCAAATCGACCCGCGATGATGACTTCAACCTGCCAGGAGCGATGCTCGAGCTTCTGGACTTTCCCGAGATGATCGCGGACCGCTACAAGATCCACCACCTGGAGATTTGCGCGCCCCATCTCTCCTCGACCGAGGCGGGATACTTGAAGGACTTGAAGGATCGGCTGGCCAAGGCACATTCGCAAGTGGTTAACATGCCCATCGATATTCAGGAATTTTGGACGAAGGGCGGCCTCTCGGATCCCGATTCCGCGGTGCGCCAGAAAGCGGTTACCGCCGGAAAGAAATGGATCGATATCGGCGCGACAATCGGAACGAAATCGGTACGTTGCGATCCGGGAAAAATGAATCCCCAAAACCTCGCGCCCACCATCGAGTCCTACAAGGCGCTGGCGGCGCACGGCAAGTCGCGCGGCGTGCAGGTGATCATTGAGAACCACGGCGGCGTGGGCTCGGAGCACCCGGAAGAACTGGTGAAGCTGTTCACCGAAGTGGGCAGCGAGTATTTCGGCGCGCTGCCGGATTTTGCCAACTTCCCCGACGAGCCGACGCGCCAGCGCGGCTTGAAGCTCTTATTCGGCCACGCCAACGTGGTTTGCCACGCCAAGGGCCTGGAATTCGACTCCGCAGGCAAGGAGACCAAATACGATTTCGCGGGCTCCATGGCGGTCTCCAAGCAGGCGGGATTCAAGGGTATCTATTCGATTGAGTTTGAGGGGCCCGGCGATCCTTACGCGGGGGTCCAGAAGACGCTGGACGAATTGCTCCGGTATTTGTAGTGCGTTTCTTAGAAGCGGTTGCAGAACCTTCCGTTCGTATTGTCAGGGCACGACTTTAGTCGTGCCGATAGAGGTCGGAGAAAAAGGGGGCTTTAGCCCCTGAGGTGCCTGGTCGGCCCCCAGCGGCTGAAGCCGCTGGCGTCAAGACATCGGTTCGGCCCCGATAAATCGGGGCCCTGACACGCGATTAAGCCGGGTCTTGCAACAGCTTCCAGGTATTGGATCGGCATGTGGCTGCGGCGCCGGTCTCTGTCCGTCGGATCCTCGCGAAAGAGGGTTCGGCGAACAGGGATCGCTGCTGTGGTATTGATCGTTCAGGGCAAACGGGGGAAAAACATTTCATGCCGGAAATTGTGCGCTCGCCGAAGGTGTACGACATCTGCATCATCGGTTCTGGAGCAGCGGGAGGCGCCGCGGCGAAGCTCCTGGCCGAGGGCGGCCTCCAGGTGGTGATGCTGGAGGCGGGGCCGCCGCTTAACCCTGAAAAGGATTACAAAGAACACGTGTGGCCGTACGAACTCGCGCATCGCGGCGCGGGAATCGGCGGCGCGGGATTCGAGGATTTCGGGAAGACCGAATTCATGGCCCCCAACGGCGCGTGGACGATCGAAGGGGAGCCGTACACTTCCGCGGCGGGCTCGAAGTTCCGCTGGTTCCGCTCGCGTATCGTGGGCGGGCGCACCAACCACTGGGGGCGCATTGCGCTGCGCTTCGCGGAAGTTGATTTCAAAGCGCGTTCGACCGACGGCGCGGGCGACGACTGGCCGATTACTTACCAGGACCTCGCGCCCTATTACGACAAAGTCGAATCCTACATCGGAGTTTTCGGCACCAAGGAAAATATCCCCAGCGCCCCCGACGGCATCTTCATGCCACCGCCCAAGCCGCGCTGCACGGACCTCCTGATCAAGAAGGCTTGCGACAAAGTCGGCGTGCTTTGCGTGCCATCGCGCCTGGCGATCATCACGCAATCGTTGAACGGGCGCGCCCCGTGTCACTATTGCGACCAGTGCGGGCGCGGGTGTCGCACGGCGTCGAATTTCAGCTCCAGCCAGGTGTTGATTCCGCCCGCCCTGGCGACGGGGCGCATGACGCTTATCACCAACGCCATGGCGCGGGAGATTCTGGTCGGAAAGGACGGCAAGGCCGCGGCGGTTTCCTATGTGGACAAAACCACGCGCACCGAACAGCAAGTGCGTGCGCGGGCCTTTGTCGTCGCGGGAAGCACCTGCGAATCCACACGCCTGCTGCTCAATTCGAAATCTACGCTCTTCCCCGACGGCCTGGCAAATTCCTCCGGCGTCGTGGGGCGTTATCTGGTGGATTCGGTCGGCTCCGACGGTGCGGGATACTTCCCCCAGCTCGAGAAGATGCCGCCGCACAATCACGACGGCGTGGGCGGCATGCACATGTACATTCCTTGGTGGAAATTCGACCGCAAGAACGATTTCCTGCGCGGCTATCACATCGAGTTCGGCGGCGGGCGCGGCATGCCGCACGCCGGGCAGTTCCACGGGATCTGCCAGCATCAGGAAGGCTATGGCGCGGCGCTCAAGCAGAAGTGCAAGCAGCTTTATGGCGCGTTCATCGGCCTTTCCGGGCGCGGCGAAATGATCCCCAACGACCGGACGTACTGCGAGATCGATCCCGACGTCGTGGACGAGTGGGGGATTCCGGTGCTGCGCTTCCACTTCCAGTGGAGCGACAACGAAATCAGGATGGCCAGGGATATGCAGGAGACTTTCCGCGCCATCGTCGAGGCAGCCGGTGGAACCTACCTCACGAAGACGGAGCCGGCGGGAAGTAACCCGTACGGAATTTCCGAAGGTGGCGAGATCATCCACGAGCTGGGAACCGTGCGGATGGGAAAGAATCCCAGAACGTCGGCGCTCAACGGGTTCTGCCAGGCGCATGACGTGAAGAACCTATTTGTGACCGACGGCGCCTGCTTTGTGACCAATCCCGACAAGAATCCGACGCTGACGATTCTGGCGGCCTCATGGAGGGCGTCGGAATACCTGCTCGAACTGGCAAAGAAAGGCGAGATTTGAGGCGAACAATTACGAATGACGAATTGCGGAGTGCAGAGTGTGAGGTGAGAAGATTGAAAGTCCAAAAAAGCAGCCTTCTTTGCCGGTTTTTCGTCATCTGTCATTCGTCCTTCGTTCTTCGCCCTTTGGTCCGGAGTTGCACAAGATGAACCGAACTATCTCACGACGCGATATTCTGCGGACCCTTGCTGCGACGGTGCCGGCGGGCTCGGTGCTCACGGCGATTCCGCTCCAGGCGGCGCAGCACGCGCACAAAATGGTGAAGCAGGAAAAAGCTGCGGCACCGGCGGGAGCTTATACGCCCAAGTTTTTTACGTCGCAGCAGTACAAAACGCTCCAGACACTTTGCCAAACGATTATTCCGCCCGGCGACGGCGCGGGCGGCGCCATCGAGGCCGGCGCGCCGGAATTCATCGATCTGCTGACCAGCGAGAACGAAGAGTACCAGCGGCGGCTGGGCGGGGGACTGATCTGGTTGGACGCCACCTGCAAACAACGCTTCGGCGGCGCCTATCTGCAGTGCACGCCCGCGCAGCAACGGGAAATCCTGGACCTGATTGCCTACCGGAAGAGCGCGGAGAAGGATTCGTCGCTGTCCACGGGCATCCACTTTTTCGCGTTGCTCCGCAACCTGACGGCGGACGGGTTCTTCACCAGCGAGATCGGAATCAAGTTTCTGGGGTATATCGGGAACGATTATTTGGCGGAATTCCCCGGCTGTCCGCCCGTGCCGGAGTCCTAGCCAGCGTTCGGAAATTATCAGGAAGTCAGAGAATCATCCCTGTGAGAAAAGTTGCGAGGCTGAAAGGCGCCGCCGTTCTGGCCTGTGCGGCTGCCACGCTCTGGATTTCGCCCCTCCAGGGACAGCAGGTTCCGGCGGAGAACCCCGACCCGGGCGAGAACGCACAGAAGGCGCAATCTGCTCCGGCCAAGGGATCGCCGCCGCACCGCTTCTGGGATTCCACGAACGCCGCACTCTTCGCGGGCGTGGCGGGCGCAAGAGCGCTCGACTACGCTTCCACGCGCGACATGCGCTCGCGGGGCGTGAACGAAGCGCTCTTGAGCAACAGCATTGTTGACAACCGGCCGCTTTTTGTCGGAATCGAGGCGGCCGGCACGGCGCTCTCCATCGGCGTTTCCTACCTCTTCCACCGAACCGGCCACCACAAATTGGAGCGCTGGGTCTCTATCGTCCATATCGGGGTTGGCGTGGGCGGTTCGATTCGCAACTACAAGCTCGAACCTACGACTGCTCCCCCCCGATAACCAACCTGCCGGGCGAACGCAGCCTCGGAGGAATCCGTGTCGAGCCGTCCGGAGGGATGATTCCCTGGGTCGGAGGCTTGGACGATCGGGCGTCGCTTGTGGGCAGGGTCTTGGGGGGCGCTAGAAGGCGGCGCGGAAGGGCTCAGGAGTTTGCAGACGCTCGGGGGAAGTCGGAGGGGTCGGCTTGCTCACTATTTCAAGGCGAACCGGAGCCAGCCCGAGAGCGCGCATGCCGATGGCTTTGGCAGCCGCCATAGAGACATCAATTAACCGCCCGTCGATGGCAGGGCCACGATCGTTGATTCTGACCATTACAGACTTATTGTTTATTAGGTTTGTGACCTTTACCTTCGTTCCCATCGGGAGTTCCCTGTGAGCGGCCGTAAGTCCATTCATATCATAGATTTCGCCACTCGCCGTGGGGTTTCCTTGGAACTTCTGCCCGTACCAACTGGCAATACCGGTCTCCGACCGGGAAACGGTTGAAATGGGGTAGAGGATCGAAATTGCCCCAGACGGGCGAGCCTCAGAGCAGGGTGACAGGACTACAAAGGCTGCTACCGCGCAGCCCATGACCAGTTTGCGCATAAGACCTCGCTTTCTTACATGTACTCGCCGAGGCTAACCTCGACGGTCTTTCTGCCGTTTGCCAAGGGCTGGGGAACAAAGGAATTGTAGGGAAAACGGTACTTCCTGTCAAGTTAAAGATCGGGCATGACTTACCGTCTGGTCGGTAGGTAAAGCACGGCGCCGATCCAGGATAGCGGAATTCGCGCGTTTGGTATGGATCTCCGCATGAATTCCAGGTGGTAACGAAGCGAGAATCTTGGGTGCTAGGGCTTTAGAGCAGAGCTTAATGGGCGCCCCTGCGCCCCGGAAGGCTGGTTCAAGCCTAGCGCAGCCGCGAGTGTCGGGGCCAGGTCGATGGTTTCGCATGGAAACGAGTATGTGCCTGGGCGGAAAGCCGACCCCCAGAGCAGGAGTGGTACCTGTGCATCATAATCCCACGGGGCCCCATGAGTCGTTTCCGTTTCACCGTCCGAAGGGACGGCATATAGGTCGAGGACGAGAAACACGTCTCCGCTCCGGTGGCTTTCGAATGCATTGGTGGCCTTGCGGGCCAAGGGAGATTGGCCGGCGGTTCCTGCCATCACCTGAGTTCGTGTGAACGCTGTCTTGACGCCCGGCACCGATGCTGCTGCCCGTGCCGCCACAGCCTCGACTTGGTCGGGCGGAATCTGCCGTTTGGCGATGGCCGCTTGATTCAGGTAAATGTAGGGAATTCCAAGGCTTAGTATCCATTGGTCGCGCCCAAAAGCCTGGGTGAGCGCGGAGTCGACCGCTTGCTTGACCGCCCCAACTCGGAAGAGACCCATTCCGAGCTTGTGCTCCATGATAAAGGCTGGCGTCGGAGCGACCCCGTGGTCTGCTGAAAGTGCTATCCAGACGTTTTCTAGTCCAACCAGACGGTTAATCTCGGCGAAGAATTCCGCCAGAAAGCGGTCGGTGCGTATGGTCGTGTCCGCGACTTCAGGACTATACGGGCCGAAAGCGTGGCCGATGTAATCGTTCGCGCTGAGTGAGATTGTAAGGAGATCGGTTGCCGGGCCTTGTCCAAGGCGTTCATTGCGGACCGCCTCGGCCGCGAACTTGAGTTCGACCTCTGAGATGTAGGGCGAACTGTTGACGGATTCCAAGAATTTCCGGTCTGGGCAAGGGTCGCCGGGCGCCGTAGCGAATTCGTGGAAGATCTTCCCACCCGCGCCCGGAGTCTCGGGCAGCGCCTGCCACGATTTCCCGCAATAAGCTTTGGCAGGGGAACTCTCATTGAACTTGGCTACCCAGTCCGGCAGGGCATTCATGTAATACGTGGAGGTGACAAAATGTCCGGTTGAGGACTTGTACCAGTACGCGGCGTTGGATGTGTGCCCTCCCGGCAGGATGGCCGCCCGGTCTTTCAGAGCAATATCGATGACCTTGGATTTGAAATCCGAGGCCATGCGTAGCTCGTCGCCCAGGGTATCGCCCTCAAGATTCAGCGGGGACCGGCCTTGCTGGTCAGTCACACCGGCCGGGGAGTCAACGAGCTTCGCGCGGGGGTCCTCCACGCAGTTGATTTCCCGCCCCTGCGCTCGGTCGTACCAGGAATTCTCGATGATTCCGTGGACTTGCGGGTACGTCCCGGTCAGAAGTGTGGCGTGGCCCGGACCGGTGGCGGTGACGGCGTAGTCGTAGCGGCAGTTGACGAAATTCGCGCCGCTCAGGAGCATGTTGAAGCCCTTCTCGACGAATTGTGGCCGGAACCGAACCAGGTAGTCGGGACGGAACTGGTCGATGATGATGACGATGACGAGTTTGGGCTTGCGAGCCGTCTCCTGCGTGGCCGGGGCACTGGCAGGCGTCCCGCCGGAAAAAGCCACCAGAAGGAGAATAAAAACGAGCACCGACAAACCAAGCAACCGCCTGGGCACAGTGGCCTCCTATTCTGATTCGGGCGCGCTATAACGAGCTAACCGGTTGTGGATGACACCCTTTTATCGAACCGAACGTGAGTCTTTCAGTTTATCAAATCCAGCGCTCGTAAAGTCCGCCAAAAACCCTTCCACCTGGGCGGGGCAGACGACAGAATGGCTTACCGCCCCAGCCCCTCCCTTGTGCGAGGAATGCGATTGGGATATGGTTCGGAGCGCCATAACAAACCACTGCCGACGGAGCTGACATGAAGCGAATCGCCGTATTGACCAGCGGTGGCGACGCTCCCGGAATGAATGCCGCCATTCGGGCTGTCGTGAGGACGGGCTTGGCACGGAAATGGGAAGTCTTTGGGGTCAAGCACGGATACTCCGGGCTTTTGTCGGGGAAGTTCGTGTCCTTGGGCGCTCGGGACGTGGGCGGAATCATGCAGCGCGGCGGAACGATTCTTGGCAGCGCTCGCTCGGCGGAATTCAAGACCGAGGAAGGGCGGATTGAGGCGATTCGCCAGCTTCATCAGCAGAGCATAGACGCGTTGGTGGTCATTGGCGGGAACGGATCGCAAACCGGCTCGCACGCGATCTCTCAGATAAGCTTTCCCGTGGTGGGTGTGGCTTCGACGATCGACAACGACTTGTGCGGGTCGGACATCACCATCGGCGTGGACACGGCGCTCAACATCGCGCTCGAAGCGATCGACCGATTAAAGGTTACAGCCTCGTCGCACCAGCGTGCCTTCCTCATTGAGGTTATGGGCCGCAACTGCGGCTACCTGGCGCTGATGGCGGCTCTGGCAGGAGGGGCCGAAGCGGTCATCGTTCCTGAACGCGAGATTGACCCTGATGAAATAGCGGAGGAACTCCACGATGGTTACCGGCGGGGCAAGCCTCACGCGCTGATCGTGGTGGCCGAAGGCGCCAAATACAACGCCGAGGCGCTGATGAAATACTTCCAGGACAATCGCGCCCGGCTGGGATTCGATTTGCGGGTGACGACGCTCGGCCACGTCCAGCGCGGCGGCACGCCCACAGCGTTCGATCGTCTGCTCGGAACGCGCTTGGGCGCCGCAGCGACCGATTGCCTGGCCGAGGGCCGGTTCGGGGTTCTGGTGGGTATCCACAAGGATGAGATTTGCATTACGCCGCTCGCTGATGTCGTCGACAAGCACAAATCCCTTGACCCGCGCCTGCTGGAACTGGAACGAATTCTCGCGATGTGACTCTCCGCGCGGTGCGCCACCCCAAGTCCGGCGCAAGCCCGCCTTGACGCTCCGCACCTTTTCCCCTAGATTTAAGGTTCTGGCGGAGGAGTGTTGATTAGCGAATAACTCCGTTCTGGACTCCCGGCTTCGGGACGATGGCCGCAAGCCCCAGATGGACGCCGCAGATTCCTTCATGTCCACAGCGCCGCACACCCGTAAGCTGTACGCAGCGGCCCTCCTCTTGCTCATCGCCGCTCTCCCTGCCTATTCGTTCAACCCCGTCGCCGCGCGCCATGGCATGGTGGTTTCGAGCCAACCCCTGGCGTCGGAAGTGGGGGCGGAAATCCTGAAAGCGGGTGGTAACGCCGTGGACGCCGCCGTCGCCGTGGGTTTCGCGTTGGCGGTCACGCACCCGGAAGCGGGAAACATCGGCGGCGGGGGATTCATGCTCATCCGCCTGGCGAGCGGCGACTCCGTGGTCGTGGACTATCGCGAAGAGGCGCCCGCCGCCGCAACGCGCAACATGTTCCTGGACACGCACGGAGAACTGATTCCCGACTCCAGCACCGTGGGCGCGCTGGCGGCGGGTGTGCCGGGCACGGTGGCGGGCTTGGCGCTGGCTCACCAGAAATACGGGAAGCTCTCCTGGGCGCGTGTGCTCAAGCCGGCAATCCGGCTGGCGGCGGAAGGGTTTCCCGTCAGCTACGAACTGAGCGAATCGCTTCGTGCCGATCGCGAACTGCTCTCGAAATTCGAGGAAACGCGCAGGATTTTTCTGCGTGACGGCAAGCTCTATGAGGCGGGGGAAGTCTTCCGCCAGCCGGAACTGGCCCGCACGCTGAGGCGAATCGCCGCGGGGGGCCCGGCGGCCTTCTACCGGGGCTCCATCGCCCGCGCTATCGCGGCTTCCATGGAGAAACACCACGGGCTCATCAAACTCGATGACCTGCGGCGATACCAAGCCAAGGTTCGCCAGCCGTTGCGCGGAGATTTCCGCGGCTTCGAGATCTTGACCGTTCCGCCGCCCAGTTCGGGCGGGGTGGGATTGATCGAGATGTTGAACGTTCTCGAACCCATGGACCTCGGCGAACCGAACTCGTTCCAGTCCATCCACGAAATAGCGGAGACGATGCGCCGCGCCTACGCCGACCGCGCGGCCTACTTGGGCGATGCGGATTTTGTTTCCGTTCCTGTCATGGGACTGACCAGCAAGAAATACGCCGCCCAGCTGCGCGATGATATTCTCCAGGCCCGCGCCGAGTTGCCCGTACAGGCGGGCCGCCCTGCTGACTTTGAGTCATCGCAGACGACGCACTTCTCGGTCATTGACGCGGCGGGGAACGCGGTGGCGAACACTTACACTTTGAACGGCGGCTACGGGAATGGAATGACCGTCGAGGGAGCGGGCTTCCTTCTGAACAACGAGATGGACGATTTCGCCGCCAAGCCCGGCCAGCCCAACATGTTCGGCCTGGTGCAGGGCGAGGCCAATGCCGTCGGCCCGCGCAAGCGGCCGCTCTCTTCCATGACGCCGACCATCGTGGTGAAGGATGGGAAGCCCCGGTTGATTCTCGGCTCGCCCGGGGGCGGGACGATCATCAACACGGTGCTCCAGGTTCTGCTCAACGTCGTGGTCTTCAAGATGAACGTTCGCCAGGCCGTGACGGCCCCGCGCTTTCATCACCAGTGGATGCCGGACCGCTTGACTTTGGAGCATTGGGGTTTCTCGGCCGACACGGTCCAGAAGCTGCGCGAAGCCGGATATCAACTGCATTTCCGTGACCGGATGGGGGCGTGCGAGGCCATCGAGATTGATCCCGAAACCGGATGGCGGTTTGGCGCGGCGGATCCGCGCGCGGCGGGAAAGGCGGTCGGATACTGATGGAATTCGGGCTTTCGACACACCTCTACGTCGGCGAGCGGCTCAGTTCGCATATCCTGGACCAGATCCTCGGCGCGGGGATCCGGACGATTGAAATCTTCGCGGCCCGCCAGCACTTTGACTATCACGACAGGAACCATGTCCGCGATGTGGCGCAGTGGTTCACCGACCACGAGGTGGCGCTGCATTCGCTTCACGCCCCGCTCTACGGCGACTTCGACTGGGGCCGCGGCGGTGGGCCGCCGGTCTCGGTCGCGTACCTGGAACGCCGGAAGCGCATCGATTCGATGGACGAAATCAAGCGCGCCATCGAGGTTGCGGAGCAATTGCCGTTTCGCTACCTGATCCTGCACCTCGGCCTGCCCTACGAGGAATACGACCTGGCGAAATTCGACGCCGCGCTCACTTCCATCGAGCACTTGAAAATCTACGCCAAGGAGCGCGGGGCGCAGATTCTGCTCGAAAACACTCCCAACGAATTGAGTTCTCCGGAGCGCTTGCTGGAGTTCATCCAGTACTCCCGCCTGGAGGATTTGAGGATTTGCTTTGATACCGGCCACGCGCACATGACCTGCGGCGTCCAGACGGCTTTTCAGACCCTTCGTGACCGCATTGTCTCGACGCACCTGCACGACAACCGGCGCGAGAAGGACGAGCATCTCATGCCATTCGACGGTGGAATCGATTGGGGCGAGACGGTGCGGGGATTTCGGGCTGTGGATGGCCAGTTCCCGCTGCTTTTCGAGTTGCGCGATTACGGACACGAAACGAGCGGCCTTGCCCGGCTGCACACCATCATGGAGAAGTTTGCCGCTATGGATTGAGTCAGCGCGCGACGGAAGATGATTCCGAAGTGCCTTGACGGCGCCACGTCGCAGAATTGAGGGAAATGACCGTGCCCCCTGTTGTCGAAATCCGAAACCTGTCGCAGTTCGCCGGCCAGGAAGTCGTCATCCAAGGTTGGCTCTATAACCTGCGCGAGAGCGGGAAGCTGCTGTTCCCGCTCTTTCGTGACGGGTCCGGAATCGTCCAGGGCGTCGTGCCCAAGAGCGCCGTCACGCCCGAAGTTTTTGCGCGCGTTCGCGAACTGACCCAGGAATCGTCCGTGCGAATTACGGGCAAAGTCCGCGCCGACGCGCGCGCGCCGGGCGGCTTCGAGCTGGACGTCTCCGATGTGGAAGTCCTCCAGTTGATCCCGGCGGACCATTCTTACCCCATCACGCCTAAAGAGCACGGCATCGAATTTCTGATGGACCACCGCCACCTCTGGCTGCGCTCGAGCCGCCAGCGGGCGATCCTGGGCGTGCGCCACGAGATTATCAAGGCCTGCCGCGATTTCTTCGACGACCAGGGCTTCACGCTGGTGGATACGCCCATTTTCACGCCCGCCGCCTGCGAAGGCACCACGACCTTATTTGAAGTCAATTATTTTGAAGATAAGGCTTATCTGACTCAGTCTGGCCAGCTCTATAACGAGGCTGCCGCCGCGGCGGTGGGCAAGACCTATTGCTTCGGCCCGACGTTCCGCGCCGAGAAATCCAAAACCCGTCGGCATCTGACGGAATTCTGGATGATCGAGCCGGAGGTGGCCTTCGCGCACCTCGACGACGCCATGAAGCTGGCAGAAGAGCTCGTGGCCTTTGTCGTCGGCCGAGTGCTCGAAAAGCGCCGCGGCGAACTTAAAACTCTGGAGCGCAAGCTCGATCCGCTCGAGAAATGCACGCTGCCCTTCCCGCGCTTGAGTTACGACGACGCAATCAGCATTCTAAAAGAGAAAGGGAGCGAGATTCAGTGGGGCGGGGACTTCGGCGGCGGAGACGAAACCATTCTCTCCGAACGCTTCGACCGGCCCGTACTGGTGCATCGCTACCCGAGCCAGGTCAAAGCTTTCTATATGGCTCCTGATCCGGCTCGGCCTGAAGTGGCCCTTTGCGTGGATATGCTCGCCCCCGAGGGTTACGGCGAAATCATCGGCGGCGGCGAACGCCTGGCGGATTACGACCTGCTCGTCAAGCGCATCGAGGAAAACCAATTGCCGCGCAAAGCTTTTGAATGGTATTTGGACTTGCGGCGCTATGGCACGGTTCCGCACGCGGGTTTCGGCATGGGCATCGAGCGTGTCGTTGCCTGGATTTGCGGCCTCGAACACGTCCGCGAAACCATCCCGTTCCCGCGCATGCTCTACCGGCTCACTCCGTAGTATTCATCCGGAAACCGAACATCCAGTACGTGCGGGGGGCGCGGCACGGGAAGGCGGCCCCGCGAAGCCGTCAGCCCATGATCTGTCCGAGGTGGTGCCGCAGATGCCGGACGTAGTCGCGCACCAGGAACTCCAGCGTCATCGGCTCGCCGCCGTCGAGCGAACAGCGGTTCGCCAGTTTCTCCTCGGGAATCTGTGCGATGACGTGCAGGAGATGGCGGTTGAATCCTTCCCAGGCCTGGATCATGACTCGCCACGGTTCCTGCTGATAGCGCTGCGTGCCGACCCAGAGCTCCTGCCGATATCCGGGAAATGACAACTGCGGCTGGAGTTGCATACGGACAATCCGCTGATGATTGTTGGAGACCGAATCGATGAGATGGCCCAAGATCTCCTTTTTCGACCACTTGTCGGGTGCGGGACGAGCCTCGGCCTCGGCGTCCGAGAATCTGAGCAGCCTGCCCGGGGCCTCATCGAGAAGGGTTTTGAAATCCTGCAATAGGTCGTTCATAGCGTTTCCCCTTCGTATTGTGCGCGAGTGAAATCCGGAGACTCCAGTATACACTTCGAGAATATTCCGGCGTCGGGTATCATAGACAGGCAAGACGTTCGGGGATTCGGTTCAACCTTGAGGCTGTCATGCTGAAGATCCGCATTCTGGGCGTGCCGCTCGATTTGGGCCAGGGGCGGCGGGGCGTGGACATGGGGCCCTCGGCGGTGCGGGCCGCGGGGTTGAACTCCGCGCTCAAGAACCTGGGGCACCAGGTTGAGGACGTCGGCAATATTCACGTGAAGATTGCCGAGGAGCAGCCCTTCGGTGATCGGCGCGCCAAGTATTTGACCGAAATTGCCGAGACCAGCCAGGAAGTGGCGCACCGCGTGTATCAGGCCCTGGAGGCGGGCTGTTTCCCCCTCTCGCTGGGCGGTGACCACTCGGTAGCCATTGGCACCCAGGCGGGCGCCGCGAAATTCTTTCGTGATCGCGACCAATCCATCGGCTGCATCTGGCTTGACGCGCACGCCGACATGAACACGCCGGAAACCAGCCCGAGTGGCAACGTCCACGGCATGCCGTTTGCCGCCACCCTCGGGATGGGAGCCGAATCGCTCACGAAAATCTTCGGGTTCTCCCCGAAGATCCAGCCCGAGAAGTGCGTCTTGATCGGCGCGCGCGATCTCGATGCCCGCGAGCGCCGCCTGGTGAAGGAGTCCCGTGTGCACGTGTTCACGATGCGCAACATTGATGAACAGGGCATGCGCGCGGTGATGGAGAAGAGCCTCGCGCTGGCGAACACGGACACGGTGGGATTTGTCGTCTCCTTTGACATGGACGTTGTGGATCCCGACGAAGCGCCCGGGGTGGGCACACCGGTGCCCGGCGGGATTACCTTTCGCGAGGCCCACCTGGCGATGGAGATGATCGCCGACAGCAGAAGGATGGTGGCGATGGAGCTGGTCGAAATCAATCCCATCATCGACGTTCACAACCGAACCGCGGCCCTGGGCGTGGGCCTTGTCAGCTCGGCGCTGGGGAAGAAGATCCTGTGAGCAAGAAGATCCGCGTAGGAATTCTTTTCGGAGGCCGCTCGGGTGAGCACGAGGTCTCGCTCACCTCCGCGGCGTCGGTCCTGAAGGCGCTTGATCCCAGACGTTACGAGGTTGTGCCCATCGGCATCACGCGGGAGGGGAAGTGGCTTGTGGGCTCGGCGGCGGACAAACTGCTGCCGGGCGTGCTCGAGGACGGCAAGCCGGTGACCCCCTCGGTCGATCCAACGGGGCCCAAGCTGATCGCGTTGAATCCGAGATGGTCTTCCACCGCCCGGCAAGGACCGCAGGTGGACGTCATCTTCCCGGTCCTGCACGGGACTTTTGGCGAAGATGGCACCGTGCAGGGCCTGCTCGAACTCGCAGACGTACCTTACGTCGGCGCGGGGGTGCTGGGCTCGGCGGCGGGGATGGACAAGGATGTCATGAAGCGGCTCTTCCGCGAGGCCGGCCTTCCGGTGGTTCCATGGCTCGTCATCTTGCGTGGCGAGTGGGAAAAGGAGCCCGCGCGCTGGTCGCGGCGGATAGCGCAAGAGATCCGCTTTCCGCTCTTCGTCAAGCCCGCCAATCTCGGCTCCTCGGTGGGGATCAGCAAGGTTCGCCGGGCGAAGGATTTGGCAGCGGCGATCGATCTCGCCGCGACTTTTGATAGAAAGGTTCTCGTGGAGAAAGGCGTCGACGCGCGGGAAATCGAATGCTCCGTCCTCGGCAACGACCGCCCCGAGGCTTCGGTGGCGGGCGAGATCGTTCCCGTCAACGAGTTTTACGATTACGAGGCGAAGTACGTGAAGGAAGGTTCGGAGCTGATCATTCCCGCGCGCCTGACCGCGCGGCGGATGAAGCAAGTGCGGCAGTTTTCGATTCGAGCCTTCCGGGCCGTGGATTGCGCCGGGATGGCGCGCGTTGACTTCCTCCTCGACCGGCTGAGCGGCAAACTGTTTGTGAATGAGATCAATACCATTCCCGGCTTCACTCCCATCAGTATGTACCCCAAACTCTGGGAGGCGAGCGGCCTCCCCTACTCCCGCCTTGTCGACCGGTTGATCGAGTTGGCCTTCGAGCGCCATCGCGAGAAGGCCAACACACGCTACCTGTACGGCGCTTCCCAATAGGGCCCTTCCTGCCCTGATTTGACATGGGGGCCTCGACCGTGGTATTTAACTATCTGGTTAGTTAAATGAGACCAGCCGCCCTGCCAAAGACGGGTTTGTTTGCGGCCCGGCATCGCCAGGCGGCGGAAACGCGTGCCAGCATCCTGCGCGCCGCCGCCGACCTCTTTGCCCAGGCGGGCCTGGCCGGCGCGCGCACGGAGGCCATCGCCTCGGCCGCGCGGGTCAACAAGGCGCTGCTCTACTACTATTTCAAGAGCAAGGACCGGCTTTACAGCGCTGTTCTTGAAGATCACCTCGAGGAGTTCTCGCGCCGCGCGACGGAAATACTTCGCGCGCGCGAGCCGGCGCGGGCGATCGTGCTTCGCTACGTGAGCATGCATTTCGATTTCATCAGTGCGCGTCCTTATTACCCGCGCCTGTTTCAGCGCTTCATGATGTCGGGCGGCGCGACCTTCAAGAGCCTGGCGCAGAAGTATTTCGTTCCCCTCGGCCGCGAGTTTATCGGCGTGATTGAGCGCGGCAAGCGGTCACGCGAATTCAGGAATGTGGATAGCACGCACGCGGCGATTTCGCTGGTGGGCCTGACGGTTTTTTATTTTGTCAGCGCGCCGGTTACCAGGCTGGTCGGCCGCGTCGACCCGTACGCGCCGGAGAATCTGGCGACCAGAAAAAAGGAAGTTCTGGATTTTATCCGCTACGGTCTCTTCCGTGAACCGGAGTCCCGCCTCTCATGAAGCGCAAACTGCCCATCGCGATCCTGATTCTGGCTGCCGTGGCAGCGGGGGTTTACTGGCGAACCCACGCCCGCCCGCGTGAGCTGGTTCTGACCGGGATCGTGACGACGGAAGACGTGATCGTCAGCTCGCAAATCCAGGGCCGCCTGGCGCTGCTCGCCGTGAAAGAAGGCGACACCGTGACGGCCGGGCAGCTGGTTGCGAAGATCGAACCCGAGGAGTTGCGCGCCGACCGGACGTTTTATGAGCACTCGGAGGAGAATGCCTCCGCGCAAGTCCAGGCCGCCGAGGCGGAGTTGAAGTTCCAGGAAGCGCAGACTCGAGACCAGATCCGCCAGGCGGATGCCGCGCTGGCGGCGACCGAAGCGCAGCAGGAGGAAGCTGCCGCTTCACTCGAGCGCGCGCGCCTGGATTTCGAACGCACTCAGGGCCTTTACAAGCAGGAGATCGTCGCCCCCAGCGTGCTCGACCAGGCGCGCACCACCTATGACGCGGCGAAAGCGCGTGTCGAATCGCTGCGCCGGCAGGTCGAGGCGCAGCGCGCGGCGGTGGCGCTCGCTCACTCGACGGCGGAACAGATTGCGGTTCGGCGCAGCCAGCTCCTGGCGGGAGAGCATCAGGTCGCAGCCGTGAACGCGCAGAAAGCTCGAGCGCAAGTCCGGCTGGGTTACACGGAAATTCGCTCTCCCATCCCGGGGATCGTGGCGCTGCGCGCCGCGCGGCAGGGAGAGGTGGTCAATCCCGGCCAGGCGATCCTTTCGATCATCGATCCCGACGATCTCTGGGTGCGCGCCGACGTCGAGGAGACTTACATCGACGGCGTGCGGCTGGGAGACAAGATGCAGGTTCGCTTGCCTTCCGGCGTCGAACGCGCGGGGACTGTGTTCTATCGTGCCGCCGACGCGAGTTACGCCACGCAACGCGACGTCAGCCGCACCAAGCGAGACATCAAAACCTTCGAAATCCGCCTGCGTGTGGATAACAGCGATCGGCGCCTGTGGCCGGGCCTGACCGCGTTTGTGACGTTGCCGCTCGAACCGGCTCGCTAACAGGGGGTGAGCGCCGCCAACCGACATCACCGAGGAAGACCCGATGGCAGCCATCGAAGTCGAAAACATCACCAAATGCTTCGGCAGCTTCTGCGCGGTGAATGGCCTGAGTTTCACCGTCGAGGAAGGCGAGATCTTCGGCCTGCTCGGTCCCAACGGCGCGGGAAAATCCACGCTCATTCGCATGCTGACCACGCTGCTCACGCCCACTTCCGGGGCGGCGCGCGTCGGCGGATTCGATGTCAACCACCAGGCAAACGCGGTGCGCAAGTGCATCGGGGTCATTCCCCAGGCGATGACTTCCGACCTTGATCTGAGCGCCGCGGAGAACATGCACATTTTCGCCAAGCTCTACGGCGTGCCGCGCGAGCGCCGCGTGCGCGTGGTGAAAGAATTGCTGGAGGCTGTCGAGCTTTCGGCCTGGGCGGACAAGCCCGTCAAGAACCTTTCGGGCGGGATGCGCCGACGCCTGGAAGTCGCCCGCGGTCTGGTTCATGAGCCGAGAATTTTCTTCCTCGATGAGCCGACCACCGGCCTCGATCCCGTCTCGCGCGTGTCGGTGTGGGAAATGCTCGTGAGGCTCAAAAAAGAACGCGACCTGACCATTCTGATGACCACGCATTACATGGATGAGGCAGACCGGCTTTGTGACCGCATCGCGATTGTGGACCACGGCAAACTCGTGGCTCTCGATTCGCCTCTGAAGCTGAAGGCCTCGATTCCCGGCACCGGTTTCCTCGAGGTCAGTTTCTCGCGCATTCCGGAAGGTTGGGTCGAAACGCTGCAGAGACTCCCGGAGGCCGCGAACGTTACGGCCGAGGATCACATTTTCCGCATCGCGTCGGACAACGGGCCGCGCACCACGGTCGCGTTGATGGAGGCCGCGCGCGAGGCGGGAATCGAGATCACGTCGCTTTCCGTCCAGAGCACGACGCTCGACGACGTCTTCGTCCACTATACCGGCCGGCAGTTGCGCGACGCGCTGCAGGACGCTCCGGTCTACGATTCGAGCTTTATGTACAAAAAGTAACCGCGCGACATGAACCGGATTCTGGCCATTATCGAACGTGACATGCGCAGGTTCATGCGCAGCCCCGCGCTGATCCTCGTCTCGATGTTCTTCCCGCTCGTGCAACTGGTCGTGCTGGGATACGCCTTCGGCGGGAAGATCAAGCACCTGCGCGTGGGAGTCGTGGACCAGGACCACGCGCTCGAAACGGTCAAGCTCCGCGAAATGTTCGGAGCGGTCGCCGCCAACGCCCTGACCTTTGACACGGTCGATTACGTTGATCCCCGGCAGGCGCTCCAGGATCTGCGCAGCGGCAAGATCAACGCGATCCTCAATATCCCTCCGGAGTTTTCGCGCCGCGTGCTGGAAAGGACGGCGCCGCAGGTGGCGCTGATCGAAGACAACACCGACAATTTCTCAGTCGGCGCGCTCCAGGGCGCCTTTACCGAACTGCTCGCCGCCTACAACCAGGGGGATGGCGAACCGCGAGTCCCCTCCGGGGTGACCCTCTCCGTCGTCGAACTCTATCCCTACGTCCCCTACATCCAGTTCCTTCTCCCGGGATCCATCGTTCTGGCAATCTTCGTATCGGCAATGATCGGGGGAGGTATTATCTACATCGATGACAAGGCGCGAGGGCTGCATGAGGGATATCTGGTGACGCCCATCAGCAAGTTCGAATTGATCGTCGGGTTTAACCTCTCCGGGACGGTGAAGGCCTTCCTGGCGGGGCTTGTCCTGACGACCCTGGGGGCGATCATCGCGGGGATTCCCAATCCCCTCGATCCGCTGCGATTGGCAAAGCTGCTGGTTGTCATCGCGACGACGGCCCTGGCCCTGATCAGTATGATGTTTTTGCTCATGGTGAGGGTGAGCGACCCTCTGATTCCGCGGGCCATCTTCGGCGTCCTGAACACCCTGCTGTTTTTCCCCAGCGGCGCGGTCTATCCCACCAATGGTTTCCCGGCGTGGATGAAGGCCATCGCCACGGCCGATCCATTCACCTACGCCGTGCACGCCTTCAAGAATCTGCTGCTGAAGAACACATCGCTGATGGCCATCATGGGCGATCTGGTGTTCCTGTGGGTCTTCACGGTGTTTGCGATGCTTCTGGCCACGGCACTCTTCCGGCGAACGCTTTGAAGACGGCGCGCGCGCGTGATAGGCTGTTGATGGATCGGGATCACCGAGGAGGAATCGCGCGCGGGAATCCCGGCGTAAACAACCATGACGCTGCTTGATGCCCAAGTCCCCAAGCCCCCCAGCCTGCTGCGGAAGTATCTGCCCGTGCTCATCGTCGGCATCCTGGGCGTGAGCGCCGTGCTCTTTGTGCGATTCCGAAACTATTCCGAAGAGCGGGCGGTGGACCGTTTCCTCACCACGCTTCACGAGGGGAACTACCCGGAGGCTTACCGCCTCTGGCAGCCCAGCCCGTCATACACCTATGCGGATTTTCTGCACGATTGGGGCGAACAGGGCGATTACGGAAAGATCCGCGGGTTCGAAATACTCGAATCCCGCTCCAAAGGTTCGAACACGGTGATCGTCACCGTGCGCATCAATAATGTGAACCCGCCTCTCGATCTTCTCGTCGACCGCGATACCAAGGGTCTCGCCTATTCGTTTTTCTAACGGGAGCATTACCGCGCGAATTCAGGGAATAATCGGCAGCAGGATGTGGGACGGATGCGCGGCGTCGTGGTAGATGGTGTTTTCCGCGATCGCCCAGCGCCGGTTATTGTTGAGCGGCTCCCCCGTGTTGGGGTTGACGTCGAAGCGCGGGAAGTTGCTGCTCGAGATGTCGAGCCGGATGCGGTGCCCGCGCTGGAAAAGCAGCGAGGTGGGGTACATCTCGATGGTGAAGGAGCAGGTTTCGCCGGGCTTCATCAGTTCCGGTTTCTCGAGCGAGTTCCTGTAGCGCGCGCGGACGATGCTGTCACCCACGTTGAGGTCCACGCCGGCGGGGAAGCCGGCGCTGGGCGGATAGACGTCAATCAGTTTGGCGGTGAAGTCGGTGTCCGGCGCGTTCGATGAAGCCCAAAGCTTCACGATCAGCCGGCCGGTCACCTCGACGTCCCGCGCGAGGGGCGGTGTCTGGAATACCACGACGTCGTTGCGCGCCGAGAGTGGGCGCGAGTCTTCACAACTCCACCAGTCGGCGCGACAGCGCTGGTCGGCGGCGCCACGAAACATCAGATTGCCTTCCGAAGAAACGTTGCCGCCCAACGTGGGCACAGGATGTCGTGGATCAAAGAGGTAGCGAGTGGAGGCAGTGGCTTCCGTGGGTTTCGTATCGCTGAGGCTGCCGTCGGCGTGAAGGTAAAAGGGTGTAACCCGGGCGCGCGCCAGCGGCCACTCGCGCTCGTCGCGCCAATGCCCGCCCACGAAAATTCGCCCCTCCGGCGTTTTGTGCGCGTCGCCGCCGCCCATTACGAAAATGCTGACCGGCGCGTCGCGGTCCACGCCGTTTTCGATTCCTTTCAGCCAGCGGTCGAACCAGCGCAGGCGGAAGGCGTTGAAGTCCAGTGCCGCCTCCGGCCCGAACTCCGCCTCGCCGGAAAAACTCTGTTGTTGCCCACCGTGCGTC
Organism: Terriglobia bacterium; assembly: GCA_041946825.1. Taxonomy (GTDB): domain Bacteria; phylum Acidobacteriota; class Terriglobia; order UBA7540; family UBA7540; genus CAZTHM01. Next base: position 117,000 of record JBHGBD010000006.1, on the reverse strand, counting down.
CACGGGCCCATGATTAATCGAATCGGGCCCTTCTTGGCCTTGGCGAGCTCGACATAATTCAGGTTCGCGGTTTGAGACCCCCACGAATCGTACCAGCCCCCCACAAGATATACGGGGATGTCTTTGTACTCGGCGACGTGATCGACGACGCTCGCGCCCATATTCTTCCAGAACTCGTCGTAATCGCCGTGGCTCATCGCCTCCACCAGCCAGGCTTCATAATCCGGGATCAAGCGAAGAGGCGTCATCCCGCGCCGCAACGGAAGGCCCCTGGCGTATTCGCGGACCTCCGCTCCGAGCTTAAGAAGTTCGCTGCGCGCCGCCGGGTCGCGCGACTCGCGGCTGCCGTCCGACCCCCCGATGTTGAAAATCCAATTCATCCAACGCAGCTCGAAGGCGCCGTTGTGCCGGATTCCGTAGCGGCCGTAATCCGACATGGCATCGACGGGAATCATCGTCTTCAGGTACGGCGGGTTGGAGATCGCAAGCGCGTGCTGCGTGCCGCCGGGGTAGGACGTCCCGACCGTGCCGAGATTGCCGTCGCACCACTCCTGCTCGCCAATCCATCTGGCGGTGTCGTAGCCGTCGTTCACGTCGTCGCGGTGAGGGCGCCAGGCGCCCTCCGAGGCGTAGCGCCCACGCACGTCCTGGCCCACCGCTACATAACCGCGCGCGACGAAATACCGCGCCCAGCCTTCAATGCCGCTCTTGTCGTAGGGTGTGCGCTCCAGGATGGCGGGGAATTTCCCGGGAGCCGGTATGCCGTTAATCGCCGGGCGATAGACGTCGGTCGCCAGCCGCACGCCGTCGCGCATGGTGACCATCACGTTCTTCGCGACGACGATGCCGTAGCGCGGCTCGCTCGTTACAGTCTGCGCGCGGCGGAGCGCCGGCGGGAGGGCAATGCTCCCGACCACCGCGGCGGCACAAAGGAGAGGAAAACCGACTTTTCGGTTAAAGCGGATCCTCATACGACCCTTAACTCTTAACCCTCAACCCTCGACCAACAATCTGCGAATTGCCCTTCACCGCCTCCACCAATTCTCCCGGCGCGACCTCCGCCGTTCCAAACTTCAGCACCACCCGGCTTGCGGCGCGGTTGGCAAGCTTCGCGGCTTCCAACATACTCGCCCCCGCGCTGTAAGCAAGCGCCAGCACCGCGATCACCGTGTCGCCGGCGCCCGTCACGTCGTAGACGGGCCGCGGCGTGCTGGGGATGGTGTGAGTCTTGCCATCCAGCTCGAAGAGCGTCATCCCTTCGGCGCCGCGGGTGATGAGGAGGTACGAGCAATTCAGCTCGGCCAACAACCGCCGGCCGCCGGCCTCCAATTGACTCGGCGAGCGAAGCGACGCTCCCGCCATCAACTCCGCCTCATGCAGGTTGGGAGTGACGATCGTGGCGTTCCGGCAGATTTCCTGGCGCTCGGGTTTGGGGTCGACGAACACCGGAACCCGCCGCTGGCGCGCCGCGCTGACGACCTGGCGGCACAAATCGGTTGACACCGTTCCTTTGCGGTAGTCGGAGATGACCAGCGCACTGAGCCGGCCCAGCCAGCGCGCGCAGTTGCGCGCCAGCCGATTGGCGGTTCGGGCGGAAATCTCCGACGACTTCTCGAAATCCAGACGCAACAACTGATGCTGGTGGGCGACGATGCGCACTTTGCGCGGAGTCACGCGCCCCGTTTCCTTGACCAGCGTTTCGCAGGTGATTCCTCTCCGGCGAAAGAGCTCGCGCAATCGCTCGCCGCTTTCGTCGTGGCCGGTGACGCCGAACGGGATCGGCCGCCCGCCCAGCGCGGCGATGTTGGCCGCGACGTTCCCGGCACCTCCCGGAAAGAATCCCTCGGCAGCTTGGCGGTCGTGGATGAGCACGACGGGCACCGGCGCTTCCGGTGAAATGCGCGTGGCCTCGCCGCGCAGCAACTCATCCAGCATGTAGTCGCCCAGCACGCCGATGGTCCGTCCGCGGAAAGCGCGGACGAGGCGCGTCAGCCGGGCCTGCTCGGTAGCCATTCGAAGTCCCTTCAGCGTGGTGTCGGCAGTGCTCGCGCCAGAACCCTGTCAACCGCCGCGCGTACCTGATCGTACGACACCGAGAGGATACATTCCGGGCGCTCGAAGCGGTAGCACCGGTCGCCCGGGCAGGGATTGCATTCGTAATCGTTCTGCACGGTCTCCCATCCGCCTCCCAGCGGCCACGGCCCCCAGATGGTGGAGCTCGACGACCCGAAAATAACGACGCCGGGCCGTCCCAGCGCGGCGGCCATGTGCGCGGGCCCGCTGTCATTGCCGATGAAGATGCGGGCAGCCGCCAACGCGGCGGCAAACAGATTCAGGCTGGCTCCTTCCACCCGCCTTACCGACCCCCCCGAAGCCTTCTCCACCGCGTCGAGCGCTGCCGCCTCTCCGGGGCCGCAAGAATATATCACTGGAAGGCCGATGTCGTGTTCGAGGTATTGGCCAAGCCTGGCGAAATTCTCCGGCGCCCACTGCTTGGTGAAATAGAGGGCCGTGGGATGAAGCACGGCGTACTCGCCTTCCGTCGGCAGGCCGATTGAAACCCGCCTTTCTTTCCACGCCGACTCTTCATTCGGACCCACGAACAACCGCGCGCCGGGAATCTCTTTTCGTGGCAGGCCGAGATGGAAGAGCGCCGAGGCCTGATGCTCGGCGGTGTGAATGGTCGGCTTGTTGAGAATCGTGCGGGCGTCGGGAATCAATACCTGATAGACGCCGCGCCGGCGGAAATGCTCGAACCCCGCCTTCCAGCGCGCGCCGGACCAGGACGTAAGCAGAGAGCTGGTCGGCCCGCCGTGGAGATTGACACAAAGCGCAAATTTCCGTCGGCGAATTTCTCGGATGGCGCGCGCTTTTGACGCCAGCCTGCTCCAGCCCGATCCGGCGCCCGGATCGAGAATTTCATTTACGTCCGGATTGTTTTCGAGCAGCTCGCGGAATCGGCTCTCCACGACGACGGAAACGTGTAGATCCGGCCGCCACTCTTTCAGGAGCCGAAGGGCGGGCGTGAGCAGAACGATATCGCCGATGGAGCGAAGGCGAATCAGGAGGATTCGCGCGCCGGGGGGCAGCGATGGAAGGATCGAGCCTGCCGATTGTTGCCGGGGCACCGGCGCTACTCCGCCTCAATCTTGGCTTCATCGATCAGCATGACGGGGATGTCGTCTTTGATGGGATAGACGCGCCGGCATTGCTGACACTTGAGGCCCTGATTGTCGGCGGTGAGTTTGACGGGCGCCTTGCACGCCGGGCAAACAAGAATTTCAAGCAGTTCCGGGCTGATGGCCATGAACACACTCCCAATCAATTCGTGACCGCAATCTAGCAGACGCGCGGCGGCAATTCAAGCCGGCGCCGCCGTTCAACTTTCGTCGTCGCCGGCAGGTTCGGGGCTGAGGGTGCTGACCTCGACGCGCAGGGTCGAGGAGATGTCCCGCCACGACGGCGGCTCGATCTTCCAGACGGCGAGGATGGCCGAGCCCTGATACACGCGCTCGAAGCCGGTCTCGGATTGCGAGATCGTTTCGACCGGCGCAATCCACCAGCGCACAGGCGGATCGGCGTCGAGCGAAATCCTGACGCGCTGCCACTCGTCCACGAGGACCAGCCGGGGGGCGTTGATCTCGCCCCGGAATTCGAGCGGGCGTCGCACTCCGTGGGCCAGGAAGTAACGGTCGGGCGCGTCGGGCGCGAGGAGGTTGAATACCAACTCGATTCCGAGCGCCAAGGGCGCAGGGCGGACGCGGTCCATCGAAAGCGAAGAGAGGCACTCGATGCGCCAGGCCGCGCCGTCGGTGCGCATTTTGAGGGTTTTGGTCCCACGCAGCACAACGTCTTCGCTGCCAACGCGGTGGCGCGCTACGTTCTGAAGCTGCAGCGTGCCGGCGCGCCGCGCGGAGTCCACAACCTGCCAGGCGCCGCCCGCCAAGTCGCCGTTTTCGTCCAGACGCAAATAATCAAAATCCTCCCAGCGTTTGGAAGCGGGAAAAACCAGCGTGCGGAACGCGTGCCGCGCGTAACGGTCATAGCGCAGCAAGTCCGCGAGGTTGGATTCCTTGGTCCAGACCTGGTCGTGAATCGAGGCCGGGCCTTCGCGCGGCGCCTCGTGCGTGGCCACTTCGTGGCGAACCAGTTCATGATAAGGCTCAGGGCGTCGCATCAGGGAATTTATCAGCTCGGCATCGGAGGCTTTGAGGCGCAAACTCGAGACAGTGCCGCCGTCGTGCGGACGCGCGATCATTCCGAACGTCGCGTTTTCAAAAACGATTTCCGGATGACCGTCCACGTCGAAGTCAGAGGTGTGGACTTGGATTCGCCCGCCTCCCGGCCCGCTTTCCAGCCGATCGAGCAGGCCTTCGGCTTTGATGAGACTCCGCAGCAAGGCGCTGCGCAGGTGCGGAGCATAAAGCCCGCCGAAAACCCCGTGCCAGTACGCGTCGTTGCACTGCGACGCGAGGAGGAGAGTCTGGGCTTCGGCGAGCAGAACCCCCTGGTCGGCGCCGATTTCGGCGCGTCGCAGCGCATCGAGTCGACGGCTGACGGTCATCATCAGTTTCTGGAGCTGGTTCGATTCGGCGTATTTGCTCAGGAAGTTCCGCCAGAGTCCCCCGCGCATGAAGCGCATCAGACGCGTGCCGCCAGGCGAGCGCTCGGTTTCCTCGACGCAGGCCTTGAACTCGCGCGACGCCGGTGTCGGCAGCGCCCACTCCATCATTTCGGGGTAGGAGGCGGTGGGCAAATAAAGGCGCGCGCGCGGCGCGTGCGCGGAGAGGTAGTCGGAGAGGGTGGTCGTCTCCAGCCACGAACTCGCCAATTCCACCGAAGTGAGGAAGCGTTCCAGCCATCCATTGGTGTAACAGTGCACATACGTACCCGGCCACACGCCGAACTTCTCGCAGTCGTCGCCCATGGCAAACAGCGCCGATGGAAGATCGACACCCTGGCGCAGGACGCGCAGCGTCTCTTCCGGCTCCTGAAAAGGGATGGTGTATCGGAGCGGCTTCAGGCTGGGGATCAGCCGCAGCGGATACCCGCCCTCTTCGGTGATGTACGTGTCGTACAGCTCGACGGGCTCGAGCCCCGCGGCCAGAAAATGCGTGTCATCGAGCATAACGTACTCGACGCCGGCTTTGGCGAGCGGGCGTGCCAGGCTGGGCTCCCACACGCGTTCCGCCACCCACGCGCCCTTCGGCGCCACCCCAAAGTGCGAGTGAATGTACTCCGACATCTTGGAAATCTGCGCGTGCTTGTCACGGTCGGGAATCATCGGCAGAATCGGTTCGTAGTAGCCGCCACCCACCAGCTCGACCTGGCCGCGGGAACAGAGCCCCTTGAGCTGCGCGAAGAACTCCGCGTGATGGCGCTCCAGCCACTCGAGGAGAATCCCCGAATAGTGCAGGCTGAGCCGCACGCGCGGATGCGTGGCGAGCGCCTGGAGGAATGGCAGATAGGCCTTCTTGTAGGCCTCTTCGATGACGTGGTCGAAATTCCCAACCGGCTGGTGCGAGTGCACAAGGAGGGCGAACGAGACTTTGCTCAAGGGATCATTCCTTGTCAGAAACCCAAGGCGCGGGTTCTTTTTGAGAGCCTGTGAACGGTCTAGGATAGAATGAAGCGCCCGGCGTTGTCAGCAAAAACTATCGAGGCATCAAACCATCGGTTCATCGAGCCATCGCGTGATCGGGCGATCGTCAAACCGGCCGAATGAGCCGGTAAGGCATTCTTGCGACACCGCCGGTTTCGCATTTCGACGGATTGATCATCCGTTCATTCGATTCCCGGGAGGATAGATTGGATCCGCGCCCCTTACTCCAATACTGTCAGTCCACGCGAGATGAATTGTTGAGCTGCCTCCGGTCAGCGGTCGAGATCGAATCGCCGACCTCCTCCAAACCAGGCGTTGACCGCCTGGCGGCTTTCTTTGCGGGGCTCTTTCGAAAGGAACACGGCACTGTGCGGATACTTCGGCATCGCACCGCCGGCTCGGGGATGGTCGCGGAGTTCTGGGGCGGCAGGCGACGACGGACAAAGCCCATTCTGATTCTGGGCCACCTCGACACGGTTTGGGAGGAGGGCACGCTTAAGCGCATGCCGTTCCGCATTCACAAGGGCCGTGCTTACGGCCCGGGCGTCTTTGACATGAAATCCGGTATCGTTTGCGGGCTCTGGGCGGTGCGTGCGCTGCGCGCGCGCGGCGTCGAGCCGCGAAGCCCCGTGCGATTCTTTCTCAATTCCGACGAGGAAACATCGAGTGTGGCGTTCCGCCGCGAATTACTGGCCGAAGCGCGCAAGGCCCGCGCCGTGCTGGTGCTGGAGCCCGCCGCGGCGGGCGGCGCGCTCAAGACGGCGCGAAAGGGGGGAGGGGCGTACCGCATCACTGTCCACGGCCGCTCGGCGCATGCCGGCATCAATCCCGGCGCGGGCGTGAACGCCATCAGCGAACTCGCCAGGCAGCTTCTGAAAATCGAAAGATTCGCGCGCCCCCGGAAGGGATTGACGCTCACCGTGGGGCTGATCGAAGGGGGCACGCGCTCGAACGTTGTGCCCGAGCGCGCCACTGCCACCATCGATGTTCGGATTCCGCGGCTGAAGGACAGCGAGCCACTCGAGCGCAAAATCCGCAGCCTGCGGCCGTTTCACCACGAAGCGCGACTGGAAATCACCGGCGGAATTAACCGCCCGCCGATGGAGCGCGCGATGGCGGCGGAACTGTTCCGCCGCGCGAAGGAATTGGGTGCGCAGCTGGGGATGGAGATCAGCGAGGCTTCGACCGGCGGCGGCTCGGATGGGAACTTCACGGCCGCATTGGGAATTCCCACACTCGATGGCCTGGGGGGCGTCGGCGATGGCGCGCACGCCGCGCACGAGCACGTTATCGTCAGCGAACTACCCCGCCGCGCCGCGCTCCTGGCGGCGCTGATGGCGAGTCTCTGAGAGGCATCCGAAGCATGTCATCCTGACCCCGCTCTGAGCGGGACCGACGCCCTTTGCCGGGACGATGAAGGATCTCGGCGTTTCCCAGCCCGCGGGATTCGCGGGGTAAGCATCCAGTGCGAAATGAAAAGGATCCCTCGCTTCGCTCAGGATGACATCCCGAAATCACGCCCCGTACCTCTTGACAATGTAATTGGCGACTTCCTGCTCGAATGCTGCATAGGGGAGGCGAAGCTCATCCTGCAGCAGGGCGTTAATGTCGGTATTGCCGGGCAGAGCTTTGAGCAGACGGCGAACCTCCGTCATCCCGTAGGTGTCGCGCAGGTATTCCAGCGCGGCGAGCGACTTGGCGTATGCCAGGCCGACCTGATCGCCGGGCAGGTTCATGAATGTTCCCTCGAGAGCAGAAAAGGGAGGCAGGTGTCCGCCTTCGAAGGCGCGCGCCAGGGACGTGCCCAGGCTGGTCGTTGTGGCGCCCTCTTCGAGCTGCGCCAGGCCTTCATTGAACCACGCGGGGCAACGGCCGAGGGTAATCTGCCGGACAAATGAATGCGTCAATTCGTGGCGCAACACGCGCGCCAGGTCCGGCGTCATGGCGCTCAGGCCGGAGACGGGAACGCGAATCTTGCCGTCGTTCACCGCCCCCGCCCAGCTCGGCGAGCGCGCGATATCGCGAAACGCCTGGTTGGGGTAGAGAAGCACCACAATCGTCTCGCGCGGCGTGTAATCGAGATCCAGCACCAGCTCGCGGAAATCCACTTCCAGCTTCCGCAGAACGTCGGAAGAAAGCGCTTCGACCTCGCGCCCTTCGTAGCGCAGCAGAAAGTGGTCGCTGCGCAACTCCATGTAGGCGCTGGTGGTGTCGCGCTCGCGCTCCGCCTTGGCGATGGCCTCGCGGACTTTGGGGTTGTCCTGGATGTCGAGCGCTTTGTTCCACTCGGCGATGGCCTGGTCGAGGTTCTCCATCCCGTAGAACGCCGAGCCCAGCAGCACGTGCACGTCCGCCGAGCGCGGCTTGCGATCGGTCTCGGGCAGGAGCAGATCCATGGCTTCGAGAAAATGGTTTTGCGTCACCAGCAGATAGCCCAGCGCCAGCGTGGTGCTCCGGTCATGAGGAACGGAGCGGAGGACATGGCGGTAGCGTTCAATGGCGGCCTCCGCGTCGCCCTTCTTCACCTGGAAGATCGCCGCCTCGCGGTAGCCCTCCTTCAGGCGCTGCCGGTTCTCCGCCGTGGGATTGCGGCTGAATTCGTCATCAAGCTGGCGCAAATAGCCTTCATCAATGATGCCGTCGCGGATGACCGGCGTGGCGGAGGGCTCTTCGGCTGCCGGCGGGGGAGGCAGGGGCAGGTCACGAGGCGCCTCGGGGGCCGCGGGCGATTCTTCGCCCTGTTCCTGGGCATCGGGGGGAGGCGATTTCTCGACCCGCTCGACCAGCGACCGCGGCAGCGCGTACTCGCCGCCTTCCCGGACAAGATAGATTTGCCGGGCATCTTCGCGCGACACCGCGGCGACAATCTTGCGCCCGTTCTTCAGATAGATGGTGTCGGCGAGAAGGCCGGGCGGGGCGAGGGCGAGAGCGAAGCAGCAAAGCAGCGGGGTTCGCAATCCGCACCACCTGCCGTATCCCGCTTGAACGCCGCCCTGCATCCTGCGAGCGATGATACACCGGCGCGCGGGGTGGCGTCGAGGAAGGCCCGCCGGCTCCCCGCTCGGCCCGCCGGGCCGGGTTCGTGCTCCGCCGGTGGAAGAAGACACGGTTGGTTTGACAGGCGGCCGAAAATATGCTATAGTAGTAGCCTAGATTAAGCGCAAAGGGTTCAGCGACCGGCTTTCTGGCGAAAGGCGGGTTTCTCGCTTTACGGCCCCCGGATCTCAACAGCGATACGGATACCAAGATTTGTGACGGCCGGACGCCCCCCGTTCGGACAATCCGTCAGGATTACTCCGGAAGTTCGAAGCCCCGTCGACGTTCGCGATTGCGGGCGGATTGTCGAGTTGACAATCCCGCGCGAGAGATTACAGTAGGGCTTCCGCTAGGCGCGCCGGCGGCGGACTGCAGCGGGAGCGTGGCGAATAACGGGAAGCGGCATCATGAAAGCGAAACACCTTAAACGGAACATCCGAACCTCAACGAGTCTCGGGCTGGGGGTCTGTGCGGCCTTGCTGGGGTCTGGACTGCTCCGCGCGCAATCAACCGACGACCCGGGGGAGTTGCTTACCAGGCTCAACGAGGTCCAGATCGATCCCGGTGAAGTCTATCTTCTGCGCGACGCACAAATCACGCGTGACCGGGTAAATCTTTATTTTAACCGCGGCACCATCGGGTTCTTTGCACCCGTAAATGGCGAAATCACCGGCGCGGTATTTTCCGGCGAAGGCGAGGTGCTGATGATCCCGGCTGACCCGGTGGAGAAGCGCAGCCTGGCCCGCTTTACCGGAGCCCCCATCCTGGAAGAGCAGTTCCGGCTGATCTACATGCGTTTCACCGACCAGTCGGCGCAGGAGCTGAAAGCCAAGGCGCGGCGTCCCGATCCTGACGACCCCAACCAGCCCACGGGTTTTGCCGCGCAATGGAATCCCATTGTGCGGCGGCTCAATCCCGAATACTCGACGCGCATGCTGATGGACTTTCTCGGGCGGCGGGATGAGCCCTCCTTTCATACCTATGTCGAGGGCAAGGAACTGGGAGTGTTCCAGGTGGAAGTGGACGAGCGCCTGTCGGAGGCCGTGCGAGTCGGCGCCGTGCGCCGGGCCGGCGGCCGGCCTTTCTCCGACGTCTGGTGCTCCTTCCCCAGCCTGCGCAGCCAAAAGGACCCCCTGGGCCTGATGACCGGCCCGGCTCGTGTCCTTTCCTACAAGCTCGACACGCGCATCGCCATCGATCACAGCCTCGAAGGGCGTGCGGAGTTGGAGCTGGAATCGCGCTCCGCTTCCGACCGCCTCCTGGCCTTTGAATTGTCGCGCCTCCTCAAAGCGAGCGAGGTGCGAGACGCGGCCGGGAGGGCCCTCCGGTTCTTTCAAAACCAATCCCTGGAAGAATCGGAAGTTGCGCTGCGCGGGAACGACTGGATCATTGTTGTCCTGCCCGTCGCGCATCCGGCCGGCGAGCGTTACCGCCTGACCTTCGCTTACCAGGGCAATGTCATCACCGACGTGGGCAATGGCGTGCTGAAGGTCGGCGAGCGTGGAAGCTGGTATCCGAACCGCGGCATCTCCCCCCGGGCCTTCTTCGATCTGACCTTCCGTTTTCCTGAGCCGTTGACCTTGGTGGCCACCGGCGACCGCGTGGAAGAGACCTCCGAGGCGGGCTGGAAGCACAGCCGCTGGGTTTCGCGGGTGGGGATTCCGGTGGCGGGATTCAATCTGGGCAAATACGACTTGCGCAGCCTGCGCGCCGGCGGGACGACCCTGGAAGTGTACGCGACTCAGGAAGCCGAGGAGGCGCTGGAAAGCCGCCATGCCGCCACTCAACCGGCAGGGGAGTTGATCCTCACCCGGCCGCCCCAGGGAGGCATTCCCATTCAAGTGATCCCCAAGGTAGTCGAGCCGCTCGCCCCGGCGGCGTTGCTCGACCGGATCGCTGAGGTTGCCTCCGACGCCGTTCAGCACTTCGAGTCGTTGTTCGGGCCCTTTCCCTATCCCCGTCTGGCGATCTCCCAGGCGCCCGGACACTTCGGCCAGGGTTGGCCGGCCCTGGTCTATCTCCCGACGCTGACCTTCCTCCCCAAGTCGGCGCGGTCAGACATGGGCCTGGGCGGGAAGGCTGAGGAGCTGTCGAACGACCTGGCGGTCGCGCACGAGATTGCCCACCAGTGGTGGGGCAACAGTTCGGGCTGGCTGACTTACCACGACCAGTGGATTTCCGAGGGCTTTTCGAGTTACGCGGCGGCGCTCCACATGGCGCGGGGTAAGGACGGCGACCGGAGATTCCGCGAACTGCTGCGCGTCTATAAGCAGGACCTGCTCGCCAAAACCGAAAAGGGCGACACGATCGAATCCGGGGGCCCTGTCTGGCTCGGCCAGCGCCTCACCAATTCCCTCAATCCGGACGGCTACGCGAATATCGTCTATAAGAAATCGCTCTGGGCCATCCACATGCTTCGCGCCTTGATGAGCGATCCGAAGACCGGGTCGGACGAACGCTTCTTTAAGATGCTGCGCGATTTCCTGGAGGCTTACCGCGGCGAAAACCCTTCCACCCGGGATTTCATCCGCCACGCCGAAAAGTACATGACTCCGGAGATGGATATCGAGCGCAACCACCGCCTGGATTGGTTTTTCAACGACTGGATTTTCGGTACCGGCGTTCCCGAGTATGCGGTCGATTACTCGGTGCGGCGCCTGGGGCCGAAGAAGTTCGTGACCCAGGGCGTCATCGAGCAGGCCGGAGTAGGTCGCGACTTTGAAATGCCTGTACCTATATTACTAATATATGAATCAGGCCGCAAGCCCGAATTGAACTGGGTCCCGGTGAGCGAAAGCGGCGGCCGGTTTCAGTTCACCACCACCGTCAAACCCTCGCGCCTCGCCATCGATGAGGAGAGGATCCTCGCCGTCGTACGTTAATGCCTGGTTGTGAGTGGCTCGTCGCCCGTCCCCTCCTGCCTCCTGCCTCCTGCCTACTGCCTACTGCCTACTGCCTACTGCCTACTGCCTACTGCTCTTCTCATCCCGGCGGCCAGTGGAAGGCGCGTCCGCCCAGCAGGTGGACGTGAAGGTGAAAGACCGATTGCCCTGCCAATGATCCGGTATTGACGACGGTCCGGTAACCTCTGGAATCCAGTCCACGCTCGTTTGCCAGCTTCGCCGTCACCAAGAAGAGATGCCCCAGCAACATTTCATCCTCGGGCTGGGCTTCCTTGAGGGAGGAAACATGCTTGCGCGGAATCACCAGGAGATGGACCGGCGCCTGAGGATGGATGTCTTCGATGGCGACAACCTGCTCGTCCTCGTAGATAACTTTCGCCGGTGCTGTCCGGCCGACGATACGACAGAACAAACACTTTTCGAAAGCCACTCGAGTCTCCGGCTTGCTCAAAGCTGATAGCTGACGGCTGATAGCTCCTAGTCGAGCCTCACAACAAACGTTTCAATCGCGAATCCCGCCTCGCGCAACTGGCGCGCGAGGTCGTCCGCTTTCTCTTCCGTGCTCTCGCGGCCCACGCGCACCCGGTAGAAGATGGCGTCGCCGCGGTCGAAGGTTTGAATACTCACCGGGCCGAAGCGCTGCGCGATGGATTGCTTCAGCCGCTCGGCGTTCGTTCTGTCCTGGAACGCGCCGACCTGCACGCCGAAGACTCCGGGTCCCGGCTCTAAGGCGGCGGGCGAACTGGCGCCCAGAATCTCCAGGCGCACGAGCGACGTGCCGGGCATGCCCATGGCCTGCGCCGAAGCGAACGAAAGATCGATGATGCGCCCTTCGACGAATGGTCCCCGGTCGTTGATGCGCACATCGACCGAGCGGCCGTTTTCAAGATTGTGAACACGCACCATGGTATTGAAAGGCAGCGTCCGGTGCGCCGCCGTCATCTCATGCATGTTGTAGACCTCGCCGTTCGCGGTTCGGCGTCCGTGGAACGGATGCCCGTACCACGAAGCGATTCCGGTTTCGCCCTGCACGATGGGGGCCGCCTTCGGGCCGGGAGCGGGCGTGGTTGGCGCCGGCGGCCGGGGCCTTGGCGAGGAGGGCACGGGCGCCGGACGCGCGACGATCACCGGCGGGCGTCGCCGATGCGCGCAACCCGCAGTGAGAACCACGAGGATCAGCGCCAGCGCGGCGGCGTGCGATCCCGACCTGCTCCGAGGGAAGCCGCGGCTCAAGCTTTGCCTTCCGGCTTTTCCAGGCTGCGGGCCATCTTCGCGAGGTTGCGCGAAGCGCGGCGAAGCAGCTTGGCGGTTTCCTCTTTGGTGGCGGGCTTTACTTTCTTGTCGAGGTATTGCGCCAGCTTGGTCACTTGGTTGTCAATCGCACGTCCGGCATCTTCGAATTTCACGGGCGCCTCCAGCTCGAATTTGGCCGCTATTGTAGCCGCCCGCGCGGCTGGGAACAAACGAATTCCCCGGCGGCGTGAGCGCCTCGGCTATAATCATGGGAGCGCCCCTTTCCGGCGCGGCGAATACCATGGGCCTTCCTCCGCGATTCTGGTTCAAGTGGCAACGCTTCAAGTCGGCCCTGCGCGAGGCCCTGGGGGGCAAGGAGCCAACCTACGAGACCGCGCATCGCATGTGCCCGAACTGCCGCGGCTTGATCGATCGCAACGCAAGCTCCTGTCCCTTGTGCGGTGCCTCGGTGAAGGCTCCGCGCGCTCGCGCCGGCACCACGCCCGGACGCGTGCTGGGCGGACTGATTCCTGTTCCTTCCACCGCCACTTCGGCGCTGGTCGCCGCCAATATCGCGGTCTACGGGATCTGCTGGTACCTGACGCAAGCCTCCGCCCAACCGGGGTCGCCCGCCGGCGACACCGGAATCGACGGCGTGGTGCTGGTGCGCATGGGCGCGATGTTCGCTCCGCTCGTCGCCCACGGCGAGTGGTGGCGCCTGGTGACCGCGATGTTCCTGCACGCGGGCTTGCTGCACATCGGCTTGAACCTTTGGTGCCTTTTCGATCTCGGCCCGACGGTCGAGTCGCTGTTCTCGACCACAAAGTTTATCGTGTTCTATCTCGTCACCGGCGTCATTGGGTTCGCGTTCAGCCTGTTCTGGAATCGCGGCCTCTCCGTTGGGGCGTCAGGCGCGGTTCTGGGGCTGATCGGCGTCCTCATCGGCGCGAGCTACCACCACGGTCATCTCGGAAAGGATTATCGGAGTCAGTTATACCGGTGGGTGTTTTATATCTTCTTGATAGGGATCCTCGGCGGCGTGTTCGGAATGGGAACCGACAACGCCGCGCACTTCGGGGGGCTCGTTTCGGGCGCGGCGCTTGGCTACGCGATTCCCGAAGGCGAGCCCGTGACGCGCTTCGAAGACAACCTCTGGAACGGTCTCGCGTTGATGGCGGTTATTATCATCGCCGGCTCGTTCGCGCTGATGGCTCTGCAGCTGAATCGCCCGATCGGGTAAGGGATCCCCTCGACAAAGGAGGGGGCCATCGCGGCCGGTGCGACGGCCCCTCCGCGTTCGGCGTCACGCTTCGGCGGTGGTCGGATCGATGGTGGACCTGACCTGGGAGACGCTGTTGGCGGGGAAGCCGCCCTGGCGCGCATGTTCGCGTACCATCTCTTCGTTGGGCGCGATGTACACGCAATAGATCTTGTTGTCCGTTACGTAACTGTGGATCCACTGGATCTGCGGGCCCAGCTTGCTCAAAACACCGCACGACTTCTGCGAGATGGCGTGAAGCTGCTCAGGTGAAAATTTGCCGACGCCGGGAATTTCGCGCTCAATAACGAACTTGGGCATGGAAGCTCTTCTCCTCGTGTTGGGATTTGTAGATCAGAAAATCGGATGATCGGCTTGAGCGGCAATCCCCATCTCGCACCGCGCGGAGGCCATCACTTTCCTCCCTTGGCGACCAGCGCGTCCACAGGCTCGTACAGCGTCACGCTCTTCGGATTCGCAGCCTCGTAGGCATTGATGCGGTCGGCGAAGCGCAGCGTCAGCCCGATATCGTCCCAGCCGTTCAGCAGGCAATCGCGGCGGAATGGGTCAACCTGAAAAGAGATTTTGAGTCCTGAATCATCCGTAATGGTTTGCGATTCCAAATCAACCGTCAGCCGGTAGCCCGGCGCCGTTTCGGTTTTGCGGAAGAGTTCGTCCATCTGAGCATCCGGCAGCGTAACCGGCAGGATGCCGTTCTTGAAGCAGTTGTTGTAGAAGATGTCGGCGAAGCTCGGCGCGATGATGGAGCGGAAGCCGTAATCGAGCAGTGCCCACGGCGCGTGCTCACGGCTCGACCCGCAGCCGAAGTTGGCGCGCGCCAGCAGCACCGACGCGCCCTTGTAGCGGGGCTGATTCAGGACGAAGTCGGGATTGGGAACCTCGCCGTCCTTGTAACGCCAGTCGTAGAACAGCACGCGCCCGTAGCCCTCGCGCGTCACCCACTTCAGAAATTGCTTGGGCACCATCTGGTCGGTGTCAACGTTCACGCGGTCGAGCGGGGCGACGAGGCCCGTGTGTTTGATGAATGGTTGCATAATCCCTCAAAGTGACAAGTGGCGAGTGGCGAGTGACGAGCAAAAAGCCGTTCGCCGGCTCAGTCCATAATCATTGGCTCCAAGTAGGGTTTGGAAATCGCTTTGATCTTGAGTTCGTTGTCCGGGGGAAGGGCGGAAGCGGGCGTCCCTTGTGGAACGTCATACACGACCTCCACCTTGATCAAATGGCAACTGCGCAAGACGAAGCGCTGTGGCTGAATGCGTTTCAACCCGCCGTCTTCCGTGAATACTTTCAGGAGGTCGGCCTTCGTCATGCCGGGCCGAATCGAGTAGACCTCATCGAGTTTGCCGCTGAGCCACATGTAATGCTTTTGATCCTCGGCTGTCGGCGGCTTAACTTGCGTTACTGCCCTCGCAGGATGGATAAGGAAAATGGCGGCGAGGAGGACGCCGAACAGTCCAGCGTGCTTATCAAGTCGCTGCATCGTAACTCCCTCGGGCGAGCCAATTCGCTCCTTACCGCTCGTCACTCGTCACATGTCACTCGTTCCGATGTTCCACTGCCGAATATCCACGAAGTGCCCCTCAATCGCCGCCGCGGCGGCCATCATGGGGCTGACGAGGTGCGTGCGGCCGCCCTTGCCCTGGCGTCCTTCGAAGTTGCGATTCGACGTGCTGGCGCAGCGCTCGCCGCTGGGGAGCACGTCGGGATTCATGGCGATGCACATGCTGCATCCGGCGTCGCGCCACTCGAACCCGGCGTCGCGGAAAATCCGGTCGAGTCCTTCTTTTTCAGCAGCGGCTTTCACCTGCCTCGAGCCGGGCACCACCAGCGCGCCCTTGAGCGACCGCGAAACTTTTTTCCCGGCCACGACGCGGGCCGCCAGGCGCAAATCCTCGATGCGCGAGTTCGTGCACGAGCCGATAAAGACCATGTCGAGCGGAATATCGGTGATGCGCGTGCCCGGCTGGAGGCCCATGTATTCAAGCGCGCGGCCAGCCGCCTCGCGGTCCACCGGATCGCGAAACGAAGTCGGATCAGGAACGCTACCCGTCACGTCCGTCACCATGCCGGGATTCGTGCCCCAGGTCACTTGCGGCGCGATACGCGCCGCGTCGAGTTCGACGACGCGGTCGTAGCGCGCGCCGTCATCGGTCGCCAATGTCTTCCAATAATCGACAGCGATCTGAAAATCCTTGCCGCGCGGCGTGAACGGACGTCCTTCGAGGTAGGAAAACGTGGTCGGGTCGGGCGCCACCATTCCGGCGCGCGCGCCGCCTTCGATCGACATGTTGCAGACCGTCATGCGGCCTTCCATCGAGAGCGCGCGAATGGCCTCGCCGGCGTACTCGATCACGTGACCGTTGCCGCCCGAGATTCCGATCTTGCCGATGATGGCGAGAATCAAATCCTTGGCCGTGACGCCGGACGCGCGTTTCCCCTCGACGCGCACCAGCATCGTCTTCGATTTGTATTGCACCAGGCACTGCGTGGCCAGCACGTGCTCGACTTCGCTGGTGCCGATGCCGAAAGCCAGCGCGCCCACTGCACCGTGTGTGGCGGTGTGGCTGTCGCCGCAAACGATGGTCTGGCCGGGCTGCGTAATGCCAAGCTCGGGGCCAATCACGTGCACGATGCCCTGGTTGCGGCTCTGCATGTTGAAGAGCATCACGCCGAATTCGCGGCAGTTGCGGTCCAGGGCGGCAAACTGTTCCGCCGCCACCGTGTCCACCAGCGGCAGTTCGCGGTCCTTGGTAGGGACCGAGTGATCCATCGTGGCGAAGGTGAGATCGGGCCGCCGCACTTTACGCCCCGCGGCCTTCAGGCCCGCGAACGCCTGTGCCGAAGTGCCTTCGTGCACCAGGTGGCGGTCAATATAGATGAGCGCCGGCTGGCCGGGTTCTTCGTGGACCAGGTGAGTATTCCAGATTTTTTCGTACATCGTGCGTGCTGGCATTGTTGCTTCCTCTGAGCTTCGTGACGCGGCAGAAAGCTTCTTCCGCGGTCAAGCTTAGTTATTCTGAGGGCGTGCGGCCGCTTTAGTCAAATTTATAGTTTTTCTCATATCATAAGCAGAGATGATGGGGACTCGATCTACGGTCGCGACTGGGTTTCACCTGAATTCCGGCAGACAAGCCCCGCCTGATGATTATACGCGCTGCCTCGCAGCCTATCAAACGCGGAGGTTGGCCATCACGACGAAGTAGCCGGGTCTTCTGCGCTTCCGGGACACACACGTTACCGCTGAACGACAACCTTCTCGATGACTTTTGGAGTTACACTGGCGGCGATGAGGGCCGGCCGCCATTCGCGAGTTGGGAGGCTGAATTCACGGCGAAGCTTCGTCGTGGCGGCGGGGCTCCCAGTTCTTGCCTTGGCACTGACTGCGGCCGGCCTTGCGCCCGGTCGTGCGGCACTCGAAACGCCCAGGCCGCTCCGGTGGCAAACGCATGTCGTTGCCAGGATTCCGAGCGGATACCAGGTGGCCATCGCGGACGTGAACGCCGACGGCCGGCCGGACATCCTCGCGTTGAGTTCGGAAGCGAGCATCGTCGAGTGGTACGAGAACCCTTCCTGGAAAGCCCGCCCCATCACCACGAGGACACAACGCAACATCAGTCTCGCGCCGATCTTTCGCGAGGGCTATCCCGCGCACGGGCTGGCGCTGGCGTCGGAATTCGCGCTCGAAGACAGCCGCCGCGGCGGAGATGTTTGGTGGGGGACGCCGCGGAGTTCAGTGGATGAGGAATGGTCGCTGACGCCGATTGGTCAGATACCCACGTCGCACCGCTTGCGCTGGGCGGATCTGGAGGGCAGCGGGCGCTTGGCGCTGGTCGACGCCCCGCTGCTGGGTGCCGGCGCGGAACCGCCCGATTATAAGGTGGGGGCGCCGCTTACCTGGTTTGAGCCGCCCGAAACGTTGCTGACAGGTCATGCCGTCGCCGCCGTCCAGAAGCATAGCCACTGGACGGCGCACTTGATTGACGACTCGCTGACGGTCATGCACGGCATCTGCATTGTGGATTGGGACGGCGACGGGCGAGACGAGATTCTCACGGCGAGCTTCGAAGGTGTCCACCTGTTTCGCTCCACGGGGAGTGGCAGCGCCTTGCGGTGGACCAAGACTCGTCTCGCCGAAGGCGATCAGCATTCCAAGCCGCGCCGCGGGGCGAGTGAGATTGCGGTCGGCAAAGTCCACGGCCGACGATTTCTCGCCACCATCGAACCCTGGCACGGCGAACAGGTTGTTGTCTATTTCGAAGGCAGACCCGGTGAATTGTGGACGCGCCACGTCATTGACGATACCTTCCGCGACGGCCATGCGCTGGCCGTTGCCGACCTTGATGGCGACGGCAGCGACGAAATCGTGGCAGGCTACCGCGGGCCGGGTACCAGCTTGCACGTCTATATCGCCGACGCTTCGAGCACGAAGTGGACGCGCCAGACGCTGGACACCCATATGGCCGCTTCCTGTGTCGTCGTCGCGGACGTCAATCAGGACGGCCGCGCGGACATCGTGGCGATCGGCGCTTCCACTGGAAACGTTGTTTGGTACGAAAACCAGAAGTAGCCTCAGCCTGGGAATCGAGAGGACCGATGAATAGGAGTCACAAAGTGTATCTTCCCGCAGCGGGGCACGACTGGTTTCTGCCGTTCTACGACCCCTTTGTGAAGCTCCTGGGGGGCGACCGCGCCAGGAGAGCATTGATTGACCAGGCGGCGCTGCAGGCGGGTCAGCGGGTTCTCGAAATCGGCTGCGGCACCGGCGAAGTGGTTCTAATGATCAAGCAGCTCCATCCCGGAGTCGAAGTCGTTGGGCTCGATCCGGATGCGAGAGCTCTTGCCCGCGCCCGACGGAAGGCAGCCCGGGTCGGGGTCTCGATACAACTCGACCAAGGTTTTGCGGACAGGCTCCCCTATGCCGATGCCTATTTCGATCGCGTGTTCTCGTCCTTCATGTTTCACCACCTCGACGAAGACGTGAAGGAGCTTACGTTCCGCGAAGTGCGGCGCGCGCTGAAGCCCGGCGGCTCACTCCACTTGCTCGATTTCGGCGGGCCCAAGTCCGGCTCGCGCGGATTCCTCGTGCGCAGGCTGCACTCATCTCATCGCTTGAAGGACAACTACGAAGGTGGAATTCCGAAGTTGATGGAAAAGGTAGGGCTTGAGGACCCACGCGAGGTCAGCCATGGATCCCTGTTCTTTGCGCGGACGGCCTGCTATCGCGCGACCGCGCCAGCCTCGGGGCCTCAGTAACTCCCACGAGTGAGCGCAGGCGGCACGGAAGTCGCGACGCCTGCGCTCCGAATTTCTCAGAAATCCCGCGTCCAGCGGATGGTCAGCAAACTGGCCTGGAAGTCGTTGCCGCGGATGATTTCCTCCAGATAGTACGTGCGCTGGAGATCGATCGCGAAGCGGCCGACTCTGGGGAAATCGTAATAGACCGAACCGGTCGCCAACGGCCAGGTCATTGGGCCGAAGTAGGGCGGTTCGCCGGTGATCTCGCCCGCGCCGGTCGTGCGTACGTAATTCCCGCTGAAATCAATGCCTAGGCGCCGATAGGGCTTGAGGGTGAATCCGGCCGTCCAAACGCGGTTGACCGTCTGGTCGCGCCAGGTGACGACGCAAGGATTAAGAGTCGTGCAGGTCTGCTGCGGCGGAGGAGTCCCCCGGATGAATTCCACCGAGGCCGTGGCGAACCAACTGTCGTAGCTGAACCCGCCGTACACGCCGAAGCGTTCGTTCATATCGTAGGCAATGTTGAAGGCGTTGAGGTGGAGATTGTTGCGAAAATCGGTCTCGAGGAATTTCCGGTTGCGCAGCACCAGATTGTCCTCGATGCTGATTTTGTCCGTCAGCTTGTACCGAAATACAAAACGCGAGCCGACGTCGGTGTGGGGACTGATGCGGGTGTAGGAGGCGCCACTGGTGATGCTCTGGAAGTCACCGCGCACGCTGAACCTTTTCACCGGCTGGTAGAAGACGCTGAGGGTGGGCCAGACGGTCTTGATGCGCTTGGTGCGGACATCATCGACCTCGCCGTCTTCCAGCACCTCGATGTCGCGTTTCAAATAGCGAATGCCCGAACGGATGATGAGTCCGTGCGTGGGCAGGAATTCCATGTTCATATCCAACAGATGCATGCCGAGTTTCCACTGGTTGTTGACCTCTCCCTCCGACTCCGTGGTGTAATCGCGCAGGCTATGGAAAGTCGCCGCGCTGTCCACGACGAAGCGTGAATAGCGATAATCGGTGTGGAGGTTCCACCAATCCTTGATTTTGAGCGAGAATCCGCTGTCCACGACGTGATTCGGCTCGCTCAGTTCAGCCTGGCTGTCATACGTGATGGTATAAGGGGCGAAAGCCGTCCCACCGGAATTCGTGCGCGCGTCGCCCTGGAACACCGACCTCATCGCCGCAGGGCCTTTGTAGCGGTAGAAGATGTAGCCGCCGCGAATGTCGAGGCGCTCATGGGGATGCCCGTTGAAGGAGAATTCGCTGACCGGGGTCTTGAGTTCGCGCGTCTGAGACCACCGGGCGAAATCCAGGAGTTCATTGGCGGTTGCTCCCGCGCTGGTATTGATGCTGCGCTCGGGCGAGGTCGGGTTGAACCAGTCGGTCGCCTGCCAGAATTTCTGGTAGCCGAGGCGGTAATGGAAATTCCAGTTCCGCGGGCTGTAACTGATGCCGCCGGTGGTGCGCCAGAGCGAGTCGTTCATGGGCGCGTCCACGTAATAGGGGTTCGCACGCTCGAAGGCGCCCCAGGGTTCTTCGTTCCCGAAGTAGTCCATGGTGCGTGTGGTGAAGTTCACACCGCGGCGGCTGTTGCGTCCGTACTCGAAGAGGAAGCGGAGATTATCCGTGGCGTGGATGGCCAGGTTGGCCGACCCGAACCGACGCACCGTCGCCCAATTGTGGTTGGTCGTCAAGCCTTGCATGGGCCCGACTCCGGCGATTCCCGTGGGCGAGGGGGGAATCACGCTGTCGTTCCTGTCCCAGTAGTAGTAGCTCTGCCGGTAGTTGATCCGCAAGTCGTAGAGCTTCTCCTTGCGCATGTCGAGCTGTCCTCCGGAAAACGGCTCGCCCCCCAATCCGCTGGCGCTGACCGAAAAGCTGTCCGCGAAGATATCCGTGCCGGGCGCGGTCTTGCCCATCAGGTTGAAGTCCAAAACCCGCGGGCCCCGGCGCAGGTCGAACAACTCCGTGAATTTCTCGCGCCGGCCGCCGATGTCCGTGAAGCGGTAGCCCACCGTCACCGAGCCCTGGGCATCAAAGGGTCCCAACTCCACCTGTTCGGGTGGATTGTCCTGGGCAAGGAGTCCCAGAGGAAGCAGCCCAGCGCTGAGGACCAAAATAGAAAGACGGAAGGATGGCAATCTCATAAGGCCTCCCTACTGCAGGAAGAATTCGCTGACGTTCGACCCGTGGACCATCACGTGGCACCGCACGCATTCGCCGCGCGTCTGGAAGCCCAGGCGGCCATGCGGGACGTTGGCGGCATGCGGATCGACGTGGCACTCCAGGCACGTAAAACGATCCTCGCGCCGGGTGAGAAGATTGCGCGTCACACTTCCATGTGGCGTGTGGCAGATCGTGCAGCCTTCCACCTTGACCGCCGCGTGCTCAAAGACAAAGGGCCCGCGCTTCTCGGCGTGGCAGGCCACGCAGGCTTCCCAGTTGGACTTTTTCAGGAGCGGCCGCTGCAGCGTGCCGTGAGCATTATGGCAATCCGTGCATTTGATGAAGCCTTCCGGGACGCGGTGGTGCGTGGGCAGGGCGAATTGCGCCTGGATGGTGCGATGGCAGGTAAAGCAGAGGTCCGGCTGCGTCTTCCGCAACAGGCTCTGGCTCAGCCAGCGGTTTTCCTCGGTGAGTTTCGGAACTGAAAAGAATGTGGACTGAGCGACCGATGTCACCGCGCGCTCACGCTTCGACGTGCGCTCCAGCAGGTGCGCCGAATGGCACTGGTCGCAAGAGACTCCCTGCAGCTTGTGCTCGGAGCGATTGAAGAGATCCTGGTCCCGGCTGGTCCTGTGGCACGCCAGACAACGCGCGGCGTTCTCCTCAGGCTTGCCGTGGAAGCCGTAGATAAGCTTCTTGCCGGCCTCGAGCTTGGCGGCATCTCCTCCCGCTTCCATTTGGTGTTCGGCGTGAGCCTTGCCGGGCCCGTGACAGGATTCGCAGCCGGTTCCGTAATTCACACCCTCAACCGCGGCGTGCGCGTGGACCGTCTTGGCAAATTGCCTGGCTTGGTCGGCATGGCACCCCGCGCAGGTTTCTTCTCCAATATAGTCGGCGGCAGTGCCCTCAACGGGCGCTTTCCAGGCCACCGACGAAGGCTCTGTCGCGGCCGGTTGTCGCTGTGCCATGACGAGGCCCGAACTCAGAGTCGCGACCGCCACAAACCCTGCCAATTGGAGCCGCGACCCGAACTTAACGATGAGTTTTTTCATAAGGTTCTCCCGCACGCTGCGCGATAGTTGCGGTCCAAGTTCACAGATCCCCGGTACTCCTTAAGCATGCCATGCTCCATTTTGTCCGACCCTCTTTTTGGCCACAAGGCAGGTCCTCGCCCGTTTGGACGTGAGTGTTCTTGTGGCTAGGCAGCGACGAGTGGGATTCCACAGGGCAGGTACGAGGTGCAGAAGTGACAAAAAGTCTGTTTCCCGGGCTCGTCCGGGCCATTCGGTTAGAGTCTGAACCTCCAAAGGTGCCAAGTGGGGGCAGCGGGGTATTCTATACCAAGAATTGACAGATGGCAGATTTTGTATCCCAGTTCCAGGAACCGCAAATAAAACGCACACCCATCGCTTTGGGTGCGCGACATTTCGCACCAATGTCTGCCTGCCCATGTGCTTTGCGGAATCCTTCATTGATCCTTGGTTCCGTCAAAACACCTGACGACTGTTGATTCGCAGGGTTCTGGCGATTGGCGATGCCTGACGGGTCATTGCGCCGTAAAATGAGCTGAGGGAGAGTGAGGTTGCGATGGTAAATCCTCTACGCCGTAATTTCCTGATTCTTGCAGTGGCCCTTGTGGCGATCCTCGGTGTGGCCGCGGTCTTTCGAAATCGAATGAGTCAGCCGAGCGCACAGGCTCCTGCGCCTGCGGGCCGGAGTCGCCCCGTCGCGCGCCTGATCCTGAAGATAGATGGCATGGACTGCTTGATGTGCGCGGCCGGGCTGCAGAACACTCTGCGGGAGATTCCGGGAGTGAAGCGCGCCGAGGTGAGCTTTCAGGATAAGCAGGCGGTCTTGGATTACGATCCCGCCATGGTGGACCCATCCCACTTCACGAAGATCATCGCCGATTCCGGCTTCAAGGTCGTTCCCCAGGATTCAGCGGTCCATTGAACCTGCAACCAGCGCGGCTCTTGCCCCGGCCGCGACTACTCATATTTTTTCAGAGTTGCGGCGTGAGACCAGCGGCGGCTAGGATGCCGCGGCGCGGGCCGCGCGCCGGCGCTGGTACTCCCTGACGGCTTCCAGGGTCAGCCCATAGGCGAGCAGGGCGAAGAAAGTGGAAACCAGAAAGTTCCCCAGCATATAGGTGGGAATCGCGTGCAGAAAACCGTGCCAGAGCTTTCCGTTGCGGAACATTTCCACCGTAATGCGCGAGCCCGCCGGCACGAAGAGGTTTCCTACCAGCACGCTCAGCGACATGAAGAAAGGATTGAGGAGCGGATTCATGATGAAGGTACCCAGGACCGCGGAGGCGCGGTTCCACTTTGCCCAGGAAGCGATGAAGATGGCGAGGATCGTGCCCACGCCGAAAGTCGGGAAAATCCCGATAAAAACGCCCAGCCCCACTCCTCTCGCCACTTTGTCAGGAGTGTCGTTCTGGCGGACCAGGCGGAGATAAATGTAGCGTCCCCAACGGCGCACGCGTTTCCACCAGGGGTGGCCAGCCTTCTTGGGTTTCGAGTTTCTCATGAGCTCCGCGGCGCGCGTCGGCTTCTTGCCCGCCGCTTTCCATTGTGGCACGGCGACGTGACGCCGTGAAGCGGAGAGTGAGGTTGTGTCCCCCGCGTCACACGCGTTCGCCTTTCAGACATCGCTTGATGAAGTCCTCCATCGCGAACCAGGGGATGTAGATGTGGTACCCAACGCGGATGGAGGTGAGAGCTCCGCTGGTCAGCCAGCGATAAAACGTGGGGCGGGAGATTTTCCCGCCCGTGCGCCGTCGCAAGATGCGCAGCGCGGTTTGCGGCGAAAGCATCAGGGGCTCGTCCGGCCGCGGGGACGTAGGGTCTGTCCGCGAGATGGCGCGGTGTGGAGCTGGTAGAAGTCGTTTCATGGGTTTCTCCGGGGAACATCGGTTCCCCCTTCGAGGGTGTTGACTGCCAGGGCTTGGCTGGCTACGCCGGCCGCGCCCCGGTAACGTGCGGGCCCACCGCCAACGCCGGAGCTAGGCGGCCTCCTCGAAAAAGGCTTCACGCTCCGTCATCTCACGCCGCCGGTCGCGGAAACGCGAATCGTCCGGCTCCGTTTCGGGATCCGGCAGACCGAACCTCGCCTGGTCCAGCATCAAAACCGTGGGCTGAGAACACTCGAAGTGCTCGGGCTCGTTCTCCGCGCGGTCGTGGTTGAGGCAGCGGTGTCTTCCCGGGCCGGCCACGGGAAAGATGCAGCCCTTTTCTTCGCAGCGCCGTGCATCTTCGGGAGTCGAGGGAGGCGTAGAAGTTCGAGAGTCTATCTGCCTGGTTGGAAACGCGTTGGAGCGGCCACACCGGGTCGGGTCCGCGTCAGACTTCGGGGCGGGATTCTCGACGCCAGTATCGGGAATGGGCTTCCCGGGATCAGAAAAATCGGAGGATTGAGACATGAGGGATGACTCCTTTGGAAGGATAATGATAGCGACAGCCAAAAAGACGGGGCGGGATGAATAGGGTGATGAACCCACCTCTCACCAGGGAACGGCGGGGAAGGTGGCGGGAGTCAAGGTCAGTAGCCTGGCGTTTCCATGCGTGCGCTTCGGGTTCGCGCCAACCGCCGCTAGGCTGCCGCCTTAGGCTTGAGCCGTATGCGGAAAGCGCTAATCTTCGCCGCGCGCCCCGCCGATAAGAGGGTCGCCATGAAAGCGCCGGGTAGTCGAGCGTTGGCGAGAAAGGCCAGTTCATATACAGTAACTATCTTTCCCACACCGTCTTCTGGGGTGTTGACAAAGGCCCCAAAACGCGCGCAGAATGCGCTGGAAGATGAGTGGCAGATTCTGCTGCGGAACTCTCCGCTCCGCTTGCCAGACTGAAGAAAGCCTCCGCCGCCACCGCCAAACTCCCCCGGAGTCGGGGCCGGATGGGGCGAGGCCGAGGCCAGACCTTCGGAAAGCGTGGTAGTCGGCTGGCCTCTCCGCTTGAATGAGCCTAGAATATAGGCTATAATCATAGCAGGTGTCAAGTCGAAAAAAGAGAGGGTCGATATCATGGCTGAATTAACTGCTGCGAAAGTCATCCGCCGGGTCCGCCAGAAGCTGGAAGTAAGCCAGGAGGCCTTATCGCGCCTCCTGAACGCCACGAAAGGCGCCATCCAGCACTGGGAGCGCGGACGGAATAATCCTGACCTGGCCCGACTGATCGCGTTGCGCCAGCTTTGCCCGCCGGGAGCGGAGCGCAAGGAACTCGATGCCCTGATCAAGCAGGTGCAGGCGACCATTGCGCCTTTGGCGACCGGACAACCCGGAATCGGGAAGAAAGTGGGCGGGCCGGGTGGCCGCGCCGCGGCGCTGGCCCCAACCTTCCCCAACGAGAATCTCGTGCTGCTGCGCCGGCAGAATGCCAGTCTCCGCCGCCAGGTGGCCAAGTTGGAGGCTACGGTGGCGCGTCGGAACGAGCAACTGCGCATTTTGGAAGACCTCGTCCGCGAGCTGCAGCGTGAGAAGGGGATGGCGGCTGCCCCCGCCAAGACGGGGGAGGGTCCGGGAGCCTCGACGCCAGCTTAAAGTCGAGGAGCTCGATCTAGGCTCAGAGGTCGCGGATGCGCACGGCTTGAACAGAAATCACGATGGGTGGGGCCTGTCTGCTTCCCCCCTCCATCAGCATCTTCAGAAAAGCGATGGCTTTGGCCAGGAGGCTCGGGGCTTCGGGCTGGTTACGAATCTCCAGTAACAATCCGAAGGCATGCCGGATCTGTGCCTCGACTGAAGGTGATGGGCGCCTCATAAACTTTCGTCTCCTTTTCCCGTAATAAAGTCAACTCCTGGAAGGCGCCATGAGGAGCCAGCGGGCTTGCCGGCTTGAATGTCTGCCGGCTTCGGACGGGCACTTCCTGCTTGCCTGTCCCGGTGGCATGGCGCTTCTCGGAAGAGTGCCCCCTCCTGCCTGCGTCGTTACCCCAGCGCCGAGGCCACCCGGCGCGAGCCGGGCTGACAAGCGGGCCTTGTCTCGGTCGAGCCGCGTCACGTGGCCCACTCGCGTGGCGGAGGCGCGGTGGATTCTAGCCCATCCCTGTCCCCAACGCACGAACGGTTTGGCGAGAAGCAAGAACTCTTGCCGCCACCTCTGGCATGGAATTGTTGCCTATGTCGTTAACTAAACGTGTAGACTAGAAAGTTAAGGGAAGCGCGGACTGACCTAATCGGTTAGTTTTGTGATAGATAGATGGCACGTGGCGCAGGCACCCTTCCGGACGACCGAGGGCCTTGCAATACAACTGTTTCACTGCAAGCAACTGCACAACCGGGCGGGCTCCCGGCAGGCGCCGCGGGTTAGGAAAGCAGTAGAGGCCCCCGCTCCTGCCCGCCCGTGGTAAGATCTCCTCAACGGGCATCAGGGCATCGGAGGCGAAAATTATGGCGAAGGCGACTTGTTCGGTGTGTGGTGTGTCTGTCGAGACGCGGCATCTGGTCAATCCGCAAAAGCTGGAAGAAGGGCTGGTGAAGCTGATCGAGCAGGAGCACCCGCAGTGGGACGCCAAGCGCGGCGTCTGCCCGCAGTGCCGCGAGAAATATCGCGCCAAGAAATTCCTCGGCTACCTCGAAGACGAGTATCAGAAGATCAGCGAGATGGAGCGCAACCTGGTCAGCAAAATCGCGCGGCGCGGGCGCGTCAGCAAAGAAGTCAACGAGGAGTACGAAGAGAAAATGTCGCTGGGCGATCGCGTCGCCGACCGCGTGGCGCAGTTCGGCGGGAGTTGGACGTTCATCCTGCTTTTCGCCGGCGTCCTGCTCACCTGGATGTTCATCAACTCGCTGCCGCTGATTCTCCACAAGCCTTTCGATCCCTATCCCTTCATTCTCCTCAACCTGGTGCTTTCGACGCTGGCGGCGATTCAGGCGCCCATCATCATGATGAGCCAGAACCGCCAGTCAGACAAAGACCGCCTGCACGCCCAGCACGATTACGAAATCAATTTGATGGCGGAGATGGAAATCCGCGACCTGCACGACAAGCTCGACTCACTTCGCTACAAGCAGTGGCACGAACTCTGGCAGATGCAGCAGCGTCAGCTCGAGGTGATGGAGTTGATGCAGAAGCATCTGGAGAGCCATTTGCGCCCCCCGCTGGCTGCTTCGACCGAAGTGCCAGCGTCGCCCGGCGGAGACGGAAACGGGGCGTGACCGAAATCGAGCCATCGGATCATCGGGCGATCGATTGATCGGACGGTCCATTCCGAAACTCGAAACTCGCCTGGCGGAATGGGAATTGTGGCATTAGCCGCTGGCCAATCTTCTTTCCCCCATGGAACTCTTGGCCGCCGGCCGCCGCATTTGCCGCGGAGCGCGCGCATGCTAGATTAGAATTTGGTGGTTGGCTGAGGGGTACAAGGGTGGCGGACCAGGAAAGGACATCTGCTGAGACGGAAATTGCGAGGCCGCGCGCCGGCTGGAAATTCGCGGTGCGCGCGCTCGGCCATCGCAACTACCGCCTGTTTTTCGGCGGCCAAAGCGTCTCGCTCATCGGCACGTGGATGACGCGCGTGGCCACGGCCTGGCTGGTTTATCGGCTCACGAATTCCGCCTTCCTGCTGGGCGTCGTGGGCTTTTCGGGGCAGATTCCGGCGTTTCTACTCGGCCCGTTCGCCGGCGTCTGGGTGGATCGCTGGAACCGTCACCGCGTCCTGGTGGTCACGCAGATCCTTTCCATGGTGCAATCGTTCTGGCTGGCGGCCCTGGCGCTGACGGGGCGGATCACGGTCTGGGACATCATCGGCCTGAGCGTATTTCAAGGCGTGATCAACGCCTTCGACATGCCGGCCCGCCAGGCGTTCGTCATTCAGATGGTAGAAGCGCGCGAGGACCTGGCCAATGCCATCGCTCTGAACTCCTCGATGGTGAACGGCTCGCGTCTGGTCGGCCCGTCGCTGGCCGGCGTCCTGATTGCCGCCGCCGGGGAAGGTTATTGCTTTCTGATTGACGGCATCAGTTACGTGGCCGTAGTTGCCTCACTTCTCGCCATGCGCATCACATCGGCGCAAGAGCGGCGCGCCGGGCGCGAAGTGTGGCACGAATTGCGAGAGGGGTGGAGCTACGCATGGAGTTTCGCCCCCATCCGCGCCATTCTCTTTCTCCTCGCGCTGGTCAGTCTGGTTGGAATGCCTTACACCGTGCTGATGCCCGTCGTGGCGGCCAGTGTCCTCCACGGCGGCCCTCACACGCTGGGCTTCCTCATGGCAGCCTCGGGGATCGGGGCGCTGGTGGGCACCGTGACCTTGGCCATGCGGAAATCCGTGTTGGGACTGGGCAGGCTGATGGCGGTTTCCGCCGGCCTGTTCGGAGCGGCCCTGGTGGGCTTCGGGCTCTCGCGTTCGCTGTGGCTTTCCTTGCTCCTGATCACGGCGGCGGGATTCGGCATAATGCGTCAATTGGCGGCCAGCAACACCATCCTGCAGACGATCGTCGACGAAGACAAGCGGGGCCGCGTGATGAGCTTCTACTCGATGGCGGTCATGGGCATGGCCCCCTTTGGAAGTCTCCTGGCAGGAGCGGCCGCCAACCGCATCGGCGCCCCCTGGACCCTTGCCCTGGGCGGCGCGCTGGCGGTGATCGGCGCGGGATGGTTTGCCGGTCAGTTGACCATGATCCGCAAGATCATCCGCCCGATCTATCTCCAGCTTGGAATCGTCCCCGAACTCGTCACCGGAATCCAAGCCGCCAGCGCCTTGCAGACCCCGCCGGAAGACTGACCCGCCGTCGATTCTTCGGGGGCGAAATCCGAGAAGCGAAACTCGAAATTCGAAAATCGAAAATCGTCACTTGCCACTCGCCACTTGCCACTTGTCATTCGTACTTAAGCGCCACACTTGGATCGACCTTCGTCACGCGGCCGATGATGTGGAGGGTGAATCTGTGGCAGGCTACGCTTGACTTGTCAGGTAGGAATTCATACCATAAAAGTATGAAAACGACGGTTTCCGAGAAAGGGCAGATCACGATTCCCAAGCCCCTGCGCGTGCGGCTGGGGCTGCGGAAGGGCCAGGTGCTCGACGTGCGCGAGGAGCGGGGCCGCATTGTCATGACCAAGGGCGAGAGCCGCGATGCGGTCGATGCGCTCTACGGAATTCTGAAACTGGGCAAGTCCACCGACGAAATCATGGATGAACTTCGCGGCCCCGAGCGACCCAAATGACCACGGCCGTGGACAGCAACATCCTTCTTGACGTCTTCGGTCGAGATGCCGTCTTCGGTGCGGCGTCCGCGCAAGCCCTTCGCACGGCGCTACAAGCGGGCAGCCTCATTGCCTGCGAGATCGTCTGGGCGGAAGTCACAGCATCGTTCGCCTCCCCCGCCGCAGCCCTCGACGCCTTCAACCGGCTGAATTTACAATTCAGCGCAATCTCCGTTGAGAGCGCGCTCGATGCCGGGGTGGCATGGAAGGCCTATCGGAAGCAGGGAGGCCAGCGAGTCCGTGTGGTGGCCGATTTCCTGATCGGCGCCCACGCCCTGCGCCAGGCCGACCGCCTCTTAACCCGCGATCGCGGATTCTACCGCGCGTACTTCAAGCGGCTGGCGGTTACGGATCCCTCTTCGACGTAGCGTTCGGCTTCACCGGGATATCCCTTGCCCATAAATCGACGCGGGAAATTGGAAACTCGAAATTCGAAACTCGAAGCTCGAAGCTCGAAATACGTTCCCCTTTCGGCCTTTTCAATCGCTAAATCACTCAATCGCCAAATGACCCAATGGGCTTTGCTCGCCACTCGCCACTTGCCACTCGCCACTCGGCACTCGTATCTCAGCGCTACCAGCGGATCGACCTTGGCCGCCCCACGCGGTGTAGAGGCGGCTTTACGCCGCTCGACAACGTTGCTTCCGCTTATCATCCTGAGCCCTTCGCTTGTCACCCTGAGCGAAGCGAAGGGTCCTTATCAGTTGGCGCGCAGGATAAACTCCGCGAAGGATCTTTTTCAGTTCGAACTGCAGGGATTCTTCGCTGCCGCTCAGAATGACAGACCGAATTCGGCGGTGAGACACCGTCGCTACAGATTCATGGACACGACCAACAAACTCTACTTCGGCGACAATCTCAAAATCCTGCGCGGGTATGTCCCCGACGCCAGCGTGGACCTGATCTACCTCGATCCACCATTTAATTCCAGCGCCAGTTACAACGCCGCCGCGCTCGAGCAAAAGGGACAAAAAGTCGGTGCGTTGCGCTACGCGAGCTTGGATGTGCAGCGACTCGCGGGTGTGGCGCGGCTGGAGTCCGCAGCGCTCTATACGGCGCAAACGATCGAAGTCTCGGCAGGCGCAGTTGATTCCGGCACGTCGAAGCGTCAGAGGGTCTATTTCCCTGAAGTGCACCCGGAGAAAATCACCATCAGCGCCACGGTGCAGTGCGCGTTTCAGATTCTGTAGGCGACAGGTAAGCCGATGGTTACCTATAGAATCAATGGGTATACAAGTGGTAAGTAAAGCTCGCCCCTGCCCCAGGCATTTTTCGAGCAGAACGAGCTATCTCGGAATTGGGCGGCCTACATCGTCACGGTCAGCGGCGCCTTGAGCGCGAAGTCGAGTTTAGTCTCCGGCGGGATCTGGACTTTTTCGCCCTTGGTGGCGGCCTGCACGGCGGTGCCCGCGCCCGCGCCCACGGCGGCGCCGATGGCGGCGCCCTTGCCCTTGCCGGCGATGGCTCCGATCAAGCCTCCCAGCGCCGCGCCTCCGCCCACGGTGGCGGCAGTGCGCTTGCCACGCGAGGCTCCGGCTTTCTCAACCACGGAAGTCTCGACCGCGTAAGTCTGCGCGCCCACTGCCAATCCGACCAGTTCGACTTCCAGTTCCGAGCGGCCGGTCATGCGGCCCGCGCTGGTGGCCAGACGCAACCTGACGCGCGCGTCGGCGCCGGGGCGAATGATGACGCGGTCGTCCACGACGACGGGCGCGGCGACGGAGGCGGCGAACTCTTCACCGGCACGATGCTGGGACGAATCGACACCGTCAATCATGCGGACGGTAATCGTAGTCCCGGCAGGAATCGTGATCTGCTCGGGCTCGCGAGGCTTCTGCTCAGGAGCCGGTGCGGCGGCAGCGGCTGCGCCCGGCGCCTCGGCGGGCGCGGTTGCTGGTGCCGGAGCAGCCTCGACAGGAGGCGTAGCGGTCTTGGCAGCGGCTGCAGCCGATCCCGAGCGACGTCCGGTTTTACGCGGCTCTGGCGCTACACGAGCAGGTTCAGGGGCAGGCGGCTCGGCGGCAGCGGTTTCAGCGGGCGTGGCCTCAGGTGCGCCAGCGGTGGGCGAGACCATGAGCTCGTTGGTGACCTGCTTGACGCCCTTCGCCTGTTTGGCCAGGTTTTCCGCGGCGGCCTTTTCCAATTCCGTATTCACCGACCCCGCCAGAGCCACGACGCCGTTCGAGGAGCTTACGCGAATGTCGCGCGTCTTGAGGACGGCATCGGCGAAAAGCTTGGCTTGAATCTCCGAGGTGATGGCCTGGTCATCGGGCTTCTGCGCCATCTCCATGAGGCGGCTGCAGGACGCCAGAGTCAAGGTGCCGAGGAAAAGGATAGCGGCGATTCTCGAGGCGTATCCATTCATTTTTGCCTCCCAATTGCTTTCAGGACGGTCCAGACTCTCTGTTACACTCTTCTCCGACGACTCCAGATGCACGTCGGCTTCCAACACTCTAACTCCAAATTCCCGTCAGGGGAAGTCTCGCAAGGAGCGACACTTGCCATCCGACGTGAATTTGCCAGAGGCCAGCGCGAGCGTGCTAGAATGACACGGTTGAGTAGTTTCTTCCGGGTCGTGAGCGGGCGAGAATTCCTCGCCGACGGTCACAGCGCCTGGAAGCCTGAAGGCGCACGCCGTGGAAAGCGTTTCCCTGAGTGTCGTCATCCCGGTCTATAACGAGGCGGAAAACGTCGGGCCGCTGATCGCGCGACTTCGCACCAGTCTGGATCACTGGCCCGGCAGGGCGGAAATCATCTTTGTTGATGATGGCAGCAGTGATTCCACGTTCGCGATGCTCAAGGAAGCTCAGGCAAGCGACGCGCGGATTCGTATCGGCCACTTCCGCCGGAACCTTGGCCAGACCGCAGCGATGGCGGCGGGTTTCCGCCTGGCCCGGGGGCAGGCAGTGGTCACGCTCGACGGGGATTTGCAGAACGATCCAGCGGAAATCCCGCGCCTCGTCGAAATGCTCAAGGATTGGGACTGCGTCTGCGGGGTCAGGGTGCGCCGGCAGGACGGCTGGTGGAAACGAGTCTCGTCGCGCATCGGGAACGGATTCCGCAATTGGCTGACTCGCGACGATATCGTGGACACGGGTTGCACGCTCAAAGCCTTTCGCCGGGAATCCCTTGACCGAGTGGAGCTTTATCGCGGCATGCATCGCTTTCTTCCCACGCTGCTCAAGATGCGCGGCTGCCGCGTGACTCAGGTACCCGTCAGCCATCATCCCCGGGCGGCCGGAAGAACCAAGTACGGCACCTGGGGCAGATTGATCAAAGGCATTGCCGACGTCTGGGCCGTCCGATGGATGAAGAAGAACTGGGTCGACTACGAGCCTGTGCTCGAAGTCCTGGATCACCCTGCGGCCGAGCCACTACTTTCGGAGAACGCCGCACCCGACCGCCAATCGGAGTTTTCGCGAACTCTTGGCCACTGACTCCACCTCGCCCGTGAACGGATCTTCGGCCACATCCAACCCTGTTTCGATTCCCCCGACGCGCCAAATCCTGCTCTTACTGCTCGTGGGCGGCGTCATTTTCTTCTCCGGCCTGGGAAGATTGCCCTTGGTCGACCCCGACGAGGGCCGAAACGCCGAAGTGGCTCGCGAGATGCTCGCTTCGGGCGATTGGATCACACCTCACTTCAATACGCTTACCTACCTCGATAAGCCCGCGGTGTATTTCTGGATCGTGGCTGCGTCATTCCGAATCTGGGGAGTTACGGAATGGGCGGCGCGGTTTCCTTCCGCGATGATGGCGCTCGCAACGATGTTCCTTGCGTGGTTTCTCGCGCGCCGGATGTTCGGAGGGGCCACGGGTTTGCGAGCCGGAATCATCCTCGCGACGACCCCACTGGCGATTGCCTATGCGCGGTGGGTAATCTTCGATATGACTTTGGCGTGCCTTGCGACGGTGGCGATGGTGGGTTTCTGGCTTGCCGAGGAGAGCGACTATCAACGGCCATGGCTCGATGTTTTGGTGTTTGCCGCGATGGGACTGGCAGCCATTACCAAA
This sequence comes from Terriglobia bacterium, assembly GCA_041946825.1. Lineage (GTDB taxonomy): Bacteria > Acidobacteriota > Terriglobia > UBA7540 > UBA7540 > CAZTHM01. Next base: position 83,334 of record JBHGBD010000006.1, on the reverse strand, counting down.
GGGCCGGTGGGATTTCTTCTTCCTCTGCTTTCCATCGTGCTTTTCCAGGCATTACGGGGAAGATTCCGTGAACTTAAGAAACTGCGCTGGGGACTGGGAATTCTGGTGTTTCTTGCCGCCGCCTTGCCATGGTTCATTGCGGTCTCGGCCCGCAACCCGGATTTTCCGCGCTACGCCTTCTGGCAGGAGAGCCTGCAAAGGTTCGCTACGGGGAGCACGCGTCGAGGCGGAAATTTCCTCTACTACGTTCCGGTGTTTCTCCTGGGATGCTTTCCGTGGAGCCTCTTCCTTTTCTTTGCCGTGCTCAACCGGTGGAAGCGCTGGCGGGCGCTTCGGGACGAGGCGCACAAACCGGCTCTGTTCCTTTTCTCGTGGGCGGCGCTGGTCTTCATCTTCTTCACGATTTCGCAATCCAAGCTTCCGGGCTATTTTCTGCCGGCAACAGTGCCTCTGGCCGTCCTGATGGCGAGGGTTTGGGCCGAGGTCGGAAGCGCGGATTCCGACCGCCGCCCCGACTGGCTGACCGCGGGCTTTGCCGTGCTAATCATTTTGGGATTGGCTGTGGCCGCGGCGCCACAGGTGTTCCGATTTTCTTCCGTGGAGATTGCGCTCACGGAGAAAATTCCGCCGAGCGTGGTGGGTTTGATCAAGCCATCACTCTTCTATTCGGGCTTGATTCTGGTTGCTCTGGGCGTCATCGGCCGGAACCTCGCCCGGCGACGCACGGGAAGAGTTCTCTCCGTGGCTTCGCTCACACTGGTTGCACTCATCGTTCCGGCACTCGTCGTTCGTTGGATGAGGCCGCTCGAAGCGTATGCCGCGGCCACATCAAGCCGCCAACTGGCGCGGACCATCCTGGAAAGCCCGGTAAAGGATTTGCCGCTTTACGGGTATTATTGTTTTCGTCCGGGGCTGGTGTTTTACCTTCAGCGCCCGGTGGGCCTGGTTACAAGTGGCGGAAGCGAGCTGACGAGCAACTACATCGCGACGCGCTTGGCGGAGTTGCGGCGGCAGAGGGCGAATCCGGCGTTCCCAAACGCCCTGCCCCCCAACGAGTTGCTTTGGGACGCGAAAGACCTCCGCGCGCGGGCACAATATTCGCCCCAGCCCATGCTCGTCATGGTCCGCAACCGTGACGCGCGAAAGCTCTCACAGACTGTTCCTGAAATGGAACCGCTGTGGGACGACTGGGAATTCTCAATCTGGAGAATCCCGGCAGGGAAAGAGCAGGGAATGGGTGACAGGTGACAGGTCGCAGGCAGCACTTCCCGCGCCTTGCTCTGTGACCTATAACCTGTAACATGTTCCCTATTCCCTAAGCCTATGTGCGGCATTTGTGGAATCCTGAATCTGAAGCTCGACCCCCTGGCGCACCGCGAACGCATCGACGCGATGTCGGCGCGGATCGTCCATCGCGGCCCCGACAGCCACGGAAAATTTGTCCTGCCGCATCTCGCGCTGGCCATTCGCCGGCTGAGCATCATTGACCTCGCGACGGGTGACCAGCCGCTTTCCAATGAGTCGGGCGATGTCACGCTGGTTTTTAACGGGGAAATCTACAATTATCGTGAGCTGCGCGGGCCGCTGCTGGAGCGAGGCCACAAATTCAAAACCCAATCGGACGGTGAAGTGATTGCGCACCTGTATGAAGAGCGCGGTCCGGATTTCGTCCGCGAACTGAACGGCATGTTCGCCCTCGCGCTTTGGGACGGGCGCGCGAAACGGCTCGTGCTGGCGCGCGACCGGGCGGGGGAGAAGCCGCTCTACTACTGGCGCGGCAACGACACCCTGGTCTTTGGCTCGGAAATCAAATCGCTGTTCGAGTATCCGGGGCTCAGCCGCAGGATGGACCCCGAAGCGCTGGCACAGTATTTCTTTTACGGCTACTTTCCGGCCCCGCGCAGCGTGTATGCCGAAATCAAAAAGCTTCCCGCCGCGCACACGATGGTCGTCGAGGGCGGCGAAATCCGAATTGATTGCTACTGGCGCCTGCAGGACCACCTGCGGCCGCCGGGTGGCCCGCGCGTTTCGTCGCGCGACGAGGCGGAATTGGTTGAGGAATTACGCGGGCGCCTTCGCGAGGCGGCCATCTCGCGCCTGGTAAGCGACGTCCCGCTCGGTGTGTTCTTGAGCGGCGGCGTGGATTCCTCGACGCTCGTGGCGACCATGAGCGAGTTGACGCCCGGCAACGTCAATACGTTCTCGGTGGCGTTTCCGGAGAAGTCATTCAACGAGGAACCCTACGCGAACCTCGTGGCCCGGCACTTTCGCACCAAACACCATGTGTTGCCGGCCGGCGAAAGCAATCTGCGGGAAGCGCTGGACATCCTCGCCGGGCATCTCGACGAACCGGTCGCCGACCCCGCGGTTATCCCCACTTATTTGCTCTCGCGTTTTGCGCGCACGGAGATCAAGGTGGCTCTGAGCGGCGAGGGCAGCGACGAGCTCTTCGGCGGATATCCCACTTACATGGGCGCGCGGTTGGCGGAGTATTACCTGCGATTGCCGCGGTTGATCCGGCGGCAATTCTTTGACCGGCTCAAGCGGTTCCTGCCCGTGTCGTCAACCGCCGTGCCCAAAGGTCTCTTCCTGCGCAGATTCCTTACCCACGCCGAGCGCGATCCCGCCGAGCGACATCACATCTGGTTCGGGATGTTCAATCCCGCTGAACTCGACCAGCTCTTCAGCCCCGAGTGGGGCGGTCCCCAGCCGCCGTCGAGCGTAATCTTCGACCCCCTCGAGCGAATCCTGGAGGGCGCGCGGTTCGACGAGCCGGTGGCGGAAATGCTCTACCTCGATTTCCGCATGTACCTCGAGGACAACCTGCTGGTGAAAATCGACCGCGCCAGCATGGCGTGCTCGCTGGAGTTGCGGACGCCGTTTCTTGATCACCGGCTGGTGGAATTTGCCGCGGGATTACCGGCGTCGCTGCGCGTGCGCCGCTTTCAGCTCAAGTACCTGCTCAAGAAGGCCGTCGAAAAATGGCTTCCACATGAGATTGTCTACCGCCAGAAACGCGGGTTCTCGGTGCCGATTGCGAGCTGGATGAAGGGCGGATTGCGCGGGCTCCTCGATGAAACATTTGCGGAACAGAAGCTGAAGCACGACGGGTTGTTCAATGCGGTTTTCGTCCGGCGCCTGCTCGAAGAACATTGGAGCGGGCGCGCCGACCACCGTAAGACGCTGTGGACTCTGCTGGCTTTTCAGCTCTGGTACGACCGATGGGGGAGAAGTGAAGTATGAAGTGTGATGTGTGAAGGATAAAAGGCTGTGAGCCGGGCTTTTTCCAATTGGCCGAGACCATGCCCCGTCGCAAGAATCCGAAGTGGAAACTGAAGCGTTCTACGAAGGCGGAGGATTTGGTGTCTCCGCCCGGTCGCGATGCGTTCCGTCCGAAGGAATGGGCGGTCATCCGGAAGTGCCGCACGCCCAAGCAGGTTCAGGATTTCCTGCGCTTACTCCCCTACAACTGGGAGAAGAAGGGCGAGACGCTGCGAACCTTTCGCGGTGTTATCAGGCACTGGAGCGCCCATTGTCTGGAGGGGGCGCTGACCGCCGCGACGATTCTCGAGCAGCACGGTTATCCGCCCCTGTTGCTCGATTTTGAATCTCAGGACAGGATCGACCACGTCCTCTTCCTCTTCCGGCACTGCGGGCGATTCGGCACGGTGGCACGCTCGCGCGATGCGGGTTTGCACGGCCGCAAGCCGGTCTTCCGCACGCTCCACCAGCTTGTGCGGAGCTACGTGGATCCCTACATCGACGGCTCGGGCCGGATCACCGGCTACGGCGTGTTTGACCTGCGGACGATGCGCCGCTGCAATTGGCGTCTCTCAGAGCGGAACGTCCGGGCGGTCGAGCAGGCCCTCATCAAATTGCCTCACAAGAAGCTGCGGACTTCCGACCGCCGATACCACGATATGCTGCGCCAATTCCATGCCTTCAAGAAGAAGTACCCCGGCCGCCCGGTGACGTTCTACTCAAATCGGCACCAGTGGCTCTGAGAGGCATTCCGCATTTTGAACACCGGACATCGCCGATTTTCAGGACATGACCGCGCGTGCAAAAAGCCGGTTTGGAGTTGGCGAGTGCGTAGAAAATCTCTGAAAGCAGATAGTAGCCGAGCATCCAGCCGACGGTGACGAATGCCAGAATGGAAGGGGAAATTTCGTAACGGTGCGATCGCACCAGTTCTCCCATGGGATTCCGGAACGAGAAGATCGCGGCGTTGAGCAGGAAGTACACGAGCACGATGTATCTGCCTTGCCTCATCCACGACGGGCAAACGCCGTAGAGCGCTGCAATCCTCCTGCGGTCCCAGTCGATCCCCAGCCGTCGAATTAGCACAAACGTAAGCGGCACGCCCAAAAGAAAGATTCCGGCGTGAAGAACCACGGCGAACAGCGGGCTGCGAAAACTGACCCGGCCAAGCGCCAGGAGGTGGAGGACGAAGCTGGCGGTAAGCCCTACGGTGGCGAGTCTGAATCCCCAGCGCAGGAACCGTTCCAAAAACGGGGCCACGCCTCCTTGGTTGTCAATACTCATCAACTGAATCCCGGCGCGTGAAATCGTCGGGGATTATAATAGCAGCGGAGGCGCGCCATGCGCTTCGAGAACTTCACCTTCGGGTCAATTCAGATTGACGGTGCCACATACGAGTGTGACGTGGTCATTGATCGCGGCGAAATTCGCAGGCGCAAGAAGAAACCGTCCAAGCCATTCCGCGACGAATTCGGGCATACACCGCTCTCGGCGGCGGAGAAGATCCCGTGGAAATGCAAGCGCCTCGTAATCGGAACCGGCGCCCATGGCGCCCTGCCGGTGATGAACGAAATAAAGCGGGAAGCCGCACGGCGTAAAGTAGAGTTGCTCATTTTTCCCACCGTTCAGGCAATTGATTTCCTCAATCACGAACCGCGCGACACCAACGCCATCCTGCACGTGACCTGCTGAGTTTTTCCGCGAGTTCCTGGATTGATGGTTGAACAGGAATTGTCCCGGGCGTGGCCGCTATCGTTCCTGTTCCAGAGCGGCGACCAGCAGGGACGTCTTACGGGTGAGGTTGAGGGCTCGCTGCAAGTCGCCATCTGCGACTGCCCGCTCCGACTGGGCCAGGAAGGAGCGCGCGTCGTCAGCCATCCTGCGGTCGGCGGCCGATGAAATCTGGCGGTCGAGCTCGGCGAGCCGCTGGCGTAGCCGATCTTGCGAGCGCTGGATTTGCTGCCGGAGGGCGGCCTGTTGTCCGGGAGCTTCGCGCGGCTCAAGCGCTGGCACTTCAGCCGCGGGCTGCTCGTCGGGCTCCGCCGTATCGGGAGTGGAGGGGGTCTGAGTTCGGACGGGCACTCGACGCTTGGGCGCCGGTTTGGGAGTCACAGGCTCCTCGAGGGGAGCCGTTTCCTCAGGCTCGGGCGGTGCAGGCTCTTCGATGACCATGGCACCACTCGACTCGCCCTGATTTTGTGCGGCCGGCGCCGGCGGGGCAGGCGTGTAGATAATATGCGTGGTCGTCTGGCGTTTCGGGCATCCCCAGACGAGCAACGCCAGGCACCCCACCGAGAACAGCGTCTCATTCCTCACGATAGGGACGATTGTAACATTTTTACCTTGCTGTCTGTCGTAACACAAGCCGCCGTGCTTTTGTGCGGGCCCAAGGAGACACCGCAGCCTTGGGCTGCTGCGAGTGGGGAGCAGTATGCAAGCGCCGACACAGGGTGTTGGAGAGCCGGCGGCAGTCAGGGTCGGATGGCTTATTTTTTGCCGAAGCGGAAGACGACGCCCGCGGTCACGCGGATGTTGTCCTGTCTCAGGCCGAAGAATGGGGTCACCCAATATTCGGCTTGGATTACTCGCACGGCGACGTGCTGGCTGAGCTTGATGTCGATTCCACCGCCAAATGCCGCCGCGAACTTGGTGGCGTCCTGAGAAATGCCGATGTAGCCCTGGCTGGCGCGAACGCCTCCCAGCAGGACGTGCGCGAAGGGCGTGAACCCGCCTGACTTCCGATAGGCAAAATGCGGCCCGAACATGAAGGTGTGGGCGCTGACGTTGACTTTGACGGGATTCCCTCCGGCGTCGAGCTGGGTCTCGCGACCGTACCAGCCACTGAAATCCGCCGTCCCGCCAAACCACGAGTTCAGGTTCTCGGTCACTGCGCCATTCCACCCGTAGAGATTCAGATCGGCCCCTCCCAGATCGCCCTTGGCATAACCGCCGCCCGCGAAAACTTCAAGCTGCGGGGTCTCCTGACCTCTTGCCGGGATTGCCAGAAACAGACCGAGCGCCAGTAACCACGTGAACTTCCGCATGGATGATGCCTCCCTCGACAGAGACCCGTTGGCTTTCGCCCAGGTCCAATAACTTCGATTCAACGACTAATTCACTATGAGTGTCACCGCCGTCGTCTTTGTGGTAGTTCCAGAGACTCCCGTAATGGTCAGAGTGTAGCTGCCCGCGGGAGTTCCGTTCGGCACGCCGACTTCGCCTCCCCCGCCGCAGGCCGTCCAAAGCAGCGCCATCAGGATCACGACGCTCAGCGCGATCGCCGTCCGCCGCCGCCGGTTGGCACCCAGGGTCACGAGCACCATCAGGAGGAATGCCCACGGCACCCACCGGTAGCCCTTTGCCGGAGGCAGGGAATTCGGCCCCGAACCCGGCGGCGCCTGAACCCGCGCCGTCGTCTGGACGCTTATACCGACCTCTAAGGGATTCGTCCCGTCGAGTGTGACGGAAGTCGGATTCACGACGCAAGCCCCCTGGCGAATTGCCGCCGTACAGCTTACGTTGACCTTGCCGGTGAATCCGTTCAAGGGTGTTACGGTCAGACTAAAGTTTGCCGTGCTCCCCGCAAAGATCGTGGCCGTCTTCGGGTCGATGGAAATCGTATAATCTCCCGCCACGCTCGATCCCCCGCCAAACAGGGGAATACTTTGCGGGCTGCCCGGAGCGTTGTCGGCGATGCTGACGGCCGCTAGGCGATTTCCCGTTGCGCTGGGCGTGAACGTCACCGAAATCGTGCAGGTCAATCCCGGCGCCAGCGAACCCGGACAATTGTGGTTCACATTGAAGTCCGCTGCGTCCGTGCCCGTCTTCGTGATCCCGGAAATGTTGAGAGTCCCGCCGCCCGTGTTGGTCAAGATCACCGATTGCGGGTCACTCGTTGTGCCAATCGCGCGCTCGGCGAAGGTCAGACTCGTGGGGTTGAGCCCGACGCCCGGCGGCAGGGTTCCGTTGCCGCTCAGGGGCACCGTCTGCTGGCTGCCCGCAGTGGGAGCATTGTCGGCGACGACGATGGAACCGGTACGCACTCCCGCCGCCGTCGGCGTGAAGCTCACGGTAATTGTGCACGGCGCCGAGCCAGGCACGAAGGTGCCGGCGCAGGTGTTGCCGACGATGGCGAAATCGCCGCCATTCGTTCCGGCTATCGCCACGTTAGTGATTGCCAAATCCGCGCCGCCCACATTTGTCAACGTAACCGTCTGAGTGGCGCTCGTTGTATTCACAATCTGGTCGCCAAAGGTAATGGCCGTCGGTGCCAGGCTGACGGTGGGCACCGCCTGGCCGTTGCCTGCCAGCAGCACGGTCTGCGGGCTGTTCGAGGAGTTGTCGTTGATGGTCAGCGTGCCGTAGCGGTTGCCCACGGCGGTGGGCTTGAAGGTGACGCTGATCGTGCAACTTTGACCTGCCGTGCGCGAACTGCCGCAGTCATCGCTCTTGGCGAAATCACCGGTCGTCGCAATCGACGAAATCAGGAGATCTGCATTTCCCTGATTGGTTAGCGTAATGACATTGTTAGCGCCCGTTGTCGTGCTGGTCGTTACGCCGACCGGCGTGTCAACGAACGATAGGCTGGTGGGCGAAACTACCGCCCACGGAGCATTAGCGCCTGTGCCGGTAACCGCGATGCTCTGAGGTGAGTTGCTGGCGTCATCGATAATCGTGACGGAGGCCAGCCGAGTGCCCGCCGCTGTCGGCTTGAAGCTCACGCTAATGGCGCAGCTTGCGCCAGCCAGGATGGTGCCGCCGGTCACAGCCGAAACGCCGCACGTGTTCGTTTGCAAGAAGTCGCTGGCGTTCACACCGGAGATGAGAATGCCGTTCACCGCGATGTTCAGCGTGGCGTTGCCAGTGTTGGTCAATACAACCGTCTGCGGATCACTTGCCGTGGGTGGAGTAGTTACAGCTTGGCTGGCAAAGGTCAGGCTGGTGGGAGCGAGGCTGACCACGGGAACGACTCCCGTACCTGAAAGCGAAACAGTCTGCGGACTTCCGGAGGCACTGTCCGCAATTGAAAGGGTGCCGGTTGCGGCGCCGGGCGACGTCGGCAAGAAGCTGACGCTGATCGTGCAACTTGCGCCGGACACCAACGTGCTGCCGCAAGTGCTGGTCTGAGAAAAGGGACCTGTAATCGAGATACCAGAAATAGCCAGAGGCGCGTTGCCGGTGTTGGATAGCGTGACGTTTTGCGAGGGGCCGGTGCCGCCCTGATTGCCAAAGGAGAGGGTTGCCGGTGTTACCGCAGCGACTGCTGCTGTCCCATGGCCGGTCAGCGTGATGATTTGAGGACTCGTGGGATCGGTGTCCGTGATCGTAACCGTTCCCGAAAGGATTCCGACGGCTGTGGGCGTGAAGGTAACACTGATGGTGCAGTTCGCGCCGGCCGCCAAGCTGTTTCCGCAGGTGTTGGTCTGGGCAAAATCGCCGGCCGCGTCAATCCCGATGATGGTGACCGCTCCAGTGCCCGTGTTGGTCATAGTCACAGTTTGAGCGGGGCTGGTGGTATTCAAACCTTGGTCTCCAAAAATCAACGCCGTAGGCGCAATGCTCAAATTCGTTCCCGAGCCGGTCAGGCTCACCGCATGGGTGCCCGGAGCCACATTGTCAGTAAGAGTCAAAGTGCCCGTCTTTGGTCCAAAAGATGTCGGGGAGAAGGTCACTGAAACCGTGCAAGTCTGATCGACGGTCAACGATGCGCCCGAACATGTGTTCGACTGGATAGCGAAATTCCCCGTAATCGCCACACCCGTAATGTTGAGAGCAGAATCGCCGATGCTGGTGACGATCACGGTTTGCGGCAGGCTGGTCGTGCCCACAGCTTGGCTTCCGAAACTCAAGCTCGTCGCCGAGAGATTGATGTCGGGGCCGACGCGCACCTTGGCGACAAAGGCATCGCAATTCCCGCCCGGCGAAGATTGAAGAGGCCGGGCCGGCGGAAAGTCCGTCGAGCAGGTTTGTCCTCCGACGTATGCATTCGCGTTCGCGTCCACTGCAATGCCCTTGCCTTCTTCCGCGTTGCTACCTCCCAGGTAGCTCGAGTAGACAAGCGTTGTACCGGTTGGGTCGAGCTTGAATACAAACGCATCCGTATTTCCGCCGCCGTAAGTGCCCTGAAATGGAACGCCGGAAGTCGGGAAGTTGGTCGAGTTCGTGAAGCCCGTAATGTAGGCGTTGGTGGCCGTGTCGAGGGCAATGCCCGCGCCATAGTCCGCACCCGTCCCGCCGACGCATGTGGAGTAGATAAGCGCCGCCACGGGACTCAGTTTCGACACAAAGGCGTCACCTTCGGAAGTGCAGGGTGTTTTGACGACGCCCGCGGTGGTCGGAAAGTTCGCCGAGTTGGTCACACCGGTGATGTAGGCGTTCCCGCCCGCATCAATGGCAATTCCGTTTGCCTGGTCTCGCCCAGCGCCCCCCAGAAGGGTCGAGTACGCAATCGAGGTTGCCACGGGCTGGGTGGTGTCGATCTTCATCACGAATCCATCCGCGTCGCCTGCGGAGGCATTCCCCAAAAACGGGTTGGAATACGTTACGCCGGTCACGAAGGCGAAGCTGGCATTGTCGGCGGCCACGCTGAAACCCTCGTCGTCAGCTGCTCCCCCGAAATCACCGAAGAAAGAAAATCCCGTCCCATTCGCGTTAATCTTGATGAGAAAGACGTCGTCACCTGGACCGCCAAAGAAAGGACCCGTGTCGTCGGCGTAGTCCGTAACGCCTGTCACGTAGGCGTTGCCATTCAAATCGACAGCGATGGCGAAGGATCTGTCGTTAGCTCCGGAAAACACCGGCGGAGGCCCCGCGCTGATCTGTGGCCCAAGGTGACTGATAAACGTGGAGTAGGCGATCGCCGACCCTTCAGGGTTGAGTTTGGTGACGAAACCGTCGGATTTGAGCAGTCCATTGTTGGTCGTCGAGTCGCAATGGCCGTCGTTGCCGCAATTCGGGTCGGCGGCGCCGATACTTGCTGGGTAGTCCTCTGAAATCGTTGTTCCCGTGACGTAGGCATTGCCAAAAGTGTCGACGGCAATCCCGTTGGCTCGTTCTTGACGAGCGCCGCCAAGGAAGGTGGAGTAGAGAAGTGTTGAGCCGTCAGGGCTGATTTTGGAAACGAAGGCATCGTTGGGGAAGTCGAGCGGACCACCGACGTTGGGCTGCAAAGCATGAGCGGTAGGGAAGTCCGTCGAGTCCGTTTCGCCGGCGATGAACGCTGACCCGTCACTGCTCACCGCAATTGAGTTGGCTGAATCAATATTGCTCCCGCCGAGGTACGTCGAATAGCTCAAGACGGGGTCGATGACGAGGGGGCGGGTGCGGTCGTAGGGGCCGATCTCAAATCCGACAAGGTTTTTAGCCAGGAGAACGAAGCGCCCCTCCACGGAATTGTGATAGGTGATTTGTGAATTGTGATTTGACGAGCCGGGGCTTGCGCTCACAGTCTGCTGACCACTGACGGCTGATAGCTGAGAGCTGCTTCCTGCCGACTGCTCCTGATAGACCACTGGCTTATGGAACCGCAAATCGCCGCCGTCCAGCGCGATGACGAGGTCGCCCTTGGCGTCGATGCGGACAGACTCGGTAGTCGAGCGAGTTTCCAGTTTCGAGTTTCCAGTTTCGGTCTTCCCATCTGCAATTTCGAGCCCCAGCCGAATGGCGCCCGGGTCGGCGCCGGGAGCGACGGTGAAGTCGTATTCGAGCTGGCGCTGGTTGCCGTAGTAGACCAGGTCAATGCCCGGATAGACGCCGCGCGCCGCAACCTTGCGGTAGTTGGGAATTCCGGCGTGCCACTTCTCGGGGTCGCGGCCGATGAAGTAATTGCTTTTGCCGGGAAGCTCATCGGCGCCGGCGATTTCCGCGGCGCGATTTCCGCCCACGAGGCTCATGCGGAGAACTGCCGGGAGTCGGGAGTCGGAATTCGGCGATCGGTTTTCGAGTTTCGAATTTCGAGTTTCGAATTTCGAATTTCGGTCTGCCGGCTGCTGGCTGCTGACTGCCGACTGCCGACGCAATTTCAGCACGGCTTCGTTGTTGCCAGTCAGGAAGAGCGTGAACCCCGGCGCGCGGGAAAGGAACTGGACTCTGGCGTCCGCCTGGCCGCGGTTGGGCTCGAAGCTAAGGGGCAATTGTCCGTAAGCTCCCCCCACACGCGCGCGAGTGGCCACGTCGGGCAGGTGACCGAGAGGGCGATCGGAAGCTTTCGAGATGCTCGGCGAGGCGGAGGGAGCGCGGTTGGGCGCGAGCCCGTTCGACTGCGCCAAGACGATGCCCGCCTGGCTGAGGATTACTGCCTGGTAAACGATCAAACCGGCGCGAAGCGCGAGACGTCTGAACGACGCCTTCCGCCGCTTCTGCTGCTCCGTTAGCAACGTCAACGCTAACTGCATTCTCATATGATTATCCAGTTCTTCTCAGGTGCTTGCGTCGTCGGCGGATTATAGCATGGCAACCGTTTATTCAACGCCAAAATCAGGCTCGGGGTATGTCAATCTGTCAATGGCTGCCCAGGTTCCCCTCAGGGCAGTTGGCAAGCGGCGTCCGCCTGGCGCATCACGAGTTCGGCGGGCTCCGATTTTCGCGCCCCGCCGCTCATCGCAAGACTTCGTGTTTTGTTTCCCTTGCCTTTAAGAGGACGAACATTCCGAGAACGTAGATGACCGCGACAGAGCTCGCCGCGTGGGCGTATGACCCCACGTAGGCGACCAGATATCCGGTCAGAAACGGGCCTCCGGCGGCCATGACGCGCCCGGCGTTGAAGCAGAATCCCGCGCCGGTAGCCCGGATACGGGTGGGAAAGATTTCGGGGAGATAGATGGGAAATCCGCTGAAGATGCCGTTGGAAAAGAATCCCAGGAACGGCAGCATGAGCATGACGGTGGAATAACTCCGGGGAACGTAGAATGTCGCCGGCAGGGTCACCGCCGAGCCCGCCAGCATGATAAGGAAGGCGCCTCTTCGCCCCAGCCATTCGGCCAGCGGGGCAAACGCGAGATAGCCGGCAATCGCTCCGACATTCAGGCTCATGATGGCGTAGCTGACCAGGCGCACGGAGGAGGCTTCGTCCAGATGCCGCGTCTCCAACAGCTCGCGGATCAGGGTGGGAGTCCAATTGGTGGCTCCCCACAGGCCGAACACCGCGACGAAGGCCAGGGCTGTGCCCACCAGCGTGTCGCGCCGGGTCTGTGGTTTGAAAAGGTCGGCCCAGGAGGTCATGTGCTGAATCGACCCTGCTTGCGCCTGCTGGCGGACCTCGACCCATCTTTGCGACTCGCGAACCTTCAGCCGAGCCAGCAGAGCCACTACGGCGGGAGCCAAACCCACAAAAAACATCACGCGCCAGCTTTGCGCGGACAGCACGTGATACAGCGCCGCGGCAATGAAATATCCCGCGCCCCAGGCGGACTGGAGCAATCCCGCGCCTTTCACGCGCAGCGATTCCGGCCAGACTTCCGCGACCAGCGTCGCTCCCGCCGCCCACTCGCCGCCGATTCCCAGGGCCGTCAAAAATCGGTAGACCGCCAACTCCGTCCACGAGTGCGAAAACCCGGCCAAACCCGTAAAGACCGCGTAAATGAGGATTGTATAGACCAGCGTCCGCGCGCGTCCCAGGTAATCGGCGGCAATCCCGAAGGCCACGCCGCCCAACGCCCAGCCCAGCATGAAGATCGCGAAGATAATTCCGCCGTGCCGGGCGATGCTTTCCGGCGTAGCCTGAGGTCCCAGGAGTTCTTTCAAGGCGGGCGCCATCACCAGCGCGTAGATCGTGGCATCCATGGAGTCGAAGACCCAGCCCAGCCACGCCACCATCAGCACCAGCCACTGGTACCGGGATAGCTGACGCCACGGCGAGGTCGAGGAACCCGGCGAGGTCATTCATTCTCCTGGGAAGGAGATGAACCCTGCCACCTCGATTGGAGCGCAGGAAGGCGCGGGGAGAGGAAACGCATGGCGAAGGTTTGAAGGAAAACCTGGCCCGGCATTCCCGCCAAGCCCAGAATGAGCATGGTGAGCGTCGAGAGCGCCAAAAGCGCCAGGGCGGCGATGATGATGGTCAAGGGCGTCCACACCCAGGCGAGGCCCACAAAGTGCAGCGTCAAAACGACGACCGCTCCCACCACCACGGCGCTCGAAAACAGCGCTACCAGTGCGGGGAAGAGCACGAACAGGACCGCCACGCCGACCGCCGCCGAGATGACCAGGCGCACCAGAAAGTAGACGGTAAAGGCGGGTGTTTCCGCCCGCAGGATCCCGGCAAGCCTCCTCCAGGCGGCGGGCAAAGACAGTTTTTCTGCGTACATGAGGGGAACGGCAAAGTCATCGGTCAGAGTGATGAGCAACGCCGCCACGAGGCCGACTGCGACCTCTGCGAACAGGACTCCCGCCAGAATGATGGACTGCGCGACCGAGTAATTTTCATCGCGCAACCGGGGGAGGGCCAGGATAACGCCGGCAGCCAGCACACATCCCGGGACGGCCAGCGTGCCGACCATCCACCAGAAGTATGATCGGGCCAGGGGGAGCCGCTCCTGCCAGCCGATGCGGAACCGCGCTTCGCCTCTCAAGATGGATTCAACCAGGGCGAACCGGCATGTGGCGCGGCCGTAAATGATTGCCAGCCCCAGACAAATCACGGAAGCCACACTCAAGTAGAGAAATCCGGGAAAACCCGCCAGGTAAGCCTTCAGTTCGTCCACCGCCTGCTGGAACCCGAGGTCCCCGGGCAGAGTGCTCAAGATCCAATGGAAGGCCGCGGACGCCGTCCCGCCGCCCAGCAACAAGCAGATCGCGCTCAATTTGAACCAGCGGCCAAGATCGAAGGGATTGAGGAGAAGCTGGACGGTATCCGAAAAGGAATCGAGGATGGCTTTTCCGGGGGAAATTCCTCCATGGTTCGGAAGGCCGCTTGTCCCGGAGGCGTTGACCCGGGTGGCCCGAAAAATTGTGCTCACTCTGCCTCCGACCGGAAGCCGCGCATAGTTTTCGCGAGCGAAGCATCCTGCTGCCTCAATCGGCGGCAGGCAGACGCGCGATCGCTTCCCCGAATGCGCCGGTAATTCAATTCGGAAAGATGCGCGGGCCGGCGGTCATTTGTCCCGAGCATTCGATTTGTAACCCTCCGGCCGGGGCAACAAGAAGTCCATCTCCGCTAACCTCCCGCCGCCTTGACCTGCTCGTGAAACTCCTTCCGCCAGTGTTCGCGTTTCGCCAGCACATGTTTCTTGGCGTCCTCGAACGACTTATACTCGTGTTTTCCCTTGAGGAGATTGCAGGGCTGGCACGCGGTCACCAGGTTGTCCATAACTCGGCCGCCGCCGCGCGCGTGGGGATGAACGTGGTCGATGGTCATCACCAGCCAGTTCTCATAGCGATGCAGCCCATCCAGGCCGCAATACTGGCACTTGAAGTGGTCGCGCTTGAAGACCTTCATGGCGTCCTCGCGCGTCAGGCGCGGGGGAGTTCCGAACAGAAACCGCGTAAGATGTTTCAGGGCCATAAAACCTCCTTGTGAGGCTTGTCCAAATCCCCGCCGCGGCGGGCGGGCCCGCCTTCGAACGGCTGAGATTCCTCGCGGGCGCTCAGAATGACAGACCCCGGTGTCGGATCAAAACATTCGGAGGATGCGCCGGAACGTCGCAGACCGTCCGGGGCAAACGTATCTTAGCGCGGTCGAAGTCGTTTTGGTAGCGACCGTCCGTCCCGCTCTGAGCGGGATGACCGTGGGCTGGCGAAAGCATCGATTTGTGGTGTCGGCGATACTCCTCCAGCCTCAAGTGCAGTATAGTGTCGGCCAGGGCAGCTAAAGGAGGAATCATGAATCAGTCCAGCAGGCGTAGCTTTTTGGGGCGACTGGCGGGCCTGGGCGGAACGGCGCTCATGGCGGGGCGAAGCGTGGCGCGCGGGGAAGCAACGTCACCGGCGCTGAAGCGCTTCAAGCTGGGATCGATCACCGACGAGTGGTCGCAGGACTTCGAGGACGCGCTCAAGGGCATGAAGCGCTACGGCCTTCATTGGGTCGAGATCCGCACGCTCTGGAACATCTACAACACCGAGACCACGCCCGAACAGCTTCGCCAGATGAAAGATTTGCTCGCGAAATACGAATTCAGAGTTTCCGTGCTCGATACGGCCGTCTACAAGTGCACCCTGCCGGGAACCAAACCCGTGACGTCCGAGAAGGACCCCTATCCCTATTCGGGACAAATGGACCTCTTGAAACGCGGGATGGAGCGCGCGCACGCCCTCTCCGCCAACACTATTCGAGTCTTTGCTTTCTGGCGCGTGGCCAAGCCTGCGGAGCAGTTTCCTCGGATCGCCGAAGAGCTTTCCAAGGCCGCCGACGTTGCCCGCGGCGGAGGCTTCCGGTTAGTGCTCGAAAACGAAAGCATCTGCAACGTGGCCACGGGCGCCGAGCAGGCGCGCATGATGCAACTTGTTCCCGCGGCCAATTTCGGTATGAATTGGGACATTGGCAACGGCTACTGGCAAGGCGAGACTTCCTACCCGGATGGTTACACCCCGCTTCCCAAGAAACGCATCTGGCACATGCACCTGAAAGACGTTAAGTGCGCGCCGCAATACAAAGACTGCAATACGGCGGTCGTGGGGACAGGGCAGGTGAAACTCCTGGAGCAGTTGCGTGCGCTGGTTCGCGACGGCTACGACGGTACCATGTCGCTCGAGCCGGAATACGAGGACAAGACAACCTCCCACCGCGAAGCCACCGAGCGCTCGCTCCAGGCCCTGCTTAAGCTGATGGAAGCCGCCCTGGCGTGAAGTTGGTAGCTTTTTGCCGGTCCCCACACGAAGAGCCGCAGAGTTCGAAAAAGCCGAACTCTGCGCTACCTCGCTCTTACTCCAGTGAAATCTCGCGCTGCCGGCCGAGGGCTTCGTTAACGACCACGAGGTTGCCACCATCTTCGGCGCGCAGTTGGCGGTTGGCGTTCAGCAGTTCGATTCCGTAAACCGTGCCGTCGGCGGCCATGTCGACGTTCAGTTCGTCGCTAAGGTGCAGGGTTTCGACCGGGCCGGTTTTTTCGTGCAGGCGGAGGTAGGCAATATTGTGGCGGGGATCATAGGTGAGTTTCATCGAGCCTCTCCGTTCAGAAGAATTTTACCATAACCGTGATGACCAGCCACTCGCCCGCTTCTTCCACCGCGTAGGCTTCCACTTGCTTGGTGGCGTATCGGCGCCCCAGCCACTCGCCGGCAAAAGCGAAATTGCGCCGGAACCCTGTCCGACCGAATTTCGCGGGAAACCGCTCGCCGGATTCCACCGTCGCGGCCACCTCCGCCTCGGTGGCGCCTCGCTCCGCAAGACGCTCGCCGGCATGGGGATGCAACCGCACCTTCATGGGGGAGGAACTTAGTCGAGATTCTTCGGGGAATCAATCGGAATTCCGACCGCCACCTCGCGGCCATTCAAAGGCACGTCGCTTCGCGAACTCGTCCCGACCTGTCGGCTCCAACCCAGGAGAAAAGCCGCAGACCGCAAACCCGGCGGTTTGCGCTACCCGCTCACGCCAGGGCGATAGCGGTCACTGCTCTTTATGAGCCATTGGCTTGCAGGCGGCGGGCTTGCGCGGCGAACAGATCGTTCCCGGGAAACTCCGAGGAGAGTTGAGCCAGCAGCGCGGCGGCCGCGGGGCGATTCTTCTCGCGAAGATAAGCGACCGCGAGCAGAACCTTGGCATAGGGCCGGAGGTATTGTCCTTTTTCGGCGGCTAATTGCAGGTTGGCCACGCCGGTGGACTTATCTCCGCGCAGCCCGAAGAGGCGGGCGGTCCATCGCACCGGCAGGGAAAGCGATCCGTAGATGTAGTTGGTGACGCCCGTCCACAGGTAGGCGTCGTAGAATTCCGGGTTGCGCTCGAGCAGCTTGCGCGCATATTCATCGCCCTGTCGGCCGTACTTCACCGAGCCCCAATAGCGATGCTCGACCGCCGCAAAGTAATCTCCCAGAATGCCATTCGTCAGGGCGAGGGCAAAGAGGGCATGTTCGTCGGCCGGGTTGGCGCGCAGCCGCGCTTCCGAGAGGCCGTCGGCGCGACTCGTCAGTTCCAGGATCTGGCGCTTGATTTCCGGGTCGGGGGCGCCCGAGGGCGACGCGAAAAAGCCGCGATTCGTGGGCTCGAACTGCGCCTCGAGCAGTTTCAAGCGGTGCAATTCGCTGAAAACCAGCCGGGTCGAGTCCGCGGCGTACCCCATGGGGTCTTGCGGATGAGCCTGCTGGAAATCGCCGAAGAACTTCGCCGCCGCTCTGAAGTCCAGGCCGTACATGGCGCGGAAGCCCGCCTCCAGGGTCGGGTCGGGAGGGGCGGCTGCGGCCTTCCCGGCGGCTGCGGCCGTGACCAGCACCGCGATCAGCAGCGCCGCCCAGGGCCTTCGCCGCGCGACCGAATTGGCGACTTTAGTCATTCAGCACTCAGGCGGGCTCAGACTGCTCCCGCCTCCATTGAGATGCCCAAGCCCGGGGCAGCGCCTGCCCATTCATTGTCAAGCCTGTGTCAAATCTTTGACGCCTTTCACAAGCCCCGAAAGCCGCAGAAGCCAGAAGCCAGAAGCCAGAAGGAACAACCTCGGAGGGAGAATCGCGGAAGGTGCACTGCGAATTCCGAATCCCGAATTCCGAATCCCGAGTCCCGACTCCCGAGTCCCGAATCCCGACTCGCGAGCTACGACGCGCGGATACCCTCGCCGGCGAGGGCGATGCTGTTGCGGGTGGTGTTCTTGACAAGGTACATGGCCTCATCGGCCATGCGGAGGAGTTCGCGGCGCGTGCGGCCGTCAGCGGGGAACGACGCCACGCCAAAGCTCGCGGTCACTTTGATGTTCAGGCCCTCTTCGCCGAAGAACGTCTTCGAGTTCAGGAGGTCCTTGAGGCGTCGAACCACCATCAGCGCGTTCTGCTTGGAAGTCTGCGGCAGCAGGACGACGAATTCGTCGCCGCCGTAACGGAAGGCGTAATCGATCAGGCGCAGGTGGCCCTTGATGATGTCGCCGATCATCCAGAGCAGCTTGGAGCCGTAGAGGTGGCCGTAGGTGTCATTGACCTGCTTGAAGTGGTCGAGGTCGAGGAAGATCACGGAGAATTCGTAGCCGTAGCGAGTCGAGCGGTAAATCTCCGCGTCCAGAACGAAGTTGAGGTGCCGGGCGTTGTAAAGCGCCGTGCAATCGTCGGTGATGGTCAGTTCGTGAATCCGCTGGATGTACCGCGCGTTTTCAAGCGCGATCGCGGCGTAATCGGCCAGGCTCTTGAGGATGGGGATATCTTCTTTGCGGAAGCTCTCGCGCCCCAGGCAGTTAATCAACTCGATGACGCCAAGGATTCTTTCTTTTCCCTTGATGGGTACGCACACGACCGAGCGCGTGTCCATCTGGGTGATTTCGTCAATGCGGGGAGTGAAGCGGGAATCGCGCTTGACGTCTTCGACCAGGACCGGCTCACCGTTCTTGGCCACCCAGCCGGCGATTCCCTCGCCGACCTTGAGGCGCACGTCCTTGAGCCTGTCAGCCCCGGCGCCGATCGCGATCTCGAACTGGAGCTCCTTCCCGGTTTCATCCAGCATCAAGAGTGACCAGGTATCGGGCTGCAGGAGGTCGCTGATCTTTTCCATGACCGTCTGCAGGATTTTCTGCAAGTCGAGGGTCGAGGCCAGCGTCTTCCCGATGTCGTGGAACAACGAGAGCCGCTCGATCTGGCGTTTCAGCTCAGCGATCTCTTCGTACGGGTCCATGTTCAGCCTGAGGGCGGCGCCCTCGAGAATCGGGTCAGTCACTTTTAGCCTATTGGCAGGCCCTTTTCAACACCTTTTTGGAGGGCCGGCTTTACACGGAGATTGGAAAGAATTTCCAGATTGGCGCCGACAGCGTTCGCTAACTCCTTGTAAATCATTTGACACTCATCGGCGCGTGGAAATATCATCACGTTCGGTTCCACTCGTGAAGGTCACGGGGCAGACTCGATGGCGTCTTTCGGCGAGAATCTGCAGCGCGAACGCGAGATGCGTGGCGTAAGCCTGCAGGAAATTTCCGCCGCCACCAAAATCGGCGTAAGATTTCTGCAGGCCTTGGAAACCGAGGACTTCGGACAGCTCCCGGGAGGCATCTTCACCCGCAGCTTCATTCGGGCCTACGCCCGTTACCTGGGCCTCGACGAAGAGCGGGTGCTCGCCGACTTCCAGCTTGTTGCCCAGCCCAATCCGGACTTCGACCTGAACCGCCTTACGGCCAACCGCCCGACCCCCCCGCAGCAGGGATCGCGCGGGCCGCTGCTGGCCATTTTCCTGGCCGTGTTGCTGCTGGTGGGCGGCTATGGCGTCTACCGCTACTCTCACCGGGCGGTGGAGACCCCGACCCGTGCCGCGCCGGCGGGGACCGCCCAGTCTCCCGCCGCGACGTCCCCGGCCGCGACACCACCGGCTCCCGCACCTGCCTCGGGGACTGATTCCGCGCCGTCCACGGCCGATCAGGGCGCTGCCCCCGTACAGGATCTCGGCCGGGCGGGAACCGCCACCGGAGTCACCGCCGCGAGCGGAGCGGGGCAGGAGAATCCGCCGGAAGCGCTTCCGGACTTCCAAGGTGGCCTGGTGCTCCAGGTTGCGGCGACTGAGCCATCCTGGGTGGCCGTGGAAGCAGATGGCAAAGCAGCCTTTCAGCGCGTCCTCGGCCCCAGCGAAATCCAGACGATTAAAGCCCGAGAGTCTTTCGACGTGACCACCGGAAACGCCCTGGGAGTCATTCTCACGCTGAACGGCGAAACGCTGAAACCCCTGGGCCGCCGCGGGGAAGTGAAGTCGATCCATCTGACCCGGAGTGACGTAAAGAAACCTTCGCCCTGAGGGACAAACCATTCCTGAAAGTTTGATCGAATCCATACGCGGGGGCAAAGTCCCCGAGGTCATCCGCCGGAAAGGCGCGGAAGGCACGCTCTCGCTTCCGCTGACGGACAAGCTCGAGATTCTGGTCTTCCTCGCCAGGGATAAAGACGAAACGATCTCGACCACGGCGCTCAACACGCTGCTCGCCTGGGACCCGGCCGAGTTGGTGCCGGTGGCTTCGAACCCCTCGACGTCGGTCGGCATCCTGGAGTTTGTAGCCCACCACCTGACGATCGGCCGCAAAGACCTGATGGAAGCGTTGCTGGGTAACCCCTCTCTCCCCATCGAACTCCGTGATTTTGTCAAGCTGACCAGCACTCTCGATCAGCAGGCGGCATCGGCCCCTCCCACGGAGGCAGGCGCGCCTGTGGAAGAAGCGGCGGGGGACGGACAACCGAAGGAACGCATCACGCTCTTGCAACGCATCGGCCGGATGAGTGCGGCGGAAAAGATCAAGACGGCGCTGACCGGAAATCAGGAAGAGCGGCTGGTGCTCATCCGGGATTCGAACAAGATCGTGGCGCGGGCGGTTCTCCAGTCGCCGAAGCTTTCCGACATGGAAATCGAGAATATCGCCTCAATGAAGAACGTTACGGAGGAAGTCCTGCGTTTGATCGCCATGAACCGCAAATTCATGAAGAGCTATGCGGTTATGCGCCAGCTCATTAACAACCCTCGCTTGCCGATTGATGTTGCCCTGCCACTCCTCGGCCGCCTGAACGAGCGCGACCTGAAAGGGTTAACTCTTAACAAGAACGTCGCGGAGGTTGTGCGCGGAATGGCGACAAAAATCGTGAAGGCCAAGGAAGAAGCCAACAAACCCAAGCTCCCCGGCAAGAAGCACTGACGCCAAAGCAGGCCACACGAGACTGTCATTCCGGGCGGAGCGAGGAATCTCGCTCTGAGAATCAAGTTCCGGCGAGACTCGTCGGAATGACACAAGCCGGGCCGTCCTCATTTCCCAGCGATCCTCGAAATGAAGAGCTCGATGAACCGCCGCGCGTCCGACTCGACGGCGACATGGACGTTGGGTTGGACTCTTGCAATCCCTTCGACAACGTAGCGATTATCACGGAGAATCAATCGGTCAGTGGAATTATGCCGGCTGGCTACGGTTTCGCCGCGCGTGTAGGCGCCGCGGGTTTCCACGTCGACCCGCATGTCCTGCGTCGTAATCAGCCGGCGATCGATTGCCGCGCCCACGGCCAGCGGGTCGTGCATTGGCGTTCCGCTCCCACCGAGCCGCCCCGCCAAATCCACCATGTACGTGAGAATGCCCACAGCAACGTCGTTCTGGCGGCCATGAGTCTTGGCGAGTTCCGCGAGGTCGGCGCGGGTGAAGAGCGTTCTCTCGGTTACGTTCAATCCGACCATGGTGAGCGGCCAACCCGCCTCAAAGACAACTTGTGCCGCCTCCGGGTCGTTGTGAATGTTGGCTTCGGCGGCGGCGGTTGCGTTGCCTCCGGTGATTCCGCCGCCCATCAGGACAACCTCCTGGACTAAAGGAACAATGGAGGGGTCTTTGGCGATCGCCAGGGCGATGTTGGTCAGCGGGCCGACCGGCACAAGCGTCAATTCGTGTGGGTACTGGTGAACCAGTTCGATGATGACGTCGGGTGCGAACTGCGCGTCGGCGTGGCAGGTCGGGGGGGGGAGTTCGACATCCCCCAGGCCGTTTCTGCCGTGGAAGAACTCGGCCGTCGTAAGCTTCTGGGTCAACGGCCGCGCGGCTCCGCGCGCCACGCGAACGTCACAGCGACCGGCGAGCGAGACCAGCTTCAGCGCATTCTCGACGCCTCGCTCGACGACGACGTTTCCCGCCACCACCGTGAGCGCCTTGACGTCGAGTTCAGGCGAATTCAAGGCCAGCAGAATTGCCATCGCATCGTCGGCGCCGGGGTCGGTGTCGATGATGACCTTGCGCGCGCCCTGTGGCCCCGCCCAGACCGTCGCCGTGAAGAGCATTCCAATCGCGAACATGAATGCGACTCGCTGAATCTTCGTCATGATGGCCTCCAATCCGCTAAGGGAGTGCTGCAATGCGGGCGAGCAGTCTCCGGACGCCTTCCTGGAATGCCTCAGGTGGAGGGAGCAGGCTGATCACCAGGTGCCCCTCCGATGTGAAATCGTAGAAGTGGCCCGGATGCACAAAGACCGCATCCAGGGACAACAATTCGAGGGCCCAGTCTTCGTCCGATTTCGTCGCGGGAACCTTGAGGACGGCGTACCAACCACCTTCCGCCCGGAGGCGGTTCGCCGGGCAGCCGGAATCGAGCCTCGCATCGAGCCACCGGAGATTTGATCGGACGCGTTCCTGGATTTGAGGCTGGAGCCTCCGCCGCGATTCGAGCAGTGTGGGAAGCGCATGCGCGAGCGGCGCGCTGATCGAGAGATACGTGTCGGCGATGATTTCGAGCCGCGCCTCCGCTTGCGCGAGCACATCCTGCGGGCCGTTCACGACGATCCAGCCCAGCTTCATCTGGGGCAACGCGGAAATCTTCGACAAACCGTTGAGCGTGAACGTGAGCGCGTCGGCAACGCGCGCGTGAGTTGGCACATGCAACCCATCTTTCGCGAAGCCGTAATCGGAAAAAACCTCGTCGGCGACGATGGCCAGCTCGTGCTCGCGACAAAGCGCGAGCAGGCGCTGCAACTCGTCGCCCTGGACAAACGAGCCGGTGGGGTTGTTCGGATGGACCACGAGGACGGCTCGGACCTTCGTTGCCGAATTTCGCACCAGGGCGCTCAACTCTTCGAGATCGATCCGCCAGCCGTCCTGATAGACGAGCGGATAATGAACCCGCTTCACATCGTTCAGTCCCGCCAGAAAATCGAAGAGCGGGTAACTGGGCCGCGGGACCAGGATGGCGTCGCCCGGATCCGCCAGCAGGCGAAAGACGTAGGAGTACGCTTCGCTTGTGCTCGTGGTCAGAAATATCTGCGCCGGATCGAGTGCCATTCCGCGCTCTGCGTAATAGCCGACTACGGCTTCGCGGGCCGCCGGCAGACCTCGCGGATCGGGCTGGTAGGCGAGCGAGCGCGGATCTGCCAGGGCGGCGAGGATTTGTCCGGCGTCGAATTCAAAGCCGCAGCGCGTGGGGTTGGATTCGGTCAGATCGATGAACGTTCGGCCGTCGCGGCGGAAGGCTTCGACGACCTGCGAGAGTCGATTGGGGGCGAGCGGCCAGTTGGTCCGTGACGAAAACATGGCGCTGGGAAGAATGCCTTCGCGATGAGAGTTTGGCAAGGCTGACATGGAGCTGGGCGGAACTTGTCCCGACCGCGTCGGGAGCCCCTCACCATCAGGATGCCGCCCTGATGGGCGGCGCTACGGGCGCCGCAAGCGCAGGCAGGCGATTTCGGGCGGGCAGCCGAACCGCACCGGCAACAGGACTTTGCCAATGCCCCGGCTCACGTAAATCTGCGTGCCATTGAGCCGATTCCACCCCTCGACGAAACGCTCGCCGAGCTTCGAGCGGCCATAGACCGATCCCACGACCGGCAACCGCACCTGGCCCCCGTGCGTGTGGCCGGACAGCACAAAATCAACTCCCTGCTCCGCCGCCTGACGAATCCCCACCGGATTGTGGCAAAGCAGGATCTTCGGTTCACGCGCGGGCACGGCGCGCAACGCCGCCGGCAGATCGTCGGCTCGCCACCACAAATCGTCCACACCGAGCATCCACAGAGTCGAAGATCGGGCGCGCAAGGCGAAGTGCGAATTGCGCAGGACGCGAATGCCCTGCGCGCGCAAGGCGCGTGCAATCTCGTCAGCGTCGACCTGGAAATCATGATTGCCCAGCACCGCGAACACTCCCCAGCGCGATCGTAATTTCCCCAGCGCCCGGGCGACGGGCCAGATGTAAGAAGGGGAAAGCGTCACATAGTCGCCCGTGAGCGCGACGATGTCCGGGTGCAACTGATTCGTCAGGTGAACGGCGCGATGAATGTCTTCGATGGGCGTGAAGAGGCTGTGGTGAAGGTCGGTGAGATGGGCGATCCGCAATCCATCGTGAGCCGGGGGAAGGCGCGGCAGCCAGATATCGGTCTCGGTGATTTCGGGATCGGGAGAAATCCCGGGGGGCGGGAAGTGCGGCTCCCGGCTGTTGAGCGCGAGAGTAATCAAACCCCTTCCGCGCAAGAAACGCCGCGAACTGAATCGGCTGGCCATGTTTGGTTCGGGACTCCGCGTTCGGGATTCGCGATCCGGAATTTGGGATTTGGAATTTGGTTTCTCTCTCGCTGACCCTAACCCTCAATCCCTAACCCCGGTTCTTCTCCGCCAGGGCTTCCGCGAACACGGGAATCATCTCGTCGTGTATCAAACCATTCGAGGCGAAGATCTCGCCCGTGGGGAGTTTGAAAGGACCGCCCGCGAGGTCGGTGACTCGTCCTCCCGCTTCGGCGACCAGCAGCGAGCCCGCGGCCTTGTCCCAGGGATTCAGCGTCAATTCCCAGAAAGCATCGAAGCGCCCTGCCGCCACGAAACAGAAGTCGAGGGCCGCGGACCCGGGCCGGCGGATCCCATGCGACAGTGTCGTGAATCGGAAAAAGAGTTGCGCATTCAGTTCGTGATGGGAATCGAAGGGCGGAAAGCCCGTGGCCAGAAGGCTCTCGGCCAGCGTGGCATTCTTCGAGACGGAGATTCGCTTGCCGTTCAGAAACGCTCCCCCTCCCCGCTCGGAAGTGTAAAGCTCTTCGCGAGTGGGGTCGTAGACCACGCCCGCGATCACTTCGCCGCGGTACGCCAGCCCCAGTGTGACGCAAAAGACCGGAAAGCCGTGCGCGAAATTCGTGGTGCCGTCCAGAGGGTCAACGTACCAGCAGTAGTCTGAGTTGATCCGCTGCCCGCCGCCTTCCTCGCCCACCACCGCGTGCCCGGGAAAATGCTTTTGCAGCCTCTCGACGATGAGCGCCTCGGAGCGCTTGTCGGCTTCGGTGACCAGATTCGCCGGACTCTTGTAGGAAATTTCGAGCGGCGCCCTGAAATAATCGGCGAGCAGTCCTCCGGCTTCGCGGGCGATCGAAACGGCGGTATCGAGATAATTGCTCATATTCAGACCTGAATCACTGAGTCAGTGAATCATTGAGTTAATCAAGGCGCGCCGGCACATCCCGTCCCTTGCAATGAATCAATGATTCGATTTCTTCTCTCCTTCCGCCCAGACCGCGCCGTCGGCGAAGTACTCCTTCTTCCAGATCGGCACCGTCTGCTTTAAGCGGTCGATGGCGTACCGGCAGGCCTCAAACGCCGCGTGGCGGTGCGCCGAGGTCACGATGATCGCGACGCTGGTCTCGCCGATTTCCAGCCGCCCCAGGCGGTGAATGATGCCGATGCGGTCGACGCCAAACTTCTCTTTCGCCTCGCGGCCGATCTCTTCCATCTTCTGGACGGCCATCGGCTCGTACGCTTCGTATTCCAGGTAGAGGGTCGTGCGTCCGCGCGAGTGATTGCGCACGATTCCTTCGAAGACAGCGACCGCGCCATCTTCGGGCGCCTTGAGTCCTCGGGCGAGGTCGCCGGTCGGAATCACCTCGCGCGTGACGCGATAGAAGTCGTCGCCCGCGCCGCCGCTCACCGGGGGCATGAAAGCCACCTCGTCGCCCTCGCGCAGAATCCGCGAAGGATCGGCGATTTCCTGATTCACAGCCGTCAGGAGCGACCCCGTCATCTCGCGCAGGCGCGGGAAGCGAGCTTCGTATCGCCGCTGCACGTCGGCGAGGGTCTCTCCGGCGCCAATCTCGAGTTGCTCCTGCGCGAAGCCCGTCAGATCGTGAGCAACGCCGAAGAAGAGAACGCTGACCTTCATACGCCACTTGAGCCCTGATGTGCCGCCGGCTCCCTCGCGAGCCTGCCATCACCGCCGGCTGGCTCCTGCCTGATCCGAGGACTCGCTCGCCCGCGCGAGGGTTGCCGTTCCGCGGTCGATGGCAGCCTGAACCTGGCGTAACTGCTCACGCGCGCCCGGCCAGTCCCTTCTGGCCAGGGCTTCGCGAACGCCCGGGAAGATGACCGCAGAATATCCAGTATACACGCCCGGCGCGTAGAAGGCGTGACGGAACCACGCGCGTCCCGGCAGGCCGCCCGGCAACAGGAAGCTTCTCTCCACCTTCATCAGAGACTGGTTGAGGCTCGATAGGTATCTGGGATCCCACTCCCCGTCGGCATTCGCCGTGGTGAGTTTGCGATTCAGCTTTCGCGCTGCCGCGGTAAAACGCTCCGCCGACTTCTTTGCCTCGTCGAATTGCAGCCGGCCCGCGGGGTCGCCTTTCTGGGCTTCGGCTTCAAGGTCGCTCAGATAGGTCAGAAGAGCTTTCCCATAGTCCTCAAAGTCGAAGGGGAGCGCCTGCGCGTCCGCAAGGCGCAGCGCGAGAGTCCCGTAAACCTGAGCCGCGGCCACGCTGTAACGGAAGCTGGGGTCTCCGAATTCCTGCATCCAATCGAAATTGTCATAGACGGAATGATAGACGCCGTAGGGCCCGGCAAAGCCGATGTCGAGCGACGGCACGCCCGCGTGTTGCAGAAAAGGGGTGTAATCCGAGCCGCTGCCCAGGTCGCCCACGCGCGCTTCAATTCCGGGCGTGACCGGCGGATTGTTCAGAACCAGGTAAGGAATTCCGCCTTCGCGTCGGACGCGCGGAGCCTCTTCCGACCAGACGGAAAAAAGCGAGCGTCCGGAGTCCGGGTCCGTCACGTCGCGAGTGGCTTCCCGGATCAACCGCCCCAACGAAGGAACGGCGGATGCGCCGAAATGTGTTCCGGAAACCCCGCTATCCATGTTCAAGTACGCGACGGCGTGTTGGTCCAGAATCGCGGCGTTGTCTTCCATCCATTCGGTCGAGCCAATCAAGCCGAATTCCTCCGCGTCCCAGCTCGCCAGAACAAGGGTGCGTTGTGGTCGCCACCCCCCCTTCAGCAATTGCCCCAGGCCGCGGGCGACGGCGAGCAGCGGAGCGGTGCCGCTTGCCGGGTCCACGGCGCCATACGTCCAGGCGTCCCGGTGGTTTCCCAGCACGACCCACGACTCAGGCTGGGAGGACCCGGGGATGCGAGCCACAACATTCCAGATGGAGCGTAACCGGAAGTCCATATCGAGCTTCAGCCGGACCTTGGCGGCGCCGGGGCCCACGTGGTACGTGAGCGGCAGCGCGCCCTGCCATGCCTGTGGCGCAACGGGGCCGCCCAGGTTTTCGAGGATGGGTGAAGCGTCCTCGTAAGAAATGGGCGTGGTAGGAATGCGGGGTAGAGTTGGCGCGTCTTTCAGGGCCAGCCGCTTCGCTTCAGCCGTGGCCGGTATCCCGGGAGTGAGTGGGTCGCCGGCGTAGTCGGTCATATAGAGAATCGAGCCACGCTGCACGCCGTCCGGCGGGCGCCACGGCCCGCGCGGGTAGGCGTCGCCCTGACGGTAGCCGTCGTCCGCCGGGTCGGAGTAGATGAGCACTCCCGCCGCGCGGCTCTGCTGCGCGACGTACGCCTTCACTCCTCGAAAGCACTTTCCGTAACGGACCAGGACGATGCTCCCCGCAACGTCGACACCGAGCTCTTTGAGCCGCTCGTAATCCTCGGGCAGCCCGTAGTTGGCGTAAACCACGCGCGCCGTAACATCTCCGGAGGGCGAATAGGCGTTGAAGGCGGGGACAAAATCGGGGGTCTTCGCGCGCTTTTTCAGGTCCTGCGCGCCTTCGGGAGTTGGCCCCTCGCGCTTGAACGGCTCCACCAGATCGACTTTCACTTCCCGCGGCATAGGGAGCAGCACGCGGTAATCAATGATCTCCGCGTCGAGCCCGGCCGCGCGGAATTGCTCAAGGACGAATTTCGCTGTCTCGTAGTCCTCGGGAGTTCCCGCCACGTGCGGAGCCGAAGTCAGCGCCCACAAATCCAGCCGCGCGCGCTCCGCCGTGGGAACGGCGCGAAACGCCTTTTCAAGCTCCGCCTGGCGCTTTGCAGAGGAAGGTGAGAAACCACGAATTTCGGGCGCCGGCGGCCCGGTCGTCTGCGATAGGGAACCACCGGCGAGTGCCAAAACGCACACCATCCATGCAAGGGGCAATCGCGCGAGGGGAGGAGTCCTGCGTCTCCGCGGCAGCATGCATTTGGAAATAGGAATTCGGCGTAACATTTTGAACTCGATGGGTCAATCGACGGCAAGCCCGCGCGCCGGGGAATCGTCAATTATACAATGCGCGCCGGCGCCGCCCGCGTCTCTCGCATGGCGTCCGGCGTCCCACTGTGCTCTAAATCGAGAAGAAGGTCAGATAAGGCTCGCCGCGCAGGTCCCGAAGAAGAATCAGCGCCAGTTCACGAGCGTGATAGTCGCCCCACATGGACGACTCTCCGCAAGGGATCTTCCGGCCGGGCGGGACGTAATCCCATCCGTTGGGGCGGTGGTAAATCGAATGCAGGATCAGCCCGTGATGTTCCGAGTCGCGCGAGAGGTAGGGGTCGTCGAAAAGGGCGCTGGCAATCGTCAGCGCAGCCTGGCGGTAGCGCCGCGCGTCCGTGGCGCGCTCGGGCCGCCCGGCGAGGTAGGTGCCCAATCGCCACAACCCTTGCGCGGCGATGGCCGCGGCGGAACTGTCCACGGGCTCTTGATCGTTGAAAGGGTCGCTCGCCCGGTTCAAGTAATCACCCAGTCGCGTCAGGCCGGGCGCGCCGGTGTCCCAGAACGGAATCCCGTCCTCCGGCGTTTGCGCGAGGTAGAAATCGCATGTCGCATCCGCCGCGCGGAGCATCGTGGCTTCGACTTTCTCGCGTCCGCCGAGCGGCGCGAGTTCATCGGCCGAGCGCGTGGCCAGGAATTCCAGTTGCTCGGCAAACCCGCACATGGCCCAGGCGAGCCCGCGCGTCCAGGTTGTAAAAGGCGAATAGCCCTGTTGCGAGTTCGGACAACGATACGCGCCATTCGAGGCATGGAAGAGCGACTCATGCGCGACCCGCCCGCGCACGTCGTATTGATCGCGCCCTTCGCCATAGTAAACGGAATATTGCGCGGTGACCGACGCGTGTTGAACCAGGCGCTCGAGCAGCGAAATCCGCTCGTCCATCTCGCCCATCAGCACTTGTCCCAGGCGATGCGCCAGCGCAAGGGAGCGCAGGGTCCGCAGGGTGTCGACGAAGAGCGAATGCGGCCCATGGAAAGAGTAGATATAGCCGCGGCCGTCGCGCGTACGCGCCCAGCGCGCCGCCTGCACGGCTCCGCTGGCCCTCAGCGCCAATTCGTAAAACTCCTTCTCAAACGCCCCCGCTTCGAGCTTTCCCTCTTTCGCGAGGCGGGCGAGGTTGCCATACGTGCTGACGATGTTGAAGCCGTGGTCGTGTACGCCGGTGTGAGTGATGTAATTCGCCATCCGCTCGACGGTCTGCC
The DNA here is from genome assembly GCA_041946825.1 of Terriglobia bacterium. Taxonomy (GTDB): domain Bacteria; phylum Acidobacteriota; class Terriglobia; order UBA7540; family UBA7540; genus CAZTHM01. The sequence goes on along the minus strand of JBHGBD010000006.1, from coordinate 53,825 downwards.
GCCGGCCATATTCGAGAAACCACTCGTCGCCCGTGGCGTCGAACTGGAGAAGCGCCGAGCCGAACATGAAACCCAGTGTCCACTCGGTCCAGCCGCGCGCCGTGTACCGGCCCTGGGCGGTGAAGACCGGCGTGCCATGAGAAAAGTCCCAGGCCTTATCGAGGGCCCGGATCTTCGCCGCCGAAAGCTCAAAGAGGTTTTCGAGTTTTGGCTTAAGTCTCTCGGGAGTCAGATTGGGATCAATGCGCATGCGGGTTCAGAGACGGTGGAGGTGGAACCCTCCATCCACGTCGATGACGCTGCCCGTGGAAAAGGGAAATCGATCTTCGGCGACGGCGGCCACGGCGCGGCCCACGTCCTCAGGAGTTCCCCAGCGCCGGATCGGCCACGCGCCTTCGGCGATCATCCGGTCGTATTTCTCTTTTACCACCGTCGTCATGTCCGTCGCCACGACTCCGGGCCGGATCTCGATGACGTTGATTCCGTGATCCGCCAGGCGGACGGCAAAAAGCGGCGTGAGCATTGAGAGGCCCGCTTTGCTGATACAGTAGTCGCCCCGATTGGTGCTGACCGCGTAGGCGGAGACAGAGGATATCGTGACAATTTTCGGCTTGCGCGGGCGGGAGCGCAGCCGCTCAGGATCGGCGAGCCAGAAGTTGGCCACCGCCTGCGTGAGGAAATACGGACCCTTGACGTTGGTTGACATGAGGCGGTCGAAACTCTCTTCATCGGCCTTGAGAATATCCTTCCGGACGCGCGGCGCGACACCGGCGTTGTTGACGAGCACGTCGATCCACCCGAAGCGCGCGCCGACGTCAGAGAGCAGGCGCGCGCGGTCTTCGGCCCTGGCAATGTCCGCCTGAAAGATCGCGTATTCGGCCTTTGACGCGGCGGGCGCGGCCGCCGTGCAGAGGCTTTGAGATTCTTCCGCGGCGCTCCGATTGGCGGCAAAGTTTATGGCCACACTCCAGCCGATACGCGCCAACTCAATCGCAATCCCCCGGCCGATGCCGCGTGACGAGCCGGTGACGAGAGCGACGGGAGGCGCAGGTATCATGCTGCGGCATTTTACTGGTTTGGAAAGGCTGGCGCACAAAAAAAGAAAGCTGTATTAAATTCATGCGCTGCGTATGGGATCATGACGCGGAAAAAGGGCGGCCCAATTCGAGGGGTACAAAATGAAATCGCATACGGAATATCTTTGGTTCAATACGCGAAAGAAACGGGAGTTTATCAACATCACCGGCGAACTCGAGAAGGCGCTGGCAAAAGCGCAGATCAAGGAAGGATTGATCCTCGCTTCGGCGATGCACATTACCGCCGGTGTTTACATCAACGACGCCGAGGACGGCCTGCTCGCCGACATCGAAGATTGGCTGGAGAAACTCGCTCCGTTTCGCGCCGACTATCGGCACCACCGAACGGGCGAAACGAACGGCGACGCGCATCTAAAGAACCTGCTGGTGGGCCACCAGGTCCTGGTGCCGGTCACCAACGGCAAACTCGACCTCGGCCCCTGGCAGCAGGTCTATTACGCCGAGTTTGACGGCCAGCGGCGCAAGCGCGTGTTGATTAAAGTCCTGGGAGAATGAGCGGAGGTTCCGATGCCGACCAGATATCGCGCGCGGCCGATCCTGGCGGGATGGATGGCGGTGCTCTCTGTTTTGGGAATTCCGGAGGCGGCCATGAGCGGGACGGTTCCACGCAGCGCCGGTGACGCGGCAAAGCAACTTCACGCGCTTTTTGCCACCGAATGGGATTACGAGACGCAGTGGGATCCTACGCGGGCGTCGGCGCTCGGAGATTATCGCTGGAACGACCGCTGGCCGGAACGCACGCCGGCGAGCCTGCGGTCAGATCGCGACCATCGCGCGGAGGCGCTCGAAAAGCTCAAGAAAATTGACCGCGCCTCACTCTCGCCCTCGGACCAGGTCAATTACGATTTCTTCCGACGCCTGGAGGAAGAAGAGGTCGAGGAATATTCCTTTCACTGGTTCCTCGTGCCTCTGGACCAACGCGACGGAATTCAAACCGCCAACTTGCTCGCCGATGTTTTGCGCTTCGACTCGGTCAAGAACTATGAGGACTGGACCGCCCGCCTGCGATCGTTTTCCGCCTACTTGGACCAGACCATGGCCCTGATGCGGGAAGGAACCAAAGAGCGGATCGTGCACCCGCGGGTGATCATGGAGCGCGTCCCGGCGCAGATTGACAAGCAAATCGTGACCAATCCGGAAGCGAGTGGATTCTTCAAACCGTTCCGCAATTTCCCGGCCGCCATTCCGGCGACGGAGCGCGCGCGGCTGGTGCGCGATGCGAAAGCGGCGATCGCCAATCAGGTCGTGCCGTCGTTTCGGCGATTCAAGAAATTTTTCGTCGAGGAGTACCTGCCCGCCTGCTTCGACAATGTGGGGATCTGGCAGACGCCGCGCGGCGAAGCCATGTACCGGTTCTTCGTGCGCAAGTACACGACCACCCCTCTGACGCCTGCGGAAATCCACGCCATCGGCTTGCGCGAGGTCAACCGCATCAGCGGCGAAATGGCGCGGGTGATGCAGCAGACCGGCTTCCAAGGCTCGCGGGCCGATTTCTTTCGGTACCTGCGCACCGATCCGAAGTTCCACTACAACACGCCGCAGGAGTTGCTGGAGGCTTACCGCGCCACGGCCAAGCGCATTGACCCGAATCTGACCAAGCTTTTCCGATTGCTGCCTCGCCTGCCTTACGGCGTCGAACCCATCGCGGACTCCATCGCTCCGGACACGACCGCCGCGTACTATCGCGAGCCACCCGGCGACGGCACGCTTCCGGGAACGTTCATGGTGAATCTCTACAAGCCCGAGGCTCGCCCCAAGTGGGAAATGATGGCGCTGTCGCTGCACGAAGCGGTCCCCGGCCACCATCTGCAGATCGCCCTGGCGATGGAACAGCAGGGCCTGCCCAATTTCCGCCGCTACGGTTATGTGAATGCCTTCGGCGAGGGCTGGGGGCTTTACGCCGAGTCGCTCGGTGAAGACATGGGGCTCTATGACGACCCGTACTCGAAATTCGGGGAGTTGACTTATGACATGTGGCGCGCCGTACGGCTGGTCGTTGATACCGGCATGCACGAGATGCGCTGGAGCCGGCAAAAAGCCATCGATTATTTCCTGGAGAACGCCCCCAAGACGGAACTCGATGTGACGAATGAGATTGATCGCTACATCGCCTGGCCGGGACAGGCGCTGGCGTACAAGATCGGGCAACTCAAGTTTAAGGAACTGCGGGAGCGCGCCCGGCGCGAGCTGGGTGCGAAATTCGATTTGCGAGAATTCCACGAAGTGGTGCTCAAAGAGGGCACGGTCCCTCTCGACATTTTGGAACAGCAAGTCGATGCCTGGATCGCGTCGAAGCGGTCGAGCTAGACGGCCTGAGGCCAAAGCGGTTGGGTTAGAATGAGAGTCCGGCTCCGCGAGCCGAGGGAAATCATCCATACATGCCGCCCATGATTGAAGTCCGCGACCTGTGCAAGGAGTTCCGCACCTTCCGGCGCCGCGAAGGTGTCTGGGGCGCGCTGCAGAACCTCTTCGTGCGCGAGCACATTACGGTCCACGCCGTCGAGCGCGTCAGCTTTTCAATCGAGCCGGGCGAGATGGTGGGCTATATCGGCGCCAACGGGGCGGGGAAGTCGACGACCATCAAGATTCTCACCGGCATACTGGTGCCCACCAGCGGCCATGTCCTCGCCAACGGGTTCGTGCCCTACCGCGACCGGCGCCGCTACACGCGGCGAATCGGCGTCGTCTTCGGCCAGCGCACCCAGTTGTGGTGGGATATCGCCGTCATCGAATCGTTCCGGCTTCTGAAGGAGATTTACGAGATTCCGGCGGCGGACTACGAGCGGCGATTGGGAGTCTTCTCTGAAATCCTCGGGCTGAAGGATTACCTTCACACACCGGTGCGCAAGCTCAGCCTGGGCGAGCGGATGCGCTGCGACCTGGCGGCGTCGCTCCTCCATAATCCCCCGCTGCTGTTTCTCGACGAGCCTACGATCGGGCTCGACGTCGTCGCCAAAGATCACATCCGCGAGTTCCTGAAGGAAGTCAACCGCACGGAGCGCACCACAGTCCTGCTCACGACGCATGATCTTTCCGACATTGAGGAACTTTGTCGGCGGATTCTGATCATCGATAAAGGCAAGATTCTTTTTGATGGCGACCTGCAGGAGATGAAGAAGCGCCTGGCGAAGTTCAATCAGGTCAAATTCTTTCTCAAGGATCGGGCGCAACTTCCGAAATTGGATCTGGTCATCAGCAATGGAATTCATTGCGAGCGTGTGGACGAGCTCACCTACTTGATGCGCTTCGACCGCGAACAATATTCGAGCGCGGAAGTTATCCGCGGCTTGGTCAATAATCTCGAAGTGCGCGATATCGTCGTCGAGGAAGAACCGATTGAGGATATCGTGAAGCGAATCTACCTGAGCGGGGAAGTGGGATAAGGCTGTCCCGAGGAATCCGGACTCATGGGTGCTGACACAATTGCGCTGCGACCCCAACCGGCGCCCGGCGTGGCGGCGCTCGTTCGCCAGGCGCAAGTCTATGCCGCATTCGTGCGCATGGGGTTTGTCAACACGCTTGCTTACCGGCTGCGCTACTACACTGGAATCGTCACGTACTTTATTTATGTTTCCGTGTATTACTTCATCTGGAAAGCGATCTACGCCGACAGTGCCTCGATCGAAGGCTTTGATTTTGGCCACATGCTGACTTACATTTCGGTCGGCTGGATCATCCGTTCGTTTTACTTTAACAACATCGACCAGGACATGGCGTACGCGGTGGCGGAAGGCAAGCTGGCCATGGACCTCATCAAGCCCGTCAACCAGCAATTCATGTCGATCGCCATCGCGCTGGGGGAGTCGGTTTTCCGGCTGGCGCTGCTGACGGCGCCCACGGCGGCCGTTCTGCTGCTCGTCTATCCGATTCGTCGCCCGGCGAGCGCGATTCACTTTGCGGGATTCTTTGCCAGCGTCGTCCTGAGCTTCTTCATTGTCGCGGCGATCAATTTTTGCGTGGGAACTTTTGCCGTCCGACTGAAGTCGATTCTGGGCTTACTGCGCGCGAAGTATTTCCTGCTCGAGCTGTTTTCCGGCTTGCTGATTCCCATCTCGTTTTTCCCCAAAGCCTTTCAGGACCTCTTCAGTGTCTTGCCGTTTCAATACATCAGCTACATACCCGTGTTGATGTACCTCGGCAAGATCAGCGGATGGGGGATCATTCGCGCGCTCGCCTTGCAGCTCTTCTGGATTTTCGTCCTGCTGGCAATGGGCGACGCGCTGTGGCGATGGTCGAGCCGGAAGATTACGATACAGGGTGGATAAGCAGAAGGCGGAAGGCGGAAGGCAGAAGGCAGAAGGCAGAAGGCAGAAGGCAGAAGGCAGAAGGCATTCATCCTTCAGAGGAGAGGGAAACAACATCGATGAGACACGCATGGTTAGGATTGCTTTTACTGGTTCTAATGGCTGTGCCAATTTTCGGTGCTGAGGAAGAACACTCGTTTTATCCGACTCTGGCCATAGGGTCTCCTGCGCCGGATTTCTGCCTGCCGGGAATCGATGACAAGACCCACTGCCTGAAGGATTACGAGTCGAGCAAAGTGTTGGTGCTGGTCTTCACCTGCAACCATTGTCCCACGGCGCAGCTTTACGAGAGTCGGATCAAAAAGCTCGCCGACGATTATCGCGACCGGGGTGTGGCGCTCGTGGCCATCGAGCCGAACGCTCCCGACGCCGTGCGCCTCGACGAAATGGGTTACACCGACGTCAGCGATTCCTTCGAAGAGATGAAGATCCGCGCCGCACACCGGCAATTCAATTTCCCGTATCTCTACGACGGCGAGACGCAGAAGGTCTCGCGCGCCTACGGCCCCGCCGCCACGCCGCACGTATTCATCTTCGATGCCGGGCGGCGTCTCCGTTATGAGGGGCGTGTGGACGATAACCCGCGCGAACAATATGTGAAACATCATGACACTCGCGACGCAATTGAGGCTCTGCTGGCCGGGAAACCGGTGACTGTCACGAAGACTCCCTCCTTCGGCTGCTCGACGAAATGGGCCTACAAATCCGAAGGCAAAAAAGGCGAAATGGCGGAAATCCAGAAGGAACCCGTCGCCGTGCAGCTTGCGAGTGCGGATGATTTGAAAGCCTTGCGAAAGAACTCCACCGGCAAGCTGCTGCTGGTGAATTTCTGGGCTACCTGGTGCGGGCCCTGCGTCAAGGAATTTCCGGAATTCCAGACAATGTATCGCATGTATCGCCATCGGCCCTTTGACCTCGTGACGGTAAGCGCCAATTATCCCGACGCCCAAGAGGCGGTGCTGCGATTTCTAAGAGAGCATCACGCTTCGGGCAAGAACCTGCTTTTCGGCGAAATGGACATCTACAAATTGATGGCGGCCTTCGACCCGGAGTGGAACGGCGCGGTGCCTTACACGATGCTCATCAATCCCTACGGCGAGGTCGTTTACAAATTCCAGGGTGAAATCGACCCTCTGAAACTGCGGCGCATGATTATCGCCAACTTGCCGGACGACGATTACATCGGGCATCAGGTGCTCTGGCAGGAAAAATGAAACGGCACTTCAGGCTCCTTTTGCTCTATTTCGCCCAGTACGCCAAGGTGCGCCTGGGCTACAAGGCGGATTTCTTCATCGCCGTTTTTTCCTCGATGGCGGCGACTATACTGGGATTCGGTTTTGTGCTGGTGCTGTTCTCGAAGATTCCGAGACTCCAGGATTGGTCGTTCTACGAAGTGCTCTTTCTCTACGGCTTTTCGTTGATCCCGCTCGGATTCTTCAATGTGGTCAGTTGGAACCTCTACGAATTCGGTGATATTTACATCATTCAGGGACGCTTCGACCGCATCCTGCTGCGGCCGGTGGACACGCTGTTTCAGATCCTCTTCGAAAAATTCCGGCTTGAGTCGCTCCAGGAGGTCATCACGGGGATCGCCGTGGTTGCGATCAGTGTCCGGCGACTCGGCTTGAGCTGGAACGTGGCGGATTATTTCTGGTTTGCGCTGATGGTGGCCTGCGGAGCGACGATCTACATTTCCGTCTTCCTGATACTGACCGCCGTCTCGTTCTGGTTTGAAGACCGCGTGGGTATTGTGCCGCCGGTCTTCAATATGCTGACCTTCGGCCGCTATCCCTTAACCATCTACAATGTCTTTATTCAGTTCATGCTCAGTTGGATTATTCCATTCGGTTTTGCCTCGTTTTATCCCACCACGCATTTCCTGCGACGCGAAGCTTTCGCGACGTTCTTTTACCTGGTTCCGGTGGTTGCGACGGTGTTCTTCATGCTGGCATTGATTGTCTGGAGCCGCGGCGTGCGGAACTACAGCAGCACGGGATCCTGAGAGTTCGCCCCTTTGCGTGTCATTGTGCGAGCAGCTCATCGTAAACCGCGCAGGTCTGTTCCGCGGTTCGCCGCCACGTGAATACGCGGGCACGGGCAAGCCCCCGTTCCACATGCACCTCGCGGAGCGATGCATCCTCGATGGCGCGCTGCACCTTTTCCGCGATGTCCTGGGGATTGCGTGGGTCGACATAGAGCGCCGCATCTCCGCCGACTTCCGGCAGAGAGGAAGTATTCGACGCGACAACGGGCAGGGAATTGGCCATCGCTTCGAGCATGGGCAGGCCAAAACCTTCCTCCAGCGACGGGAACAGTAAGACGTCGGCCGCCTGGTAAAGCGCCCCCAACCGGTTGCCCGCGACATGGCCCAGTCTGACGACACGCGATTCCAACTGCTCGGTTCGGATGAAATTGTGAATCGCCTCGCTCCCGTGTCCATTGCCTCCCACTAATACCAGTCGGTAGCGGTCCGGCAGCGCGGCCATGGCGCGCAGGGCATTGATCGTGTTTTTGCGGGTCTGCAATACACCAACGCTTAATACCATCACTTTTCCGCGACCGACCACGCGCTCACGCTCGGCTATTCCTTCTTCCGGGAGCAACGTGTGGGCCGGCATATCCACGCCTTCATGAATAACTGTGATCTTCTCCTGGGGGACGCCCGCGTGCTCGGACAACTGATCCGCTGTGTATCGCGACACCGCGATCACACGCGCCGCGCGTGTCACCGCTTCTCGGAGCAGGGCGGAAAATTTCTGCTGGAACTCCGGAGTCGAATAATCGCGCCCCGTGAGCGGAAAAACATCGTGCACGGTGACGATTTCTTTTTCGAATCGGAACGCCGGAGGGCGCTGGGCCAGGCTGTGGAACAGGAGAGCCTGCCAGGGCAGCCAGAAAGTCAGCGGCTCCTGAAAAATTCGCGTGGAAAACGAGGGCGAGCTTCTACCTGCGGGTGGTCGAGGTTTCATGAAATTCCGCCGATGGCCGAATCTCGAGAGGCGGTAGCAAAGCAGGAAATGGTGGGGCACTTCGAGTGTCGCCAGAGCTTCGATTAATTTGCGGGAATACGTTGCCACGCCGGAAGGTTGTGGATCCAGGGTGTAGGTGGCGTCGAGGGCGATGGGAGGCATGGGAGGGCAGTCGAAAGTTGACAGTCGAAAGTCAAAAGTCGAAAGTCAAAAGTTCAAAATCAGACTTCCTGGTACCGCGATGGGAAGTGAATGCTGTTGTCGGGGTTTCGCGAACATTCAACCTTTGACAGTCAACTTTTAACTTCTCTTAGGCGGCTGACTCCTTGGGGAATTCTTCGATTCCATATTCCTTGAGTTTCCGGTAGATCGTCGTCTTTCCGATGCCGAGCAGGCGCGCGGCGCGGACGCGGTCGCCATGGGTGTTCTCCAGCGCCTGGAGGATCGAGCTCCGCTCTTGTTCCTTCAGGGTTGCGATCTTTTTGCTCGCGGGCAAGAGCCCGGTTGGTTGCAGGACGTTCGAGGGCAGATCCTTCACCTGGATCGTCGCGCCCGCGCCAAGCGCCAGGGCCCGCTGCACGCAATTCTCAAGTTCCCGGACGTTGCCCGGCCAATCGTAAGTCATCAGACGCGACATGGCGTCCGGTGATATACCTGAAATCCCCTCGCCGCCTCCGCTGTGCTGTTCGATGAAATAGTGGACGAGCAAGGGAATGTCGCTCTTCCTCTCCCGTAATGGCGGGATCTTAATCGAAACCACATCCAGGCGGAAGTAGAGTTCTTTGCGGAAATCGCCACGGCGAATGGCGGCCTGGATATCTAGATTGGTGGCGGCGATGATACGCGCGTCGAGCCGTGTGCGCTCGTTGCTGCCAATAGGCTTGATTTCACGCTCCTGCAGCGCCCGCAGGAGCTTCGACTGAAGCTCCACGGGCAACTCGGCGACCTCGTCCAGGAAGACGGTCCCACCCTGCGCCGTCGCCAGCAGCCCCATGCGGCTCTGTGTGGCTCCCGTGAAAGCCCCGCGAACGTGGCCGAAGAGTTCGCTTTCGATCAAGGCCGGCGTCAGGGCGCCACAGTCCACCGGCACGAAGGGGTTCTTGTGCCACGGACTATACGCGTGGATCGCCCGCGCCACCAATTCCTTGCCTGTGCCACTCTCTCCCAGAATGAACACCGGATGGCGCCTGGGGGCAACCTTCAGAATCAGCCGGTAAACCTTCTGCATCTTCGGCGAGGTGCCGATCAGGCTGCCGAAACCGCGATGCGTCTTGACCTGTTCGCGGAGTAGGCGGTTTTCCGCGGCGAGTTCCTGCTTCTCGACCAAGCGGGCAAAGACGCGTTTGAGGTCTTCCTGTTTCAGAGGCTTGGTCAGGTAATCGTAGGCGCCCTGCTGCATAGCCTGGACGGCCGACGGAATTGTTCCGTAGCCCGTCATCAACACGACATCGATCTCGGGGTAAGTCTGCCGGACCGCTTGGAGGAGTTCGACACCGCTCATTCCCGGCATGCGAAGGTCCGCAAGGACGATGTCGAACTTTCCGCTCTCAAGCATCGCCAGGGCGAGCGCAGCGGACGGGGCCTCTCGCGCCTCAAACCCCAAGTCGATGAGGGCATCAAGGCAAAAGGCCCGCGCGGATTGCTCGTCATCTACAATCAGGACAGCCGTTCGCATTGGCGGCGGACGTTCGCTCAATTTGCTAAGTTTACTACTTTAGAGACAATTGGTACAAGGGTTGAATTCAGAACTGTTCCGAGCACCGCAGGGGAATCGGTCATGTGTTTCCACAGACCCCTGCTTCGCGCGACCCGTTTCGAAGTCGCACCCCGATGTACTATACTGCTTGGCACGGAGGATTCCATCGTGGCCAAGGGCAGCAAAATCCTGGTGGTCGAAGACGAAGCGCACGAGCGGCAGGGTCTTGCCGACCTGCTCCGCGCATGGGGCTACGAAGCCGAGACCGCTGCCGACGGTTCGGAGGCGATGGAGAAAGTTGCCGCCTTCGACCCGTCGCTCATCCTCTCCGACCTTCGCATGCCGAAAATGGGCGGCATGGACCTGCTCAAACAAGTTCACGATTCGCGGCCCGGCGTCGGATTCATCATCCTGACCGGGCAGGGAACCATTGAAGAAGCTGTCGAGGCGACCAAGCTCGGCGCCTTCAATTTCCTCGAAAAACCACTCGACCCCAAGCGCCTGCAAGTCGAGCTTAGAAATTTCCTGGAAGCCTCGGAGAAAGGCCGTCAACTCGAGATCGCCCATCGAAGGCTGCGCGAGTTGGGTTTTCTCGGGCGGTTGGTGGGCCGATCGAAGAAGATGCAGGAGGTTATGACGCTCATCGCGCAGGTGGCGCCCTCGCGAGCTTCCGTGCTGATCACCGGCGAGAGCGGGACGGGCAAGGAAATGGCGGCCCGGACCGTCCACGACCTCAGCCCGCGCTCATCCAGGCCGTTTGTGGCGGTCAATTGCGCCGCCATCCCCGAAACCCTGATGGAGAGTGAGATCTTTGGTCACGAGAAGGGCGCCTTCACCGGCGCCGTGGAGCGGCGCGTCGGTTGCTTCGAATTGGCCGACGGCGGCACCCTGCTTTTGGACGAAATCGGCGAGATGCCCTTTGCCACGCAGGCAAAGCTCCTGCGAGTGCTCGAAGATTCGAAGGTACGCCGGCTGGGAAGCAAGGCGGAAATGTCGGTGGATGTCCGCGTCCTCGCCTCAACCAACAAAGTCCCCGCCGAAGCTGTTGCAAAGGGGCAGCTCCGCAACGACCTCTACTTCCGGCTGAATGTCGTTCACATTTCCATGCCCGCGCTGCGCGAGCACCTGGAAGACCTGGAGGACCTGGCGGCGGCGATTCTGGAAGACCTCAACCGCAAGCATAACCGTAACATCCGAGCCGTGGATCCTCAGGTAATAGAAGCCTTCCGCCACTATTCATGGCCTGGCAACGTTCGCGAATTGCGCAATACGCTCGAGCACGCGTTGGTGATCTGCTCCGGGGACGTTGTCCGCCCGCGCGACCTTTCGGCGGAATTCGGACAAGCCGCGCCCGCCAGCTCCGAAGACGGTTTGCGACTGCGCGCCGGCATGAGCGTTGCGGAAGCGGAGCGCCGCCTGATCTTCGAAACCCTGGCTTCCACTCAGAACAACAAGACGCGCGCGGCAGAGTTATTGGGCATCAGCCTGAAGACCCTTCACAACAAACTGAAGGAATATGAGACTCAGCCTTAAAGCCAAGCTCACGGCGCTCATTTCCTTTCTGGTCCTGCTCGTCGTCCTCGCCACGTCCACGCTGTACCTCTCCAGCCTGACCCGGCAAGCGCTGGTGGAGGTGGAAAGCAAAGGCGACTACGTGGCCAGCGAAATCTACAATCAGGCGCGGAATTCCCTGGCACAGCACAAAATGCCCCCCGGCGCCGACCCGGCGGACGACTTCGCCCTTCATAACTTCGTGCAAACGACCCTCGCCCAGGACCCCGGCCTTGCCTCGTTGATGGATTCTGCAGTTGGATATTCTCCAACAATCTATTATGTTACTATAACAGACACCGTCCGTCAGGTCCTCGTCCACAACGACCCGTCGGAGGTTGGGCGACGATTCGATCCCGCGCCACGGATGGCCGAACTGGTTGGCTCGCGCCTCCTCGATCAACTCCGTGTTGTGTATGGCCCATCACGCGTTTACGAAGTGCAGTTGCCTCTTGCCATGGGCGGCAAACCCCTTGGGGATGTGCGCGTCGGCGTTTCTACGCTCTTCCTGCGCAATCAGATCACTCCTGAGCTACGCAGGGCCTTGATTCTCTCGGCGCTTGCCATCCTCTTTGCCACACTCTCGGCAGGTGTGGTTTCTTACCGCGTGCTCCGCCCGCTGGAAACCATCTCGCGGGGCGTCGAGCGTATGGCCCGGGGCGAGTCCGCCGATGCCCTTCCCGTCGAACGCTCCGACGAGTGGGGAGCGCTCAGTTCGAAGTTGCACCTTCTGGGCGAACAGATGCGCGGCGAAAAAGCCGCTTTTGTGGCGCTCAAAGAGAATCTCGACCAGCTCTTCTCCAACCTCGCCGACGGCCTGCTGCTCTTCGACAAGCAGGACCGATTGGTGCTGGCCACGCCGGCGGTGGCCCGTTTTCTCCAGCGCGAGGCCGATCCTGCCGTACACTCGAGCGTCGCCGCGGTCTTTGCCGATGACGCGCCACTCGACCGACTGGTGCGTGAAGCGTTCGAGACGCGTAAAACCCTCACTTGGGAGATGGTCGAGTCGAAACCGGGAGGTGAAATTCCGCGAGTCGCCGTGAGCGTTCAGTTCGTCGAAGCCGAAGGCGAGCGCGTCGGAAGCGTGGTAACGCTGCGCGACGCTTCAACACGCGCCCGGCTCGAGGATCAAATCGACATCACCACCAAGCTGGCGGCGCTCGGACGCGTCACCTCCGGTATGGCCCACGAGGTCAAGAACCCGCTCAATGCCATGGTCCTGCAGCTGGAATTGCTCAAATCCAAACTCCCCGACCAGGGTGAGCAGGTCCGGCCGCAACTCGAAATTCTCAGCGCTGAGATCCGCCGCCTGGACCGCGTCGTCAAGACCTTTCTCGACTTCAACCGGCCGCTCGAATTGCGGCTGGTGGAGACCGACGTTCAGGCGCTGATCCGGGATGTTCTCACACTCGCCGAGCCGCACGCCCTCGCGAACCGAATCCGGCTGCACTTCCAGCCCTCGGACGGCCTGCCGCGACTGCGCCTCGACCGCGACCTGATGAAACAGGCGCTGCTGAATCTGGTCATCAACGGCTGCCAAGCCATGCCCGGCGGCGGCGAACTGACCGTCACTCCCCGCGCCTTCCCCAACCGCTTGGAACTGGAGATCGCCGACCAGGGCGTCGGCATTCCTCAGGATCTGCGCTCCAAGATTTTCTCCCTTTATTTCACTACGCGCCCCGAGGGCTCGGGTGTGGGGCTAGCCATGGTCTACCGGATCATCCAGCTCCATAACGGTTCAATCGAATTCACGAGCGAGCTCAATCGCGGAACGAGCTTCCGAATTTCCCTGCCGCGCTAGCAGAAATCCGTATCGGGATTCCCGCCAAATCCTTGAGCGGCCCGCTCGGCAACGCACTTCCCTCTGAGTATCCCCTTTGCTGTCAGACTGAGTTGTCAAATTAACTCATGTATTTTCTTATGTTTGGTGACGATCCAGAGCAATATCTACGGCCATTTAGAATCAGCAACATAGTGGATTCGGATTTTCGAAATACCATTCGCGACTTTGCAAGCCTTTGCATCCGCAGCCCGTTTCCAGGGGTGGGGTATTCCGATCCGGCCCCGGTCCGAGGCCTCGGCCTTCCCATCGGGACCCTGACGGGCACGAGAAATCTAGCCTCGCTTCAAACGGCACGTAGGCTATCGTATGAGAGTTGGACTGTCAACGAGGAAACGCCCGGACCGCGGCAAAAGGAGAGAATCGGCCCCGGAGTTTTCCGCCGGAGATGGAGAGATCGTTCTCAGGGGCGCAGATTTTTCAACTGCTTCTCCGCCAGTTTGCGCCATTTGCGCAGATGTCCACGGCCGGAATAGGGATTGGTCTTCTCAGCCTCCACGGCGCGCTCAAACATTTCGCGGGCCGCCTGGGGTTCGCCGAGCTTTACCAGTGCGTCGCCCAGATAACAGAGTCCCTCGGGATCATACGACCGGCGGTCGACGTAGCGTTCGAGCGCCGAACGCGCCTCCGTGAGTTTCGAAGCCGCGAGATAGCTTTCGCCGATTTCGCGCCACACCTCGTTCTGAGAATGCTGTGGGTCGCGCGCCATTACGGCTTGAAAGTGTCCTAGCGCGTCTTCGAGTCGGCCCTGGGTGCGAGCGATCCGGCCAAGTTGGAAGTGCGCGCCCGCCTCGTCGGGATCGATCTCCACCGCGCGCTTGAAACGTTCGATAGCCTCCGTGTACTGCCGGCGCTGCTGGTGTATGAGGCCAAGCTGATAATGGGCCTCAGCGTCGCGGGGGTTAACGGTGGCGGCTTCGAGATAGCGCCGATAGCTCTGGCGGGTGCGGAAGGTGGAAAAGAGGTCGCCGACGTCGCCGCGAAAATAGAAATATGCCCAAAAGAGAATGAAAGGCGATGCCAGCCAAGTCAGGTAGGACTCAAAAATCACGGAGATCCACGCAACTGAGACCGTGGCGGCGCAGGCCCCGAGGCTTGCTCCCACGACCGTGCGCAGAGCCAGAACCATGAACACGCCAAAATAGAGCTTGGCAGGCAGCCACAGGGCCAGCAGGGTGACGGGATTCGGACGCGCCAGGCCGAGGGCTCCTCCTGCCAGGGCGAAGGGCAGGTGCGCCGCCGCCCAGGACATCAGCGTGCACGCCAGCAGCGCGGCGTAATCGCGCTGCAGGATGACCGTAAAGCTGCCCAGATGTTCGATGAGCGAGATAATGAGTAGTGCCAGCGGAATGTAAAGAAGCGCCAGCGAAACAACGCTTCCCAGTACCGAGGCGGTGGAAAAGGAGACGAACCACCAGCCGAATTGGCCCACCAGTGGCAGCGGCGCGCGCTGGACGGGGATTTCGTAATCCTCCCCTTCGTAAAGCGCGGCAGCGGGCGGTGAATGTGGCGCGCCACGGTGCGCAAACTGTTGCGCGGTCGGAAGCGGGGCCTGGTAGGTCCGGTACAGATTTCCGACCATCCCGAATTGGAGCAAGGCCGAAACCACGACCACCGACAGCGCGCCAAAAAGCCAGTTGCCGCGGTCGATGATGTCGCTCATCGCGCCCACGGGCCTCGCATAGAGCCTGAAGAGAGATTTCAGGTTGTCTTGAAGCATAAACCGTCACCATGGGCGGAGGAAATGTCGCGACATCCGCCGAGCCTGAGCCCCCCTTGAGGTGATGCAGGGCCAAAGAGTAGGTGTTTGGGATGCAGATTGCAAGGTGGCGGCCGCCTGCTACCCACCTTGAGATTTTCCTTGACTGAAGGGAACTTCTGAGTTATTAGCTAGACAGGGATAGGTCGCCACTGCCCGCGCCCCGCTTAGGAGAATGACATGAGGCGTGACTCAGAGGGTGGCTTCGTTAGCCTGAAGTCGATACTGGCGCTGCTCCTGTTTTCGGTGTTTGGGTACGTCTGCGCGCGAGTCTTTCCCCCTTACTTCGCGAACTCCCAGCTTAAGGACAAGATGTATGAGGAGGCTCGATTTGCTGAGGCCAACGACCGGTCGACCGAGCAGCTTCGCGACAATGTCCTTCGCGAGGCGCAGCGGCTTCAGATCCCCTTGCGGCGGGAAGACATCAAGGTTGATCGGACACTCTCCGGCACTCGCATCACCGCCGATTACACTGTATCCGTTAACTTGTACTACGTCCAGCCCGACTGGTCGTTCCATACGACTTCCCAGCGGTAAGAGTGTTTTGGCAATCGCCTGCCTACCGATCCGGGGCGTGGCCCTTCATGAGTACCTGTCGCCGGCGCTGGCGTAGGCGGCCTTGCGCCGAAGCGCATCCTCTGTCACGATGATGCATTCTCGATGCGCTGGCAGATTCCCTCGGTTAATCCCGAAGCTGTCGCCAGGTTGTCTCGCGAGCTGAAGGTCTCTGCGCTCGTGGGACGGCTACTGGTCTTGCGCGACGTTAGAGAGCCGGAAGCCGCTGAGCGGTTCCTAAATCCTTCTCTCGCTCACCTGCACGACCCATTTCTGATGGCCGACATGCGCGCCGCGGTCGAGCGCTTGCGCTGTGCTATCGCGCGAAAAGAAAAGATCCTCATCTACGGCGACTACGACGTGGACGGTACGATGGCGGTCGTGGTGCTGCTGACGGCGCTGCGCGGGCTCGGCGCGTCGGTGGACGCGTACATTCCACACCGTTTGACGGACGGCTACGGCATGCGCGTGCCTGTGGTGGAGAAGGCCCACTCCGACGGCTACAGCGTGGTCTTGAGCGTCGATACCGGCATCCGCGAGCACGAAGTGTTGACGCGCGCGAGAGGACTGGGCCTGGATTGCATCGTCACGGACCATCATCTGCCTGGCGATCGCCTGCCGCCGGCTTGCGCCATACTGAATCCGCGGCGGGGCGATTGCCGATACCCCGAAAAGAACCTTTCGGGCGTTGGCGTGGCGTTTAAGCTGGCGCAAACGCTCGTGGGGGAGCGCTGGACTGACCGGCACTTGCAGTCCTACCTGAAAATCGTGGCGCTTGGCACGATCGCCGACGTCGTGCCCCTGGTCGGCGAGAACCGCGTGATTGCTCATTTCGGGCTGGCGGGTTTGAGCGGGTGTTCGCAGCGGGGGTTGGAAGCCCTGCTGGAGGTGGCCGGACTCCGCGGCCGCGCGGTGGGGACCGGCGACGTGGCCTTCCGCCTGGCGCCGCGCGTCAACGCGGCGGGCCGGATGGAGAACGCCCGCGATGTCATCGATCTCTTTACTACTTCCGATCCCGTACAGGCGCGCGCCATCGCCGAGCGATTAGACGCTCTCAATCGCGAGCGCCAGCGCGTGGAAGATGAAATTCTCAGCGCCATCATTGGCCAACAGGAACTCCGGCCGGAAAAGGCCGCGCAATACTCTCTGGTCTTTGCCGGCGAAGGCTGGCATCGCGGCGTGATCGGGATCGTGGCGCAGCGCGCCGTAGAAAGGTATTATCGCCCCACGCTGGTCATTGGAGTGGAGAACGGCGAGGGCGTGGGCTCGGGCCGGGCTATTAAGGGATTTCACCTGCTCGAGGCGCTGAATCAGACAAGCGACCTCTTCGAACGCTTTGGCGGGCACGCGCAGGCGGCGGGCTTCACCCTGCCTGCGAAACGAATTCCGGAATTGGAGGGAAGGTTCGAGGCGTACGCGCGCGCCACGCTCCGGCCGGAGGATCTCGAACCGGTGCTGCGTGTGGATGGCGAAGTGAATCTCGGCGATTTCACTCTCGACCTTTTCGAACAGGTCAAACGGCTGGAACCGTGCGGTTTCGGAAATCCTACTCCGATTTTCGTCGCGCGCTGCGTGCGTTTGCTTGCCCCGCCACGAGTTCTCAAGGAAAAGCATCTAAAGTTGAGGGTGGAGCAGGGGGGGGCTTCATTTGACGCCCTCGGTTGGGGAATGGCCGCGCGCGCGAGCGAACTCGCAATGGGTGATCGCGTGGACTCGGCGTTTACCCTCGACGAGAATGATTTTCAGGGTGAAGAGTCGCTGCAACTCATCCTTAAGGATTTCAAAAAGCGGAGTTAAAGGGTGGAGTATGAGTGGTGAAAGACAGAGTCCGAATTACGAATGACGAATTAATTCCTGGTTGGAAACCGGGAGACTGGCAACTGGGAACTGACTACTGACAACTGAGGGTGACCGTGCATGTCATGGAAAGCGTCGCGCTGGTAGCGCGGCGGAAGAAACTGGTCGCGGCGATCATCAGCGGAGCGCTGGCGATCACGATCATGGTGGTCGCGCTGGCTTATTGGCGCAACATTGCCGGGCAAAAAGGGCCCCAAGTCCCGCCCGCTCCGGTGCCCACCAACGTTCACCAGCAGCTTTCGGGTTATAGCTTTACTCGGTCGGACGAAGGCCGCCAGATCTTCACTGTGCATGCGGCGCGCACCGTGGCGTTCAAGCAGGGCGGCGCAACTGTACTTGAAGACGTGTACGTGGAGGTTTTTGGGAAGAGCGGTGCTCGGCGCGACGTGCTGCGCACGCGCCGTTGCGAATACAACCAGCAGTCGGGCGACCTCTTCAGCGCCGGGACGGTCCAGATCGAATTGAACGCTCCGCCCGACGACACGCCGCGCAGCAACCCCGAAGCTCAGCGCTCTGTCATGCTCGAAACCTCGAAACTCTACTTTCGCCAGCAAGGTTCGCTGGTGATGAGCGACGAGCCCGTCCGCTATCGCATCGGCCCCGTGGCGGGAACCGCGCGAGGGATGAGCTACGCAACCCGGGAAGGCTGGCTGGAATTGAAGCAGGATGTTAGCGCCGACCTGCGGTTAAAGGGCGAGACCGAATCGCAGCCTCCCGTTCATCTGACGGCAACACACGCGCGCTACGACAAGGAGAGGAGTGAGGTCGCGCTTGCCGGGCCTGTCAGTATTACTCAGAGTGAGCGGAACATCGTGGCGGGCAGCGCGATTGTTTCGCTGGATAACAGGAACCGCATCACGCGAACGGTGTTCAACGACCGTGCGCGGGCGCTGGCAGTCTCCGGCCCCGCCAGGCTGGAAGGCAGCTCCGAGACAATTCGGGGCGACTTTGATCCCGCGAGCGAAGAATTGCGGACGGTTGTTGCGGAGGGGGACGTCCGGTTTGAATCGAAGCGCCCGGGCAACCTCACCCGCCTGGCGGCGCAACGCGCGGAAGTGAGTTTTGTCGGGGAGCATCCCGAAGCCCAGAAGGGCGCGGCGGCGGGAAACGTCAAGCTGGAGATCGAATCGGCGCTCACGGGCGGGGGCAAGTCGTCGGGGAACGTGTCCGCGGAAAAGAAGGAGCTCACCGCCGCCGGGGTGGGCTTCACATTCCAATCGCACGGCCAAAGCCTCAAAGATGCTGAAACCACAGGACCGGGGAAACTTGTAGTTACTCCCGCCGATGCGAAGGTCGGCGCTCGTGTCATTACAGCCGGCCAGTTCCTGATGTTGTTTGACGGAAGGAACCGGTTGGAGAATCTGCGCGGGCTCTCGGGGACGCGCGTGGTCTTCCAGCCGGCCAAGAACGCTCCGCC
Organism: Terriglobia bacterium; assembly: GCA_041946825.1. Lineage (GTDB taxonomy): Bacteria > Acidobacteriota > Terriglobia > UBA7540 > UBA7540 > CAZTHM01. The sequence continues at coordinate 34,780 of JBHGBD010000006.1, read as the reverse complement.
GGGCAGTGTCGCCCAGGAGACGACCGCGGAGCACCTGGAGGCCAACTTCGACACTGCAACGCAGACCGTGCGGACCGTCCGGCAATGGGGCAATTTCCAGTTTCGCGAAGGAGACCGCCAAGGCACCGCAGACGTTGCGTCCTACAATGCCGGGACGGAATCCGTGACCCTCACCGGACGTCCTGAGCTGAGCGACCCCGACATGAGGACACGGTCCGAGCGAGTGCTTATCAATCTCCGTGACGACAGCGCCGAGGGGATCGGGAAGGTGCAATCCACGCACCTGCGAAGCAATGCGGGCGCGACGAGCGTTCTCGCCGACCGTGTGGTGGCGCAGCGCAAAAACCAGACGGTGCATTACGAAGGCAACGTGCGCGCGTGGCGGGGAACCGATGTCATCGAATCGGCGGCGCTGGACGTCTATCGCAACGAGCGGCGATTGAGTTCAGGATATAAGGTACGGACTTCCCACCTGCAACCTGCGTCTTTGGTCGCGGGTGGTCCCGCGGAGAACCAAGGGAGGCACGAGACGCGCCCCGTGACCATTCGCGCCGACCGGCTCGAGTATTTCGATCAGGGGCGAAAGGCGACTTATCGCGGCAACGTCACGCTGCAAACAGAAGAAACGACTCTCGAAGCGGATCGCTTGGACGCGTATTTCTCCGGCACGGCGGGTTCTGAAACCACGGAACTCGAGCGAGCCAATGCCGAAGGGCACGTTCGCGTGACGCAGCCCGGGCGCCGCGCGGCGGGAGATCACGGCGAGTATTACGCCCAGGATGGAAGGATCCTGCTTCGCGGCGGCCCGCCGACCCTTTACGATACGGATAAAGGGTTCACGACGGGCCAGCGTTTGACATTCTATATTCGCGATGATAGGTTGGAGGTGGACGGAGGTGATGAGTCGCCCACACTTTCGAAGCACCGCATCGCGCAATGAGCGACTATGCAGGTTCTCTCCACAGTCGATCTGACGAAGTCGTTCAAAGGCCGGAAGGTTGTCGACGACGTTAATCTCCGGATCGCTCAGGGAGAAGTAGTAGGGTTGCTCGGACCGAACGGCGCGGGCAAGACCACGACGTTCTATATCACTGTAGGCCTGACAGCTCCCGACTCGGGCCAGGTCCTCCTCGACGGAGTGGATATCACGGGACTGCCCATGTACCTCCGGGCGAGGAATGGGATCAGCTACCTCCCTCAAGAGCCTTCCATCTTCCGGAAACTCACTGTGGAAGAGAATATCATGGCCGTGCTGGAAACGTTGCGGCTGACCGCGCACCAGCGCCGCGAACGACTGGAGGAGTTGATCGAGGAGTTGGGTCTGCAGCAGGTACGACGGAGCTACGGCTACCTGCTGTCGGGTGGAGAGAGGCGGCGCGTCGAAATCGCGCGCTCATTGGTTATTTCGCCATCATTTATATTATTGGACGAGCCGTTCTCGGGCATTGACCCGTTGACGGTGCTGGATATACAGAAGATCATTGTCCAGCTCAAGGATTCGGGAATCGGAGTGCTGGTGACGGACCACAACGTCCGTGAGACGTTGCGGGTGACCGACCGGGCTTACATTATCAATAACGGCCGGATCTTCCGCTCCGGAACTCCGGAAGAGCTGGGCAATGACGTGGAAGTGAAGCGAATTTATCTCGGAGATAATTTCCGGCTGGCTGTCTAAATGGGCGGACCTACACCCAGAATCGGATTGAACCTCAAGGTGGCGCAGAAGCAGATTCTGACGCCCGGCTTGGTTCAGATGGTCAGCGTGCTCGCGCTGAACAAGCTCGAACTGCGCGAGATGATCAACCAGGAGATGATCGCCAATCCCGTGCTGGAAGAGCTTCCCGACGAGGTCCCGTTGCTGGAGGACGTCGAGAAGAAGACCGCCGCGGAAAAACCGGCCGAGGCGCCCGCCGACAAGAACATTGTGGCCGGGGATAATCACGACTCCTTTCAGGAAATAGATTTTGGGTCATTCTTTGACGACTACCTCGACCCGGGTTACCGGTCGCCCGAGGCGGAGGTAATTGAAAAACCTTCCTTCGAGAATTTCCTTTCCCAACCCGCCTCGCTTTCCGACCACCTGGAATGGCAGTTGAGCCTTTCGATCGCCTCCGACGCGGTTCGCGATGCGGGCCTCTCGATCATCGGGAACTTGAACGAGGACGGATATCTTACGGCGACGTTGGAGGAAATCGCGCAATCCGGGGAACATACCCTGGAAGACGTGCGGGCGGCGCTGGCCCTGGTGCAGGAATTCGATCCGCTGGGCGTGGCGGCGCGCGATCTGCGCGAATGCCTCCTGATTCAACTCAAGGCTCTCGCGCCGGACAACACCCTGGCGCAGCATATCGTCTCCGAGCATTTGAAGCAGCTCCAGAACAAGCAATACCGCGAGATCGCGCGGGCGCTCGACCGGCCCGTCAAGTCCATCGAGCGCTGCGTGGAAGTCATCAAGAAACTCGACCCGCGTCCCGGGCAGCGTTACAACCGCGTGGAGACAAGGCTCATTGAGCCCGATGTGACCTTCGCGAAGATGAGCGACGGTTACCAGGTGCTGATGAACGAAGACGGCCTCCCCCAGTTGCGCCTGAGCAGGCACTACCGCCGGATGCTCGAAACCGACGGCACCACGCGCGAGGTGAGGAATTACGTTAAGGAGCGCTTTACTTCCGCCATCCAGCTCATCAAGAATATCGAACAGCGCAAGCAGACGATTATCAAAGTGTGCGAGGCGATTATCCGCCGCCAGGGCGAATTCCTGGACAAAGGCATCGATTATCTCCGGCCCATGATGATCAAGGAAGTTGCGGAAGAGGTGGGTGTTCATCCCTCCACCGTCAGCCGCGCGGTTGCCAACAAGTACGCACATACCCCGCAGGGTGTGTACGAGCTGCGCTTCTTCTTCTCCGAAGCCGTGCAGGGCCCCTCGGGCGGGTCGACATCGCTGATCAATCTGAAACGCCTGGTCAAAAAGATGATCGAGGAGGAAGACGCGGCGCATCCGCTCACCGACGATCAGATCGCGCAGCAATTACGCGACAAGGGCATCTGCGTCACGCGCCGAACTGTTGCCAAGTACCGCGAAGACATGAGAATTCCCAGCACCCATCAACGCAGGGTGAAGGCTTGAAAGTTTCCTGCCAGTGCAAATTCCCTCCAAAGAAATTCCGGGAGGTCTACCCATGCGGATCGATTTCACCGGCCGTCAGATGGAAGTCAGCTCCGACTTGCGGCAGTACACCGAAGACCGCCTGCGCAAGCTCTCGCGGGTGCTCCGAGATCGATTCGATATTCACGTTATCCTGACAGCTGAGAAACACCGGCGGATTGCGGAAATTACCCTGAAGGTTCGCGAGCACACACTCGTAGGCGCGGAAGTGACGCGGGACGCGCGCAGCTCGATTAATGGCGCGCTGGACAAGCTGGAGCGCCAAGCCGTCCGACTCCTGGCCCGTCGCCGCACCCGCAAGCGCCGTCCCAAGCCTGCCTCGGCGATTTTGCTCAATGTTCTGGGAACGGATCGTGTTGACCACGAGGACCACCACGTTCTCCAGCGGGAGCGATTCCCAATCAAACCCATGTCGGTCGAAGAGGCAATCGAGTCGCTGGATTCCACGCGACTGGGACTGGTCGTGTTTCGCAACGCCGAGACAGAACGCGTAAACGTCGTTTACCGTCGCGAGGACGGAAATCTAGGCCTGATCGAACCTGAAGCGTGAGGCAGGTTGTAGCCAGTGGTTCGTGGCGGGTGACAAGCGGAATCCAGAATTCAGAAATAAGACGCCAGAAACTTGAACCATCGCGTAAGAAGCAAGAAGTAAAAAACCGTCAGGCACGATATTTCCGCCTTGATATTCTGTGCATAGCGGGGTGCTTCGATGATTCGATCGTTCGGTCGCACGATCACTCGACATTACCGCCGGTCACGCGTCACTCATCATCTGTCACGGTCATTATGAGGCGTTCGTCCGCCAAACCAGGGTCGCGTCAATTCGTGGTCATCACCGGGCTCAGCGGCTCCGGGAAAGGCTCTGTGCTCAAGGCGTTCGAGGATCTGGGATTCTATTGTGTCGATAATCTGCCAATCGACCTGATTCCGAAGTTCGCCGAGCTCTGCTCGACGCCGCAGAGCCGCATCCAGCGCGCCGCCGTGGTTGTTGATATCCGTGGGGGCGAAGCCCTCAGCCAGCTTCCGGGAATGTACCACGGCCTGGCTCAGGACAACCTCAAGCCCTCACTGGTATTCCTCGAGGCGAGCGATCACGCCCTGGTGCGCCGCTTTGAAGAGACTCGTCGGCCGCATCCCTTGGGTCGTGACCTTCCCGTTCGGGAAGGCATACGGCTGGAACGCATGCTGCTCAAGCCCATGCGGCAACTCGCCGACGCCGTGGTTGACACGACGCGCATGAACGTCCACGAACTGCGCAGCTTCATCCAGGCGCGATTCGGAGGCGTGGAATCGCGCAAGGCGCTTCTGATATCGGTCGCTTCATTCGGATTCCGCTTCGGAGTTCTGCCCGACGCCGATCTCGTCTTCGATGTGCGATTTCTGCCCAACCCCAATTATGTCCCTCGCCTCAAAAGCAAAACCGGACGCGACCCGGCAGTGAAGCGGTTTATCGATTCTTATCCCCAGACGCGAGAATTCATGAAGCGCTTGATGGACCTGCTGCTCTACCTCCTTCCCAATTACGTACGTGAAGGGAAAAGTTATCTGACGATTGGAATCGGGTGCACGGGTGGGCGGCACCGTTCGGTGGCCCTGGGGGAGGAAATTGCCGACGCGCTCGGGCGTGAAGGTTATCGAGCGAAAATAACGCACCGAGATATTGGGCGTTCAACGGCCTAACCGTATTCCTCCGCTCTTCTGAGTCTGTCCATTACCAGTAGATCTGGTGAGGGTATCGTGGGAAACGTCATCGCGTTCGATATTGGTGGGACCAGGTTTCGCGCCGGGCTCTTCGATCCTGAAGGCCACAGGTTGTCCATTCTCGAAAATCCGACCAATCGCCAAGGCGGAAGAAACTGGATGCTCGAACAACTTCGCGCGTGCTTCCTCACGCTTCGCGACAAGAGCGAGGGACCTGTCCAATCCTGCGGTGTGAGCTTTGGTGGCCCCGTCAACTACGATCATCAGACGGTCACATCAATTCACGTGCCCGGCTGGGAAGAATTCGCGCTGGGCAAGTGGCTTGAAGAGGCCTTCGATGTCCCCTGTTGCTTGGACAACGACGCCAACGCCGGCGCCCTCGGTGAACATCGATTCGGTGCGGGCCGCGGCTGCCGTACGATGATTTACATCACCATCAGCACGGGCATCGGTGGGGGGATCATTCTCGACGGCAAACTGCATCGTGGGAAAGATAGTCTGGCGGGCGAGATCGGGCACATACCCGTGTCGGATTCGGGAGTACTTTGTTCCTGTGGCGCACGCGGCTGCCTGGAGACTTTTTGTTCGGGGTCCGCCATCGCCCTCCGGGGGCGTGAATGGGGCCGTCGCCGCCCTGAAGCCGTGACACGAATGACGGAACTGAGCGGAGGTTCGGTCGAGGACATTACTGCCAAGGCGCTCGTGCAGGCAGCAGCGGAAGGGAATGAGGCGGCACGCCAGATACTCATCGAGGCTAGCCGTTGGCTGGCCCGCGCCTTGATGACGGCCATCCGGATCCTGAACCCAGAGCGGATTGTCCTGGGAGGTGGCGTGGCACAGGCGGGCAGCCTTTTGCTTAATCCGGTCGACGAAGCTTTGGAAGCGCTTGGGTCCCCCACTATCCATTACTCGACAGAGGTGTGTCTGGCGGAACTGGGTTCGGATTCTCCCCTCTACGGAGCGGCCGCCATGGCCTTGGAGCTGGGTTGAAGGCCCCTTGTTTACCCAAGGATAAACGTCTGGTTGATTTTCCTCGCTTTTTGCCTAACATGCTGAAGAACAAATGGTTACGAGCCGCAGGCGGGCCAAATTTGAAGGTTTCGGGTCCTCTTTAGCTTGACGACCGGATTTCCAAAGAACTAGGATAAGTGCTTGTAGTACTTTTGCTTACCCGCCTGGGCGGGCGAGACGCGGAATGGCCCAAATCAGACGCCTCGTCAGTTTTATCCGGCCTTACAGTGTGCGCTTCGTTGTAGCCCTCGTGCTGATGGCGATGGTCGGAGCGTGTGAGGCGGTGACCGCCCTCCTGATCAAACCGGTCTTCGACCGCGTGCTCGATCCCAAGGCAGAATCGGCCCCTATCCTGCTTTTCCAGTTTCCCTGGCAAGGCGGAGAGGTCTATCTTCAGGATTTTCTGCCCAAGTTCATTCACAACGTCTGGACGGTGGTTGCCCTCGCCATCATTGCCGTGACCCTGCTGAAGGGTTTGGCGGAATTCTTTGCGACCTATGCGATCAACTTCATCGGCCATTCCGTGGTAAGGGACCTTCGGAACTTGCTCTATTCCCGAATCATCCAGCAGTCCATCGGGTTCTTTACCAAGAACCCCACAGGCCGCTTGATGTCCGCGGTTACGAGCGATATTGAGAAGATCCAGAGCGCTGTGTCGCAAGTCTCGGCAGATTTCCTGAAACAGTGTTTTACCTTAGCGGGGTTGCTGGCAGTGGTCTTTTATGTGGACTGGCGGCTGGCGCTCTTCTCGATGGCGCTGGTGCCGTTCGTGGTCTTTCCGTCAGCCAACATCGGGCGCTATATCCGAGTTTCCAGCCGCTCCAGCCAGGCCAAGATGGCGGAGATGAACAACGTCCTTCAGGAGACTTTCACTGGCATCCGCATCGTGAAAGCTTTCGTGATGGAAGTGTTTGAGGTGGAGAAATTCAAGGCAGCGACCCGGCGTCTGCTCAAAATCAACCTGCGCTGGGTGCTGGCGCAGGCCGCAACGTCGCCGCTCATGGAAGTCCTTGGCGCCATCACGATTGCCGGGCTGCTCCTCTACGCCCGCAACGCCATCCTCCATCACGCCCAGACGACCGGTGGATTTATCGCGTTTCTCTACGCGCTCATCAAGATGTACGAGCCCATCAAGCGACTTACAGGAGTAAACAACGCCTTTCAGCAGGCTGCGGGCGCTTCCGAGCAGGTTTTCCAATACTTGGATGTTCACCCGGAAATTGCGGAGAAGTTCGGGGCCGTTGAACTCCCGACCTTTCAGAAAGAGATCTTATTTGACCATGTGGATTTCGAATACGAGGACGGGATTCCACTGCTGCGGGACGTGAACCTCCGTATCGCCCAGGGAGAAGTCGTGGCGATCGTAGGCTCGAGCGGGGCCGGAAAGACGACGCTCGCCAACCTGATTCCCAGGTTCTTCGATGTGACCCGGGGAAGGATTCTGGTGGACGGCCTGGACATCCGTGACGTGACGCTTGCCTCTCTGCGCGGCCAGATCGGCATGGTCACGCAGGAAACGATTCTGTTCAATGACACGGTCTTCAACAACATCTGTTACGGCCGCAAACCGCGGAACGAAGCCGAAGTGCTCGAGGCGGCGCGCGTCGCGCTGGCGCACGATTTCATCACCGAGATGCCGCAGGGCTACCAGACGGTCATTGGGGAGCGGGGGCAGCGCCTTTCGGGCGGACAGCGGCAGCGGCTCGCCATCGCTCGCGCGCTCTATAAGAACCCGCCCCTGCTGATCCTCGACGAAGCCACTTCCGAACTTGACACCGAATCCGAACTGCTAGTTCAGCGCGCGCTCAATAACCTCATGCAGGGCAGAACCGTGCTGGTCATCGCACACCGGCTTTCCACAGTTCGCCGCGCTGACCGGATCGTCGTACTCGATCGCGGGACGATCTCGGAGATTGGTACGCATGAGGATCTGGTGAGCCGCGGCGGAATTTACCAGCGGCTGCACGAGCTTCAATTCGTGGATGCGGAACCGTAGGAAGGCAGAAGGCAGTCTCCCTTCAAGGAGCGCTTTCGAGTGTAAACGGGGCTGACTGCTGAAGGCTGATAGCTGAAAGCTACTGGCAACTGAACAATGATTCGCAGCATGACAGGCTACAGCAAGGTTCGGACCGAAGAGGGCGATTTCACGCTCGCGGTCAGCATTAAGAGCACCAACCATCGCTTTCTCGACCTGCAGATAAGGCTCCCCTTCGGATTGGAACCGCTTGAGCCGCCGATGCGGAATGCCATCAAGAGCCACGTGACGCGCGGACACGTGGAGGTGCAGGTTACCTTGGAGAGAGCAGGAACGACGGAATTGCAGCTTGATCGAAAATTGCTGGGCGCCTATCTGTCGGCGCTCGAGAAAGTGCGTCAGGAGTTTGGATTTGCCTCCGAGCCTGACCTGGTCGCGTTGCTGCGAACTCCCGGGATGGTCGCCAGCGTAAACGGTGAATTCTCTTCGCAGGAAATCGACCGTTTGCGCGCCGTCCTGGAACGCGTTGCACAGCAGGCTCTCGGGCGTTTGAACGAGATGCGCGCCCGCGAAGGGGAGGCCTTGGAACGAGATGTCCGCAACCGGCTTACACGACTTGGGGAACTCTCGGCAAGCGTGGACAAACTCGCCCAAGAAATGCCTGCGCTCTACCGTCGCCGCGTCGAAAAGCGGCTGCAGGAGATTCTGGGGGGCGTTGAGGTCGACCGCTCGCGCCTGGCACAGGAAGTGGCCTTCCTCGCATCACGGTCAGACATCGCGGAAGAGTTGACACGTTTTGGCAGCCACCTGGACCAGATCGAACGCCTGCTGGCGGAGAGCGCCGAAGTGGGGAAGAAGCTCGATTTCCTTCTACAGGAAATGAATCGCGAGGCTAACACGCTCCTCTCGAAGACCACCGACGTCCCGGAGGTCGGGTTGGAGATCACTCGCCAGGCGATCGAGATGAAGACGGAGATCGAGAAGCTGCGCGAGCAGGCTCAGAACATCGAATAACCATGGCGGAAACCAAGCGACGCGGGAGCGTCCGGGGAAGCATCATCGTTATCTCCGCGCCTTCGGGGACGGGGAAATCAACCCTTGTGAAGCGGCTGCTGGCGGCAGTACCCGGGCTGAAGTTCTCGGTGTCCTACACGACGCGCCCGCGCCGGGCCGGCGAGAAGAACGGTCGCGACTACTTTTTTGTGAGACCGGAGAAGTTCCGCCGCCTGCTGGCAGCAGGCGAATTCGTGGAATGGGCCGACGTGTTCGGCCACTTCTACGGCACGGCTCGCCAGCAATTACGCGCCGCGCAGGGTGCGGGGAAGGACATCCTTCTCGATATTGATGTCCAGGGCCATGCGCAGGTGCGCCGGCGGATCCCGGAAGCGGTCAGCATCTTCGTGTTGCCGCCTTCTTACCGGGAACTGGCGCGGCGGCTGCGCCATCGCCGCTCCGACGCACCGGAGGTGATTCGAAGGCGGTTGAATAACGCCCGCCGCGAAATCCGGCACTGGAAGGAATACGACTACCTGGTGGTGAACGACCGGCTGCCCGAGGCCGTCAAGGCGCTGCGGGCCGTAGTGGAAGCGGCGCGCTGCCGCCGGTCGGTCCAGCAGAAACGCGCCCGGGAGATTTGCAGAACTTTTGGAGGATAATCCGAATGAACGTACCGCAAGGAATTGACAGCAAGTTCCGCTTTATTCTGGTAGCGGCCAAGCGCGCGCGCCAGCTTCAAGCTGGGGCCAAGCCCTTGGTCCAGACCCCGACCAAGAAAGTGACGAAGGTCGCGCAGATGGAAGTCGAGGCCGGACACGTGCCCTTTGAAGTTCTCGAACCCGTTGGGAACAACGGCGAGAAAGCCAAGAAGAAGACAGCGAAGTAAGAACGCTGAGGGAATAGGTGACAGGGAACAGGTTGCAGTACCGAGCCGCCATGACCAAGCGCGTGGATATTTACAATTTGTTCCGTATCCCCAACCTGTCATCTGTCACCTGTTCCCTGTAACCTGATCATGCGAGTAGCCCTCGGAGTCTCGGGCGGTATCGCCGCGTATAAGGCGGCGGAAGTGCTTCGTGTGCTCCAGGACAAAGGGCTTGAAGTTCAGGTGGTGATGACTCGCAACGCCTGCGAGTTCGTCGCTCCTCTCACCTTTGCAGCACTTTCGGGGCGCAAGGTTATTACCGGCATGTTCGGCGAGGCAGGCGGCGAAGCGAACGTCGAAAGCGCCATCGAGCACATCGCGGTCGCGCAGTCGATTGACGCGCTGGTCATCGCGCCGGCGACGGCCAACGTACTGGCCAAGCTCGCGCACGGAATCGCCGACGATTTCTTGACGACACTCGCCCTCGCTACCCAAGCTCCACTGATCGTCGCGCCGGCCATGAACGTCAATATGTGGGAACACGCGACGACGCAACAGAATGTGACGACGCTGCGCTCCCGCGGCGTCATCGTCGTCGAACCCGATGAAGGCTACCTCGCCTGCGGCATGACCGGGGCGGGAAGGCTCGCTTCGGTCGCGTCCATTGCCACGACGGTATTCGAGGCGCTGGGGCTGCGTGAGGATTTGAAGGGTGAGACGCTGCTCGTGACCGCGGGCCCAACAGAAGAGCCGCTCGATGCCGTTCGCTATCTGAGCAACCGGTCGTCGGGGAAGATGGGTTATGCTTTTGCCGAAGCAGGTCGGCGGCGCGGCGCCGAAGTCATCATGGTGAGTGGCCCGACCAGTCTTGAAGCTCCCAGCGGAGTCCACATCGATCGAGTCCGCACTGCGGAGGAAATGGCGGAATGTGTTCTCGGCCATCTGCCCAAGGCTAGTGTGGTGGTGATGGCGGCCGCCGTCGCGGATTTTCGGGCAGAGAAGCCTGAACGCACGAAGATTAAGCGCGCGGCAGGCGCTCCGAAACTAAAGCTCAAACCCACGCGCGATATCTTGGCCGAAATCGCCAAACGCCGTCGGCCCAATCAATTCGTGATTGGCTTCGCCGCCGAGACGGATCACGTGCTCGAAAACGCCGCGAAAAAGCTGCGCTCCAAGCGCCTCGACTTGATGGTTGCGAATGACGTCACGCAAGAAGGCGCGGGATTCGACGTCGATACGAACATCGTCACACTGCTGTTTCCCGACGGTCGAGAAAAGCTGCTGGAGAAAATGCCGAAACTCGATGTGGCTAACCGCATCCTCGACGAGGTCGTTACACTAAAGAAGCGTTGAGATGGGATCTTAGGAGTAGCTCGGTTTTACTGTTCCCTGTGACCTGTCCCCTATAGTCTTTCGACCATGGACGACGCCTTACGCCAACAGATTGCCGCCTGGCTCGAATACTACCGCGACCTGGGGATTGAGGATTTCTATCGCCGCGCGCCGGGTGAGCGGGCCGAAATTCAAAATCGGATAGTCGAAACTCGAAACTCGAAGCTCGAAATTCAAAGAGCAAGTGACTCCGGCAAGGTTCCTAAGGCCTTGCCGGATTCGCGCAAATCGCGACCATTGAATCCCGAACCCCGAGTCCCGAGTCCCGAGTCCCGATCCCCCATCGTTCCGCCGCCACTCTCAATGAGCCTTTTCGAAGCGCCGCCACCCGTTCGTGGGCCCGAAACCCTCGAGCAGATTCGCGCTGATTTGGGCGATTGCCATCGATGCAAATTGGCGGGCGGGCGCAAGACGATTGTCTTTGGCCAGGGAAACCCCCACGCGGAACTGGTTTTCGTTGGCGAAGGTCCGGGCGCCGACGAAGACGAACAGGGCTTGCCGTTCGTCGGTCGCGCGGGACAGCTTCTGAATCGCATGATCCAGTTTGTGGGGATGAAACGCGAAGAGGTTTATATCTGCAATATCGTCAAATGCCGCCCGCCCGGGAACCGCACGCCGGAGAAGGACGAAGTTGATGCCTGCTCGCCCTTCTTGTTCCGCCAACTGGAAGCGATCAAGCCTCGGTTGATTTGCTGCCTGGGAGCACCGGCCATGAAGACGCTCCTCGGCATCAAAGAAGGTATTACTAGAGTTAGAGGTCAGTTCTTTGATTATGCCGGAACCAAGGCCTTCGTTGCTTACCACCCTGCCTATATTCTGCGCAATCCGCGAGAAGAGAAAATCTTGCGCGCGGACTTCGAGACAATTCGCGACTTCCTGAAATCTTCGCGCTAGAGGGACCTGCCTGGGCTCCCGCCCCATCCGGGGCGCCGATGGTTACGCAGCCTTCAGTTCCGCCGTGCAATGCGCACAACGCGTCGCCTTGAGCGGAATGGTCGAGAGGCAATACGGGCAATCGCGCGTCGTCGGGGCCGCTGGCACCGGCGCGGGCTCGCGTTTCAGCCGATTAACCTGGCGAATGAGGAGGAAAATAGCAAACGCCACGATTAGAAAATTCAGGACTGTGTTGATAAACAATCCGTAGTTAATCGTCGCAGCGCCTGCCGCTTTTGCGGCCGTCAGTGACGCATAATCTTGTCCTGAGAGGTTGACGAAGAGGCTGGAGAAATCCACCCTGCCCAGAAGTAATCCCAGTGGGGGCATCAGGATGTCTTCCACAAACGAGGTTACGATTTTTCCAAACGCAGCGCCGATGATAATTCCCACTGCCATGTCCAGAACGCTTCCCCGCATTGCGAACTCTTTGAATTCCTTGAACACGGGTCACCTCCCCATAAAGAAGAATCAACGAGCCAATCTACTCCGTTACGAGAACCACGATATTATCCACGGGATCTTTGGCTGAAGCGGGCAGCTTGAGCACGGTGCCATAATCAGCCGTGATTACTTCAACCTTGTCGCCCGACCCGAGCAGGGACGCGCCGGCGATTGTGTGCGGAATTTTGGGCAGAAGCAGCGCGCTGTCCTGCCAGTCGAGAATGTGCACGAAGATTCTGTTCCCTTTTTGCGTTGTAACGCCCCACGGCCGCGGCGTGATGGGCCCGCCGCGCGTGCCGTAGATGCTCTCCCCATTCTTTTCGAGCCAGGCGCCGATGCCCTGCAAGCGCTCGACGAATTCCGGCTGGATTTTGCCATTCGGCATCGGCCCAACGTTGAGCAGGAAGTTCGAGTCGTAGCCCGCGGCGCGGACCAGATAATGGATCAGCTCTTTCGTGTTTTTGAAATTCTTATCATTTTTGTTGTAACCCCACGCCAGGTTGATCGTGTCGCAGGTCTCGAGCGGCAGCGAGCCAACTTCCGACTCCTTGTTGAAGTCCTGCGTGCTGTGCCCGGGCAAATCCTTTTCGAACATCTGGAAATCCTCGCCGGGGAAGGGCTTCTGGTGGTGGTTGCTGCCGATCAGAGCTGTCGGTTGCAGGCGGTGGATGAGACTATAGGTTTTCTCCAGCCGCCAATCGGCCTGGGGCTTGTCCCACCAGCCGTCGAACCAGATGCCGCCGATGGGGCCGTAATTGGTCAGCAGTTCGGCGAGTTGAGCGTCCATGTAATCGAGATACTTGTACCAATTTCCACCTTCCGGCCGTCCCGACGCGTGTCCCGTCCTGCCGAGCGGATAATAGTCGGGGTGGTGCCAGTCGAGTTGGGAATGGTAGAAGAAAAGCTTGATACCCTGCTTTTGGCATTCTTCCGCAAGCATCTTGAGCGGGTCCTTCTTCCACGGCGTCCGATCGACGATGTTCCAGTCCGACTGCTGGGTGGCGAACATCGCGAAGCCGTCGTGATGCTTACTGGTGATGGTAATGTATCGCACCCCGGCCGCCTTCGCGAGAGCGACCCACTCGGCGGCGTTGAATTCGGTCGGATTGAATTGCGGCGGCAGCTTTTCGTATTCGGCCACGGTCATCTTGCGGTTGTTCATCACCCATTCGCCGTCGCCGAGCACGCTGTAGACGCCCCAGTGAATGAACATGCCGAACTTGGCGTTGCGAAACCACTTCTGCTGCGGTGTCTCCTCGCGCGGTGCAGGAGTTCCGGCAACCGCCGGCCAGGTGATACTGAGCGTCAAGATGAGTCCCATCAGGGCACGTTTTCGCGTCATGACTCGCCTCGCAACCGGGCTTTGAGCGCGTAGCATAACACGCGACGAAACATGATTCGAGGCAGATTCTTATTCGCAAGGCGGTACGCGGCGCATTGCGGTTTCTTCGTCTTGGGGCTAAGCTGGATAGAGGAGTGGGGCCGCGGCCTTCGGGCAGCAAAGAGAGAGACGCCGAGTGAATTTAAGGGAGAAGCTTCTCAACCCGTCTGTCCCGCTGACTTTTTTCGAGATTGTGCCGCCGGCGGCGGGCAAGCCCGATGCCGTCGACGCTACGCTGGCTGAGGTCCGGAAGGTCCGCGACCTTGTGGACGCCATTAACCTGCCCGAGATTCACGATGAGGCTCGAGGCACCGAACGAGTTCGTCGTTTTGTGGAACGGGTGGAGCCTCGCCTACTCGGTGCTCGAATTCTCAAAGAAACCTCGGTTGAGATTGTCATCAATCGCGTGGTGGTCCACGATTCGGAGCCCGAGCGCTGGTTCCGCGAGACCTGCGAGGAGTTCGGCATCCAGCACGTCATTCTCGTCGGGGGCGAGTCCGCACAGATTCAATATCCCGGCCCCGGTCCGAGGGAAGCGGCAACTCGGTTGAAATCAGCGGGACTGCCGATTTCTCTCGGCGGCATTACGCTTCCCAGCCGCCCGAATGAGTCTGATCGCATCCGCAACAAACACTCGGCGGGAATTACTTTCTTCACATCGCAGGTTCTGTTCGACTCGAACGACATCGTCTGGCTGATCCAGCGCCTGAACGGTGTTGAGGCGAGGATTTTCCTCAGCTTTGCCCCGGTCAGCCACCCGCGCGACCTGGAGTTCTTGCGCTGGCTGGGCGTCGACATCCCGCAAAATCTCGATCGCTTTCTCCTGCACGGCGAAGCGGGCTCGACCGAATCCTGTTTCGAACGCTCGCTGGACATGGCACAGCGGATCCTCATGGATGTCTTCGACAACCTGCCGCCCGACCCCCCGCCCATCGGGTTGAATGTCGAGCACATCAACCGGAGAAACTTTCCCGCGGCGGTCAAAATGCTGAAACGACTCGGGGACCTTTACTCCGACCTGATTGCTTCTCGCGCGGGAAGCAGCCTCGCGTAGCTGGTTCAGAATCTCCTCTGGTATTGGATTCTTCGGACAAAAACTCTGTCCACTCCCTGCCTAATTAGAGAATGGAAAATAGACCGAAAGTGCCTTGGTCGATTGTGGGGATTCTGCTATAGATGAGCGCAGTGCTGGAAGTTTGAGACTGGCGCAGCATCTTCGACGGGCCGGTGCGAACCGGCAGCGACGGAGGGGAACGATATGCGAAAGCGGCTCACGCAGTTGCGGGATGCAGGGAGGGAGTTGCTCGCGGACGAATCAGGGCAGGATTTGGTTGAGTACGCCATCGTCGCAGCTTTGATCGCGCTTGGGGCGACGGCCTCCATGGGCGCAATCGCCAAAAGCATCAACGATATCTTCTCTTCGATTGCCGTGAAGTTTCGGTCCGCCGGCTCATAAGCTCCGGAATGAGCTGACGCGCCTTATTGCCCGCACGTGGTTGTGCTCATGGTCTGGGGTTACTTGATTTCCATTCCGCCCGCCTGCCCCACTGCCCCAAAATGCGCACTAGCCAACCGCCGTCCTCCAGAATAGAATTCGCGCATGGCTCGAAAGAAGTCCGTGTCCTTTATTAATGTGGCGGTCTTCGCGGCCATCCGGAACCTACTTACGTACTCAATCCCAGACCCGCTCGAAATTCTTCCCGGGCAACGCGTCCGAGTTCCCCTCGGTACCCGCCGTGCCACCGGTCTTGTGATCGAACCGGCGACACACGCCTCGCCGGGGTTTAAGGTTCGCGAGATTCTGAGCGTCCTCGACCCGGAACCGATTCTCTCTCCCGAACTGCTTACGCTCGGCCTCTGGATGGCGGAGTATTACGTGGCGCCGGTGGGCGAGGTTTTCCGAGCCATGCTTCCCCTGCGCCCCGAGATCCGTCGCGTCAGGCTTCTCACAATCACCGAGGCCGGCAGGAAGCGGCTGTCCACCCTCGAAGCGAGCCTGTTTGAGGAAGTTCGCGGCGGTGAAGAGGCAAAATTGCTTCACTACGTGGCGGAACAGTCAGGCGCATCGGGCGGCGCCACGCTCGATGCCATTCGAAGGAGATTTACCTCACCGCTTGTATCTCAGGCCGTCGCCGAGGGCTGGGCCGCCGTTTCGGATCAGGAGCGTAATCGTGGGGTGCGGAAGGTTTTCACCGTACGGCCTGCCGGACCCCTGCCCGCGAAACAACCGCGTCTTTCGCCGGTGGCGCGAAGGATTCTGGAAGTACTCCAGCAGGCTGGAGAGGTGGCCGACCATCGCGAGTTGCTCAAGGCGGCGCGCGGGAATCTGCCACACCTTAAAAAGCTAAGCGCGGCCGGGCTGCTCAGGCTGGGTGAGGCTCGACCCTCGATGGACGTCGAGACGCAGGGTAAAGCTCCTGACATCGAGTTGACACCTTCCCAGACGTCAGTTCTGACCGAGCTCAGTGCGCTTCTCGACTCGCGGCAATTCAGCTCCGTCCTGCTGCATGGCGTGACGGCGAGTGGCAAGACTGAAATCTATCTCCGGCTCATCGCCCGCTGCCTGGAGCGGGGTCGCACGGCTCTGATGCTGGTCCCGGAAATCTCGCTCACCCCATCGGTTCAATCCGAATTCCTTGCGCGATTTGGCAGCCAAGTCGCCGTTCTGCACAGCGGCTTGACTGAAACGGAGCGGCACGAATCCTGGTGGCGCGCCCGGCGTGGCGACGCCAAGGTGGTCCTGGGTACGCGGTCGGCCGTCTTCGCCCCGCTCGAAAATCTCGGCGTAGTCATTGTCGACGAGGAACACGACTCGAGTTACAAGCAGGAGGAAACGCCGCGCTATCACGGCCGGGACAGCGCTGTGGTACGGGGGCGCCTGGCGCAGGCGCTGGTCGTCCTGGGCTCGGCCACGCCCTCGATGGAGTCGTTTTGGAACGCCCGGGAAGGGAAATACCGTCTCTTCAAACTTGAGGAGCGAATTCCCGGCCGTTCGCTGGCTCCCGTGGAAATCGTGGATATGCGGCAGGAATTCCGTGAGACGCATACCCAGGTGCCGATCTCGCGCCGGCTCAAACAGGAAATCGACGCCCAGTTCCAAACTGGCGCCCAGACTATGCTCCTCCTCAACCGCCGCGGCTACTCCTGGTTCCTCCTTTGTCGGAGCTGCGGCGAAACCCACCGCTGTGTGAACTGTTCGATTTCACTGACCTATCATCGACGTGGGCAGAAGCTGATTTGCCATTATTGCGGGTACACAGCGCCCGTACCTTCGCATTGCGCCACTTGTGGAAGCGAGTACCTGCACTACGTCGGCGAGGGCACGGAGAAATTGGAGGCGAAGATCGCCGAATTCTTTCCCACGGCGCGCGTGGCGCGCCTGGACCGCGATGTGGCGCAGCATGCGGGACGGTACGGGAAGATTCTAGGGGATTTCCGCGCGAGAAAGATCGATATATTGGTCGGAACTCAGCTCATTTCAAAAGGGCACGACTTCCCGGGTGTAACGCTGGTGGGAGTCGTCTCCGCCGACCAGGGATTGGGCATGCCCGACTTCCGCGCCGCCGAGCGCACGTTTCAACTCTTGACGCAGGTTGCCGGGCGAGCCGGCCGGGGAGAAGCTCCAGGTCGCGTTCTGGTGCAGACTTTCTATCCCGATCACTATGCCATTCGCCTGGCCGCGGACCAGAACTACGAAGGGTTTTACAGCAAGGAGCTACGCTTTCGCCGCATGATGCACTATCCGCCTTGCGCGGCGCTGGCGAATGTTGTCGCTCAGGGACCGAAACTTGACCAGGCCGCGAAAGTCGCCGGACTGATCGGGCACTTCCTCACGCGAATGGAGCAACGCACGAAGGGGCTGAAAGTTTTGGGTCCCAGCGCCGCGCCCCTGGCAAGAATCGAAGGCCGATTCCGCATCCAGTTCCTCCTGAAAGGAACATCGCGCGCGGCGCTGAACGAGATTTTGCGCCGCCTGGTCGACCATTGCGAGGACAAGGGAATTCCTCCACAGTCCGTCATGATCGACATGGATCCTGTCAGTGTGATGTAGGTTGGGGCTCAACTGAAAGTCTACGCCGTGACGCGACAATAGATGGCCGGGCTTATAGCGCCTGCAGTTCTTTGCCGGGCTTGAAGCGCACGGCCTTGCCGGGAGGGATGCTGACCTCTTGGCCGGTTCGCGGATTGCGCCCAATTCCGGTCTTGCGCGGCTTGACGTTGAAGACTCCGAAGCCGCGCAGTTCGATCCGGTCGCTCTTGGCAAGCGCCTTCTTCATCGCGTCGAACACAGTTTCAACGGCCATCTCAGCTTTGGTCTTGGTGACGCCGGTGCGGGTGACGACCTCGTTGATGATGTCCAGCTTGATCACGCGAACCTCCTGAAAATACGAGGTTTCATCCTAGTGGCAGCGTTTCGGCGTTGTCAAGCCCTTTCACCTGTAATATCATTTTTCCTCTTTTCGCCACGGACGCCCCGTCTGCCGGCCCGCGGAGAAAAGCAAGCGGAATTCCCATTTCAACCGAGGTGCAACCCGATGGCCGTTAAGAACGACCGCTGGATTCGTCGTATGGCACTCGAGCACGAAATGATCAATCCCTTTGCCGACCGCCAGATTCGCGAAGGCGTGATTTCCTATGGAGTCTCCGCCTACGGATACGACTTGCGCGTCGCCGACGAGTTCAAAATCTTCACCAACGTCAACAGCACCATCGTCGATCCCAAACACTTCGACGAGCGGTCGTTTGTCGAGTTCAAAGGCCCGGTTTGCATTGTCCCGCCGAATTCGTTCGCTCTCGCGCGGTCGGTGGAATACTTCAAGATTCCGCGCAGCGTCATCACCATCTGCGTCGGCAAGTCCACTTACGCGCGTTGCGGCATCATCGTCAACGTCACACCGCTCGAGCCCGAATGGGAAGGCTTTGTGACGCTCGAAATCTCGAATACCACGCCGCTGCCCGCCCGCGTCTATTCCAACGAAGGCCTCTGCCAGATCGTCTTTTTCGAGTCTGACGAGCTCTGCGAAGTTTCGTACAAAGACAAGAAGGGCAAGTACCAGGCTCAGCAGGGCATCGTGCTACCGAAGATTTGACCTTTGGCGACGAAGCCTTCCCGTACCGGGCCGGGTCTCGTCATTCCCGCGAAAGCGGGAATCCCGCTCGGCTGCGCAGCATCATCCTAGTCGTCATTCGCGCGGCTGTGTTAACATCAGAGGTTTAGAACTTTGTGAAGGACACGACCGTAGCGCCGGGTTTCAGCACGGCAGACCGGCGGTCACAGATCGCCGCTTCAGATACCGGCCGGGGCCGGCACTACCAGAGAATTCCCAACGCCGTGTCAAATCGAACCGAGCCAATTCGTTCCGTGAAGGGCACGCGCGACCTGCTGCCGCGTGAGACGGCGCTCTGGCAGCGCGTCGAGGATGAGGCTCGCCGCGTCTTTGCCGCCTACAACTTTCGCGAAATCCGCACGCCGATCCTCGAGCAGACCGCCCTCTTCGCCCGTAGCGTGGGCGCGGATACCGATATTGTCACCAAGGAGATGTACACCTTCCAGGACATGCCGACAGGGAAAGAATTGCAGGAGGCGACGCCTGATTGGGAACGCGAAATGATTACAGCCGACCATGAGCGACCCGCGCTTCCTCGTGGGACTAAGGTGGGTCTGCCCGGAGGGCCACTGATTAGCTTACGCCCCGAAGCGACCGCCTCCGTCGTGCGCGCTTACATCGAGCACACGATGTACAACGAGGGCGGAATTCAAAAGCTTTACTACATTGGGCCGATGTTTCGTCGCGAGCGCCCGCAGAAGGGGCGTTATCGGCAGTTCTATCAAATCGGCGCGGAAGTGCTGGGATCCGATCATCCGACGATCGACGCCGAGTTCCTTGAAATGCTGACGTTGCTTCTTGGGCGGATCGGCTTGACGGAATACAAGTTGTTGCTTAATTCCGTCGGTTGCCCGAAATGTCGTCCGGCATTTGTCGAAACGCTTCGCAAGGCGCTCGAACTCGTGAAAGGCCAGATGTGCGGCGATTGCCAGCGGCGCGCAACGACGAATCCGCTGCGCGTGCTCGACTGCAAAGTGCCGGCGGATCAGCCGATCATCGAGAAGCTGCCCCACATCATCGACCACCTTTGTGCGGAATGCCGCTCGCATTTCGAGAGTGTGACCCAGGAGCTTCAGCAGCGCGGCGTTGCATACGAAATCACTCCGCGATTGGTGCGCGGGCTTGATTACTACACCCGCACCACGTTCGAGATGACGAGCAATGTTCTTGGCGCGCAGAATGCTTTCCTCGGCGGCGGGCGCTACGACGGTCTTTCGGAAATGCTGGGCGGGCCTCCGACTCCCGGCTTCGGCGTGGCGGTTGGCGAAGATCGTCTCCTGCTTATGGTTGAGCAAGCAGGAAAATTGAAACCGGACGAGGGATTGGACGTTTTTGTCGCCTGGTTGGGTGAAGGAACTCAGCCGCCCGCGGCGCAATTGGCGAAGACCCTGCGCCTCGAAGGCCTGCGCGTGGAATCGAATTATGAGGCCGCTAAGCTGAAGAAATCGCTCGGTCAGGCGAATAAGTTGGGCGCGCGCTTCGCGGTGATCATCGGCGAAGGCGAACTTGCCTCGGGGCGGTATCAGGTGAAGGACATGACCGCGGCGCATCAGGAGGAAGTCGAGCCGTCGCGCTTGGCTGACTATTTGAAAGCGAAATTGACCGGCACGTAGGGGCGCCCCTTGTGGGCACCCGTTGGCAGGGACAAGCCCTGCCCCTACAAACAGGTGAAACCTTGAAACTTGACCTTTTGGGCGAACGTCAACGCACTCATTACTGTGGTGAACTTCGTAAATCGGACGCCGGCAAGGAAGTCTTCCTTGCGGGCTGGGTGGCTCGGCGCCGGGACCTCGGGAATCTGATCTTTCTCGACCTGCGCGATCACACGGGCGTAACGCAAGTGGTGTGTAACCGCGAGGTCAGCGCCGACGTGCACGACAAAGCAGAGGAAGTCCGAGCCGAGTACGTGGTAGGCGTGGAGGGCGAAGTCATGCTGCGCGATGCCGCGACGGTGAACTCGCAGCTCGCCACCGGTGAAGTGGAAGTGAGGGCGAAGACTTTACTCTTGCTGAACGAAGCGAAGACGCCTCCGTTCCCCGTCGAAGATGATATTAAGACTGCCGAAGAAACACGGTTGCAGTACCGATATCTGGATCTCCGCCGGGGCAAGATGCAGCGCAACGTCCGGCTGCGCCACCAGGCGGCGCTGACGGTGCGTGAGCACATGAACGCGCATAGGTTTATCGAAGTTGAAACGCCTTTCATGACGCGCTCGACCCCGGAGGGGGCGCGCGACTACCTGGTCCCCAGCCGGATCCACCACGGACACTTCTATGCGCTGCCTCAATCGCCGCAATTGTTCAAGCAATTGCTGATGATCGCGGGCTACGACCGCTATTTTCAAATTGTGCGATGCTTCCGCGACGAGGATTTCCGCGCCGATCGCCAGGCGGAATTCACACAAGTGGATATCGAGATGGCATTCCCACAGCGCGATGTCCTGTTCTCCATCATCGAGCAATTGATGGAGAAATTGTTCGGGCTCGTGGGTGTGAAGGTCGAGCATCCGTTCTTGCGCGTCGCCTTCGACGAGGCGATGGAGAAGTACGGGTCCGACAAGCCACATCTAGGGTTTGATCTGGCATGGAAGCGCGTAAACCTGCCCGCAGGCGCGGAAGGGAAGCTCCATATCATGCAGCCCTTCAAGGCCATGCGAGTGCCCGGCTGGACGGGCGCTTCGCGCAGCCAGCTCGACAAGCTGCAGGATCATGCCAAGTCCGCCGGCGCGGATTGGTTTGCCTACGCGAAGCTGGACGATTCCGGCCTCCACTCTCCGCTGGCAAAAATCATCGGCGAGGATGCACTCAGGTCGCTTGTCGCCAGCGTAGAAGCGGCGAACGGTGATCTTGTGGTTTTCCTGGGACTGAAATCCGGGACAGCTGACCGGCAATCACTTACGAAATTGGACAACGCTTCGGGCGAAGTCCGGCTCGAGATCGGACGCAAGCTCGAGCTCATCAAGCCCAGTACTTGGAGTTTCCTCTGGGTTGTCGACTTTCCAATGTTCGAATACGACGATAAGGAAAAGCGCTTCGGCGCGATGCATCACCCGTTCACTTCACCGCGCGAAGAAGACCTGGACAAACTTGATACAGACCCAGGCGCGATTAAGGCGCGCGCCTACGACCTCGTGCTGAATGGCGCGGAGATTGGCGGCGGGAGCATCAGGATCCATCGTCAGGATATCCAGAAGAGGATTTTCACCGTCCTCGGCCTTACCCCGGAGAAAGCGCGCGAGCGGTTCGGCTTCTTTCTCGACGCGCTTGAATCCGGAACGCCGCCGCACGGCGGGATCGCGCTGGGGTTTGATCGCATCGTCGCTCTGATGGCGGGCGAATCGAATATCCGCGAAGTCATCGCGTTTCCCAAGACTGCCAGCGCCGTGGACCTGATGTGCGACGCGCCGGCAACGGTCGACCCCGAGCAACTGGACGAGCTGGGCCTGGAAATTCGAAAATCGAAAATCGAAACTCGAAATATGAAACCGGGAGCGTAGTTTTTCCGAGCTTCGATTTTCGGATTTCGAGTTTCGCCTCCTATGTCAGTCATTCGCATCCTTCCCGAAGCCGTTGCCAACAAAATCGCCGCGGGCGAGGTGGTGGAGCGGCCCGTTTCGGTGGTCAAAGAACTGGTGGAGAACTCGCTTGACGCGGGTGCGGGTAGCGTGGAGGTTTCCGTCGAGGCGGGCGGCAAGCGACGAATTACCATCATTGACAACGGGAGCGGAATGTCGCACGACGACGCACTGCTGGCCTTCGAGCGCCATGCGACCAGCAAAATCCGCTCGGCTGAGGATTTGTTCGAGATTTCTACACTGGGCTTTCGAGGCGAAGCGCTGCCCTCGATTGCCGCCGTCTCGCGGCTGGAGTTGGAGACCCGGCACGCGTCGGAGAATGCCGGAACACGAATCGAGATTGCCGGCGGCCGGCTGCGCGACGTGAAAGAAGTGGCGTGGCCGCAGGGGACG
This sequence comes from Terriglobia bacterium, assembly GCA_041946825.1. Classification (GTDB taxonomy): domain Bacteria; phylum Acidobacteriota; class Terriglobia; order UBA7540; family UBA7540; genus CAZTHM01. Next base: position 11,838 of record JBHGBD010000006.1, on the reverse strand, counting down.
CGCGTTGAAGTGCGGGATCTGTTCTTCAACACGCCGGCGCGACGGAAGTTCCTGAAGTCGGAATCGACGGAGCTCGGCCACATCGCGACACTGGTGACGCATTACGCGCTCGCCCATCGCGACAAGAGTTTCCGGCTCGTCTCGCTCACCAATGAGATTCTGAACGTCACTCCGGTGGCCAACGCGCGTGAGCGGGTCTACCAAGTCTTGGGCGGGCAGTTGCTCGAGCAGATGGTCGAACTTGCGCCAATCGAGCGGCGGATGCCCGCGGCATTCTCGCCCGGGTCCGATGAAGAGCCGGAAGGCGCCGAACCGGTTCTGGTACGGGTCTTCGGGTTCGCTTCGCGGCCGGAAGTTCAGAAGCTGAATCGCAATCAGATTTACTTTTTTGTGAACCGCCGCTTGGTGCGTGACCGGCTGATTCTGCACGCGATCACCGAGGCATATCGCAATATCCTACCGGCGGGGATGTCGCCCGTGGCGCTGATCTTTCTTGAAATCCCTGCGGCGGAAGTGGACGTCAACGTTCATCCCTCTAAGACGGAAGTGCGATTCCGCCGGTCGCAGTTCATTCACGACTTGGTGCGCGATTCGGTCCGCCAGGCGTTGATGGCGGCACGGCCGGTGGCGGCGTTTCCCGCCGGCAGGGCGGCGAAGTCGCCCGCGCCGGACATGCTCGGCGCTGATGCGGCCGAACTGCTGAGCGACGAGCCGCCCGGACTGAGGGGGCCGGAAATCCCTGTTCCGTCGCGAGGCTTCGAGCGGAGCGAGCGTTTCCATCTGACGTCGCCGCACCCCGAGCCGATCACGGGCCGCCTGCCTCTCGATGAGGCCACAGTCGCGTTGTATGCCCCTCCGGCCATGGCGGGCGCTGCGCCTTCTGTCGTTGAGATGCCGCGTTCCGCGGGAGACTCGGAATTGCCGGCTGACTTGCTGCCACTCGGGCAAGTGCAGGAAAGTTTCATTGTGGCGACCAACTCGGAAGGACTCTGGATCGTCGACCAGCACGCCGCGCACGAGCGCGTGCTTTTTGAGCGTCACATTCGGCAGCGGCACCAGAGAAAGCTCGAAGGCCAACGGCTGCTGATGCCGATTGTCGTGGAATTGAAGCCCGAGCAGCAGGCTGTCTATCAACAGGTTGCCGATGAGCTTGGCGCAAACGGCTTTGAGGTTGAACCATTCGGACAGCGGACGGTTGCCGTGAAGACCGCGCCGGCGGAAATCCGCGCCGAGGACGTCGAGCGGTTGCTCCTGGAGATTCTCGACAGCGTCGGCCAGGAGGCAAAGAGCCTTTCCCTCGACGATTTGCGGCTGAAGATCGCAGCCTCGGTTTCGTGCCATGCCGCCATCAAGGTCAACATGGCGCTCGATGAGAACAAGATGCGCTGGCTCCTGCGCGCACTGGGAGAAACGCAAGCGCCCATGACCTGCCCGCACGGCCGGCCGATTGTGCTGCGATACGGGATGAAGGAGCTTCAAAAGGCGTTCAAGCGAATCTAGTTGTCAGCATTCGGCTTTCAGCCTTCAGGCTGACTGATTACTGAATGCCGATGGCAGAGAGCCGCTCGCATTTCGGTATGAGTAAGAATCCGCTCGTCATCACTATCGACGGTCCCGCCGGGGCGGGGAAGAGCACAGTGGCGCAGATGCTTGCGGCCCGACTGGGGTTGAATTACGTCGACAGCGGCGCGACCTATCGGGCCGCCGCACTGAAGGTCCTGGAGGCCGGTGCCTCGCTTGATGATGAAGCAGCCGTTGTGGAGGCTGTGGGGCGAGCGGAGATTCTGTTTTCCACTAACGGATCGACCTCACGTGTTTCTCTCGACAGGAGGGATGTTTCGCAGGCGATCCGAACGCCGGAAGTGACCGCCGCGGCCGCGCAGGTCTCACGTTTGCCCGAAGTGCGCAAGAAGTTGATTGCACTGCAACGGAGCCTGGTACAGGGAAAGGGCGTTGTGATGGAAGGCCGTGATATCGGAACGGTGGTCTTCCCCGACGCGCCGCTTAAGATTTTCCTGAAAGCCGACGTTAAAGAGCGGGCTCGGCGAAGGCTGCACCAGGATCGCGAAGAGGGGCGTATGGCGTCGCTCGAGCAGACTGCCTACGACATCGGCCGCCGCGACCAGCTCGACGCCGAGCGCAAGATCTCGCCCCTTGTCCCCGCCCCCGACGCCGTCGAGATTGATTCCACCAATCTTACCGCCGAGGAAGTTGTCGAGCGAATCATCAACCTTGCCCGTGAAAGAAGCCTGATTTCTTAGGATTGAAGCGCGGAAAGATGAAGTACAAAGTACGAAGGACAAGGTGACATTCCGGAGTCGCCCTTGTCCGTACCTATTCCCCAACACCTATCCCGAACACCTGACACCTACCGCCCGCCGTTTGACATGGAAGACAAGAACTGCCCGTTGGTCTGGGTTTTGGAGAGCTTGTCGATGATGAGTTCCATCGATTCCACAGGGGAGAGCGGGTTCAGGACTTTGCGCAGGATCCAGATGCGGTTGAGTTCGTCCTTGGGAACCAGCAGTTCTTCCTTGCGCGTGCCGGACTTGTTGATGTCGATGGCCGGAAAGACGCGCTTGTCGACCAGCTTGCGGTCGAGGTTGATTTCCATGTTGCCGGTGCCCTTGAACTCTTCGAAGATCACGTCATCCATGCGGCTGCCGGTGTCGATGAGCGCGGTGGCGATGATGGTAAGGCTGCCGCCCTCTTCGATATTGCGCGCCGCGCCGAAGAAGCGCTTGGGCCGCTGCAAAGCGTTGGAATCGACGCCCCCCGAGAGCACCTTGCCCGAGGGCGGAACGACGGTGTTGTAAGCGCGCGCCAGTCGCGTGATCGAGTCGAGCAGGATGACGACGTCGCGCCTGTGTTCCACCAGTCGCTTGGCTTTCTCGATCACCATCTCTGCCACCTGGACGTGCCGGGCGGCGGGCTCGTCGAAGGTCGAACTGATGACCTCGCCCTTCACGGTGCGCTGCATGTCGGTGACTTCTTCCGGGCGCTCGTCGATGAGCAGGACGATGAGGGTAATTTCCGGATGGTTGGTGCTGATTGAATTGGCGATGGTCTGGAGCAGCATCGTCTTGCCGGTGCGCGGGGGCGCAACGATGAGGCCGCGCTGGCCTTTGCCAATCGGGGTGAGCAGGTCGAGCACGCGCGCCGAGACGTTGTCCTTGATCGTCTCGAGCTTGATCCGATTCTGGGGATAGAGCGGCGTGAGGTTGTCGAAGAAGATCTTGTTGCGAGCTTCGTCGGGAGGCTCAAAGTTGATGGCCTCGACCTTGATGAGCGCGAAGTAGCGCTCGCCGTCCTTGGGCGGCCGGATCTGGCCGGAGATGGTGTCACCGGTGCGCAGGTCAAACTTGCGGATCTGCGAAGGCGAGACATAGATATCGTCCGGTCCGGGTAGATAGTTGTAGTCCGGCGCGCGCAGGAAGCCGAAGCCGTCCGGCAGGCACTCGAGCACGCCTTCTGAGAAGATGAGGCCGTTCTTCTCGGTCTGCGCCTGCAGGATCTTGAAGATCAGCTCCTGCTTGCGCATGCCGGTGGCCCCCACCACGTTCAGGTCCTTCGCCACCTGGGTCAGCGTGGTGATATTCATCTCCTTCAGCTTGCCGATATCGAGGACTTCTCCCTCTTTAACTCCGCCGCCATTTTCTTCGGGCGGTTCTTCGTAACTTTGTTTTCTGCCTGGCATAAACTCTCTCTTCAGTTGGGTTGGAATTCCGGCTCTTGTCGGGCCGGTCGGCGTTAAGCCTTGCCCTCCCGGGCTATGATTCGCCGCTTATCTGGTTCTCCAGTCGCGGATCCTGGCGAGCTATTCGAAACGGGAACTCAGCGGCGAACCGTGTGGTGAATTCCTTCTTCGTGGCACCTGGAATAATCAGCTCTGGGCTGTCTGGGTCAGTGAATTAAGTCGGCCTTCGAGCGGAAAACCTACCTACCCGCTTCGTACGATGCGACTGGGGAACAATAGGTTTCCAGTATATATAAATTTCCGAGATGCGAAACCTCGTCTAGTTGGTTAAGGTTCCCCGGTCCGTTTCCCTCGGCGGTTCCATGGGAGGCACGGATTCCGGACCCGGCTCGGCGTTCAGCCGGACATCAAGCTTCTTCTCCAACGCCAGATCCAGCACGTCGTCCATCGTGTCGACGAAACGGATGGTGAGTTCCTGTTGGATGTTGGCGGGGATATCCGCCAGATCTTTCTCGTTGTCACGCGGGATAACCACAATCTGGTTTCCGGCGCGGTGCGCGGCCAGCAACTTTTCCTTGACGCCGCCGATCGGCAGCACTTTGCCGCGCAACGTGATCTCTCCGGTCATCGCGACATCGCGCCGCACGGGAATCCGCGTCAGGGCGCTGACCACCGCGGTCGCCAAGGTAATGCCGGCGGAAGGGCCGTCTTTAGGGATGGCTCCTTCGGGGATGTGAATGTGAATATCCACGTGGCGGTAAAAATCCGAGCCCAGTCCCAGCGCTGCGGCTCGCGAGCGCACATAGCTCAGCGCCGCCTGACCCGATTCCTGCATTACGTCACCAAGTTTGCCGGTCAGGAGCAGCTTGCCTTTGCCCTGCATGATGGTGGCTTCGATGTTGAGGATCTGTCCGCCGACCTCCGTCCAGGCGAGCCCGGTAGCCAGGCCGACCTCGTTCTTCTCCTCCGATTTGGTGTCGCGGAACTTGATGACCCCCAGGTATTCCTGCAGATCCTCGGGTTTCACGGTTACCTGCAGGCCCTTGCCTTCCTTGACGACCTTGCGCGCCACTTTACGGCAGACGTTGGCGATCTCGCGTTCGAGATTCCGGACGCCCGCTTCGCGCGTATAGCCACGGATGATGCCCACGAGGGCATCATCGGTATAAGTGAGGTTCTCGGGCTTCAATCCGGCGGCTTCCACTTGTTTCTTAACCAGGAAGCGCTTGGCGATTTCCAGCTTTTCCGGCTCGGTGTAGCCCGAAAGGCGCAGGATCTCCATGCGGTCCTGGAGCGGCTGTGGGATCGTGTGAATGACGTTCGCGGTGGTGATGAAGAAAACTTTGGAAAGATCGTACTCAACGTCCAGGTAGTGATCCGCAAACATGTGGTTCTGTTCGGGGTCAAGGACCTCCAGCAGCGCGGCCGACGGGTCGCCGCGGAAGTCCATGCTCATCTTATCGACTTCGTCGAGCAGAAAGATTGGATTGACCGTTCCGGCCTTCTTCATCATCTGGATGATCTGGCCGGGCAGCGCCCCGATGTAAGTGCGGCGGTGCCCTCGGATTTCCGCCTCGTCACGGACCCCGCCCAGCGACAGGCGTACGAACTTGCGGCCCGTGGCACGGGCAATCGAGCGGCCCAGCGAAGTCTTGCCCACGCCCGGCGGCCCGACAAAGCAGAGGATCGACCCCCTGGGGTGCTTGACGAGCTGGCGCACGGCGAGGAATTCCAGAATCCGCTCCTTGATTTTCTCCAGCCCGTAGTGGTCTTCTTCCAGAATTTGTTCGGCGCGTCGGATATCGCGGATTTCCTTCGACTTCTTCTTCCACGGCATGGCAAGCAGCCAGTCGAGGTAGTTGCGCGAAACGGTTGATTCCGCCGACATGGGCGGCATCATCTCGAGCCGCTTCAATTCCTGCTCGGCCTTCTCTCGCGCGTCCTTGGTCATGCCAGAGGATTCGATCTTCTTCTTCAGCTCCTCGATCTCGTTCTTCTCGTTACGCCCCAACTCCTTCTGAATGGCCCGAATCTTCTCGTTCAAGTAATACTCGCGCTGGGCGCGTTCCATCTGGCGCTTGACACGGCCTTGGATGGCGCGGTCAACGTTGAGCTTCTCAATTTCGACGTCGAGAATGTCGGCAAGGCGAGTCAGGCGATCGACGGGGTCGAAAATCTCGAGCAGTTCCTGCTTTTCTTCGATACTGACGTTGAGGTTCGCGGCCACGGTGTCGGTGAATTTGCCGACTTCCTCCACCTTGACAGCGGCTATCATCGTCTCGTAATTCAAACTCTGCGACAGCTTCACATACTGCTCGAAGAGGGCCGTGACGCGCTGCACGAGCTGTTCCAGGCTGGGCGTCGTGACCGGGCGATAGGCGGCGGTTTTGACGGTGACGCGGAAGTAGCCCTCCTCGGTCGAAATCTTGAGCACCTTGCCGCGCTCGACTCCCTCCACCAGGACCTTGATGTTGCCGTCGGGCAGTTTCAAGCTCTGGACGATGTTCGAAATCGTCCCCACCTGATAAATCTCGTTGGGCTTGGGCTCGTCAACGGAGGCATCGTGCTGGGTGGCGAGGAAAATCTTCTTGTCGCCCGCCAGCGCATCCTCGAGCGCCCGGATCGAACTCTCGCGGCCGACAACGAACGGGGTCATCATGTGCGGGAAAATGACCACGTCCCGGATGGGCATCATCGGCAAAGCGCGCGTATCAGATTTTTCACGTCCCGAAAACATGGGAGAATTCATTAACTGGCCTTTTCGAAAAGCGAGGAATTGAAGCTGATCTCGTGCTTCTTGACCATTTCCTCGGTTACGACAAATTCCCGCAGTTTGCGCTGGCTGGGCAGGTGGTACATCAAGTCGAGCATCAAGTCCTCGAGAATCATCCTCAGCCCGCGGGCTCCCAGCTTGCGCTCGATCGCCTGGCTGGCGATAACCGCGAGAGCCTTCTCGTGGAACCGCAGCTTCACGTTCTCGAATTCAAACAACTTCTGGTACTGGCGGATGAGCGCGTTCTTGGGCTGCGTCAGAATCTCGACCAGCGCCGATGCATCCAGATCATTCAGCACGCTGACGACCGGCAGCCGTCCCACGAACTCGGGAATCAACCCGTACCGGATTAAATCTATCGGCTGAACCTGCTCGAGTATTTCGATATCTCTTCGGTTCTGGGGGGAGGGAGCAGATCGATCTTCACCGCGGAATCCCATCATCTTTCTGCCGCCGCGGTGCTCGATCACTTTTTCCAACCCGACAAAGGCTCCACCGCAGATGAACAGGATATTCGTTGTATCCACTGGAGTGAATTCCTGGTGCGGATGCTTGCGCCCGCCCTGGGGCGGAACGTTGGCGACGGTGCCTTCCAGTATCTTCAACAGCGCCTGCTGCACTCCCTCGCCGGATACGTCGCGGGTGATGGACGGATTTTCATCCTTCTTGGAAATCTTGTCGATTTCGTCGATATAGATGATCCCTTGCTGCGCGCGGACCACGTCGCCGCTGGCGTTTTGCAGAAGGCGCAGGATGACGTTCTCGACATCCTCGCCGACGTATCCCGCCTCGGTCAGGGTGGTAGCGTCCACGATGGCGAAGGGAACCTCCAGCATGCGCGCCAGCGTCTGTGCCAGCAGCGTCTTGCCCGTACCGGTGGGGCCGATCAGGAGGATATTGGATTTCGTCAGCTCCACATCACTGCGCGTGCGCGCCATCATGATGCGCTTATAGTGGTTGTAAACCGCCACCGCCAGCTTCTTCTTGGTCTTCTCCTGCCCGATGACGTACTGATCGAGGAAATCCTTCACTTCCGTCGGCTTGGGAAGCTTGACCTGAGCGGCGGGAAGTTCGCCCGTTTTTTCCTCTTGCAGGATGGTGTTGCACACCGCCACGCACTCGCTGCAGATGTAAGTTCGCGGCGCGTCGCCCGGCGAAGCGATGAGCTTCGCCACGGCGTCCTGGCTCTTATTGCAGAACGAGCAGCGCAAGATTTCGTCACTGGGGCTGCGTTTCACAGCCGTCTCCGCTCCTACTTGTGCTTGAAGATGATTTCGTCGATGATTCCGTACTCGCGCGCCTGCTGAGCCCCCATCCAGAAGTCGCGCTCCACGTCGTGCTCGATTTTCTCCAGCGGCTGCCCCGTGTGCTTGGCCATGATCTCATTCAAGCTGGCTCGAATGCGCAGGATTTCCCGCGCGTGGATGTCGATGTCGGTCGCTTGCCCCGATAGTCCGCCCATCGTGGGCTGGTGGATCAGTACGCGTGAGTTGGGCAGGGCAAATCGCTTATTGGGCGTTCCCGCGGCGAGCAGGAGGGCCGCAATGCTCGCGGCCTGCCCGATGCAGATCGTCGCCACGTCCGGCTTGATGAACTGCATGGTGTCGTAAATTGCCATCCCCGCCGTCACCACACCCCCCGGCGAGTTGATGTAGAGCGACACGTCCTTCTCCGGATCTTCGGCCGCCAGGAAGAGCAGTTGGGCGGTCACCAGGTTCGCGACGTTGTCGTCGATCGGCGTGCCAATGAAAATGATGTTATCGCGGAGCAGGCGGGAATAGATGTCGTAGGCGCGCTCTCCCCGGTTGGTTTGTTCCACCACCATGGGGATCAGCGTCATACTCGGTTCGCTCTGGCTCATGGCTTTTATCAGGCTTCGCTTCTTACCCGGCGCCGGTCATCTCTAGCTTTTCCGAATGATTTTTGCGTTGTGGTAGATAAGTTCAAGCGCTTTTTGATTGCGGCGAGTAGATTTGATTGTATCCAGCCCCCCCTCTTCTGTCAAGCGGGTTTTGAGCGCGGCGGCGGATTCGCGGCGTTCTTCCGCCAAACCTCGGATCATTTCGTCCACTTCCTCGTCACTCACTTCGATCTTCTCGGCGTCGGCAATTCTGTCCAGGATCAGCGAACCCCGGACTTCCTTCTCCCCGTCCGCCCGCCCCTCCTCGCGGACTTTTTGCCAGTCCACTTCGGTGGTTCGCGGGTCGATTCCCTGTGCAATAAGCTGCCGCATGATCTTCTCAATCTTGCGGTCAAGTTGCGATTCCACCAGAGCCGAGGGGACCGGAAACGCCTCTCGGTTGACGAGTTGCTCGAGAAGTTTGTTCATCGCGGCGGCCTCAACTTGCCGCTTCTTGCTTGCCTCCAGCCGTTCCCGCAGTTTCGCTTTCAGGTCGCCGAGGGTTTCAGACTCGCTGACCGACTTCGCGAACTCATCGTCCGCTGCGGGCACTACCTTCATTTTGATGCTCTGGACCTCGACGTGGTAACAGAGGGTCTTGCCCGCCAGGGATTTCTGCGCATAGTCGTCGGGATAAGTGACGTCGAACTCTCGCGTCTCGCCAGGCTTCGCGCCGCGCAGGTTTTCCGTGAAAGCCGCGACCGTCCCTTTTCCTCCCACGTGAACGACGGCCTCGCGGGATTCCACAGGCTTGGCGGCGTTGTCTTTAGGATCGCTGCCCTGGTACGAAACCATGACGTAGTCGTCATCCTGGGCTGCGCGGTCTTCGACGGCTTCGTAGGTCGCGGCACGCTGCCGAAGTTCGTCGATAGCCTGCTCAACGTCCTGATCCGTGATCCCGGCGGATTCCTCTTCAACTTCCAAGCCCTTGTATTCGCCCAATTCAAACTGGGGCAATACTTCAAAGGTTGCCCTGCAGGTCAGTGGCTTGTCTTCCTCGAATTTCAAATCTTCAAAACGCGGCTGGCCGACCACCGAGAGCTTCTGGCCTTTGACCGCATCGCTGAAGAATTTGGGGACCAGTGATTGCACGACCTCGCTGCGGATGTCATCGCGGAAATGCCGCCGCACGAGCGTAGAGGGCGCGTGCCCCTTGCGAAAGCCCGGAATCCGCGCCACGCGCTGGTACTGCGACGTGACGGTTTCCGATTCCTTCCGGACGACGTCCACTGGAATCTCAATCAACAGCTCTTTCTTGCAGGTCTCAGCTTCCACGGTTCCTCGATGGCGGGACTGGTACGCGAGATGACACGGCGAGATGAATTGCCAAAATCCTGCGAGCTACTGGGGGAATGAAAATGATTTGGCGTCCGGATTCGGAAGGTATTTCTGTCCCCTGTGCCCCAGGATTTTCAGTATAGCACACGGCCCCCGACTGTCAACGGCACCTTAGTAGTTCAGTGGCAAGTGGCAAGGGATGAGTGACGAGCGCTCCGAGCACCAAGGGCCAAGGACCAAGGACCAAGGACCAAGGACCAAAGACCAAGGAACTCTCCCTCCCGGCGTTCTTCTTCTGACTTCTGGCTTCTGAATTCGTTCTTCCTTCTGCCTCCTGCTTTCTGCCTACTGCTTTCTGCCTACTGCTTACGGTAAATCCTGGCCCACTGCCCCCGCCGCTCGAACTGCTTAAGGAGTTTGAGATGGAATCGCGCGGCCAGTTCTTCGTCACTGATTTGCGGCGCGTAACCATAATGCCGTTCCTGCGCTCGACGAAACAGCGGCAGGCGATCCAGCCAGTTGTTTATTGGCTCCCACTTGCGCGAATAGACGTAGAGAAGTTCGAAATTGTCTTGGGAGACTTCCTCGAAGTCTCCCGCGGTAAAGCCCTTGAGCGGGACAACACTCAGGTGTTTCGACACGTATCCAAGCCACGGCCGCGCCAGTTCGTCGGTGGCTGGCCAAGCTGTTAGAATCCGTTCGCCTGGCAGGCGTGATTCCAGATAACGTGCGGCGTCCTGGTGAAGCCGGATGAAATCGGCGTATGACAGATTATCTTCATATGGAAACGGATACGGAGGATTGATGAACCACGCAGCGATGAATGCCGCGAGCGTGACTCCGCAGGCCGCTCGGGCGAAGACTCGCGGCAATTGCCAGACAAACATCACGGCGAGCAGAATGAACAGCGGAACAATCGGCAGCAGATAACGGGGCAGCACCGCGCCGCCCACGACACTGAGCATCAGGATGTAAGCCCCGAGCAGGCCCGCCGCAAGCCAGGAGAAACTTCCTGAGTCCCTCAGGGCCTCTGCGCCTCTGCGGTTCGTCTTTGCCCCCCACCAGGCGCCGAGCGCCGCTCCCAGAACCAGCACCCAGTTGAATCCCCCGACGAAGACCTCGTAGAGCCGCCGCAGCAGCGTCCAGAAGAATCGCCCTGGGTCGAGCGTCGAATAGAGATTGAACTGCAGGTACTCCGCGTTGCCCGTCCAGAAACCGGTTTTGTGGTGGTAGTAAATTGTCCATGCCGCGAGTGGGATAATCGGAGCAACCAGCGCAACCCACCATAGGGGCGGGGCTTGTCCCCGCCTTTTGGAGTGCGGAAGCTCTGCTTCCGCTTTTGAGGCGGCGTTATTCTGCCGCCCTCCAAAGCGCTTCGGGGAACGCCACCGCGCCCAAACCCACGCCACCGGCAAGATCACCGCGGCCGTCTCCTTCGTCAGCACAGCCAGCGAGGCGACCACGGCATACATCACCATCCGCCCATCGAGCAAGGCGATGATCGCCATCGTTGTGAACAGCGCCGCGGGCAAGTCGAGAAACACCATCGTGCTCTGCGCAAAGAACATCGGCGAGAGCGCGAGCAGAGCACAGGCCCACACCGCCGGTTCGCGATCCACTACGCGACGGGCAAGCGCGTAAGTCGTCGTCACCGTCGCGGCAGCAATCAGCACCATCGCGGTTCGCGTCACGAGCGGGGAGAATCCAAAGAGCTTCCATACCAGCGCGAGGTAAATCATCAAGAGCGGTGTGTGCCCCGTTGGCAAGGTGCTGGTCGGCACAAGTTGCCAGTCGCTGTAAATGTCCAGCGCCGCCGGAATGTAGTACCCCGCCTCGTCCCAGAAGTAGGGAAGGGCCAGGAACGACGAGTGGAGTAACAGGAGGACAGCGAAGACTCCGACCAGCGCGAGCGAATCAAGGGCCAGGCGGCGCATGGAAAGTCAATCTACCAGAAGTCGTCGCCGTTGTCCGGCGCCGAGTGTCCAACGATGGCTTATAATGGGCCCAGCGCGAAAGTGGCGGAATTGGCAGACGCGCCAGACTTAGGATCTGGTCCCGCAAGGGGTGGGGGTTCGAGTCCCCCCTTTCGCACCAGAAGAAGTTGAAGAGTCGAAGGTCGAAGAGTTGAAAGGGCAGAAGGCAGAAGGCAGAAGGCAGAAGGCAGAAGGCAGAAGGCAGAAGGCAGAAGGC
>JBHGBD010000059.1:0-5541 GCA_041946825.1 Terriglobia bacterium | reverse complement strand
CGCGATTCTACCATGGCGAAGATTAGGCGAATCCGGTTCCACAGGCGATCCGATTCTTCACACAGAAGATTGAGTGCTTGACCGGTTCCGGCCTGTGGATGCCTGTGGAAATTCTAGGCTGGGAATCAATAGGGATGATGCTAACTCGACGCATGGCTCCGCATCGCGCCACCACCGGCTCAGTTCGCCGACGGCCCAACAAGATGCGCCGGTTTATTCGCCCCTCTCCACGACACCTCAAATTCCGATAAATTACACTTTGGCATTCATTTGCAAGCAAGATGGGTGATGAACCTACAGTCCGGGAAGGGCAGCTTCTGGTCGGCCCGCTGTTCAGCGAGCCGATGCAAGTGGAGACGGTGCGCCAGAGCGCGCCGGGCACCTGGATCCTCGGTTTGGTCGGAAGCCGAACACAGCAGTTCCGACGCGTAACACTCACGCCCGACGAATTCAAGCTGCTGCGAGTCGTCGAGTCCGTCCGCTCCTTCGACGGCGATCCCAACTTACTGCGCCTCGGAATCCAGGCCTATGCGCTTGGCATCGCTTATGAATTCGACCCATATTTCGGCCTCTCCATCTCGCGGGTAGATCCGCTGCCTCACCAGCTTGAGGCTGTCTATGACCATCTACTGAAAGCGCCGCGAGTCCGCTTCCTCTTGGCCGACGACGCGGGCGCCGGCAAGACCATCATGGCCGGGCTACTGGTTCGCGAGCTGAAATTGCGTGGGTTGTGTGACCGGATTTTGATTGTCTGCCCCGCCAACCTCACATTTCAGTGGCAGCGGGAGATGAAGGAGAAGTTCGACGAGAAGTTCCTGGTTCTCAAGGGCGGGGACATACGGGAACAGTTCGGCGTCAATCAGTGGCTCGAGCACCGCCAGATCATCACCTCGCTCGACCTCGCAAAGCGCACGGACATCCTCCCCGGCTTGCGCCAAGTCCACTGGGAGCTGGTGATCGTCGACGAGTCGCACCGAATGTCGGCGGCCGACTCCGAACACAAGACGCAGCGCTACCGGCTCGGCGAACTCCTTCGCGACACTTCCGACCATCTCCTTCTGCTCACGGCGACACCTCACCGCGGCGATCCGGAAAATTTCTCTTTCTTTCTTCAGTTACTGGACGCGGATGTCTTCGCCGATGTGAAGTCGATCCGCGAGGCGATGGACCGGCGGCGGGCTCCCTTCTACCTGCGCCGAACTAAGGAAGCGATGGTCTACTTCCCCCATCGCGAGCCCAACGGCACATGGGTCTGCAAGAAGATCTTCACCAAGCGCATCCCTCACACGGCTGACTTCCGCATCGACGGCCCAGAGTTCGAAGTCTACCGGGACATCACCCGCTTCGTGAAGCGTGAGAGCGCGAAAGCCGCCGGCGTGGGTGACGATCCCCGTGCCCGCGCCGTGGGCTTCCTGATGTCGCTCTTCCAGCGGAGGCTCGCCTCCTCCAGCTTTGCGCTTCAGAGATCCCTGGAAAAGAGGGCAGCCCGCCTCGAGGAGAAGCTTCGGCGCGCGCAGGAGGTGAGCCGCGATCTCCCTACCGATTTCCTTCGCGACTTTCCCTCGCCGGAGGAACTGGAGGAGATGGAAGACTCCGACCGGGAGCGGCTGGAGGAGCAACTAGCTTCCATCACGCTGGCGCAGAATCCTACTCAGGTTCGCGAGGAAATTCAGGAACTCCGCACCTTCGCCGCACGCGCACAGGATCTCGCAAACTCGAACGCCGAGGCGAAACTCTCGAAGCTGAAAAGTCTTCTGGAATGCCACGGGTTTTACGAGGACCCCCAGAAGCGGCTCCTCATCTTCACCGAGTTTAAGGACACCCTCGACTACCTCATGAAGCGGTTGCGCGAGTGGGGTTTCCAAGTGGGCTGCATCCACGGCGGCATGAAGCCCGGCAGCCGCGAAGAGGAGGGCACGCGCCTCCATGCGGAGCAGCAGTTCCGCGACGGCGCCATTCAGATCCTGGTGGCGACCGAGGCGGCCGGCGAAGGTATCAACCTCCAGTGCTGCCACATTCTCTTCAACTACGACATCCCCTGGAATCCGAACCGGCTCGAACAGCGCATGGGCAGGATTCATCGCTACGGCCAGCTTGAGGATTGCCTGATCTTCAACTTCGTCGCCACCAACACAATCGAAGGCCAGGTGCTTCGCAAGCTGCACGAAAAGCTGCAAGAGATCCGGGACGCGCTCGACGACGACTCGGTCTTCAATGTCGTCGGCGAGGTGCTCCCGGCGGCACATGTCGAGCGAGTCTTGCGGGACTACTATGCCGGCAAGCTCGGCGATGCCGACCTGGAAGACCGCCTGCTCCGCAACGTCGAAGAGGACCACTTCCGCTCGATCTGCCGGAACGCCCTCGAAGGCCTGGCGACGCGCAACCTGAACCTGGAGATGCTCATCGAGCGGCGCGCGCGGGCCCAGGAGCGGCGCGTAGTCCCCGAATCCATCGCGAGGTTCCTTCGGGAGTCCGCTATCTTCGTCTCCCTGAATCTCAGGCCGGTGCAGGAGTCGCATCACACTTTCGACATCACCGGCACGACGCCGAACGTTCTGCGCCGCCATGAGCGCGAACCGTATTGGCGGTATGGCCAGATCGCCTCGCGCTATCCCCGGTGTTCCACGGACCGAGCCACCGCCGAGTCGAAGAACCTGGAGTGGGTGACGCCGGGGCATCCACTGTTTGAAGCCGTGCGCCTCCAGATGCTCCAGCAGGGGCAGGAGTGCTTCCGGCAAGGCGCTTGCTTCTACTCCCTCGCTCATCCGAAGCCGGCGCGCATCGATTTCTGCCGGGCCCGCGTGGTGGACGGCCTGGGACACGTCGCCCACGAACGCCTCTTCGCGGTCGAACTCAGGGAGGGGGAGCCACCGCGGCTAGAGGACTTCGGCGTTCTGGGAAACCTCCAACCCGGGCTGGTTCCCGATCCGCTACCAGCCGTTGCGCTGGCGCCGGCCCCCGAACACTGGTTGCACGAAACGGCCTTGCAACCGCTGTTAGAGGAAGTGCGGCGGGAGCGCCTGGCCGAAGTCGAACGAGTGGCCGCCCATGTGGAGCTCTCCCTGACGGAACTGCTCCAGAAGGCCGACGAGACGATCGGCCGGTTCGCCGAAGCGCTTGACCGCGGCGAGGAAGGCGCCAAGGGCCTGCTGGCCCAAGCCGAGGCGCGGCACCAGGAATTGCTTCAACGCCGGGACCGCCGGCGCATGGAACTGGAGCAGGAACGGTCGTTGACCTTGCAGGGCGTGGAGTGGATGGCCAGCGTCCTGGTCCTGCCGCACCCTGACCAGGACCAGCCCGAGATCCGCCGGCTGAAGCCCGATCCCGAGGTGGAAGCCACCGCAATGCGGGTTGCGGAGGAGTACGAGCGCAGCCAGGGCAGGACGGTTTACGACGTCCACGAGAAGGACCTTGGTTACGACCTCACGAGCATCGATCTCAACTCCGGCGAACTGCGCCTCATCGAGGTGAAGGGCATAGGCGCGCCCACCGGCAGCGTCCTGCTGACACCGAACGAGCGCCGCGTGGCCGAGGATCGGCGCGACTGCTACTGGCTGTATGTGGTCACCAACTGCAAGGCGGAGCCGAAGCTGGAGGCGCCTGTCAAGGACCCGGCCCGGTTCAACTGGCAGGAGATCACGAAGGTGGAGCACTACCGGCTCGACGTGGACTCTCTGGCCGGCGAGGGAGGAAAACGAGAGCCATGAACTACCGTGGGTCTTACCGGCACCTGCTCCACAACGCGAAGGCCGCGTTGCTGGCGGCCATCGAGATCTACAACAAGCCGCGGATCGAGTACCGCGACGAGTGCTTCGTCATCCTGCTGCTCAACGCGTGGGAATTGGCTTTGAAGGCGCTTCTCTCGAAAAAGGGCCGATCCATCTACTATCCCAAGAAGCGGAAGGAGCCCTACCGGACTCTCTCGTTGAAGGACGCAATCAGCCGGGCAGAGGCGCTGTTCCCTTCGAAAACACCGCCCCTGCCCATCAGGCGGAATCTGGAGATGCTCAGCATCTACCGGGACAACGCCGTCCATTTCTACAATGCGGCAGGCTTCGGGTCCATCATCTACGCGCTCGCACAGACGAGCATCGTCAATCTGAAAGATCTCTTCGAGTACGCCTTCAGTGTCAGACTGGCGGATGAGATCACATGGCACCTGCTTCCCCTTGGGTTGGAGCCGCCCATCGACCCGATTCAATACATCGCGAAGCAGCCAGCAACGAGCAAGGAAACGAGCGCCGCAGTGCGCCAGTTCTTGACTGAACTAGCCAAATCTACCGAAGAACTTGAGACCGCGGGCGCAGACACCGCGAGGTTCTTGACTGTGTTTTCCGTGAAACTGGAATCCACAAAGAAGATCGAGCGAGCCGATGTTGTGGTGGGAGTTCAGGCCCAGACCGATGAATCAGGCCCGCTGGTTGTCACACGGACGGCAGACCCCAACGTGACCCACCCCCTCCGGGCGCGAGATGTTGTGGAGCGAATCGGCAACCTGCATGGCCGGAAATTCACGTCATTCGTGTTGCAGGCGATTCTCTCCGAGTATGGTCTCAAATCGAAACCGGAGTACTGCTGGAAGGCCGCCGAAGGCGTACTCGTGAAGTACTCGCACGATGTCGTCGCATTCATCAAGCGGCTTTCTCCGGCCGAGGTAGAAGCTGCCGTCGCGGGGTACAAGAGCAAGATGAAGAAACGTCAGAGGAGGCGTGGAGCCGCAGCATGATCCCTCGTGAATGCAAGAGGCTGGCGGAAGTCGATTTCCCAATTGCTAAGGTCTCCAAGCACTCGGTCAGAGAGAAGTCGATCCGCCACGGTCACCCGTCGACACTCCATCTTTGGTGGGCTCGGCGGCCCCTAGCCGCATGCCGGGCGATGCTACTGGCGCTCCTCGTGCCGGATCCCTGCGACTCTGCGTGCCCTGACGCCTTTCGGGCGCGCGCCCGCGAACTCCTTTCGGGCATAGTTGGGCGGCCCGGTGACAGTCATGAGGAGCTAAGGGATGCGCTCCTTCGATTCATCGCGGAGTTGTCGAATTGGGACAAGTCTCTTAACCCAGCCTTCTTGCAGACGGCCCGTGAACTGGTCAGAGCGGCGCACGGCGAAGATGCTCCGCTGATTGTGGACCCATTCGCTGGGGGTGGGTCCATCCCCCTTGAGGCGTTACGACTGGGTTGTGATGTGTTTGCGAGCGACCTAAATCCCGTGGCGTGTCTGATTTTGAAGACCATGCTTGAGGGAATTCCGAGGTCTTTGTCACCAAACTTAGCTGAAGAGCTTCGGCGTGCTGGGATGGAGGTGCTCGAACTGGCAGCCCGAAGACTGGCTCAGTTCTACCCTCCCGATCCGGATGGCGCGGTGCCTGTCGCATATCTATGGGCTCGGACAGCACGCTGCGAAGCACCCAACTGTGGGCTTGAGTTCCCTCTCGTCCGTTCATTCTCACTGTCGACAAAGAGGGGAAAAGAACAAGCGCTCTGTTACACCTGAATTATGCACCCGCTCCGGGGCCACGCCGGGCGGTTGAGGCCTGACACCATT
>JBHGBD010000058.1:0-5726 GCA_041946825.1 Terriglobia bacterium | reverse complement strand
ACGCTGCGTAACCTTGAAACCGGCCGCGAGTTGACGACAACCACAAGCGCTGACGGCTCCTATAGCTTCGTCGAGTTGGTGCCCGGCCGCTATGAAGTCTCGGGGGTCCACGAGGGATTTCAGAAGCAGGTGATCAGCGACTTGAGACTCTCGCCTGATCAGCGTGCACGAGCGGACATGACGATGGTAGTGGGCGCAGTCAGCACCATGGTTGAGGTCCAAGCAGCGGGGGGACAGCTCGTGCAGACGGAGACCCACGACCTGTCGGAGGTTGTTGAAAACCGCCGCGTCGTGGAGTTGCCTGTCAGCGGCCGGAGTTACCTTTCGCTGGCCATTACCACGCCCGGCGTAATTCTGGGAGGGCGGCAAGGGTTGAAGTCAAACACCTCCGCGTTTACGCAGCGGGACAATCAGAGCATTTGGGTCAGCGGGCAGAAAGAGAGCAACGTTAACTACATAATTGACGGGATTGAAACCCGCAACAGCCGTTGGGCCAACGTCAGCTTCCGCCCCTCAATTGACATGATCCAGGAGTTCAAAATCGAGCGAAGCGCCTACGGCGGTGAGATTGCAATAGACGGCTCCACCGTCGTCAACGTCGTCACGAAGGGGGGTTCCAACGAATTCCATGGTTCAGCGTTTGAGTTCCTCCGCAACGACGCTTTGAATGCGCGGAATTTCTTCGACAAGAACCGGGCCCCTTTCCGCGACAACAACTTTGGCGGGGTTGTCGGTGGACCGATCATCAAGAACAAGCTTTTCTTCTTTGGCAGCTTCGAGGGGTCGCGCGCGGCTCTGGGACAGACCTTGCAAGGTCTTTTCCCCTCTCGTGCCCAAACGCTGGGGAATTTGGCTGACGACTCGGCGGGGACAGGAATTTTCCCCACGGATTCACAATTCTGCCTGGACAATCCTGGTTCGAAGAAATGCAAGGATATCATCGACCCGCAGACGGGCCAGCCTTTCCAGGGGAACGTTATTCCTTCCGACCGGATTGCGTTTTTCTCCGAGGGTTACGCTGCCCAGTTCATTCCCGAAGCCAATGCCCTCGATCGCCTCCCGCTGGGCCAGAACCGGTTGATAAATACCCCCATATCGAGCACGTGGAACCAGTGGTCCGCCCGGATTGACTACAACATCTCCAGTCGTGACACGACCTTTTTCCGGTACATCTGGGTGGACGAGCCGTTCTTCCAACCCGGCATTGCCATCGGGAGTGGGATCAACTCACCCTTGCGCGGGCGCAATTTCGCCGCGGGGTGGACGCGCATCATCAGCCCGACCATTGTGAACACTCTCCATGCGGGCTGGAATAAGGGATTCTGGCGACGTAGCGCCGAATTCATCGACCCCTACGTGGGAGGAAAGACGAACTTCGCGGAAGAACTGGGCCTGACGAATACTGATCCTGAACCCTTGCTCTGGGGTGTCCCGGGAGTGTCGATGGTCGGCTTTACGGGGTTGGGTACAGGTTTCTTCTACCTCGGAAACGATGACGAGAATTTGCAGTTCAACGACGCCCTCAACTATCTCCGGGGCAATCATACTTTTCGCTTCGGAGCGGTCTACCGGCGCCAAAACTACCAAGGAATTACACGTGGGTCCGGTCCGCGATTTTCATTCAACGGGAATTACACGGGTTCCTCGATCGGAGACTTTTTACTGGGTCTACCCAATCAGACTTCCAACGCGGCCGGCGACGGCGTTGGAGACTTTCGGTTCAACCTATATGCGTTCCATGCCTCAGACTCGTACAAGATCCGGCCAAACCTGACAATGAATATCGGCCTCGGCTGGGAATACAAATCTCCTCCGCGCGAAGTGAACAACAAGATGGCAATTTTCGATTTCTCTGGCGAGGGGCGCTTCCTGCGTGGCGGGATCGATTTCGAGGGCTCCCCGATTGATCCGTTTTACGGTAGCTGGAAACCGCAGATCGGGTTTGCGTGGCAGCCTTTCGGTTCCTCCAAAACAGTCATACGCTCGGGGTTTGGACTTTACTGGGCATCTCACAAGTATAACGACCTCGAGGGCCTCTACCTGAATTGGCCCTTTGTTACCGATGAGACGCAGAATTCGGGTGCTGTACCCACCCTGTTCATCGACGATCTCTTCAATCCGATCAGCGTGGGCGATACGTATCCCATCAACGTTGAGGTCCAAACGAGGTCCAAGACTGAGAAGCGACCGTATGCACCCGAGTGGAATCTGGTGATTGAGCAGCAGTTCTCGCAGAATCTGCTTGTGCAGATCGCTTATGAGGGCGCGTCACATATCCGCGGAGGCTCATTCAATCAAGCCAATCCCGGGGCTATCGATCCGACTGGTACGATCCCCTTGAACGACCGCCGGGTGGTGTTTCCGAATTGGGGGAGTATCAATCTAAATACTACTATGAACCACGGATATTATCACGCTGGCACCCTGTCGCTTAAGAAGCGCTATTCCCGGGGATTGACTTTGGATGCCTATTACACCCTGGCACGCATGGTTGATAACGGGGGAAACGAAATTAGCAACTCGGACTTCCCGCTGATTGGACGAAGGGGAGAAAAAGGCCACGGAGATCAGGATATTCGACATCGGATGGTAGCCAGCTATATTTACGAGCTTCCATTCGGCAAAGGGCGACGCTTCTTGAACCAGGGAGGGGCCGTTGATGCCGTCGTGGGCGGCTGGCAAATCTCCGGAATCACGCTTTTCCAGTCAGGAACACCAGACAAAGTAACCATGCCGGGCGACTGGCTGAATATCGGGACGCGAGTCTCGGGTCGCCCCAACTGCGTTGCTGATCCCAATCAGAGCAGCTTCAGCGATAATGTGCGGTCGAATGGGCTCGTATATTTCGACACTTCGGCGTTCGCGCGCCCACCCGCCTTTACTCCGGGCAATTGCGCGAGGAACATCCTCAGGTCACCAGGGCTGAACAACTGGGATCTCTCGCTACAGAAGAACAACCGCATCACCGAGCGACTTTCACTCCAGACCCGTTTTGAGTTCTTCGACGCCTGGAACCATGCGCAGTGGGAGATCTGGTCAAGTCGAAGTGGGGGCAGCTATACATACGGTGAGCCAGGGTTCGGTAACGCTTCCTTTGGAAAGGTGACGGCCGCCCGAAATCCCCGAATTATTCAGATCTCGATGAAGCTTGTATTCTGAGGGGGTGGGCGACCTGATGCTTCCACTTGGCGCTGCGACTGGACGGCCTCGGATCGCAGTGAGCGGTCGAAGTTAGGGACTGAAGTTGTCTCTGCTATCTCGGCAAGGCTGTTAGAGTGGTCCGACCGAGAGGACTCCTGGGGGCTGCTTAGCGCTCCGCAAGCCGATCCGCCTGCAGTCCCAGTTTCTTCTACTCGGTGCCGTCGTTAGGTCGGTTTCTGCCCAATGTCAAGGCCGGAGACCTTGAGAACCCCGAGTAAATGTTCCCGTCGCTTTGGGCTCCCTTTAAGAAGTCCTTGGAATCCCGAAATGGAGAGATCATGAGACGCGTCGTGACAAAGTGGTGCCGATCGCGGGTGGCAATCCCTATTTTGGCAGTCTGTATGATTGGAATTTCAGCCCGCTTCTCGGCAGCCCAGTGTCCTCCGCCCCTTATTCGCCCCATAGTCTGGACCGAGGGTGCGTGCGTTGCTACGGACACCTACAAACCCTTAGTCATGGGCAAGCGCGGGGTGGTGGCAGCAGGACACCAGTTAGTTGCAGAGGCGGGCTTAAGGATTTTGGAGAAGGGGGGAAATGCCATCGACGCCGGTGTAGCAACCGTATTTGCCGCTTCCGTGGTGGAGATGAACGGCTTCGGAGCCGGTGGGGAATGCCCCATTCTCATCAAACCCCTTGGTGGGGAAGTTGTGGCCATCAACGGTAACGGCACGGCGCCCGCGCTGGCCACCGTGGACTTCTACCGAAACCTGCGCAGCGACGATCCTCGTGTAGCAGAAGTAGCCGCGATTTCAAAAGGGACGATTCCGGCCTACGGTCCTCTTAGTGCGATCGTTCCGAGCGCGGTCGACGCTCTCCTCGTAGCCTTGGAGAAGTACGGCACCATGAGCTTTGCAGAGGTCATCCAGCCGGCGATTGAACTCGCTCAGGGGTTCCCACTCGATGCCAGATACGCTCAGCTTCTTCGGTATCATCAGCCCACCCTAGAGAAATGGCCGGCTACGAGGCAGATTTATCTACCGGGCGGCCGCCCCCCAGAGGTTGGTGAGATTTTTGTTGAGAGCGACCTTGCCCGGACTTACCAGTCGATGGCCGACGCTGAACGGCGGAATGCCAGCCGAGGACGGGAAGCCGGAATCGAAGCGGTGCGGGATTACTTCTACCGTGGCCCCGTTGCCAAACGCATCGGCGAGTTCTGCCAAGAAGCTGGTTGCTTGATCCGCGAGGGAGACCTCGCCAAGTATCATGCCAAAATCGAGCGCCCGGTCAGCACCAATTACCGCGGAATAGACGTCTACAAATGCCCCTTCTGGACCCAGGGCCCTGTCTTTATCGAGAACCTGAACTTGCTGGAGGGTTTTGATCTCAAAGCGAAGGGCTTCAACTCGGCTGATTATATCCACACCGTCGCGGAAGCCATAAAGCTGGGTTATGCAGACCGCGATGCCTACTACGGCGATCCGGAATTCGCCTCCATACCCGAAACCCTTCTTTCCAAAGACTACGCCGCCGTCCGCCGCTCGCTAATCGATCCGGATAAGGCTTCTGGGGAGCATATTCCCGGGGACCCCTATCACCTGAAAGCCCGCGCGTCGGAGGATTTCATCCGCGAACGCTATCGGGATCGAAACCCGCCGCACAAGGATACGACCTGTGTGAACGTCATCGACAAATCGGGGAACATGTTCTCAGCCACCCCCAGCGGTGCATGGGTACCGGCTGTGGTTGTAGCCGGGACGGGGATTCAACTCAGCGAAAGGGCTCAGCAGTTCGTCCTGACCCCTGGCCATCCCAACCAGCTTGCCCCAGGCAAGAGGCCACGGATTACCTTAACGCCTTCTCTGGCGCTCAAGCATGACAAGCCATGGCTTGCATTTTCCACGCCGTGCGGTGACGCCCAAGATCAGACTCTCCTCCAAGTGTTCTTGAACGTCGCGGAATTTGGGATGAACCCACAGGAAGCCGTCGAGGCGCCGCGCTTCAATTCTGGCGCGATGTACAGCTCTTTCGATGGGCACGAGGACCGGCCCTTTTCTCTTCAACT
This sequence comes from Terriglobia bacterium, assembly GCA_041946825.1. Taxonomy (GTDB): domain Bacteria; phylum Acidobacteriota; class Terriglobia; order UBA7540; family UBA7540; genus CAZTHM01. The sequence continues at coordinate 523 of JBHGBD010000058.1, read as the reverse complement.
CGAAGGGCGGATTTCGGAGGAAGTCGCCATCCAGCTGCGAACCAAGGGCCACAAAGTTATTGTGGGGCGAGACTGGGGAAATGGCTGCAATCCGACTGTTGTCGAATACGATCCGACGACGGGCGTAATCAGGGGTGGAGCTGACGTACGCGGGCACAGGTACGCACTCGGCTGGTAAGCAGGGCAACCCTTATCTGGAGTCAGCTACTGCCGGCGCGGGGAGTTCGAGGAGGCATGCATTCGCGTCTCCTGGGCTCCGTCCCGCGCACGTCTATGTGCGGTGGCAGTGAACCGACGAAGATTTCTAAGAAAGGCAGTCGATGGCGGAGCGGCGCTGGCTGCCCTGACGGCGTCCGCGCATGGAGGGACTTCAGCGGCAAAAGTACACGGGTTCCAGGGTATGACCCTCACCCAACGCCCGCGAAGGGCCCGCCGTACGCCCCCCCAAGAACCCGCGCTATTTCCACTCTTTTGTGGCCAGCTCAGCGAGCCGATTCGGGGGCTGTGTTTTCAGCGGAATGCT
>JBHGBD010000057.1:0-8492 GCA_041946825.1 Terriglobia bacterium | reverse complement strand
CGAACCTGCGACCTTTTGCTCCGGAGGCAAACGCTCTATCCATCTGAGCTACAGGCGCATCTGCAACAAGTCTACTCGCCTGCGCCGTGCGGGTCAAGGTTCGCCCGCGCGATGTTCGAGGTTAGGAATGCGAACAGAATGGCCGGATGATGCGCCTCCGACAGAGCCCAACGAGGGCCAAGGTTTCTCAGACTTCGATGATTTCCGCGACATCGATGGTATTCGTTGAGCTATCGAGGCTGCCGGTCACCTTCACGTTCTTTCCCTCGAACTCTTTGGCTTTCTCCTGATCGTCGAGTTGATAGGTGGCGCGGTCGAGGTCATCCACGAGAACGTATCGGCCACCTTCCTCTGAGATGCGTCCCGTGAAAGCTGAACCTTGCGCGGGAGCGGAGGCCGCGGCCGTGCGCGCAGCAGGAAGATTCGACTGCCGGTCGAAGCTTTTAGACGTGGCAATCCCGGCCCAAAGAACTGCCGGTGCCACAATCAGCAGGAAGATCCTCATCATGGTGTCACCTCCATTCAGTTGAGCTTCACCGTATAGCTAGAGCCAGGCAGTTGCACGCCGGCTCCGGCTCGGAAGTCAACCTGGTGGCAGAGCCCGCATTGCAAGGGAGCACGCGGTGAGCCAAAGCGGGAGCTACGAAATGATTTGAATATTCTGGGAGTTAGAGAAATATGCAAGGGTTTGCAGAGGAACATGTTACCCAGCGCGGGCAGTTCTTTCTCGCGAGCCGATCGAACTGAATAAAATTACGGGTGAGCTGGATCGATAAGGGAACCTGTCCGCGCCGGGCTCCGCGTGGCAAGCGCGGAAACCCGGCGGGTTCTTGATCGGATACGGAGATCTATTTCGAGGTTGGTTTTTCGGATGCCGGAGCGGGCCGGGGATAAGGAGGCAGATGGGGTGAGGCCGCCTCGAGCCGGGCAACCAGCGTTTTCGCTGCCGCGGGAACTTGCACTCCCTGCGAGCGCACGATGTCGCGCGGCGCGACGCTTTTGCGGTAGATGAGTTCGTTGGCGTCATTGTCGGGTCGGAGCGTCGATCCTTGGAGGGAGACTCCGGCAAACAGACCGCGCGAACGTGAGTAGCTCAGGATCTGGGCGCGCATCCAGGCGTCGGTTTCCGCGCTCGCCGTGCGGCCCACCGGCCCCGCCGCGGCGGAGGCGTCCGCACCGAGTTTGACTTTGCTGCTTAGTATGGAATTTACACCGCTGGGGTTGATAATCAACAAAAGGAAATCCGTCGCCTGTCCGCCCAGTTGCAGGCCGAAACTGCCGCCCTCAAGGGCCATCATCACCGGGGGCCCCCAGGCTCCTTCGTAGTCGTCGCCGCCACGGCACACCATCGCGCCACGGCCGTAACTCCCGCCAAAGCCGATGGCCAGCTTCTTGACCGACGGAATCACCACCACACACTTCGCCTTGTCGATGAGTTCCTGTGGGATGTTGTCAGGGATATTCAGGATTTCGTCCAACACCGCGGCGGAGTCCTGCAGCCTTTCTTCGGCCTTATTGGCAGCCGCCGGGGACGAAACGAAACACAGCGTCAGAACCGTAGCGATGAAAACCAGTCTAATCCGCATGATTGATATCCCTCCTTTCGGGATGGCGGCGCATTGACAGCCGCCGGCAACGAATTCTACTTGCCGCGCGTGATGGCAAGCGGCCGCTCCAATTCTACTTCCAGTCGCGCGCCTTTTTGAAGCACGAGATGTTTGCCGCCGGCAGCCGCGCCAACCAGGGCGCCCGTGGCGCCCCCGGCGCCGGCGCCGATGGCCGTGCCTTTGCCGCCCTTCTGCGAGCCGATCGCCGCGCCCAGGCCGCCTCCGATAACCGCGCCGATGGCGGCGCTCTTACCGCGGCCTCCCTCGGCCTTGATTTCACCTTCGGGGCCGACTTCGTTTTTCACGTCTCTCTCGCCCATTACCCCGACGACGTTTGCCACAATCGGGTACTTGCCGTAGCGCGTCTCGATGCGCTCAAAGCGCAGCACCATCTTCTTGCCTTCCACGTAACCGACCCGCCCCTTCAACTTGGCCTCAGCCGGAACTATCGTTCCATCCGTCAACTGGAGCGACTCGAGCGTGGAGGCGCTGAACTTCTTCCCCGGCTTCACTTTCTTGGCGTCGAGTTTGTCGCGTAATTCAACCATGAAGCGCGTTCCAGCGGGGACCTCACGATAGTCGCCGAGGGCCGGAATCGCCAGCAGAGCGGTGAAGAGTACGGTCATAAGAAACGAAGTGATCAGGCGCAATCCTTGAGTTCGCATACGCATCTCCTTGGTGCGGGATGCCGCGCCAAGCGCGTCGCTCCACGCGATCCGCGCCTCGCGGGCCTTGCGCGCGGAAACATCCTCGATCCCGCGGCTTCATGCCCGTATGAGGAAAGGCAAGAGAAAGGCCAAACCGGATTCGCGGAACCTCATGAGAACACAGAGGTTGCAGAAGGTATGCTAAATGATAACTGTGTAAGAATTTCAGGCGGCACTGGCGGAGGAGGCAAGCTGCGTGCGGCCGTATTCGTAGCCCTTTTCGAAGGCGGCGAGGTTGAGTTGCTCGGTGCCTTTGGGGACGGAGCTAGCGATGGCCTTGCGTACGGCGTCGGCGGTGGTGATGGAAGTCATGGCGGTGACAAAACCCACCATCACCATGTTGAGGACGAGCTTGCGGCCCAGTTCCTCGGCCAGCCGGGTGGCGGGAATCCCTGAGCGCCGGACGTCGGGGGCACATTTCTTTCCCGGCGTGATGAGGTCCTGCTCGTAAAGCATCACGCCGCCGGGCTGGATCTGGGAGCAGAAGCGCGTGCAGGCTTCCTGTGACATCACCACGAGAATATCCGGTTTCGTAATATAGGGATAAAGAATAGGTTCCGGCGAAACAATCAACTGCACGCTGCAGGCGCTACCGCGCGCTTCGGGGCCGAAACTCTGCGTGAGCGTGACGAATTTGTTGTCAAAGAGCGTCGCGGCCTTGCCGATGACCATGCCGGCGAGGATCACCCCCTGGCCGCCAAAACCTGCGATGCGGATCTCGTGGGTCGGCATCAGCGGCCTCCTCCCGCGTAACGGGCTCCCAGCGACTTCGCGAGCTGCATCGTCATGCTCTGGCCGAGGGTTGGCCGCTCGATGTCCACGAACTTGCCGCAGACGATTTCTCCGCCCAGCGCGATTTCGACCTCTTTGGTGCTGGCGCCGTTTTTGATCACGCTTTTCTGCTTGTAGTAGCGCATGGTGTCGAGGCTGTCGCCCAGCTTGTTGCGTCGCAGGTAGAGCGTCGGGCAGGGGGTGATGATTTCGATGAACGAGAAGCCTTTCTTGCTGAACGCCTCGACCATGGCGCGGGTGATGTGCCGAACGTGATAGGAAGTCCAGCGCGCCACGTAAACCGCGCCGGAGGATTCCGCCAAATAGGGGAGGTTGAACGGCCGCTCGAAGCAGCCGTAGGGCGTCGTCGTCGCGGTGGCGCTGACCGGGGTCGTCGGCGCGACCTGGCCGCCCGTCATGCCGTAAATGAAATTGTTGACGCAGATGATCTTGAGGTCGACGTTGCGCCGTGCGGCGTGGATAAAGTGATTTCCACCGATGGCGATCAAATCGCCGTCGCCGCTGTAAACCACCACGGTCAAATCGGGGTTGGCGAGCTTCAATCCTGTCGCGAACGGAATCGCGCGGCCATGCGTGGTGTGGAACGAATCCAACTTCATGTATCCCGCCACGCGGCCCGTGCAGCCGATGCCGGAAACGATCGCGACCTTGTCCAGGTTCAGTTTCGATTCGACCAGCGCGCGCGTAAAGCAATTCACCGTCGTCCCGATGCCGCAGCCGGGGCACCAGATGTGCGGCATGCGCTCCGTGCGCAGAAACGGCTCGACAGGGTTGATGGCGGTCGGGACGACCGGCAGCGTGCTCATCGCGCCACCTCGCGAATCGCCTTCAGGACATCCTCGGGTTCGTGCACCGTGCCGCCGCCGTGTTCGACAAGCTCCGTGCGAGCCTTGCCCGCGGCGCAGCGCTCGACTTCGTAATACATTTGACCGTAATTCATTTCGACGACCACCAATGCTTTCGCCTTCTCGGCCAGGGCTCGAATGCGCTTCTCCGGAAACGGCCAAACCACAATGGGCCGCAGCAGGCCGGCGCGAATTCCTTCCGCGCGCGCCATCTGAACGGCTTTGAGCGCCACACGGCTGGTGATGCCGTAGGCAACTACCACGACGTCGGCGTCTTCCGTCTCGCGCTCTTCGTAGCGAACGATTTGCTCGGCATTCTCGCGGACTTTGTTCACCAGACGACGCACCAGCTTCTCCTGCGCGCGCCAGGTCATCGCGGGGTAGCCGTGCTCGTCGTGGGTTAGCCCGGTGATATGAAAGCGATAACCGTCTCCGGCCTTGACCATCTCCGGGATGCCGTCCGCCGCGGGTTTGTAAGGCTCGTAATCGGCAGGCGGCAGGGAAGTGAACCGCCGCGGGAAGATTTCGATCTGGTCGGCGGAAGGGATCACGACTTTCTCCGTCATGTGCCCCACGCATTCGTCCATCATGAAGAGGACCGGCAGGCGATACTGCTCGGAGAGGTTGAAGGCGTCGATCATCAGGTCGAAGCATTCCTGCGGAGAGTTGGGGCAGAGAGCGATGATTTCGTAATCGCCGTGCGAGCCCCAGCGCGCCTGCATCATGTCGGCCTGGCCGGGGAGTGTCGGCAATCCCGTTGATGGCCCGCCGCGCTGCACGTCCACGAACACGCAGGGCACTTCGGTCATGGCGGCGAGACCGATGTGCTCCATCATCAGCGAGAAGCCGGGGCCGGAAGTCACCGTGAACACTTTCGCGCCTGCCCAGGCCGCGCCCAGGATGGCGATCGAGGAGGCGAGTTCGTCTTCCATCTGGATGAACACGCCGCCCACGGTGGGCACGCGCGACGCGAAACGCTCGACGACTTCGGTTGAAGGCGTGATGGGATAACCGGCGGCAAAGTTGGCGCCGCCTGCCAGCGCGCCTTCGCAACAGGCCTGGTCACCATCGAGGAAATGCGCGCCCGTCAGCACCGCGGCGGGATTAGCTTTCATGGGTTGGCAGCCTCCGCCGCGGGAGTCGCCACCGGAACGCGCGTGCCGAAGATCGCGAAGTCGGGACAATACAGACCGCAGAGATCACAGCCCGTGCATCCTGCCTCGTTGACGAGCTCAGGAGGGTGGTAGCCGTGTGAGTTGTATTTTTCGGAAAGCGCCAGAACTTTGGGCGGGCAAAATTCCACGCAGAATCCGCAACCCTTGCAGCGATTCCAGTCGATGTATACAACGCCTTTCTGCTTGCGGGTTCTGGCGGGGTTGGCCGGTGGTTCGGGCATCTCGACGTTGGAGGTGGTAATATCGCCCACAGATTTCGGGCTTCCTGTCCGAAACTGTGGCCTCCGGCCATCTTGACTGCATTTTGTGGCCCAATTGTCGGTGCGGAAAACAATTGAGTCTGCTGCTTAGCTGACGAATACGACATTTCGCGATTGTTCGGAAGACATCGTGTCGTGCCGCGGTTTCAATCGCCATCGCCGCTCAAGGAAATTGCTATACTCTGCGAAGTCCGGTGGCGGCCTTTACGGGATAATGCGAAGCGGCGCCGGACTCAGAGTGTTTTCGTGAGCCGCCGACAGATCTTCGTGGTTTTAGTGCTCGTCCTGGTTGCGTCGCTGGCCAGCGCAATGATCGCCTACCGGCACGGCCTGCGGCGGGCGGCGCAACCCGTTGCGGCTGCGAGTCCAGCCGAGGCAGGTTCCGATGTCCCCTGTGTTGATTTCAACGAGGCGGCCTCGAGCGTGGGCAAGAGCGGATGCATCACGGGCCGGATCGTGAAGGTTTATACGTCGCGCGCGGAAAATACTTTCCTGGATTTCTGTCAGGACTACCGCTCTTGCCCGTTTACGGCGGTGATCTTTTCCGCTGACCGGCGAAAGTTCGGGGATCTCGGCACCCTTACCGGCCGAAAGGTTGAGATCCGCGGGCCGGTGACCAGTTACCGGAATCGGCCGGAGATTGTTATTCAGAAGCCCGAGCAGATTCGGGTGACCCCGTAGTTCCGGAGAGCGTCAGTCGAGCGTGCGGCATGCCAGAGGCTAAGGTCAAGGCAGCACTTCTAGTCGTTTTAAGCGCGTTCACCGTCGGCCGAGATGCGCAGGGACAGGTTAACGCGGTCCGTCCATCGTTGCCGCCGGCGCTCGTGCGCGTGGAGGAACTCCTGGCGGCGGGGAAGAACCAAGAGGCGGTCGAGGAGGCTACGCGCGCTGTGGAGAGTCTTCCTTCGAGCGCCGTCGCCCGGATTTTTCTTGGGCGCGCCTTCCTTGCGGTCGGTGAAGAAGACAAGGCGGAATCGCAATTCAAGAAGGCGATTGGGCTTGACCCGAAAGACGCGGAAGCGCACTTTTGGCTGGGGCAGCTCCGGCTGATTCAGAGGCGGCTGCCGGAAGCCCAGGCGGAATTTCAGCGCGCCATCGAGGCGGCGCCCGACCTGGGGCCGGCTTACGCAGTGCTCGGCCGGCTGGCGATGGAACTCGGGCGGGCTGCCGAGGCTCGCTCCCTCCTCGAGAAAGCGGTCGAGCTGGATCCTCAGGACTTCTCCAGCCAATATCGTCTGGCGACATTGCTCACGAACGCCGGCGAAGCGCGGCGGGCTACCGAAATCCTTGAAGGAATCCTGCGCCGCCAGCCGGATTTCGCCCCGGCGCGGGAGCAACTGGGGCTTGGGAAACTGCGACGGAACGATCTGGAGGGAGCGGCCGCGGACGCCAACGCCATCCTCGCCCAAAACCCCAAGTCCGCCGAAGGGCACCGGTTGATGGCCCTGGTGCTTTGGCGACAGGGTGATGCCGAAAGCTCGCTGGCGGAGTGCGCGCAGGCTCTGGCGATTGATCCCGACGCGCTTTCCATGACCGCGTTGCAGGCGGTGGGGTTGTGGAAACTCGGCCAGAAGAAGCCCGCGCAACAGACGCTGGCCCAGGCGTACAAGGCCGACCCCCAGATCCTCAAGAGCGAGGTCTTCTGCCGGCTGATCCTTTGCGCCGGTGAAGATATCCCCCTGGTCCGAGAATTCTTGAACAAAAGCCGCTGGGCGGTGCTGCCGCGGCCCGAACCGTAACCAGGCTGGCTGGGACAAATTGTCCGCTCTTCCGGGATTTGGCGTTTGCCGCCCCTTCCTGGCCCCTTTCGCCGGTTATTAGGCTAGAGGCATAGGTCAAGGTGTTTCGGACGCGCCTAGGCCCCTTGGCGCCCCCGCAATGGCTATTCTGGAGGGCTAGGCGGCGACGGCAGGCGCCCCAGGGCGGGGTTTCCGCCCCAAAGTCCGAAATCCGCGCGCGTGGGAAGTCCGGAGAAATCTTTTGCGGCCCTGGTTTCGTTCTGGTAGAATCCCGCCGCTCAAAGTGGCCTTCGTTCGAATTTCCAATGCATTGCGATAAGGGAGCGGCGAAGGTCCGCCGGGTAAAGCGGCACGGATTTCGGCCTTCGGCGAGAGGGCCCGAGCGGGGAGGGAAACGGATGGGATACCTGGACAAGCTCGATCTCGACAAAAAGCTGGAGTCGAAGGAAGAATACGAAGATCTGCTGGAGGAATACCAGTTCAAGCTGCTGAAGTTGCAGCGCAAGATCATCGAGAAGAACCTCGCGGTTTGTGTTGCTTACGAAGGCGCGGACGCGGCGGGGAAGGGCGGCAACATCAAGCGGCTGGTGGAGACTCTCGATCCCCGCGGCTATGAGGTTCACCCCATCGGCGCGCCCAGCGCGGGCGAGAAGTCTCACCACTACCTGCGCCGCTTCTGGCTTCGTTTGCCTCCGCGCGGCCGCATCGGGATTTTCGACCGGACTTGGTACGGGCGCGTGCTGGTGGAACGCGTCGAGAAATTCGCCAAGAAGGAAGAGTGGCAGCGCGCCTACAAGGAGATCAACGAGTTCGAGCGCCAGATCACCGACGACGGATTGGTCCTTGTGAAATTCTGGATTCACATTTCCAAGAAGGAGCAACTCGACCGATTCAAGAAGCGCGAGAAGGATCCCTGGAAGAACTGGAAGCTGACCGAAGAAGACTGGCGCAACCGCGAGAAGTGGGACGACTACATCCAAGCGCTGGAGGATATGTTTGAAAAGACCGACACCGATTACGCGCCCTGGACGATCATCGAAGGGAATTGGAAATGGTGGGCGCGCATCAAGGCGCTGAAGACGGTCGTGAACAGGATCGAGGCTCACGTGTGAGTTTGCCGGCGGAGGCGGCCGCGACCGGCGGCCTCCGCCTCGCACCTGGAAGGATGAACCCGGACTCCTGCTGATTCCCCTCGCCCCGACAACTCAGTCCCTGTGCCCGCGCTGCCCAAGTGTTTTGCGAGGTGTATCTAGAAGCTGCAGCAAAACCTTCCGCGAGTATCGTCAGGGCCCCGATTTATCGGGGCCGATAGAGGTCGGAGAAAGAGCGGGCTTTAGCCCCTGAGGTGCCTGGTTGGCCCTCAGCGG
>JBHGBD010000056.1:0-9655 GCA_041946825.1 Terriglobia bacterium | reverse complement strand
GGAAGCACGTGGTGGCGGTCAGGGAAAAGGGCCGCTTGAAGCTCTACATCAACGGTGAGCTGAAAGCGACCTCGGCGGCCTTCGACAACGACGACTACGACATATCGAGCCGCGCACCTCTGCTGATTGGGTTCGGTGCGCAGAATTACCTCAGTGGAATCCTCGATGATGTCCAGATCTATGGCGGAGCCCTCACCGCCAACCAGGTGTCGGACCTCTTTCGGAAGGCCGGTGGCTAAAGGTGGAATGCCACCGGGGGCGGAATTCTGACTGTCGGGTCGGACACAGTATTAACGTTTAACGCCCCGGCCTGAAGGGGCTGACTGTAGGCTCGCGACTCTGCCTTTGAACCCGATGAAGGGGAGCGCTTTCTGTCCTTCAGTGGCAGCATCGCGAAGGGACTCGGCGCGGAGGACTCATTGAAGAATTTCTGGGGTGCTTCGTCTCTGTGTCTGTCCCTCCTCACCGCCCTCGTCACTGCTCAAGCTCAGCCACGCCGCGTCGCACACCCTGAACATTGGTTTGTCGATTCGTTGGTGAAGGTGTTTCCGGAAGATCCCCCGGGAAAGCACGCCATGGCGGATCCAATAGTCATGGCTCCTCGGAACGGCCACGCAAGCATTCAACTCGTCTTGCGCCCGGTTCGGCGCATGGAAAAGATCTCAGTGAGCGTGGAAGGGCTGGGGGCGGGCAATCAACGCAAAGTAGATTTCCAAACCCGGTTGGTTGGGAATGTCGTTGTGGCCGCAAACACAAAACAGACACCCCGAGAGGAGCTGATCCATTCGGCCCCGGCGCTATTCCCCGACGTACTTTACGAAGATCTTCAATCCAGCCTTGAGGCTGGCAGAACTCAGTCTCTGTGGCTCACTCTGACCATTCCGGATGACGCGCCGCCGGGGAGCCACCGCGCAGAGGTGGTGGTTCGGGAAGATGGAATCGAGCGGATAAGGGCCCCGTTTCGGTTTGTGATTTCGGCCGCGACCGTTCCTAGCCGACAGACCTTGAAGGTCACCAACTGGTTCTACCTGACCGACCGGCAGCTCCGGTCGCACTTCAACGTACGGACTCTGAGCGAAGATTGGTGGACCTTGATCGAAAACATGGGTCGCGTGCTCGCCGATCATCGCCAAAACATGATAGTGACCCCCTTGACGGGCTTCTACTTTTCCAAACTCTCCTTGATTCAAGCGAAGCTTGGACCGAGCGGCCTGGAATACGACTTCTCGAACTTTGACCGTTGGGTCCGGACCTTTCAAAAAGCGGGGGTGATCGGGTACATCGAAGGCAGTCATGTCCTCCGGCGTGAAGACGATGGGGAGGACCCCACCGGCCCACTCAAGGTGGATGTCTTTGTGATCGAAGATGGCAAGGCGATTCTGAAATCGCTCAAGCCGGACGACCCCCGCACCCCGCAAGCTCTTGCCAGCATGTTGACCGCACTACATCGCCATCTGGAGCAAAACGGCTGGCTGAAGATTTACTACCAACATGTCCTCGACGAAGTTCGCGAAGATGAGATGCCGACGTATCGAGAATATGCAGGCATCGTGCATCGAGCGATGCCGGGCGTGAAGACCATTGACGCGGTGAGCGCGGATCGAGACCTCGAGGTTTACGAAAAGAGTTGCGACGTGTGGGTGCCGGTCCTCGGTTCATTCGACCACCTTGTCGACCGGCTTCAGAAACACGCTCGAGCCGGCGGAGAGGTCTGGTTTTACACCTGCCTGGTTCCCGTCGGGCGATACCCGAACCGGTTCATCGATTTTTCGCTCGTCAAGGTCCGGCAACTGCAATGGCTGAATTTCCGGTACGGGCTGACCGGCTTCTTGCATTGGGGCGGGAACTACTGGCCGTCCGACCCTTGGAACGAAACGGAACCGCCGATTGGCGGCGGTTCCCGAACGTTGATGTTGCCATCTGGAGATGCTTTCATCACCTACCCGAATCCGGCTAAGCAATCGATCCTGAGTTCAATTCGCCTAGAGATGATGAGAGAAGCTATTGAGGATTACGAACTGTTGAAGTCGCTTGAGCACAAAGACCCCGCAGCGGCGGCGCAGTTGGGCTCCAGGATGATTCGTTCGTTCACCGATTACGTGCGGGAGCCCAAGGAGTTTCGCCAAATCCAGCGGGCATTGCTTCAGGCGCTTGATTCGCCGCGTTGAGAGGTGCATGGCGAATTCTTGTGCGTTGTCCGCTCGGGAATGAAGCACACAGGCGACGCGCCTCCCGGCCTGACTCTGCAGGAAGCAATCCACGCGCGAGCAGAGCTGGAATGGCACAAGGCTTCGCGGAGGAGATGGTTTTCGCGCCATGGGAGACTGCGTATGAAGTTTCTTCGTACCCAACTCGGCGTTCTGGCCGTTCTTGTCGCACTCGCATGGGCACCAACTGCCGCTGCCCAGGTCCGTGCCTGGGAGGGGGAAATTTCAATCCCCACCTACTTGCTGGGTGAAGAGGACCCAAACCCACCGTTTCCCCTGATCAGCCGGCATCTGGTTTATCCCTACACGATGCTCGACGACCTGACGAACCGCCGCGAAGTGAAGAGTTACAGGGCAATCTATCTCGAGAATGAATACCTGAAAGCCATCATTCTTCCGCAGGTGGGGGGACGGTTGTATTCGCTTTTCGACAAGGTCAACAATCGCGAAGTCTTCTATCGCAACAACGTCGTCAAGTACGGTTTGGTTGGGTTGCGCGGCGCGTGGATTTCAGGGGGGATCGAGTGGAACTTTCCTGACGGTCACACCATGATTACCGTTTCCCCGGTCGCGTCGACGGTTCGGCGCAATCCCGACGGGAGCGCCACGGTGATCGTCGGAGATGTGGATCGGATTACTCGAATGCATTGGGAGGTGGCCTTAACATTAAGGCCTGCCCAGGCACGTCTGGAACAGAGAGTCACACTGTTCAACTCCACGCCACTCACAAACCTGTATTGGTTCTGGGCAACGGCGGCGGTACCCGCCAGCGAGGGAATGCGATTCGTTTATCCCATGCGGGAGGCCTACCCGCACATCAAGGGAGAGGTGTGGTCTTTCCCTATCCACGATGGCATTGATTGGAGCTGGGATAGGAGTGTGCGCGAGCCAACGTCGCTCTTTGCCCGTCAGTCGCACCGCAATTATTTTGGAGCGTACTACCCTGAGTCGGACTATGGTGTCGCGCATGTCGCGGACTTCCGCACCGTGCAGGGCAAGAAAACATGGACCTGGGGCGTCGCCGGCGACGGCCTGATATGGACCAAACTTCTTACCGACAGCGACGGGCCGTATAACGAGATTCAGGCTGGGCGCTACGAAACACAGTTGAATTACGAATTCATGCCGCCCCGGCGGGCCGAGCAGTTCACCGAATATTGGTACCCGGTTCGCGGGCTCGGCGACGGATTCCTGGAAGCCACCGACCGCTTGGCGCTCAATGTGCGCTTCATCGCTGCCTCTGGCACTCGTAAGCCTAGCGTGGAAGTCAGAGTTTCGTCGGTGGTTCCCCTAACCACGGCACAGGTTCGCTTGCTGGTCGGGTCCAGGTTGCTTCGCGAAGCAACCCTGTTGGCGCTCCAGCCCCTCACAGGCAGGAAACTCGAGATCGCGGTCGAAGACCTTGAGGCGGCAAGAAAGAGCCTCGTCGTTGAAATAAGTTCCGCCGGCAAATCCCTCTTACGTTGGCGGGCCGCTGACCCGATTGATGGGAATTCCGAATTCGTTCCCGCCGCTGGGCGGGAAGTACCCGCCCCGAAATCATCGGATCAGATGACCGTCGAGGAACTCTTCCTCCTGGGTGTGGAGCAGGAGAAAGACGGGAAGCAAGACATCGCCAGAGAGACCTTCCAACGATTGCTGGACCGAGATTCGAATTTCGTCCCGGCTCTGCTGAAGCTTGCAGCCTATAGTTATCGAGCGGCGGATTTCGAGCGTGCCGAGGAGTTCGTCACGCGAGCTTTGGCCAGGAACAGCGCGGACCCAAGTACGGAATATGCGGCTGGCGTCGTATATAGCGGGTCGCAGCGGTGGGAGCGGGCAGAGGATGCCCTGTGGGCGGCTATTCACTATGGTGGCCCGCCCGCTCCCGCTTTTGCCCTCTTGGGCGAAATTGCGATCGCGAAAAGGAATTACGATAACGCCGCCAGCCTCCTGCGCGAAGCGCGCAAATACAACCCCGAAGACAGTCTGGTCATAACGGACCTGGCCGTCGCACTCCGCCTGGCGGGGAGAATCGATCAGGCGCGAAAAACGGTTAGCGACGCGCTCGAAACCATGCCGCTCCTCCCCTTTGCGGTCTTTGAAAAGGCACGCCTTGAGGCCAGCCCGGACCGGAGTACAAACGCGGGCTGGAAGACCATCGTCGGCCACGACGTCCAGAACTATCTCGAGATCGCATCGTGGTACCGGCGATTGGACGATCGAGAGTCAGCTGATTTCGTGCTGCGCGCCGCTTTAGAGGGTCGGCCCGCACAGTCCGTTTCACCACTCGTGTACTATTTTCTTGCATCGAATGCCCGCCGGGCGGGGAGGGGCTCAGAAGCCAAGCAGTTCGAGCGGCTGGCGATATCCGCGAATCCCGAAAGAGTGTTTCCGCACCGGATCGAGGAAGTTCGCGTACTCCGGGAAGCCGTTCAGGAGGATCCGGACGATGCACGCGCGCGGTACTATCTCGGAAATTTCCTTTTCGCCCATGGTCGCTACTCCGATGCCTTTGGCCTCTGGGACCAGGCCAGAAATCTAGGTTTCGAGTTCCCAACACTCTACCGCAATCTCGGCGTTTACTCCTGGCGGGTGAAGAGGGATATGAAGGAAGCGGGGGCATTCTATGAGAAGGCTGTTGCGCTTACCCCCAACGATTACCGCCTGTATGTCGATCTCGACGAGATCTACGCGCAGAACGGCGAAACGCAAAGGCGCGAGAAACTGTTCGCAGGAGCTCCAGCGATGGTGCTGGAACGCGATACAGTCCGTGTCCGGCGGGCTTTACTCCACGTCCAAAAAAGAGAATACGACCAGGCGCTATCAATTCTCAAAGACCATGAATTCAAGCCCTGGGAAGGCTGGGAAGGCAGCGAGATCGTACGCCAGATTTACGTGATCTGTAATCTTCAAGTGGGCCGGGCCAGCCTGAGTCGTGGGGACTACGCCCGAGCCGAAGAGGCCTTCAGGCGCGCGACTGAGTACCCCGAGAACTTCGGCATCGGGAAACCCAACGAGGCCCACGACGAACCCGCACTTTATTGGTGGGGGGAGGCGCTACAGGCGCGCGGCGATCGCGAGGGAGCCCGCAAGGTCTGGGAGGAAGCCGCCAAGAGCGGCAAGCGAAGCTCCGCGATCTCCCAAGCATATCAGGCCGCTGCCCTCGAGAAACTCGGCCGAGCGGAGGAAAGCCGGCAGCTCATGGCGAGTTTGGTCAAGGCCGCCGAGGAAAAACCCCAGGCTTCCACACTCTTTGCGGCCGGGCTGACGGACCTGTTCAGCGGCCGAACCGAACATGCGACCCAATACTTCCGCCGGGCAGTGGAGTTGGACCCGACGTTCTGGATGGCTGAAATTGAATTGGATCGCGGAATGTAGCCCTCCGGTTGTGCGGTCTCAACATGAGCTCGCCCAGGCGTATCTGACTGACATGTCGATCAGGCCACCTGCATTCCTTGCCGGGCCGGATCCGACTCGCTATCATGCGGGCCCAGGCGGCCTCCGGGGGAGCGCCGCGGTCAAGGCTCAGTGCGGATTCCGATCTTAGGCCGAGTCGACCTTAGCGGACCGACCTTCACGACACGAGAGGGAGGCATGAAGCGCAGTTTCCAGGCTCAGTTCATTCTCTTCGTCGCGTTGCTGCTCACCTGTGGGGCTCCGTTATCGGCCCAGAGAGACAGCCTGATGCCCGAGCCTGCCTCCGTCACCCAGTCTGAAGGGCGACTGGGGATCGACGGAGAATTTCGGGTCGCTCTGACGGGTTACAGGGAGCCCCGGCTGGAAGAGGCGACGTGGCGCCTGATTCGTCGTCTCACCCAGCGGACAGGCATCCCCTATTTGCCAAGGCTCTCGCCCGACGATAAGAATGCGACATTGCTCATCTCCTGTGAGCGAGCAGGGGAAACTGTCCAGTCGTTTCGCGAAGACGAATCGTACAAGCTGGAAGTGAAATCTCAGCAGGCTCGCTTGGCAGCGGCAACACCCCTGGGAGTTCTGCGTGGGATGGAGACGTTTCTCCAGCTTGTGACACTGGATTCTCAGGGATTCCACCTCCCAGCCGTGCGAATCGACGACCGGCCCCGCTTTCTCTGGCGTGGTCTGATGATTGAAGTCACCTGTCACTTCATGCCCAAGGCGGTGATCCTTCGCAATCTAGACGCCATGGCGGCCGTGAAGCTCAATGTGTTGCACCTCCATCTGACGGACGACCAGGGATTTCGTGTAGAAAGCAGGCGTTTCCCAAAGCTCCACGCGCTGGGATCGGACGGCCAGTACTATTCGCAAGAAGAGATTCGCGAAATCGTTGCCTTCGCCCGCGATCGCGGGATTCGTGTCGTGCCGGAGTTTGATATGCCGGGGCACACTGCCAGTTGGCTGGTCGGATATCCCGAACTTGCCAGCGCGCCGGGCCCTTACGCCATAGTCCGCAAGTTCGGAATCTTCGATCCCACCATGGACCCGACGCGCGAGGATCTGTACGCGTTCCTCGATGGCTTCATTGGCGAAATGGCTGGACTCTTTCCCGACGAGTATTTCCATATCGGGGGCGACGAAGTGAACGGAAAGCAGTGGGACGCCAACCCACAGATCCAGGCGTTCATGCGCAAGAACGAACTGAAGAGTAATCGAGATCTGCAAAGTCATTTTAACCGCCGTCTTCTCCCCATCCTGCAAAAGCACGGGAAGAAGATGCTCGGATGGGAAGAGGTCCTGCATCCGGATACGCCCAGAGACATCATCGTTCATTCCTGGCGCGGCCAAGAATCGCTGGCTGGAGCCATCCGGCAGGGCAATCCTGCCATCCTGTCCTCGGGCTACTACCTCGATTACATTCAAAGCGCCGCGACCCATTACGCAGTAGACCCTATGGAAGGGGAAACGGCCGGGCTTTCGGACAAGGAAAGAGCGCTGATTCTGGGCGGGGAAGCATGCATGTGGGGGGAGTATGTTTCTTCGGAAAACATCGATTCCCGGATCTGGCCGCGTCTGGCGGCAATCGCCGAACGGTTGTGGTCGCCGCAATCGGTGAAAGACGTTGACTCAATGTATCACCGCGCGAAAGTGGCCAGCTCCCAGGCCGAATGGTTGGGGGCCGAGCATCGAAGGAACCCGCGGCTCATGCTCGAACGCCTCGCCGGAGTCGATGCCGCCCCCGCCCTGGAAGCGCTCGCCGATATCATGGAGCCGACCCCATTCGGCAGACGCAAAGACCCGCGGGCTTATACGAGCTACACTCCTCTTAACCGGTTGGTGGACGCCACGCAACCTGAAAGCCTGGCGGCGCGAGATTTTGGCAAGCTGGTAGAGAATATCAGGACCAACAGAGTGGAGATTCGTCGACAGTTGCGAATGTGGAGCATCGCCTCGCGTGAGATTCTCCCGGTGATGAAACGGTCGGCACTGCTTTTGGAAGCCATTCCGCTGGCAGAAGATATCGGCGCTCTGGCCGCAGCCGGAATGGTCGCCCTGGATTATCTCGAAGCTGGGAGGCGGGCGCCTGAGGCTTGGCTGAAGCGCCAGGTCTCCTTGTTGGGGCGCGCCGAGGAGACGCGGGCTGATCTGCGGATTGCGATCGTGCCCGCAGTCCGGAAGTTGGTCGAAGCTGCACGATGAGTCATGGAACTCTCCGTGACTTCGATAGCGTCGTGCATTCGGTCGAACCCACAAGAGCCTGTGTTCGCGGAAGAACCTTGGCTTCCAGGCGCGCAGAGACCACTTTGGCTGTGAAGCCGCACCAGTCCGCGCGTCCCCTTCACCCGGGCTTTTTTGGCGGTTCTGTATTTATTGACCCGTGGGGCCTCCCCGCGGGTTCACTGTGCTTTCAGGAGGCGGCGCGTGAAAACTGATCGCCGGGATGCAATGAAGAAGACCCTCCAAATGGTTGGAGGTGGCGTATCTGCCCTGGGGTTGAATGCGACGGGCTTGAGCACCGTGCCCGACTCTCGGACGCGTTCGGAAGCCGGCCCCTCCAAGGTGGAAGTCAGAACAAGGAATTTGCCCGGACTTGTGGCGCATTGGGAACTGAATGGGGATTGCCAGGACGCGGGCGGCGCACATCACGGCGAGGGGCACGACATCGCGTTCGTTGAGGGAAGAGACGGCCGTGCTCGCGGCGCCGCGAAGTTTAATGGGATAGGTAGCTTTGTCGAAGTCCCTGACCACGATGAGCTGCATTTCGGTGAACGGGAGTTCTCCCTCGCGTTGTGGGTAAACCTGCCGGATGACCTGGCGTCCGTTATCGGAGACTTGTTGACGAAATACGATCCGGATCGAAGGAAGGGATTCAACCTCACCATCTCTGGCAGTTCGCCGGCATACTCCTCCGTCAGCGACGCGAGAAACCTGCAATTCGGCATCGACAATGCCATCAACGGGTCCTGGGTGGACTGCGGCCGGCCTTCAAAGACCAATCCGCTCATCAACACATTGACCGTGTACAAAGGGGAATTCTACACGGGCATCGCAGATGCTTCCAAGCCTGAAGACGCCTGCCATGTCTTCCGTTACGCCGGAGGCACGGATTGGGAGGATTGCGGGCGCCTCGGCACGCATCCGTTGACGGTGTCGGTAAACTCGATGATCGTACACAAGGGTCATCTCTATGGGGGCACAGGAGTCTACGATTGGGAGCGTGCTAATGCCGGCGTGGGCGGCCCCAGCCATGTCTACCGTTACGCGGGCGGGACGCGTTGGGAGGACTGTGGCCAGATTGGAAAAGCCCTCCGCCTTATGCCGCTCGCATCCTTCCAAGGCGACCTCTACGTAGGCGGCGACGATATGAACTGCTACCGGTACGAGAGTGACGGGAAATGGATCTCCTGCGGCCAACTGGGTCCTAAGGACGAGGTGCTGCTCCAGGGTATGACGGTGTACCGAGGCCAGCTCTACGCGTCCTCGCTTCCCGCGATGTACCGGTACGAGGGCGGGACCCAGTGGTCGTGCATCGGGCGCAATCCCCGCGGAATGACCCAGGTCCACAAACTGCAGGTCTATAACGGGCGCCTGTACGCCGGGACCTGGCCGCATGGAAAAGTACTGAGGTATGAGGGAGGCACTGAGTGGACCGAGTGCGGCCAGTTGGGCATCCCCACCGACCAGTATCAAATCGACGAGGTCAACGACCTGACGGTGTATAACGGCAAGCTTTACGCGGGTGTGCTTCCCAAGGCGGAAGTCTACCGTTACGAGGGAGGAACGGAATGGACACTCCTGAGAAGTCTGGTGTCGAATTTCCGGTGGTCACCTGGCGATGTTCACACGTGGTTCCGCGCTCCCTGCCTGACCAGCTTCCGGGGCCGACTACACGCAGGGACCGGCGCGTGCTTCGGCAGGTACGATCCCGAAGTTCCTCCTGAGGCGGGCCGGGTGCACTCGATGGAAGCCGGGAAGAACGTCTCCTATGACGATGACCTCGGGTCGGGTTGGAAGCACGTGGTGGCGGTCAGGGAAAAGGGCCGCTTGAAGCT
>JBHGBD010000055.1:0-11186 GCA_041946825.1 Terriglobia bacterium | reverse complement strand
AGAGACGAGCAGCGCGGAGCGTCGCTATGGTTTGCCGGGAACCGCTCCTGAGATACACTAGGCAAGTAGTCCGTATACTGAACTGGAGGGCTATGGTTTGCCGGGAACCGCTCCTGAGATACACTTTCTCGACACGGAGGGTGGCATGTGGCAATGCTATGGTTTGCCGGGAACCGCTCCTGAGATACACTCAAACGATTCACCGCCTGGGTGCGAGCCTAGCTATGGTTTGCCGGGAACCGCTCCTGAGATACACTATCGCCCAAGGCGCCCGTTCCGACTGACAAGCTATGGTTTGCCGGGAACCGCTCCTGAGATACACTCGACAGGTGGTGGGACATCTCAGCCGAGCAGCTATGGTTTGCCGGGAACCGCTCCTGAGATACACTTCGGGCGGAAGTCCCATGGCTCATTCTTTGCTATGGTTTGCCGGGAACCGCTCCTGAGATACACTCTGCCCCCCGGAATCGCCTGAATTCCGGGGGGATATCCCCATTCGGATTTAGAAAAGCATCAGTTGGTGGGGTCCTTCCTCTGTCTTCTGCCGCCTTTTTCCGACGTACACTTCCATCTTTTCGAACTGCCGATCGGTGACCGAGACAAGCCGCACTTGCCCGTGATTGGGCAGGGCTGCGTGCACCTTCTTGCGCAAGGTTTCGTCGGACTCTTCGCTGGCGACGTAGTGCGCGTAGACCGAATACTGAAGCATGCTGAAGCCGCTCTTGATGAGCGCCTTGCGAAACTTCGCGTACTCGCGGCGCAGCTCGGGCTTGTCTACGGGCAGATCAAACAAGGCGAATACCCACATGGCACGATATCCTGATAAGGCTACTTCGGTGCGAGGCATGGGAAAGACCAAAAGTCAGGAGTCGGGAGTCAGAATTCAGAAGTCAGCAAACAGTTCGCGGTAAACAGCCGTCAGCTTTCGGCTTCCATCGGCTGCCGATAGGGAATTAGCAAAGGGGTTTCCAGCTTGTCTGCACGACCTTCGATGACGGCGGTCAGAGAAGTGGCGGCGCGATTCGCCCAATCGAAGAGGGTGCGTGATTCGCCCTCAGCTTCGTAACGAATCAGCAGGCTCTCCAGAATCGCCCGTTTCGATTCCTTGTCGAGCGAGACTTCCGGCCCGCGCTCATCCCGCAGGCGAGCGACGACGCGATCTGTGAGAGGCCGATAAGGTTCCATAATGTCATCCGCAAGGCAGAAGGCGTCGTAGCGATTGTGGTGGTGCACGCCGAACGAGGGATGGAGGCCCGCACCGCAAAGTGCCCGCGCTACGATGGCCCGGACCACTGCGTAGCCGTAATTGAGGCAGGAATTGACTCCCTCTCCCTCGGGGTCACGGGTGAAGTCTCCGAATAGCGCCCGCCAATAAATCCGGGCAGCTTGAGATTCGAGATTGCCCGCATCACCGGAACGCACTCGTGAGGCGAGCGGGACAAGGCCCCAGTCCTTTCCTGTCCGCTCTTCCAGAAGCCGGGCTTGAGACAGGAGTTTAGTGCGGACGATTTCCTGCCAGATGCGCTTGCGAGTTGGGAGCGAGAGTTGCGCTTGGACAGCGAAACGTTCGGTCTGAGTCGAGTGTGATACGAGGGGCAGAAGCATGGCAGCGGGCAGATGCTTTTCATCGCAGGCTATAAACGTGGCGCCCGCTGCTGCCAATCCGGCGAGCACTGCATGGGTGTAAGAGACCTGAGGATGCGAGACGATCAGTGCCGCGATATCCGCGAGAGGCACAGTCTGGGATTGCGTGTCGCGAGCGCGCAAGCCGGATTCGGGGTCGCGTGGGCGCTTGTATTCTGTACCGCCGGTGGCTGCATTCTCGACTTGTTCCGCTGTAGCGGCGATGTCCGCATTGCCGACGTTTTTCGCCTGTGGGGACACCGGCGCTACAGAAGGGAACCGGATGACTAGGAGCGAGTTTTGCACGCTCAGATATGCCGGACGGTCGGAGATATCGAGGATACGCTCAGTCATGGGCTTCCATCACCTCCCCCAGCGGACTCACGACCACTTTGCGAGCGTGCCGCTCGCCAAGGGTGTTGGGCGTTGTCCAAAGCCAAGCGCGCGAAACCTGCATCTCCCGTGCTTTTCTCGCATCATTGTGCGGGGCAAACCCGACCTGGATTCCACCTGAACTGAACTGCGTTACCTTACGAAAGACGAAAAGCGACCGACCACCCTCTTTGTTGTCGCATTCGACGGCTTCCCCCTGTCCAAGTGAGAATTTGAACTTCAGCTTCGGGCCGAAATCGCGCTGGACGATTGGGAGGTCGAGTTTTTTCCGGCGGTAGACTTCGGCCATCGGGACAACTACCCCATCCCACTCGACCTCGTTCCCGCGCTCATCCAACTCTGCAATGACTTCCAAGTGGTGGTTGGACTCGCTGGTCACGTGGCGGGCCGTTCGTCCGTCACCTAGGGCGAATGTCGGTATAGCCTTTTTGATTCTTACGCGCTTAATTGGGATGCGGCGACCGTCGGCGGTTTCGAAAAAGGGAATATTTTCGGGATTGCTGAAGATTTTCTTGGGATCGCCGTCCCCGAGTTTTGCCAAGACTCTTTGCTTGACTCCTTCATCGGCAATATCTTCGACTTCGGATTTGGTAAGTTTGTCAAGCCACTTGCGGACACGGGCTTCCTTCCCATTGGTCCGGGAATAGATCGTCTCTTCGTGCAACGCCCCGCTGACTTTCTTTGATACGCGGTGAGACACGACGATGCTGTCGATCACATCTCGGACGGAATCGACGAAGTCGGGCCACGGCGCCTGAATTGAAGCGAACCGACGGCGATGTTCCAGAGGAGCGCGTTGCGCGGCATCGCTCAGTGCCTTGATGGTGGCGGGATCGGTCAGCGCGATGGCGGTGGCATCCACAGCATGATGACGGTGGTCGGTGCGGGCTTTGGGGACCATTCCGCCGCCCGCGGTGGCCCCATCTTTGAGGACTGTGTTGAGTTGCCACAAGTTGCGCAGATAGGCAGTAACTTGGCCTGACGTTGCCTGGACGCGGCGTGTTCCCTCCGCATCAACGAGCCCGCCATACAGTAGCCCGAGGTATTGAGACGCAAGCCGTGAGGCGTAGGCAGTATCAGTCAATTGGCGCGAGCTAAAGGAAGCAAGGAAATCCTCCACTTGGTCGGGAGTCATTTGGAACCGCCGGAGTTTCTCCGCGACGATGCCTCGGTTGCCGCTGAAATTGCGGACGCGTGCGAGGATTCGTTCGTAGCATTCAGAATCGCCGCTGTAAGCCTCGAAAGGAGTGCGATTGGATTTTGTTTTGTTCTCCTCGACATGGCACAGCGTAAGGTTGACGAAGGAATTGTCCAGCGAGCGGCTGAAAGGGATGATGTGTTCGATCTGGAATTCCGAGTCATGCCCAACGAGTTTGCGCATGGAAATAGCCTTTCCGGTGTACGGGCATTCCCAACGGCACTCTTCGGCCAACAACACTTTGCGGATGTCGTCTGGCGAGGGATTCTTAATTTCGACTTCCTGAAAGATGCGCTTCGCGGCTTCTTTCCGGGCACGTTCGTTTTCTCGCATCCGTTCGGAAATACCTTGGCGCTGCTTTTTCGTCTTGCGAAGGTCGCGAGCTAATTCGACGTGGATTTCAGAGGGCTTGCCATGCTGACGAATGATGGCATTGATGACCTTGCGGAGTTCGGTGAGGCTCCGCATGACGGCCGGATTGCGGATCTCGGCCAGCGCCTTCTCGACCGGGGGAAGCAACGGCTCAGGCTCTTTGGCCTCGAACTGTTCGGGGTAGAGCCGTCTGCGGGCCTCGGCGTAAGTAATGCCGCCTTCCAACAAAGCGAGGACTTTTTCCATCGCACGGCGCGAAAGGTTCATGTAGTCGGGTTCAAGGCTGATGTCGGCGAGCTTCTGGGCGGCTGTCTCATCCAAACCCCATCGCTTCTTGGCGGCTATTGGGAGTTTATCTGGCTTCTCGAAGGAGTAAACGTATTCGACAACTCGGTCGCGTTCTTGTTCCGACATATCGAGCCATCGCTGGCCGAGGACCGCGAAGAAATCAGCGAAAGTTCGGTTGCCCTTGATGGATTTTTCTCCCCCGCGTTCCAGATTGAAGGCCGTCCCCTTGGGCAGACCAAGTAGTTTCCTGACCTGAGTAAACGTCAAGTCGCCTTCATGGTCCAGCTTGGCCAGCAGCTTTTGGCGTTCCTCAGCGGTCAATTCCCTTTCCATCTCGCCCGGCGGGAGCAGGCGCAGATTATTCACGGTCTGGAGTAGTCGGAAGCGTTGCGAAATGAGTAAGTGGGCGGGCGCTCGGCGCTCGCGGGGTTCGAGTTGGCACATTCCGATAACATCTGGGTCGAAGCGCAAGGGCCGCTGGTAGAATATGGCCCGGCGCAACTGCTTCTTGAGCTCGGCCGTGAGCAGTTCCGGGTGGTGCCTCGCCTGGCCCTCCCAGATGGTATCGAACTCGATCGTGAACATATCGCGGTGAGTCCAGCGGCTTCGAATGCGCTGTTCGGACGGGGATATGCGCGCGAAGTACTCTCCCAGGGTGCGAGCCCCCGAATCCATAATTCTCTGGCGCAACTCTGCAATGCCTTGCTTAACCACGCCAAGGTCCTCGTCCTTCTTCGCTTTCTGCAGGCGGTTGCTAAGGAAGCCTCGACGCTGGGCGAGATGATAGAGAGCGCGGCCAAGGAAATATGGTTCAAGGGGCTCGTCAAGGGCAGCCGCCCGAAGGATGTATGACACGGTCTGTTCAGGTTCGGGGTAGCTTCCTGACGCTCGCTTGACGGCAAGCCAGGCTGAGGAGAGGATTCCCTTATCGAGATCATTTAGGAGGTCCTGGCGTTCATCGGGAATCGAACCTTTACCGGGCGGCAACAATCCGAAATGCTGAAGAAGGCTGAAGACCTTCTTGAGTCGTCTCGCTCGCCGCCAGAGCTGTCGGCGATGGGAGCGTGCATCGCGCCGAGTCTTGTTGCGTGACTCTTCCTGACCGGACTCACGGTCGCCTTCCGTGGCCGCATCGAACACGCGCACTCCTGCGCGGCTCAGTCCATTCGGTTCGCCGTTTTCACGGGCGATGAGTGCCCAACCGAGGGAGTTTGAGCCGAGGTCAATTCCGAGGATGAAATCCGGTGAGGCTTGGTCGGACATTATTTCCCCCTTGACAACGGGTAGTTTTGCGCTATTGTATCACTAGTGTATCTCAGCAGCGGTTCCCGCTTATCTTAGTAAGTGGGTTCATCTGCGTAAGGCAACGCTAGCAATAGCGACCTTAAGCCCCGCCCAGTGCGGGGCTTTTGATTTTCTGGAGAGTTGGTGGGGCTTGGTTCTCCCGATTGGAAAAGCGTCACCGAATCTTCTCGGTGTAGTCTTAGAGGTGGAGCGGAACACGAGAGTCCATTTCTCGGCAATTTCAGTTTACATAAGGGTCTTTCGACTTAACGGGGCCGACAAGGCTCGCCAGTTCACCCTGGAGCGAAGATTTGGGATGCGGCGCGCTGGCCTTCGTCGTTTCTTCAACTTGAGTACTTCGATAGACTTCTAACTTCTTTATTTATAGCCTCGCGGCGGGGTTCATCGATGGCCTTGGCGTACGTATGGAAAATGCTCGTTCCGGCCTGGCCCATCATCTGAGCCACGAACAAGTCCGGCGTACCCGATGCACTGAGCCCTCTTGCGAATGCCGCCCTCAGGTTGTAGATCGGGAAATGAGGAAGTGAAAAGATTTGAGCGAGTCGGGGAGAGCTGCGCTCGAGTCGGGCGGTGCCGTCATCCGTTATCCCGGGAAGAGCCCCGTACCCGGAGTGGCATCCCACATAGATAAGATTGCTTGCGACGGAATCCGATCCAGATTATAAGAACACGCTTTGGAGGCGAGGTGGTGCGGGCGAAGAAGCCGAAACGATCGAAGCGGGCTGGCGGCTTGCACGCGAAGAAGAGTGCCATTGCGCGGCTGAGAAGAGACTGGAAACGACTCTCCGCGCTTGCGCGGGGTGAGCGGTTGATGCGCCTGCACGAGAAGGGTTACAGCAAGCGCGGATTGGCCAGGAAGTTGCACTGCGACGAACACTACGTTCGACTACTTATAAAGCTCGCCGCATTGCCGGAAGAGGAAAAACAAAACCTCCAGGCAGGAAAGATCGGAGTGAACCGCGCCCTCGACCTGCACCTACGGGGCCAAC
This sequence comes from Terriglobia bacterium, assembly GCA_041946825.1. Lineage (GTDB taxonomy): Bacteria > Acidobacteriota > Terriglobia > UBA7540 > UBA7540 > CAZTHM01. The sequence continues at coordinate 5,018 of JBHGBD010000055.1, read as the reverse complement.
TACAGCGGGCGGCGCCTCTCGCCCCTGCGTACTCTCCGGAGCAACCGCCACCTTCACCAGCCGCGCCGGCGAACGTCGTGGCCAAGGTCAACCTTTCTGCTGAGGACGGAGCGACGATCATCGAGGGTTGGGTGCGTGACAACATCGCAATGTGCGACTGGATAGCATTCTTCCGCGACATGGAACCCGGCATACGCGGCATGAGGGCACGGGAGTTCAGGGAGGAGGCCGTGCGTCCCGGGGAAGTAATTCGAGGAAGCGCACCGCACGAAATCATCGAAGCCTACCGCCCTAAAGGCCCAACCCCTGAAACGGCACAAGAGCAGATGAACGTCAACATCCTATGGTTTATCAGGTGGAGCCTGAGGGCATTGCGGGATCCGCGAGTTTGGGTCGATGCGGTCGTAATGGCCCGCAAAAAACTCCAACCTCCCCCGCCGTATTGGTAGGTGCTCCGCCTTTCTCCCCGACGGATCTGCCTATTAGGATGGACCGTGTAGTTCGACATGGCTCTCTCTTTTCCCTCGGGATCATCGCCGGCTGCTCACGCTTAGCGGTCGGCTGGCTGAATGAATCTTTCCGAGCGTTTCCTCAATCCTCCGGAACCGGGAACGGCAATTTTACGTTTGCGCAGGCTGGTTCTTCGGGCTTGAGGTATCTAGGGCGGGAACTTCATGCGGCGAAGGAGTTCCTGGAAGCGTGGGTTGGGGCGGAGAGGATCGAACCTCGGGTCCTCTTTCATGAATATCAGAACCGAGCACCGGGCGTCATAAGCCTTGGTGAGCCATATCATCGCCCGGTCAGCCTCGCCGTAACCTAGCGACATGAGCGCCCTGTCGCAAGGGCCCACGTCTTCTCTATCACTCCGGCTGAGGAGCGCATTTTCCACTTTGCGCGCCTGCTGACGCTCCCCAATCAACGCATAGACACGGACCAAGTCCGCTACTTCGGAACTGGCGCCGCCGGGGAGCTGCACCGCTCTTTCGTGTTCCGCGATCGCTTCACGCAGATTGAAGTTTGTCGCTAGGCCCAGACAAGTACGACGTTGCACCCTCGTTCGGCAGGATACTCAGGCCGAAGGGATGCCACCGATTGTCTTTAACGAGAACAAGGTTGTCGTGAGCGTAGTTGCCCCGGATGATCAGGTTCGCAGAGGCGAGCCGTCGGTTATCGGCAACTCGCCCCTGGGAATAGGGACACCGCTATTTCGTCAGAGTCACTTTGAATGGCAGGCGCCAGTCGCCGTAATACATGGTCTGACCCTTCCCGCCCTGGCCGTTCAATGAGGCCTCGCCATAATTCGTCGCCTTGCCGCAACTGTCGGAAGTCACTACCCACATCGTCAGACTGGTCCGCGTGATGCAGGCGTTGTAGTACCGGAGATAAAACCGGAATATTTGCTTGTCGCATCTGCCGTTGCGGACGTTGAAATCCAGCCGCGAGAAACCTCCGTACGATTGCCCCACTTGCATGTTCGGGAAGGTGACTGAGCTGGAGAAGATCGACCAGTTCACCGCTTGGTCTTGGTCATGGCTCCCGTTCCAACAGGCCGGCAGCACGTCGTCAAGGTAGATGCCCTCCACCGGAGAATAGAAGTGCATCTTCACGGTGCGCGTTCCCGTCCCAACCAAACCATTCACCAGCGTGTTCAGGGTATTCAGCGTGTAGACGCTATTGTTCGTGAGGATCTGCGACTGAACGCCATTTCCATTCGGGTAGCTGGCACCGTCGGAAAGGAGGCTATAGTCCCCGGTCTGTCCTAGAAGCGAAACATCCGTGTCACAGTTACTGCAAGAATGAGCTAGGCTTGCTGTCAGATTGATCGCCTTCGCGGCGTGCGCTGGAGAGGAAGCCAATACCAATCCCACGCAGACCGCCATCGCGAGAAGAGACGTACGAATCGCCCTGCACATTGACTGTCTCCCTTCGCCGTCCTATGTCGGACGCGCCGCGCCTGGTTGTTTGCTTTGCGAGTTTGCTGAACTGCGGGCAAGATACCATCGCTTTCAAGAATGGTCAACGGTCCTCTCGTTATTTTCGGGGGCAGACAAAATGGCCGAGCCCTATGGTTTTCAAATACTCCCCCAGCCGTGAAGCGTGACGAAGCTTAAGGCGAAAGTTCACAGCTCACTCTCCGGTAGGGATACGCTGGTCGGTGCCATGATGCAAGGTGCATAAGGAACGGCTTCATCTCAGGGGCCGCGAGATGTCAGGCTGAAACAGGAAGAGGACTTAGGAATTCTATTCCCGCCTGACCTTCCAAGCGCGAACCTATCGGGCCTATCCACACGATGCGGCCAGGAATCGAGCACCTGCTGCCCCAATCTGCAATTAGCACTACCCCCTGCTCTGGGAGGAGTCCAGCGCTGGAGCAGGCTCTGGTGCCCTCTTTGGAGAGGTCGATCGTAGAGGCCACGTGCTCAACCCTTTCCGAAACGACGCGGAGATTGACCGGCATCTTCACGTAGATCCGCTCCGACCGGCGGGGAGTTGGCTGAATTTGGGTTCCCATGGTCATCGCTCCGTGGTGGGCGCCATGACTTCTTTACTCAATGCTATGTCCGCCCCTCCTCCGAGTCAATCTGGTGTTCGGTCGTGGGTCAGGTTCCGATGTGCGGCTTTTCATCCGAGTGACGCATGGATGGTGCGGAATTCATTCAGCCGCCGGGAACAAAGTTTCTGGGGAACCAAAGAATGAAGGGAGACCACCTTCCTGAGGCGGGCGTTACGACCAGATCCTTGGCACAGGCGCTTTATGACCTCCTGTGCTGCATGAAGCTCCCGCCGTAGAACACAGAAATTGACAATCCACCCGCGGAGATTTACGCTCTCCGCACTAGGTACCCCAAGACCTCGCGCCCATGTGTGAAGGGACTCGTCGCCATGCTAAGAGTTTGGATCGCCCCAATCCTGACCGTGTCACTTCGGTTGCCTCCCCGATGCCTGGAGGGGGCCGATATCCGTTTAACCAGGGCGATCGACTATCCCCACTCGCTTTCGACGCGCTCTCAAAGTCGCTGCCACCGCCAGAGCATCAAGCGCAGGGAGGGAGCCAAGAGAGACGTCATGCGCCAGACGGGATACGCGCAAGGTCGGAAGGGAGGCGTTGGTGATCACATTGGCTCGCTTGCCTGTGGCGGAGCCCATGACCTGAGTAACGTGCCGTGGCAGAAGAAGCCAGAAACACAGGCCGAGGACAATTGGGAACGCAAGGGCTCCAAGTAGACGGATCCTGGAGGAAGGACATAGATGCACATCGGTCAACGCCTCCGTGAACTGCGCGAGGCCAAAGGTCTTTCCCAACGCGATATCGAGAAGCGCACGGGGATGCTGTGTGGCTATATCTCCCGTATCGAATGCGGGCACGCACCGCCGAATCTTGCGACCCTCGAAAAGTGGGCAAAGGCTCTCGGACTTGAGGTGTACCAAGTCTTCTACGACGGAAAGGGCGACCTGGCAGCCCCTGAGGTTGCCAAGGGCATCGCCCTGGACGGGCGGGAACAAAGGCTCTTGGGTCTGTTCCGACGATTGCCGGAAGGAGATAAGAACTTGTTTCTCAATCTGGCACGCGAGGCCGTGAGAAGGCGGGGGAGGCAGGAGGAGCGAAGAAGAGTGAATTGATGTTCGAGTTGCTGAATTTGCTTTCCCCAACACGATGGCTCAGGATTTGGACCAGCGCATGGCGACCATGATTCCCCACCGTGCGGCAACAGATGTATTGAGAGCGATTCGGACTCATAGATCTCTGAGGGTTGAAATGCACACCTTTACTAGACCCATCCCCATGTGATCGACCCGGTCTTGGCACGGACGATGGAGGGAGCAAGAATGGATTCTCATCAACCAACCACCCGCAGGGGATTTCTCATGTTGTCGATTGCCGCCAGTGCTTCTGCGCGCCTCGATTCCGGTGTTACGCAGACGAACGGATGGCGTGGGGACTACAGAGTCTTTTCTGGAGGCCGAATCGAAGGTCTTCGCCTGAAGAATCGGTTGGTACGCTCGGCGACGGCAGAGAACGCCTGGCACGAGAGCGCAATGAGCGAGGAGGGCATCGCACTTTATCGCGGCTTGGCAGCCGGTGGCGTGGGTCTCATCTTGTCCGGCTTCATGGGCGTAATGCAGGAGGGCCGCAACAACGACCTGCAGACTCTGATCTGCGATGACCGCTTCATCCCCAGCCTCAGCGAAATCGCCGGGGTCGTTCACGCAACAAGCAGGGACTGCAAGATAATTGCCCAGATCGCCCATGTGGGAATGCAAGCGCAGGTGACCGAGCCGGTGGGGCCGACGACGACCGGCTGGCCTCATCTCAAAACCAGGACGCATGCGCTGACAACACAAGAGGTGGGACAGATCGTCGCGAGCTTCGCGCAGGCGACGCGCCGGGCCAGAGAGGCCGGGTTTGACGGCGTTCAATTCCACGCCGCCCATGGATACTTACTCAGCTCATTCCTATCGCCCTACACGAACACCCGCACGGACAGGTACGGAGGTTCTTTGAGGAAGCGCGTCACAATCATCCGAGAGATCGTCGAACAGGCACGGACGCTCGTGGGGCCTGACTTCCCGATGCTGATCAAAATGAACTGCGATGACTTCGTAGAGGGGGGAATTGACATTCGCAGTTTCCCGCCCCTCGCACAAGAGATCGAGAAAGCCGGCATTCAGGCAGTCGAGGTCAGCGGCAACAGTCCCATTCGCGAAAACATCCGCGCTGAAGAACAGTCATATTTCTTGAAGTATGCTCAGCAGCTCAAGCTCAAGGTTCCCGTGATTCTCACGGGTGGCAACCGGTCGGTCGAGCGCCTGGAGGAGATCGCCCGGGTCGGGACTCCGCAGTTTTTCGGCTTCGCGCGCCCCTTGCTCCGCGAACCGGATCTGCCTGCTCGTTGGCTTGAGGGGCGCGGCACGGCGGAAGCCGCCTGCATCTCCTGCGGCCGCTGCATCAGAGGGTTTTCCCAAGGCAAGCCGACGCGCTGCCGCGTGAACGAAGTCAACCTTTAAGGGCTTTCTGC
>JBHGBD010000054.1:0-13639 GCA_041946825.1 Terriglobia bacterium | reverse complement strand
AGCATTCCGCTGAAAACACAGCCCCCGAATCGGCTCGCTGAGCTGGCCACAAAAGAGTGCAATATGGACCTGGCGTTGAATTACACCCGGGATGGCCTAGGGAACAAGCCGGAACTTGGTAAAAACCTAAATCGGTCTCAGAGTTGTTGAAGCCGTACACTATGCCCCCGCAATGGACTGACGGCAAACGCCAGTGCATGTAGGGCCGCCTGTGTCAATTTGTGGCGGACCTGAACCCCGCTCGCAAGGGTATCAAACAAGATTGCGTATACCAAATTTGATGGGAGCAGGGACGGCAGGGGCAAGCAAAGCGCGAAATGGAGCAACGGCAGAGACGCGAGGAGTATGCCCGCAACTTGCAAGAAAGTCGTCTGCGTAAGAAGTCCGCAGTAGTATTCGAGACCGCTACAAAAAGCCTGAGTCGCACGGAAGCCTAGACTTCGGAAACCAAGGTGATGGTCGAATGGATGAAGGCATAAGCTGGAAATCTCGACCCAATGAAAGACTTCCCTTGGATGCTCGGTGAGTTCAAATAGGCGGGTGATCCGTACCCTTTCTTCAAACGGTGACCCCGTGACTCATGGGCAGTACTCGCCCGATCATCGAACAAATCCTTAGGGGAGCCCGCCGGCGACAGAGCAGATGCCTTTCACTTTAGCCTCGGCCGGCGGAAGAATCGCTCTTGATTTTGCCCCTTTGAGAGATATCAGGACTTGCAGACCCTAGCACAGCAAATTCGTGGCCGGCACCACGCCGAACCTGAGATTAGGATCAAGAAGGCGCGTCGCAAAAATATGTGCAGAAAACAACGCGAACGAAACCGATTAGCAGGTTGAGATCTCTGGGAGAGCGTAAGCATTTGGCGAGGCCGGGAATCAGGGGGTGATTCCCTGGGGCCATGACGGTGCCATTGGATGCCCAAAGAGCCGCCATGGCGGCTGTGGCAGCAGTTCAAATGACTATGACCATTCAGTTCCTCGGAGGAGGCGGACGCGGCCCGGGCTTGGAGATCGATCGAGTGGTATACTGGAGAGTTGAAGCAAGAGGCCATTAGCACTTGGGTGCGGAGGCACAACCTTCGGTTTCATTGCCGCTGAAAAACTTCACCGAGCACACGCTTGCCCACAGTCGAGGTGCGGCCACGTCCGCCAACCTAAGCTTCAGATTAATCCCCACTGGCAGCCCGACTCGGGTCTGGATGTTGCATCGAGTCCCGTGCGTCGACCATGAAAAAAGAGCACTCACCGGATACGTCGCATTCGCGGAAGCTCCTTTCCGGGTTTGTGACCTTGGTGTTTATAATTCCGCACATTGCCGCTCACGAACCTTCCAACGATGAATCCGTGGCGTCCCTCGCGGCACGGGCAGAGGATCTCGAAGCGCGGGGCCAGTGGGACGATGCGGCGAGGCTCTACCGAGAGATTCTCCATGTTAACCCGCACTCCGTTGCCGCCCTTAATCGCCTCGGAGCTGTTGAAGTTCGGCAGGGAAAACTGTCCGAAGGCATCAACCACTATCAACGGGCGCTGCAAATCAGCCCCGGGGAATTCGGGACTCTCTTGAATCTCGGCATCGCCTACCTGAAGGTGCCGGACTTCCGAGCTGCCGCCCAGTGGCTGGAGAGGGCGGTCGGTATCCAGCCCGCGAATTTCCAGGCGCGAATTCTTCTGGGCGTGTCGTTGGTCGGCGAAGAACAGTTTGAGCGGGCCATTCCTCACCTGGAGCGGGCGGCGGACCTCAACCCGCGGGACGTGAGCACGCAGTATCTCCTCAGCCGAGCTTATCTACAGGCTCACGACTACGAGAAAGCCGGGCAGTCGTTTGCGCGCCTGGAGTCACTAGCTCCCGATTCGCCGTGGGTGAAGATTCTTCGCGGTCAATCTTACGATGGCCAGGGAGCCTACAATAAGGCGGTCGAGGTATTCGAGCAAGCGCGAGATCAAGCCCCCGCCGATTCCACCATCCGTTTTTCGCTGGGCTTCATGTATTGGAAGATGCGACGTTTCCACGAGGCGGTGCCGGAGTTGGAAACGGCCTTGAAGCTGGATCCCGATTTCCACGAAGCGCGATTCTACCTGGCCGATTCGTATGTGATGGATGAGCGACCCGAGCAGGCTTTAGCCTTGCTGAAGACCCTCCTGACAGATCAGCGGCAGGACGTGCGTGCGCAACTCGTCCTCGGCAAGGCGCTCGAGAAACAGAACAGGAATGAGGAGGCGGCGGAAGCCCTCGAGGGGGCATTGCGCCTCGATCCCTCGCGCGCCGACGGCCACTACCAGCTCGGACGTGTTTACCGGAAGCTGAATCGGGAACCCGAGGCGAAGCGGGAGTATGAGCTGGCGCAGAAACTTCAGGAACAGAGACGGGAAGAGGAAGAAAGTCTGTTGCGGGCAAGCGGAGCGCGAGGCGATCCGACGCAGGGGATGGGGATCCTGCCTGCTCAAAAGGCAAAGTAGGGACACGCTTCGCTCTGAGCGACAAAGCGGATTTGTCAGGTTGCCGGGCTCTCGATCACCTGTCGGTGTTGGCCAGTTGCTCTAAAGCTCGACGTGCCGGGGCAAATTCCGGGTTGACAGTCAGAGCGTTTCGAAACGCTTGTGCGGCGGCCTGGTCGTTCCGCTCGCGCCGAAAGACGAGACCCAGGTTGTAGTGCCCCCACACAAAATCCGGCTGAAGCGCGACGGCTCTTTGGAATTCCTCCCGCGCCTCCCGCAGGTCCCCGCGTTGGAGGAAGAGGCTGCCGAGAGAATTGTGCGCCTCGGCGGAATCGGGGTCGGCCTGAAGCGCGGCGCGAAGATGACGCTCACCCTCCTCCATGCGGCCTTCCATCAGGGCCAGGACGCCGAGGTTGTGATGGCCCGCGTAGTCTTGAGGCGCGACGGTCAGGATGCGCTCAAAGTGACGCCGCGCCCGTCCCCGATCCTTTTTATCGAGCCAGATCCTACCCAGCAGTTCGTCCGCACGCGTGTAATAGGGGGCCAGGGCGAGCGCCGCTTCCAGTTCCTTGGTGGCGCCCTCCCGGTTGCCGAGCTCGTACATGCTTACGCCCATATTGAAATGGGCAAGGACATTCAATGGATCGTCCTTGGCCGCTTGACGGAAGCTCTCCACTGCCTGCCGATGCTGCCCCAGGCGCTGGAGGTTCAGGCCCAAACTCATGCGGACCGAAATCAGCTCCGGGTTCCTGGCGAGCAGTCCGCGCAGCCGGGCGTTCGCCGCGTCGAGTTTTCCGGCCGAGGCCAATCCGAGCGCGCGGCCGTACTCCTCAAAGTCGGCGATGTGATCCTTGGGGTCAGGGCCCGCATCGCTCCCCGGCGTCTGCGGGGAACTCATCGCCACATAGCCGAGTGAGGCGAGGGCCGCGACGACCTCGGGGGTCAAGGCCCGCGGGCCGGGCGGCTGCTTGGGAAGATAGCGCGTTCGAAGCGCCTGCAGCCGGTCGCGGTAGGCGTGTGCCAGGGTTCGCCGGATCGAATAGAGGTTGTGCGCCTCCTGCGGATCGCGGTCCAGATCGTAGAGTTCCGGACGCGGCGCCTCGATGTATTTGTAATTCCCGACGCGCACGCTGCGCAGCGCGCTGGTGCCGAAACCCCGATGGGCGTAAAGGCTCTCGCTGTAGATCTCGTCGCGCGGCGTTGGGGTCTTCGTTTTCAAGAGGCCCAGCAGGCTGCGTCCCTGGAATTGCCGGGGTTGGGCGGCGCCGATGAACTGCAGGATGGTAGGTGCGACATCGAGCAGCTTTGCCGGCTCGTTCACACGCGGCGGGAACGGGGCCGCACCCTGGGGCCAGTGAATGATTAAGGGCACGCGGATCGTGCTCTCGTAAATGAAGTAGCCATGCGTGCTCTCGCCATGGTCTCCAAGGCCTTCCCCATGGTCCGACACAAAAACCACGAGCGCCGTTTTTGTGAGGCCGCGCCTCGCCAGGTCATTCCAGAATTTGCCCAAGACGGCGTCCACATAAGCCAATTCGCCCTCATAGCCCGCTCCGTATTGTGCACGCAACGCCGGAGGAAGGTTGTAGGGAGTGTGCAGATCGTACAAATGAAGGAAGAGGAAGAAGGGGCCGCCGGCATTCTGATCGAGCCATTTTTGCGCCGCCGCAACGACCTCCTCCCCTGGCCGCTTGATTTCTCCCGGGTCCGTGCCGGCGTGACGGTGCAGGTCGAATGGGCTGTCATAGAAATCGAATCCCCGGTCAAGGCCGAAACGTCGATCGAGGATGAAACTCCCGACGAACCCGCCCGTGCGATAGCCGCGCGATTTCAGGATGGCAGCAAGGGTCGCGAAACTGCCTCCGAGTTGCTCTCCGTTGTCTTGAACTCCGTTTACAAAAGGATACGTGGAAGTGAACAGCGACGCGTGAGAGGGCATCGTGAGCGGCACCTGGGCGCTTACCTGGGAAAACAGCGTCCCGCCTTGCGCCAGAGCATCGATGTTCGGTGTCCGCAGGCGCTTGTACCCGTACGAGCTCAGGCGATCGGCGCGAAGGGTGTCAACAGAAATGAGGATGACGGGAGGCGGCGCCTGGCTGCGGCCAATCGAGGGGGACATCACAAGAGAGGCCAACACCCCAAGCGAGACAACTGCCGCTCCTTCATTGTGAAGGAGGAATGATCTGGCAGACCGCTTGATCAACTTCCCCAAGCCACTCCGTCTTCGATAGATTGCTACCGCGGCACCACGGGCAGCACCAACGCTGACGGATGCGCGCGATCATGATAAATCGTATTCGTCGCCTTTACCACCCGCGACGAAGTCGCAGAGGATTCCCCGGTGTTGGGGTTGCGGTCAAAGCGCGGGAAGTTCGAGCTGGAGACTTCCAGGCGCAGTTTGTGCCCTGGCTTGAAGAGGTTACTGGTCGCCACGAGGTCGATGGTCAACTTGTAGATTTCTTCCGGATTCATGAATTCCGGTTTTGTCATGGAATTGCGATAGCGAACGCGCAGGATCGAGTCGGTCAGGTTTTGCGCAAAGCCGTTCGGCCAGACATCGACGATTTTGGCGGTGAAGTCGGTATCCACGGCACTGGAACTGGCGTACAGTTCCAGGGAAACCGGTCCTGTTACCTCAAAGGGACGTCGGAACTCCGGCGTAGTATAGATCAGAACGTCTGCGCGGCCTTCGACCGGTCTTTGGTCGAAAGCTCCAGGAAGCAGAAGTTCGTTTTCGCAACAGAGGCCTCCGCCGCGTGTAGGGACGGGGTCAGCGGGGTCGTACACGAATCGGTCGTGGAGCTCCGTTTCGGCCACAGCGGTGCTCAGCGTCCCGTCGCCGAGCAGGGAATTGGCCTTCCCGCCGGAATGGAGGTAATAGCGAGTAGCCTGGGCGCGCGCCAGGGGCCAGTCGTCCTCTTCGCGCCAGACGTTCTCACCCATCACGAAGATCTTCACAGGCTTTTCACGCTCGAGGCTGTTCGATTGACCCTTCAAAATAAGGTCATACCAAGCAAGGATCAATCCGTCGAGGTCAAACGCGTCTCCGTTCGCGCTCCGGGATGAGGGGCCGAAATCCACTTCACCGGTTCTCCCGTCGTAAGGTCCGTGATACCAGGGCCCAATGATCAGGCGTTGCTTCGTACGTGCCAAAGTGCTTCCCCCACGAGCCTTAATCCCCATGTAGTTGCTGAGCGTCCCGTCCAGAAAGACGTCGTACCAGCCCCCAAAATGGTACCCGGGCACCAGAATCCGGTCGTATTGTTCTTCGAACGAAAGTCCCTTCCAGTACTCGTCGTAGTTGGGATGAGCGAGCCATTCCTGATAGTAGGGCGCAAGGTCCGCGTCGTTGGCGCGGAGCACCGGATAACTGGCGAGGGGGAGCTTCCAGTACCAATAGAGGATGACTTTCGCATTCTGCCGGACTCGCCGGTTCAGCGTGTCTTGTGCCAATATGCTGGTCCAGCTCTGGTCAATCCACTGCATGAGCGCCCCGCCCTGATAGATCCATCCTTTGTGATAGTCGGACGTGGTGACATCCGACATCGTCCCCGCAAGGTGAGGAGGCGCCGCGATGGCGGCGTGCATCTGGGTGGCGCCGACATAGGAGCCGCCGAACATTCCCACTTTGCCGTTCGAGTAGGGCAAACTGGCGGCCCACTCGACGGTGTCGTACCCGTCCTGTGTCTCACGAACGAACGGATGCCACTCGCCGTCGGACGCGTATCGTCCGCGAACGTCTTGAATGATGACAACGTAGCCGCTGGCGGCCATTCGGAGGGCGGAATCCTCGACTCCGTGCTTGTCGTAAGGAGTGCGCTGGAGAATCACGGGATACCGGCCTTCGGCTTTGGGGCGATAGACATCCGCGCGCAGTGCTGCGCCGTCACGCATTTTGGCGGACACGCTGCGCTCGATGATGACCTCATCGCGGTCTGCCGCCAAAAGCGCCAACGGAAGGAGCATTCCTAACAGGAAGACTGCCGGACGGGTCAGTCGGAGACTCATGGTGAACCTCGCAAAGGCTGAATTGCGTGAAAAAGGATCACGCTGATGGATACTCGAAATTGACAATCGATGGAGTCACATTCTAACCGGCGTGCGACGTCTGACTCTCGGGACCTTCAGTACCCTCGTGGAGTGGCTCGTGTCCTACCCTTGAGCCTCCGGCGCCGTAGATCAGTTGTGCTCCGCCAGAGTTCCTCGCGAGGTCGCCAACACCGGCTCAATCATGAATTTTGGCGGCTTGAGCGCTGGGATTTCAAAGTGTTTGTGAAGGAGGATCGAACCCACGCCAAGGACATTTGCCTCACTCCCCAGCTTCCCGAAACGGATACTCAGGTTCTTGGACGAATGAGGAAGGGCTTGCCTTCTCACGATCCTCACAATCTGCTCTAGAAAGCCTTCGCCTGCGACCGACAAGCGCCTGTCCAAAACCAACACAGAAGGGTTGAAGAGGTTTACGAGATTGGCCAGCCCGAGGCCGAGAGTCCTTCCGGCTTCCTCCACAATCAATGAGCACGACTTGTCTCCCCGGCCGGCAGCTTCCAGCACCGTCCAGCCGGTCACTTTGAGAGGATCACCCCCCGCGAGCACCAGCGCCTCGGAAGTGCTCCCCTCGGCGAGCGCCTTTCGAATCCTTGAGCCCAATGCCGCCGCGCCCGCGATGGCTTCCAGACAACCGAAGCTTCCGCATTTGCACGCCGGGCCATCCTCGACCATGTGGGTGTGCCCGAACTCCCCCGCGGCAGACTCCGAACCGTAGAAGAGTTTACCGTCAATGATGATTCCGGCGCCGATTCCCGTGGGACCGTAATCGATGTAGATCATATGGTCGGCCATCTCCCCCGCCCCTAGCGTCCTTTCCGCGACGGTCTTGGCGCGAGTGAGGTCTTCCACGATCGTGGGCACCCCCAGTTCGTTTTCGAAGGTCCCTCTTAATGGAACTTGCTTGAGGAATTCGATTGTCGACGACATGACGAATATGCCCTTGGGGCTGCTGACGAGACCCGAGCCTGCGACCCCAATTCCGATTAAGGCTTTTGGGTTTACACCTGATTGCCGAATTACCTTCTTGGTGCAGCGCAGAAGCTGAGAGGCCAGCTTCTCAGCCCCCCCTTCCAAGGAGGTTGGTTCGTCCGCCGTGGCCCGAATGTTCAGGTGCAAGTCCATCGTCGCGGCATGCACCTCACGATCGTCGAACCCAACTCCGACGACAAAGCTGTGCTCGTCATTCAAACGCAGGAGAGTACGTTTCCGACCCATGGGGTTGTCGCCACGCCCCGACGGAACGAGCCTGCCCTCGTTGATGAGCTGGCGCGCAAGCTTGGAGATATCACTGTGCTGTAGGTCAGTCAGTTCATGGAGTTCCGACCGGGAAAGGGCGCCATGCCGCCATACCAGCGATTCAATGGTGAGCTTGTCGAGTTGGTTCTTCTTGGTTACGTGTTTCATGGGTGGTAGGCCCTCACAAGGCCCGTTACGCAAAAAGAGAAGTTGTCAGAATCCAGAACCGACTTACTCTACCTGTTCTGAGTGCAATGAGCCCCACGGCCGTTGACTTTAATCCGTGATTGATAATCCGATCCATGAGGGTCTTTATCCAGAGCGAGTTCGTTCATCCTGCCGTCTCCCGATTCCACCTTCGCTCGGGTAGCCTGTCGGGCAGGCTGATTAAACCATAAAATTTATAAATTACAAGTATCTAAGCGATATAAGTTCAAAATAGCCCCGACTTCTATGTAAAAGTAAAAATAAGTCTTGACAACCAATCGGGCCGAAGTTATAAGGCAGCATCGTTCAGTCGTAACGCCGATTGCTTTGGGAGGTGCCCCGTGCACATCGACCGTAGGAATAGTCGAATCTTCATGAGGTCTCTGATGGCTTCCGTAATTTGGACCACAATCGCCCTTGTGCCGCCTTCGCGCGCACAGGTCGTCAACGCAAGGCTCGTGGGGACGGTGACAGACTCTTCGAACGCCGCGGTTCCGAGCGCCGACCTGATCCTGACGAATGTGGCCACGGGTTTGGTCATTAAGACCACCTCCGACGATGCCGGGGATTACAACTTCCCGGTGGTCTCGCCCGGCAGCTACAAACTGTCGGCTGAAAAGCAGGGCTTCAAGTCGACGGTCATCACTGGAATCGACCTGCTCGTGGATCAGCAGGCCAGGATTGACGTCCGCATGGAGATCGGGGCGGTCACGACAACCGTGGAGGTTGTCGGAGCGGCGCCTCTCGTTGAATCGACGACCGCCAGCATCGGCACGGTGATCGAAGCGCAACAAACGGTGCAATTACCGCTTAACCTCCGCCGCTACGGTTCCCTGGCCCTGCTCGTGCCAGGCACGATGCCCGAGAATGGGGGAAGTTCTGACGGAGTTTTTGGATCCCCCTTCAGCGAGACCACGTACGCGGCGAACGGGACCCGGACAAGCAGCAATAGCTATCTCATCGATGGGATGGAGTCGTGGAATCTGGGGAGGGGCGGTTTTTCTGTGCAGCCTCCGCCCGATGCCATTGAGGAATTCAAGATCCAGACCAACATCTATTCGGCGGCGTTCGGCAGACAGGCGGGTTCCACCATTAATCTTGTTACGAAGTCGGGGACCAATGAATTCCACGGAGTCGTCTACGAGTTCCTTCGAAACGACGTGCTTGATGCGCGCAATTTCTTCGAGGCGGATGTGGCCAAATACAAACGGAATCAGTTTGGGTTTGCTGCCGGTGGCCCCATCATCAAGCAGAAGACCTTCTGGTTCGTCAATTACGAAGGTCTCCGGGACATCAAGGGAGCATCCGCTCTTGGGACGGTGCCTACGGCGGCGATGAAATCTGGGGATCTCAGCAGCGCCCTTACGGGAAACACTCTCAATCTCTGCGGAACCGGAGGTCCCGCCAATCTCGATTTCGATAGTGGCCAGCTTTTTGACCCGGGAACGTTGGATTACTTTACATGCCCCGCCGGCAGCGCCAATGCGGGTCAGACGATTCTTGTCGGGACGCCCTATGCCGGCAACATCATCACGAATATCAATCCTGTTGCGCAAAAGGTCCTCGACTCGGGAGCCTTCCCTGAGCCGAATCGCGACGGTTTCAACAATTTCATCAATACCGACCCGCGAACCCGGAACGATGACCTCCTGGATGCGCGCATTGACCATGTTATCGGGACGAACGATCGTATTTCGGGAAGGTACTTTCTAGGGAACTCTAATACCCGTTCTCCTGTCGGAGGGTTCACATCCCTTCCGAGTTTCCGGGAGAAATATGTATTTCGGGGACATAACGTGGCGCTTTCGTGGATCAGGAACTTCGGCCCAAGCCTGCTGAACGAGGCACGTTTTGGGTTCCAACGGGAATCCTCCAGTGTGCTGTGCGGGGAGTGCCCCCGCTCCGAGGGGTTCATGGCGAGCTTTGGTATCGATGGCCTCTCGGCATACGGTCCCGAGTTTGAGGGCTTTCCGCTGTTTGGAATCAGCAACTTCTCAAGCGTGGGCGACAGCCCATATCGCCCCTCGGTCTACCCCGACATGGTGGAGAAATACCAGGACAACCTGACCTGGGTGCACGGCAAACACACCGTTGTGGTGGGCGCGGACATCCAGCTCTGGCAGGTGTTGCGGATGACTGTGCCTCGCTCGGTCTATGGCAACATCGCATCCGACGGACGGTACTCTTCGCTTGCCAGCGAGATCCCGGACGTGGCCCTTGTTTCAGGTTTCGCGGATTTCCTTGCTGGCTATCCAAGTTCCGGGGACCACAGCGCACGTTTCCAGCCCAATTATTTCATCGGTGGAGGGTTCTGGAATTTTTACGCACAGGACGATTTCAAAATCAGTCCCGACCTTACGGTGAATGTGGGTGTCCGGTACGAGTATCGGCGTCAGCCGGAGGAGAAGAATGGCAACCTTCTGTCATTCGTTTCGACCGCAATGCCGTTTTCGGGGCCGGGCAACGCGATCCTGGTTACTGCATTGAACGATTCGGCCAACGACGCTCTGTGTACAGATCCCGCCTGGTCATTCCTTTACTCTTCCGATGGCCGGTGCCTAGTTGCAAGCTCCAGTCAGCGTGGACAGTTGGGTTTCACCGGGCGGACGCAAAGAACACTGATCTTTCCGAATCGAAAAGGCTGGGCGCCGAGGTTAGGCTTATCCTTCCGGCCAACTCACTCGGACAAGCTGATCATTCGGACCGGCTACGGGATTTTCTATGACTTTCTCCCCACGGAAAATCTCTATTTCACACACAATAGCCCCCTCAGCGCGCCAACGTCGCTCTATACGCCCGCTTTTGGGGCGCCACCCCCAACCGTCGGTGGCGTTCCCACGACGTTCGAAACCATGTTCGGCGGGGCTTCGATTGCTCCGGTCCAGGACCAGTTTCTCGCCCTGTACGCTTCACCGCGTTACGACAACCCGTACCTTCAGCAGTGGAGCTTTGGGATCTCGTCGCAGTTTGCACGTGACTGGGCCCTTGAGCTCAACTACGTGGGGAATAAGGGCACTCACCAGGGGAATCTGCACGACCTCGCCAACCAACCCCGGCCGGGATTGGGAGACTTGCAGCCTCGCCGGCCGTACCCGGACTTTAATGTAATGTTGTTTACGACCACCGACGCGAACTCCAATTACCATTCCCTCCAGACGCGGCTGACAAAAAGGTGGACGAGCGGCCTGAATATGCTCATCAGTTACACGTGGGCAAAGGCGATCAACGACGGAGAGGGAAACGAAGGGTTTGGGGGCGGGAACGGTGGAAACTTCAACCCCCAGGATGATAACAACCGGGCCATCGATCGCGCTCGATCTTACATGGATGCCCGGCATCGCTTTGTCGCCAGCTACGTTTGGGACTTGCCAGTGGGCGCGGACAAGCGATTCCTGAATCGTCCTGGCTGGCAGAACCAGGTTGTAGGGGGTTGGCAAGTCTCAGGAATTACGACCTTTCAGTCTGGGTTCCCCATGACGATCTTCCCGGACCAGGATTACTCCAACACGGGCTCCTCGACGCCGCGCCCGGACCGGCTTTGCCACGGCGATGGACCGAAAACCCTCGAGCAGTGGTTTGAACCCTCCTGCTTCACGAACGAGGCCCTGCAAGAGGCGTTGGCAAGCGGCCAACCTCGATTCGGGAACTCCGGCCGGAACATCCTGAACGCGCCGGGGTCCATTAGTTGGGACCTCGCACTGCTGAAGAATTTCGCGATGGGGGATCGCTTTGGCCTGCAGTTTCGTGCCGAGGCCTACAGCCTGCTAAATCACCTGAATCCCGGGTACCCTGATGCCACGATCGGAAGCCCGAACGCGGGCCAGATCTTTTACGGCAAAGGGGAGCGCGTTCTCCAATTTGGATTGAAGCTGAGCTACTAGCAGGTCGAGGGTCGCCCCTTGAAGGTTGGGTCGCGGGCATCCTTCGGGAGCTTTACCCCCCGCCCCTGCATTGTGATCCAGCGGGGATTGTCCTGGCACTTGAGCCATAGTGGAGGGCTTCCGCCATCCGCTTGTGACAGCTTGGAGGCAAGGAATGAAAACGAATCGTCGAAAAGCATTGCAGATGGCCCTGCAGGCCGCCGGCGCCGGGGTATCGGCAGTCTCCCTGGATCCTTTCGCTCGGAGCATGGCGGCTGCTGAAGCCCCACCCCGTCCGGGCCCAAATGCGTTGCTTCAAAAGGTCGAGGCCAAAGGGTGGCCAAGGCTCCTCGCCCATTGGAAGATGGACGGCGACTGTCAGGACGCCGTCGGAGTACACCACGGCGAGAACCACGGCATCAAGTTCGTCGAGGGTCGCGGCGGGCGTTCGCAGGGAGCGGCTCAGTTCAACGGGGTAGATGGCTTCATGAAGGTGGAGGATCACGAGGAATTCAATCTCGGGACGCGCGAGTTCTCGATTGCCATGTGGGCCAATCTCCCGGAAAACCTGGAATCCGCGCATGGGGATTTGCTGACCAAGTACGATTCCGATCGCCGGAAGGGAATCAATCTGAGCGTGACTTCCAGTTCACCGAGTTACGGCTCCCAAGGCGATGCCAAGAACCTTCACTTTGGCATCGACAATGCCATCAACGGCTCCTGGATAGACTGTGGCCGACCGTGGAAGACGAATCCCCTCGTCAGCACGCTGGTCGCATACAAAGGTGAACTCTACGTGGGCCTTGCCGATGCCGCGCGCCCTGAGGACGCGTGTCATGTCTTCCGATACGCCGGCGGCACGGACTGGGTTGATTGTGGCAGGCTCGGAACCCATCCCCTCGCGGTGACAGTTTTCACCATGATCGTGCACAAGGGCGAACTCTACGCTGGGACGGGTGTGTGGGACTGGGATCGGGCACATGCCGGAGTCGGTGCGCCCAACCACGTGTACCGTTACGCCGGGGGAACGCGTTGGGAGGACTGTGGTCAGTTTGGAAACGGGTATCGCACCATGGCGCTTGCCTCCTTCAAGGGCGACCTGTACGCGGGCGACGACGGGGTGAAGGTTTTTCGTTACGCAGGCGGCCGAAAATGGGAGTTCGCGGGTCAACTCGCCCCGGCCAGTGAAATCCTGTTTCAGAGCGCCACGGTTCTTGGAGGCCAACTGTACGGTTCCACACATCCCGCCATGTATCGCTACGAGGGTGGCACGAAATGGGTGTGCATTGGTAACAAGCCGCAGGGGGTAACCCAGGTCCACAAGCTGCAGGTTTTCGAGGGGCGTCTTTACGCAGGAACCTGGCCGCAGGGAAAGATCCTGCGGTACGAAGGCGATAGCCGCTGGACAGTGTGCGGACAACTGGGAATCGCCACGGACCAATACCAGATTAACGAAGTGAACGACCTCAACGTGTACAACGGGAAACTTTACGCGGGTGTCCTGCCCAAAGCCGAGGTCTACCGCTATGACCGCGATTCCAACTGGGCTCTGGCGGAAGACTACCATTACGAGCGCGACTCGGGATGGACGCGGCTCAGGAGCATGGTCCAAAGGCATAATTGGTCCGCTTCCGACGTTCACACTTGGTTTCGCGTGCCGGGCATGACGCAGTTCCAGGGGAAGCTCTTTATGGGGACATCGACATGTTTCGGCCGGTACGATCCCGAAGTTCCCCCGGAGGCGGGCCGGGTGCATTCGATGGAAGCGGGAAAGAACGTCTCCTACGACGACGACCTCGGGTCGGGTTGGAAGCACGTGGTGGCGGTCAGGGAAAAGGGCCGCTTGAAGCT
>JBHGBD010000053.1:0-13937 GCA_041946825.1 Terriglobia bacterium | reverse complement strand
ATCGCATCTGGAGTTCGATTCGGCGGCAGACCCGACATGGCAGCCGTTCCCAGCACGCCGGGTACGGAGCGAAGCCTGTCGAGGACGCGTTGAAAGGCCTGCGCGCGTGTGTCGGGATCTGAGTTCGCCATGGGCAACGTCATGGAGAACGTCACCAGCCGCGACCGGTCAAATCCTGCATCGATCTTCGTGAGGTTATAAACTGTCTGAATCAGCAAACCCGCTCCGATAACCAGCATCACCGCGAAAGCGACTTGGGCGATCACAAGTCCACGACGGGCGACATGACGCCCGGAGCCGCTGGCACCCCTTGCGCCCTCCTTGAGTGCGGTCACCATGCCACTCGTTCTCCGGCGCCCCAGCGACACGAATCCAAAAAGCAGGGCAGTCCCAGCCGAGAGACCGAGCGCAACCAGCAGTACGGGCGAATCCATCGTAAGGTCACTCATCCTCGGGATGCTCGTCGGGTAAGCGCGGATCAGCGCCCGCACGCCAGCGCTGGCTAGCCACAGACCCAGAATGCCACCGGCTACGGACATCACCGCACCTTCGGTAATCGACTGCCGGAGCAGCCGGCCGCGGCTGGCGCCGAGAGCGGTGCGCAGCGCAAACTCACGTCGGCGTGAACCGGCGCGAGCCATTACCAGGTTCGCAAGATTGGCGCAGACGATGAGCAGCACGATTCCCACGGCGGCCTGCAGAACCCAGATCGGGCGCCTGGCATTTCCAACGATCGCGTCCTGTAACGCCCGCAATTGGAGCGTATGGTCTGTTGCGCGCAGGGGACGGTTGGTGGGGAAATGGTCCTTCGTGCCGACACGCTCGCCCCAGTTTTCGAGGAATAGAGCCAGCTCCGTTTGTGCCGCCTCGGCCGTGATGCCGTCTTTCCGTCGCGCAATAACGTAGAGAACGTGGACCCCGCGCTGCTGGGCCGCATTCGGGTGGAGCCAGAGGGGCAACCAAACCTGCGTGTGGTTGTCCATGACGTCGGCCCCGGGCGGCATAATGCCGACGATTTCATGGGGGCGACCCTCGATTGCCACTTTTTGTCCAAGGAGCGGTTGCCCTCCAAACGCTGTTCGCCACAATTCGTGCGAGAGAATCGCGATCGGTGGTGGTAGCGTCCCGGTCCAATGGGCGGTTTCTTCGTCGCTGAAAAACCGTCCCAGCTCCGGTTGAATACTGAGCGTTTTGAGCAAATGTGAATCGACAGAGATCGAGCGCACCCGCAGTGGTCGATCCCCGGCCGTGAGGTTGACCTCGCCGGTTGTGTACGCCGCGCCGCCGGTTGAATATGCGCCAACCTCCGAGAACGACTGGTTCATCCGGCGGAACTCCGCGTACTCTGGCGCAGAGAGCGCATTTCGGGTGCCCCCAATGGCGGGATACTCCGCGGTCAGATACATCAGCCGATCGGGTTTTGGATAATCGAGTGGCCGCAGCAGGACTCCATGCACGATCGTAAAGATGGCGGTCGTGGCACCAATTCCCAGCGCCAGCGTCAGCACCGCCACGGCGGTGAAGCCGGGGTTCTTGGCCAGCATGCGCAGGCCGAAGCGAACGTCCTGGAGGAATGTTCCCACGGGTCACCTCGGTTCACTGACATCCATGCACAAGTCTCCCGCTTGTCCGTGGCAGTTGAACTGCCATTGGCCACGCTTGCTAACTCCATCATACTTAAACAGTACCACCCACAAATGAGTCTGATATTTCATGGGGAGTGTCCGGTTTTGGGATTTCGAGTGACCGGAAGCGGACACGCGGCTGAGGCGCGCCGGCTGAGCGGCTTGACATCCCCGGGGCCAGAGTGTTTACTCCGTTCGATTCTATTCGACGCTGAGTGGGAATTGCGAAACATCACCCTGACCATTGCTTACGACGGCACCGACTTCCACGGCTGGCAGCGTCAGCCGGAGCTGCCAACCGTTCAGGCATGCATGGAGGCCGCGGTCGAGAAGGTGACGGGCGCTCAAGCTTCCCTCTGCGCCTCCGGCCGAACCGACGCCGGCGTGCACGCGCTGAACCAGGTGGCCAATTTCAAGACCGAATGCCCTATCCCGTGCGAGAACCTCGTCAAGGCCCTCAACAACATCCTGCCTGCCGCCATTCGAGTCAAAAAGGCTCGCGAAGTTGACGGCGATTTTCATGCCCGCTATGACGCTCGGTCAAAAACTTACCGATACCGGATTCTTCAGACGCCGATTTGCTCCCCATTCCTCTGGAGGTTTGTTTATCACTACCCGTTTCCGCTGGACTCACGGCGAATGGCCGAGGCCGCACGGTTGCTGGAAGGCGAGCACGATTTCACTTCGTTCGCGGCGGCCGGGGAAGAAGTCAGAAGCCAGAAGCCGGAAGACGAGGGGGGGAATCCGGAATCCAGAATTCGGAATTCAGAATCTCCCCAACGGGAGGCGGTGAGAGCAATCCATGTATCGCGCCTAGTGATCCGGGCGCGCACTTCCATTCTGATCTACGAAGTCAAAGGCAGCGGGTTTCTGCATCACATGGTTCGAAACATCGTTGGAACGCTGTTGGAAGTGGGGCAGGGAAGGCTTGCGGCGGGCGAGATCCCGCGCATTCTTTCGGCGCGCGACCGAACGCTGGCAGGACCCACAGCCCCCGCGCAGGGATTGTGTCTTGTCAAGGTCGAGTATTGAGTCAGACCCGGGATTCCCGTTGCGGTGCGGATCACCGCGGTTTTGGACTTCTCGCGGGACTTTGAGTAGAATGAAGGTGCAGCGGCCAAAACGGGTGATGGGATGCCGGGCGGCTGACGACCAAGAGCACACAACGAACAACCAGCGAGCACCAAGTGACGAGGCCAAGCGTTGAGCACTGATACCTTGAAGATCAAAGAGAAGAAACCCGGCCAGCGGGCCTGCGACGAGAAAGACGAAAAGGGAAAGCTCTGCGTGGGCCATCTCAAGCGCTGGAGCACTCCCTCGGAAGAAGTCGTTCGGGCGTTTGGGAAGAACGCCGACATCTATCGCTGCGAGCGCTGCCACACGCTTTACCGCCCCGCCGCAGGTGATGACTCGAGCGCCGGTTTGAAGTTTGAAAAGCGCACGGTCAACATCCTGGGTGACACCGTCCTTCGCGGGTCATAGCGGCCCGATACCGTCCCGGCCGCGGCCGCCAGCCCATCCGCGAGCGCTCCATGGCCCTCACCAGCGACCTCATCTTTGACTGGAATAGCCAGGAAGGCCGCCAACTTCCAACGCGTGGCCGTCCGATGCTCGACGACGAGACGCTTCGCGACGGCCTGCAATCTCCCTCGGTTCTGGACCCTTCTATCGAGAAGAAGGTCGAAATCCTCCATTTGATGGAGGACCTCGGCATCGACTCGGTTGACCTCGGTCTGCCTGGGGCGGGTCCGCGTGTCCAGGCCGACGTCCTTCGGTTGGCCAAAGAAATCGCTGACACCAGGCTGCGCATCCGGCCCAATTGTGCGGCTCGCACCACGGAGTCTGACATCCGGCCAATCGCGGAAATTGTGCAAGAGACAGGCGTCGAGATCGAAGTCGCGGCTTTCATTGGTTCCAGTCCCATTCGCCAATACGCCGAGGACTGGACGCTCGACTTCCTCCTGCGAACGACCGAGCAAGCCGTCGAATTCGCGCGCCGCCTGAATTTGCCGGTCATGTATGTCACCGAAGATACCTCGCGCGCCCGCCCCGAGGTCATCAAGAAGCTCTATACAACGGCCATCGAATGTGGCGCGCGGGCGGTCGTCGTTTGCGACACGGTGGGACACGTCACGCCGCGTGGCGTGGGCTCCTTGCTGCGCTTCGTCCTCGACGAGGTGGTGAAGCCGACGGGCGAGAACATCCGTGTTGACTGGCACGGCCATTCGGATCGCGGCCTCGCTGTCGCCAACTCACTCGCGGCCTTCGAAGCCGGGGCCGACCAGGTTCATGCAACCGCATTGGGCGTTGGCGAACGCGTCGGCAACACGCCGATGGACCAGTTGCTGGTCAACTTGAGATTGACGGGGGCGATCGACCGCGACCTGCGCAAGTTGCAAACATATTGCACGACGGTCTCGGAAGCTGTCGGCGTCCCCATCCCGCCCAACTACCCCGTTGTGGGCTCGGATGCATTCCGCACCGCTACCGGCGTGCACGCCGCGGCGGTGATTAAGGCTTTCAGAAAGGGCGATATCGAACTGGCGAACCAGGTCTATTCCGGAGTCCCCTCCCACTGGTTCGGAATCGAACAGAAAATCGAAATCGGCCCCATGAGCGGCAAATGGAATGTGATCTTCTGGCTGGAGCGACGTGGAATAGAACCCACGGACGAACTGGTCGAGCGAATTTTCAGCCGCGCCAAGCAGTCTGACCGACTACTGAATGATGATGAACTGATGGCGCTTGTTTCGGCCTGAACGAGCTCGACACTCAAACCATGATTGAAAAGATCCGGGAGAAATTCCGTGCCCTCCAATACGAGTATGCGTTGCATGCTGTCGACCAATGCATCCTGAAGAATATTTCCAGGAGAGAAATTGAGGAAGCAATAGCTTCAGGCGAGGTCATCGAAGACTACCCAACAGATAAGTATGGCCCAAGTTGCCTGATTTTCGGCCGGACCACTCTCGGGCGGTCCCTCCATATTCAATGTACACATGCCACAAGGGAAAGAGTTAAAATCATAACGGCCTATGAGCCGGACCCTGCGGAGTGGGTTGGCTTGAGGGTGCGGAGGCAATCATGAATTGTGAGGTCTGCGGAAAGGGCGTGCGGCGCGATAAGTTGATTCGCTATAGCCTCTCGATTCGCGACAGACTAGTCGTCGTTGACAACGTCCCCGCGAGTGTCTGTGACAGGTGCGGTGAAACGACACTAAGCCCTGAAGTGGTAGAGCGCCTCCAGAAGACGGTTACGGAAACGCGGACTCCGGATCGCATGATTGAAATTCCAGTCTACGAATTTGCCTAGCCAAACGTCTGCTCTTCGATAAACCTGTGCCGTTTGGGAGCGCCTCGGCGCCAGAGTTCTCAGTCCTTAGCCCAACCCGTAGTCGGATTACGCAGTTCAAAATTGACAAATCGAACGGCTTGCCTGAACAATAGAGTCGCGAGGTCAGCAATTCCAGTAGGTCAAAAGACCCGACACCTGCGCTGGTAATCGAAGATGCCGGTCTTAGGCAGCCAGCGCTGCGGGGAACTGTCCACTTGAGCAATCGCGCCAAAGCCGAAGCCCTGCTGGTCCTCACCGCGATGATCTGGGGTTCGACCTTCGTGGTTGTGAAGGAAGCTCTGCAGGATGCCGCTCCGCTGCCTTTTATCGCCGTGCGCTTCACTCTGGCGGGAGTCCTGCTCTTTGCGGCGGTCAGCCGAGGCTTGGTCGAGCGCCGGACCGTGACCCCGGGCTTCTTCCTCGGCTTCTTCCTCTTCGCAGGTTACCTGCTTCAAACCACGGGACTGGTCTATACGACCCCCTCCAAATCCGCCTTCATTACCGCCTCGTCGGTCATCATGGTGCCGATGATCCAGGTGTTCCATGGCTTCCGGCTGCGCTGGGCCACCGTCGTCGGCGCGCTCTGCGGATTGGCGGGAATCTACTTTCTGGTGCTCCCCTCGGGACTGGCAGCGGTCAATCGCGGAGATATTTTTACCCTCTTCGCTGCCCTGGCGTTTGCCGTACACATCGTGCTGGTCGGCGTCTATACGAAACGCTTTTCCTTTCGCCATCTGGTGCCCGTGCAGATTCTGACCGTCGGCGTCCTGGCCATTCTTACCCTCCCGTTCATCTCTGAGGTCAGATTTCAATTAACGGCGGGGCTGGCTGCGGCGCTCGTTCTGACGGCGGTTCTCCCCACCGCCTTTGCGTTTTCTGTTCAAAACTGGGCGCAGCAATTTACCCCGCCCGCGCACACCGCCCTCATTTTCGCACTCGAGCCGGTCTTCGCCGCCATTACTTCTCGAATCGTCCTGGGCGAGCAGTTTGGCGGCAAAGCGTTTCTTGGTGGCGCATTGATCCTCGCCGGCATGGTCGTCTCCGAGGTCTGGAGTGGCACTCCCCCCTCGCCCGTCGAGGGCTAGAAGCCGGGCCGAATTCCCGATACGCAGTGCAGCGCGCCCAAACGCTTAAAATGCGGGAAAACTGCCGACCCTGCCGATTTGATCCGCAGCAGATTTAGCCGAAGGAGTTCATGGCTGCAAGTCATTCATAACACACATCTTATATGGCGAGCAACTAGCCCGTGACTTGGTTCCATCCAAGTGGGTATGTTGTTTGGGGTGCGTAAACAGGGCTGAATTGTTTTGGTCGGAAGTTGACGCACATTCAGGATCCGCCCCCGTTTCTGCCCAAAACGACGGGCGGAACCGACTTCGCCCAAAGAATCTTCATTTTTGGAGGACAGGCCGATGAAGCGCACGATTCTTCTCACCACAAGTTTGGGAGTCCTGCTGATGGGGAGCATTCCACTCTTTGCCCAGCGAGGC
Source organism: Terriglobia bacterium (assembly GCA_041946825.1). Classification (GTDB taxonomy): domain Bacteria; phylum Acidobacteriota; class Terriglobia; order UBA7540; family UBA7540; genus CAZTHM01. Next base: position 7,489 of record JBHGBD010000053.1, on the reverse strand, counting down.
GGGGGTGGAGGTCGCCCCGGCGGCGCAGGCGGTGGGCCCGGGTCGGGTGGTATGGGTGCCGGCGCCAGCGCGGATCGAGGGGCAATGGGCCGCCCGGACAACACCGGAATGAGCGGCGACCGGAGAATGTCCGGAATGGACCACGGCCGAAACGGCGATATGTCAACCGGGCAGAAATCACCCGGCGAGTTGTTGACGCAGAACACGAAACTCTCTTCCAAGCTTCAAACGCTCTTGCCTGCCGGAACGGATCTGCAACAGGCCTCCGCGGGATTCAAGAACCTCGGCGAGTTCGTGGCGGCGGTTCATGTTTCGCAGAACCTCAATATTCCGTTTGACCAATTGAAAGCCAAAATGACGGGGCCCGATGCCATGAACCTCGGGAAGGCCATCCACGACCTGCGACCGGACGTGAAGGCCAAGGCGGAGGCGAAGCGCGCCAAGAAACAAGCCAAGCAGGAAATTGCGGAAACGCAAAAAGAGGTCGCATCGTAAAAGGCGTGACTCGGACGCGGGGGAGCGAGGCGACAGCTAACTTGCGGCCCCGCGTTCGCGTCTAAGAAGTGTATAATGAGATTTGGCGCCGCTGGCGGCACGCCGGCGACAGACCTTTTGGGGTGAACAGAGAATGAGCATGAACGGAAGGCGGGTTTTGCCCGCGGTGGTTGTCGCGGTGACGTTAGGGGTGGGGATCCTGGTTGGAACGTTGATTTCGAACGGTGTGCGGGCGGCGAAAGTCTCGCCCGTCGCCCCGGATGCGGTGCCGCTGGCGGTTCCGTCGCCAGCCGAGCTTTCGAATTCCTTCTCGAAGATTGCCGACGACATCGAGCCGGCGGTCGTCAATATCAATACGGAATCGACCGTCAAGGTCAGCCGGCGAAGGTTCCACTCCCCGGACGATTCGCCCTTCGGAGATTTCTTCGACCGCTTCTTCCAGTTTGGCCCGGAGGGGCCGGGCGGCGCGGAGATTCCGCAGTCCAGCCTCGGCTCCGGCGTGCTCCTCGACAAGAACGGCTACATTCTGACCAACTATCACGTCATCATGCGGGGCGGGGAAGATAAGCCGGTCGATCGCATCCGCGTCAAACTCCACGGCGAGGATGACAGCTCCAGGGGCTACATGGCGAAGGTGATCGGCAAGGATCGGGAGACCGACCTCGCGGTCATCAAGATCGACGCGGGCAAGGCGTTGCCCTACGCGCAGTTCGGAGACTCGGACTCCATGCGTGTGGGCGATTGGGTTCTCGCCATCGGGAGCCCGTTCGGGCTCGACTCAACGGTCACCGCCGGCATCATTAGCGCCAAGGGGCGGGACATCGAGGGCGGACCGGAGGGCCAGTTCAAGCGCTACATGCAAACCGACGCGGCCATTAATCCCGGCAATAGCGGCGGGCCGCTGGTCAACATGGCCGGACAGGTGGTGGGCGTCAACACTGCCATCGCCACGAACCGGGGCACTTACGACGGCGTGGGCTTCGCCATCCCGTCCAACACGGCCCGCAAGGTGTACAACTCAATCATCACCTCCGGCAGCGTGCGCCGCGGCGCCATCGGCGTGACCTTCCGCAATGAGAACAACCCGGTCATGCTGCGGATGTTCGGCGCTGACCACGGCGTCGTCGTCCAGACGGTCGAGCCGGGGGGGCCCGCCGATCAGGCCGGCGTCAAGCGAGGGGACGTTATTACCACCGTCAACGGGAAACCGATCCATACCGGCGACGAGTTGGTGGGGATCGTTTCCGATACCGAGGTGGGCAGGAAACTCAAGGTCGAGCTTATTCGCGACAAGAAACCCGTGTCGTTGGACATCGAGGTGGGCGACCGCAGTAAGGTTATCAGCCGCATGACCGGCGATACCGGCGAGGAAGGCGGAGACGAAGATTCGGGCGAGCAGCCGGGCGGCGCCTTCGGGATCTCGGTTCGCAACTTGACCCGCGAGCAGTCGGACGAGCTTGCCAACCAACTGCACCTTGACACTCCGCAAGGGGTTCTGATCAGCGAGGTGAAGGCCGGCAGCTTTGCCCAGGACCTGGGCCTGCAGCGCGGGGACGTGATTCTGGCGATCAATCACAAGGCGATCAAGTCCGCGGAAGAGTTCTCGCGAATCCAGAGCCAACTCAAGTCAGGAAGTGACGTGCTCTTGTTTATCGCGCGGCGAACGCAGCGCGCATTTACGACCCTTTATCTTGCCGACCGGCTGCCGTGAGGAGGCTGTGCCAGGAAACGCGCGCGGCGCGCTGACAAGCAAAGCTTTGATTGCCTGCCTGGTGGCGGGGGTCTTTCTCTTCTCGGTGGCGTTGCCTCTTACGCGCGGCGCCGACAAGAAACTTCCGGCGAGTCCGCCGCCCGGGAAGAAACCCGCCGCCAAATCCTCGACCGCCAGGAAACCTGCGGTAAAATCCCGCAAGAAGACCGCTACCCGCAAGACGTCGGCGAAGTCGCGCCGAGCGCGGAAGCAACCGTTCCGCTACCGCCTGGCGCGGCTCAAACTCCAGCCGGATCGCATTTCGGAAATCCAGGGAGCGCTCACCCGCGCTGGCTATTTGGATCAGGAACCCAACGGCAAGTGGGACGATGCGACGCGCGGCGCCATGCGGCGCTTCCAGCAGGAACACGGCTTTCCCACCACCGGATTGCCGGAAGCGAAGTCGCTCATGAAACTCGGCCTGGGGCCGCACCCGCTGCCGGAGGAATTGGATTCCACCGCCCAGGCCAACCAACCCGGCGCGCCGCTCGATGGTGCGGAGAGCGCCGATCCCCCGCCGGCGCCAGAAGCCCAGCAGTAGGAGCAGGGCGCCGCCTTCTCAGTCAATCTGTCCGAAAAGTTGAGGAATCGTCCCGCAGGGGGCGCTCAGGACGCCGCGTGGGCTCGTAGAATGGCCTCCAGGAGCGCCAGGAGGCTCCAGGACGCGTTCTCTAGGCTCAAGGCGGGCCTAGATAGCCAGCGGCGCCATCGGCTCGGATTCTGGCCTTTCTGGCGCGTTCTTCGCCCGGGGCTTTTGGGGGTGCCGGCTTTCAGGCGAACGCCCTGCGGAGGACCTCCAGGCTTTTGGGGACGGCGGTCTCGGCGTCCTCCTTGCCTTCCATTTCGAGCGAGATGTAGCCGCCGTAGTTAGCCTTGCGAAGGATGTTCGCAATCTTCATATAATCCAGGTCGAGGGTATACCACACCCCGCCGCCATAGTAAGTTTTGGCCTGGACGATGGTGGCGTAGGGCGCGAGCTGTTCGAGCTGGGAATACGGGTCGCCGACGAAATTGCCGGTGTCGAGGTTGATTCCCAACCATGGAGTGCTGAAGGCTTTGTAAATTCGCAAGAGCCCGTCCACCGAGGTCGTCAGGCCCCAATGGTTTTCGAGCGCCATCACCACGCCGGCGCGTTCGGCGGCGGGCAGGCACTGCTCGATCGAGTCGATGCACCATTTGAACGCTTCGTCGTAATCGTGGCCGGGCAAGGGCGGCTCCTGGCCCTTAGCCTTCATCAGGTCGTCGAAGGACTTGATGGTCTTCCACCGGCCGGAGTTGAGCCGCATGAAAGGAATCCCCAGCTCGTAAGTCATATCAATGCAGCGCACGGTGTGGTCGATCATCTGCTGGCGGACGTCGGGATCGGGCGAAACGAAGTCCTGGTGGATCGAGAACATCATCAGGTCGAGGCCGTTCACCGCCGCCAGGCGCTTGAGCTTGCGCAGATAGCCGGGCGAGGTCTCGGGCATCTGCACGTGCAGGATCTCCACGCCGTCAAATCCCAGCCGCGCGGCGTTCTCGATGACTTTCTCGATTGGGTATTTCTGTTCCGTGAAATGCCAGTAGGAATAAGTAGAAACCCCGATGTGAATGCGGTGCGCGGACCCCTTCGCCGCCTCGGGCTTTGCCAACGCCGCCCCCGGCGCGACAACCGCCGCCGCACCCAGATTCATCCCCCGCTTCAGCATTTCCCGGCGTGTTGTGGACACGTTAAGCCTCCTCGACCCCCGCCTCCCGCTTACAGCGTGGTTGCCCAACATAGAATCTTGCTGAAAGCTGACCACTGAGAGCTTTCTTCTGACTCCTGACTTCTGACTTCTGACTCCTGCTCTTCTACGTATCAATCTGCGCGCGCTGCAGCTTGTCGCTGTAATCGACGTAAACGGTTTTCCATTCGGAATAGAAATCGAGCGCCGTAACGGCGGCCTCGCGGTGGCCGTTGCCGGTCTGCTTGGTGCCGCCGAAGGGCAGGTGAGTCTCGGCGCCAATGGTGGGCGCGTTGACATACACGATGCCCGTGTCGAGGTCACGAATCGCCTGGTAAGCCCCGTTCAGATTTCGCGTGTAGATGGACGACGACAAGCCGTAGACCACGCCGTTGTTGATGGCGATGGCTTCCTCGATCGTATCAAACGGGATAACGGAGACGACGGGTCCGAAAATTTCTTCCTGCGCCACGCGCATTTTGGGATCGCAATCGCCGAAGATGGTCGGCTCATGGAACCAGCCGTTATCGTACTCGCCGCCGGTCAGGCGATGCCCGCCGCAGAGGAGTTTCGCGCCTTCGTTCTTGCCGATCTCGACATATTCCTCGACGGTCTTGAGTTGGCCCTGATTGACGCACGGCCCCATCTGCACGGTGGGGTCGAGGCCATTGCCGACTTTGAGCGCTCGCGCGCGCTCGACGAAGCGGTCGGTAAATTCCTTATAAACTCTCTTGTGGCAGGCGACGCGGCTGGCGGCGGTGCAGCGCTGCCCGGTGGTGCCGAATCCGCCCCAGAGCGCTCCCTCGACGGCGAGGTCGAGGTTCGCGTCGTCCATGACGATAATGCAATTCTTCCCACCCATTTCCAGGCAGCAATGCTTGAAGGTATGCGAGCAGGCTTCGGAAACCCGGCGGCCGATTTCGGTCGAGCCGGTGAAGGAGACGACCTTCACGTCGGGGTGCGTCATCAGCCTGTCGCCAACTTCTCCGCCGCCACCCGAGACGTAGTTCACCACCCCGCGCGGGACGCCGGCTTCTTCCAGCACCTTCGCCATGTTGAGCATCGAAAGCGGCGTGTCGGTCGCGGGCTTCATCACGACCGTGTTGCCGCACACCAGCGCCGGCATGACCTTCCAGGAAGGAATCGCCATGGGGAAATTCCACGGCGTAATCATGGTGCAGACGCCGATGGGCGCGCGAACGGTCATGCAGAATTTGTTGGGGAGTTCGGAAGTGGTTGTCTGCCCGAACAGGCGGCGGCCTTCGCCCGCCATGTAGAACGTCATGTCGATGGCTTCCTGGACGTCGCCGCGGGTTTCGATCAGGATTTTTCCCATTTCGCGCGTCATCTGCTGGGAGAATTCCTCCTTGCGCTCGACCAGCATGCGCGCGGCGCGGTAGAGGATTTCGCCGCGCTTGGGCGGAGGAACCAGCCGCCACGTTTTGAATGCTTCCTTAGCCGCGGCGATGGCGCTGTCAATGTCCTGCGCGTTGGATTTTTGAAAGATGCCGATGAGTTCGGCGCGGTTGGCGGGGTTCAAATTCTCAAACGTCCGCCCGCTCACGGATTCAACCCATTCTCCGTCGATGAAGTTCTTGAAGACTCTCGGTGGGGCCATGCGGATTCCTCCCGGAATGATGACGTGACATCGGCGGCAGTGACACCGCCGCGACAGCGCGTTGTTCTCTCAGATTCTGAGAACCGCGAAACTATAGCAAAGGGCCATGCAGCCTTCAACCGGAGGTGGCTTTCTGCGAGGAACGGCGCGGGAGTGCGGTTCGGGCAGTCAAATGAGTGCGCCCGTCGCGGCAGGCGGCACTCCTTGACAGCGCGCGCCTGCCCCCATAAAATAGAATTAGATTAGTTCTGTAATTCTCTGAAAAAGCGCGAGTTATCGTTGCCATGATGGACGAAGGAAAACTCGAGAAGCGGCAGGGGAAGATCCTGGCGGCGATTGTGCGCCTGTTCGTCGCCAGCGGCGCGCCGGTGGGCTCGAAGCTGGTGGCGGAATACCTGCACGAGCCGCTGAGCTCGGCGACGATTCGTAACGTCATGGCGGAACTCGAAGACGGCGGATTTCTCTTTCAGCCCCATATCTCCGCGGGGCGCGTTCCCACCGACAAGGCGTACCGCCACTACGTGGACTGCATGGTGGAAACGACGAATCTGGGGCTCGAAACCACGCGTTACATTGACCAGTCGCTGGCGGAGCAGACCGAAGTTCCCGAGCAGTTGATGGTGAAGACTTCCCGAGTCCTCTCGGAAGTTTCGCACAACGTCGGCGTGGTGCTCGGCCCGCGCCTGGAGGAAAAACTTCTCGAGCACATCAAGTTCGTACGGCTGCCCGAGCGGCGCGTGCTAGCGGTAATTGTTTCCAAGCCTGATCTTATCGAGAATAAAGTTATTCAACTCGATGACGACTATTCTCAAGAGGAGCTCGACCGCGCCACGGACTTTTTGAACTCGGAATTTCGCGGGTGGTCGCTGCGGACGATCCGGCTGGAAATCTTCAAGCGCCTGGAGGCGATGAAGACGGTCTACGATCGCATGGTCTCGACCATCGCCTCGCTGTTTGAGCTGGGGGCGTTGGGGGGCGAGGAGCCAGGGCCGTTGTTTGTGGACGGCACGGCGCGCATCCTGGGCCAACCCGGTTTCGAAGACGCCGGCGCACTCGGCGAACTGCTGCGCGCCTTCGAGGAGAAAGCCAAGCTGGTCAAAATTCTCACCGCCTGCCTGGAATCGACTCGCTCCGGAGTTCAAATCGTCATCGGGCATGAGAACCCGGCCAGCGAGATGCAGCGCTGCGCGGTGATTGTGGCGCCCTACCGGTACCGCGAGCGGGTGGTGGGAGCGCTGGGAGTCGTGGGCCCGACGCGCATGGAGTACGACCGCGCCATCACCACGGTGGATTACATTGCTCACCTTTGCAGCAAACTTCTGAGCGCCAATTAGGACTGACTTCCTTGCGCGGGTGGACCGTGTCGCCACGATGCGGCGGGGAACATGACCAGTGACGGGCTGTAAAATTACGCCTATGACGCGAAGGAGCGGCAGACCTCGGCGGGGGGGGTGGCGTACACTGGAGCGAGGTAGCGCAGAGTCCGGCACTTTCGGACTCTGCGGCTTTTGCCGGATGCCGAACCAAGAACCGCAGAGTTTGAAAAACGCAAACTCTGCGCTACCTTGCTACAGGTTGGTTGTCGGAGGCGTGAAGCGCGCCCATCTCGACCTTTACCCGAAATCGGCAGTTCCAGCAACGACCGATTTCTTTCAACAACTTTTCCAACTTATCCGATGAACAAAGAAGTGCGCACAATCGAAGAACGCCTCGTGAACCTCTTCCAGGATCTTCTATCCTCGCTACCGAACGGGACTGCGACTTTACAGGTTAAACGTGCTCCCGAGATTGAGCACGGGGGAGTAAGCATTTGGCTGACACCGTCCAATCCCGATGCCGCTCCGATTGTGGCGGGCTGGCGCAGACCCCTGACTTGTGGGGTCTGCGATGTCCCGAAGGGACAATCTCATGGATCCGTTG
>JBHGBD010000052.1:0-19216 GCA_041946825.1 Terriglobia bacterium | reverse complement strand
CGCACGGGGATGATTTGGGACCGCCAGATGCTCGAAGAAGGCCCCAAGCCGACGCGGTATACGCGGTAGGATTCAGGATTCAGGATTCGGGATTCAGGACTGGCAACTGGCAACTGGGAACTGGCAACTGTTGTGAACATGCTTCCTCAGACTGCGTTCAAGGTACCTTTCAGTTCGAACTGGAAAGACACTTCCCTCCCCGCCTCATTACAGGGCGAAAAATATGCGTAGGAGTGGACAGGAAGGAGTGCGGCGGGGGCAACCGGCCACCCGCCGCTGAATCTCCGCAAGCTACTTCTTCTTGGGGGGAACGACCGCGTCCTTGAAGGACTTCGCCAGCCGGAACTTCACGACCGTCTTGGCCGGGATCTTGATGGGTTCGCCGGTCTGCGGGTTGCGTCCCATGCGGGCCTTGCGATTCGCCTTCACCGCTTTGCCCAGGCCGGGGATGATGAACTGACCGCTGCTCTTGCACTCTTTCGTCGCCAGAGCCGCGATCTCTTCCAGCACCGCCGCTGCCGCCTTCTTTTGGATGCCCGCCTTCTCCGCCAGGTGGGACACCACTTGGGATTTAGTCATCGCCTTCGCCATTTGCTGCTCCTCTCCTGAAGTGAAATTTGTGGGGACCGTCGCATGATGGCCGCACGACACTCTAAGCAATTCGAGTAAGGCTGTCAAGCCAATTTCTTGGGCCCACCTTGACGAAAGCCAAGAAAAATGCCCCTCTTGTCAAACCCGCAACCGCCCCACGGGAAGCGACCGGTTGCAGTCCTTGCACCCCTCAGCTATATTTCTACCAGGAGGCTGGGGATGCCCATCTTTGAATATCAGTGCCGCAAGTGCGGATCGAGGTTCGAAAGAGTGGTGACTTCCGCGGACGCGCCTACGACCTGCAAAGAATGTGGCAGCGCGCGCGTGGAGAAACTGCTTTCGGTCTTCGCTACAATCGGCGGATCGAAGCTCAGCGCCGCGGCTGAGTCCGGCCCTTGCGGCGCGTGCGGCGCCCCGCGGCGCGGTATGTGCGGTGAATGACCGTGGTTGACTTCCTCCTTTCGATTTAGAACTTTCAACTTTGAACTCTCAACTCTCAACGGTCACAACGATTTCCCCGAACCTCCGCCTCGGCACCTCCAGCTGGTCAAGCGAGGACTGGGTCGGCGTGTTCTATCCCCCCGGTACGGCGCCGGGCGACTTCCTCAGCGAATACGCCAAGTCGTTCAATACGGTCGAGGTTGACTCGACCTTCTATCGCTCACCCGCGCCGGCGATGGTGAAGAACTGGCACCGGCGCACGCCCCCGGGATTCGTCTTCGCCGCCAAAGTCCCGCGCACGATTACGCACGACAAGGTGATGCAAGACTGTGACGCGGAGTTGAAGGAATTCCTTTCCGCGATGGAGCTGTTGGGCGAGAAGCTTGGACCACTGCTGTTGCAATTTCCCTACTTCAACAAGCAGGCGTTCGCGCGCGGCGAGGACTTCCTCGCGCGCCTCGAACCGTTCTTGAAGAAGCTGCCGTCGGGTTATTCCTTTGCGCTCGAAACCCGCAACAAGAATTGGATCACCCCGCGATTCCTTGATGTTCTGCGCGCGCGCAAAGTGGCGCTGGCGTTGATCGATCATCCCTGGATGACCCCCGCGCAGCAGTTGATGTCGAAGCTTGACGTGGTGACCGCGGACTTCGCTTACATCCGCTGGCTGGGCGACCGCAAGGGCATCGAGGAGAAGACCGAGCATTGGGATCGTGTCATCGTCAACCGCGAACGCGAGATGGAATCGTGGGTACCAACCATCGACAAGCTGCTGGACCGCCAATTGCGCGTCTATGCCTACTTTAATAACCACTACGCAGGTTATGCGCCGGGGTCGATCGCGCTTTTTCTCGAAGTCTGGAAACGGATGCATGGGCAGGACTGACCGATATCCCGCGGTGTCCCCAATCTGCACAGTTCGCGCCCTCAAGAGGCTTCACAAACGTCGAAGCGCGTTGCAACTCACCGATTTTCAAGGGCTTGAAAAAAGTGTCTCACGAGTCTCATTCGTCTCACTGGTCTCATTTTTGGCTCCAGCCGGATCGCGAGAGTATTACACTTAGATAATACTATAATAGATATATGATGACTATCCTGCCGACACCTTTCCGAACTCGGCGGGGGATGATATCTTAGGCGCCTCAGCCGAGGCTTCCGGAGCCCACGATGCCGCGCGCGCAAATCCGCCTGCTCAAGACGCTGGAAGAATTCCGCGCCTGCGAGCGCCTGCAACTCGACGTCTGGGGCAGCCTGGCGGTGGGCGCCGAACTCCTCAGCGTCACGCAGAAATACGGTGGCGCGGTGGTGGGGGCGCTCGTGGGCGGGCGCGTCGTAGGATTCATCTACGCCTTTCTAGCGCGGCGGCACGGCCGGCTGATTCACTGGTCGCACATGATGGCGGTCGAGGCGGGGCATCGCGACCGCGGCCTGGGCTTTCGCATGAAGCAGGCGCATCGCCGCCACGCGTTAGCTCAGGGCGTGCGTTCGATCATGTGGACGTATGACCCCTTGCAAAGTCGCAACGCCGCGCTCAACCTGACGCGCCTGGGCGCCCGCGTCGTGGAATTCATTCCCAACTGTTACGGCCGCTTTCCCAGCGCCATCGAGCGCGGGCTCGAGAGCGACCGGTTCGTGGTGGACTGGCCCGTCGCGGCGGGCTCGCCCAAGGCAAGGGCCGCAGACCGCGAACCCGGCAGCCTGTCCTACCCGCTCGTGAACCAAACGCGCACGAACCGCGACGGGTTTCTCGTCAACGCGCGAATCGATCTGCGCCTTTCCGCCTCGGCGGACCTGCTGGTGGAAATTCCGGCAAACACCGACTCGATGCGTGCCCGCGCCATGCCCCTGGCGCGCCGCTGGCGGCTCGAATCGCGCCGCATCTTCCGGCATTACCTCGCCGCTGGATACCGCGTCGCCGGCTTCCTCCCGCCCAGCGAGGCCACCCGCAGCCGATGCTTCTATCTGCTGCGGAGAGAGTAGGGAATAGGGAATAGGGAGTAGGGAGTAGGGAGTCGGCCGTCTTCCGCCTTCTGTCTTCTGGCTTCTGCCTTCTGTCTTCCGCCTTCTGAATTCTGCCCTCCCCCACCTCCCACCTACCGCTCTTGCCCCTGCCGCGCTAAAATAGACCCATGCAGCGGGTAGTCGCCAAATTCCGTACTTTCCGCGAGGCCGAAGCGGCGACGCGCGACTATTACCGGCGCCTCTCGCCCGCGGAACGCCTGGAGATTCTCTTCCAGCTTCGCGCGATGGCGCACAAGGAGTCCGATGCCCCTTCCGGAAGACTGGCGCGCGTTTATCGCATCATTGAACTCGCAAGGCGTTGAGTACGTGGTAGTGGGCGCGGTGGCGCTGGCTCACCACGGATTCCCTCGCTATACGGGAGATTTGGATGTTCTCGTCCGCAACTCGCCGGAAAACGCCCAGCGGTTGGAAGCGGCGCTGGCCGGGTTCGGATTCGCGGGACTGGGGCTGAAGGCCGCCGACTTCGCCGATTCCTACCGCGTGATTCAGTTGGGGGTCGCGCCGCAGCGCATTGATCTCTTGACTTCGCTCACCGGAGTCACCTTCGATCAGGCGTGGGCGGGCCGCGTCGAAGCCGTCGTGGACGACACTCGCGTCAACTTCATCGGCCGCGACGCGCTCATCCAAAATAAGCGCGCCACCGGCCGCCCTCAAGATAAGGCCGACCTCGAAGCCCTCGACGCGGATCCCTAGTCCCTAGTCCCGAGTCCCTATTCCCCAGTTTCGGTCTTTTTGTCCTTCCCTTCCCCCCTATCCACTTTTCACTCGCCACTGCTCTTTTGTCTCTTGTAATGCTCCCCGTATAGCTGTATATGGGATTGCTGACGCGGCGGTAACGCGCGCGCACAGGAGTTTCGCTGCTGTCACAACGCAATGGGCCCGATGGATGTATTATCCAAATGAAGAAGATTCTTCACACTGATATCGTCGGAAAACAAGGAATCAACCTCATCGAGAAAGTGTGCTATGAGATGGATTTCCTATGGCATGCCACGGGCCTGGAAGCGGGAATAGACGGTCACATCGAAATCAGAAACGCGAACACCGGTGAAGTTACGAATTTGGTCATTCAGGTTCAGAGCAAGGCTACAGAGCAATCTTTTGAAGCCGAGACTGAAACGTCACTTTCATACACTTGCAGAGAAAGAGATCTTGAATACTGGCTCGCCGGCAATGCACCAGTAGTCCTGATTCGCTCGCGACCTAAGACGCACGAGGCCTACTGGGTGCCTCTGAAGGAATACTTCACCGATCTGAATCGAAGAAAGTCTAGAAAGATCGTCTTCGACAAAAAATCGGATCGTTTTGACCGAACTGCACGTGACAGACTGCTCCACCTGGCAGTTCCCGCTGATTCGGGATTGTATCTCGGAGCCTCTCCGAAGCAAGAGACTATCTACTCCGACCTCCTTCGATTATCTCGATTTCCTGACTGCTACTTTGTGGCAAGGACGGAATTTCGCACAAGGGGAGAAGTGTTTGCGTTGCTGCGTGAAATCACACCGAATGTTCGAGGTGAGTGGATTCTTAGAGACAAGCAAATCTATTCGTTTCATGACCTCACGACTCCGCCTTGGACACAGATATCCGAGGGCGGGACAGTCGAAGAACATAACACTAGCGAATGGGCATTGACTGACAGCGCCGATCGGCAGAAACGCTTTGTCGAGTTGCTCAACGCTTGCCTTCGAGAGCAGTTGTACGCCAGGGGAGTTATATTCTCTAGAGAAAACCAATACTACTTCTGGAGAGCGACCCCTGATCTGTCCCCAATCACGTTTGCGTACCAGAGCCGTGAGAAACGTGCTGAACGCACAGTCTTCAAGGGATACCCCTCAAAGAGCGATCACACAAGAATGTCCTATTATCGGCATTCCGCCTTTGAAGGGCGGTTCGTGCGCTACGACGGCCAATGGTTTTTACAGATCAAGCCAACATATCACTATACACGTGACGGGTGGCAGCTATCGCGCTTTCAACCGGATGCGCTCTCGGGTATAAAACGTCTAGAAAAGAACCAGGCAGTGAACGGACAAGTCATCGCCTGGGGTCATCTCCTCCAAGAAACCACCCTCTTTGACAAACCCCCGCGTTTCTTGGAATTCACAGCGCTCCTAGAGTTCCCAATCGATGCCGGATTGGATGACGAATCATGGTTGAAACGCGAAACGATTACAAAGCGGAGCGTCCTCGAAGCCCCCGATCCCGATCAAAGGGTCCTCCTATGAACGTGTGCTTCCTAGACGAACCGGAACTGGAATTCGGCGCAGGGAAACATGTCGACATTAGGTTTGGCGTTGCAAATTATGGACCGCTGGATTTTGACTCTCCACTCGCGCCTCGCCAGATAAAGGTAGGGATCATCGGGTCACCGGAGACAGTGGAAGGTGTTCAGCGGTGGCTTATTCGCTGCCGAACCGGGATCGCAGCGAAGCCTAGCAAGCAGCCAAATCTCTTTCCCAAGTTTCCAGGCTTCACATCTGAAAGTTCATTTCGCAGTGCCGTGTTGATGGACACCAGCCTATGTCGATACCTTTATCCAAACTCTCTGAAAGAGATTGACAAATTGGGGGAGCAAGATGAAAAGGTGAAGGCGTCGGTCACTCTTTTCATGGAGGAGATCCGCTACCTCGCTGAGAACACAAAGGCTGATGTCATCGTCTGTGCCGTCCCGGTTTCGATCCTCCAAGCTGTTCGGCCGACATCGCTCGAAGAAGATGAACACGAAGAGTTGCCGATGTCCACCGGGGCGTCTCAACTGGATTTTCATGACATGCTAAAAGCGGCAGCGATGAAGCATAAGAGGCCCATTCAACTCGTTCTTCCCTCAACCTACGACGAGTCCAAGCACCGTAAGCTGACACTCATGGGTTTCAAACGAAAGCTTCAGGACGAGGCAACGCGTGCGTGGAACATTCACTCCGCCTTCTATTACAAGGCTGGCGGGCTGCCGTGGCGCCTCATACGAGACGCCGCTGGTCTGTCTGTCTGCCACATCGGAATCACCTTCTTCAATAGCCTCGACGGTAAGAAGCTACACACGAGCGTCGCCCAAGTATTCAATGAACGGGGCGAAGGGGTCGTCGTGCAGGGCGCTCCTGCTTCGCTTTCGAAGGAAGATCGCCAGCCACATCTCGCCGAAAGGGATGCATACCAGCTGCTATGGGACGCATTGCAGAGATACCGGGACCATCATTTTAATTTCCCGGCAAGAGTGGTGGTTCACAAGAGTTCAGTATTCGACCAAAACGAACAATCGGGTTTCGAAGGAGTTCTTCGGGAGTGCCATATTGAACTGTTTGATTTCATAAGCATGACGGATTCTTATTCTCGCCTTTTCCGAGGAGGTGCTTACCCACCGTTGCGTGGAACGCTCCTCGCCCTCGACGAGTCAACAGCGATTCTATACACGCGCGGTAGCGTAAGCTTTTTTGAGACATACCCAGGCAAATATGTCCCTGTTCCCCTTTTGTTCCGGTCTGACAGGACATCGGAGACGCAGCGTACTCTCGCGTACGAAATCCTGGCACTAACGAAGATGAATTGGAACAATACGCAGTTCGATGGTTCCGAACCTTTGACGATCCGTGCGGCGAGGCAGGTGAAGGCCGTCCTCAGATACTGTGGGGAAGGCGATCCGATCGAACCGGCATATAGTTTCTACATGTAGCAAGCGAGCAAGGTAGCGCAGACTTGGTTTGTAAGTCTGCGGCTCTTCTAATCCCGAATTGAAAGGCCGCCCGCCTAGGCGGGTTTCTGGGAAGCGAAACTCTTCGCGACCGAACTGAAAGGGAGTAGGGAGTCGGGAATAGGAAGTCGGGAGTCGGGAGTAGGGAGTCGGGAGTAGGGAGTCGGGAATCGGGAATAGGGAATAGCGAATCCTGAATTCCGAATCCCGACTCCCGATTTCTGTTCTTCCCCCGTCCCCGTATACCGTATGCCGTCTACCGTCTACGGCTCTTCCGGCTTCCGACTCCTGACACCTGACTCCTGATATAATCCGCCTACCGGTTGGCGGGGCAAGGAGGAAAAATGAAAAAGCTGATAGCAGTGGCGGCGGTGTGCGCAACGGTCTTGGGCGGAGCGCTGGCGGCGAGCGCGCAGGATCCCTCGCCGGCCTTCGAAAAGCTCAAGACGCTGGCGGGCGATTGGGAGGTGAAGCTTCCCGATGGCAAGACGGCGCTCGTGAATTATCGCGTGACCTCGGGCGGGTCGGTGGTGATGGAAACCACCAATCCCGGCGAGCCGGGCGAGATGGTGACCCTCTTCCATCGCGACGGCCCGACGCTGATGGCCACGCATTACTGCGCCGCGAAGAATCAGCCGCGCATGCGCGCGAGCGGCCTCTCCGCCGACGGAAAGGAAATCGCCTTCAAATTCCTCGATATCACCAACCTCGCTTCGCCTGAGGCTACCCATATGCGCGAGGTCACGTTCCAGTTCCTGGACGACGACCACGTCACGACGGTTTGGACCGCGCGCGAGAAGGGTCAGGATGCGCCCTGGACGTTCGCTCTGACGCGCAAGAAATGAGCCCGGCCGGCGCGCCGGCGCCTCGATCACAACGGAGCGGGCCGCCTACCCCTTGGGAAGCGGGGCCGCTCGGACTTCTGAATTCCGACTTTCAGTCTTTTTGTCCCCCGCTCGTCAGTCGTCACTTTTCACTCGTTTCTGCCTTTTTGTCTCTTGCAAGAAATCCCGACCGGTTGTATATGGGATTACTCACAAGGAGGTAATCACGCTCAACCCACGGATTGCAAACCGCTTGCACGGGCTAAGGGGGTGCGCCACCTGCGCCAGGAAATTGACCGGCGGTTTCCACTCCTCAGAGTTGGCAAGCGCACGAAAGGTCTGATTTCGAAATGAGTTATGTCGTTTAGGTAAACGGCGGTGCTGACGACCCAGGCAAGACGCTATCGCAGGGCAAGGAGGAAACAAAAGCCAAGGGCAAATGGGAACCCGAGGGCTGCACGGAGGGCCGCTGGCAAATCATGGGCTGATCCCGGGAGAGTAGGCTATCGAGAGGGCATCTCCATGAAGATCACCAAGGTATTGCGGGAAGCCGAAGACGACCTCGCGCATATGCGCCGCAGCATCATCGCGCTGCTGGCGTGGCATCGCTATCAAAGCCTCAAACCGGAGGAGGAGAGAGTGGCCCTGCGCGGCCTGGCCGGCGAACTGCGCGCCGTCGCCAACGCGCTTAGCGCCATCCCGTAGAGGGACAGATGATTGAAGATGGATGATTCGGGATCGAATCGATGCGCGTGGACCGGCGGCATGGCGCGGATTCAGTTCGAGGCGGACGTCGAGGCGACTAACTCCAACCCTGCTTGCTCCCTCTCCCTGCCCTCCCATTTCACCGGATGGACCCAGATGACGCGGCAGTAGCCCAAGGGCTCATTCGCGTGGCTCGATGTTGCGTAGACCACCTGTCCCTGGTCCAGGGGGCGGTTGACCAGAATCCTGAAGCCATGCCTTGAGAAATCCACTGAAAAGACGGTCTGCTGCAGCTCTCTGCCCTGAACCTTCGTGACTAATGTGAACAATTCCTTAAGCGGGATTCGCGGGGACCGCCGAGGCTGTTGGGGTGCTTTGGTCAATGGTCCTTCCTCCTCCAGTACGCGTCGTTTTCGTTTCCGGCAGTGGAAGGCCGGAGCGAATTGCCTTCTCTACGGGCTGCACTCATCCTGCTTGGCGTAAGCCTCGATGCGGTCACGGCCGGTCGCCCAGAGTATCGCGCCGGAAATGTAATGGGATCCCTCTCCACCTGACTCGCGGTTCGGTCAGGCCGTGCTCAGGCTACTATGCTCCGCCCGGATTGTCAATATGCACAACCGCTAAGCAGTAATCAGCCTGTAAGCGGGTAACTGTGGCACTGTTTTTCTGCGGGCATCTGCGTCCCCCGGCCCTTAATCCCCCCAAACGGGGAGAAACCCTGCCACCAGGGCGGCGTCCCTGGCGCGTTCCCGGAAGGGCCGGTTGCGGCATCTATGCCAGGCTCGCGTAACTCCGCTCACCCCTCCGACATCCAATCAAAGGCGCGACGGCGCCGAGAATCTCAAGCTGAGGAGGAATCTTATGGCTGGAGCGAAATTTGTGGTGCTGTACCCGGCACCCAAGGACCTGAAGACCTTTGAACACGCGTACACGCACGATCACGCGCCGATGGTGACCGCCGAAACGTTCAAAGGAATCGTGAAATTCATTGCGTCCAAGGTGGTGGGCACGCCAGATGGGAGTCCGGCGCCGTTTTATCGCATCGCGGAACTGCATTTTCCGTCGCTGGCGGCGCTGCAGGCGGCCGCGGCCTCTCCCGAGGCTCAGAAGGTGGTCGCGCACGCGGTCTCCATTTCGAACGGCGGCAAGCCCCTCTTCCTGGTCTCGGAAGAGGAAACGAAGACGTTCTGAATCGTCCGGCGGGAGTCGAGTTTCGGGACTCGCGATTTGAGATCCCAGCGGAACCAGGCAACGCCGCGTTATTCCGTCTTCCGCCAGGAAACGGATGCGCGGCGACTCCCGTCGAGTCGCGGACATTGTGGCCGCGTGAGTTTTCCATCATCTCTTCGTTTTATTCGTTGACACGCCAAGGGTCGAGGCATATGCTGCGCTCCTCCGCAGTTCCCTCGCCAATCACCCCCGGATCAAAGTTCCATGCCCGGCAATACCATGTCGCGTTCGCGCACCCTGGGTGGGTTCGGCGCGGATGGCATGTGCGTCGCCTGCAAGGATGAGAGTGCATCTCCCGCAGAGGAAGACGACGAGTTCCAGCGAGGCTCGGGACGGGAGGCGCGATCCTGGGAATTGGCGGCTCGCCCCATCGTTTGCGCCGCCGGGATCTCTTTGGGACTCCTGTTGACCCTGGTCTCCTCGGGGTTCAGCGCCGATCCGCCCGTGGCCAGAGAGAAAAGGGGGCTGGGAATCAGGGTACTCGTTTACAATTACTCCGAGGCGCGGCCGTCGACCCTGAAGCGCGCGGAAGATGAGGCGAGACGAATCCTGAGCAAGACGGGAATCAAAGCCGTATGGATTACCTGTCCGATGCTGAACGCGGAGGCGGAGAAGAATCCCGTCTGCCGGTTAAGGCTCCGCGCGACTGACCTGGTGGTAAGACTCCATCCGAAGTTCCGGCCTATCCATCCCAGTTTCGAGCGACACACCGTGGGATTCGTGCCGCGAACCTTGGGCGATCCAGCGTGCTATGCCAGCGTCTTTTATGATCGCATTATGACTCTGGCGGAAACCAGGGAATTCACCCCCGGGATGATTCTTGGTCACGCCCTCGCGCACGAGATTGGCCACGTCCTCCTCGGGCCCGACAGTCATTCGGATAGCGGGATCATGTGCCCGAACTGGGACCGCAGCTTTTTGGAAAAGGCCGTCCGCGGCCAGTTGCTGTTTACCCCGATCCAGGCCGAGTCGATCCGCGCCGATGTGCGAGCGCGGATCGACGCCCAGGAGGGGCTGGACAGGGCTCCTCTCGCCGCGAGGCCCGGGGCGATTGGCATCGAGCCCCTCACGACAGATCGAAACGGGGCGGGTAGCTCCGAGTATCGCCGGAAAGCGGCACGGATTCTGAGCGGTGAAACCCCGCACGCGCTCTCGAAGGAGGCACAGCGTGTCACCTACCACGGCCAGTGATACTGGAAAAGGAACTCCGGCTCCAACCGGGGTCGCACCTTTGCCGCTGCCCCAGAGTGTTGACGAGCTGGGCATCCGCAAAAGCTCTCTCGAGGACCTGGCGCTGAAGATCGTCTACGTCGAGGGGGAGCTCACCGTAAAGGAGCTGGCCGCGAAGATGCGGATCAGCTACAAGGCCGCGGATGAGCTGTTTCAGTCCCTGCGCAAAACACAGCTTCTGGAAGTCAAAGGCATGGTCGCCGGGGTCCACCGCATCGTCGCCAGCGCGGAAGGCCGCGCGCGCGCCTCGGAGCTATTCACGGTGAACCAGTACACCGGTCCGGCGCCCGTTTCCTTCAAGGAGTACGTCGGGCGGGTGCGCGCCCAGAGTGTCAAGAATTTTCCCGTGCGGCAGGAACTGGTCGAGCACGCCTTCGAGCATCTGGTGCTGACCCCGCAGACCTTGAGGCAGCTCGGAACGGCGGTGGTTTCCGGGACCTCCATCATGCTCTACGGGCCGACCGGAACCGGCAAAACTTCCATCGCCGAGTCGATTCCGCGCATCTACCACGATCGGGTGTGGGTACCCTATGCAGTACAGGTTGATGCCCATGTTATTATGGTATATGATCCGATTATTCATCAATCTGACGATAAGGCGGTGACGGGCGATTACGACACCCGCTGGGTCCCTTGCCACCGCCCGCGGGTGATCGTCGGCGGCGAACTGACCATCGACATGCTCGACCTCCAGTTCCACCCGGTGAGCAAATTCTACGCCGCTCCCGTGCAGATGAAGGCCAACAACGGCGCGCTGATCCTCGACGACTTCGGCCGGCAACGCATCACTCCCGAAGAACTGTTAAACCGCTGGACCGTGCCCCTGGATCGGGGGATGGACTTCTTCAGCCTGATGGGCGGCAGGAAGCTGGAAGTTCCGTTCGACTTGTTCGTGGTCTTCGCCACCAACCTCAATCCATCCAGCCTTGCCGACGAAGCCTTCCTGCGCCGCATCCACAATAAGATCAAAATCGACAACATCGACGCGGCACAGTTCCATCTGGTCTTCGAGCGCGTGTGCAAGCGCTACGAGCTGAAATACGATCGCCCGGTCGTGGATTCGCTGATTGAATTGCTGGCGACGGAATGGAAGCAGCCCCTGCGCCCCTGCTACCCTTCTGACCTCATTAACCAGGTCCTCTGGGTTTCGCGCTACGAGGGCAAGCCCCCGCAGATCAACCGTGAGACTCTTTCCCAGGCCTGCCACAATTACTTCCTGGCGCCTTGATGCCTCCCGACCCACCGGCCGGCGAAACCGGGGCGCGGCTGACCTGAAGCTCAACCCATCCTAATGCTGGGGCTGGAGGGCCGGAGAGGGGAGGGCTCTTTGCGGAGATTCCTGGGCGTGCGCTGCGGCTTCTTTCCGCTCCAGAAGGTTGCTGGCGGCGCAGCGAATAACGTAAGCCAGGTCGAACGGCTCAAAGGGCGGAGTGATGTAATCGAAGGCGCCTTGCTCGATGGCCCGGATGTACAAGGGAATGTCCACGAGGCGCGAGACCACAATGACGTTGATCGGCGCGCGCGCCGCCTGCGCTGCCCGGACGATTTCGCACCAATCGCCGTCCGGAAGGCAGGTGTCTGTAAAGACCAGGCCGGGAGGATTGGCGCCGGAGATTCGGCGGCAGGCCTGCGCGCAGGTCCGCGCCTCGCGGAGCCTCATGCCCGGAACCCGCAGGGCCGTCTTCAGGTGCTGAAACGCTTGCGCATCGCCATAGACGAGCAAAGCCGAGATTTCGGTGTTCATGATGGGCACCTGGGCGTTCCGCCACCGCGCGCCGTGCGAAAGGATTCCGGCGAATCGCCTGCCGAGGGTTCGAAGGTCAGGAACATCCCCCCGATGCAGAAGTCGCGGAACCACCTTGGAACGGCGCTCGGCGGAGCGGGCGCCGCCGATGGATTTGTCGACGATGATCAAGACTATTGCTTCAATTGCACGAGGACGGATTTCTTGTCGTTCGACAGCTCAATCTTGTCCTCGCGCGCCAGCCAGCCCAGGGCCATGTTGAGCAGTTCGCCTTTGGGGTTGAGCTTCTTCTTCAACTGCGCCGCCGACTGCGGCCCTTCGCTGGCTAACAATCTCCAGACTTCTCCGGCTGTTTCACCAATCTGTCCAATCACTGGCATTGCGATATTTCTCCTTATCCTTTATCGGCTGAGCCCTGGGGACACTTGAGGGGCCGCCGGGGGTTTTCCTGTCACTTCTCCGGACGCCTTCTGAGTCCTATAATTCCCTGAAGAATCAGGGATTAGCAACGACGTGATCCCGGTCTGGAGTTACATGCGAGGTGAACTTCGGGGACCACTAGCAGCTTTCCTCGATTGCGGTCTACCCTGCACTCCTACTTCTACGCCCGCTTAGAATACGACAAGAGGCGGCATCTTGTGAAGCAATTTATTCTTATTGGTTGGATAAATCGTTAGGGAAATGTACTCCCGGGCGGGGCTCGCCAAGGCGTCAGTGTTGGACAATTTGACCGACTGTGCGCGGGCGACGCGCTACTTCTTGCGTTGCCGGAGTTGTTGCGCCAAGTCGAGAATCCCGTAAAGCACCAGACAAAACCAGAAATCCACCAATATTCCCAAATCCAGGCGCAGGGGTTGATGACGTGCCGAGACCGGCAAATACGGCGCCAGGGAAAAATAGAGTCCGTTTCCAGCTAGAACGGCAATCAAAGATTTCAGCCAGCGCTGGGCGGTTGCGCTCATGCCTTTGCGAGGTCAAGCGGATATAATGTGCGCCGATGTCACCCCCGCCCCTCCAACTTTCATCCGAGGTCAAATACCTGAAGGGCGTCGGCCCGATGCGCGCGGAGCTGCTCGCGACCCGAGGAATCAAAACCGTCGAAGACCTCCTTTACTATACCCCATTCCGCTACGAAGACCGCACGCGCGTGACGCGCATCCGCGACCTGGTGCCGGGACAAACGACGACCGTCTTCGCCAAGGTGCTGACCTCCGGCCTGACGCGCACGCGCAAGCGCGGTATCTACATCTACGACCTCGCCTGCCGCGACGAGAGCGGCATGCTGCGTTGCAAATGGTTCAACGCGGCTTATCTCGAGAAGCACAAAACCTTCCGCCCCGGCCAGCGCGTCTTCTTCTACGGCAAAGTCGAGCACGACCAGTTCGGCACGGGCAACCTGCAGATGATTCAGCCGCAGTTTGAAATCCTGCCGGAAACCGAGGAGGGCGAGGAATCGCTGGAAGTGAATCGCGTCGTGCCCATCTACGAAGGAATCGGCGCGCTCAGTTCGCGCGTGCTGCGCCGGCTGATGGCAACCGCGCTGGGCGCGGTGACCGATGATTTGCCGGATCACCTTCCGGCAAGCGTGCGCGAGAAGAACCGCCTCGTCGCGCGCGCGCCAGCGGTCCGCGAAACGCATTTCCCCGACTCCAAGGCTCCGACCGATCAGTTGGCCAACTTCCGCACCCCGGCGCAAATACGGCTGATCTTCGAGGAATTCTTCAGCGTGGGCGCGGGGCTGGCGCTCAAGCGGCGCAAGGCGAAATCGGCGACGGGAATCGAATTCCCCATCACCGACGCCGTGCGCGAGTCAATCAAGAAAATTCTGCCCTTCCATCCCACCACGGCCCAGAAGCGCGTGCTGAAGGAAATCGCCGACGACATGCGGGCGCCTCGCCCCATGAACCGACTGCTGCAGGGGGATGTGGGCTCCGGCAAGACCATCGTCGCGGTGCAGGCTGCCATCATCGCCATGGAGAACGGCTATCAGGTGGCGCTGATGGCCCCCACGGAAATTCTCGCCACCCAGCATTATCTCTACATCAAGAGCCTCCTCGCGCCGTTGCCTTACAAGATCGACCTGCTCATCAGCGCCCGCAAGGCTTCGGAGAAATCTGAACTGAAGCAACGCGTCAGCGAGGGCCGCATCAATCTCGTAGTCGGCACGCACGCGCTGATCGAAGAGGACGTTGAGTTCGCGAAACTCGGACTCGTCGTCATCGACGAGCAGCATCGCTTCGGCGTGATGCAGCGCTTCCAACTGATTCGCAAAGGGCCGCCGCCCGACGTTCTGGTGATGACCGCGACGCCCATTCCGCGCACGCTGGCGCTGACACTTTACGGCGACCTGGATTTTTCCGTGATCGATGAGCTGCCTCCGAACCGCACGCCTATCGAGACGCGCCTGGTTCTGGAGCGCGACCGCGAGCGCGCCTTCGAATTCGTTCGCGACAAGGTGAAAGCCGGGGGGCAGGCTTACGTCGTCTATCCCGTCATTGAAGAAGGCGGCAAGCTCGATTTGAAGCCCGCGGTGCGCATGTACGAGCAACTTTCGCAGACTGTTTATCCGGAATTCAAAGTCGGGCTGCTGCACGGCCGCCTGCCGAGCGACGAAAAAGAAGGCGTGATGCAGCGCTTCAAACTCGGCGAGGTGCAAATCCTGGTTTCAACCACCGTCGTGGAAGTCGGCGTCGATGTGCCCAACGCCAGCGTCATGCTGATCGAACATGCCGAACGCTTCGGGCTTTCGCAACTCCACCAGCTTCGCGGGCGGATCGGGCGAGGCAGCGCGAAATCGTTCTGCCTGCTGCTTGCCGAGGAGCCATACTCAGAAGTCGCGGCGGAACGCCTGCGCACGATGACGGAAACGAACGACGGTTTCCAGATTTCGGAGATTGACTTGAAGCTGCGCGGCCCGGGCGAATTTTTCGGCACGCGCCAGTCGGGGATTCCCACGTTCCGCATCGCCCACCTGCTGCGCGACCAGGAAATTCTTGAGTGGGCGAAGCGCGAGGCGAGCGAGTTCGTCGAGCGCCCACCTTCGCGCCAGGAATTCGAAGCGTATGTCAGCTATTTGCGCAAGGAATGGCCAAGACGGTACGGACTTGCTCAAATCGCTTGATCGATCCATCGGGCGATCGGGAGATCGAAACATCGGACCATCGGTTTGTCGAGCCATCGCTTTCTTCGGATAACCCGATGGCTCGATCATCCGATCAACCGATGAGCCGATTCGAGACATGAGAATAATCTCGGGACAGTACCGCGGGTTGACGATCAAGACGCTGAAGGGCGGGAAGCTGCGCCCCACTTCCGAGCAGTTGCGTGAGACGCTGTTTGACGTTTTGGGTCCGGCGGTCGAGGGCTCGCGCTTTCTCGACGCCTACGCGGGCTCGGGCGCGGTGGGGCTTGAAGCTCTGAGCCGCGGCGCGAGCCAGGTGGTCTTCATCGAGCATCATCGTCCCGCCGCGGAGCTGATTCGCGAAAATCTCGCCGCCCTGAAGATCGACTCAGGGTTCAAGCTCCTGACTTCCGCGGTTTTCACCACGCTCGAACGGCTGAGCGAGCAGAACGAGCAATTCGATTTTGTTTTTCTCGACCCGCCCTACGATGCGATTCGCGAATACCATCAGACGCTGCGCGAACTCGGCCGCGGCCCTTTGCTCCTTCCCACCTCGCTGGTGATCGCCGAACATTCCCGCCATGTGAGGCTGGAAACCGAATACATCTCCCTTCGCCAGACCCGCCTCATCCGCCACGGCGACGCGCAGCTGGCGTTCTACCGGTTGGCGTAAGCATCTTCCCGGGGCGCATCGAGGGGGGGCAAGAATGTCGGAATGATTTTCTTCTACGCCGCGAGACTGGCGGCGGATTCCGCTGCCGCACGCGGACTTGTTTCGATGACCCGCCGGACTTCCGCCAGGAGGGATTCCGGCGTAAAGGGTTTCCGCAGCAGGGGAGCCGAGAGGTGAGAAGCATCGAACGGCATGTGCTCCATATCGATGTACCCGGACATGAAGAGCACCTTGATGTCGGGGAGGCAGAACTGGAGATGCGCGGCCAGTTCCTGGCCGTTCATCATCGGCATGGTCATATCGGTGAGCAGGAGATGAATCGTGCCGGAATACTCTTGGCAGGTGGCGATCGCCTCGGCAGGATTGCTCGCCGCGAGAACGTTGTAGCCGCGCGCGCTCAGAATATAGGAGGCGAGTGAACGGACGCTCTCTTCATCCTCGACCAGAAGAATCGTCTCCCACCCGCATTGTGCTGCCCGAGCGTCGCTGGTCGTTTTCGGTTGGGCGCTGGAATCCGAGTCCGCGATCGCCGGCAGAAAGATCCTGAATGTCGCCCCTTGTTCGGGCTCGCTTGAGACCTGCACGCATCCGCCACTTTGACTCACCATGCCGTAAACCACGGCCAGGCCCAGACCGGTTCCCTTATCACGGGCCTTGGTGGTGAAGAACGGCTCGAAGATGTGGGACTGTGTCTCGGCATCCATTCCGCACCCGGTGTCGGCGACGCTCAGCGTTACGTAACGGCCAGGCGTGACGGAGAAGGGTTTTCCGGGGAGGTTTTCGGTCAGTTCCACGAATGCGGTTTCCACCGTGAGCTTACCCCCGTGGGGCATCGCGTCACGGGCGTTCACAACCAGATTCAGGATGGCTTGCTCGACCTGGCCCTGATCAGCCTTGACTCGGTGCGGCCCGCTCCCGGGGATGGCGACGAACTCGATATGTTCGCCGATCAGGCGGACGAGCATCTTTTGGAGATTGGCTAGGACGGCGTCGAGCTCGAGGACTTGCGGCGCTTGAACCTCCCGCCGGCTGAAAGCCAGGAGTTGGCGGGTGAGTGTGCCCGCGCGGTCGGCGGCGCCGCGAATCTGGCCAACGTGGTCGCGATGTCGCTCCGTCAAGCCCGGGGAGTCGAGCAGCAAATCGCTGTACCCGACGATGATCGTCAGCAGGTTGTTGAAATCATGCGCCACCCCGCCTGCCAGTCGCCCGACCGCTTCCATCTTCTGGGCCTGCCGGAATTGTTCTTCCAGTTGCTTGCGGTCGGTGACGTCGGCGGCCAGCATGACCAGACCATAGATGCTCCGGTCGGGACCAGAGAGAGGAGCTGCAGAGACGGTGATATTGATGCTCGATCCGTCTTTCTTGCGTCCGCATAGCTCCTGGTTCGAGAGCACTTCCCCGCTCAGGATGCGCTGCAACAACCCGTTCATGTCGCCCGATTCTCCCTCGATGAACATCTCGAGTGGGAGTCCTAGCGCGTCTAGTCCGGTCCAGCCAAAAATGCGCTCGGCGGCGGGATTCCAGCTCTTGACCAGGCCCGCGACGTCGAAGGTCAAAATGGCCACCGGCGACGCGTGAATCAGCGTCTGGAGGATCTGATTGGTCGTCCGTAGGGTGTCCTCAACCCGTTTTGGAGCCGTGATGTCGATTGCCACCATGAGTTCCGCGGGCCTCCCCAAGAACTCGATGCGGTGAGCGAAGATCTCCACATCGATCAGGGTGCCGTCTTTCTTCCGGTGCTGGCAGACTCCGCCACGGCTCTGGTCGTTTCCGTGCCGGGATACACTTGTGAACAACGGGAGGCTTTCTCCCTCAGGCCGAATGTCCGTGATCGTCATTCCCAGGAAATCCTGGCGCGAGTAGCCGTAATGCTGGACGGCTGCATCATTGACGGCCAAGAAGGAGAGGCTTTCGAGGTCGTAGACCCATGCCGGCTGCGGGCCATTTTCAAAGAGGACCCGGTATTTCTCCTGCGACGCGATGAGGGCTTCTTCGGTTCGCTGGCGGGCCAGAGATTCTCGCGCTCGAGCCTGCTGAGCCAGGTAGCCGCAGGAAGTGGCGGTGGCGAAGAACAAGGGAAGATGCAGAAGCGCTTCGCTGTCATAAATCAGACCGCCCGCTTGACGAGCGTGTTGCCAGAAATAGAGCGCCGCCACCACAACCGCCGCGCCCACGCCCTTCTTCAAATCTTCCCCGGCCGTGGCGATAAATACCGTCAGATACCACAAAAGGAGAGAATCCGATTGAATGCGGTTGGATGAGAGGAGAAGCACCGTCAAACCGACCATATCGACAAAGAAGATGACGTAGCCGACCTTGGGGCCGCGCGTCCATTGGCCTGGGAGGATCAGCAATACTCCGCATGAGATCAGGTAGGCGATGACAATCAGCCACAGTCCGGCAGAGGCAGGTTTACCCTGGAAAAACAGAATCCCGGTGAGGACCAACCACAAGAGTCCTCGCAACTCAAGCATGGGCGATGGTTGGCGGGTCATGGTAGCGTAATGATCGGCCATATACTAGATTTCCAATCCTCCACCCGTGTGGACCTCAGGAAGTGCAGGCGCCTTGGCACTCTCGCTCTTTCCCCCTGCAAGACCCCTTCTGAAGCTCTCGGAGGCCGCATGGCAACGTTGGACTCCGAGTTCCGCCTTTGACCTTAGCAAAGTGAATGCCAGTGCGGCCTTTGGCGAGACAATATGTCTTTTAGATTGTTATTGATAGAAGTATGAGGCCGGAACCGGGAAGGGCCCCTGAGGAGGACCTGTTCACCGGCGGGATACTGTCCAGAACTCAAACAGCATGGGGCCTAAACCTTGACTTACGGTGGGCCAAGCCCCTAGTATCTAAAGAAGACCTCGTTCCGTGCCGCATCACACCGAGGCAATCCAGTGGCGGGGTAGCTCAGTGGTAGAGCGAGGGTCTCATAATCCCTAGGTCGGGAGTTCGA
>JBHGBD010000051.1:0-16789 GCA_041946825.1 Terriglobia bacterium | reverse complement strand
GTAAACCCCAATGCGGCCATGTGACCGCGAGGCAGGTTTATCGGCATGTCGGAAGTCGGCAGATCACGGTATCTCAGTGTCAACGAACTCAGCGAGGATCTGGGATTCTCGCGCGATTGGGTCTACAACCGCACGAAGGCTGGAGCCTCTGACCCGCTCCCCTTTCATCGCGTAGGACGTTCGATCTGCTTCGACCCGGACGAAGTGAAGCGCTACATGGCTTCCCACGGTGCGGGGTCGTGTGATATTTTCGCGGGAGGAGATGGCATCGCTCGAGACAGGAGCAAGCGCATGTTGTCTCGAAGGCGACGCCAGAAAGGCCACGTCCGGAAGCGTGGCAGGAGGACGAAGTATTGGGAAGGGGTCTACTACGAATTCGTGGTGGGTCCCGACGGTGAAGCGAGGCGCCAGCGAAAATTCGTGTTTGTCGGCTATTTGACAGATTTCCGAACCGAGAAGGATGCACACCGTAAGCTCGATGAGATCCTCTCGGAGATCAATGCTCAAGACTATCAGCCGCGTTCGGTCGTAACCTTGAGAGACTTCACCAACAACACGTACATTCCGGTGGTCCTCAAGACGAAGAAACCTTCAACCGCGAGGGATGCCCGAAGTGCTCTCCAAAAGTGGATCATGCCACAATTCGGCGACCGGCGGATGACCGAGATTACGAAGCTGGAATTGCAGAAGCACTTCGTCGGGTTGCTCGGGTCCGGGTTGGCGTGGTTGAGCGTCAACAAACTCAAAAACTACTTGAGCGGCGTTTACTCGGCGGCGATCAACATGGACTGCGGAGTCAAGTCAAACCCCGTGAAGGCGGTGAAACTCGGTGCCCGACCACCTCGCCCGGAAATTGATCCGCCTACAGACGAACAGGTTGCGGCAATCGAAGCGGCCATAGGGGATGAAGAACACAAGACTATGTGGTGGTCGGCCGCAGTCTTAGGTGTGAGGGTAGGGGAACTGCGTGCGTTGCGCCGGAACTCCATCGACTGGAAACACGGGAAGCTCAACATTACAGAATCCCGTTTTGAGGGGCAGACGGTGGCACCGAAATCGCGCCGCGCACGGCGCAGGATCGATCTCAGCCCGGCGCAGCTCAAGCGGTTGGAGGAGTACTTTGCTCTTTCCCCAAATGCCAGCCCTGACGACTACTTGTTTCCGAGCGACCGCGGCGGCGGCAAGGTACCGCTGTGTACAAAATGGCTCATGCAGACTGTGATTCAGCCGACGGCCGCGAAGTTGGGGATCAAGAGAATCGGCTGGCATATGCTTCGGAAATGGAATAACACGACGCTAGACGAAGAGGGATTCTCCATCAAGGTCCGCCAAGAGAGGTTGGGTCACGCCTCCGCCTCGGTAAACCTGGAGCATTACACGTTCGTACGCGACAGCGCCTCGCGGCGAGCGGCTGAAGCGATCGATCGCCGCTTGGAGGAAGCAAGAAAGAAACTCCAGTCGGCGAATGTTGGCACAAATGTTGGCACGCTGGAGTTTGTAAATGCGTAACTTGTTGGGAAGATTGGAGCCGGCGAAGGGAATCGAACCCCCGACCTACGGTTTACGAAACCGTTGCTCTACCGACTGAGCTACGCCGGCACACAAAAATGCTCACCCAGCAAAGCTAGCGTCACCGCCAAACCCGTGGGTGAGCATTTTGAGAGGAGAATAGAATGGCGGACGCGCCCCGCCAAACTAAACCCGCAGTGAGTCTAGGAAATCGAAAAGGCCATGTCAAGGAAATTCTCTGTTTTTTTGGTCTCAATTAAAGTATTTGCTTTCAATATTTTATGAGTATTTCTCCGCTCAGACTCGAAATATGAGCAAATCCCCTCAAGATTCGCCCATCATCTTCATAAGATGTTGAAAATACATGCCTTATATCTAGTTCAGCTTTATTCTGATCAGGCTGTCATGCTCTGGGTCTGCCCAACTGTCCGGAAACCATCTCATTGCGGCACGCCGCGACAAGAAGACGACAATTCCTCCCC
Organism: Terriglobia bacterium; assembly: GCA_041946825.1. Classification (GTDB taxonomy): domain Bacteria; phylum Acidobacteriota; class Terriglobia; order UBA7540; family UBA7540; genus CAZTHM01. The sequence continues at coordinate 14,798 of JBHGBD010000051.1, read as the reverse complement.
CCAAGGCGAATCCAATGATGATGAAAGACAGCATGATGTTCGCCAGCACCAAGCGCACGACCTGCATCGTAAAGCCACCGCGATCCGGGGCGCGTTCATTCCAACTGACATTCGCCGTGACGCGGAACTGATCCATCAACTTTCTCGCCCCCGATTCTGAGCCGGAGTCCAAAACCAGGATGACGTATGAGCTCTGACGCCTCCCATACACCGAACCGGCTCCCCGGTCTTTGTTCACAGCGAGAAGGCTTTCCATGACCGAGAAACGCTCGCGGGCGATTTGCGGCGTGGGGTAAGTAATTGCAACGACCGTGGCACGCACGCCCTGCATCGCGTAAGTCCCAACCTGGGCTTCGGCCCCTTGAGTGAATCCAATAAGGTCAGTCCGGAACTTGGGCAAGATTCGACTGGCGCTTCCCAGCCCGAGGAGGTACCTTTCCGAACCATCCACCAGACCCTGAACAGGAAGCGGCGCCGGGAGGCTTGCGGCATCCCGTTGTGAGGGCCGCGTGCCTCCGACCAGGATTAGCAGTGCTTGTAATTTGTCCGAAGAGACTTTTGACTCCGGGGCTGAGCGGGCACGAATCAACAAACGCCCTCTCGCCATGATGGCGCCTTCGGGCCCCATCCGGGTCAATTCCATTCCCTTAGCGGCAGCCATGCCGGCATTCTGATAATAAGTGAAAAGTCCGTAGGCAGAGGTCACATCCTGCGCTTCCTCGATGAGCATTTCCGCTTTCTGGTCTGCGAGGTGGTAGACCCGCAGGATAACGGTTTTGACCCCGAACTCCCTTTCGATTGCCGGGTCGCCACCCCAGAGCTTGACCGCTTCAAGGCTCATCGGTGTGGTGCTGACTTGGTGCCAACTCGCGGCGGGAACCAACGGGATGACGTTGTGCGACTGCGCTCGAAGGTGCTGGCACAGCGCCGCCAAAGAGAACAAACAGACGAATTGACTGACTGTGCGCGGCGACATCCAGAATTAGAATATCAGAAATTGCGGGCGTCGGCGGCTGAGGTTTTGTCAGGATCTGCTTCGCTCGCTCGTGCCTGGGCTGCGACCTTGACCCCACCCAGATTGTTCACGTATTGCTCGATCCCTCGGTAAAGCGCCTCAGCGATGCGTGCGCGATGGTCGGTCTTCTTCAAGAGCCGTTCGTCCTGTGGGTTGGTAAGGAAGGAAATCTCGGCCAATACCGAAGGCATCTTGGCCCCGATCAGGACCACGAAGGGCGCCTTCTTGATTCCTCGGTTCTTCTGCTGGCCGGTGGCTTTGCGGAGCCGTGTGAAGACCTCACGCTGGATTTGCAGCGCGAAGTCCTGAGATTCTTCAATCTTCTCGGTCAAAGCGATCTTTTTGATCAGGTCCTGCAGCTCATGGACGGACTCCTGGGTCGTGGCGTTTTCGCGGCCTGCCACTTCCAGCGCCTCCGGGTCGGAAGTGAAGTTCAAATAGTAAGTCTCTATCCCGCGCGCGCGCTTGTCACGGCTGGCGTTGGCGTGCACGGAAATGAAAAGGTCGGCGCCTTTCTCGTTGGCAATTGCCGTCCGCTCCTCGAGGGGGATAAACGTGTCATCGGAGCGCGTCAAAACCACTTCCGCGCCGGTATTGGACTCGAGCAACTTTTTCAGACGGAGAGCCACATCCAAGACGACATCCTTCTCGCAGAGTCCCGTCGGGCCAATCGTCCCCGTGTCGTGTCCGCCATGTCCGGGATCAATTACGATACGCCCAATCTTTAACCCGAGCGCCCGGGTCAAAGTCCGCGAGCCAGCCTGCGTCGGGGTGGCGGCTCTGATGGGAGCGGGAGATTCGCCACCGGAAACCGGTGGTGACGAGCCTTTCCTCTGCTTGGCGGCCGGCGCCTCAGGAAGTTTTGCGGAAGCTGTTTCCCTGGTCCTGTTTGACGTTTTAGTCTCACGAGATTCTGCCTCGGCCTTCATTTCAGGCTGTTGAACGGACGCCTTGGGTTCTGAGGTGTCCGCTTTGGCGGGCGGCTCTGTCGCCGTCTTGTTCGAGGCTGTTGCAATCGGAGGTGTGGATTTCTCCGGCTGAGGAGCTTCAGAGGATTTTGCGGACTTGGGGGGTTCGATCTTCTCCGGTGCTTGGATCGACGGTCCGTTGATGTCGATTACCAGCCGAAAGGGGTTGGGGAGTGTGAACACGGAGTATTCTTCGATCTTCTCCACGTCCAGCACGACCCGGGTAACGGTTGGTTGGTACTGACCGATGCGCACCTGGCGCAGGAAGCCGTCCTCGACAGGGAAGGTTTTTCCGACTAGCGCTGAACTGAGCCGGGTGTTGGCCAAGTCAAGCACGATTCGGTCGGGATTCGGGACTCGAGTGCTCTCGAACTTGATCTCGCTTTCAACGTTGACGACAATACGGGAGTAGTTCGGTCCGACCCAGCGCCGGACTGCCGTTACCTCTGGCAAAGATTTCTTTCGGCGCTTCTCTTCCTGGACTTGGGGCGGCGGGGGAGTCGGCGCCTGGGCGGCCTCGATCTCCTTCAACTTCTGGCGAGCCTCCACGGCTTTCGCCGTGCGCCCGTATTTATCAATGAATTCCTGGAACGCCTTCCGGGCTTCTTCCGGCCGGTCAAGGTCGGCGCGATAGGTCTCGCCGATCGTGAACAGCGCATCGCGCGAGAGCCCATTTCCCGGGTATTGGGCTATTAGATACCGGTAAGCTTGAATCGCCGACTGGTAGTATTCTTCGCGCTGAAAACGCCGGCCCATTTCAGCATAGACCTCCGCGACGGCGGCCAAGGCGAAGGGGGCGCGGCTGTAAGTTGGGTCAGCGTAGTGGACAGCACGATAAGTGCGAATCAGCTTCTCGTAGTCTGATTTCTCACGTGCCTTCTCGGGGCGGGAAGCGAGCGTCGTGCGCATTCGTACGGCGGTTTCGTAGGAGGATTTTGCCCGGTTTCGCTGCCACGCAGCGGCAAACAGGGAAGTAAAGGGAAGGGAAGCCAGAAAACTGGCAAGCAGGGCGGCGCGCCAGGTTAGGGGGGTTCGCTTCGTCAACCTCAAACGTTCAATCTCCGCAGTCGTCACGCCCGGGGCGATTCGGTTCGCGGCCCGATTCGGTGGGTGGACGGCATCCGCGACTAACTAGAATTCAGTCCCATCGGTAAAGTGCATGACTCCATTTGCATCGACATAGCGATAAATCTGGCTTCTGGGCGGCTGGGCGGGCTTCTTCTCGCTCGAGTCTGGAACTGGACTCACGCCGTACAACCCGCTCACTTTCTTGATGTAGGCGCGAGTCTCCTGAAAATCCGGCACGCCGCCACGCCGCAGGACGGAGTTCTCGCCTGCGTTGTAGGCGGCAAGCGACAACGAAAGGTCGCCTTTGAAGAGATCCAGCAGGTATTTCAGATGATTGACCCCGCCCTCAATGTTCTGTTTCGGGTCGAAGGGATTGCTGACACCGTAACGATGTGCCGTGGCCGGGACGAGCTGCATCAGGCCCATGGCGCCCTTGTTTGAGACGGCTGCCGGATTGTAGTCCGATTCCACCTGGATGATGGCGTGAACCAGCTTGGGATCAACCTGGAAGCGGTCGGCGGTCTGCTGGACCAGGCGGTTGATTTCCTCGGGCGGGACAGGGGAGAAATGGGCCCGGAGGGATTGGAAGCCCCCTGGATTTGCAGCGTTTAGCGCGGCAGAGTCCGAAACGTTTACGTAGACCTTGTGGCCGTGTTCGTCCACCAGGGCCACAATCCGGTCGGCGCGCGCCAGGCTGGCGGACGCCAACACCAAGCCGAAGGCCAACCCGGAGACCCGGCCGAACGCGCTCAATTTGCTGTGGTGGTACATTGAGCTCCCGCTCCGGCTCGCCGGAGGAAAGAACTCATCCCCTCTCGCCCTTTAGCTTCCCGAGGAAGCTTCGGAGACCGGAACCTTGTCAGCGGGACACGGCTGGCGCTCGGTTATTCCCGCCGGGGGCCGGATTTCTCCTTTCCGGCCCAATTAAACTCAGTGAATTATAACACCCTATGCAAGCCCATGCCAGCGGGAGTTCCAGAAGACGGTGGACGAAATACGGTAGTCAGGGAAAAGCGGTTTCCCCGCCTGCCATACACCACCTGCCACCTACTTTTTCTTCCCTTGCTCGGCTACAGCCTTGGCCGCTCGGGCTACGGCTTCGGGATCGCCCAGGTAGAAATGGCGGAGGGGCTTCAGATCCTCATCCAACTCGTAAACGAGGGGAATTCCGGTCGGGATGTTCAATTCCACGATGTCCTGATCGGAGACATTGTCGAGGTATTTGACAAGCCCACGCAGGCTGTTGCCGTGCGCGGCGACAATGACGCGCTGGCCGGCCTCGACGGCAGGGGCGATCGTCTGGTGCCAGTAGGGAAGCGTCCGCGCCACGGTGTCCTTCAGGCATTCGGTAAGCGGGATATGCTTCATCTTCAAATCTTGATAGCGAGGGTCGTTTCCGGGGAATCGTTCGTCTTCGCGCGTCAAGGCTGGAGGGGGAATGTCGTAACTGCGCCGCCAGATCTTCACCTGGGCTTCGCCGTATTTCTCCGCCGTTTGCGCCTTGTTCAGACCCTGCAACGCCCCATAGTGGCGTTCGTTCAGCCGCCAGGTGTTGTGAACCGGGATCCACATCAGGTCCATTTCGTCGAGAGCGATCCAGAGCGTCCGAATGGCGCGCTTGAGGACGGAGGTGTAGGCAACGTCGAACGCGTAGCCCTCCTTCTTGAGAACCCGGCCTGCTTCATGGGCTTCCGCGGTCCCTTTCTCGCTCAGATCCACGTCCGTCCAACCGGTGAAGAGGTTCTCTTTGTTCCAGGTGCTTTCACCGTGGCGCAGTAAAACTAGCGTATGCATGAATGCGGTCTCCTCGTCTGAAATCCTGAATCCCAAATCTGAGATCGGGGTTTACCTGGCCCAGGGCAGCGCGATCACCCCAGCATCTTCTCGACGATCCCTGGCACCGCCGCCAGCGCATCATCCAGCTTCGCCGGAATCTTCCCGCCGGCCTCGGCCAAATCCTTGCGCCCACCGCCTGAGCCTTCGACAATCTTCGCCGCCTCGCGCACGATCTTGCCCGCGTCGAGTTTGTCCGTCAGGTCTTTCGTAACTGCCACCAGCAGCGCGACGGCGCCATCGGCCGCGTTTCCGAGCGCGATCACGCCCGACCCGATCTTGGGGCGCAGGTTGTCCACCATTTGCCGCATCGCGGCGCGGTCGGGAACGTCCACGCGGGCGGCGATGACGCGTACGCCCTTCACTTCTTTGGCCTGCTCGACCAAATCGCCCGCTTGGGACGCAGCCTGCTTCATTTGTTGTGACTCGAGCTGCTTGCGAAGTTTCTTCTCAGATTCGGCCAGCTTTTCAGCGGCGGGGAGCAATTCGTCCGGCTTGGCGCGCAGCGTTTGAGAAAGCAGCGTCAGCGTTTCCCGCGCTTCGCGCAATTGGTTCAGGACTCCCGTCCCCGTCAAGGCTTCGATGCGTCGCGTGCCGGCTGCGACGCTGCCTTCGGTGATCACTTTGAACAGACCGATGTCGCCGGTGCGCCGCACATGCGTCCCGCCGCAAAGCTCTTTTGAAAAACTGCCATCGGCAATTGACACCACTCGGACCTGGTCGCCATACTTCTCGCCGAAAAGCGCCATCGCCCCGGTATTCACCGCCGAGTCGAGGTCCATGACGTTGGTGTTCACTTCCTCGTTTGCCAGCACGTGCTCGTTCACCAGGTCTTCGATGTCGAGCAAATCCTGCTCGTCCACCGCCGCGTAATGCGAGAAGTCAAACCGCAAGCGGTCCGGCGCCACCAGCGACCCCGCTTGCTTGACGTGCGTACCGAGCGTCTTCCGCAGCGCCGCGTGAAGCAGGTGCGTTGCCGTGTGATTGCGCCGAATTGCATCGCGCCGCTCGGCATCGACAACCGCCGTCACAACATCCCCCGCATGAAGTCCTTCGCCGCCGCGCGCCACGGCTTTGTGCGCGATGACGCCCGCGACGGGATAGTACGTATCGCGTATGTGCGCGACTTCGACCGCGCCATCCGGCGAGAGCAGATGCCCAACGTCGCCCACCTGTCCGCCCGCCTCGGCATAAAACGGCGTGTGGTCGAGCACGATCTCCGCTTCCTCGCCGGCTCTGACTTCGTTCACGATCTCGCCGTTCTGAGCCAGCGCCACGATCATGCAGCCTTCCGACCGAACTTGCTTGTAGCCGTCGAAGACGGTTTTCTGCTCTTCTGCGACTTCCAAGTAAGCCGGCGAAGCGGCCTTCTTCTCCGCGCCCTTCCACGACGCTCGCGCCCGCTCGCGCTGCTTCTGCATTTCGGCTTCGTAGCCGGCGAGGTCAATGTCGAGGCCATAGTTTCTGACTACGTCCCGCACAAAATCAGGCCGCAGACCGAAAGTGTCATGGAGTCTAAATAGCTCCTCGCCAGGAATCCAGCATCCATTAGCATTCGGAGCCGAAAGTCGAGTTCCTTTTGTCCAGACTGACTGCATGGAAGCAGATAATGTCTTGAAGACCCTGCCCACATCGCCTTCGCCCGCTGTGAAATGCTGTTGCCATTTCTCGAAGGGAAGTTCGCGTACGTGGCTGCCCACAGTGACCTCCGGCAGGTTCACCACAACACGTGCATCCCCAAGCTTTTCAAGCCCGATTCGCGTCGTATGCGCGTACTTTTCTTCTTCAATCTTGATGGCCTTGGTGATGTGGTGCTCGTGTTCGACGAGGTTAGAGTAAGCGGCTTTCATCATCTGCACGACGTGGCCGGCCATCTTGAAGAGGAATGGCTCGTTCAGTCCGAGCGTCTGGCCGTGGTAGAGCGCGCGGCGCATGATGAGGCGCAGGACGTAGCCGCGGCCTTCGTTCGACGGCAGAACCCCGTCAGAAATCAGGAACGTTGACGCGCGCGCGTGGTCGGCGATGATACGCAGGGAAACGTCGGTGTCGTGATTCGCGCCGTATTCGGCGTTGGCGAGTGCGGCAGCTTCCTGGATGAGCGGGCGGAAAAGGTCGGTATCGAAATTCGAAACCTTGCCTTGCAATACCGTGCAGAAGCGCTCCAAACCCGCGCCGGTGTCAATCGAGGGGCGGGGAAGCGGCGTCATGTTCCCTTGCTCGTCGCGGTTGAACTGCATGAACACCAGGTTCCATAGTTCGACGTAGCGCCCGCAGTCGCACGGAAACTGGCAGTCCTTGTGCCCGAGATCACTCGCCGCCGGCCCCTGGTCGTAATGGATTTCCGAGCACGGTCCGCACGGCCCGGTCTCGCCCATCTGCCAGAAGTTATCTTTCTCATCGAACCGAAATATGCGGTCGCGCGCGACGATCTTGGCCCAGAGTTCTTCCGCTTCGTCGTCTTCGCGGAAGACCGTGGCATACAGTTTTTCTTTTGGAATCCCAAAATCCTTGGTGACCAATTCCCAGGCCCACGCAATCGCTTCTTTCTTGAAGTAGTCGCCGAAGGAAAAATTGCCGAGCATCTCGAAGAACGTGTGATGCCGCGCCGTGCGCCCGACCTGTTCGAGATCGTTGTGTTTGCCTCCGGCGCGCACGCACTTCTGCGACGAGCAGGCGCGAGAATAGTCGCGCTTCTCGCGCCCGAGGAACACATCCTTGAACTGGTTCATCCCGGCGTTCGCAAAGAGCAGCGTCGGGTCGTTGGCCGGAACAAGCGAGGACGACCGCACCACCCTATGCTCAAGGGCGGCGAAAAAGTCCAGGAACCTTTGTCGAATCTGGTGGGATGTCATACGAGAGAAGTGTGAAGGGGAAAGTGTAAAGTGTAAAGTGTAAAGGCCAGACCACGCAGTGAGACTTCCGCGTTTATCCTTTAACCTTTACACTTTAACCTTGTCCCTCCTCGCTTTGGAGCTCGGCCAGATTGACATCGTCGGCCACGGGTCTGAGTTCGGAGCGCGACCGCACCGCTTTCATAATAGCATCCGCAGCAAAGCCGCGGCGCAGCAAACTCTGACAAAGGGACGCGAATTTGGACCGCGTCAAAGGCAGGCGCAGCGTCCGGATTTTCCGGTCGAGCGTTTTCTGGATGAGCCCGCTTTCGTCGGTTTCCTCGTAAGCGGATTCGATGGCCGGCTCGATGAACTTGTAGTTGACGAGCTTGGCTTTCAATTCGCGCCGAACGCGGTGCCGCCCGAAGGCTTTGTTGCGCGCCAGCGAGGACGCGTAGTGCTCCGCGAACTTCTTGTCGTCCAGGTAGCCAAGCTCGCGCAGGCGCGCGATAGCTTCCGCGATGGCAGGGCTCCCGGGGAATTTGCGCTCCAGGGCGCGGCGCAGCTCCGCCACCGAGTACGGGCGGCGGGCGAGCATGCGAAGGGCAACGGAGTAAGGTTCCCTCGGTGGCTGCTTATCTCTTGGCAAAGCGGTCGGTCTGGCTGGAGCGTTCCATCTCCTCGCGCGCTGCGTCGGCGGTCGAGCGAATGCCGGCGATACGCAGCTTGAACTCGTCGGGATTGGACGAGTTGAGGAGCGCCTCTTCCAGCGTGATCAGGCCCTGCGTGTAGAGGTCGTAGAGCGACTGATCGAATGTCTGCATCCCGTATTGCGAGACGCCGGCGGCGATGGCGTCGTGAATCAGCCGGGTCTTCTCGGGGTTGATCACGCAATCGCGAATGTATTCCGTGGCGATTAAGACTTCCACGGCTGGCACGCGCCCGATGCCGTCGGACTTGCGCACCAGGCGCTGGGAGATGACGGCGCGCAGCGTGGTTGCCATCTGCAGGCGGATCTGTTTCTGCTCGGGCGGCGGAAAAACGGCGATGATACGCTGAATGGTTTCCGTGGCGTCCAGAGTGTGCAAGGTGGAGAAAACCAGGTGGCCGGTTTCGGCGGCGAGCAGGGCAGTCTGAATCGTCTCGAGGTCGCGCATTTCGCCCACCAGGATCACATCGGGGTCCTGACGCAGGGCGGCGCGCAAGGCCGAGCCGAAACTCGGGGTATCGACCTCAACTTCGCGCTGGTTGACGAATCCTTTCTTATCGCGATGCAGGAACTCGATGGGGTCTTCGATGGTGATGATGTGGTCAGTGCGCGTCGAGTTGATGCGGTCGATCATGGCAGCCAAGGTCGTGGACTTGCCGCTGCCGGTCGTTCCGGTCACCAGCACGATGCCGCGCTGCTCCTCGCAGATCTTGTCGATCACCTTGGGCATGTAAAGTTCCTCGAGCGTGCGGATCTTAGTCGGAATGACGCGCAGCACCATGCCCACATTGCCACGCTGCTGGAAGACGTTGACGCGGAAGCGCCCCAGGCCCGCCACGCCGTACGCCATGTCGAGTTCGGTGTTTTCCTTGAACTTCTGCTTCTGCCGGTTGGTCATGATGCTGAACGCCATGTTCAGCATGTCTTCGCTGGAGACTCGCGCATATTGCGAGAGCGGGCGCAGTTCGCCATCGACGCGCACGTAAGGGTAGTTGCCCACCTTCAGGTGCAAGTCCGAGGACTTGTTCTCACAAGCCGTCCGCAGCAGTTCGTCAATGGTCATAACCTAACCTCGCTGGGATCCTTGCCTGACTTGCACGAAAAGCTAACACAGCAAGGCGCGAGTGTCAAAGGAAGAGAGCAGAATTCAGAAGCCAGAATGGTGAATTGTGAATCGAGGCCAATCAAAAACCTCTTGCAACCTGTTTCGGGCAACTGGCACTGGCTACAGGCGACTACCTTTCACCTGCTTGCCGCGACAGGTTGCGCGCACAATGTCAGCCAGCCGTATTTGTCTTCGGCGCGGCCTTCGACGACGGAGAGGAACCGCTCCTGAAGTTGTTTGGTGATGGGTCCCGGCTTGCCCTTGCCGACCACGATACGGTCTACCGAGCGAATGGGAGTGATCTCCGCCGCCGTGCCGGAGAAAAAAACCTCGTCGGCGATGTAGAGGATTTCGCGCGCCAGAGCCTGCTCGATGAGCGTGAAGCCGAGTTCGCGCGCCAGCGTGATAACCGAATCGCGTGTGATCCCGGGAAGGACTGAAGAAGCAAGCGGCGGCGTGAAGATCTTGCCGTCCTTCACCACGAAGATATTCTCACCGCTGCCTTCGCTGATTTGTCCGGCGTGGTCGAGCGCGATGCCTTCGACGTAGCCGTTGGTGATGGCTTCCATCTTGATGAGCTGGGCGTTCATGTAATTCGACGCGGCCTTGGCCATGGCGGGCATGGTGTTGGGCGCCATGCGATGCCACGATGAGACGCACACGTCCACGCCATTCGCCAGCGCTTCGGCGCCGAGATACTTCCCCCACTGCCATGCGAGGAGGTAAACCTCGATGGGATTCTTGAGCGGGCTGACACCGACTTCACCGTAGCCGCGGAAAACCACCGGGCGGATGTAGCAGTGCGGCGCTTTGTTCACGCGCACCAGTTCGATCATCGCCTGCTGGAGTTGCTCGCGCGAATACTCGAGTTCCATGCGGTAAATCTTGGCGGAATTCACCAGCCGGTCGGTGTGCTCGTTCAGCCGGAAAATGGCGGGGCCGTGCGGAGTGTCATAGCAGCGGATGCCTTCGAACAGGCACGAGGCGTAGCTGACGACGTGCGAGGCCACATGAATCGTGGCGTCGTTCCAGGGAACGAATTTTCCGTTGTGCCAGACCTGTTCGTAGTATGCGATGGACATGAGTTCCTCTCCGAGATCATCAATTCAGTGCCGGGTCGATTCTTGCTACATTCCGCTGACCGGGCCACGACCAAAATTATAGCACGTGGTTTTTGCGGGCCCCGTAATTCGCCAAGCGAAGTCGTAATTGTCTCTCCCTATCTCTGCACATTTGGACCGAGGGGACTTTTGTTCTCAGGAACACGGGAGACCTCCGCCGGTTACACCTCCCGGCCTGGCACCAAAGTACTCGTACGTCCGGCCTATGGTCAACGCAATGCTCGGGATGATATTCATCAGCCAGAGGCTCGGAGACTGAAAGCCGAGACTCAGGGCGAGACTGCGAAAACTGGACGTGAGCGCGGGCTTGGGCGGCTTGCCGCTGGCAAGCAGCGCATCCACGCTGGCATTGCATGGCAGGCGATGGCCAGGCGTTTGAACACGCGTGCCCCCTCGAAGGGCACACACATCTCACTCCTTGTTGGATGCGAGTGAGAGCGAAGGCGGCTCCGAGGGGGGCAGCGAGAAAAATAACTTATGGAGGCAACAAATATTTTTCCCTTGCATCTATTGAGTGTGTAGTGGAACAATTTCCACTACGAAGGTTGCGGAGGGCTAGGCACATGGCTTTCATCCGCAAACGCGGAAACTCTTATTACCTGGTGCACAGCGTGCGCAAGAAAGGCCGCGTGCGGCAACTGCACCTGGCCTGCCTGGGGCGCCGCCCCCGCATCTCCGATGAAGTGATCGAAGGCGTTTCCTCCAAACATCCTTTCGTGCGCGTGGACTGGAAAGAGCTGAAAGAACGAGCCGGCCACGAACTTGTTCAGCCTTTCCAAAACGACGCGCAATACCTCAAAGATCTGCTCTCATCGGTTCGTAATCTTCATTTCGACATCGCGGACTTACACCTGCCTGTCCTGGAACTGACACAAGATCGAGAGCTCACGGCACAACTGGTCTCCGGGCTGAAGCTGCTCCGGGGCACCCTGGACGTCAAGCTGGCACAGCTCCGCAAGGGAGGTGCTCCGCCTTACAAACATTAGGGCGGAGGGAGGACCACGATGGCTACAATGGCGACGCGACAGACACTGCTCGATCCGACACTGAACAGTCCCGAGGTGCGCGACTTTGAGGCCGGCCTGCGCCGGCGCGTGGTGGGCCAGGACCGGGCCGTCACGAGCCTGGCGCGAATCTACCAGGTCTACCTCGCCGGGCTGGCGGCCCCTGGCCGGCCGCTGGTCAACCTGCTCCTGCTTGGGCCCACGGGCTCCGGCAAAACGCGCCTCGTCGAAGCGGCGGCGGAAACCCTCCTGGGCGATATCCGTGCCGTCGTCAAGGTGGACTGCGCCGAGTTCCAGCACAGCCACGAAATCGCCAAGCTGATCGGCTCGCCGCCGGGCTATCTTGGCCACCGCGAAACCCAGCCGCTCATCACGCAGGAGGTTCTCGAAGAGCATCACAACGAAAAGGTCAAGGTCTCGCTCGTGCTCTTCGATGAGATCGAGAAAGCTTCGGACGCTTTATGGCAGCTTCTGCTCGGGATCCTCGACAAAGGGACGCTGACGCTCGGTGACAACCGGCGCGTGGACTTTTCGCACACGTTCATCTTCCTCACCTCCAACCTCGGTTCGCACGAGGTGAGCAGCCTGATGACGGGGGGGATTGGTTTCTCTAACGGATCACATGACGACTCGGAGGGGCTGGATCAGAAGATTTACCGCGTCGCCTCAGAAGCTGCGCGGCGAAAGTTTTCGCCGGAGTTCATGAACCGTATCGACAAGGTGATTGTCTTCCGCGCGCTGCAGCACAACCATCTCGAGCAGATCCTCGATATCGAGCTTGGCCGCGTGCAGGAGCGCATCATGACCGCCAGCGGCAACCAGTTCGTCTTCAAGTGCACGGTGCCGGCGCGGGATTTCCTCCTCCGTGAGGGCACCGACCCGAAATTCGGCGCCCGCCATCTGAAACGCGCCATTGAACGCCACCTCGTTTTTCCGATGTCAAACCTGCTGGCGACTCATCAGATTGAGCTCGGCGACCTGATTACCGTGGACTTTGACAACGGGATCGAGAAGCTGATCTTTTTGAAGGAGCACCAGGGCGCTCTCGTCGGCACCGTTGCGAACGCCCCCGGCGAGGAGACGGCGCTGGCCCCGGTTGCGAGCCACCGTGCCGGCGCCACGCGGGCCCTGGCGCGTCGCGCCTCGCGGGAGCCGTAGCGGCCGCTTCACATCGAATAGGCCGCAACTGGATTGCCCCCCGCCGGCCTACTTGCGCGGAAATCCCTCCGCTCGCCATTCCGTAACCACCTGGTCCACTCCTGACGTGAAGGACGGAAATCGCGGCGCCCAGCCAAGGTCGCGGCGGATCTTTGCATTGGTGGTTCGCGTTGAAGCCGTCAGGAATTCCACGGCTCCTTTTCCCGCGAGCAGCGCGGCGACCCATCGTGGCACGTGCCGGGGCGGCGGCGCCCCAAGAGCCCGCGCCATGTAATTCAATACTTCCGCGATGGTCGCAGGCTGATCGTCCACGACGTGCCACAGGCCGGGCTTCGCGGACTCAGTCGCGGCGACGAAGGCGCTTGCGGCGTCGTCGGCGTGAATATTCGACCACACGGCGTCGCCCTTTCCGATGATCGGAAATTTCCGCTTCGTTAATTGCTCGCCCATCATCCGGGTGTGAGCGGCGTCGGCGGAATAGAACGCCCCGCACCGCAGGATCGCGGTCGTGAAGCCGGCACGCGCTCCGGCTTCGCGAGCAATCAGCTCACTGTCCGCGGCCGATTGGTAGAGGGGGCGCGGGACGATGGGTGACTCCTCGTCGAACGTGGACGGGTCATGTGGCCGCGCCACCCATACGATGCTTTGCTGAAGGTAGAGCCGCGCTCCGATCAATTCGGCGCAGCGGGCGAGAGCCTTTGTTCCGTCGCGCCGGATGCGGTCGTTCATAGCCCAATCCGCCGGCGTCGTCTTCACCTGCGTGGGAATGGCCGTCGCGGAGTGAATGACCACTTCCGAACCCTCGGCCGCTCGCGCAAGCGAGTCGGAGTCGAACAGGTCAGCTCGCCGCGGCTCGCCGCCCAGCGCTTGGATCGTCCGCTCGTTGGCGTCACTGCGTGCCAGCCCAATCACCGAGTGTCCCCGCGTTCGAAACTCCTTGATCAGACGTCGTCCCAGAACACCCGTCGCTCCGGCTATGAAGATCTTCATGATCACCCCCCAAGCAGATTGGATGTGAGAGAATCGCTCGGGTTTTCAGACTTCCTTGGTCTTGCTGCGGCTCTTTGGTAACATGCGAGCGGCGTGGAATCCCCATGAATGCTGACACTCTGCGCTATGGCGCCTACGTCATAGGGGTGGTGGTCGCGAACGTCATCGCGTCGAGTGTCTCGTGGCGAATCCTGGGAACCAAGTCACAAAACCTCCGGCGTGTGGGAAGAGTTCTCGGGGCGGCGTTTTGCGTCGCCAACCTGGGTCTGGTGGCGGTCTCAGTTCTCCACATCCTCTGGCATGGTGGTGACTGGTTCTATGTTGCGCTGCTCCTCGTGGGGTTGGTCTTTGCTTTCCGAATCGGCGGAGCGGCAGTCGGCCGCTACCCTTAGCTTGGTTCCAGGTCCGTCGAAACGAGCAGGCGAGCTTTGCCACGGCCGAGTAACTCTGACTCTTCGCTCAACGCGCTATCTTCGGGGGAAGACGGTACAGACAATTTGCCTGTTCTGGGGTTAACTGGCGTTCTCCAAAAGATTCCGGTGGTCCTGTTAACTCTTTTGAGCTCAATAATATTCCGGAGTGTTTGCGTCAAAGATGTTTGCCATAATAGGATGTTTGGGTAGTCCGACTCAATGTCCGCTGCGAGGCCCTTTCCACCCGTCTTGCATATAACCAAGTCGAAATGGAAAAAAGCGGCGGGCAGGAGCTCGGGCGACCGCGAAATGCCCGCCGCCGAAAAGAGCCGTCCAGCCCATTCGGCAGCCCGCCGGCGACCGACAGGCTGGGTAGCCGCTACCGCGGGTGCTTTTAGAACACGGAGTCTTATCGAGGCAGATTTCGCCAACCCGCCGGATAGCGATGGCGGATCTTTCCCCCACCCAGAAATGCTCTGCTGATTCGAACGACGACCGCGATCAGTTGGTGGACCTGGAGGGGTTCGAACCCTCGACCTCATGACTGCCAGTCATGCGCGCTCCCAACTGCGCCACAGGCCCA
>JBHGBD010000050.1:0-17145 GCA_041946825.1 Terriglobia bacterium | reverse complement strand
CCGGGTCAAACCGGCGCGTCACGCCCGCCAAGCACCATCAGTTCGTGCATAATTCAGGTAGTACTCATCGTGTCCGATAAACTGTGGGCTCGATCGCTCCCACTCCTCAAACTGAATCTTTCGCTTTTCGAGCAGCAGACCGGCCTGGTCGATGCGCGCCTTTCGCTGCTCTTCTGACAGCTCAGGATCGAAGAGATCCTTCGTGAGGGTAGCAATCTCATTGCCCAAAATGGCTTCCAGGTCGCCGATGTACGACTCAAACAAATTGATGCGCCGATACAGCCGGTTCAGGATTTCATCTTCGATCGTGCCTGGCGCCGAGAGGTTAAAGATGAGGATCTTCGGCGCCTTCTGGCCAAAGCGGTCCAACCGCCCGATCCTCTGTTCCACTACCATTGGGTTCCAAGGCAAGTCGTAGTTGAAGAGGATGTGGCAGAACTGAAAGTCCAGACCTTCACTGCCGACCTCTGTGGAAAGTAGAATCTGGTACTTGCCCTCGCGGAACTGCGCGATCCTCTTGTCGCGCTCGGTCGGTGGAAATGATCCGCTGATCACCGTATTAGAGTAACCGAGCGCCCCCAGTTTCCGAGCCAAGTACTCCAGCGTTTTCTTGAAGTAGCTGAAGATGACGATCGGCTCGCCTGGCTGCGTCTCCTGCAATTCCTCGAGGCACTGTTTCAGCACCGAAAACTTGCTGTCCGGCTGGCCGATTTGATACCAGCGCTGGATGAGTTGGCGAAGATGTTGGCGCCGGCTCTCCTGGTCGGCGGCGCCGCCATTATTCCAATCCTCCGGATCGGCATCAGACTCTTCAGCGTCAAGTCCGCCGAGGGAGGGGCCGACCTCGCCTTCGTAGTACTCCACCATGGCCGGGATGCAACTTGCCAGTTGCCGCTGGGGCATCATGAGCCCAAAGAGCAATGCCGCGTCCTTGCCCTCGCGGAGATACCTCTCGCGGACGAATTCGAGCACCGCATTATAGAGGCCGCGCTCGGCGTCGGTCATGTTCACCTTCTTCACGACGGCGACGCGCTCAGTCCCTATGTGGACATCCCGGCGGCGCGTCCGGCTGAAGATTCTCGAGAGGAAATTCAACTCGGCGAGGTTTCGCTGGATTTCCACTGTGGCGCGACGGCTGGCAGGATCTGCTTCGGCCAGGAGCCGGTGGGTTTCCGAGTAGAGAGGGTGCCGCTGAAGGGTCTGGCTAACGGCCAGCCATCCCTGTGCCAGCTCAAACGGCGACGACCGGAAGCCAGCCTCTGCGATTGCTTCGCCCAGCAGGGGGCCAATGGAGTCGCCAAGCGACGTCAAAATCTTGTGCACCAACTGAAATCGATCGGGGTCCGTTTGCGTAATCTTCTGCTCGGCCGCGACGATGTGACGGTTGAAGAGCATACACGCCTCGAAGTACTGGTAAGAGGCGAATTCCTCTTCGTCCAAAAGCGAGAGAAGATTGAAGAGATCTCTGGAGCCAATCTGGATCGGGGTTGCTGTCAACGCCAAAACGGCGTCCGCGGATTCCGCCGCCGTCCGGCAGGCCTTGTGAGCTTTGGTTTCGGAATTCTTCAAGTGGTGCGCTTCATCGATGATTAGAAGGTCTAGCGGGGGCGGCATGGCCTCCCATTCCTGCATCAGTGTTGAGTTGCGAAACGACTCCAGGCTACAAATGGCTCGTAGCTCGAGGTCCTCGTCTTCGCGGTACCGGCGAAGGAATTCGCGAAGCTGGTCGGCGCGCCAGATTTCAAACCTGAGGTCGAACCGCTTCCGCAGCTCCATCTGCCACTTGGCGCAGAGGGAAGCTTTGCAGACAACCAAGGCCCGTCGAAAAGTGTGGGGATGCCTAGCCAGCATCTCACACAGAATGAAGCCCGCTTCAATCGTCTTGCCAAGGCCTACTTCGTCGGCTAGAAGCAGCCGCTGCTTCGAAGAACGAAGGAACTTCAAGAGCGGTTTGAATTGGTAGGGCTGGAACTCGGTTCGGCTGGCCCGCAATGAGTAGAGAGTGTCTTGCAGAGGATGACGCAGTCGCTCGTACGTCAACAGTCGTGAAAACGTGCCTTGGTCACCAAATTCGCCATTCAGCAGCCGCTCCTCGATAGACATTTCGAAGGTAACCTTTTCCAGGTCGCCCTCTGGCACCTGGACGGGGTAAGGGCTGCTTGGGAAGAGCACTCGATAGAAGTGTCTGCCGGCAAGCCGCTGCGCCGAGCCGCAGATTGTGCCGCGCTCGTCGCGCCGGTTCCTCCGGACCACAATGTCGCCATGTCGAAAAAGAGGCTCCACGATCGCTCGACTCCGGGCGTTCCGGCCATCCTGCCGGAGAATCGCCTCGCAGAATACCCTTCAGATTGATAAACCTATACTAATGCAGGCGATGTGTTCAATCCCGGAGCAGGGACAATTGGCGCTTGTACGTCAGCGGCGCTATGTTGTGACGGATGTCCAGCGGAGCGTGCTGCCGGCGCAGGCCGCGCCTGCCTGGCAGCCTGCCCACCTTGTCACCTTGACCTCAGTCGAGGACGATGCCCTCGGCGAAGAGCTTCAAGTCGTCTGGGAAATCGAGCCCGGCGCCCGCGCTTTCGAGAAGATGGAGCTTCCCGAGCCAAAAGGGTTTGACCACCCAGCTCATTTGGAGGCCTTTCTCGACGCGGTCCGCTGGGGCGCGGCTTCCATCGCCGACACCCGCCAACTCCAATCGCCCTTCCGCAGCGGGATCGAGATCGAAAGCTACCAACTCGATCCAGTCGTCCGAGCCATCCAGATGCCTCGGGTGAATCTCCTCATTGCCGACGATGTGGGCCTTGGCAAGACGATCGAGGCCGGCATGGTCGTCTCCGAGCTGATGCTCCGGCATCGCGCCAACCGCGTGTTGGTTGTTTGCCCGTCTTCCCTGCAAATCAAGTGGCGCGATGAGATGCTGGAGAAGTTCGGTCTTGAGTTTGTGATCGTGGATAGCGCCCGCATCAAGCGCCTGCGCCGGGAGCGGGGCCTGTACGCGAACCCGTGGACCCATTTTCCCCGCCTCATCACGTCCATGGATTACCTCAAGCGCGAATACCCTCTGCGCATGTTTCGCGAGGCTGTTGCTCGCGATGGGACGCACCCAGGGTTGCGAGACTTCGACATCCTGATTGTGGATGAGGCCCACAACGTGGCGCCCAGCGGCGCGGGCAATTTTGCCCTCGACTCCCAGCGCACTCAAGCGCTCCGCGAAATCGGCCGCCACTTTGAGCACAAGCTCTTTCTCACCGCCACCCCACACAACGGCTACAAGGAAAGCTTCTCTGCCCTCCTGGAACTCCTGGACGATCAACGGTTCGCGCGCAGCGTTTCTCCGGACCCCGTGCAACTTCGCGCCGTGATGGTGCGCCGCCTCAAAAGTGAAATCAAGAACTGGGATGGCTCTGACAAGTTCCCGCGCCGCACACTGGAACACATCCCCGTCGATTACGCTGCCGAAGAGCAGCGCATTCACGGACTCCTGGCCGAGTACGCCCGGCTGCGCGCCGATGGCTATCGCGATAACTCAGAGCGCTTCGCCACCGAGTTTGTGCTCAAACTGCTCAAGAAGCGCCTCTTTTCTTCGCCCCAAGCCTTTCTCACCACGCTCGACCGCCACCGCGCCGCTCTCCGTCGATCCGCGCGCTTCGAATCGCTCACTCGAAATACGGGCGCTCTCGTCCGCCTCTTTGAACAGGCCGAGGAGGACTACTCCGATGAAGCGGAGCAGCAAGAGGCCGAACTTGAAGCTCTCGAAGCGGCTGCCCGGGCCTTTCGGCCTTCCTCCCCAGCCGAGACTCAGATCCTGAACGAACTTGCCGGCTGGGCTGAGAGGGCGTCCGCTCAACTCGACAGCAAGGCATCCCGCCTCGTCCAGTGGCTCGAATCCGTGGTCCGTCCCAACGGCTGCTGGACTCAGGAGCGCGTCATCATCTTCACCGAATACCGCGACACCCAGAAGTGGCTACACGACCACTTGGCGGCGCGAGGCTTCAAGGAGGGAGGTCGCCTCGAACTCCTTTATGGCGCGCAGGATACCGAAGATCGTGAGCGCGTCAAGGCGGCCTTTCAATTCGATCCCAAGGATGCCCCTGTTCGGATTCTGCTCGCCACCGACGCCGCCAGCGAAGGCATCGACCTCCAGCGTCACTGCCATCGTCTCATTCACTACGAGATCCCCTGGAACCCCAACCGCCTCGAGCAGCGAAACGGCCGCATCGACCGGCACGGGCAACGCGCGCCCGAGGTCAACGTCTACCACTTCGTGGCTGCGGGATTCCGTGAAGAGGCTGAATTAGCCGAAGGTGCCGGCGCTTCTCTCGCTGCCGACCTGGAGTTTCTTTACCGCGCTGCAAAGAAGGTCCAGCAGATTCGTGAAGACTTGGGCAAAGTTGGTCCTGTCATCGCCCAACAGGTGGAGGAAGCGATGCTAGGCAAGCGCCGCCGTCTCGACACCTCCAGGGCGGAACGCGAGAATGAGCCCGTCAAACGCCTCCTTCGATTCGAACAAAACATCCGTGAGCTTTCCCGGCGGCACGCCGAACAGCTTGAGGAAACCCGCCGGGACCTGCATCTCAGTCCTGAGAACATCGAATCCGTAGTGCACATCGCGCTTGCCCTCGCCCGCCAGCCACGCCTCATTCCCGCCGGGGTTGATGGCATTCCGCGCGCTTTTCATGTCCCGCGGTTTTCTGACCCGTCGTGGCAGCCCTGCCTGGCCGGCTTGATCCATCCCCATACCAGGCAGCAGCGGCCGATCACCTTTGATCCCGTAGCCGCAGCCGGGCGCGATGACATCGTCCTGGCCCATCTAAACCATCGTTTGGTGCAGCGCTGCCTCCGCTTGCTGCGTGCCGAAGTCTGGGCGCCCGCCGACCGGCAAAAGATCTACCGGGTAACCGCCCGTACGGTCCCCCGCGCCGCCTTGCGCGCGCCCGCCGTCCTGGCCCATGCGCGTCTCACCGTGGTTTCCAGCGATAGCCATCGACTCCATGAAGAGGTGATCGCCGCCGGCGGCATCCTTCAGGAAGGGCGCCTCGAACGGTGGAACGTAACGCAGGTCAACGAGGTGTTGACCGCCGCCACCAATACGGAGCCTCCTGACCCCGTCCGGCAGCGTCTCGCGGCGCTCTGGCCGCAGATCGCCCGGCCGCTGTTGGCTGCCCTGGATGCCAGGGGGCGCGATCGGACCGACTCCATCCGCAAGCAACTGGCCGACCGGGCGGATGATGAAACGCGCAAGATCACCGCGATCGTGCAGGAACTTCAAGCGGCCATCCGCGCTGAACTGGACAGCGAACCCGAAGCCCAGCTTTCCCTCTTCACCGACGCCGAACGCGAGCAGGAACAGCGCAATCGCGACTTTCTCGCCTCCCGCCTGGCCGAGCTACCCGCCGAACTGGCCCGGGAGACCGAGGCCATCCGCCGGCGTTACGCGGATCCGCAGCCGCGCCTCTTCCCTGTCGCCGTGACATTTCTCGTCCCGGAGGGCCTTTCTTAATGTCCGCGGCATCCGAGTATGCGGAGCTGCTGAAGCTCATTGAGGTCTCAGGTCCATTCATCAGCCTGCCGGTCTTCAAGGAGGTCTTTCCGCAAGGGCTGGCAAAGGACTCGCCCGAACTTACGCGAGAACTTCGCGAGTTCTATGAGGAATGGCGCTCGGCCCGCGTCACTGCGCCCGCATTGGTGACTCCCGCGCAGCGGGACTGGCTGCGCGCCGTGTTCACCACCCTGCTGGGCTGGCCACCCGAGTGGATTGCCGAGGACAACGCGATTCCCCAGAACCTCGCCCACACCGTGCCCCAGCACCACGAAACGCTGCGGCCGGATGCGGTGCTGTTCGACGCGAGCGCACCGCGGTTGCTGATTTCGCTTCTTCCGCCGAACCAGCAGCCGGATCGCCGCCCTCCTGGCTCCACCTGGAACACAACTTGTGCCGCGCGTATGGCGGAACTCCTCCACGCGACGCGCGTGCCTCTCGGCCTGGTGACCAACGGCGAGCGCTTCACGCTGGTCTACGCCGAGCCCGGCCAGCCCACAGGGTTCGCCGACTTCCGCGCCGAGCTGTGGTTCGACGAGCGGCTCACGCTGCGGGCCTTCCGCGATTTCCTGTCGGCGGATGCTCTTTTCAACCGCCCGCCCGAACAGAAACTCGATGCGCTGTACCGCCGCAGCCTCGAAAACCAGCAGGAAGTCTCCACGACGCTCGGCCGCCAGGTTCGCCGGGCCGTCGAGATGTTTGTCGCCGCGCTCGACCGGGCCGACCGCGAAAGCGGGCGGACCATGTTCGAAGGGATCACGGAAGAGCACATCTACGAGGCCGCGCTCTCGCTCATGATGCGGCTGGTGTTCCTCTTCTTCGCCGAGGAGCGCGACCTGCTGCCCATCACCAATCCGGTCTATAGCGAGAACTACGCCGTTTCGACCCTCCGTGCGCAGCTCCGGGAAGCGGCCGACCGCTTGGGCGAGGAAGTGCTCGAGCGCCGTTACGACGCTTTCCCGCGCCTGCTGGCAACCTTTCGCGCCGTTCACGGCGGCGTTCAGCATGACCTGCTCTCCATGCCGGCCTACGGCGGCGATCTCTTCGATCCAGACCGCTTTGCCTTCCTCGAGGGCCGGCCGGCGAATTCGGAGTGGCGAACAACTCCTGCTCAATCCTTGCCCGTTCACAACCGCACGGTACTTCACCTGCTGGAAGCGCTCCAATTCCTTGAAATGAAAGTGCCGGGCGGCGGCCGGGAGACACGCCGCCTCAGCTTCCGGGCTCTGGACATCGAACAAATCGGGCACGTCTACGAAGGATTGTTGGACCATACCGTCAGACGTGCGCCGGAGATCGTCCTCGGGCTGGAAGGGAAGGAAGAGCCGGAAGTCCCCCTTTCCGAACTCAACCGCCGCCGGGCGCAGCCAGGGTTTGCTGAATGGCTGGCCGGGGAGACCGGACGCAGCGTAAAGGCCCTTGAGCGTGCCTTGGCGGAAGCCGCGGTCGATGATCCGCTGCGTTGGCCGGAATGGGAACAAGTCGCTCCCTATGCCGGACTGGTTCGCCGCGACGACAACGGCGACCCGGTCGTGATCCCCGCCGGCAGCCTGTACGTCACCGCCGGCGTCGCGCGCCGCCAAACGGGCACGCAGTACACGCCGCGCTCGCTCACCGAATCCGTGGTCGAGCACGCCTTAGCGCCGCTGGTGTACTCAGGCCCCGCCGAAGGGGAGCCTCCGGAGAACTGGCGATTGAAACCCGCCGGCCAGATTCTCGACTTGAAGATCTGCGACCTCGCCTGTGGTTCCGCCGCCTTCCTGGTGGCTGCCGCCCGCTACCTCTCGTCGCGCCTGGTGGAGGCCTGGGAGTCGGCCCAGAGCGAACACGGCGCCGGCGTCCAGATTACTCCTTATGGTCATCCCTCAAGTGGCTTGCTCGACGAAGAGCTGATTCCCGTTCATCCCGACGAACGCGGCCTCTACGCACTGCGCATCGTGGTGGAGCGCTGCCTCTACGGAGTGGACCGGAACCCGCTGGCCGTCGAAATGGCCAAGCTGTCGCTGTGGCTGTTGACGCTTCAGCGGCAAAAGCCCTTTACCTTCCTCGACCATGCCATCCGCTGCGGGGATTCGCTGCTCGGCGTCGACCTCAAGCAACTCTCCACCTGGAGTCTTTCCGGCACGGGTGCGCAGACGGTGCTGTTCCAGGACGATCTCAGCTTCGCGGCAGACAAGCGCGAAGGTCTCATGAAGATGCAGTACCGCCCGGGCGACCAGCGCCGGTTGCTGGATGCGGCTCTCGCCCGGACGCGCCGGCTGCGCGCCGCCGCTGACCGGCTGATTGCCACAGCGTTTGAAGGGAACTCCGATGCTGCTGCCGCTGCCGTCGCCATGGGACTCGAAGAGCAGGAGGCCGAGGCGCGGCGGATTCTCGAAGGGCGGCGTCCGTTCCACTGGCCCGT
Source organism: Terriglobia bacterium (assembly GCA_041946825.1). Lineage (GTDB taxonomy): Bacteria > Acidobacteriota > Terriglobia > UBA7540 > UBA7540 > CAZTHM01. Next base: position 9,202 of record JBHGBD010000050.1, on the reverse strand, counting down.
CGAGTTCCCCGAAGTTTTTCTTTACCATGGCGGGTTCGACGCCATTGTGGGCAATCCGCCGTTTATCGGCGGCCAGCGGATCACGGGGGCACTGGGGAAGCCGTACCGCGACTACCTGGTGGAATATATCGCTTCGGGGCGGCGAGGCAGCGCCGATTACGTCGCCTACTTCTTTCTCCGTGCGGAAACGCTGCTCAAGCCGGGGGGCACTGCGGGACTGCTGGCGACGAACACCATCGCCCAAGGCGATACCCGCGAGGTGGGGCTGGATCAGATGACCGCCCGCGGGGTGACGATCTTCCGCGCCATCCCCAGCCGCAAGTGGCCCGGCGAGGCGAATCTAGAGGTGGCTCACGTGTGGTTCCGCAAGGGTGAGTGGAATGGACCGTTCTGGCTCGATGATTCGCCGGTACGAGGCATCACCAGCCAGTTGCAGCCGCCCGGTAGGGTGATCGGCAATCCTTACCGCCTCGCCGAGAACGCCGACAAGAGCTTTCAGGGATCGATTGTACTCGGGATGGGCTTTGTGCTGACGCCGGAGGAAGCGCAACGGCTGCTGGACAAGGATCCCCGCAACCGGGATGTGCTGTTCCCCTACCTGAACGGCGAGGACCTGAACAGCCGATGGGACCAGTCGCCCAGCCGCTGGGTGATCAACTTCCACGACTGGCCGATCGAGAGGGCGATGGAGTATTCGGACTGCTTCGAGATCGTGGAGCGGCTGGTCAAGCCGGAACGGGCGAAGAACAACCGGAAGGTAAGACGCGAACGATGGTGGCAGTTCGCCGAACCTGCTGCAGCGTTGTACGCGACCATCGCAGGCCTCAAGCGGGTGCTGGTTGGCTGTCAAACAGCCAAATACGTCTCGCTCGCATTTGAGCCGTCAAATTACGTGTATTCCCACGCTACGAACGTGTTCGCCACAAGTTCCTTCGGCATCTTCGCCTTACTGGCGGGGTCGGCTCACGACGGCTGGGCGCGTGAGTACTCTGGTTCGCTTGAGACCCGTCTTCGCTACTCGCCTTCCGATTGTTTCGAAACCTTCCCTTTCCCGCCGGACCTCACCTCGCTCGAATCCGTCGGCGAGCGTTACCACACCCATCGTCGAGAGGTCATGGCCGCACGCCAGGAAGGCCTCACAGCGATCTACAACCGCTTCCACTCGCTCCACGAGGTTTCGGCTGACATCGCCACCCTTCGCAGGCTGCACGTTGAGATGGACTACGCAGTCGCCACCGCCTACGGCTGGACCGACCTCGACCTCGGCCACGGCTTCCACGAGACCAAGCAGGGTACACGGTATACGATCTCCGAACCCGCCCGGCGCGAAGTTCTCGACCGGCTGCTCGAACTCAATCACCAACGCCACGCCGCGGAGGCTGCCGCGGTTTCGCCCGCGAAGCCGAAGCGCGTAGGGCGAAAGCGCGGTTCTGGAACTGCTGCTCAGCCCCTTCTCGACTTGCTGGGGGACTAGCTGTCTGAATCCACTCGTGTTAACCTGATACGTAAACGATATTGTGGACAGGAGTCCGGTTTGGAAATCCGCTTTCAGTCCAGGAAGCTCGCCAAGGAAGCAAACAACCTCGGACTCCTGCGGAAAACGCACGGCGAGCATCGCGCCAGGCGCATCCGCCTGCGGCTGGACGCGCTGCACGCCGCCGCCGTGCTAGAAGACTTGCGCCATATGCCAGGCCGCCTGCACGAGTTGAGCGGGGACCGGGCCGGACAGCTCTCGCTGGATCTGGACGGCCCGTACCGGCTGATTTTCGCGCCGGACCACAACCCGGTCCCCCGAAAAGCGGATGGCGGTATGGACTGGAACCAGATCACAGCCGTCTTGGTATTAGAAATCGAGGACACCCATGGGTAGCCACCTGACATACGCATACGAGCCGGATTCCGTCACGCCGCCCGGCGAGATGCTCGAGGAAAAGCTCCAGGAGATCGGCATGTCCCAGGCGGAGCTGGCTGAGCGGATTGGACGCACCAAGAAGACCGTCAACGAGATCATCAAAGGCAAGGCGCCGCTGCTCCCCGAAACCGCGATGCAGTTGGAAAGAGTGCTCGGCGTTCCGGCGCGGTTCTGGGCCAGCGCGGAAGCCAATTACCGTCAGGCGCTCGCTCGGCAGGAGGAGGCAGAGCGACTGGCGAATCAGCAAGAGTGGCTGGACCGTCTGCCCGTCAAGGCTCTGGTGAAACAAGGAGTTCTCTCTCGGGAGGCTGATCGCGTCTCCCGTCTGCGCGAGCTGCTCAACTTCTTCGGCGTCGCCTCGTTCGATGCGCTTTCGCACATCGGTGAGGAACGATGTTTGGCTTTCCGGCAGTCCCTCGCGCACGAAGTGGATCAATATGCGTTGTTGGCCTGGCTGCGGCTAGGGGAGCTTCAGGCCCAGAGGATCACGTGCACCCCTTACAAGGAGAGCAGATTCCGGCAGGCTCTCCGTGAGATTCGAAAACTGTGCGCAGAATCCCCGCCTGACGCCGCGCCGAAGATGCAGGAGGAGTGCGCCGAATCCGGCGTCGCATTGGTGTTCGTGCCGGAGATTCCCGGCGCGCGTGCGTGGGGGGTGACGCAATGGGTAAGCGCCGACAAGGCGATTCTGCAACTCAGCCTGCGCGGCAAGAGCGATGATCAGTTCTGGTTCACCTTCTTCCATGAAGCGGCGCACATTCTGCTGCACCCCAAGAAAGCGATTTATGTGGAGTTTGGCCAGGACGCCGATGAGCACGAGGAGGAAGCAAACCGGTTCGCCAGGGACACCCTGATCCCGCCGGCCGAGTGGCGGAAGATTGTGGCCACTCGCCCTCGAAGCGCCGCGCAGGTCCGGGCGTGGGCCAACAAGTTGGGCATCGCCCCCGGCGTTTTGGTCGGACGCTTGCAGCACGAGCGCATTCTTCCATGGACTCATTTGAATGGATTGAAGGTGAAGCTGCGGTTTAAGCAGGAGGAATAACGAGCGGCCATGGCCACGTCAGCGATGCGCGAAGAATTCTTCGATCTGATCCGCCGCGACCTGCTGGGCCCCGCCGGCGGCGAACAGGAGATTGTCACCGAACAGAGCGTCCGCAACCGTTACCTGCTTGGCATGCTCGCTCCCCGCAAGGTGATCGAAGCCGAAGAAGAGCCGCTGGAGGAGCTGGCCGACGCCTCGGAGGACAACCCCGAAGAAGGCACTGCGGAGCCATCCACGCCGGCCAAGCGAGGCGTTGCGCCTTCCACCTTCGGCCTGAGCTTCTGCCTGGACCTCGCCGCGACCGGTTTCGAAGTCGAGGCCCGGTGGGGGCAGTACCTGCGGGAGCAGGACGCTGACGGGAAGCTTATCTGGAAACGCTATCCGCGTGGCGCAACGCGGACGATCACTCTGAAGGAAGGCAATTTGCCAGCGTGGGCGCCCGAGGCGGAGTGGCCCCAGGTGGTGGTACGCGGCCGAATCCGGCGGCGCGCTGGGCATTGGAGCGTCACGCTCTTCCTTTGTAATGAACAGACCGAGGACCGCCCGCGCGACATGTACTGGCTCTTTCAGGCGCAGCTCATCGTAAAGGGCCGGTTCGCGCGACGGCCCGGGCAGATGCACGTCTCGACACTGGATGCCGTCTCGCGCTTGGAGGACCGCACCAATGAGATGCTGTACCGGCGCGAATTGGAGTTCGCCCGCGGGCACGGTATCGGCGTCGAGTGGGAATTGGCAGAAGGGCGAACGGACGAGGCGGTTCTCATCCGCACCGCGGCCATGCCGCGGGCAATCGTGCGCTCCGTTGAGCAATCGACTGTTCCGGGACTTGTTACCGACATGAAGGAACTGGCGGAAGCGCCGGACGAGGAACTCGCAGCCAAATTACGCCCGCTTAGGGAGGAATACGCGGCCTGGATTTCGAAACTGGAGGCGCGCCGGGCATCCGAAGCCGACCTTGCGTCCTACACTGACGCTTCGGCACAGGTTGTCTCCCGCGCTCGTGAGGTGCTGGACCGTATGGACGAGGGGATCGCACTGCTGGAATCAAACGCTGACGCGCGCGAGGCCTTTCGTTTTGCCAACCGCGCCATGTGGCAGCAGCGCGTTCGATCGGTCTGGATCGAGGAGCGAAAGACGGAACCATCACGGCAAATCGCTGACGTCGATGTTCCACGAAATCGCAGTTGGCGCGCCTTTCAGTTGGCGTTCATCCTCATCAACCTGCCTGGGCTGACCAGTTTGGGCCACGCAGACCGGGAAGCCGGGCCATTCGCCGGCGCCGACCTCTTGTGGTTCCCAACAGGCGGCGGCAAAACGGAAGCCTATCTGGGACTGGCGGCCTACACCATGGCGATACGGCGGCTCCAGAAGAACATGGGAGGGCGCGACGGCGAGAACGGTGTGGCCGTTCTGATGCGCTATACCCTACGGTTGTTGACGCTCCAGCAGTTCCAGCGTGCCGCGACGCTCATCTGCGCCTGCGAGCAGATCCGGTCGGCGGACCCTGGCCGCTGGGGCGAAACGCCCTTCCGGCTTGGCCTGTGGGTCGGCCGCAAGACCACGCCGAACCGCACCGCGCAATCGGCTGAAGTTGTAGAGGCGTTGCGGAGTGGGCGGAGGCCCGTCTTTGGCGTGGGTTCCCCGCACCAGTTCCCAACTTGCCCCTGGTGCGGCGCGAACATCGACCCGGGCCAGCACATCACGGTAGAACCGTACCCCTCCGGACGGGCGCGCACACTGATCTACTGTGGTGATTCTCTGGGGCAGTGCGAGTTCTCAAGGCGCAAATCTCCGGACGAGGGTCTACCGCTATTGGTGGTGGATGAAGAGATCTACCGGCGCCCTCCCGCCATGCTGATTGCAACGGTTGACAAGTTCGCGCAAATGGCCTGGCAGGGGCCAGTCCAAACCTTGTTCGGTCAGGTTACTGGCTGGTGCCCGCGCCATGGTTTCCGTTCGCCGGAACTCGAAGACACCAACTCCCACCAGGCGGCGGGGAGGTTCCCGGCTGTTGCGACACGGCCCCATGCGCTGTTGCGTCCCCCCGATCTCATCATTCAGGACGAACTGCATCTGATCAGCGGGCCGCTCGGTAGTCTTGTGGGAATCTACGAGGGCGCTGTGGACCACCTTGCCAAGTGGGAAGTCGACGGCAAGAAGGTGCGGCCCAAGGTGATCGCCTCGACAGCAACGGTGCGGCGGGCCCAAGCCCAAGTGTCCGCTCTTTTCAACCGGCAGGTGCGGGTGTTCCCTCCACCGGGCTTGGAGTCCGGCGCAAATTTCTTCTCCCGCGAGCTGCCTGTAAGCGAGGCGGCGCCAGGAAGGCTGTACATCGGCGTTTGCGCGCCTGGTCGAAAGCTCAAGGGCGCGTTGATTCGCGTGTATGTGGCAGTCCTTGCAGCCGGGCAGACGCTCTATGAGAAGTATAGTGAGGCCGCCGATCCGTTTCTCACCACGGTGGGATACTTCAGTTCGCTGCGGGAGTTGGGAGGCATGAGGCGGCTGGTCGACGACGATGTCCGATCGCGGCTCACCCAGGTAGACGCGCGGGGGTTGAAGAAGCGCACACTGCGGTTGCCACATGCAGTGGAGGAACTCACTTCGCGTAAATCTGCCACCGAAATACCCGAGGTGCTGGAGCGAATGAAGTGCAAGTTCCCGCCGCCCGGACAGAAGCCAGTGAAGCCTCCGATTGACGTACTGCTGGCGACGAACATGCTCTCGGTCGGCGTCGACGTTGGACGATTGGGTCTTATGGTCGTGGCTGGCCAGCCGAAATCAACCTCCGAATATATCCAGGCAACAAGCCGGGTCGGACGCGCGAGTCCAGGACTCGTCATCACTGTGGCCAACTGGGCGCGGCCGCGTGACCTTTCGCACTTTGAAGGTTTCTGCCACTATCACGCCACTTTCTACAGGCAGGTGGAGGCTCTCAGCGTGACTCCGTATTCAACGGGGGCGATGGACCGGGCGCTGACTGGCGTCCTGGTGAGCGCGATTCGTCAGGCTGGCGCCGACTACAACCGCAATGACAGCGCCCAGCAAATGCAGCCATCCCACGCCCTGGTGCAAGCGGCGTTGGCTGCTCTGCCGGTGCGTGCAGCGGAGGCCGGCACGGGCGGAGCAGCTCTCCAGAGCTTCGTGCAGGCGGCTTTACAGCAGCGGATCGACGCCTGGCGGGACCGCGCCGTGCGTATGCGAGGCGGCGCCCGCTTGGGCTACAGCGACGGCAGAGACGGGGTCACAGTCGGGTTGCTCCAGATGGCCGGGGCGGCATCCTGGACAGAGTTCACCGTGTTGAATTCCTTGCGCGATGTCGAACCAGAAGCGGCGCTGACTTTCGACGATCGTGGGATGGATAGTGTGGAGGTGAGCCAGTGATTGTCGATGTTGGGACGGTCCGGCCGACGCAGTTGATTTACACCTACGGCGTGGGCGCAGCGGTCGACTTGCCGCAGTTTTCGGCAATGGTGATGGGTCTTGACGATTGGCCCGCCGGACAGATGGAGGAGATCCGGGAAGACCGCTTACTCCGTGTGGTGCGCCACGTGCTCGGTCCGCAGGTACGCCAATTGAAAGCTGCTCCAATACGCGACGACGCTACGGGTCCGCTCTTCCGGAACCCCGTGGCCGAAGGAGTGCCGGTGGCCGCGTTTCCCCGCTGGCTCGTATGCACCCAGTGCCGTTTGTTGGCGCCGATCCGCTCCGGGCTGTTCGAGGTTCGCGGCGACGCTTTGCGTCCGGAACGCTCATGCTTCGTACACAAGAACTGCCCGCGGCTGGCGCGCGCGGTGGCAGTTCCGGCGCGGTTCCTTGTGGCTTGCGAGAACGGCCACATTGACGATTTCCCGTGGGACGAGTACTTGCACGGTGCCCCGGGAGCGTGTCCGGGACCGCTTGAGTTGCGAGACGTGGGGGCGAGCGGGGAGGCTGCGGATGTCATGCTGATGTGCCGGGCATGCCAAGCACGCAAGCCCCTAGCGCCGGCTTTTTCCGAGGACGGCCGCGCTGCGCTGCCAGGCTGCCGCGGCCGTCATCCGCACTTAAGGGTTGCACCGCTTGAGGAATGCCATGCCCCATCACAGCCGATCACACTGGGAGCCACCAACATGTGGTTTTCGCGAACTCTGTCGGCTCTATCCATCCCATCATCGGCGGACCCGCTGGAGCAGTTGGTTGAGCAGGATCTGACTTCGCTGTTCGAGGACGCCGAATCAGAACGCGACGTCAAGCTCCTGCGCAAGGGGCACCCCCGATACGATCCATACACGGATGCCCAGATCTGGGCTGCGATCGTCAAGTTGCGAAATGCGAGCAGTGCAGCCCCAATGACGCCGAAGGACCTAAAGATTCCGGAGTGGAAGCTATTCTCCGCGCCCGATCCATCCAGAAACAGCCCCAATCTCCGGCTGCGCATTGGGACGCCGCCCGCCAAGTATGCCAAGTGGATCGAGAGCGTCGTCCTTATCGAGCGTTTGCGCGAGGTACAGGCACTGGTCGGATTCACGCGACTGGAAGCTGCGGGCGACGATTCGCCGGCGAGGTTGGCGCCCTTGCGTCGCGGTCCGGCGGAGTGGGTACCAGCAGCGGAAGTGAGGGGTGAGGGCTTGTTTCTGCGGCTTTCCGAGGAACAGATATCGAAGTGGCTTTCGGAATCTGGGACGCTGGAGGCTCAGTTTTTCCGGGCACATCAGCATTGGAGAGCCCAAAGGAATCTGGAACCATCGCTTGGCTTTCCGGGCTTGAGGTACGTTCTGCTCCATTCGCTCGCCCATGCATTGATCCGGCAGTTCGCCGTGGAGTGCGGATACGCCGCCGCCAGCCTGAAAGAGAGGATCTATTCCTCAACACCGGCCGATGAAGAGGCAATGGCAGGCATACTCATCTACACTGCGGCGCCCGACAGTGAAGGAACGCTGGGAGGACTGGTCAGCTTGGGCGAGACAGCGGTCTTGGAACAACACTTGGATCAAGCCCTGGAGGGCCTCGAGATCTGCTCATCCGACCCGCTCTGTGCCGAAACACAGCCCGAGCAAGCGTTTCTTTCGTTGCATGGCGCTGCTTGTCACGGGTGCCTCTTCTTACCTGAAACCTCATGCGAGCGCGGCAATCGATACCTGGACCGGACGGTACTCGTGCCCACGATGGAGCGGGCTGAGTTCGCCTTCTTCCGATCATGACGGCAGCGGAGGCTTGTCTCAAGTTGGTGGACGAACTCCCCAGCACTCTGGTGGAATCGCTCGTTCTTCAACTCCGCAAGGGTGCGAGGCTGGCGTTGCCCAATCCCGGATACCAGGCGAAGGTAGACGATTTCTTGCGGCGATGGCCTGAGGCACAAGGCGAGTTGGCGCCGATGTTGGAAGTGGCCCTGGCTGCAAAGCGTTCCACTCCGACAACGGAGTTGGTTTGGACCGGACCATCGACGGCCGCCGTGCCAGGGCGCCGGACCGAGCAGGTCCTGTTTGACCTGATCCAGTGCGCGGGGCACCGGGTCACCATCACGAGCTTTGGCATCTTTCAGGTGCCACGACTTGTCATTGGTCTGGAACAGGCACTGGCGAGAGGTGTCGGACTGCGGATCGTGCTTGGCGATCGCGAGTCGTTCGGTGACCAGGAGATTGATCATCAGCGTCGCCAGCTGGGTCCTGTCGTGGTAGCCCAGGCGTCGCTGCTGCATTGGCCACCGGAGCGACGGCCTCGTGACGAGCAAGGTCGCGCGGGCCTGATGCATGTGAAGGCCGCGGTGGCCGATTCCCGAGTCGCGTTTCTCACGAGCGCCAATCTCACCGAAGCCGCGCTGGAGCGAAACATGGAACTCGGAGTTCTCATTCGAGGCGGGACGCTCCCTGCTTCGATTGACAGGCTGATTGATGCACTTTTGGAATCCGGCGAGTTGCAGGAAGTGTAGAATTTGAGCTGCCGCGCCTCCATAGGATGGCCATCGGATGGCGCGAGCTTGGCTAGGCCGGGAGACTCATCGCCACACTTGAGCAATAGAGGCGATCGGCACGCGATTTCTACACTCGTCCACATCCCTGACCACGTCAAGGGCCGAATCTTCTGCGTAATGAATCGGATCGCCTGTGGAACCAAATTCGCCTAATCTTCGCCATGGTAGAATCGCGGGAGATTGTGCCGTAGGCCGCCCCGTTGGGCGTCGCTCCCCAGGGCGCTCCCTGCGGTTTCGAATCGCTTGAACTCCCCTTTTGCGAGGTGTCGCCCATGCCACTTCAGTTCAAGAGCTTCGC
>JBHGBD010000005.1:0-283846 GCA_041946825.1 Terriglobia bacterium | reverse complement strand
ACGCGGAAGTGGCGGAATTGGCAGACGCACCAGCTTGAGGGGCTGACGGTCGCAAGACCGTGGGGGTTCGAGTCCCCCCTTCCGCACCATTCCTCGGGTTCCTTCAATCCTTCCTCTCCCCAAGCCTCAGCCGGTCCGGTGGTTCCATGATGTCATCTGAAAAGCAGGCGGTGAGCAGAAGGCAGTCGCCAGCAAGGCACGCCTTCTAGCGCCGGGGTTCAGCCCGTCAGGACCCTGCAAGTTCGTCGGCACGCGCTGCCTTCGTCCTTTGAAGACTGCGGTTTCACGCGGCGTCCTCCTCTTCCGCCGCGGCAAGTGGAAAGCGCGGAGAATCTAGGTTTCGCAGGCTGGCCGCCGAGTATGTCATCCTGAGGAGTCCCGATGTATTTTATCGGGGCGGCGAAGGATCTCCGCATTTTCAGATTAGTCAAATTCAGAAACAGTTCGCGGAATCTGCTCAAATCGGAATGAAAAGGATCCTTCGCTGCGCTCAGGATGACAAGCGATCGCTCAGGATGACAAGCCAAAGGCGCAGGATGACAGCCGGAGGGCTCAGGGTTACAATTCCGCAGTTTTGCAGCAGACTCTACGGACAAGTTCGACACGAAGGGGCTAATACTATGGGGGATGAAAAGCTGTCACCGGTCACTCGTCGGCGCTTCTTGAAGTCCGGTGTGATGGCGAGCACGGCGCTGGCGGCTTCGGGAATCGCGCGCGGGGGCGCGGCATCGGCGCAGGCGGCGCCCAGCCAGGTCCCGCCCTTCGAACTCGACGAGCTTACGATCGCGCAGCTTCAAGACGGCATCAAGTCGGGGAAGTACACGGCGCGCGGGCTCGCGGAAAAATACCTGGCTCGCATCGAAGCGATCGACTGGAGCGGCCCGCAGGTCAACTCGATCATTGAAATCAATCCCGACGCGCTGGCTATCGCTGAAGCGCTCGACAAGGAGCGCGCCTCCAAAGGCCCGCGCGGACCGCTGCACGGCATTCCCGTCCTCATCAAAGACAACATCAACACGCACGACCGCATGACGACCACCGCCGGGTCCCTGGCGCTGGAAGGCTCGATTCCCCCCGCGGACTCGTTTGTGGCGCGACGGCTGCGCGAGGCGGGCGCCGTCATCCTGGGCAAAACCAACCTCAGCGAGTGGGCGAATATCCGTTCCAGCCACTCGACCAGCGGCTGGAGCGGGCGCGGCGGGCTGACGCGCAATCCTTACGCGCTCGACCGCAATCCCTGCGGGTCGAGTTCGGGCTCGGGCGTGGCCGTGGCCGCGAACCTCTGCGCCGCGGCCGTGGGGACCGAAACCGACGGCTCGGTGGTCTGCCCCTCGACCGTCAACGGCATCGTCGGCATCAAGCCCACCCTTGGACTGGTGAGCCGCGCGGGGATTATTCCCATCGCCCACAGCCAGGACACGGCGGGGCCCATGGCTCGAACGGTAGCCGATGCTGCGATTCTGCTCGCCGCGCTCGCCGGCGAGGATGCGGCCGACATCGCCACCGCCGAGAGCCGCGGCAGGGGGTCCGCGGATTACACACCCTTCCTTGATCCCAAGGGCCTGGCCGGCGCGCGAGTGGGCGTGGCGCGCAAGTTCTTCGGCTTCAGCGAGGCCGTGGACAAAATCATGAACGAAGCACTTGACGAGATGAAGCGCCAGGGCGCCGTCCTCGTTGATCCCGCCGAGGTCGAGACCACCGACAAGCTCGGCGATCCCGAATTTCAGGTCCTCCTTTACGAACTCAAGGCCGATCTCAATGCTTACCTCGCGAGCCTCGGCCCAGGCGCGCGCGTCCATACGCTCAAGGAGGTCATCGAATTTAACGAGCGCAACCGCGAGCGCGAAATGCCCTGGTTCGGCCAAGACACTTTCCTCAAGGCGGAAGAGAAGGGCCCGCTGACCTCGAAGGAATACCTCGAGGCGCTCAATAATTCCAAGCGCCTGGCACGCACCGAAGGCATCGACGCGGCCATGGAGAAACACCGCCTCGACGCGCTGGTCGCCCCCACCGGAGGCCCTGCCTGGACTACTGATCTCGTCAATGGCGACCACGGGACAGGGGGATGCTCGACGCCCGCGGCGGTGGCGGGCTACCCCCACATCACTGTTCCTGCCGGATTTGTCTTCGGCCTGCCCGTGGGTATTTCCTTCTTCGGCCGCGCCTGGAGCGAGCCCACACTCATCAAGCTGGCCTACGCCTTCGAGCAGGCCACCCGCCAGCGCCGCCCGCCACGCTTTCTGCCGGCCGTCGCGCTCTCCTAACGTTACATCTCGGGGCGTGCGGGGATTGAACGTCAAATTCTCCGCGGCCTCCGTGTCTGCAGGATTTATCACAATGGTGGAAGCAGGGGGAGGCGCCTAGCCGGGGCGGCGAGGCTGTTGAAGTCGCGGAATGTCGAAGAAAATAAACAACTTGACCCGGAAAGCCGGAATGTTATAGATAGGGCAGGCAGTTAGCCGCGATTCGAAGGGAGTCGGAGCGTTGAATTTGGCCCATTGACGCGGCGTGAGACCCGCAAGCTGCCACTCGAATCGTCCGCTTGCGATTCGGGCGTTGTGATAGACTGAGCGCGTTCGCGGGGGCCTGAAGACCATGGCTCAAGCTGGGAATTCCAAACAAAAGCTGCGGGAGATCTGCCGGACGGCGGCGCGTGTCTTCTACGAAAAAGGGTACGACGGCGCGTCCATGCAGGACATCGCCAAAGCGGTGGGCCTGACCAAGGCCGGCCTCTACCATCACGTGGGGAGCAAAGACAAACTGCTGTTTGAAATTATGAACTACGGCATGGACATCCTGGACGAGACGGTGCTGCAGAAAGTGAGGGACATCGCCGACCCGCGCGAGAAACTGCGCCAGACCATCATCGGCCACATCGACCTCGTCGTGCGTTCGCGCGACCTGGAGATCACCGTCATCCTCCACGAGAACCGCTCGCTCAAAGGCGCCCTGCGAAAAAAGATCAACCAGCGGAAACGCGAGTACATCCGCTACCTCGAAGGCCTGATCGCCCAGGTGCAGGAGCAGGCGGGGGGGGGACCGCTGCTCTCCCCGGCGCTCGCCGCCTTCGCGCTGCTGGGCATGATCAACTGGCTCTACCAGTGGTTCCAGCCCGAGGGGCCAACCAAGCAGAACGAGCTCACCGAAGCCTACGTCGACTTCTTTTTCCGGGGGATGCTCGGGTCCGGCGCGTCCGCCTGAGTCCGGCGGAGACGCGCTGGCCATGGGGAAGTGCATTAGTTCGGTTATATCTAGAGTTAGTATTACCGTATTACATAATCCATCAGGCTGACAGAAGTGGCGAGACCCTCTGTCGCCGGCGAGGTTGATCCGTGGCGCGACCCAGCGTGGCGTTTCAGGGCGAACGAGGCTCGTTCAGCGAGGAGGCGGCCTACAAGCTCCTGGGCCGCAAGATCCGCGTCCGCCCCTGCGAGACTTTCGCGCAGATTTTCCGTTCGGTCGCGAGCGGCCGGACGCGTTACTGCCTGGCGCCCATCGAGAATACCCTGGCCGGGTCGGTTTATGAGAACTACGACCTGCTGCTCGAGCACGACCTGCACATCATCGGCGAGGTCAACCTGCGAATCGTGCACAACCTGGTAGCGTTTGCGGAGACGACGCGAAAGAACTTGAGGCAGGTCTTTTCCCATCCCGTGGCGCTGGCGCAGTGCAACCGCTTCTTTGTCCGGCATCCGAAAGTCGAGAAGATCCCGTTCTACGACACGGCCGGGAGCGTCAAGATGCTGTCCGAGAAACGCCTCGCGGGCGCCGCCGCGATCTCCAGCCGCACCGCCGCGGCCGTTTACGGAGCGCGGGTCCTCCAGGCGCACCTCGAAGACCACCACGAAAACTTCACGCGTTTCCTGCTCCTTTCAAGGAGCGCCGCGGTCTCGCGCGACGCCAACAAGGTCTCGATCGTCTTTTCGACGGCCAACCTTCCCGGCGCGCTCTTCAAGTGTCTGAGTGTCTTCGCGCTGCGCGATATCGATTTGAGCAAGATGGAATCGCGCCCCCTGCGCGGGCGCCCATGGGAATACTTCTTCTATCTGGACTTCATGGGCCACGTCAGGGAGGAACGCTGCCGCAACGCGCTCGCCCACCTTGCCGAGGTCACCAACTTCCTGCGCGTGCTGGGCTGCTACGAGCGCGCGGAGCGCTAGCGGCTTGCCGAAGAGATCTCCGGCCCGCCGCCTACTTCATAAAGCGGATAATACCAAACCTGGTAGGCACATGGAAGGTCTCGCCGGTCGGGATCGTACTCCAGCAGAGAAAGCGGCGCTTCGTGTCGTCGCCCAGGCCGTCGGCGCGGTAATAGTTGAGCCGCCATTCGTCGCCGCGCTTGATCGCCGCGGCGTTCATGGACTTGAGCGGGATGCGCATCTCGCACGTCCAGACATGGTTCCGCTCGTCCACGCGCGTGGCGTGCTCGAAGCCCGAATCCCACTTCGCGTCGTTGAACGGCTGCTTGTCCTTGTCGATCTCCAGATCGATCCACTGGTTGTTGGGTGCGACTTCGAATTCGTAGTAGTGGTTGACGCGCTCGGGCTGGGGGTTGAGGAAGACCTCGACGACATCGCGGTTCCACAATTCCCAGCGTTCCCGGGCCGGATCTTCGCCCGCGTAGATATTGAGGGTCGTGTACTTCGAGCGGAAGGCAAAGTACACATAGTTCGCAGTCCAGAGGGCCGCAACTTCGGTGGCGGCTTGGGGATAGCGAGGCTGCCCGGACATGTGGTAATCGAATTTCACCCATGCGGCCCCGCGCCAGACCTTCTTCGTCAAGTCGCCGTCCGGCACGAAGTCCTTGGGCGAGTGCTTTGCGGTCGTCCTTGCATCGCTCGTGTACGGGGTGGAATCAGTCATGGTCTTATCCGTTGCGGCAACATGTCTATTGGCAACAACCAAGATGGAGAGAATGAAGGTAATGAAGAGTGAGAACCGCGGATCTCTGGTCGACATGGTGTTTGCCTCGCCTTCAGTCGCCTGGCCGAGCCTCGAAGTTCACGATAACTCGATCGGCGCTCGTCGCGGTGCTGATGATACGACGAAGAACCCACAACTCACAACCCTCCGCCGGCAACCTACCAGGCTAAAGCATACCGATGGCCGCGGACGTCGGCGCCGGCCTTGATGACGCCGTTCGCCGCGTCGTACTCGATGGCGGTGGGCGCGCAATGATTGCCCCACTCATTCTGCCAGACGACCTTGTGCCCGCGCTGGCGCAGCTGTTCGGCGACGGAATCAGGAATTCGCTTTTCGAGTTGCAGCACCAACGGTTCGTCACCGTGGTCATCGAAGGAGCTGTACATCGCCCCGGAATCGAAGCGCGGCGCTTCGACGGCTTCCTGCGGGTTCATCGCGAATTCTTCGATATTGAGGAAGACTTGCAGCAGCGTCTGATCCTGTGAATCACCGCAGGGAGTCGAAAACACCAACCATGGCTTCTTCTCCTTAAGCGCCAGCGTCGGCGTCAAGGTGATGCGCGGGCGCTTGTGGGGCGCCAACTGATTGGGATGGCCGGCGGTCAGCACGAAGGACTGCATCCGCTGGCCGAGCGGGATGCCGGTGTCGCCCGCCACCACCGCCGGATACCAGGCGCCGCTGGGCGTGGCGGAAAAGAGATTGCCCGCGCTGTCGATGACGTTCACACAAGTCGTATCCTGATGTTCGGCATTACGATCCTTGTAACGCATGCGGATAAATTCGTCGGTGGCGCGGGCCTGCATGCGCTCCGGGTCGCCGGGAATGTGCTCGGCGGAAGCCTTCCGCATATCGATCAGCGGCCGCCGGAGGTTCGCGTAATCCTTGGAGATAAGTTGAATGGGAATCCTGCCGAAGTCAGGGTCGCCGTAATAGGCGTCGCGGTCCGCGTAACCGAGCTTCATGGCCTCGACGACGGTGTGGATGTAGTCGGCGGAGTTGTGGCCCATGGCCTTGAGGTCAAACCCTTCGAGCAGGTTGAGATTCTCGAGGAAGACCGGCGACTGGCTCCAAAAGCTCACTTTGAAAACCTCGATGCCGCGGTAGTCGGTCTCAAGCGGCTGCTCGACCTTGGCGCGATAAGCCGCGAAGTCGCCTTCGCGCAGCAGGCATCCGGCCTGCCGGCAGAAATCGCTGATCTCCTTGGCGATGGGGCCGCGATAGACGAAATCGCGCACGGCGTCGATAGCGGCGGCGCGGCCGCGGCCGGCGTTCCGGCGATCCACTTCCGCCATGCGGCGAAACGTGCGAGCCAGTTCCGGCTGGGCGAAGATCGTCTGCTCCTTCGGCGCATGGCCTCCCGGCAAAAAGACCCTTTTCGACGTTGGCCACTTCGCGATGATGGATTCGTTCCGCGCCAGGCCGCGCGCAAAGCGCCCGTCGAGCGGCACGCCCTCCGCGAGCTCGATCGCCGGCTGGATGACTTCCGCGAGGCTCATCGTGCCCTGGGTCTGGAGCGCCACGAGCAGCGTGTCAATTGCCCCCGGGACGAGCGGGCTCAGAAGGCCGTAAGCGGGAATCGTTCCCTTGGTGATTGAGGCGACTTCGGCAATGCGCGGGTCGTCGCGCGAGAGCTTCTTGAAGAACTCCACCGTGGCCATCTGCGGAGCGATCCCGGCGCCGTTGACGGCCACCGCGGGCTTGTCGCGCAATTTGATCAGAATGGGGCATTCGCCGCCGATGGCGAAGCCGTCCATTTCCACGACCGACGCGGCAAAGACCGTCGCCACGCCGGCGTCGACGGCGTTGCCGCCTTTTTCCAGAATGCGCAAGCCGGCCTCCGCGACCAGCGGATGGCCCGCGGCGACCGCTCCGCGCTTGCCCGCCACGAGCGGCTTCATCGTGGCGCTCGACGCCTCGCGTGCGAAGGCGAGCGTCGTGAGGATGGCAACGGAAATCCCAACCGTGATGCTCGAGCGCTTCATCGTTTCTCCTTACGACCTGAAAATTCCGGGCAAGCCCAATATCGCTGGGGCCGAATGCTGTCGGAAAAATCGGGCCCTGTCAAGGAGGCAAAGCGCCCCGGTTCTGGATTTGCGTTTGAGCGAGCAGCCGCCCACTCGAAACGATGGCAAATTGGCCTCGACGCGCATTGAAAACATCGCTGAAAAGTAGTAGTTATGGGCTCTCCGTGTGCGTTCGATGAGCACGAATTCATCTCATAAGGAGAATGACCAGGACTATGAACCGCCGACAATGGTTGGGTGGAGTGGGAGCATCGCTGGCTGCGCCTCGAGGCGCGCGAGGCCGCGGCGTCGCGAAGGCGCCCGCTCCCAGCGCGGGAGGGAAGATGGCGCTCGACTTGAGCGACTACCAGCCCAAGAGCATGTTGCACGCGCCGGAACACCAAGTGCCGCGCTCGCGCTATCCGGTCATTGACGTCCACACGCATTTTGCTTGGCTCTCCGGGAGCGAGGGCGCGAATGGCCGCGACACAACGTTGAAGTTCATGGCCACGCCGCAGGAGCTTCTGGCGGTGATGGATCGAAAGAATATCCAGACGATGGTGAACCTCACGGGCGGATACGGCGCCGGCATGGAAGAAGCCATCCAGAAATATCAAGCGGCCCATCCCGACCGATTCCTGATCTTCACTGAACCGCAGTGGCACCGGATCAATGAACCCGGGTACAGTCAGCTTCAGGCGGATGAAATCGTCCGCGCGCACAAGGCCGGTGCCCGGGGTCTGAAGATCACCAAAACGCTGGGCCTCTATCTGCGAGAGCAGGTTACAAGCGGCCCGCTCGTCAAGGTTGACGACCGCAGGTTTGACCCGATGTGGGAAGTCTGTGCCGCGCTCAAGATTCCTGTGTCGATTCACATCTCCGATCCTGAAGCCTTCTTTCTTCCCATCGACCGCTTCAACGAACGCTTCGAGGAACTCAACAACCACCCCGACTGGTCGTTCCACGGCAAGGATTTTCCCAGCAATCGAGAATTGCAGGAATCCCGCAACCGCGTGTATGCCCGGCATCCGAAGACTCATTTCAACACGCTGCATGTTGGCAATGACGCGGAAGATCTCGGTTTCGTTTCGGAATGCATGAACCGTTTCCCCAACATGTCGGTGGAGTTGGGCGCGCGCATCGGCGAACTGGGTCGGCAGCCGCGCGCGGCGCGCAAATTCTTTGACAGATACCAGGACCGCATCATGTTTGGCACCGACGCGGTGCCTCCTCCCGAGGGCCTGGAGACGCCACAGCAGATTTTCGGCGACGCGCTCTACGAGATCTATTACCGCTTCCTCGAGACGGAGGACGAATACTTTGATTACGCGCCGGCGCCCGTGCCTCCGCAGGGCCGCTGGCGGATTTACGGTTTGGGATTGCCGGACAAGATCCTTCGCAAGGTGTACCACGACAACGCCGCGCAGATGCTGGGCCTCAAGAGCTGAAGTCGAACCGCCTCAGTTACGCTTGATTGAAGGAGCGAAAGAATGAGCTACAAAAAACTCATCTTGGTATTACCGCTGTTCATCATATCCCTTGCGGGGCCTCCGTGGGCTTTTTCGGGGCAGGCCGAGAAGGGCCAGGAAAAGCGCTCGATACTGCTGAAGGATTTCAAGCCGGAGTCGATGTTGCGCGTGCCGGTTCACAACGTCTACCGCGCGCGCTTTCCTGTTATTGATGTTCACAATCACGTGAACGACGCGCGCAGCCCCGCCAGCGAACGCATTCCGCCGGCGAAGGTTGTCAAGATGATGGACGACTGTAATATTCAGAAGATCGTGATCCTGACCGGGGGGTGGGGCGACGATCTGCAACGAGTTGTCGACGAGATGGTGAAACCCTACCCCGACCGCTTTCTGGTGTTCACGCAGCCCGACTGGACGAACCTCGATTCGCCCGACTTCAGCCAGCAGATGGTGCGGCAGATTGACGACGCCGTGGCGCGGGGAGCGCGGGGATTGAAAATCACTAAAGAACTCGGCCTGCAAGTGCGCTTCAAGTCCGGCAAGCTTCTGACCGTGGACGACCCGAAGCTGGATCCGATCTGGGAGGAATGCGGGCGGCTGGGCATTCCCGTGTCGATTCACGTCACCGACCCGGCGGCATTCTTCCGCCCGCTGGACAATACCAACGAGCGATTCGAGGAGCTGATTGACAATCCCGACTGGCTTTTCTACGGGCCGCAATTTCCGACCAAGGAAGCGATTCTCGACGCGCGCAACCGGATGTTCGCCAAGCACCCCAATACGACTTTCATTTCATTGCACGTCGGGAACTGGCCGGAAGATCTCGACTACGTATCGGCCTTGCTCGACCGCCACCCCAACGTGATGGTGGAGTTCGGCGCGCGCGAGGCCGAGTTGGGCCGCCAACCGCGGCGCGCTCTGAGGTTTTTCGTCGAATACGCGGACCGCATCATGTTCGGCACGGATTTCGCGCCCAGCGCCGAGATGTACCGCAACCATTTCCGCTGGCTTGAGACCGCGGATGAGTACTTTGACTATTGGAGCTACCCGGAACAGGGCCGGTGGAAGATTTACGGACTTGACCTTCCGAACGACGTGCTTGAGAAGGTCTATCATCGCAATGCCGAAAAGGTATTCAGCCAGTTTAAAGGGATACATAAACAATAACGAGGTTTTACAATGCGGAATTATCGTTTATCTGGAATTTCCGGATGCAAGCGGGGAGTGCTCGGGGTTCTCGCGGCAAGTTTTGTGTTGGCCCTCGCCGGGTGCCAGCAGACGTCATCCCCGCCTTCGGAGCCGAACCTTACCTCCGCGATCGCGGTCACGGTGAATCCCGGCGGTCCGGTGGTGCTCAAGACCAGCGAGGCGGAATTTGAAATCCTGCCTTCGGGCTACATCCAGGCCTGGTTGCTGAAAGACGGAAAGAAGCTGACACTCGATGAGCCTGAGCCCGGGCGTGAAGCGTCCGGGGGATACGTGGTCAGCGGCGGCAAGGACGTCCGAGGTTTTGCGCTGGATTTTGGCGATGTTAAGGTCTCCGTCGCCCGGGGGAAACTCGGCCCGCGCGGTAAGCGCATGGAAATCACGGGGCGCGGCTCGTCGGACGAGGCGGCTGGAATCGAGAAGATTCTCGCCGTGGAGGTCTACGACGATGCGCCGACGATCGCCCTGACCACGACCGCTTATCGGAACACGGGCACGGCGGAGTTCAAGCTCGATCAGGTCATTGAGCAGCGCCATCGGTTCAGCGCCACGCTGGCGGACGCAAGAGCGCCGGCATATGACCTCATGGCCTTCCAGGGATCCAGCCGTGACTGGGGCGAAGACGAGGTGGTCAGGCTGAACAGGAACTTCTCCCGTGTGAATTTCATGGGTGGGATGACTCCCCGCGGGCTCGGCGGGGGAATTCCCGTTGTGGCCTTCTGGACGGCGACGGTGGGCGAGGCGATCGGGCATGTCGAGACGCTGCCGCTGGTTCTGTCGCTTCCCACCAAAGTTGCGGCCGACGGGCGCATTGAAGCTTCGATGTTGATGGACACGGCGACGACTCTCAAGCCCGGCGAGACCTTTTCAACGCCCCGCAGCTTTGTGGCGGTATTCAGCGGCGATTTCTTTGAGCCCTTGCGGCTGTGGTCGAGCGTTTTACAGCGCGAGGGCTGGACGATTCCGAAGCCGACCGACGAAGATTACAACATCAGCTGGTGCGGCTGGGGATATGAATCCAACGTCACACCAGCGCAGATGCTGGGTACGGTGCCGAAGCTGAAGGAGTTTGGCATCAAGTGGGCGACGCTTGACGACCGCTGGTTCGAGAATTACGGCGACTGGGAGCCCCGCGCCGATACTTTCCCCGGCGACGCGATCAAAAAGATGGTGGACGACTTCCACAAGCAGGGCATGCTCGTGCAGATCTGGTGGCTTCCCATCGGCGTTGAGGACGGGCAGGGTGGATACGAGGGTCATCCATATAAGGTCGCGAAGGTTGTCTCTGAACACCCCGACTGGCTGATCCTCGATAAGAACGGGAATCACGCGCGCATGACTCGGCGCTTGGCAGCGCTCTGCCCGGCGCTGCCGGAAGTGCAGGCTTATCACCAACAACTCACGGAGAGGTTCATCCGCGATTGGGGATTCGACGGTCATAAGTTGGATAACATCTTCAGCTTGCCCGCCTGCTATAACCCCAAACACCATCACCAGTCGCCCAACGACTCCATCAACGCCATGGGAGAAGTCTATAAAACGATATTTGAGACCACGCGAGCGCTCAAACCCGAAAGCGTGACGCAGAGCTGTCCCTGCGGGACAACGCCGAATCTCGCCTGGTTGCCCTACATGGACCAGGCTGTCACGGCCGACCCGGTCGGGGCCGTGCAGGTGCGGAGAAGAATCAAGATGTATAAGGCCCTGCTGGGCGCCGAGGCCGCGGTCTACGGCGACCATGTGGAACTCTCCGAGATGCCCCGCACGGCAGGGGGTTACGAGGAGATCGGGAAAGACTTCGCATCCACCATCGGGCCGGGCGGGGTCGTGGGGACTAAATTCACCTGGCCGGACTACGGGCCGAAGTTCAAGAATGTTTTCCTGACGCCCGCCAAGGAAGCGCTCTGGAAGAAATGGACCGGGATCTATAACACCAAGATGTTATCGCGGGGAACGTTCTTGAACCTTTATACGCTCGGATATGATGTGCCGGAAGGTTATGCGATTGCGAAAGACGGAAAGATGTATTACGCCTTCTTTGCTCCCGATCCTGAGAAATTGTGGAAAGGTGACGTGGAGTTGCGCGGACTCGAGCCGGGGAAATACCACGTGACCGACTACGCGGAGGGAAAAGACCTGGGCACGGTAACGGCCCCCAACGCCAAACTCGCCGTGCGGTTCACGCACCATCTGTTGCTCGAAACGAGCAAGCTTTGACGGCGGGATCGTGCTGGAGGGCCGGAAGCGGCGATCCCAAGGGCGGGATGGGTCCGGGTGACAGGAGGACACGATGAAGCCACAGAGGACGTTGCCTTCGTACCACGCTCCTTTCGCTTTGATCGTCGCCGTTGGGTTGACGGCGATGCTCGCGTGCCAGGCCGACAAGCCAGCTCCGAGCGCCGGGAAGCCAACCCCGCCTACCTTTAATGTCACCGTGAATCCGGCTGGGCCCTTGATGATCAAAAGCCAGTCGGCGGAGTTCGAGGTTCTTTCATCGGGTTATGTCCGCGCGTATCTGCTCAAGGGTGAAAAGCGCCTGTCGATGAGCTCGGATGTCGCCGGGGCCGGGAGCAGGCTGGTTATGATTGATGGCAAGGAGATAAGTGACTTCACCCTGGACCTGGCCACCGCCAAGGTGTCTGACTCGGCGGGCGGGTCGAAGGTCATTTCGATTTCCGGGGCCAGTGCGAGCCGCCCTGAGCTGAAGATGGGAGCCGTGATTGACGCTGAATCGGATTCCCCCAACATGCTGATGACGTCCGTGAGCTTCACTAACAGCGGCCCGGCGCCGCTCGAGATGAAG
The DNA here is from genome assembly GCA_041946825.1 of Terriglobia bacterium. GTDB lineage: Bacteria > Acidobacteriota > Terriglobia > UBA7540 > UBA7540 > CAZTHM01. The sequence continues at coordinate 271,442 of JBHGBD010000005.1, read as the reverse complement.
CGTGTCGAGGTGAACCGGCGCCGGCTGGACGCGCGGCTCGTGGACACGCGCTCTGCGCCTTTCGCGATGTGGGGCTTTTTCGGGACGAGCTACGACTGGGGAAAAGACAACGTCATCAGGATTGCGAGGAATTTCTCGCAGCCGAATGTGATGGGCGCGATCTCCAAGAGCGGGGCGGGCGGCGGCGTTCCGGTTGTGGCCCTGTGGAGCGCTTCGGTGGGCGAGGCGATTGGGCACTTGGAGCCGACGGAACAGGTGCTTTCGATCCCGGTTCGTGTCGAAGGCGATCAGAGGGTGTCGGCCTCCATCGCCGTAGACACGCAGGAGAAGCTCGTTCCAGGCAAGAGCTACTCCACGCCAAGAACATTTCTGGCCGTCTATGAAGGCGACTTCTACGAGCCATTGAGCATGTACGCGCGGGGGCTGGCGAAACAAGGCTGGAAGATCCCGGCTCCCACGAACGGGGATTACGAAGCGAACTGGTGCGGGTGGGGATATCGCTCCGACGTGACGCTGGCGCAGATGCTGGGTACGATCCCCAAGCTCAAAGAATTGGGTTTCAAGTGGGCGACCCTCGATTACCGCTGGTTCAACAATTTCGGCGACTGGGAGCCGCGGCCCGAAACCTTCACGCGCGAGACGATTAAGAAGCTTGTGGACGAATATCATCGCGAGGGCATCAAGGTGCAGCTCTGGTGGCTGCCGTTGGCGGTCAGCGACGGGCAGGCGTGGGAACCTATCGGCCCGGAGGAACGTTCAGCGGCGGCGCGCGCGCAGCAGAAGATTCCGGCGAAAGTTCTGCAAGAGCATCCCGACTGGCTGATCCTCGGGCGAGACGGAAAGCCCGCGCGTTTGTTCTTGAATCGCGCCGCGCTCTGCCCGGCGCTGCCGGAAGTGCAGGAGTATTACCGTAAACTGACGGAGAAATTCATCCACGAATGGGATTTTGACGGCCATAAGCTCGACATGTGCTTCACCATGCCCGCTTGCTATAACCCCAAGCACCATCACCAATCGCCGGAGGACTCCATTCGCGCCATGGCGGACGTCTTCAAAGTGATCTTCGAAACCACGCGGCGCTTGAAACCCGACAGTGTGACCCAGGTCTGCCCTTGCGGTACCTCGCCGAACTTCGCCTGGCTGCCCTACATGGATCAGGCGGTCACGGCGGATCCCGTGGGCGCCGTCCAGGTCCGCCACCGGATCAAGATGTATAAAGCCCTGATGGGACCGCAGGCCGCGGTGTACGGCGACCACGTCGAGCTGAGCGCCATGCGCCGAGTCGGGCAGGATTATCTGGAGTCAGGAAGCGACTTTGCCTCGACGGTCGGGCTGGGTGGCGTGCTGGGCACCAAATTCACCTGGCCGGATTACGGGCCCCCGTTCAAAAACGTCTTTCTGACGCCAGAAAAAGAGGCGCACTGGAAGAAGTGGATCGACCTCTACAACGCCAAGATGCTTTCCCGAGGCGTATTCCGCAACTTTTATACGATCGGGTATGACGTTCCTGAAGGTTACGCGATTGAGAAAGACGGGAAAATGTACTACGCCTTCTTTGCCCCTGAGCCGGACAAACCGTGGAAAGGCGAGGTCGAACTACGCGGACTGCAACCGGGAAAGTATCGCGTGTTGGAGTACGAAAATGGCAATGACCTGGGGACGCTCGACAGCTCAAGCCCCAGGCTTGCGACCGAGTTCCGCCATCATTTGATGTTAGAAGTCTCCAGGATGTAGGTTTCAGTTCAGCGGGGCGAGGGGAAGGGACGGATCACGGGTGACAGGTGGCAACTCCCCAAAGGCGTTGGCCGCCGTCGAGGGCAAGCCTGTTTGCCGCCACCTGTAACCTCTTCCCTCACTCGCCAAGGACTTGTATCAGGTAAGTTCTTTCAAGCGGGCCGTCGTACTCCATGAAATAGATTGTCTGGCGCGAGCCGCGCACGACCTTGCCATTCTCGATGGGGAACATGCAGCTGATTCCGCCCAGCACGCTCTTCAAGTGCGCGTCAGCGTTGAAGCCCAGGCGGCCGTCGTAGTCGAGATAGCGGCGATGGTGATAGTCCTCGTCCTCGGGGAAGAGGCGAGAGAAGTGGGTGAGGATGTCTTCCTCCAGGCAGGGAATACCTTCGGTCACGAGCAGGCCGGAAGAAGTGTGCATCGTCATGACGTTCACCACGCCGTTCTTGACGCCGCTCTTTTCAACGACGTCGTCCACCTTTGAGGTGATGTCGATGGCCTCTTCGGATTTGCGCGTCTGAAGTTTGATGCGTTCAAGCTTGATGGTCATGGGCAGTCGTCCGCTGTTCAATTCCTGAATTCACGATTCAGTCTTCACAATTCCCAGCAGCCTTTCCGCGTTCTCGCGCAAGATCTTGTTCAAGCAGCCCTCGGTCAGGGACAGAGATTTCAGCGCGTGGACCATGTTCTTGATCTCGACGCGCGGGTAGTTCGAGCCGAAGACGATCTTGTTCCGCAGGCTGCGCTCGATGACGGTTGTGGGAATCTGCTTGGAGAAGACAAACTGATAGAACTCCTTCGGGCTGTCGTAATAAAGACAGGAAGTATCGAGATAGACGTTCGGATACTTTAACGCCAGAGCCGTGGCTTCCCAGACCCAGGGCCAGCCGAAGTGCGCGAGGACGAAATTCAGTCCGGGGAATTCGCGGATGGGATGTTCGAGATGCAATGGCAATCCGCGCTCGAGAGGAGTTTCCGGCGCCCAGCTCATTCCGGTATGAATCAGGAGAGGGAGGCGCAGGGCTTGCGCGGCTTCATAAACGGGGTAAGCCTTCCGGGCGTCGGGCCGGAAGTCCTGCAGCGCCGGATCCAGCTTGAGGCCCTTCAGCCCCATCTTCTTGGCGGCGTTCTCGAGTTCACGCACCGCCCCCTTCCGGAGCGGATCAACGCTCGCGAAGCCGATAAAGCGCTTGCTCCTGGCACAGAGTTCCGCCACCTGCTCGTTGGAACTGACCGCGTCTTTACGCGCGCGCCGGCAGTCGATCGGCAGGAGAACGGCCTTCTCGATTCCCGCCACATCCATCTGCAGGAAGAATGTCTCGAGAGGTTGAAAGTTGTTGCCAATGTCAAAAACCTGCCGCGCCGAGCGTTCGTAGTTCGGGTACTTCTCGACAAACTCGCGAATCAGCACTGGATGCGTGTGAAAGTCAATCATGAATTCGCCTTGAGAGGAGATTGCATGCCCCGGGGTGTTCCGCCCCCGGGCGGCTTTCCGTGCCGGTCAAGAAAAGCTTTCAGGTTGTCGCGCTCGCGGAAGGCCTCCGTGCCGCCGGGCCGCGTGGTCGAGAACGCTCCAGCCAGATTGCCATAGTACAAGCAAGTTGGCAGGTCAGCCCCACGAACGAACTGATGAATGAACCCGGCATCAAAGCTGTCCCCCGCGCCGACGGGATCCACTGCGTCAACGTTGAGGGCCGGGGAGGTGAACCGTTCTTTCCCGCGCTGGGCCAGAGCGCCTTCCGGTCCAAGCTTCACCGCCAGCACCGGCACGAGCGCGGCCAGCTTCTCGATCGCAGCGTCCAGATCACCCACGCCTGCGATCTTCATGGCCTCCCGCGCGTTGGGGAGAAACACATCCGCGTAGCGCAGGGCTTCCAGGAAATCGGACTCCCAGCGGTCTTCGGGATCGTCATTGGTGTCGAGCGAAATGGTCAACCCTGCGGACTTCAATCGCTTAAGCAGTTCAAGGACGCGCGGCCGCAAGGCGCGATGAAGAAAGAATGACGACAGATTGAAATGCCGCGCGGAAGCCAGGTAATCGATATCGAGATCCTCGAAGCACATCTCAAACATCGTTCCGGCATAGGTGAGAATATTGCGGAACCTGGCGCGGGGAAGAATCACGCTCAGGCCCGTGGACGTGGATCCGCTGACCTTCCGGACCCTGGAAACATCCACTCCTCCCTCCGCCAGCCGCGCGAGGGCAATCTCGCCCAAAGGGTCGGTCCCGATTCGGGAGATGAAGCCCACGCGCGTTCCAAAGGTTGCCAGGTTATGCGCGAAAATCGCCGACGAACTTCCCAGCGTAAGACTCAAGCCGTTGGCCAGCAGCTCGCGTTCCGGTTCGAGTTCTTCGGGAAGGCCGTAGAGAATGAGGTCGAGGTTGAGCTCGCCGACCACCGTCACATCAAGATCGGGCACGTCGCTAATCCTTGCTGTTAAGAATCACCACCCGGCTGAGGTGGCGCGGGCGGTCGGGATCGAGGCCTTTCTTCAGCCCCGTGAAGAGGCCCAGCAACTGGCCAGGCATCGCGTATGCCGCCAAACGGGCGAACTCGGGCACCCCGAGCTTGAGCTCGATCACAAGGTCCGCCGCGGCACGAACGGCGCTGGTGGCGGCATTGGTCACGACCAGCGTTGTTCCACCCAATCCCTTGATTTCCTGCAGCACCTCGGTTTCGTCTTCGAATCCGGTTTCGGAAAGCAGGAAGGTCACCAGCGTTTCCGGACTGACAATGGCTTTCGGGCCGTGTCGGAATTCCAGCGTGTGGAAGCACTGGGCATAAGAGCACGACATTTCCTTGACCTTGAGCATGGCCTCATTCGCCAGGCCAAACATCGGCCCCTGGGCCAAGAAGGCGTAGTCGGCAAAATCGTGGGTCTCAACGAACTGTTGAATTCGCGCGGGGAGAGGATCCAGCGCCTTCTGAGCCTCACCGGGCAGTCGCCTGAGGGGTTCCGCGAATTGCGCCTTTCCGCTATAAGCCGCGGCAAGCGCCTGTAATCCGAGCAGCATCGAGGTGAAGGAACGAGTCATCACCGTGCTTTGCTCGTCGGCGGGGAGCATGTACAACGTTGTGGTCGAGATCTCTTCCAGCGGCTGATGAGTTGCGCAACTGATGGCCAGGGTTCGGATGTTTTCCTTGAGTTCCAGGAACTCCGCCGCTTTCAGGACTTCCGACGTGTGGCCGGAGCGCGAAATCAAAACCGGCTGGCATCCTGAATTGCCCGCCAGAATTAACTCCGGATAGAGGATCAGATCGGATGCGGGTACGGCCCGCGCCCGCAACCCGGTGATCCGGGTCCAGCTCGCCGCCGCCGCCAGCGCGATGTAGTAGCTGGTACCGCAGCCGATGAAAAGCCAGTCCGACTGGCTTGGGAACTGTCTGGCAATACGCTGGAACTCGTCTTTCTCATCCAACGCCCGGAAGCAATCCCGCCAGCACTGGGGTTGAGAAAGGATTTCGGATCGGCTGTGCCTGCCGGGATTCGTGGGGTCCGCGGTCATGAATTTGCCTCTGTCATCTTTCGGAAATCCGGGAGCGAAACTGCTGAATCCCTCCGGGCGGAGGCGCAGGCCACGCGCGCGAAGGTCAAACCAGTGTTACTTCGATTCCTGCCTCCTCAAGAGCCCGCAAGTCAGCCTTGGAAATCCGGCTGTCAGTAATCGCCTGATGGACGGCGGACGCGGGGGCAATGGAAGAGAGGCTGCGGCGCCCAAACTTGCTGGAATCGCAGACGACTACCGTTTTGCGCGCGATTTCGATCATAACGCGATTGACCCGCGCCTCGAGGAGATTGGGAGTGCTGAGCCCGGTGTGGATGTCGAACCCATCGACACCCAGGAAAAGTATATCCGCGTTAAGCCGGCGCAAGGAGTCTTCCGCGAGAGGGCCAACTAGGGAGAAGGAGTTTTCACGCAGGATCCCGCCTGTCAGGATCACCTGCACCGGCGTTCCGGCCAGTTCGGCGGCGATGTTCACGGCGTTGGTGATGACCGTCAGGTCGCGAAAGGCGCGCAGTTCTCGGGCAATCATGGTCGTGGTGGTGCCCGAATCCAGAACCACCGATTGGCCCTCTTTCACCAGTTGCGCGGCGACGCTGCCGATTCGCTGCTTCTCCTTGCGGTGCTGCTTTTCTTTTTCCCGCAGGCTGGGATCGAGCAGAGCCCCGGTTCGCACCGGCAAGGCTCCCCCGTGGGTGCGATAAATCGTCCCCTGCCCGTGGAGGACCTCCAGGTCCTTTCGGATGGTTACTTGTGACGTTCCGAATCGCTGCGCCAGGTCTTTTACCAGCACCCGGCCATCGTGATTGATAACGTCCAAAATGGCCCGACGTCGTTCCTCATTCAGCATACTGACGCGATAACCCGTTTTGAAGAGAAGGCCTGCCGCATTGCCGTTGCTTTCCCTTTCTATTTAATACCAATGCTTTCGAAAGTCAAATGTTGAATCTGGAAAGGCTTGCCCAAGCCCCGATTCAATGCTGTCTTCCACCGGGAATTCAAGCACTGCCCTGAGGACCCCAGGCGCCGATGTTTGCGTCGAAAGACGTGCCATGCCTTTCGGGTTGAGCAGGGCTCGATAGTCCGAAACTCGGGCTTATGGTACACGTTTGTCCGACGCTGCGTCAACCCACGTTGAGCTGGAGGGGATGATCACGGAAGTTCCTTGTCGCCGCAGGGTTGTCAGCATAAACTTGAAAGTGCGCCCGGCGAAAAACGGGCTGATTCCGCAGAAGCCACAAGCCGAAGAGGCAATTGTATGACCACCAGGATTCCACCCATCACAAGCCCGGTGCGGCCTTTGCGAGGGAGGCACGTAGGGACAGCGGTTGTGCTGGCGCTTCTTATCGCGGGTCTCCCCGGAATCCTACACGCCCAGAAGGATTCCGGCGAAATCGACGATATTACAGGCCGCTACGAATTTTTGAATGCCGGCGATACCCTGGCGCTGCTCGATGAAGAAGGAAAGCTCAAGGGCTACATTGACGTCCTGCAAGGAGATGAGGAGTCGGACGCGGTTCTGAGCTATTCCATTACCATCGGATCCAGAAAGAAGAAGAACGTCGAGTTCAAGACCGCGAAGATTCACCAGAAATATTTTCGTTTTATCGGCACGGTGGAGCGCGGCTCGGGGCATGAAGAACCGGACCCTGATTTCCTGCGTCTGGTTGGTGACCTGGAGATTGTCACCATAAAAGGTGAGAACGGGGAAGAATTCAGCCAGCGAATGCACGTGGTGTTCAAGTCAAAAGGCCGCGAAAGTGAGGAAGAACAGTAACCCGCCGCCGGCCCGCCACAAGTCTTCGGCGGCAGGACGGACTCGCGCGCCCCTGGGCACGGCGCCAACTACAGGGTTGCCAGGTTTGGTGCCGCCTGGAATCTCACCGTAAACACAAGGAGAATTAAATGGCCGAGAAGGGAATTGACATGTTGCGTCGACTGCTCGGCGACGATCGGGCGATTGAGATTCGCAATGCCTGGGCAAAGCTCTCGCCCGACTTCGCGCATTACGTCACGACTTTCATTGCGGGAGAAATCTGGTCGCGGCCGCACTTGGACCTGAGGACTCGGAGCCTCGTGACGGTTGCCGGGCTGGCCGCTTTGAATCGCCCCAACGCCTTGCGTTTGAATATTGAAATGGCGTTGAACAACGGCGCTAAGAAGGAAGAAATCCTCGAAGCTCTCCTGCAAATGGCTCCCTACGCTGGCTTTCCTGCCTGCTGGGAAGGACTCCTGATCGCCCAGGAAGTCTTCAAAATGAAGGCCGCGCCCGCCACATCGTAGCACGACCCGTTTCCGCAGCTCCCCCTCGCTGCCTGCCCCTCTCCTTTCGGGACTCAGATCCGGGCGGGCGATGACCGAGTGCGATTCATCAATTGCCCGGAATGGGCAACGGTGAGGAGTGTTTCGCCTTGCGTTCGAGCCGCTCTCTGCGTCGCGAAAAGCGCTTGAAGTGAGTTGAGGACGAATCCGGTCGCATGCCCTGGAGGGCGGTGCAGGTGTATTCCAATGCGGTCGAGTAGTCGCGCAGGCGATGCTCGAAGTGAATGGCCAGTTCTTCCAGCGCCCGGAGTGCGAGTGGCGTCTCGCGGCACGCGAGTTCATTCCACAGCTCGACGGCCAATTCATGCTGGCGACGCCGCTTATGCTGGGCTGCGAGTTGCCACAGCGCCTGCGATTCGACCACCTGGGGAAGGCCCTTGGCGAGTGCTTTCCGGCAGGCGTCCGACGACCGCTCCGTTTCCTGCGCGCGCTCCAGAATCCGGCTCAGGCTGAACAGGTCGAGGCTCGAGGCGATGGTCTCCTCACTCGCATCACTCAGGACTCGTGCCAGCTCGACCGTCATGGCGGCCAGGGTCACGATATCCAGCGCGTTGTGGTAAAAAACCGGTTGCAGTCCCTGCGCGTTTCCGGTGCGCAGATAATCAAAATAGATCCCCGGAATTTCCGAGCCCTCCACGTCTCCTTCGCGCCCGATGCCGAGAATCGCGCTTTCGAGGTCCGTAAGCTTGCAGCTCTCCAGGCGCAGCTTCCAGAGTCGGCGGGCGGGGTGAAGCGCGTCAAAATGCCCGAGGCGCGTGAAAGGCGACTTCATCCGCGCCAGCGCGTACCGGGTTTCGAGCAGGGGAATATCGAATGTCTTGCCGTTGAAGGTGACAAGTGCATCGTAGTTTTCGAGCGACTCGGCCAGCGCCGCGAGCGCGGCCTTCTCCTCCGGATAATCACGCAGGAACAACTGGCGGACAACAAACTGCGATCCCTCGACAGCGCCGATGCCGATCAGGAACGCAACGGTGCCCGTCCCACCTGCGAGACCCGTGGTTTCCGTATCGAGGTAAATCAGCCGGGTCGGTTCGGGGATTGGAATCTGATTGAACACCAAGGCGAGAGGGTTGAGGTCAGCGGTCGCCAGATCTCCAATCCGGTATCTTCCATAGGGTCGTCCGAACGGCAGCGCCTGGCGAGCCAGGAAGAATTCACCCCAGGCATTCTTCTCCGTTCGGCCTTCCACATACTCTTCAATCCCCTTGGGCGCGCGCTGGGCCGGAAGCTTGCGCGGGCTTTCCTCCAGCCGGCGCAGGTACTCAAGCTGACGGTCGAGTTCGGAGTCTCGCTTGCTCTTCGCTGCAGCTATCTTTAGCTGCTGAAGTTTCTCTTCAAGGTTCATTTCTTTTGGAGGGTTGTGGGTTATGAGTGGTGAGTTGCGACCAACAACTCATTACCAACAACTGACTACTGGCCACGGGCAACTGACAACTGTTCTAGGATCGCCAGCGCCACTTCCTTGCCTTTTTCGCCAACCTCACCCGCCGGCCCCACGCACGAGGGGCAACCGGACAGGCAGGGGCACCCCGCAATTAGTTTATGCGTGTTTTCGATGAGCGTCTCGCTCATTCGGAAGAGCGGCTCGCTCAGGCCTACTCCGCCCGGATACTTGTCGTAAAGATAGATATTCGGCTCAAAGATTTGCGTCTTCCTCGGATAGCTCCCCAACTTTGGAGTTTTGACGGCTGCCTCAGTGCTAACTGCCGACTGCTGACTGCCAACTGCCGCTTCCTGGCTCCCGACCCCCGACTCCTGACTCCTTTCTTCATTCTCCCCGACTGCCACCCCCAGGTCCCGCGCGTCGCTCATCACCAGGAGCGTGGCGATGGCCTGCAGAGCGTTCGCCAATCCATTGACGCCATCCAGGCGTTCGGCGCGGCCGTAAGGAAGTTGTTCGAGCATCGCGCTCGGCAGGGTCAGCCAGTAAGCCGTGCTGTGCATTTCCTGCTCGGGGAGAGTGAGCTGTCCTGACCCGACATTCTCGTTGGTGTGAAATTTGATTTTCTTGAATCCCACCACTTGCGTGTTGACATGGACTTCGCCGTGGTTCTTGCGGGCGGCGCCGGCCGCTGCGGTGTCGAACGTCTCGAGGACTTTAATCTTCGTATAGTCAATCGCGTCGGTGTAGTAGTCCGAATCGCATTTCTTGACGTACGCCTTGCGGTCGTCGTAGTCGAGTTTCTCCACGTGATATTGCTCGCCATCCTGAATATAGATCGCCTTTTCGTGCACCATGGTGAGCGCGCTCGGGAAATCCACCTCGCCGATGACCTTCGGCTCGCCGGTAATGTCGACGATGACGAAGTTGTCCGAAGAAATCGAACGGAGGCTGATGGCGTCGGCAGGGTAACTCTCCGAGACCCAGTGCCAACCGTCGGCGGATTCGTGGAGGAACCCGACTTCCGCGAGGTGCTCGCAAAGGCGTTTCAAGTCGTGTGCGCCGAATTTCTCGTCCTCGCGCAGCGGCAACTCGAACGCCGCGCACTTCAGATGGCTGAGCAGGATTTGAAGGTTGTCGGGATTGACGTACCCGTGCTCGGGCGAGCGGCCGAAGAAGTATTCCGGATTCTGCGCCATGAACTGGTCGAGTGGAGCGCTCGAGGCCACCAGCACCGCGGCGGAAGTTCCGGTACGGCGACCGGCGCGTCCGGCGCGCTGCCAGGTGGAAGCGATGGTTCCAGGATAAGAAGCCAGCACCGCGACGTCGAGCGAGCCGATGTCGATGCCCAACTCGAGTGCATTCGTGGCAACAACACCCAGCAATCGGCCCTCGCGCAGGTCGCGCTCGATTTCGCGCCGCTCGCGCGGGAGGTACCCGCCGCGATAGCCGCGCACGGCGTCGGGTCCGAGAGGAATGCTGGCGAAATCTTCTTTGAGATAGGTGACCAGAATTTCGGTTGCCAGACGGCTGTTGGCGAAAACGATCGTCTGCAGCCCGTGGCCTAGAAACGTCCGCGCGACGCGCCTCGATTCGTTCAAGTACGAGCGGCGAATACCAAGCTGAGGATTGACGACGGGAGGATTGTAGAAGACGAAGTACTTTTCCGCTGCCGGCGCGCCGTTTTCGTCGAGAAGCGTAACGTCTTCTTCGATAATACGGACAGCCAACTCTTCCGGGTTGGCGATTGTCGCCGAGGAGCAGATGAACTGCGGCTCGCTCCCGTAGAACTTGGCGATGCGCTTCAGCCGGCGCAGGACGTTCGCGAGATGGCTGCCGAAGACGCCGCGGTAGTAATGCAGTTCGTCAATGACGACGTAGCGCAGGTTCTCAAACATCCGCTCCCACTTGGTGTGATGAGGCAGGATGCCGCTGTGCAGCATGTCGGGATTGGTAATCACGAGGTTCCCGCGAGAACGAATCGCGCGGCGGGCGTCTTGAGGCGTGTCGCCATCGTAAGTGAACGTGCGCACCTCGTCACCGAGTTTTTCCGTCCAGCGATTCAACTCCGTGAGCTGATCCTGGGCGAGCGCCTTGGTCGGGAAGAGATAGAGCGCCCGCGCCTCGGGGTCTTCGACGAGCGAACTCAGGATCGGCAGGTTGTAGCAAAGCGTTTTGCCGCTGGCTGTCGGCGTGACGACGACAAAGTTCTTCCCGGCACGCGCCAGTTCGCATGCCGCCGCCTGGTGTGAGTAGAGGTTTTCGATCCCGCGCGCGCGCAGGATTTCCACCAGTCGCGCGGGCAGAAATTCCGGAAACGGCGCATGCCTAGCCTCGCGGGCCGGGAAGTGCTTGATGGCCGTCACGCCGCCCCGCGCCGGGGTGTTCACCGGGGCTTCGCCTCGGCTGAACTTGTCTCGAATCTCTTCCAGCGCGCGCTCGACCGGCGCCAGATTCTGTGCGCCGACAACTTCTAGTGCATCGGTTTTCTTCGCCAAGTCCGATAACTCCTAGGTTTCGGGTGCCGGGTGTCAGGTGTCAGGGTTTCTTCTTCAGGCTCCTGATCAATCCCGCGAGCATTCGGCCAACTTCACCGGTCATCCCAAGGATTCGGTCCACTTGTTCGCGGCTCACATAGTCCAACCGGCCAGCCACCAGTATATGGGTTTCGAGTTCCATCAGGGAGCCGTTGGCAACCGAGAGGTGGTGCAAGTAGTCTCCCAGGTGCTCTCGCCCGTGACCTTCCGCGATGTTCGCTGGAACCGACGCGGCAGATCTCCGAATCTGGCTCGCCAGGCCGTAAGTTTCGCTCTTGGGGAAGAAATTTGTGAGGCGGTAACTTTCGACAACCAGATCCATCGCCTTTTGCCAGACCTCCAAATCCCTATAGCTTCTGATCATGCTCCCCCCTGACACCCGAAACCTGACACCCGAGCTCGTTCGCTTTTTCTTCGCCGAGTCTATCACAGGTCCGGTGCTCCGCGTGACCGTTTTTTCTGTGGGGGGATGGGTGCCTGCCGTTCGCTGCGTAATCGAGAATCCAAAATCCAAGGCCATTTCCAATTTCGCTTGCAATCAATTCCGTGGAGGAGTAAGAGTGAAGTATGCAGACGGGAGGAGGTATGACTCCACCGGGCTGGCAATTGACGCATGGATAGCCACACCGCTCTTGCGGTGCGAACCCCGGCAATTCTGAAACGATTGCCGCGGCGTCAAAAAGAGAGGAAACGGGGAGTTCGTTTACTGACGGACTCCCCGTTTTCGTTTGGGGAAGAAGCTCTCAGCTTTCAGCAATCAGCTCTGTGCAGGCACCTATCGGCGATCAGCCGTCGCCCTTCCCCACCTACCATCTACTACCTGCCACTTGCCGTTCTCGATTTCCGACCGTTCGGTAGTGGCGGACGGAGTGTCGGTTGACTTTGGCTTTTGGGAATTTGATAATTCCTCATGGCACGACAGCTTGGACTGCGCAATCAAATCCTCCCTTAGCGAGGCTTGATGTCCACGACCACTCAGATTCAGAAAGCTCCCAGGCTTTCTCGTGAGATTCTTGTGGGCGCCTACCGCACGATGTACCTCTCGCGGCTGGTGGACGACAAGGAAATCCAGCTCAAGCGGCAGAACCGGGCGTATTTTCAGATTAACGGCGTGGGCCACGAAGCCATTGGCGTGGCAGCCGGCATGCATCTGAAGCCGGGTCACGACTGGTTCTATCCTTACTATCGCGATCGGGCGCTGGCTTTGCAGGTCGGCCAGACGCCGCTCGACATGCTGCTGCAGGCGGTGGGCGCGAAGGACGACCCCTGTTCGGGCGGGCGCCAGATGCCTTCGCACTGGTGCTCAAAGCCTTTGCACATCGTCGTTCAGTCGAGCCCGACGGGGACGCAGGTTCTGCAGGCGGTGGGCGCGGCTGACGCCAGTCTCTATTTTTCCGTCGTGCAGGAAGCGGCGCAACTGGCTTCGGGTTTCCACGCCGACGAGCTGGTCTATGTCTCGATGGGTGACGGCTCGACCAGCGAAGGAGAATTCTGGGAAGCGCTCAACTGGGCTTGCCTGCGCCGCCTGCCCGTTCTCTTCGTCGTCCAGGACAATGGCTACGCCATTTCCGTCCCCGTCGATCATCAGACAGCCGGAGGGAGTATTTCGAAACTGGTTAGGAGCTTCCCGGACCTGCTGACGCTGGAATGCGACGGGACCGACTTCCCTGAAAGTTACGAGACCGCGCGGCAGGCGGTGGAACACATCCGCAACCGGCGCGGCCCGTCGCTGATCCATGCGCACGTTGTGCGGCCCTATTCGCATTCACTTTCCGATGACGAACGTGCTTACAAGCCAGAGGAAATTCGCCGCCAGGAAGCGAAGCGCGACCCCGTACACCGGATGGCGAAGCTGCTGGTCAGCGAGCACATCCTCACCGAGAAAGAGTTGAAAGAGCTACAGGGCGAGGTCGAGCGAGAAGTCCGCGAGGCCGCCGATCAGGCGCTCGCTGCCGAGGCGCCGTCGCCCGCCTCGGTTATGACCTACATCTACTCTCCCTCGGTCGACCCCACGGGCGAGCATTTCGACCACCCGCCCAAATTCCAGGGCGAAGAAAAAACCATGGTGGACCTCATCAACGCCTGCTTGCGGGATGAGATGGCGCGAGACCCGCGCGTGGTGGTCTTTGGAGAAGACGTTGCGGACTTAAGCCACGCCGAGGACCTGGCGAGGTTGAAAGGGAAGGGCGGGGTCTTCAAAGTCACTTACGGATTGCAGCGGCAGTTTGGCAGCGCGCGATGCTTCAACGCGCCGATTGCCGAGGCGTCGATTGTGGGGCGCGCCATCGGGATGGCGACGCGCGGGCTCAAGCCTGTCGCGGAGGTCCAGTTCTTCGATTACATCTGGCCGGCGATGATGCAGATCCGCGATGAAATGATCAACTTCCGCTGGCGCTCCAACAATGTCTTTTCCTGCCCGCTGGTGATTCGCGCGCCCATCGGCGGTTACCTTGCTGGCGGCGCGATCTATCACAGCCAGTCGGGAGAATCGATCTTCACCCACTTGCCGGGCTTACGCGTGGTAATGCCTGCGACCGCCCTGGACGCCAACGGGCTCCTCCGCACGGCGATCCGCTGCGATGACCCCGTGCTCTTCCTCGAGCCCAAGCACCTCTATCGCCAGACGCACAACCGCAGCCCCTATCCCGGCCCCGATTACATGATTCCTTTCGGGAAAGCGAAGCTGCTGCGTGAAGGGACCGACCTGACGATTGTGACTTACGGGTCGCTGGTGGTGCGCGCTATGCAGGCGACAAAATCGCTCGAGCAAGAAGGAATTCAGCCGGAGATTCTCGATCTTCGCTCGCTCAATCCTTACGATTGGGATTTGATTTCCGCTTCGGTGAAGAAAACCAACCGCGTGCTGGTGCTGCACGAAGATCACATCTCGTGGGGTTACGGCGCGGAACTCGCGGCGCGCATCGCGGATGAGCTTTTTGAATTCCTGGACGCGCCGGTGAAGCGCCTTGCCGCCAAGGATGTGTTTATCCCTTACCACCCCGCAGTCGAGGAAGCCGTGCTGCCCCAGCCGGCGGATATTGTGCGGGCCGTGAGGGATTTGCTGAAGTACTAGAAGCCGGGGTTCGGGATTAGGGGTTGGGGTTTCGGGAACTCGCCGTTCGGGACTCACGAGCCCATGATCACGGATCCCGGATCCCGAGCGTCAGCCAATTCCCAACTCGTCCATCTTCTCGAGTGCCGTGCCGCAGCGGCGGCAGATGACGGCGGCGCAATCGCCACAGACCAGCGGGTCTTCGACCTCGATATCGCAGGTTGGGCAGTAAAGCGGTACAGGTTCGTTGTCTTCGACTTCAGCCATAAGTCCTCTTTCCCGCCTGGTTTGAATCTACACGAAGACGCCGCCCCGGCCAAGTTCATTTCGGCCCCCGGCCGGGGAAGGTCTCTTGAAGGAAAGCCCTAACCGCGACGCGGATTTCCTCGAGCCGGTTGCCGAAAAAGTGGTCAACGCCCTCCACCCAGTGGAGGCGTTTGGGCTGCGGTAAGGTCGAGAAGAGAGCCTCGATTTCGTCGCGCGGGCCAAAGATGTCACCTGTGCCCTGCACAATGAGGAGAGGTTTGGCCGCGCCGCGCAGGGGAGTCCAGTCTGCCGAACCGGTGGGCAGGCCGAGTCCCACAAGGGCCCGCACGCGCGGGTCCGCGGTGCCCGCGGTCAAACCGACCCAGGCCCCAAATGAGAACCCCATCATCACAATCGGGATGTCCGGGAATCTCCCGCTGAGGTAGTCAACTGCCGCGCGCGCGTCGTCGCGCTCGCCCGGGCCCTCGGCGAATTCCCCTTCGCTCTTTTCGACGCCCCGGAAGTTGAACCGCAGCGCCGGGAGTCCCGCCTGCAGCGCGGCTTTTGCGGCGCGATACACGACCCGATTGTGCATCGTTCCGCCGAAGAGGGGATGGGGATGGCAGACGACCGCCGCCGCTGCGGGGACTGCGTCGACATCAAATTCCAGCAGCCCTTCGAGCCGGCCCACCGGGCCGGAAAGGAACAGCCGCTCAAGCTTTATTTTCCCCATAATCACTCAGTCAACTGCGCGGGCGGTCCCGGCATCGGACGCAAGCATTTAGTGTAGAATGAGAGTCAAGACTTCTGCGGTGTTACGGAGCGCCCCCATCGGACGGAAGGTCATCATCGTTCTGTTCATCATCGGAGCAACGGCCGCTGGCTACTACCGCTGGCATCGCTCCAGGAATCTTCCCTCCGTTTCGGTAGCCTATGTCCTTCCTGAATCCTTGGGAGTCGTGGACTCACCCGCCGAGATTCGTCTCGGAGTCACGACTCTCAAGCAGGGCGACCGCGTCGAGGTTCTGGACCGAAGCCGGAACTGGACGAAGATCCGCCTGGACGACGGGCGAACCGGCTGGGTGGAGACGCTCAACCTGATTGATGGCGATGCCTACGAGGCCGCGCGCCGGCTCTTCGGCGACCTGCAGCGCGAACTTCCTCAAGCCAGCGGCCATGTCATCAATGAGGCCAACTTGCGCGTTGACCCGGCACGCGATGCGCCCCCGTTAGTGCAGCTTCCTGCCAATCAGCGCGTGGAAATTTTCGGGCGGCGGCTGGTGGCTCGTCCGCCCCAGGAAGGCGCGCCGACTTCCGCCGAGCCCGCACGCGATGCGTGGTATCTTGTCCGTGCGGAGTCGAAGGCGGGCTGGGTGCTCGGCCGGCTGGTTTCACTCGATGTCCCCGAAGCCATTTCCCACTATGCGCAAGACGTCAATCTGGTCGCCTGGGTCGTGCTCAACACCGTCGAGGACAATGGCCGCCAAATCCCCCAGTACATTGCCGCCGACCGACAGACGGCCACCGACTGCGACTTTACTCGCATTCGAATCTTCACCTGGTGGGTCAAGAGGCAGCAATACGTCACCGCCTACGTGGAGAGCAATTTGACCGGCTATTTTCCGATTCGAGTGAGTGAGATTGACGGCATTTCGTATTTTCGCTTGCGCCTGGAGAACGCAACGGGGCGGAAATTCCAGCGGGTGTACCGGATGTTCGATACCATTGCGCGCCCCCTGGGGACGGTGGATGGCTGGGATAGTCAGGCGATGCCCGCGCCCCGCGCTCCGGATTCGCGTATCCCCGCGAGAACCCGGCGCCCCTGAGCAAAAGAGTCTTGCCCATGTCCACAGATGTCATCCTGCCGAATGACGCGACGCCCGTTCCGGTTCTCTATCGGCTTGTGCGGGCGCTGGTCCGAATGTGGTTTGACCTTACAGGGCGCAAGATTCGCGTACTTCGAGGAAGCTCGATGCCGGAAGCTGGCCCGGCAGTCCTCGCGATGGGGCATCCGCCCAGCCTGCTCGCGGCGCTGGCCCTGGTCGCGGCATCGGAACAACCCGTGCGCTGCGTGCTGAACATCGAGTTGGGCTTTTGGGCGCGGGCTTTGGCGGGCTGGGTTGGGATGATAGCCCCGCAGGTTGCGGGCGATGGCGAGGAGGCAGCCGTCAGTGCCGCTCAGGACGCGCTGGCCGCGGGCGAGATTGTGGCTTGCTTCTCAAATCCCGGCATAGGGTCCCCTGGAGATACCCAGGCCCCAGTGCAGGGAATGAGGCGGATCGCGATCGATAAGGGTCTGCTTGAATCGATCCCGTCCGGCACCGCGCTCTTTCCCGTGCACTTGTACATACCCGGCGAGAGCGAGCCGTCCCGTGACCTGTTAATCTGCCTCGGAACACCACTGGTGGCCGACGGTTCCCCTGCAGGCAACGCTTCAGCCGTGCACGCTCGAGGGTTTGCGCACGCGCTCGACGCGGCGCTTCGCCAGAATGTGTTCGGGCTGATGGAGAATGAAGTGCAGTTGTTCCTTTCGGACCTGGAACAAATCCTGATCGAAGATCTCGAGGAGGAGTGGGCGGCGCGCCCCGATTGGAAGCAGAAGACCGAGGGCTTCAGACTGAGCCAATTCCTGGCGGAGTGCTTAATGGATTTGAACTCCTCCCATCCGTCGCGGGTCGTGGTCCTGCGTGACAGGCTGGAAAGATACCAGGAAGCGCGGCGGCGGTGGTCGCTCGGTCAAGCGGAAGTGGAGGCCGCGCGCCCTTGGCTCGACCCTGCGGCGACGCGCCTTTGGTATTGGTTCGAGAGTATCGTCGGCTTGCCCGTCGCCTTCTACGGCTTCGTCAATCATCTGCTGGCGCTGGCGATTCTGAAATGGCGGGGGCTCCTGGACGGGAAAGAGGCCGAGGCCGACCCCACGGGCCAGTGGATCCTGCGCGTCCTAGTCATCGTGGGATGCTACGCCGCGCAGATATCGGTGTGCGCGTACGCGTTGGGCCGCGCGGCGGCAGGCTACTACGCGCTCACGTTGCCCTTGGCGGGCGGATATCTCTGGCGTTACCGCTGGTTGGCAAGCGCGAGGACACGCTTACTGCTGCTCGCGGCCCGGCTACCTCGCGGTAAAGCGAAACTGCGGCAACTCCGCCGCGAGCTTGTCGCCGAAATCAATGCTTCGCGGGATGCTTACGCGAAGACAGTGGGAACTCCCGATTAGCGTTCGGAATTCGAAACGCGAAACTTGAAATTCGGTCGGCGCCGTCACACGTCGGCCAATTTTCGAATTTCGGATTTACTTCGGTGTGGGTTCGGCGAGAAATTGGATCTTCAATGCGCTCACTTCGCCAGACTCCGTCAGATCACCCTCGACCCGGATGGTTAGACCTGCCTGCAAATCCTTCGACGATCCGGCGCTGCCGTCCTTACGCTTGAACTCCGTTTTCTCGTTGTAGGCGACGCGGAAAATGATATTCCCCTCGCCGCTCACGGTCAGCTTGCCGGGTGCAAGCTTGGTGATTTTGCCTTCCAGGGTGAAGTTCATCTCCTGCGAATCGCCGGAGGTTCTGGCGAGAGTTTCCGGGCGCTCGGCCATCATGGGGGGGACCATAAAGAGAAGCGAAAGAAGGAGGAAATTTCTCATCGCCCGTCATTGAGGGAACGCCGATTCATTCCCGAGTTTTTGCCGCCTCTTCGAGCTGAATGGCGACAGAATTAAACGCGCCATCTTCGGTCTTGCCCAGTCGCACGACGCGGGCCGAAACCGGAATGGCAACATCGCCTTCCTTGTAAGGGATAATCACTTTGACTTGCTCGCCGACCTTATAACCTTTGCGAGTGAGGAAGCACGCGCCCGTGCGGGACACATTGAGAGTCTCGCAGAGATCCTCGAGCATGCTGCCGTAACTGCCGCGAGTCACCTTGATTTTCATGTTGAGCGGGGCGCGCCCCGACCCGCGCGCTTCTTTTCCCCCCTCACCGTTGGCCGGTTTGCTTTCTTCTGCCGGAGTGAATCCCCAGGGGGTCGTCGCCTTGCACGCATCGCAGGGCCGCGAAATGACGAACCCATCGTAGATGAATTCCTGCTCCGCTTCGTGAACGGGGGTGAGTTTCCCTCCGTGGCAGCGCTGGCACTGCAGCCAGGCGTGAGGCAGGGGCGCATCGCCGGCTTCGCTGGCGGCCAGGACGCTTTCCCACATGTTCACTTCCGCCTCGATCTGTTCCAGGCCGAGATCGTGCCACCCTTCGCGTCCTTCGACATTGAACCACATGACGCGATACGTTCCGCTCAGGTTGTTGTTGAGGTTGACGATGTGGAGCTCGGTTTCCAGATCCACGAAGTTCTGGATGCGCGTAATCAGCGAGGATATTCCCACATAACTGGTTTCCGTGGCTTCGTCAAAGAATTTGTTCCGGGTCGACATTCCGCGCACGCGGACCGGGATGCCGGCCTTTACGCGTTGCGGGGGGCGGTCAGTCTCATCGATGGAATTGGCCAAAGGAGAACCTACTCCGGAAACGTGATGCCGAGAAGGTTGGAAACCTCCACGTATTCGATTCCCATCTCGCCCTGGCGCGGCGATCCTTCGCGCCCCGTCCAGACGACCTTGAAGATCGCGCTGTTGCGGCGATTCGCGGGCTGCAGCCTGATTTGCGTTCCCACCTTGAGTGGTTGCGCCAACTTGATCTTGGCTCCGTACTTGCTGACGGTGAGAACAAACGTATCCTCAGCGAAGGGTTTGTTGTCAGCAAGCGTCCCGGAAATCTTCACCGGAATCCGGACATTCACCCGGGAGCTTCGTCGGATATACGCGGGTGCGACCTTCTTCACCATGAGTAACCTCGCCTCACCCTTCGTGTGTCGAGAACCTTCAAACATTAACCTCGGCGGCCACGCCACTCACGCCCGCTGGAACCCTGCTGTCCGGGCGGCGATAGCATAGCATATCCCGGATTCCCGCAACCGGTGCGAAAGGGTCGCAGTTCACTCGAGATTAACGTATAGGCGGTTCAGAACCAGTGTTTGCGACGGAAGTAAGCATAAATGCCCAGCGCGCAGATCCCCATGACCAGAGCCAGGACGACGGGCATCGAGCGGTTTTCTTGCAGCGGGAGAGGAATGTTCATCCCGTAAAATCCCGTGAAGACCAGGAAAGGGAGAGCGACGGTCCCGTAGATCGTGAGGATCTTCATTACCTCGTTGGTGCGATTGGCGACGGCGGAGAGATAGATGTCAAGCGAGCCGGTCAGCAGGTCGCGGTAGGTCTCAACAAAATCGATGACGCGCACGATGTGATCGTAAACGTCGCGGTAGTAGATTCGCAGCTCGCGCTCGCGCGGCCTCGCCGAAGCAGGTGGCGAATCGTAGCGGCGGATCAATCCGTTGACCGCCTCACGCATGGCCGTGGCCACGCGGCGAAAATCGAGCAGGGTCCGTTTGACGCGAAAAATCTCGCGCAGGGTGGCGGGCGACGGTCGCCGCAATACGCGGTCTTCGAGCTGATTGATGAAATCGCCCAGATGATCGAGCGCCGGAAGGTACTGGTCCACCGCCGTATCAATAATGGCGTGAGCGATGCAGTCGGGCGTCTGGAGCGACGGCTCGGCGGAAATTCGCCGCGCCACGGCGGGAATGAAAGGGCAGTCGCCTTCGTCCACGGTCAGCAGGAAATCTTTCCCCAGGAAGAGGTCGAAGTCCTCGAAGTGCAGCCGGCCTGCCGCGGGCGGGACCTTCGGGTGCGGAGGATGGGCACGCTCTGTTGCTTCTTCATGAGGCGCGGCGACGGCGTCAGGAGCGGGAAGGTGGTTCGCGTGCTGGTCTCCCGGTTGGTCCGCGCGCGACTGAGCCAGCACCTTGATCACAATAAAGGTGTAATGTTCGTGCTCCTCGACGCGCGCCGTCTGACGGCGGTGCCGGCAGTCTTCAACCTGCAACGGATGAATTCCGAAATGCGCCGCCAGTTCGTCCAGCGCCGAAGATGCCGGATCCGCCAGGTGATACCATCGCACCTCCGGGATCACCGTCAGAGAGTGCAGCAGGGATTCGACCGGGGTTTGTGGATTCTCCGCCATCGCCGCGAGGGCTCAATATAACACAGAGCTGTCTGCCTGCTTGGGCGAGTGCGGAAACAACGGATCACCGTCCTTTTAGGGACCCTTTGCAGTCTGGCAAACCATCTCATAGCAGCCACACAACAGAAGAAGACGAGTAATAGCTCGCAGGGGAGCCCGGTGCATTGGTCTACGCGGAAAGACCGTGGCATCTCTTGAATTTCATGGGTTTGCCGTTTGCATCCCTCTTGCCGCAAGGACAAGGTTCGTTCCTCCCTACACCCGCAAATCTAATCTTGTTGGCTTGCTGAACATAATCTATCCCTTGGATTGAAGGGATCCGAAACGAAGCCCATGTTTGGTTATTGAAATTGGTAATCGAGAAATCGCCCTGCGCAATGACATCCATGCCGATGATCACTCCAAATTGAGCCGTTTCGTTGAATTCTGACACTACGAGACCGGCAATCGCTACCCCGTTTGGCAGATACACGTTCACCAGATAAGTGTTCTTGGACTCCGAGCCGCCAGCATGGGTGACCATTCCAGTCCCGATTGGAGTCAAGCCAAGCCTATTCGCGACAGACTGCGTGATGCAACTCCGTGTTGCGCCAGTGTCCCAGAGTGCACTCGTGGGGTGAAGGGTGGGCGGTGGAATCGGGGGAGCGGTCGGGTCGTACGCAACCGTTAACTTGACTTCTGTAACGATTCGGTTGACAAGACTGGAATGCTTGATAGTGAAAGCCCGGTACAGTTCCAGTTTCGAGGGTCGTTTAGGAGTGGACCCCATTCTAGTTGATGGTAACCGTGTACGCTTCGGGGCCGGGGGTGCAGACCTGAATCATGACACGTCCAACCTCGTGCTTGCGTTGCATTTCGACGTAGGCTTCCAAAGGCGAGTCATAGACACCCAAGATGTCGTCGCCCTTAATCACTAGCGCCTTTCCAGGATGTTCTTTCACCAGCTGGTCCTGGTTCTTTATGAAGAAGTTCAGCTCTTTGTCAAACATACTCCACGTCCGTCCCCGAGTCGGCAGTCCAGCCTTCCTCGCTTGCTCAATTCGTTGCATTAATCATACCACAGGTCTGTCTGTCAAGAGGAATGCTCGAATCTGAGGCAAAATCTCTCTTCACATGTCTGACCACCTCGTACATAACACTTCTATCTAATTCCTTAGCCAGCATAAGATTCCTGCTATTCTCCTCTCAGCTCAGCATATGTCCAGGTTGTAGCCCCAGAACCGAAACAGATCATTGCCCAATTGCGCGCCCGGTCTGCCTCCGGAAGGCCCGTCACATATTAGTGATGCCAGCAGAAAGCGCATAGGCAGTCGTCCCGTCGAAGATGAAAGACTGCGCGCTGCATTTCGAGGCGGTTGAGCCGATAGTCATGCCGCCTCTCATATTCGGCGGCCAGGCGAAGGTGTGGTTGCCGCTGCCGTTCTGGCAGATGATGAAATAGAGCGCTTCGCCGGCGGCGGCATTGGAGAGTGTCGAGCTCGTGACGTTCCCCTCCA
This sequence comes from Terriglobia bacterium, assembly GCA_041946825.1. Lineage (GTDB taxonomy): Bacteria > Acidobacteriota > Terriglobia > UBA7540 > UBA7540 > CAZTHM01. The sequence continues at coordinate 249,103 of JBHGBD010000005.1, read as the reverse complement.
GCGTGATCTTCTGCGTATTGCCCAACGCAGCGTCGAAGGTCGGGGTAGCCGAAAACGTCACCGCGTTCAAGCCCGATGAGATGGCCCCGCCGAACCGTGAGGGTGTCGTTCCGGCGGTATAGACGGCGTAATTATTGGTTCCCGCGGTCTGCGGATCCACGTAAAGGCCGTAGTTGTCGGTGACGGTGCCGCTATCTCGCGTGTTCTGCCAGGCATAGAGGGACGCCATTTTCGTCACGGCGCCGGCGCCGGCCGAGGCACTCGCATATCCTCCAACGCCGGTAAGCAAGCTGACCGTCCCGGCGGCTTCGTGGAAGGCTTCCCCGTCGACGCCGGCGACATAATTCTTTGTCCCGGACGGATGCTCGGCGGCGGAGAGCCCGGTAACCCCCACCTGGTCGGTCGCGCCACTGCTCTGGTTCACGCCGGCAAAACCGGATACCTGGCCGGCGGTGGGATTGAGAATCCCGGCGCGGTTGCCGGCGGCGTCGATATATCCCCGCAAAAGTGAACCGAAGCTCGCGGAGGCAGGTCCGGCGGTGAGGGTATTGAATTGCGAACTGCCGTCGTTATTTATGGCCCACTTAGACGCAGCATCCGCAGCATTCCTTCCCACCAGCATCGGGTTGCCGTTGTCGGCGGTTGGAACGAGGTAGAGGTGGTTGGAGGGCCCCTGGACGTGTATTCCGTGTTCGGTATAGCTGTTGTCGATCCAGAGTCCGCGGACGAACTCTCCACCGTCGAAAATCTTCATTATCCGAGTGCCCACCGCGGCTCGCTTGAGCCCGGCACTCACGATGCGCAAGGCCTCGTTGTGATCCACGCCAAGCGCGTCGTGGTCCGCCGTGTAGTTGCTGAGATCGAGTTCCAATCCCACTGCTGGGGCCAAGGGAGCGCGGGTGTAGTAACCCACATTGAAATTGGCGCCGAACACCCCGCGCGTCCCGCTCTTGCGCCAGCCAATCGAGGTCAGCCCCACACCCTCGCCGTGACCTTCGGATGGATTCCCACCCTCCAGAAGATTGTTAATGACCAGACCGAGCTGGGTGATGAAATAGGAGGCTGGGCCCGATCCTCCCGTCCCCGTATAGCCGGATGCCAGCGTCATCTGGGTATCGCTTTGGACGTTCACCACTCGTCCCCAGGCACTCTCGGGATCGGAATTGAGCTTGATGGCGCGGTTCAGCCGGTCTTGAAATTGCGCGATAAACTGCGTTCCTGTGCCGGTGACGGCTGCCGATCCGTTTGTCAGCGTCACCGTTCCGGTGACCGGCTTGGTGGTTAACTCTCCCAAACGGTTTTCAAGAAGCAGCAGTGGAGCCCGGTCCGGATCCCTATCCCAACCCCCGATGACGTCATAGCTCTGCCGAAAATCCAGGATTCCCACGTTGTTGGGGAAGAAAGAAGGGTTGCCGGCGCTTACGCCGGGCGGAATGATGAGCGTGCCAGGGCCCGCGCCGATATCCGCGAGCGCGGCGTCGATTTTGGCGGGCCCGTTGGAGCCGGGAAACTGGTCGGCAAAGCGGATGTTGTTCACGTTCGCCCAGCGCTGGGGCTGGCTCTGGCCAAATGCAGTGACAAGTGACGAGTGGCAAGTGACGAGAAGAAGCGCGAAAATTAGACTCGTGAATCCTGAAACCTGAATCCTGAATCCTGCCTTCTTCACCATATCTGCACCCTCCCTGTCACTCCTGCTCCTGAACTCACTAAATAGAGATTGGTGTCATCCCACGCGGTCGTCTGGAACCAGATGGCCCCGCCGGAGGTCATCAGGGTCAGCACGCCTTTCGGCGCGCGCCCCAGCAGATGCTCGACGGTAAAGTTTCCGGGCGCTCCGGGGGCAAGCTCGATGAAAGCGAAGAGCTTCGTCGCTTGCTGGACCGCCGTCACGGCCGCGCTGTTGGTGGTAACTCTCCCAATCAAAGCGTCACCACTCGCGCCGCGTAGCCCGGTCAGGTTGTAGTAGAAGCCGCTCGCGGCGTTGTACCAGAGATAGCTGGTGGAATTGGCCGGCGCGGCGCCGGGCGCGGGGGAGGCCGGCGCGTGCCGCTTGCCCTGCGCATAGAGGACGCCGCCGGACAACCCCGGAATCAGCGTCGCCGACGTCGCCAGCGTGAATCCGGTGACGACGCCGCTCAGGCCGCAGTCTTGCAGCCAGGTCTCGACGCTTCCCGCGGCGGTGACGGCGGCTTGCACGTCGGCGCTGTCCTGCACCAGCGAATCGATTAACGCCCAGTTCGTGTCCAGGTCGGCTTCGTAGTTGTCGCCGTGTCGTGGCTGGATAATGCCTTTTCTAGGAAGCACTGTTCTGACAATGGCCATGTCAAACCTCGGAATTCGGGATTCGGAATTCGGGGCTCGGGAATTGTCCTCCAACCCCGAAACCCCAATCCCGAATCCCGGCTGTTTAGCCGGAGAGTCGCGTCGCGATCACCCGCACCTTCACAAACCCGTCATTCGTAATATCCTCCGTCGAGCCGTTCCAGTAATGGACCGCGCAATGCACCAGACCCGGATTCGTCTCGTTCTTTTCCTCCACCCAGAAGTCCATCAGGAAGATCGAACCATTGCCGCTGTTGCTGTTGGCGCGCGCGGGCTTGGTAGTGGCGCCGTTCGTTGCCCCGCTGGGCGACCGAGAACAGAACGCCGCAACTTCGTATTCAAGTTCCGACCGTGAGTAGTGGTAGCCGTCCACGGGGCTCGTCGGAAGCAAGACGGTCTCGCCGTTGCGATACCACCCGTAAAACGTCTCCGGGCGCACCGCCGCGAACTTGGCGTTGTTCGAAATCTTGGTGAGCGTGTAATCCGTCACCGGCTGGTCCGCGGCCAGGTTCGAATCCGGAATGTCCACCGCTCCCGGGACGGTCGCCCATGTGAGTTGGCTCATCGGCTTATCTCCTTATCGCTTCTTCGGAAAATCGGGTGATCGTGCGATCGCGGAATCAAAACACCGTTTTCCCCGAGTCCCCGTTCGAATACGTTCTCGTCGCTTCGGCACTCACAAACATGTACTGCGCGCGCTCGGCGCTCGAGGCCGAGAGATAGGCGGGCGTTCCGTTTGGAGCAACGCTCGAAAGTCGCTTGGCGCTCACCCACCCGATGTCGAGAAGTTGGAAGGTCATCGTCCCCTCGGAATAATTCGGCTGCTTCTCGACAACCTCGAAGACGCGGTTGAAAACTCCCCGTACGCCACTCGCGAAGTTGGGCAGAAGCGGGTGCGAGAGAAAGACCAGGTCTCCCACTTCAACTTTCAGTGTCATAAAGTGGCTCTGCACGGTCAGCGTCGGTGTGCCGCCGGCGCGAGCGCCACTGACGGGATCGATACCTGAGTAGCGGCGGAAAATGCGTGTTGCCGTCAACGCCGCGAGCGACGCCCCGCTGCGATTCAGTTTCAGCCCCTTCGATTCGATCGTGTGCTGTCCGGCGAGTCCGAACTGCTGGAGCGAGGGCGCGTCAAAGAACAGCAGTTCGGTCAGAAACTTGTCGCCGTCGTAGTCCATGCGAAAGCTGACCTGGTTGATGATGGGATGACGTTCGATGCGGGGCAGCACCGTGATGTTCCACTCGGTGAACGTGAACAGGTTCGCGAAAGACGATGGTGGGAGGAAAAAGCGCGGGGATAGCCGCCCGTCGGCCAGTACCAGCAGATACCCTCCCAGCGCGCGGAAGATTTCGTATTCCAGGAACTGCTTGGCCTCGACCGGTTGCGTGAAGGTGAATTCGAAGAGATAGCCGGCAAAAATGCCGTTCCGATAATTAAGAAACTCCTCGACATCAAGCGCTGGATTCGGGCGAATCAGGGTGGGGTTGGCCGCGTTCGCGGCGTCCCACATCTCCGGGTCGTAGAGCCTCCATGCCGACTCCGGAAGGGCCGGAGCCTGGCCCAGCCCGAGCTCGTTTTGAAGGACCACCAGCGCGACGTCGATAGGATTGGCGATCAACGTTCTCGGGTGGTCGTTCGAGATTGGATAACCGTCGTCGCCGCGCCTGAAGATCTTGGTTTTGGCGCTGCGCTTCAGATCGCGGCACTCGAAAACGTAACCCGTCAGGTCCGGAAGCGGGACGACCGACTCAATCTCCTGCGTGGCCAGGGTGACGAAATCGGACGATGCCATGCCTGGATAGCCGACCTTGAGCGCGACTTCGCGGCCCTCCAGCTTTCCGCCGCTCGCGAGCGCCGTGACGTACCCTCCGTGATCAACCGCCTCGAGTTCCAGCGCCCCGATCGAAGCCTGACCTTCGAGTTGCCTTACCGACTGCTGCACGCCGCGTGGCGTTTTGAGGAGCGGGCGGCCTTCCAGCGGCGACGATTGCAGGCTGAAGAGCACGTCGTTGCGCGTGGCGGTCAGCCAGAACCAGGCTGTCGAAGAGTATCCCTTGCGGACAGCGAATTCCCAGGGAAGCGCCCGCGCCGCATGCGAGACCGAAAGCAGGCCGTAGTCCCCGGTCGTGGAACTGACAATCTTCATGCTCTGGACCATGCGAGCGAGGAGGGCCTCAAGCCCGCCCGGGTATTCGGCTGCGAAGTACGCAATCACATTCGAGTTCGCGCTCAGGCGCAGGAGCGCCGCGAGCGCGCCCCAGGTGCCTTCGGCCCAAACCGTGTCGGGGGAGCCGGAGTATCCGCCCTCGGAGTCCGCGTAAGGCTTGAAGCCGTCGAAGGGCGTGAGCTGCTCGTACGCCTGGTTGTAATCCTCAGGTTGTAAAGATTTCACAATTTGCTGATTCGCCAGCAGGAACGTCTCGAAGATGAACTGCAGGCATTCCACGGCCTTCGCGTCGTCCCCGGCTTCGTGCGCGAACATCGCGGCCCAGGCGCCCGAGGCATCGAGGGCATAAGCCGCATCCAGGCCGGAACTCGACGCGCCCTGGGCGAAGTGGCCTTTCACGCCCCCCGCGGCGGGGATCCAGAGTTGGTTGAGGATGGCGGCACGGACTTCCTCCGCTTTTGTCCCGGCCGTTGCCGCCGTGGCGCGCAACGTGGCGAGCTGCGCAGCGGTGATGCTCCCACCATCGAAGAGGTTCTGCGCCGCCGTCGGCAGCACGCGCGTGGCTTTGTCGAAGGCGAAGTAACAGTCGATGTTGTGCTCGGTCGAAACCGCGGTGAGCTGGCCGGGAATGTATTGGTAGCCGGGATCCTCGTACCTCCCCCAGCCGAGCGTGATGAGGTGTTGACGGGCGTCCGTCGCGGCGGATTGCTGGGAGAAGAGGTAATTCAACATGCTCTGGAGGCCCAGGGCGGCGCGCGCAAAGTCTCCGGTGCGCTCGATATAGATTCCGTAGGCGTACGCGACCCAGGCCATCGCGCCGTTGCGAATATAGGCCTGGTCAACCTGGCCGTTGTAGACGTCGTAGGAAAAGCCCAGCGAGCCCTCCGGCTGTGGCGCGCCCGCCGAGAGATTGTCGAGCCGCAACTCGCCTGCTTCCAGGACGACGGCCTCGAAGGAGGCGATAGACAGCAATGCCTCGCCTGGCACCGCCTCGTTGATGAGCGTATTCAGATTGTAGTTAACAGTCCGCCACTGGTCCGCGACCCAGGTCAGGACCACGGTGATCTTCTTCGCCGCCGGGTCGTAGCCCGCCACGCCTGAGGAAATGAACTCGACGCTGGTTACCCTGCCGACCGAGCTTGTCACCCCGGCGACAAACTTGTGGGGAGAACTGGTTTTGTACCGCCAACTGAGGATGGAGTCAGCGGCGTCGGGCAGGCCCCCGCCGGTGTAGCGCCACGTGGCCGGCGCGGTCGAGGCAACGAAAGCGATCACTTTTGAGCCGTCGGGGGGTTCGGTCGGGTCGAACAGGTTGTCCACACTGCCGGCGCCGCTCTCGATCGCCCAACGCGAACTCAAACCGTCTTCGGCGCTTTCGAGGACGATCGAGGGAAGGTATCCGGGCGCGTCGCGCAGCGCGTTGAGCCGCGTCACAATTCGCGCGGCGAGATCCCACAGCCCCGCCACGGAAAACACAATGATGGCCAGGGCCGCGTCGTAGATCCAGCACCGGTTCTGGATGAAGGCCGCATTCGAGCGTGTCATCAAGGTGGGGCCGGCGTAGTCCGGGTCGGTGGAGGGAACTTCGATGGAGCGCGGAAGGTCGGAATAGACCGACAGGTTTTGAAGAGTCGAGTAAAGGTCGACCTCACCCAGAACCGGATCGCTGTAAATCACGTGCGCGGTGGGGATGCCCGGGGCGATGGGGCGGCTGGCGCCGAAGCGGGCATGCATCGAGTCCTGAACCATCAACGGGATATTATCTTCCTGGATATATTCAATGTCGGTTTTGGAGAATACCCGCACGAAGTAGTCGCGGAGCTTTGCCCCCACCCCGAGATTCGAATGCGCGACCCAGCCCTCGACCGCGGTCGTCCACGAACCCAGCGACGGTTGCGGCACGGTGGCGGGGAGGAGAAACGCCACGACCAATCCCGGCTCGACTTCCGCGACTTGCCAGGTGCCGTCGTCGGCGATGGAGGAAGAGCCCTGGTAATAGAAAACGTCCGTCCAGGAATAGACGTCCACGCGATAGGCGGTGGCGGGTTGCGGGAGGTTCAAAACCCGCCCGGCCACCTCTCCGGGCGCCGCGTGGGGGAGCGCGTTAACAAAGAGATTGCCCGAGGGCAGCGGTGTGGGCGAGTAGTTGATGGGGAAGCCGTCGGGGCCCGCCTGATCGTCGAGTGGCACGCCGGCCACCGGATCGAGCACGATGTTGGGACACGAATCCTGCGCGAGGCGCGAGAAATCCCCCAGAACCGCCCGGATGGTTCCCTCGACCAGCGCGGGCTCGGTCGGCGTCGGAACGGCGTTGCCGGCAAACGGTGAAACATTGGCATTCAGCCGCGAGAGCATCCAGCTCATCATGCGGTTGAGCGTTGCCGTCAGATCGCCCTGCCAGTAATCTTTTACTTTTGCCATGCGTCCTGCTTCGGGTTCCGGGTGTTAGGTTCTGGGTCTTTCCCAGTCCCCAGCACCCAGCACCCAATACCTAGTACCCGTACCCCGTCGTCCCGTAGCCGCCGATCCCGTAGCCGCCCCACGTGACCTGCGCATCCTCGGCGCGGAAGGTGGTGAGCGGGTCGAATACGCCGTCGATCACGACGATGTAGAGGGGCCGTTTCACTAAGCCTGCGTTGGCAGCGTCAAAACTCGGATTCGTTGTTAACATCAACTCATCGATTCATCGGGCGATTGGTTGATCGGGTGATCGGAAGATCGCTCGATCGCCCGATCACAGGATTTGCTTTCTCAACTTCAACCGGAGTTGATAATTTCCCGGCGCCTTGTACTCGATTTGCGTCTCCGAATCTTCGAGCGTGTAATTTGTGAATGCCGTCTGCGCGGCGTCGGGAAAATAGGCAAACGCCTCGCCAGTCAGCGCGTGGTCCAGGAACGCCCGCCAGGCGGCGAGGTCGGAGCCGGATTGGATGGAATCCATCGTGAATTCCAGGAACTCGTCCACGCGCTCGAGGATCGACTCGCGAAGGCCTGCGCTCGAAACGTTATCGTGCCGGACGGCGGTCTTCCGATAGCCCGGCACCTGGCGCGGCGGGAAGACGAAGTTCAGCGTCTGTTCGGCGCCGCCGGCGGGGGTGTAGGTGATCTTGGGATTGCTCATAGATCCATCGCTCCATCGGTTGATCGGGCGATCTTAAGATCGGAAGATCACCCGATGGCCCGATCGCCAGATCATTCGATCTTTCACGCCCTCGTCGCCGGTTGTCTGACAACCGTGTACGCCACCAGATTCACATCACGCTCCGTGACGGCCTGCGAAACGTGGCGCACCAGTTCGTCGATGCCGGCCTGGCCGCCGTAAACGGGTCCCTGAAAAATCACCTGCACGGTGGTCTGCTGCGAGGCTTCCGACACGCCACGTCCGGAAACGATCGCGGTGGGCGCAACTTCGCCGGGCCGGGTCACGCGAGCGCCGCCCTCCGCCTCGCGGACGTCCGGCCCCGCGAGCGCGCGCCCCGCGAGTGCCGCGCTCCCTCCCACGGCTCCGTAAATCGCCGCGGATTTGAACGCCGCCGCCGCGCCGCGATAGTCGTGGACGGCGAGCAGATAAAATCCCAGCGCCGCCGAGTAGATGGCGCGCACCAGGGCCTCTTGCGCGATGGCGCCGACCGCCTGCAACGCCGCCTTGCGGAACGCCTCGCCAATCGAGCGTTGCCAGATGACGGCGTTGGCGATGTTCATGCCCAGGGCCGAATTGAAGGTCAGAAAGCTTCGCCCCAGACTGTTGCTCAGGTTCTCGGAAGTCTTAAGCACTTCCGCGAAGTTCGCCACGAGTTCAGATTTCCAAAGCTGCGCCACCTGGCGGTTGCGGTTGAGGATGGAATTGACGGCGTTCACGTTGACGCGGAAATGGTCGGCAAGCTGCTGAGTGGTCTGGTCGACTGCCGTGACGTGCTGATTGCTTTGCGCCGCCCAGCGCGAGAAGTCAATACCCAGCGCGGAGAGGTCGCGGGAGAAGCGCGCGCGGAAGTTCGCGATGCTCGCTTCCGCGCGCGTGGGGTCGGCCGCGATTCGAATCAACAATTCGGAAGCCGTTGGGTTCGGCATGGTTCACCTTCCGAGTAACGCCGCCCGGAACCTGTTCCGAGGAAATCGGGAGAGCGGCATGCCCCGTTGCCGGTTTAAAGCCCGGCGCTACGGTGGCGCTACAGCTTCGCCGCGCCGTTGCCGCGCTTGCGCGCAGGGCGGTTCGCGGCGGGCGGCTCACCAGTGTCTTTCGCGGGCGCGCCGCGCAGCGTCGCCGCCGTGCTCCAGAACATCAAGTCCAGCCGGCGCAATACCAGTTCTTCGCGCATCAGCAAGGCGCGCAGCTGCCGCAAGGTCGAAATCAAGCGCCAACACTCGATCTCGCAATCCAATAAGGCGGCTCGGACGGCACGCGAATGTTTCTCCGACGATGGCAAGGAAAAGGAAGTTTTCACTTTTGACAAAACCGCTCCAGCCCGTCCCGATCGCATCGGGACGGACTGGAAGCGTCCTCCGGGTTTGAATGGGGGCCGCCCAGGGCGCGGCAGGCCCACTGAAAGATGAACGCGCGGTCTTCGACGGGAATTTCGTCAAGGGGAATCTCGTCCGGGCCGTCGCCAATCGCGGGTTCGACCACACTGGCTTTTACCAGTTGTGCGGCGAAGCGCGCCAGTTCCAGAACGTCATCGCGCGACATTCCAGCCGCGTTCGCGCCGCCATTCCCCTCTGCTGTGTCGAGCGCGGCGGCAAGCAGCCGCTGCGGGATGCGGCCCGCGAGGATCCACTCCAGCGGCTCAGGCCGCGCGGCGAGAATCGTGGCGCCGCTCGGCAACGTCAGCGATTCGGCGTGTGCGAGGCGCGATTTGCGGGCGCTCGCGCGCCAGTCATCGGCGGTTGCGAGATTGCTGTCCCGTTCGCTCATTGCGTCTTCTCCGTCGCGAATCGGATGATCGGTCGATCGGTCCATCGATTCATCTTCCGGCCGATCATCCGATCAACCGACGGATCGATGAACCGATTCGCCAGTCTATGTCTGGCGGTAGATCTTTCCCACCTGGTCTCCTGCGGCGCGCGACGCATCGGCCAGGCCCTCGAACTTCACCTTGTAGGTCGTCTCTTTGCCGCGCTGGAAGGGAAGTTGGATCGCTTCGGCCTGATACGCCTGGTAGAGCTGGCTGACGACGAACTTGTTGGTTGCGTCGCGCCGCGGCGAGATGACGGCGACGGACATCTTCGGGATGCTCATCAGCCCGCCGAAGGAAATCTCCTCGTACGCCTGCGCGCCCGACGGCAACCCCGTGTCCGTCCCCGTCGTGTAGGAGCCGTTGACGACGAAGTTTTTCAATTTTGCGAGGTCCGATTCCTTCAGCGTCACTTCGATCGACGCCGCCTCGCCGGTCATTACCACGTCAATGGGCGCGGCGACCTGGTCGGCGCTGATGGGGTCGAGCTTGGGCGCGAGCAGCACCGTGGCCGCGCCTTCCGTGGCGCCGGCAAAGATCGGCGTGCCGGCCGTGGGATCGCCTGCCGCATCGATCAGCAGCCGGCTGCCGCTTGCGGGCACGCTGACGTTCAGCCACAACTTGCCCGGTCCCTGGTGAATCTTCGTTGCGTCAACGCTTGGCATGGGTCCTCCATTTATCAGAGTAGTGAATCACTGAAACAATTAATCCCAGATAGCTACATGACCGTCCTGATTAATGGCCGCATTTCGGAGGGCGCCGTCAGGCTTACGACGGTCGTGTAGTGCCGTTTCTTGCCGCCGGGCGAGACGGCCGTAATCACCAGCACGAGGTTGTCGCCGTTCACCCGGGTGGTGGCGGCGGCATTGTTTCCTGTGCGCGCGCTCAAGCCCAGCCGGACGGTGACGGAAGTTGAGGACGCCTGGCACCCCGCATTGACGGCGACCGCGCCCGCGCTGTTGTCCGTCTGCCAGGAGGTGGCCCCGGTACCCAGGGCGTAGTTGGTCACCGGCTCGAGATCCGACGCGGCGCACGGCGAGGAGTTGGCCCCGTCGTAAATCGCCAGCGGCCCTCGACGCGGCCCGCTGGAGTGGGTCCGGGTGATGATGGCGTGATCGAATCGGCCGTCCACCTGGATGACCGTTTCGCCCGGCGTGACTCCCATCGCTTCCCAGGTCAGGGTTTTCTTCCAGTAGCCCTCGTGGCCCGGCGCATCGTTCCTTCCCACGCACTCGACGTAAACCGACGGAGGAGCGTTGCCGCTGGACGAGTCATCCCCGCTGGTCGCCGACGAATCGCACGCCGAAGTCGTCGCCGTCCAGGTAAACCCGTGACCGCTCGCGAAGGGCTGTGAGTAGTCGGCCGCGCAGACGGTTGACAGCCCCTGTCCCAAGGTCAAAAAGAGGAGCCCCGAGCATGCGACTATCAACCTTTGACTTTCGACTCTTCGTTTTCTCATCAATCCACCGTCGCTTTGATGGCCACCGTTACGCGCTTGGCGACGCCGCCCGCGCTGGCCATGACAAAATCGATCTTGTCTCCCGTCGCCAGGTTGTCCTGGTTGGTATCGATCGTTCCCGTCTGCCCTGTCGTTGAGCAGGACAGGTTTGAACTCAAAACATATCCGCCGCCTGCGCCATCGCGAACCAGATTGATGCTTGGTGTTCCGGCGTCGGACTCGCACCACACTTCGGTGATGGTCATGGGCGCGATGGAGTTGCGGAACGCTGTCGCCTCGTCGTCGCCGTCGACGAGGGCCGAGCCGGTGTCCGAGCCGATACGCACGAGAATCTCGCGCGTGTCGAGTGAAGCCGCGACATGAGCAGCGGTGATGCTGTTCGCGGATACGGTCAGGTTTCCGGAAGTCACCGCGAGCGGCGAAGCGTAGGGCACATAAGCGGAGAGGTTATTCGGCGCGCTCGCATCTTTTTGCCACTTCACGTTGAGGGCGTTGGCAGGAGCGGCGGGGGTGGCGTCGTCGAAGTCCGCGTCGGTGGCGGCGGCGCCGTTCACCGAAATGTTGTCTCCGCCGCCTCCGCCCGGGCAGGCGGAGTTCACCCAGTTCGAGCCGTTCCAGATCAGGCAATCGTTCGAGGCCGGGCTCGTGATCGTCGCTTTGAGCGCCGTCGCTCCGCTGCCGCTCGTGCCCGAGTAGTCGGTCAAGTCCGTGGCGCCCCAGACCTCCTGCCCTTGCGCGGCATTCAGCTTGATTCCCGATGTCAGCCCCGCATAGCCGCTCGCCGTGTTCTTGTTGGCCGTCTGCTCAGCGCCCGAGATGCGCGTATCGTTTCCCTGCGCGGCGGTGTTGGCGCCGGTGCCGTATGGAATCTGGGATCCTGAAATCTTCGTTGCGCCGTCGAGTCCCGCGTAGCCGCTTGCGGCGTTTTTGCTTCCGGTGACTTCGCAGGTCGGACAGGAAAGTGCTAAGTCCGCAGTCAGCGCTCCGCCTCCCGCGAGCGGCCCGCTGGTCGAAACCCCGCGCGATGCGGGAACCTTGCCGGCAAGATCGGTTGCAAGGTTCGTCACATCGTTTTGTGAGTGCGTGTGGACTGAACCGGCCTTGCCGGCGAGGAGGGTGTCCGAGGACGCCTTCAGGTAGACGACCGGGTCGGACTCTGTCGCGTCGGTTTTGACGGTGCCGGAGACGGTGGCGGAGGCAATCGGCGCCGAGCCGCCGCCCGTTCCGCAATCGCCCGGCGCGGATTCGAGGGCATTTCCTAAGTTGTTAACGCGCACGCAACGCGCCGCCGTCCAGCCGGACTGATTCGTCCCGCCGTGCGCGAGCGCGAGCATACCGGTTGCGGTGGCGAGATCCATCGGGCTGCCCATTATGCCCGGAGGCTGCGCCTGCCTCACTGCATCGACGGCGACCGTAGGAGTGTCGGGCACCACCCAGATTTCTGCGTGCACGCGCCCTTGAATGTTGATCGTCACGACGTAGTAGCTGTCGCCCGGAACGGCGCCGTCGTTGGGAATCAGATCGAGCCAGAGATTCCCCGCGCCGTCGTTGAGCTGCCCGTTCGCATTCAGATAACCTTTGACCACGCTCGGGCCGTACTCGACGCCGTTGTAAGTGACCGCCTTGTTGCGCTGGGCAAAGACCAGCCCATACTCGACGTTGCCGTTGATGGTTGCCATCACGCGCGGATTCGCGCCCAGGTCGTAGGTTCCCGTAACGTGAGTGGCGGCGAAGGAAGTGGACAGTGAACAGTGGACAGTGAACAGAAGAAGAGGAACGAGCAACGAGGAACGATGAACGATGAACTTCTTTAATCCCGAATCCCGAGTCCCGAGTCTCGAGTCCCGGCCCTCTGTCCACTGTTCACTATCCACTGTGCACTCTTCCCTGAATCCTGAATCCTGAGTCCTGAATCCTGGCGTCATCGCTCCTCCATCTCCACCACAAACTCGATCTGCGGCCCGCGGGCCAGCGAGCCGCCGCGGCGGGAAACCAGCGCGCCCAGGTCGTGGCGCGTCACGCGCAGGTCGAGGACGCGGGAAACGTCCGAGTCCAGCGGCGTCGTCAGTCCGTCCGGCACGGTGCGGTGATCAATCGCGAGCGCTGTGTAGAAATCCCCGAGGGGCGCCGACGTCAGCACCATGTCCACCGCGCGCAGGTAGTCCGTGGTGTCTTCGGCCAGGAACTCGGGGTCGGCGCCGCTGATGGCCATCGCGCACACAAAGCGCACCGACTGCGTGCGCAGGTCGGCGTCGGAGTTGGCGTCGAAGGAGACTTCCTGCGCCACCAGCACAATCGCCGGCCAGTTCTGCACGCTGACCAATTCCTTGTGAAACGCCGCAAATGGTTTCAATTCACGGCCGGGCGGGCGCGTGGCATTCAGGATGTCGAGCGCCGGCTGCTGGTCACGCTGCAGAATCGCGATCAACTGGTTCACGAGCGGCTTAACAAACGTTGCTTGGTAACGGGCGTTCATGATTTGCCTTTCGAATGATGAATAGTGGATGGTGAAAAGTGAATTGCAGTTTCCGGCCGGGCTTTTCTTAATTCAAAATTCACCATTCACAATTCCTTGCCGCCCAATTCATTTGCACCCAGCAAGCTCTTCTGCTCGATCACATTGCGCACAAACCCGCTCCAGCGTTGGGCGCGTTCGCCGGTTAACACGATGATGGGCCTTGCGGGCATGCGGCGCGTCCCGAGCTGGTGAAACATCGCGTAAGGCACGCGTGTGCCGAGGATGAGCGAACCCTCATCCATTTCCTCGATGTGCCCCGCGCCGGTCCGCGTCAACGAATCGCGCAACGCGCCGGTTCGGACCAGTAGGGGCGAGGTGTTGCCTCGCCCGCTGGGTGGCGCAGACATGGCAGATCTTCGCCATGTCTGCGGTTTCCGTTTCGCAGACATCGTCCGCCCGCGGCCGGACGCGATGTCTGCGCCACCCGAGGTGTTTCGCGCTGTCCACGGCGTGCCACCTGCGCGGCCCTCGCTCGCAAACTGCTCGGCGATCATTTCGCGGAAATCGCCAGCGATTTCGCGCAGGGCCGGGGTGTTGTCCGCCAGCGCCGCCTGAAACGATTCGAGCGCCTTGCTGACTTCTTCCGAGTTGTCCGCGTAGGTAAACTTGATCATGCCGAAACTGGAAATTCGAAAATCGAAAATAGAAATTCGAAATGCAAAACTCGAAAAGAGAAACTCGAACAGCGAAAAGCGCTCAACCCTCACCTGTCCCGATACAAAGCATCGGGACACCCTCTCCCCCAGGGAGAGGGCCAGAAATTCATAATTCAGAATTCCTGCTCCTTCTTGAACGCCGCAACGCTGTCTTCCGAGTCGAGGTCTCCTTCCTGGCCCGCGACCCCGCCGAACGCCGGACTGACGTCGGCGGTGCGCGCGGTGGCGACGAAGAGCTTGTCGTAGGTTCCGCGCGCGAGCTCGGCGAGCATGTTCTCGAACGAGCGGCGCAGCGAGTTGGGATTGGCCCATCCGGCGGGTCCCGCTCCAGCGGGATCCGGTCCTAGAAGGGAGAAGAGCGCCTCGCCCAGGTCGGCTGCCGCCCCAACTTCGTTGGCGAGCGCCAGGAGCGCGAACCCCTGCGGGTTCGAGCTCGACAAACCCTCGAGCGTGTACCCGCGCGCCGCCGCGATCCCCGCCAGGCGCGCCGACTGGCCCTCGATCCACGCCTGGATTTGCGCGTCCGTCGGATTCTGGTTCGCCACGCCGCGCTGGAATCCGGGGTAATGCGCCGCCACAGCGTCAATGGTTGTGAAACTCATGAAATGCTCCTGTTTGCTTATCGGGCCATCGGGCGATCGATCCATCGGATGATTTGGAGATCTTTCGATCAACCGATCATCCGATGAGCCGATCACCCGATGAGCCGATGGACCGATTTGTTTACGCCACCGCGCTCAGCCAGAGAAACGCCGCGTTGGCGGCGACGATCTTGGCGTCGAAGTAGAGCTGCACTTCGACGACGTCGGCGGTGCGCGCCTCGTCGCGATAACGCTTGACGAAGAACCCGCCGTTATTCGCGCCGAACGCCAGCGTGAACTGGTATCCGAGCGAAACCGTGCGGCGGCCCGCCACCGGCGGCCGGTAGAAGAGCAGCGCGTTCTTTCCCCAGATGTAATCGAGGTTATCCGCGGCGCCTTCCTTGGCCAGGTTCTTGATCGCCGAGCCCACGTAGAAGTTCTCGACGTTGAACACCGACTTCAGGTGGTCGGGCTGCACCACCGCCACCTGCGAGTACTTGAAGCGCTCGATGATTTTCGGGTGGTTGCGCAGCGTCTTGAAGACCGGGTAACTGACCAGGATCGAGTTGGGCAGGTGCCCGATCTGCTTCAGGATCGTCGCCTTCTGGTCCTCGATCGCGGTGATGGGATCGGAGTTCGTGTAATCGGACCACTGGCTGTTGCCTGAAAGCGTCGTGGATTGCGTGATGACGCTCGAGTCGGTGGCCTTCGAGGCGACCAGGATCTCGCGCTGCAGGTAGACGAGGTCGGTGAGGACCTCGGTGGTGTCCACGTCCACGTCGATCGCCTGGTCGGCGTTGGCGCGCAGCTCGTCGGGGATCGCCTGGGCGAGCGCGTGGCCTTCGCAGTAGTAGGTGTCAGTCGAGAGCGTCCACTCGATCTCGTTCGCCCGCGCCCCGGGACGCCGCGCGTCGTCGAGCGTGCGGAAGTTGTCCTTCGAGTAGATGAAGTACTTGTTCGATTGCTTCGAGACCGGGACGACGGGGAAGACGGAGTCCGCCACATACTGCGTGTTGCGGTATGCGACGGAAACTTCCGTCAGAGCCTGGTCTATATGCACCATCGAAATATCCGGCATGGTTACATCTCCTCTTCGGGCGGCGTCGTAGCGGCGAGCTGCGCTCGCCGGGTCGCCGGCGACCACAGATCGCCGCTACAGCGAACGGGTGCGCCCGATTTCGATTCCGCCGCTCCGGAAGCGCTCCGCGCGCGGGGTCAATCCGGGTGGCAGGTGTCAGGTGTCAGGTGTTGGGGTGAAGCAAGATTCCCTACGTCTTTCCCCAACACCCAGCACCCAGTACCCAGCCCCCAGCTCGCGGAGACCGGTCAGCCGGTCGCTCCACGGCCAGCGGGTTGATGTGCCCCGGCTCGCTGACCGCCGGGACCAACCCGCTCAAGAACAGTGACGAGTGACGAGTGACATGTGACAAGCCAGCGACGTCATTCCCGCGCAAGCGGGAATCCCATACTGGCGGCGACTGGATGCCCGCCTTCGCGGGCATGACGAGTTGCTCGTCACTCGTCACTTGTCACTCGTCACTGCCGTTACGACGCTGCCTGCACGCACGGCCCGGGGGTGAGCAGGACGAAAAAGATTTCGCCCGTCGCCGCCGAGCTGAGCGCCTGGCCCACGATGTTGTGAATCGCGTAGGTGCCGGCGGTCAGCGCGGACTTCTTCAGATCACCGGCGGTACCGGCGATCTCCACCCAGTCGCCCTTGGCGATCGTGCCGTTGGCGTAGGCGCGCGAGACGCCCAGGACGCGCACCGCGACGTTCTGGTTTTGCTTCGACTGCGCTTCCTGGGTGATGCCCGCGCACGGGTCGTTGGCGGCGGCGGGCAGCTTGCACTCGCCGTCGTTCGTGCCGAAGGTCACGGCGCGGAAGCGGCCCACGCCCGCCGCGTC
Organism: Terriglobia bacterium; assembly: GCA_041946825.1. Lineage (GTDB taxonomy): Bacteria > Acidobacteriota > Terriglobia > UBA7540 > UBA7540 > CAZTHM01. The sequence goes on along the minus strand of JBHGBD010000005.1, from coordinate 232,545 downwards.
GGTTTCCTTGTAGGTCTTGTCGAGTACGTAGGTTGCTCCTGGCATTCTTTCCTCCAAAACGGGATTGGGGGTTCGGGTTTGGGGATTCGGGACCTCAGTCGGCATTCGTTGTTCACGAACCCCGAACCCCGGATCCCGAATCCCGCACACTTGTCACTTGCCAATCGCCACTAGTCACTCGTCGAAACCGCGCGGCGATACTGCTGGACAAGGTCGGGCTGCTCGCGCCCGATCTCCGAAAGCGCCTGGCCGAAGGTGATCTGGCGCTCGCGCATGCGCTGCTCGGCCATGAACTTGACCTGCTCCTGGACGTCCGAGGGCGGCGTGCCCGCAAAGCCCACCGGCTCGGTCGGCACGAGCGGCTTCTGCGCGGTCATCAGCTTGCGGAACGTGGGGAGATCGGAGAGCGCGATCCTGCGCCAGTCGTCGCGCTGGCGGGGAAGGATCTTCCCGGCTTTCACCGCATCGTCGAGCGCCTGCTCGGCCTGCGCGCGAAAGACCTCCGCGGCCGGAATGAATTTGTCCCGCGCTTCGGCTTCGGAGAGCAGCGACCGCGCCTGGCTGTAAGTGATCGCGGCGCCCGCCGGCGTCTCGGCGCCGAGAAGCCCGCTTCCGGCCAGGCAACTCCGCAGGTCATCCTGACTCAGGTAATACTCTTCCTGGAAATCCTCGTGCGACAGCTTGATAACGCCGCCTTCGAGGATGGGTTTGACTTGTTTCATGGAACCTCCTTGGGTGGAAACTGGAAACTGGAAAATGGAAATTGGCGGCTTGCGGCTCGGGTTTGCAGTTTCCAATTTCAAATTTCCAGTTTCGAATTTCGAATTTCGAGTTTCGAATACGGGTTGGAATGCCGGGTCCGACAGCCGGATTTGCGGCAACTCCTCGAGAAACGGCCGGTTGGTGAGCGCGACGGAAGTCAATGTCGTCCCCTGCGATCTCCCGGTGCGCTTTGACTTCGCGCTCCACTCGATGGCGGGCGAGATGAAGCGATATTCGCGGCGTTCGAGCAGTTCGCGCGCGCGGACCGTGGGCTCGTACCAGCCGTAGAGGAAGTACCGGGATTGGGGACTCGCGACTCGGGGCTCGCGAACGGCGAGACCGGAAGTGTCAGTGTTCCGACTCCCTACTCCCGACTCCCTACTCCCGTCTGCTTCCTCCGGCGGATCGAGCCGCACGATGCGCCCGGCCGAGGGCACGGGGCCGCCGGCGGCGACTTCCGGCATTTCGCTCGCGTGGTCGTAATCGACGTTGACCTCGCCATTCTGTCGCTGGCGGAAATTGCGGACGATCGAGTCCAGATCCTCGCGCGTGATGGCGAAGGTCGTCGTGCCGCGAACCCATTTGCCGGTGACGGCGAGCGGGACGCGAATCAACCCTTCCGCCGGCGCGGCGCCCAGCGTGATGACGAAGCGGGGAGGATTGGTGATTTGTGAATTGTGATTTGTGATTTGCGATTGCACGACAGTTCTCCTTCGACGCTTGTCTCCGTTAGACCTCCAGTGCAGTTTCTTCCGGCTCCTGACTCCCGACTTCTGTCTCCCGCCTGGGTGGCAGCCCCAGCTCGCGAGCGACGTATTGGGTAAGCTCGGGATAGGGCGCGAGGATGCCGCCTTCGGCGAGGCGCGTGAGCGATTCCATCGTTTCCGAAAAGTTCCGCGCTCTTAGATTGGATACGGTGAGGCGGGGATAGCCCGTAACGCCTTCCCAGTTGTAATCGACAAGCTGCTTGATCGTGGTATGGCCGATGGTGCGCGCGATCTGATCGGCGGTGGCCTGCAGGGCGAGGAAGAAGAAATCGGTCTGCGACTCGCCGAGAGAGCGATTGCCCGCCGCGCGCGCTCCCAGGCCGAGGTTCATAAAGAAGGCAAGGGCTGTCCTGGATATTTCGATATTGTGGTGTTGTATGGAGTTATAAAGGTCGCGGACGTTCCCCTCGACCCCCTTGAGCGAAAACTTCCATCCCGCGGGCAGCGACACGCCGGTCTTCTCATGCGCGGCGAGTTGCTGCACCCATTTCGCCGCGGCCTCGCGGTCTTCTTTCGAGCTGTCGGGCCCCTGCTCGATGGTGGGCACGCCCAGGCCGTTCCGCTCGCCGGCGATGGCATCGATGCGGTAGAGCTGGTGCTTGATGTACCAGTGCATGTAGGCGGGGCGCAGCATCGAGCGGCCGAAGAAGTTCGCGCCTTCCTGGTTGAACGTGAAGACGGCGAGGCGTTGGGCGGGAATCATCACCGATTCGAATCGCGCGTTGCGGTAGCCGTACTGATTGAGCGCCAGCAGGGTTTCGCCGTCGGAATCGACGATCCAGCGGTAGAAGGTGAGCGGAAGACGCGGCGCGAGCCTCGCCAGGCGAATGCGCTCGCCGTCGATCGCGTAAATTTCCTCGTGCGCGCTGGCGCCGAAGGCGAGCATCAGCAGCGCGTTGCGCAGCACGTCGTCCCACGATTGCGAGGTCGTGACGCCGGAAGGCGACGTATATTCGAGCCCGCCAAAAAGGTTTTCGCGGACGAACGCGGCGATCTCGTGGTCGAGGGGCAAGTCGCTGGCGGGCACGACGTCCCAAGCGGCGGCCCGGATGGGCAACTCGCACACAAGCAGCGTGGCGGAGACCTGGGCGTCGGAGCGGCGCATCTTTTCGTAGGTGCGCACGGCGGTCAGGCCTTCGAGCCCCGGGTTGTACTCGCCGAAGTCGCGCAGGAAGCCGCTGAAGACGGGAGTTCCAGGAAGTCCGTGCGGCTCGAAATCCCTCACCCGTCCCCGATTAACTGCATCGGGGCCACCCTCTCCCAGTGGGAGAGGGCCGGAATTGGATTTCTGTTTCCCCTCTCCCCCGGGGAGAGGGGTCAGGGGTGAGGGTCGCGTCCAGGAAATTTCGAGTGGTCCGAGTTTCATGTTTGCTCCAGGCTTTCAGCCGTCAGCTTTCAGCGATCAGCGAAGCGGTTTGCTGACGGCTGAGGGCTGACCGCTGACGGCGTTTCTACAAAACCTCCAACGCCGACCACGATGCTTGCACTTCGCGGAACGCCAGCGGATTCACGATCGGCAGGGAATCCGCGAGGAACGCGTCTTCGGCCCGCGCGGCGGCGCGATGCGCGTCCGGATCGGCGGCCAGGTCGGCGAGGGCTTTCGCCCAGAACTCGTCGGCGTGCCCGGCCTCGGTGCGCGCGGCGTCGAAGCGCAGGTTTCCTGAGGGGGTTATAAACTTCTTAACAGCGCTGAACGCGCGACGAATCTCGCGCGTATCGGGCAGCACGGTCAGGCGAGCCTCCATACGCCGCTTGGTGCGAAACGCCAGGTCTTCCTTCACCGCCGCGGTAAAGACCACCGGCTCGACGCGCGGCCCAAACTCGCGCGCCAGCGTCTCCGCCATGTGCGCGCCGATGCCGGTCGCGTCGATCGAGCAGCGGCGGACGAGCGGACGCCCCGCAGCGTCCTCCTGCGACATCAATTCCCGCGCGTAAGCGAGCTGGTCGGCGAAGGGGGCGTTGTCCATGGTGCGGACGAGGCGGGCCACGGAGAGATTTGTGATTTGTGAATTGTGATTTGTGATTGGAATCTCGAAACTCGACGACGCTGGGGCGATTTTCGAATTTCGAATTTCGGGTTTCGCTGGCTGGACTTCGTCCAGCCAGAAAACCGTCCGGTCGTGCCGACGGCCGATGTCGATGCCGAGGTAAAAGCAGGTGTCGGGCTTCGGGTGTCGGGTGTCGGGAAGAAGACCGGCCAACTGACACCTGGCACCTGACACCTGGAACCCAGCTCCCGCTTCCGCGCTCAAACACGCGTCGAGCAGCTCCGGCGAAAAGAAATTCTCCGCCGTGGAGACGAACTGGCAGCAAAACTCCTGTTGCCACGCCGTCGCATCTTCGCAGCCATTACGCAGGAGGTTGATATCTACTTGCAGGCCCTGGCGCACGGCGTCGTATACATCACAATAATGAGCGGACCAAGCGGTAGGCAATAATCGGGCGATCGGGCGGTCGGATGATCGGGTGATCGGCGATGGCCCAATGGCCCGATCATCCGATGGCCTGATTTTCGCGAGTCCCGATTCCACGAGGCCCGCAGCTCTGGCCAATTCATAAAACTTCCCCTGCGTTCCGTTGGGTGTCGAGATGACCTCGAGTCCGTAGCCGCGCGTGATGGTGGGGAAGAGCGCGGCATAAATCTTGCCGGCGTCGGCGTGGAAGGCGAACTCGTCGAGGGTAACGTGCCCCGAATAGCCGCGCGCCGTATCGGGGTTGGCGGGCAGGCCGTAGATGACGCTGCCGTTCGGAAAGCGCACTTCGAGCTGCTTGAGCGAGGTGCCTTCGAAGAACGTGGACTCGTTGGTGCGCGCCACGATGCCGCAGCTTCGAATGTGGTCGTGGACTTTTTCCATCAGCAGGCGCGATTGCCGCTCGCCCTTGGAGAGGAAGATCCACGTCGTCTTGCGCTCCAGGCACTTCATCACGGCGCGCAGCGTGGCGGCGAAGGAGTAACCGATCTGCCGCGCCTTGACGACGATCTTCAATTTCGAGTCGTCCTCGACCCAGCGGCGCTGGTAGGGAAGCAAGTTGAGCGCGGGCCTGGCGAGAAGGACGGCGGATTTGTGATTTGTGAATTGTGAGTTGTGATTTCTCGAATCGGAGATTGGAGATTTGAGATCGTCGCCGATTTTCGGGCGGGGCTTTTGGTTATTCGAATTTCGAGTTTCGAATCTCGAATTTCGTTGGTCGCTTTTCTGCCGTTCTTCCTTTCGACTTTCAACTTTCGACTTTTGACTTTTCTTCTCCGGCTCCGGGGGTGGCGCACCTGGGACGCAGCTGGGCGTCGGTGTGGTCTCCGGCGGGGAGGGTTCCGCTCCAGACGCGGGTTTATCGCCACCCGGCGAGCCGGCATCAAGTCGTAACCGGTTCGGGTGCGTATTCTGCGGGTTTCGCAGGGGTGTACGGAACTTTGACGATGCCATAGATTTCCTGAATCTTCTGCAGCGTTTCGGGGCCAAGCTTGCCTTCACCCTTGCCCGCCTCGATGAGGCGGTTCAGCTCAGCGAGGCGGCCACGAAGGAGGTCGGTCTTGGCTTCTTCGGACTTCCAGTGAGCCATCGCCAGCCTCTTCTCCATGCGCAGTTTCTGTTCGCGCTGGCGAATGACTTCCTGTTTGAGGCGGACGGTCTGGCGGTCGAAGCGTTCGTGCAAGGCGTCCTTGGCGCCGAATTCTGAGCTGCGCCGAGTCAGGCGCATGAGGCCCGTCATCAGGACGGCGTCGACCACTTCCTGCTGGCCGGACTCGGGATCTCCCAGCGCCTCCTTGAATGCCTTTGCGGTGTCGCGCTGCCACTTGATCCGCGCCTGCTGGAGAGCCAGGTCGGAGCGGAAATAGTTGTGCACAGCGTGAAGCGTGATCTTTTCGCGGCCGCACTCGTTGACGGCTTCCACGACGTCCTCGACCGTTGCGCCCTCGATGAGCATCTTGCGAACCAGCTCCCGCAGGTCGTCCGGCAAGTCGGCAACCCGCGTAAATGGCCGAAGCGAATCCCCCTCGCCGCTCCTCCCTGAGGATTGCGCGCTCGCGGGAGTCGCCGTCGGTGACGAAGCGGGAACGGGCTCCGTCGCGGGGCCGGGCGCCGGCGGGCCTTCTGGATTCTGGCTTCTGACTTCTGGCTTCTTCTTCATGACCGCGGCTCCAGATAGACGCCCTCTTCGGCGGGCAGGCGTCCGTCGAAATAGTCGATCCCCCGCGCCGTGATTTTCACCAGCGTCACCCGCCGCGGCGGGCGCGGCTCGGCGAGGCCCGCGTTTTCGAGCGACACCAGGCCCTTCTCCGCCAGGTAGGCGAGGTGGAAGTTGAGCTCGTCGAAGGGGACGGGATATCCGAACAGGTCGAGCTCGGCCTGCAGGAGCGGGAGGGTGACCGGCTCCGGGTAAACTAATGCCAGGTAGTATAATATCTTCCCTCGAATGACCTCTTTTTGACGGGTTGCCATGGTCGTCTCGATCCTCCGTTTCCAATCCTGCGTGCCGAAGAAGTTGAAAGTCGAAAGTCCAAAGTCGAAAGTTGAAAGTCGAAAGTTCAATGTCGAAAGTCGAACGGCCAACGCCTGAGGTTCTTGAATTCGGAATTCAGAAGTTGAAAGTCGAACGGCCAACGTCTGAGGTTCTTGAATTCGGAATTCAGAATTCGGAATTCACGGCTCCCGACTCCCTACTCCCGACCCCCTTCCGCACTCCGCCGCCTCGCCCCCCATTCGGCAGGGGAGCAGCCGTACATCGCGGTGCAGCGCCTTGAGCGCGATCAGCATTTCCTGGTGCTCGAAGCTCTCGTGCGAGTCGCGCTGCTCGATGGAGGTCGCCAGGCGCGAGAGCGCCTCCGCCTGGGATTGTTGCGTGCTGAGAAATTGCTCGACGTATACGCGCACCACGCGCAGCAGGCTGTCCGTCTGGTCGCGCTTGACCTCCAGCGATTTCTCGATCCAGTGGTGCGCCAGGCGCAAAAGGCCGTAGCCAAACACCATCAGCACCAGGATCCCCGGACCCCACCAGAGCGCGATTTGTTCGAAGCTTTCAGGCACGTTGCCTCCGGCTGGAATTGAAAATTGAAAATTGAAAATTGAAAATTGCCTTGCGTGTCGCGGCGGCGCAAAAGCCGGGCGGGCTGTTCTTCAATTTGCAATCATCAATTTTCAATTTTCAATTCTCCTTAACGCGCGATCACGACTCCGACGACCGCTCCCACTCCGACATACTTCAGCGCTTGCCCGAACCGCCCGAGGCGCGTTCCCCGCGCCGCCTTCAATTCCGCGCGATGCGCCGCCTCGCTGCGCGACAGAATTTCGTCCTTCGCGTGCATCGCCTCGCGCAGTTTCACCTCCGACCGCATCAACTCCCCGACGATGGCGCGTGTCGCCGCCGCCTGCTGCTCGCAGTTCGCCAGCAGCGCGTCCTGGGCACTGGCTTGCTCGCGGCAGGCATCACGCTCGACCAGCGCCGCGGCCATCGCGCGCGCGCCGCGTTCGGTGAGGATGAGTTCGGAATTCGGAATCTGGAATCCGGAATGCCCTCCGGCGTCCCCCGTCGGGCGCGCAGGGGTTGCCGGCCTGGAATCTTCAATCTGGAATTTGGCGTTGGGCGCGGCGCTGACGGGTCCTGAATCTTGAATCAGGAATCCGGAATGATCTCTTGCGGCGGTCGTTCTTCCCGGAAGCGCGTGAGGCGGCAACGGTAATCCCGCCACTGGCGATTGGCGGATCTCAGATTCCGAATTTCGCTCTTTGCCTTCGCCCGAATTCCCAACCCCGAATCCCGAATCCCGAGTCGCGAGTCCCGAGTCGCGAGTCCCGATTCCGTCCTGACCAAGTTGCGCGCGCAGTTGCGAAGCAATCGCCGGGAAGGGAAGCGCCGCGACTTCCTGCAGCCGGGCTCGTTCTTGTGATCTCAAATCTGAAATTTCAGATTTCAGATTCTTTTCCTCGCGCTCCAGTTGATGGCCCCGCGCCTCCAGATCGCGGACGCGCTGCGCTCCGGCGTCGGCGTCCTCGAGAGCGGCGGCCGCCTGCGCGCGCAAATTCGCGATCTCGGCCGCGGCCTGCTCCTTCACCTGTTGGAACTCGAACTCCCGCCGCAGGCGCGCGTCGTGTTCGAGCCGCCACAGCGGTACGGCGGCTCCGAGCGAAATCAGCGCGAGGAGGAGTAGGCGCCTTTTCACCCACCCGAGGCCGGCCTTAACGAGTTCTGTTATAGTTCTAACGTTGCTGTTAAGCATCTCCATATTCCGTCTTCTGATTCCGGGGCCCCCCTCGTCCCGCCGTGCGGGGCGCTTCATTCGCTCTTGCGGGTGAGGCGCTGCACGGTTTCCCCCGCTTTACCCAGCCCGTAGAGGCTGACGATGAAGAACGTCAGCCCTTCCAGTCCCGGCAGGGCGCCCGTCTTCCACACAATGCGCGTGACCCAGGCGCAGGCGCAGAGGAGGGTGATAAAGGTCCCTACCCGGCTGAAACTTGCCGTGCCTGATTCGGAAAAGAGCTGCTGGAAGAAGTTCGTCATGCGGGGCTCCTCGTTTTCCTCCCGGGCAGTCGAGTCCTGTATCGCCGCTCCCGGTCGGCGGGACCTGCCCTCCAGTGTGAGACATAGGCTATCATACTAGATTGAGACAATGGAGACCAGTGAGACCCGCGAGACACTTTTTGTCAACTCACAGAAACCAGGGCGTTTGCGGGCGGGCCGGGGGTTTGTGAACTGCCCCGAAGGGTGAGGTTTGCCCCTTTCCGCCCCACTCGTGTGTCGCTGGCATAGGCTATGCGGGAGATGCCCGCCCGGAAACGTGTAGGCCAGTCAGGCAGGGGAGGGTCGGGCCGGGGCGTGAAGGGGCTTGCGTACCAGGGCGGCGGTTGATAAAAGAGAGGGACGGATCATGCGGGCCGTGCTGCAAAGGACAATCCGGGCGGAAGTGCGCGTGGGAGGCCGCGTGGTGGGGCGGATCGGGCAGGGCCTGGTGGTGTTGGTGGGCATTGCGGCGGCAGATTCGGAAGAAACCGGCAGGCAGCTTGCGGAGAAGATCGTGAACCTGCGGGTGTTCGACGACACGGAGGGGCGGATGAATCGCTCGCTTCTGGACGCCGGCGGCGAGATCCTGTGCGTTTCGCAGTTCACTCTCTATGGCGACTGCCGCAAAGGCCGGCGGCCCAGTTTTGATCGCGCCGCCGCGCCGGAGGACGCTCGTGCTCTGTACGATAGTTTCATCGCCTCACTGCGTTCCCTGGGCGTGAAAGTGCAGACGGGGGAATTTCGCGCCATGATGGACGTCGAGCTTGTCAACGACGGCCCTGTGACGCTGCTGCTTGATTCGGAAAGGACTTTCTAGGATTGAGGAACGCTGGCCGCGCCCGGCAGCAAAGGGTTGGATTCAGAGGACGATTTCCATGCCTTCGAACGCGGCGCGCGACTTGGCGAAGCGGCCCCGCGCGATCCGCTGGAGCTCATCGACGGCTTCATCATTGCGGTCCGGGTCGTGGTGGAAGAGGATGAATTCCTTCACGCCCACTTCCTGGCAGATGCTCACGCCTTCTTCCCAGGTGCTATGACCCCAGCCGCGTTTGGGGCCGCGCACCTGATCCCAGCTGTACTGAGAATCGTAAATGAGGAGGTCAGCGTCGCGGGCAAGTTCGCGCACGGCCTGGTCGCTCGAAGCTTCTCCGGGTTCGTGGTCGGTGGCGTAGTGCACCGCTTTGCCGTTGTTCTCGATGCGGAATGTGAGGCAACCCTGGGGGTGGTTGATCCGCCTCGCGCGAATAACGAAATCGTCGAGCTGGAAGGGCCCCTGCTCGATTTCCGTGAAAGTGCGCAGCGCGTGCATGGCGGTCATGTCCACGGGAAAGTAAGGGTAGGCCATCTGTCCCTCGAGGGCCTCCTCGACAGTCGCGCCCGGCAGACGATAGGAATAGAAATGAAACTGATTGGCCTTGTTGTAGAGGGGCTCGAAAAAGGGAAGGCCCTGAATGTGATCCCAGTGGTAGTGGGTCAGCAGGACGTGGGCGCGGATCGTCCGCGTGCCGAACTCTTTGGCCAGTGATTTCCCCAGCAGCCGGAGACCGCTGCCGCAGTCAACGATGAGAAGACTGCCTCCCTCGGAGCGGAACTCCAGACAGGGTGTGTTGCCTCCATACCTGAGGTTATCAACCTGAGGAGTTGGCGTGGAGCCGCGTACTCCCCAAAACTTGATGCGCATAGAAAGAGCCTTGAACACTACCCGGACGGAAACTTCAACGAAAATCTATACCAGATTCACGACGGATCGCCAAGTGGAAATTTTCGCGGTACCCTCCCCTTTAACCAGAGCGGCGCGGCCTCCCGCCGTCTTCATTGCCGGGAACGCGGGGAATGCCGGAAGAGGACTTTCACACCCTCCCTCCACGCTTCGTTTATTCCCACCTTGATAACTTCGATACAACTGTCCAGAAAGCCGACGATACGGTCCGTGGTTGAATGGAAGCGAAAGGCCGGGGAGACGAGGTAGAGCAGCGGCGGCCCGGGCGACAGCACGATCTGGGGAAAGTACCCGAACTTCTCGAACTGCCCGCGCTCCTGCAGCCACTTGACGCGCAGCCAATAATCCAGCCCCTGCAAGGGGAGGTTGATGTCCTCGACGAGCTTCAGTTCGACCACCGCCAGCCGGCCGCCCCGGGTCACGGTTAGGATATCAATCACCCCCCGGTCTCCGCCTGAAAACGCCGGGACCTGCGGATAAACGCAGTCCGGCCGCAGGTCTATATCGACTTTGGTAATATCCTTCACAAGCATACTCTCCAGCCAGCGCTCGCCCTGGAGGCGGAAAAACTCGTGGGAGCGGTTCGGGCCGGAAGGGCTGCGAATCTTCAGAACCCTTGCGACGAATTCGCGCAATCCCGCTTCGCCGCCCGGCTCCATCCGGCGATAACTTCCTTCCAAACCGTAGAAGACATGGGGCGCGAGGAGGTGCTCAAGGCGCGCGACTTCCAGGCCCAGGATGCGCAAGGAAAGGGTATTGGCTGCGGCATCCGGGACGACATCGACTCGCCCCGCCAATTCGCCGAGCAGAGTCCCCACCAGTCCTGCGTGGCGTTTGACGAGCGCATCGGCCTGATGGCGCGGCATCAGGCGGGTCTCGACGTTTCCATAGTCGCGCACGTCCACAAGCGTCGGGTGTGCATCACCGCGGTTCCACTCGAATAGCTCGGGTTGCAGCGCGCGGCGCTCGACCCACGCGGCGCGTTGGGCGCACAGAGGAACGGCCGCGCCAGGCAGAAAGAACTTGAGCGCGCCGACGGTGAAGCGCTCGGCATGGCTGCGCAGCCAGTCGAGCCAGATCAGGCCGTGGCCAAGAATCGCATCGGCGGCCGCGGGAGGTTCGCCTTCGCCCAGGCCGAGAAACGCCCAGGCCGTTGAGCCCCGCCGCGCCAGCCCGCGTGTGTACCAGGCTGAAAAAGAATGCTCGCGGTCCGAGCGGGTGCTGACTCGCTCGAAGCGCCAGCCGGGGTACTCGCGCGCCAGCATGGCCAGCAGTTCCTGTCGAGTCCTCGCGCGAGATTCGCCACGGGCCGGGCGCTCGGCGCCTGTGCGCTCGCGGAATTCGAGCGTGCTGGTCTCGCGCCCCGCGGATTTCCGCACGAAGAGCCCCAGCCGGTCGCGGTCGCGATAAGCAATTTGCTCGACGCGCCGCACCATCGAGCGCGCCGGGTTCCACGCTTCGAAAATCAGCTTTCCGAAATCCACACTCAGCCGCCACGACGCTGCCTCGAGATCGAAGAGCGTAACCTCGTCTTCTGCGACCACCGGATGGCGGAGCGATTTCAGGAACGATTCGATTTCGCCTTCGAGGGCGTGAAGCGCTTCGACGTCGCGTGGGGCGGGCATGGACGCCTCGCGCCGCATTATAGCCGCACGCGAATCCGCGGCAAAATACAACTGAAACGACGCAGGAAAATGACTCCGAAACATTGTGGGTTTTGCGCCACCGGCCCGCAGCGGCGGCGATACGCCGCCCTGGCGAGCTAAACCCGCCTCTACTGAAGCGGGGGCAGGGTTTGGACGATGCGGACAGTTTCGAGGCTGACCCGGATGACGCGCCCGACCAGCTTGACGATGTATTCGGGATCGTCCGCGCGGTTCGGGTCGGAGCGGATACCGGAATGCTTGTCCTCGGTCACCTGGTATTGGTCAATCACCCATTCGAGCGCGGAGCGGTTGCCCAGGCGGTATTCGAACGTCTCGGGCGGGATGCCCGAGAGCGTCAGCGTGTCGTTTACCTTCAGTGACAGACGGTCTTTCGCGAGCCGCATCTTGTCGTCGACACGGTAGGAGAGTGGTTGTGGCGTGTGACCGCCCTCACCCGGCCCTCCGGGCCACTCTCTCCCTCGGGGAGAGGGGCGGGAGTTGAGGGAGCGCCGCGGCGAGCCTGCCGTCTCCACATACTTCAGCGGATACGGCTCGATGGTTTCGTAGTTGATGTGCAGTTCGGCCAGTTCCTTGCCCGCCTTGGCGAATGCCCAGAAGGGTTCCTTGTCATCCTGAGGCCGCACGCTGTCATCCTGAGGCGAAGCCGAAGGATCTTTTTCAGTTCCTGCACTGCCGGGATTCTTCGTCTCCCGATGAAGGGCATCGGGATCCTCAGAATGACAGCCCGCCAGCGGAATCCGCGGCAACCCGCGCTTCAGATTCTCGGCGTACTTCGACCTGTACTCGGGATGATGCAGCACGGCATAGACGTAATAGAAGATGTCCCACTTGGTGATCTTGTCGTCGGCGTAATGCTTGCGAAAATGTTCCAACGCCCAGTTGGTGACGTTTTCCCGACGGTTCGTGCCGTCTTCGTTGTAGCCGTAGAAGGGTAGGCATTGTGTCGTCGCGCCAGGACCAACAAGATGAAAGTCGGGTAGACACTTGGCCGCCATCGCCATGAACGGCTTCTCGGATGCAGGTCCTGTTAAGGCGATGAGCCGGTTCTCAGACTCTGCGTCCGGCCTCGGGTAGATCAACGGTAGGTTATAGACCTCTTCGTCTACGACTCGATCAAAGAACAGCCAGCGGGTCGTGAATGGCCGGTAAAGTGCCGTCCTGACCTTCGCCGCGTCGTAAGCCGCATAGTTGCCGCGCTGTAGAGCTTTTTTCAGATCCCGGCTCCATTTGATCTTGTCGTAGCGCACGAACTCATCGATGGACGGGACGCCGCTCGTGGCACGGCCTTCCAGGCCGTGTTTATTCACGGGCGAGACGCCCGTGCCACGGCTGCGCTTATAGCGATCCACTTCGCCGTTGTAGTCGTCAATAAAGCGTTGAATGCGCTCCGCAAGCGCCTTCCTGCTGAAGTCGTAAGCGACCTCGTCGCGGTTCGTCTTCACGCCGCCCGAGAAGATTTTGAATATGGCCTTCGGGCTCGCTGAATCCGCGGCCTTGGCCACCTTGCTCCCCAGGGGAACGAAGGCTTTGAACTCCTCGGCGTGTTCAGGCACGAGCCACAGGCCGGCGGGATCAGGCGTGAGGCCCGCCCACGGAACCTCGGAAACGGTTCCGAGTCGGTTGAGTTGCTGCAGTTTTTGCTCCTTGCGCCAATCCTCGGGCACGCGGAAATACCGGAGTGTGGCATGGGCATCCTGCCCATGTTCCACGGGCGAGACGCCCGTGCCACCACCCGTGCCACCAGAAGTACCACTGCCGACCCATTCCCACTCTTTGAGTCCTGCGCGCGACGGGTTAGTAAGAACGTACTCGATCTGGCGGAGGAAATCCTGCTCGTCCCGGATCAAGTGGTCGTAGTATTCCGCTTGCCAGAACTGCCCGCTTCGGCCGAGCAGCCGGTTGGCCTCCTTGGACGAAAACGACTTCCACGAGTGCAAAATGCCAGATAGCTGAAACGCGGCCAGCGGCTGCACGACGCAGTGGACGTGGTTGGGCATGACACACCACGCAATGAGGCGGTAACGCTCGCCGTCAAAGTGCTTGAGCGCTGTTGCTACCGCTTCGGCCACTTCATGCCGCCGCAGCCAGCACGCGCCGCTCCCTTCGTCCAAATATTTCTCGACCTTTTCGGAAAAGAGCTGATCAAGGCGCTCTTGTTCTTGGTTGCTCAGCGGGCGGCTCATTTGCTGGGCAGTCTTGACGATATCCTTCCTCTCAAACTCCCACGCCTCGATGACGTGGCCAGGCAGCGAGTCGTTCAGCCGGAAGCAGACTGCATAAGTGCCGCCCTCACGCGTCCAATGAGGCAGGTAAGCGCCATGACGTATCTTCAGTGTGGCATGGCCTGCTAGGCCATGGTTTTCCACGGGCGAGACGCCCGTGCCACCGCTCGTGGCACGGCCATCCTGGCCGTGGCCAGCCACGGGCGAGACGCCCGTGCCACGGACGCCCGTGCTACGCCCGCGGACGGCCAACGTGATGCCCACGCCCACTTGAATCCCGAAGACGTTATGAGTCGTCCCGCTCAATTTCGGGTTGCGCCGGACGTTCCCGTGCAAGTCCATGTGATATACGCGGGTGAAATCTCGGAGGAAATGCTTGCGCATGCCGTCGAAGGCGTGCTGGTCCACGAAGCTATTGTTGGACACGAACGACACAATCCCATCGCGGTTTTGAAGTCTGTCCGTAGCCCAGCGGAAAAACTTCACGTAGGGGTCTGACAGCGCGGTCTTGCTGCTGGCCTTGGAATCCTTGGCGTAGGTTTCCGCCACACGCCGGTCAATGATCTCGTACTTCCGATTCTTGTTGTTGTCGTTCTCATTCTGCTGGTTCATGTTGTACGGCGGGTTGCCGATGACTACCGTTATGGGCGCCTTGCGCTGGCGCTCGACGCGCTCCGCGTTTTTCTGCGTCATGAACCCAAGGGCGTGCTGGCTGCCTTCGGCAAGGTCGAGCGTATCCACGAAGCACAGCCCCTCGAAGGGTTCATAGGTCCCGGTCAACTCGAAGTAGGCGTGCTCGATATTGAGGGCGGCGATGTAGTAAGGCAGGAGCATCACTTCGTTGGCAAAGAGTTGCTCGCGGTACACGCGCGGCAGGTCGCGCTGCGGGATGCGCCGCATGAGGTTGACGATGAAATTGCCAGTGCCCGTGCAGGGATCGATGATGAAAACGTCAGGGCTCGCGAGCGATTTGCCGAAATCCTTCTCCAATACTTCTGCCACGCTCGCGCACATGAAATTGACGATTTCCTGCGGCGTGTAGACGATGCCGAGCGTGTCCGCCACTTTCACCGAATAGCCCTGGAAGAAGCGCTCGTAGATGGTGTTCAGGAAATGCTGTTTCTCGCTGAAGTCGGGCAGGTAGCGCGCGGCGCTTTCGATGGCCACGTAGAAGCGGTCCAGGCCCTTGAGGAATTCCGTGCGGTCGAAGCTTTTGCTCACCAGCGCTTCGATGACGTGCTCCACTTCGGCGGCGATGGCGTTGCGCTTGACGAACTCGGGGTTGCTAAATACCGTGCGGAACAGGCGCTCGGTCAGCAGGTGCTGGACGAGCATTTCATCCACTGCCTCGACCCGGATGTTGGGATTGAGCGCCGTGCGGCATAGGTCGAAAAAATTGTCGAAGGCGGTCTGAAAGCGGGCGTTGTCACGGTGCGCCTGCTGGATCTTCTCGACCAGGCCGCGCGCCAGCTCCGGCACGCGTTCCTTGAATTCCTCGACCGCCTCCTCGAAACTTTCGATGTCCGGCTCGACGTGGGAGAAGAATTGGTTGAGGAGGGCGACGAGCTCTTTGGGGTTGCCGAGGTTGTACTCGCCGTTGACTTGCTGCTTGTTCTGGTAAAGGACTCCGCGCTCGGTGTCCTCGAAAATGATGTTGTTCAGCGGATAGCCGCGCGAGGCCTTCTTTTTGATCTCGGCCGCAAGGTCGTCCTTGGTGTCTTTGGCTTCCCAATGGCCGCGCGGGAGGCTGTTCGCGTCGCGGATGGTCCCGTCGGGGCGAACGAGGCTGCCGCCGGATTTCTCCGAAAGCTCTGGGATCAGTGTCCAGCCTTTGAGCTTGGCGGCGTCCGCCAGAAGCATCTCGAAGGCGGAGCGGACGTTCATCTCATCGAAAACGTGCTGGTCGCGCAAGGCGGCAACATTTTCATAGTATCTTCGGATGGCACGATGGCTGGGCGAGATGGGACCGCGCGCGGTCATGCTGCGGCGGTTATTTTAACACCAGTAAAACAGTAGACGGTAGACCGAATACAGGGGAAAAAGAGCGCGCGGGCGGCGCCCGCAAGGCACCCGGAACGACTGACCGCTCGATTGAAGAGGGAACTCAGTGCGATTGCGGGTGTACTTACGGGCGGGCCGCAACGAACCCGGCGGCGAACGCCGGCGCTGGCTTCTGCTCTTTTATCCAGGAGGCGAGCAGCCACACGTTCCCGGTCGGCGCCATATGGATATAGAACCAGCGCGAGCCGTTCTCGACGTCGTAGAAGTTCTTGCGGTTCGGGTCGGGATAGGCCGTCGCGCCCGAGGCCAGCAGCCGGCGGAGTTTCTCGATCACTTCCACCGGATGGTTCCGCATATCCTCGATCCTCGTGTTGCCGTTCAGTCTGAGTATCATGGCGCCTCCTTCCCCCCGAATCTTGCTGCTGTTGCTATATACGACGCCGGGGGGGATAAAGTTTCCTGAAGTGATGTTAATTTCCGTTCCCATCTTCGTCTCCGGCGTCTGTCAGTCCTTGCTTGCCAATCGCTGTCTTGAATCGTTAGACGCCGCGAGCGTGAAAAGGTAACCCGGCCATCAAGCTTTTTCTTTGGCGATGGCTGGCGTATTCAGGTCGACTCCATTAAAGTTGCGTTTCGCTCCCGGTTGCGCGCCGCGTACAAGCGACTGGAGGCATTGGTAAGCATTCGAAATAAGATATCGGAGGCACTCATGTGGCGAACCAGATTGCTCATCGGTTTGATGGCTTTGTTGCCGGCGGTGGGGATGGTGATTGGAAACGCTTACCGCGCGGCCGCTTCTCCGGCGATGCGGACCATTTCGCGGGCGGAGCTCGAAGACAAGATTCGCGGCGGCTGGGCGGGACAGATGATTGGCGTAACTTACGGCGCGCCGACGGAGTTCCGCTTCCGCGGGAAGATCAATGAGACGCCACGCGATTGGAAACCGGAGGAATTAAAAGGCGCGCTCGATCAAGACGATCTCTATGTTGAGATGACGTTCGCCGGCGTGATGGACCGCGTCGGGCTCGACGCCACGACCGAGCAGTACGGCGAAGCCTTCAAGGATTCGAAGTACATGCTCTGGCATGCCAACCTCGCCGCGCGACGGCTGCTGCGCCGCGGAGTGAAAGCGCCCGCGTCCGGAAATCCCGCGCACAACCTGCACGCCAACGACATCGATTTTCAGATCGAGTCGGATTTTATCGGCTTGATGTGCCCCGGGCTGCCGCGCGCCGCGCAGCATTACGCCGAGCGCGTCGGCCACGTGATGAACTACGGCGACGGCGTTTACGGCGGCGTGTTTTTCGGAGGGATGTACGCCGCGGCGTTCTTCGAGAAAGATCCGCGCAAGGTGGTCGAGGCGGGTCTCGCGGCGATTCCGGCGGGCAGCGTTTACGCGCAGGTGATTCGCGATGTGCTGAAGTGGTCGGCGGAAAATCCCGACTGGAAGAAGACCTGGCGGCTGATCGAGGACAAGTGGGACAAGGACGATCCCTGTCCCGACGGCGCGCTGCGCCCGTTCAATATCGACGCGTCGCTGAACGGCGCTTACGTGGCGCTGGGGTTGCTCTACGGCAACGGCGATTTCGAGAAGACGATGGAAGTCTCGATGCGCGCCGGGCAGGACAGCGACTGCAATCCTTCGAGCGCGGTGGGAATCCTCGGAGTGATGCTCGGCTACAAGCGCATTCCGGCAAAGTGGACGGCGCCGCTTGGGGCAATCGCCGACAGCAAGTTTTCCTACACCGACTATTCGTTCAACTCGATTGTCGCGAGCACCGTGAAGCGCGCCCAGTTCGTCATCGCGAAGGAGGGCGGAAAAGTTTCGGCGGAGTCTTGCGAGATTCCCGCGCAAAGTCCGGCGACGCTTAAGCTCGAGCAGTTCGCGCCCGGCAAAGTCATCGAGCGCATCGCCACAGCGGGCGCGCGTTGGAAATGGCAGGGAGCTTGGGAAAAGTCCGGCGGGGATGAGAAGGGCATGCGCTCGAAAACGAAAGGCGCGGAAGCAACGGTCACGTTCGAAGGCACCGGCGCCATGCTGGTGGGGAGTCTCGGTCCCGATTGCGGAACGGTATTCGTATTTCTCGACAACGTATTAATGACCAGGGGTCAGGGCCCAGCGCCGCCCACTAGCCTTACTTTCTTTGGAGGAATGGACCCCTTGACAATCGACGCGTACAACGAAGACGGGGTTCGCGACGGCGAAGCCTTGTGGGGTAAGTTTGACCTCGCGCCGGGAAAGCACGTCCTCCGCGTCGTCGTCCGCGGCGAGCCCTATCCGGGTTCCAAAGGCGCGTGGGTCCACATCGAGGATTTGATTGTGTTTCGGAAATAGTGGCGCGGACCTCCGTCATTGAGGGCCGCGGCATTGCCGCCGGCAGGTGTTCTAACCGCCGCCAAGCTTAAGTACGAACCCAAATGAAAGCGAGAGGTTGTTGGCTGGCGTCGGACCGGCAAGCAGACCAAAGCCAGTCCCTCCTAAAGACACATCATTGATTTGCATCCGTACGTAGTCGGCTTGGACGACGCGCAGGGCGACTCGCTTGTGAATGTTGACGTCCAGCCCGCCGCCGAAGCTCTCGGCAAAATCGGTCTTCGTCACGCTGGCGCCTGCGATCCGGCTCTGGGAAACCCCGAACAAAGCGTGAGCCCACGGTGTCAGTCTCTTCAACCGGAGGGTAACGCGTGGCCCGCCTTGAAAGAGGTAGTAGCTTTCGTCAGCCAGCGGCACGGTAAGGTGCCCATAGTGGCCCGCGAAGTTCGTCTCGATCCCGAAGTTGCGGTGGAAATTCACGGCGACGCCGGCGGTCCAGCCTTTGGGCATGTTTCGGCGCGCCCGATCGACGACCAGGAGAGAATATCCGCCCGCGACCTCGACCCGCGGGTAGGATTCTTGTGCCAGCGTCGGCGTCGAAAAGAAGAGTGCGGCCAGAGAGATTAGGACCGGCTTCTTCACGATCCCTCCTCAGCGCGACGTTCGTCGAGGGCGACCGAGCCGCCCTCCACACAGCGGCGGCGAAACGACCATCGAGGCGAGGGGACAATCGGCTTCTGAAAGTGACAGTATCACCTAAAGTAGCTCACTACAATGGTAATTCATTCTTCGAATAAACTGCGCGCCTATGGCGCCGGCGGGTGGTCGAGGATCGCTTCCGCCTTGGCGTCGTAGTAGAGGCGTTTGCCCTGCCAATACGAGCGCGCGGCCATGATGCAGGCCACCGAGTGTCCGTAGCCGTTATGCACCGTGGCGTGAGGCTGCTGGCGGCTGCGCAAGCATTCGAACCAGTTCTGCATGTGGTGGAGGTCGTCGTCGCCGATTCCGGTAGATGGCAGCTTGGTATCGCCCGGAAGCAGAATATCTTTCTTGGTACGCTTTTCGTAAACCGTCGGGTCGTCCTCGTGCACGCCCTTCTCCTCGACCAATTCATAGCGCGGGCTGCCTTCGCCGCCGATGTTGACAAGTGTGGCGTTCTTTCCCATGTAGCGCGTGAAGCTGGGCGAGTCATTGCCGAAGCTGGTGGAGTAGCTCACCATGAATCCCTTGGGGTAATCGAGCAGGGCCTGGAAGGTATCGGGATTCTCGCGGCCGTCGTGCCAGGCGAAGATGCCGCCTTGAGCCACAACCGACTTCGGGAACGGGTCGTCCATGAACCAGTGGACGAGGTCGATGCCGTGGCTTAGCCATTGATCGGCAATCCCGCTGGAGAAATCTTTGTAGAGCCGGAATTCAAAATAGAGCTGCGGGTCGAACGGCCGGTCGGGCTTGGTCATCAGCCAGCGCCGCCAGTCGGTATCTTCCTGGCGGATTTCCTTGACCTCGCGGCGGCCGCGCCAGCGCGGGCCGTGGTAATTCCACACCACCTCCACCTTGCTGACATCGCCCAGCACGCCTGACTGAACCACCTTCTGAGCTTCGCGGGGATAGAGCTCGCTGCGGTGCTGGGTGCCGATCTGCACGATGAGGTTGCGCGAGAGCACGGCATCGCGCGCGGCCTTCACCTCTTCCAGCACGTTGCCCATGGGCTTCTCACAGTAAGCGTCTTTGCCGGCCTCCGCGACCAGCTTGAGCATCGGCGAATGCGAGTGCTCGGGCGTGGCGATGAGGACCGCATCGACATCCTTGAGCGCCAGCAATTCTTCGGGTTGCGCGAAGGCGCGTGGCGCGCGGCCGTAGAACTTCTCGTTGGTCCTCACCGCTCGCTCGCGGTTGTTCTTCCAGATATCGCACACCGCAGTCATCTCGACGTTGTGTTCGGTCTTGAGCTTCGAGACGATCCAGTCCAGACCACGGCCGCGATTGCCCACGCCGATGTGGCCGAGCGAGATGCGGTCGTTCGCGCCCAGCACGCGGCTGTAGGAAAGGGCCGTCGTGCCAACCGCCGCCGCGCCAACCACCGATGCGGCTTTGTTCAGGAATTCTCGGCGGCCGGTCTTTTTTGAGGATGATTCAGTGATGTCCATCAGATCCCTCCTTAAGGCTTGCGAGGCATGGTGCCTCAAAATGGATTCCCGCCTACGCGGGAATAACTGCGTACAAGGATGCCGTCACGGCGACCGCGGGGCTCCATTGCGTCGCCATTTCACTTGCCCGGAACCTTCGGGAAATTCCCCGGCACCATTCCGGTCCCTTCCTTCACGGTAATGATCTGATTGACGGGGACGTTCGTCAACTTGTCGACCGTTCCGCCGAGCCAGGTGATTTCCAGCGAGTCGATGGTCTTCCGCTGCCCAAGGCCGAAGTGAATTCGCGGGTCGTGGGCCGACATATAACTCATCCCGCCTTTGGCCTGCTCGACCTGAGTTCTTCCCTCGGACGTTAATTTCAGCACTGCGCCCGTGCCGTCGCGCGCCGACTTGGTCCCGATCAATTTGACGGTCAGCCAGTGGTTGGCGTTGCCACCGTCGTTGCGCAGGACCTGGGGATAATCGCCGCGATTGAGGACGGCGAAGTCGAGATCGCCGTCGTTATCGAAGTCGCCGACGGCCAGACCTCTTCCCACGGTGGGCCGCATGAAGTCCGGGCCGAGCTGGTCGGAAACCTTTTCGAATTTTCCTTTTCCCAGATTTCGGAACATCAGCTTGGGCTCGGCATAACTTACTTCACTATGATAGATATGGATATTATCCAGCATCGCGCCATTCGACTGGACGATGTCGTTCCACCCGTCGTTGTCGTAGTCGAGGAACCTCATGGCGACGCCACTCAACATGATGGCCTTGTTCCCGAGGCCGGAGGAGTACGTGACGTCGTCAAACGTCTCGTCGTGGTTGTTCTTATAGAGGCGGTTCAACTCGAAATCCAGGTGGGTCACATAGATGTCCAGCCAGCCGTCGCCGTCCACGTCGGCGGCGTCGGTTCCCATTCCTGCTTCATACTTGCCGTCTTCGCTCGCTGCCACGCCCGAGCTGAATGAGATGTCGCGAAACGTCCCGTTGCCGTTGTTGAGGAAGAGGAAGTTCGGCCACGTATCATTGGCGATGAAGATGTCGGGCCAACCGTCGTTGTTCAGATCGGTCGTGATCACGCCCATGCCCTTGGCCTCGGGCGCGCCGATTCCCGACTTGTCGCTGACGTCGGCGAAGGTTCCGTCGCGGTTGCTGTGGAAGAGCTTCAATTTCATCCCGCGGTAATTGTCGGGATGGCAGTAGGCACGGTAGCCGGGCCGCTTCTCTCCGCACCAGAGATTGTTCTTGGGACTCCATTGAATGTAATTGCAGACGACCAGGTCGAGGTGGCCGTCTTTGTCGTAGTCAATCCAGCCCGCGCTGGTCGGCCACAGGCCCTCGTCACCCACACCGGCCTTCGCCGTCACGTCGGTGAACGTTCCGTTTCCATTGTTGTGGTAGAGGATCGCGCGGCCATACCCCATGACGTAGAGGTCGGGGAAGCCGTCGTTATCGTAATCGCCGACCGCGACGCCCTCGCCGTATAACCCTTCGGCGCCCACGCCCGCCTTTTCGGTGACGTCGGTGAATGTCCCGTTTCCGTTATTGCGATAGAGCGCGGAGCGCAGGGGCTTGGGCGGCGTGTACCACTCGGTGCCCGCGGTCTGCACGAGATACAGATCCAGCATGCCGTCCTGGTCGTAATCGATCCAGCCCAGGCCGGTTCCCATCGTCTCGATGTAATGTTTTTCTTCGGTGGCTGTGGCGTCCTGCTGGAAGGTAATGCCCGCGGCTTCGCGGATGTCGGTGAACTTAACAGGAATAGAGGTTCCGCCCGATTGCGCGGAGATTGACTCGAGAGCCAGGAAGGTCAAGACGCCGCCCGCCAACACCAGAGCCCAGAGCCGCCACTCTCCGGCACGCGAACAGTTCTTCGGGTTCGTTCGAGGGGATGGGTCCAAACCGCACCTTACCTCAGGTAATTCGATCATCCAATATAGCCCGAACGAGCGGTGCTTCTCAATTGCGTCGTGAGCAGGGGAGGGTTAGACTGGCGAACGTCCCGCGCGGCTGAGAGTTAGACGCTCCGATAACCCGGGCGCGGGTGGTCCGCAGTCTGCTGGGCCGGTATCGATGGTTTCACGCAGGGCGACGACAGTGATTGACACATGCGCCGCTCTGCGGGTTCAATAAGGCGACCGAATTCATGGAGCCTTTACTGAATCATTAACACGGGCGCAGATTCCGGGGGGAATGCATCATGCAATATCGGCGGTTTGGTCGCACGGGCTGGCAGGTCAGCGAAGTCGGTTTCGGCATGTGGGGCATGGGCGGGTGGACGGGCTCGAACGATGAGGAGTCCATGCGCTCCCTGCAACGCGCTGTGGATCTGGGCTGCGACTTCTTCGACACCGCCTGGGGTTACGGCGCCGGACACAGCGAAGGGTTGCTCGGCCAACTGGTTCGAGGCAACCCCGGGAAGAAACTCTACACCGCCACCAAGATTCCGCCCAAGAATTTCCAGTGGCCCAGCCGGCGCGAGTATCCTCTCGATGATTGCTTTCCGCCTGACCACATCGAGAAGTACGTGCATTGGAGCCTGCGCAACGCCGGCCTGGAAAGTTTCGACCTCATGCAGTTTCACACCTGGGAAGACAGCTGGGTCGAAGATCACCGTTGGGTGAAGGAAGTTGAGGATCTCCGCCGGCAGGGGCTCTTTCGCGCCGTCGGCATCAGTATCAACCGCTGGGAGCCGTGGAACGGAGTGGAGGCCGTCCGCAGCGGGCTGATCGACGCCGTGCAGGTCATCTACAACATCTTCGATCAGAATCCGGAAGACCAACTCTTTCCCGCCTGCAAAGAAATGGATGTGGCGGTGATCGCGCGCGTGCCGTTCGACGAAGGCACGCTGACGGGAACCCTGACCAAGGACAGCAAGTGGCCCGAAGGCGACTGGCGCAACACCTACTTTGTTCCCGAGAATCTCAACGCCTGTGTCGACCGCGCCGAGGCGCTTCGGCCGCTGGTTCCCAAAGGCGTGACGATGGCCGAAATGGCGCTGCGATTCGTTCTCGACAATCCGATTGTCTCGACGGTTATTCCGGGCATGCGGAAGACCGCCCACGTCGAGAACAATCTGGCGGTCAGCGACAGGCCGTCACTCAGCCAGGACCTGCACGCGCAATTGAAAAGCCACCGCTGGGACCGCAAGCCGACAAGCTGGTCACAGTGACGTGGGGCTTATGCATCTGCTTCCCACAGGAGGACCCACCATGGTGAAAGAATCCGATATCTCCCGGCGGGATTTTCTGAAGGACACCGCTGCGGGCGCGGCGGGAGTCGCGGCCTGGAGCGGCGTGGGCGCTTTGCGCGCGCGGGGGGCGAACGATCGCATTCGTGTGGGGGTGCTGGGCTCGGGAGGGCGCGCTCAGGACGTCATGAGCAAATTCAAAGCGTCCCAGGATAATGAGATTGTTGCCGTCTGCGATGTCTACGAGCCGCATCGTGACGACGCGCTCAAGATCGCGGGCCGGGGCGCCAAGGGCTACCTTGACTACCGTGAGGTGCTCGACCGCAAGGACGTCGACGCCGTCCTGATCGGCAGCCCCGACCACTGGCACAAGCAGATGCTCATCGATTCGGTCCGCGCCGGCAAGGACGCTTATCTCGAGAAGCCCATCATCCACGCGATTGAGGAAGGCGCCGAGATGATCCGCGCCGTTGAGGAAACGAAGCGCGTCGTTCAGACCGGGACGCAGCAGCGAAGCTGGGACCATTACATCCAGGGCAAGCAGATCGTCGATTCGGGGAAGCTGGGGAAGATCATCTACGTGCACACCTACTGGTATCAGAACTACCTGGCGTGGACGTCGGAACCGCCGCGCATCGACACTTCGAAGCTCGACTGGAAACGCTGGCTGGGCAGCGCGCCCGACCAGCCCTTCGACCCCGAGAAATTCCGCCTTTGGCGGCACTACTGGGATTTTGGCGGCGGCATCTTAACTGATTTACTTACACACTGGATTGATGTTATCCAGTGGTATATGAACCAGCCGGCGCCCAAGACTGCCACGACCACCGGCCAGACCTATCTCTTCAAGTGGGAAGCGCCCGACGCCGTGACGACGGCGCTGGAGTTCCCCGGCAACTTCATGGTGGCTTTTACCGGCGCTTACAACGACAGCATCGATGACGGCGGAATCGAGTTTCGCGGCAGCCAGGCGACACTCAAGATCGACCGCGCGCACCTGGCGGTCTATGCGGAAGGCAAGGAGTGGTTACCGGCCTCCATGGCTCCCAAGCCGGATATCTTCGTGCGCGCCGAGCGCGACGGCACGCTCGACCATGTGAGGAATTTCCTCGACTGCGTGCGCAGCCGCAAGACTCCCACCGCCCCCATCCAGGTGGGCTTCGAGGCGGCGCGCTCGGGCTGGCTGGCGAATATCGCCCTCAAGCGCGGAACGAAGATCACCTTCGACGCGGCCAGTAACCGGGTGGAGTCCTGACGGAATCCTGCAAAATACCGTTGTCACCCTGAGCCGAGCCGGGCGAAGGATCTTTGTCATTTCTCCATGTCCCTCGAGTCGTCTCGTCTGCTGGTCTCCCTTTTGAGGTACAATTCCAACTCCATTTTGTGAATTTCTATGCGACAGGGAGACCATGGTGGCTCAACCGAAGGCTTATTTGCGCTACCTCGACGCGGCCGGGAAAATTGTCGAGCGGATTCGCGAGACCCAATCTGAAAACATCCTGAAAGCAGCCGACATCTGCGTCGATTCGATTGCGGCGGGCGGGTGGGTGCATCTGTTCGGCACGGGCCACTCGCGCATGGCGGTGGAGGAGATGTTCCCGCGCATCGGGAGTTTTGTGGGTTTTCATCCCATCGCCGAGCATTCGCTGACGCAATATCACAACGTCGTGGGCGCGAACGGCCTGCGGCAGGCGCTCTTCCTCGAACGCGTCGAAGGCCTCGCGGAAGTCATCCTGAAGAGTTTCCGCTTCGGCGCTCATGACAGCTTCCTGGTGGTTTCGAGCACGGGGATTAACGCCGTTCCCATCGAGATCGCGCTGGGAGCGAAGGCGCGCGGCATGAGGCTCATGGCGATTACCTCCGTCGAGCACGCCCGCACCACCGCCAGTCGCCACAAGTCGGGGAAGAGACTTTTTGAAATAGCCGATCTCGTCATGGACAACTGCACACCGCCCGGCGACGCGCTGGTCACGATTGACGGCGCGGATTATCCTGTCGGGCCGGGTTCGTCGATTGGGGCCATCGCCGTCATGAACGCGCTGAAGTGCCAGGTGGCGGAATGTTTGGTGGCACGCGGGATCAAGCCCGATGTGCTGCCCAGCCCGCACGTGGTCGGCGACGAAGCTGCGGCGAAGGAATTCGAGCGCGTCCTGCAGGCGTTCCACGATCGGGCGCAAAAACTCTAAATGCAGGGATTGGGGGTTGGGGGTTCGGGGTTGGGGGAGACCGGCCGTCCAGGGGGCTAGCAATGAAGAGCTTCAAGGAGTTGGAAGTCTGGCAAAGAGTGGTCAATCTGGCGACGGAAACCTACAAGTTGACTGATGCGCTTCCACGTGCTGAACGGTTCGGTTTGACGATCCAGGCGCGGAGGGCGGCAGCATCCGTTGCTGCCAACATCGCGGAGGGGTGGGGAAGGGGATCGACACGAGAGTATATTCAATTCTTGCTGATTGCCCGCGGGTCGCTCATGGAGCTCGAAACGCATCTGATCATCGCGCGGCAACTCAATTACGTTCGACCTGAAGCGCTGGAGCAAGTTCAAAGTCAGATAGAGATCGTGGGAAAGATGCTAAACAGGTTAGTCATTGCATTAAGGGGTCGTTCTGGCCTCAAACCCCCAGCCCCCAAACCCTAACCCCAAGGTGCGAATCATGACGAACAAACTCCTTCCTGTAACGACTGTGGGGAGCTATTCCTGGCCCGGATGGTTCTATCTCGTGATGTCGGCGGCGGAGCGCGGTGAAATGGGCGCGCAAGACATCGAGGAAGCGCTCAACGACGCCGTGGAGATTGCGCTCCAGGACCAGCTTGCTGCGGGGGTCGATTTCCTGACCGACGGCGAGATGCGCCGGGTGGACTTCATTGTCAGCTTCCCGAAACGGTTGGGGGGAATTCGTGAGTTGACTGTGGCGCGCAAGCTCCCGCCCGACGGCCACGACCAGCGGCCCAAGTACGCGGTCGAGGGAGAGTTGACCTGCCCGGGGGGTCTCGGAATCGTCGAGGAGTTCCGCTATCTGCGACGGCGGACTTCGGCGCCCCTCAAGGTGGCGGTGCCTGGGCCGCACACGCTGGCGGGACGTTTGGTTCCCGATGGGAAGCTCTACAAAAACCGCGAGGAAATCGCCTGGGCGCTCTCGGCCATCCTCCGCTGCGAGCTTGAGGCGCTGGTGAAAGTCGGCGCGGACTTCATCCAAATCGACGAGCCGTCCATCGCTTGCTACAAGGAGAACCTTCCGGCGTTCATCAACGTGTTCAACGAAACGGTGCGCGGGGTCGAAGCGAAGATCGCCGTCCATCTCTGCTTCGGGAATTTTCGCGCCCGGCCCATCGGCCTGCGCACTTACGAACCGCTCTTTCCCGATCTCCTCGAGCTGAGTGCGCAGCAATTCGTTCTGGAGTTTGCCAATCGCGAGATGGCGGAGGCGGACTTGTGGCGGCGCTTCCCGAACGACCGCGAACTGGCGGCCGGGGTTGTGGATGTGAAGAATCACCTGGTCGAGCCGGTCGAAACCGTCGCCGAGCGGATTCGCCTGCTGCTCAAGTCCGTCAAGGCGGAAAAACTCTCACTCGTTCCCGACTGCGGCTTCAGCCAGACGCCTCGCTTCCTGGCGTTTCCCAAACTTCGCAACCTTGTGAAGGCTGCCGAGCTGGTGCGAGCGGAGGTGCAGAGAACGTGATCGCACGTGCTATCTGCAAGGAATGTCGAAAGTAAGGTTCCATTCTCACTGTGGGCGGTTACTGGCCCCCTCACCTGGCTCTCCCGCACGGCGGGCTCGCCACCCTCTCCCGTGGGGGGAGGGCTGCTACGTGTGCTCCTTACCCTCGCCCCGTGGGGAGAGGGTGGACCGCGGCCGGCGCTTCCACCAGCCGACGCGGGCCGGGTGAGGGATCGCGAACCTGCGCATGCAAAGTAACTCTATTTAATGCGCTTACGTTAGTAAAAGATCCAATTCAGAAGAGCCAGTGCCAGCGCTACGATTCCCGCAAAAACCCAGGGAAACTTCGACTTAAACGCTGCCTCGCGTGGCTCATGGACTAATCCGGCGAGTTCTTCTGGCGGCTTCCGGCGTGTCCCCAAACTGACGAGCGAGGTCACGACAAAGCAGACGGTCCAGGCCGTGATGGCGCCGTAGAAATTCGCCGCCATGTCGCTCCCGTACGGAATCCATCGCCATCGGTAAGCGAGATAGTGCAGGCCCGCCGCCAATGTTCCCGCGACAAGTCCCACAAAACCGCCTGCCGGCGTCGCCCAGCGGGTGAACATTCCCAGCAGGAAGGTGGCAAAGAGTGGGGCGTTGAAGAATGAAAAGAGCAGTTGCACGTAATCCATCAGGTTGTTGAAGCTCAGCACGATATAGGCCGTGGCGATGGAGAGCGCGGTGGCGGCGACGGTGGCAACACGCCCGACGATCAGGTAGTGCCGATCCGTGCGGCCGCGCGCGAGGTATGCCTGGTAGATGTCGTAGGTCCAGACGGTATTGAACGCGGTGATGTTCCCGGCCATGCCGGACATAAAACTTGCCAGCATCGCCGTGACGCCCAGCCCGAGCAGTCCGGTTCCGTAATAACGCACCATGAGGTTCGGCAGCGCCACGTCGTAGCGCTCAGCGAGCCCGTGAGGGAAGAGCACTACCGCCGCGACGCCCGGCAAAACAACCAGGGCAGGGAAGAAGAGTTTTGCCACCGAGGCGATGAGTGGGGTCTCGACCGCCGCGCGCAAGTTCTTGGCTGCGAGTGCGCGTTGGATCAACAGGAAGTCCGTGCACCAGTATCCGAAGCTCAGCACGAACGCCAGACCCAACACATTGCCCACGCCGTCCATGGCCGAAGCGAGCGGGCTCGCGACCGGCAGACCCTGCCATGTGTGGCGAAGTTCGGGCGGAAGAGCCGCGGCCAGCCCCCGCCAGCCGTGGAACTCCCGCAAGATAAAAAAGACCAGGGGCGCGAGGCCTGCGACGATCAGCACAAACTGCACGACCTCGTTGTAAATTGAAGCGGCGAGCCCGCCCAGCACCACGTAGGTCAGCACCACGGCCGCCGCCACCAGGACACTGGTGGTGAAACTCCAACCCACCAGCGTCCCGAGAATAATCGCCATGGCGTAGAGGCTGATGCCCGAGACCAGAACCATCATCGTGGCAAAAGCCAGAGCGTTGAAGGCGCGCGTCGCTTCGCCATAGCGCAGCTTGAGGAATTCCGGCACGCTGCGCACCCGGCTGCGGTGATAGATGGGCATCATGAACAGCGCCAGAAAGAGCATGGCGGGGATGGCGCCCAGCCAGTAAAAATGATTGGCGCGCGCGCCGTACTTGGCGCCCGTCGAGACCATGCCCATCACTTCCAGGGCGCCGCAGTTGGCCGCCACAAAGGCGATGCCGGTGACCATCGAGGGCAGCGACCGCCCGGCGAGGAAATACTCTGTCGTCGAAACCATCCGCCGCCGCAGGCGGATGCCGACGGCCAGGGTTACAAGAAAGTAGCCCAGAATTATCGCGTAGTCGAGAGAATGGAGCGGGACTGGTTGCAGGTCGTATCCTCCCCGCCCGGCCCATCAAGCCGCGCGCGCCGCGGATTCTAATCGCATTCGGCGCCGCTGGCCAGAAGGTTTTCTCTCAGTGGGTGTTGGGAATTGCGGGTGCCTGAACCGGGGAGGGCGGCAGGTCGCCGAGGACTTTTCTTTCCAGCATTTCGCGTTCGCTGGCCTGGAGTTCCTGGACGCGGGCGAGTTCCTTGTCGGCATCGGCTTTCCGGCCGAGTTTTCGATAGGCCTGGCCGAGCTGGAAGTGGATGCTGTCGTCGTCGGGCTTGAGTTCGGCGGCGCGCAACAGATTGGCCACTGCCTCATTGGCGTCACCCTTGAGAAGCGAAATCCTGCCCAGCCCGTACAAGGCGGCAGGTTGATGGGGATTGAGCGCCAGCGCCTTGCGATAGTTCGACTCGGCGTCTTCCAGCTTCCGGAGATCGAGATAGATGCTGCCCAGCAGTCCGTACGACGAGGGGAAACTGGGATTGATGCTGATTTCCTCCTTCAACTCCTTCATCGCGTCGTCGAGCCGCTTGACGCGATAGTAGGCGAGCGCCAAGCTGTAATGGACATTGGGCAGGCTCGAGTCATCGCGCGCCTTCTCGAGTTCCTCCACAGCCTTCTGATTAACCTGCTGGTTGAGAAAGGCGTTCCCCATCAGCCAGTGGATGCGCGGCGAGTCACCGCCGGTTGTGAACATCCGGTCGAAGATACGCGCGGCCTCCTTCTCATTTCCGGTTTTGCCCTGTGAACTGCCGAGGATGTAGAGGTAATCCATCTGAGAAGAGAACTCGGAGTAGATCGGCTCCAGGGCTTCGACGGCGCCCTTGTAGTCGTCTGCCATGTAACAGCTCATCCCCAGGAGATAACGCGTGCGAGTCTGTCCGGGGTCAAGTTCCAGGGCGCGTCGAAAGGGAGCGATTGCCTCCTGGTATTTATTGAGGCGCAGAAAAGCAAGACCGAGGTTAAGTTGAATCCCGGCAACCCGCGGAGCCAGGCGCGCCGCGTCCTGGAAGGCCTCCACGGCCTTTTGGAACCGCTCGGTGCGCATGTAGACGACACCGAGGTTGGCATAGCCCGCGGCGGAGCGCGGGTCGAGACGCAGAACTTCGCGGAACCCTTCCTCTGCTTGTGAGTAGGCCCCCGCTTGCAGGTTCTTCTGGGCAGTCTGGAAGATCTCCGCAACGTTATTGGTTCGCTGCGGCGGAAGGGGGTAAGCCTGAGCAAGAAGCCACGGCGCCCAACCGGTCAGTAAAAGAGAAACTACCCTGCAGATACCGCGCATCGTGACTCTCACCGCCTAGCGGAACCTTGGCGCCAGTTCCCGGCAGAGCTCGGGGCTGGCCCGGCAGGCTCGCTGGAAATATCCCCGCGCTTTCTCCCTGTCTCCGGTCTGCTGATAATGGAGGGCCAGGTTGACCATCGGCGTCGGGTATTTCGGGTCGAGGGCAATCGCTTTCTCATAGGCCCGCACGGCCTCATCCGCCCGGCCTTCGGCCATCAGGGCGTTGGCCATGAAGTTGTAGCCCGTTGCTTCCTGATAACCCAGAGAGATCGCCTTCGAGAATACGGGTAACGCCTCGGAATATCTCTGCAACCTCACGAGAGTGACGCCATAGTCCGCATGCGCTTCCGCCAGATTTGGATGGTCCTGAAGCACCCGGAGTTGTTCTTCCGCCGCCTGGGGCAGGCGATTGAGCCGCCAGTAAACCTTCGCGAGAGCCAGGCGGGCCATGAAATCCCGCGGATTCAACTGCAGCGCCAGCGCGAAGGCTTTGGATGCTTGGTCGTTATCCTCCGCGGCATAGGCGGCGTTTCCCAGGCCCAGCGCCGCCTGCTCAGAAAGCGGATTCAGTTCCAGCGCGCGCAAGTACTGGGAAATCGCTTTGCGATTCTCACCGAGCCCCCGGAGGTTCTCTCCCAGCAGAAACGGAATGAGATAAATGCGCGGACTTTTCGTGGCGAGCTCGGCCAGCATTGCGTTTGCTTCGCGCAGGGCGCCGCGGTCGCCCAACTCGATCGCCCGCATGAGCTGATTATGAGTGGCGATGAGATCCTTGGGGTCCGGCGCATTTCGGTCGTCGCCGGAAGGCCGCTTAGCCCCCGAGAAACTGACGTATCCGAGTGAGCGCAGCTTCTCGGCGGTTTCCGGATCGATTTGGGCTTTGTCCTGACCGCCCTCGGGCCGTGTGTACCGCGACAAGGTCGACTGCAGGGCGTCGCGGAGCTCCTGCGCGACCGCCGGCTTCTCGCGAATGAGGTTGGTCTTCTCCGCGGGATCGTGATCGAGATCGTAGAGTTCCTCGCGCGGGGCGCGGATGTACTGGTAATGCTCCGTTCGAATCCCGAAGAGCGCGCTCGCACCGACCAGGCTGCGTGGGTAAAGCGACTCTGAGTAGCCATAACGCGCAGCACCGCCGGCGCCTTTCGTTACCAACGACAGCAGACTGTATCCCTGAAAGCTTTTCAGGTCGGAGGCGGGCAGAGCGCAGTATTGCACCATGGTCGGAGCCAGGTCGAGGGTGTTGACGACCTGCGGGACCGACCGGTGCGCCACCTCAAACCCTTCCGGGAATTTCATAATCAGCGGAACGTGGATGCTGGCGCTGTAAATGAAGTAGCCATGCTGCTGCTCGTTGTGCTCGCCCAGTGCCTCGCCATGGTCGCTGGTCAGCAGGATGAAGGCGGAGGAATAAAGACCCTGGTCTTTCAGGGACTGCAGGAAGCGCCCCAACTGCTGGTCGGTATAGGCCACCTCGCCATCGTAGGGTCGGCCGTGGTAGCGGGATTTGAATGGTTCGGGCGGAGTGTACGGCGCGTGCGGATCGTACAGGTGCAGCCAGAGGAAGAACGGGGTTGCTCCACGCGACTTCAGCCAGGCGAGTGCCCGCTCAACCGTTTCCTGGGCAGGTCGCTCGACGCTTTGCCTCTTGGCCTGCCTATAGTCCTGGGCCTTGAACCAATCGTCGTAGTAATCGAACCCGCGGTTCAGACCCCACATGGAATCGAGCGCAAAGGCGCTGACAAACGCCGCCGTTTGGTAGCCCTGGCGCTTGAAGATCTCGGCCAGGGTCGGAACGTCGGGGCGCATCCCAGGGTCCGTCCAGTCGCGCATTCCGTTCCAGACAGGATAAGTCCCGGTGAGGATCGCAGCATGCGAGGGGGCCGTCAGGGGGACCTGAGCGATGGCGCGCTGGAACAGTACGCCGTCGCTGGCCAACGCGTCCATTGCCGGAGTCTCCACCGACGTGTTGCCATAACAACCTAAGCGGTCTGCCCGCAAAGTGTCCACGGTGATCAGAATGATGTTGGTCTGAGGACCCTCTGCTTTCTTGCTGCAACTGACCGCGGAAAGAGCCACGGCTGCCAACAGTACGAAAATTAGCTCGAAACTTCGAACGGGAGATGCGGTGGGGGAGGCGTTCGACTTAGAACCGGGGGCAAACCTCATGGATTACCAATCCCCAGCCCCGACTGAATCTGGGCCGGGGAAAGAGGACCCAACCCACGACAAGAGGCAAGAATCATTGTAGCCCGTTCGAATAGTTCAAACAAGTTGGGCGAGGCAGGAATGAGAGGTCAAGGTCTTTCACGGCCTCAGGGGTCGGTCAATTTGTCTGTTTCCTGGATATACAGTCAATAGGCTATGCCTAGTTTTGAATGGTTCAATCTCGGACATTTTGTCATTTTGAACGTCAATCCATATGAAAAGTGAAACACCAGACTATGGCTTTTGGGATTGGCCATCCCTCGTCAGCACAACTAAACTGTGTTCCCCATTTCCTTCCATTTAGTTCAACACTTTAGAAGTACTAGTTAGTTCGGCGGCAACTCATTAGTTTGGCAAGCTACTTGCCACGCATTCAGCGGCCATCGGCGGTACCTTTCCGGCCCGGTACCGAAGAAGAACTGACAACCGGGCCTCTCGATCAGCTCTATTGGGGACCCGTATTCGGAGACAGCCTACCTTAGCCGCCCTTGGCACAAGCATTAGAAGGAGGGTTCTTGATGAGAATAAAACTGCTCGTTTTTTTGAGCGGCATTGTCTTCCTGCTCAACGTATCCGGACTTCTCGCCCAGTCCACCGGGCAGATTTCCGGCTCGGTCCGCGACGCCAGCGGTGCGGTCATCCCTGACGCCGCGGTGACAATCACCAACCAGGGTACGGGAGTGCGCAATCCCGTGCAATCGAACGAGGCCGGTGAGTTCATTCTCCCCGCCCTGACCGCAGGGACTTATGAGGTTAAGGCGGAGGCGAAAGGCTTCCAACCTGCCAGCCACCGCGACATCGTGCTGCAAGTCGGCGGCAAGGTGCGTGTGGAGCTCGTGATGCAAGTGGCGGGCACAACCACGACCGTCGAAGTAACCGGAACGCTGACCGCCGTCGAGACGGAAACGGCAGCGCTCTCCGGAGTCGTGACTGGAAACCAAATCCTCAACCTGTCGCTGCCGGCGCGCAACTTCGTTGCCCTGGCAGCTCTTGTCCCCGGCGCGGCGCCGATGAACGGGCTGAACACCGACGCGGTGGGCGTGCTGGGCAACGTCGAGTTCTCCTTCAACGGTGGCCGCACAGTTTACAACACGTGGGAAATCGACGGCGGCAACAACTCCGACCGGGGTTCCAATAGCACACTGAACACCTATCCGAGCTTGGACTCCATCGGCGAGTTTCGCATTTCGACCGCCAACTACGGTGCGGATATCGGGCAGCACAGCGGTGGTTATATTGAGGTCAGCACAAAATCCGGCACCAAGGATTTCCACGGGTCAGTGTTCGAATTCCTCCGCAATGACAAGCTGAACGCCAACAACTTCTTTACGAATCGCGAGACTCTGGGTTCGATTCCGGAAAGAAACCCCCACAAGCGGAATGAGTACGGATACACGGTGGGCGGGCCGGTCTACATTCCCGGAGTTTACAATACAGCTAAAGACAAAACGTTCTTCTTCTGGTCACAGTCCTGGCGGAAGTTCCGCGACAGCGCGGTGAGTTCCTACTTTGTCCCGACCCTGCTGGAGCGTCAAGGCGACTTCAGCCAGTGTATGGGAGGGGACAATATTCGCGACGAGGACGGGAATTTGCTGCCAGGCTTCACTGGTGATAGCGCGAATTACGACCCAGTCCTAGCAAGTGACGGATGCACCTTCCCGAGCAACGCCGACAAAGTTACCGGTCTGTTGCCCTCGCTTGATCCCAACAGCGTCGAGCTCATGAACGACTACATTCCTCTTCCCAACAGCGGGAACCACCGGCGCATCGGAACGGCCGGCAGCCCGGTGAACTGGCGGGAGGAACAGATTCGTGTGGACCACAACTTCAGTGATCGCACGCGCCTGTTTGTCCGCTATACCCAGGATGCCTGGGACACGATCACACCCTACTCGCTGTGGGACTGGTCGGATATCGATTCGGTCAAGACCGCGTTCAAAGGACCTGGGAAGAGCGCCGTGCTGAACTTCGCCCACAGTTTGACACCCCAACTGTTCAGCGAAACCATCATGGCCTATACCGTGGACCACATTGATCTGGTGGCCAGCGCGGGAGATTCTTCACCTTCGGGGACCCTTGTCAAGAGTTCCAGCTATAGCATTCCCTCTATGTTCCCCGGGCACGAGGCGTTTCCGCTCGTCACCCGGCTGGTGGTGAGCGGCGGCTCGGAATTCTCCAAGGGGGGGATGGATTCCGGCTGGTTCCCCATCGGCCCTTACAACTCCAACCCCATCGTCACGTGGAAAGAAAACATGACCTGGATTAAGGGCAAGCACACCCTCAAATTCGGGGCCTACGTGGAACGCTTCCGAAAGAACGAGGCTTTCGGTGGCAGCGTTCAGGGCTACGCCATTTTCGCGAACTGGGGTGACAACACCACTGGCAACGCGATGGCCGACCTGCTGAGCGGTGTTATCCAGAGCTACTCGGAAGGGAACAAGTTCGGAAAGGGCTACTATCGTTCGACGAATTTCGAGCCCTATATCCAGGACGACTGGAAGGTAACCCCGAACTTGACGGTCAACCTCGGCGTGCGCTACTACCTGTTTACTCGTAACCGGGAGCGCTTCCTCCAGCAATCGGGCTTCTATCCGAACCTTTACAACGCTGCCGAGGCGCCCCTGCGTGACGACAACGGCTTCCTGATCCCGGGCAGCGGGACGATCTTCCCGATCGATCCCGTGACAGGCCAGGGCTACCTGACATTCGGCAACGGCTTGGTGCAATGCGGTCAGGGGGGTATTCAGGTCGCCTGCCAGACCGGCGAATTCAAGAATATCGCGCCCCGGCTAGGCTTTGCCTGGGATCCCTTCGGCAAGGGCAAGACCTCGATTCGCGCTGCCGCGGGCCTCTTCTACGACGGCCTGAACGGCAACGAAGCGGGATCCGAGTCCACCCAGGGCGGCGCGCCCTTCGCTTACAGCCCCGCGCTCTATAACCTGGATAGCTGGGCAGAAATCGGACTAGGCGGAGGAACCATAGGACCGCCTGGAATCAACACCGTATCCAGAACCTCACCATTCCCGCGGACCTGGCAGTGGAACTTCAACATCCAACACCAACTCACGCCCAACGACCTGGTCACTCTCGCTTACGTTGGGAACGTGGGCAGCCACCTGAGCCTCGACCACCAGATCAACATCGTTCCCATGGGATTGCCCCACGACATCCAGGACGACCTGATTGGTGGCGCCGACTCTTATCCCTATTTGCCCTACCAGGGATTCAGTGGCGTCAACATGAGAGCGGACGGGGTCGCCAGGTCCAATTACAATTCGCTCCAGGGCAGCTACCGGCACCAGATCAGCCATGGGTTGAGCCTCATTGCCAACTACACCTGGTCACACGCCATCGACACCGCGGGCGGTCAGGGGGACAACCATGGTGAGGACTGGCATAACTTGTTCCGCTGGCGGGGGAGTTCGCAACTCGATCGCCGGCAGATCATCACCCTCGGTTACACCTACGACCTGCCGTTCTTCAAGAACTCCAATGCCTGGGTTAAGAACACGCTGGGTGGCTGGACGGTCAGCGGCATCAGTACCTTCATGAGCGGCACGCCACTTGACATTGGCTGCGGAACCGGCGACAACACCGGCACGGGCACGGGGATGCGCTGCAACTCTGTCGGGAAGCAGTCCGGCCAGAGCATCGTCCAGAACGACACCTACGGACCGACGGTGCAATGGTTCAACGTGGACGCTTTCACACAGCCCACGCGTGACCAGCTCTACGCGGATGGTCAGCCGGGTATGTTCGGCTACCTGGGCAAAAACACCCTCATCGGCCCGGGACGGAACAACTGGGATCTCTCTCTCTTCAAGGATATTTCGATCAAAGAGAGAGCAAAGGTTCAGTTCCGGTTCGAGACGTTCAATAGCTGGAACCACACGCAGTGGCATGATGTCAACACCGGTTGCTCGGATACCGTGACCTACGGCGGAGTTTGCGGGACAGCCGGAAACTTCGGCGAGGTCACCAGCGCCTGGCAGCCGCGCATTATCCAGCTTGGGCTGAAATTCATCTTTTAGCCTGGTTTGGAATTTGCTATCTACCCCGGGGCCCGCAAGGGCCTCGGGGTTTTTCTTTTCTGATAGAATCGCTTGGGGTCAGCGTTGGTACTCGCTTCTCCATATCGTTGGGCGGTTGGCACCGCAGGCCTGGTTTCTTTGGTGTTTCTGGCCGCGGAAATCCTGTCTGCCGCCGGCATGCAGGCGGCCAAACCGGCCCGCCCTTCCCAAGTCGATGAATTGAACCGTCGCGCCGCTGCGGCGATGGCCGCCAGCCGATTTGATGAGGCGATCCCACTGCTCGAACAGTTGGTTAAGCTGCAGCCACGCTCGCCGGAGGTCCTGGCGAACCTGGGTCTGGCGTACTACTCGACGAGCCGTTACGACAAAGCCGCGGAGAATTACCGCCAGGCTTTGAAGCTCGACCCGCAATTGCCTCATGCCGGAGCGTTTCTGGGCATCGCGGAAGCGGAGGCGGGGCATTATCAGGAGGCCCTGCCTTATCTGGAAAAAGCGTTTGCCAGCGAGAAGGACAAAGAGCTGAAGCGCATGGTGGGGATCAATCTTGAGCAACTTCACGTTGCCATGCGCAAACCGTTGCGCGCTGCCGAGGTCGTGCAAGTCTTGCTCCGCGATCACCCCGACGATCCCGATGTTCTGTACATTGCAACTCGGCTGTATTTTCAGCTTTCCTCGATCCTCGCGGGCCGCATGATTGAGGTAGCGCCCACCTCCTTTCGCGCGCGCCAACTCGCGGGGGATCTGCTGGAGGCCCACAAGCAATACGCGCCCGCGGCAGTTCAATACCGCAAGGCCGTCGCGCTGGCGCCGAATGCGTCGGGGCTGCATTACCGCCTGGGACTGATGCTCATCCGCTCCTCGAACGAGCCGGCGGCCTGGGAGGAGGCTCGACAGGCTTTCGAGGCCGAACTGAGGATTGACCCTACGCACGCGCGGTGCTACGTTGAGCTGGCGGAGATCCTCCGCAAACAGGGCAAACTCGACGACGCGGAGAAACTTTTCGAGCGGGGTTTGGCGCTCAATGCCGACCTGCCGGAAGCGCACGCGGGATTGGGCAGAATACAGGCCGCGCGGGGAAACCTGGGGCAGGCCCTCGAACAACTACGGGAAGCCGTCCGGATGGCGCCGGACAGCGAGGTGGCGCAATTTGAGCTTTCCCAGGTTCTGAGCCGTCTCGGGCGCAAGGAAGAAGCGCGACAGGTCCTGACGGTTTACGAAAAGCTCCGAGCCGACCGACTCGAGAAGACGGACAACCTCCTCTATCGCCTGGACCGGGCCGAGGAGGATTCTCCACCCGCCCCATAGGGCGGTGGCTTCGACAATCTTAACCCCCTGGCCTTGAGCCGAGCGGAGGTGGACGGTGGTTGCGACCCATCCAGTTTTTCCATCGCCGTTTCGGCTGCGATTCGCATCAGCCTCGGCAAAAACGAAACACCTCCTATCGCGATTCGCCGTGGCAGCCCTGGCCTCCCTGACCGTTGGCGCTTTCCCCCTTGCGGCGCAAACGGCGAGAATCGATGGCATTGTCCGATTGGGTACGGGGCAGGAAGACACGGGCGGAGCGTCTGTGAAGCTCTATGACCCCCAACTCGGCCTTGTCGATTCCACAATGACCGATACGCAAGGGCGGTTCTATTTCCAGGGCGTGCACTCCGGGGAATACACTCTCGTAACCAGCAAGGCTGGATACTACACCAGGGAGCAAGACCTTAATATCCAGATCGCCATGCCGGGGCAATTCGTGACGGTTTTTCTGACGCCGGAAGGCCCGTTGGTAAAGGGGAAAAGCGCTCCCGAAATTTCCGCAGCCGAACTGGCGCTTCCCCCCAAAGTTCGCGAAGAGTTCGAGAAGGGAAAGAGCGACCTGAAGAAGAAGAAGTATGAGTCGGCGCTTCGTCACCTTAGGGTCGTCACCGACGCCCAGCCGCAATTTGCCCTGGGGTTTGAGGTTTTGGGGGTGGCGTACTACCGTTCGGCGGATCTCGCCAAAGCGGAGGCGTCCTTCCGTAAGGCCCTGGAGCTGGACGCGAAGCGCGGCGAGTGCTACATCCAGCTCGGACTCCTCAGCTACGAAAAGAACCGCTTTGCGGAAAGCGAGAAATACCTGAAAACCGGCCTGGATCTGGAGCCAGATTCCTGGTTTGGCCACTACCAGCTCGGCTTGACGTCCTTTGCGCTGCAGGACTACGGGCTAAGCGAACGCGAGTTTCGAAAGGCCGAGGACCTGGATCCATCTTTTCACGAAATCCATGTCCGGTTAGGGAATGTCTATCTTCGACAATCGGACGCTGTCAGGGCCTTGGCGGAGTTCGAAAGCTACCTCCGCAAGGATCCCAACGGGCGGTTTGCTCCCCGCGTTCGCCAGGTAGTTAAAGAGATGCGAACCGCAGGAATTTCGCCGCGGTCTTGATCATTTCTGGGAGATCGAATGGGTCCAGGGGATATTGACGCGTCCGAACCTTTTGCCGGCGACTGTTGGTATCTTTAGACTGCGGTCTTCGGCGTGTGAGGGGTCGTGGTTCCTTGCCCGAGGACCGGCCGCTCTGCCCCCCTCGGTCTCTCGCGTTCTGCCGACACAGCATACTGCTCGAAGCGCTCAGCCTGCTTAGGTTCGATCGGCGCTCAGATTGTCACCTGCTAGTTCGGGAGGTCGGAGAACTAACTCATCCCAAGGCAATGTGGTGCGGAGGGCCGGAATCGAACCGGCACGTCCCTTGCGGGACAAGGGATTTTAAGTCCCTTGCGTCTACCAGTTCCGCCACCCCCGCACCATGGCACGGAATGGGTTGCCGTGTTTCCTTTGTCGTGCGCGCATTTACTTTAGCAGGATTCGAGGCGCGCTGTTTTCGTTTTTCGGGTCTGAGGGCAATGCACTCTTGTGGGCTCCGGACCGTAGGCGCCAGACAGCCGACCTTCCGGGCCGTAGTGTTGTATCGGAAAAAAGGGGGGGCTGCCAGCGAGTTGTAACATGGAGGAAAAAGTCTCCGTGAACCCTCGAATCGCACTTTCCACGTTGACCGAATCCCAACAAACAAAGACCAAATTCTTATAGAATTTGACCTCCTGGTTCAGGAAGCTATTGGTTGCGGTTTCGGGACAAACGATCCCTTATGCTGAGCCGGTATGTCTGACCTCGAGACGGAGCGGTTGACGCTGCGGATGTTCAGGGCCGGCGACCTCGATGCCTATGCCGAAATGTGCGCCGACCCGGAAGTCATGCGTTACATTAACGATGGCCGGACGCTGACACGAGAAGAGGCATGGCGGGATATAGGTCTCATCCTTGGCCACTGGCAGTTACGCGGTTACGGTCTATGGGCAGCCGAGGAGCGCTCGACTCGCACGCTGGTTGGCCGCATTGGCCACTGGAATCCCGAGGGTTGGCCGGGGTTCGAGGTGGGGTGGATGCTGGGCCGTCGCCATTGGGGCCGCGGATTCGCGACGGAGGGAGCTCGCGCCGCGCTCCGGCATGCGTTTACGGTTCTGAATGTTCCGCATGTGATCAGCTTGATCTACCCGGATAATGCCCGGTCGATTCGTTTGGCGGACAGACTCGGCGAGCGGCTCGAAGGCACCGCGGAAATTGCCAAAACCAGGCTCCTCGTGTACGGAGTCGACAGGCGTGATGCCGTGTCGGGCTAAACGGAAGACCGGCTGCTCCTGCGGTCCAGCCGCAAGCGGAGCACTGAGTCGAAGCGGCTCTTCAGCCGGCGAGAGGATTGAATGACTGAAGGACGATGCCTGATCGGCGTGGACGCGGGTACGTCGGTGGTCAAGGCGGTGGCGTTTGACCACTTGGGCAACGAAGTGCGCGTCCACGAAACTCCCTTCCCGCTTCGCCAGCCCCAGCCGCTCTGGATCGAACAAGACATGCACGAGCTGTGGGAGACCGTGAAGGTCTGCCTGCGCAGCATTGCTGCCCAACTGAAGGAACTCAAGCGCGACATCGCGGGAATTGGCATCACTTCAACGGGCGACGGAACGTGGATCATCGATCGGGAAGGGAAGCCCGTTCGCGGTGGAATCATGTGGTGCGACGGCCGCGCTGGGCAGGTGGTGGAGCGGCTGCACGCGCAGGGCATTGCTCAGCGCGCTTTTGATATCTGCGGGACTTCGGTGTTCACGGGCTCGCAGGCGGCTCAGCTCCTGTGGCTGCGGGAGAACGAGCCGGAGTCCCTGAAGAAAGCCCAGATCATCTTCCACGCCAAGGACTGGCTCTTCTACAAGCTGACGGGACTCGTCACCAGTGACGAAACTGACGAGTCGCTCACCATGCTCCGGATGTCCACCCGGCAATACGACCCTGAGCTGTTCCGCATCTTTGGGATCGATGACTTGTATTCCAAATTCCCTCCCGTAAAGGCCACGGTCGAAAACGTTGGATCGCTTCTCGGCGACGTGGCTTCGGAGCTCGGCCTTCCCGCGGGCGTGACGGTGGGCTCGGGCCCCATGGACGTGGCTGCCTGCGCGCTGGGCACGGGAGCTATCGAGCACGGCCAGGCTTCGTCGATCCTCGGCACGGCGGGGATCCATGAAGTGATCATGGAAGAGCCGAACCTGGAACCGCGCATGGTGGGCATGACTCTCTGCCATGGCGTCAAGGGCCGGTGGATGCGTATGCTCGCGGCGATGACCGCGACGCCCAACCTCGACTGGTTTCTCAAGGAGCTCGGTGCGGGTTTCAGCCAGGAAGCGCGCGACGCCGGCAAGGATGTCTATCAGCATCTCGAGAAGATCGTCGAGTCCGTGCCGGCGGGGTCAGAGGGCGTGATCTTCCATCCTTACCTCTTTCCGGGCGGCGAACGCGGCCCCTTCGTGAAACCCACGGCGCGCGCGAGCTTCACCGGGCTGAATCTCAACCACACTGCCAAGCACCTCTTGCGCGCTGTTTACGAAGGAGTGGCTTTCGCGACGCTCGATTGCTATCGTCACATGCCCATCGATCCGAAGGTGGTGTTTCTGTCGGGCGGTGGAGCCAACAGCCCCGTCTGGTGCCAGATTATGGCCGATTGCCTCGGCAAGCCGGTGAGCGTGCCAGAGGGCTCGCAGTTCGGAGCGTTGGGCGCGGCGCTGAACGTCGGCATCGCGGTGGGCGTATATCGCGACGCGCCGGAGGCAGTCGCCAAGTCGGTCCGCATGGCTCGCCGCTACGAACCCAACGCGGCGAACACCAAGCTCTATCATCAGCTCTACAAGGTCTATCAGCAGACGGCGGAGCGGCAAATGGACCTGTGGGATCAGCGCGCCGGGATCATCAACAGGAAGCAGTGACCATGGCGGAAGTGAAACATCTCGAGCTGAAGCGGGAGATGATCGAGAAATGCCGCCTGCTCGAAAAGATGGGGTACTTCATCGGCACGTGGGGGAATATCAGCGCGCGAGTGCCCGAGGGGTTGATCGTCACCCCCAGCCGCGTGGAATACGCCGTGATCACGCCCGAAGATTTCGTGACGGTTTCCCCCGAAGGAACCGTCGTCGACGGACATCGTCTGCCCTCCTCCGAGACGGAGATCCATCGTTTGGTGCTCAACAAGAAGCCCGACGTGGGCGCCATCATCCACAGTCACTCGCCCTGCGCCACGGCGGTTTCGTGCCTGCATCAGACGATTCCGGTCTTCGTCGAGGATATGGCGCAGATTATCGGCGGACCGGTCCGCACGTCGAATTACGTTCCCGCCGGCCAGCACAAAAAGATCGCCGAAGAAGTCGCGAAGACCATTGGTGAGGAGAACGCCGTCCTGCTCGCCAATCATGGCGTCATGTGTTGCGGCCGGAATCTGGAGGAAGCTCTTGTTGCGAGTCAGATACTGGAGAAGGCGGCGGCGATGATGCTGGCGGCGGGCGGCGCCGGCAAGGTGATTCCAATCCCGGAAGAATTTGTCCGCTCAGAACGGCACCGGTTCCTCTACAAATACGGAACGACTCACGACAAAGCGTAACGATCCAGCGGTGGGGAGAGACACAGTTGAGCGCAGAGGCCCAATCAATGGTGAAAGCCTGGCACGACCACGTTCGCAAAGTTTACAGCTCGGCGATGGGTCGGAACCGCCGCGAACTGATCACACCGGCGCTGATCATGGATCTGGACGTTGTCCGGCGGAACATCCAGTTCATGATG
Source organism: Terriglobia bacterium (assembly GCA_041946825.1). GTDB lineage: Bacteria > Acidobacteriota > Terriglobia > UBA7540 > UBA7540 > CAZTHM01. The sequence continues at coordinate 190,109 of JBHGBD010000005.1, read as the reverse complement.
CAACGCCTTTCGACCCTGCGAGCCAAATTGCGCCCCCACGTGAAATGCCAGAAGAGTCCGGAGCTGGCGCGGATGCAGGTCGAGGCGGGAGCAATCGGTGTCTGCACGGCGACCGTCTGGGAAGCGATTGTCATGAGCTCGTCGGGAGTCGAAGATGTGATGATCGCCAACGAGGTCGGCGGCCGCGAGAAGATCGCGGCGCTGGCGAAGGCCGCGAAAAACGGCCACCTGACCGTGGAGATTGATGGCACGAAGAATGCCGAGGACCTTTCCAACGCCGTCCAAGCTGCAGGCAGCAAGCTGGATGTCGTGATTGAGGTGGACGTTGGCATGGGGCGCGGCGGCGTCCGCTCGCCCGAGGAGGCCGTGACCCTGGCCCAGCGCGTGGCGAAATTGCCGGGCTTGCGATTGCGCGGAGTGGCGGGATACGAAGGACATTGCATGCTTGAGCCCGACCGCGCCGTCCGAATTCAAAAAGCTTGCGCGGCGATGGACTATCTGGGCTCGGTCATTGACCGGCTGGCTGCCGCTGGCTTCACTTGCGAAATCGTATCCGCGGGCGGAACCGGCACGTACGACATCACGGGAAACAATCCCCGGGTGACGGAAATTCAGGCCGGGTCCTACACGTTCATGGACAACTTCCACGGCAATCTCGTCCCGGGGTTTTCGCGCGCCCTGACGGTGCTCGGAACGGTGGTGATTCAGCACGGAGACACCATCGTCCTCGACGCGGGGCGGAAATCGGTGGGGATTGATTTCGTGCTCCCGACCATGGTTGATTACCCGTTCTATCAAGCGCGCTACTTTGCCGAAGAGCACGCGCTGTTCGACGTGGACGGTCGCTGCCGGTTGAAACTCGGCGACACGGTCGAGTTGGTTCCGGGTTATGCCCCTTCCACCGTGAACCTTTACGACGCCTACCACGTGGTGGAGAATGATACCGTCGTGGATATCTGGCCAATCGTGCCGCGTGGCGCCGGCCACGGCGGGCTGCTTGTCTCGTGAGAATTGCGAGGATGCGGACTCATGAAGACCACACCAAGTCGTGTTTCCAAGGTCGAATTTGAAAAACTCTTCGAGCGCGTGCGCAATTGGGGGCGTTGGGGGCCTGACGATGAACGGGGCACGCTGAATTACATCACCCCCGAGCATATCCGCCGCGCGGCCAGCCTGGTCCGATCGGGCCGGTCGGTCTCGATGGAGATTCCCATCAACACCGTCGCGGGCCCCGACAACCCTCGACCCGCCATGCACTACATGGTGCAGACATACGATGTCCGGTCTGGTTTGGGCGAACCGCAGTTTTCCGCCGACTATCTGGCCACGGAATTTCACGGCGACTGTCATACGCACATTGACGCCCTCTGTCATATCGCCTACAAGGGGATGCTCTACAACGGAAAGCCCGCGAGCGCCGTGACATCTCACGGTCCGACGATCCAGGACATCACCGCGTACGCGCACGGCATTGTGGGCCGCGGAGTGCTTCTCGATATTCCCCGTCTGCGCGGTGTGAAGTGGCTGGAGCCGGGTGAGGCCGTCACCACCGCGGAACTCGAAGCGGCCGAGAAGGCCCAAGGCATTCGGCTCGGCGAGGGCGACATCTTCGTTTTTCGGACCGGCCACCACCGCCGCCGGCTTGAGCTCGGTCCCTGGAACAATGGCTACGATGGGGAAGGCAAGGCCGGCTTGCACGTCGAGACGATTCCTCTGCTCCACGAGCGGAAGGTCGCAGCGTTTTTGCCGGATGGGGATGGCGAAACAGTTCCGAGCAACGTCGAAGGCATCGCTTATCCCATTCACGCGCTGCAAATCGCCGCGATGGGGATGGCATGCTCGGACAGTTTGCAGTTCGAAGAATTGGTGAGGGTTTGCGAGGAAGAGAAGCGCTGGGAATTCCTGGTGGTCGCCGCGCCGTTGCGCCTGCCGCGCGGGACCGGATCACTGTTCAATCCCATCGCGATCTTTTAGGTTTGCAGGCGCGACGGCAAAACGGAGAGGGGAGGGTTTATGAAAATCCATCTTGGGATCAACAACATCTATGCCGCCAAGCGCTGGCCTGAGCCCGACGAGTGGGGCCGCCAGGTCGCCGAGCGCTGGGGCTTGAAGTACGTCCAGTTCTGCTTTGATCTGCTCGACCCGCGCTCCAGCCCCGACGCCCGCAAGGCCATGGCGGCGAAAGTGAAAGAAGCGGCGGCAAAATACGGCTTCGAAGTGCAGAGCGCCTTCATTGGTGTGGGGGCGTACGCCTACAACCTCCTTCTCCACCCATTTCCGGAATTCCGGAAAGACGCGCTGGAGTGGTGCCGGCTGGCTTCGATCACGGCGGCAGAATTGGGAGCGAAAGGCGTCGGCGGCCCCATCGCCGCTGCGAGCATGAAAGACTATTCCGACCCGAGCAAACGCAAATTCCTCAAAGACACGCTCGTCGAGGGCATCCAGACACTTGCCCGCTACGCGGCGGATCAGGGTTTGAAATTCGTCTGCTGGGAGCCCACGCCCATCGGCCGCGAAATGCTGATTCGCCTCGACGAGGCGAAGGAACTCTACGAACGCTTCAATGAGAAGGCGCCCATTCCGATTTACTACATCCTCGACGTGGGACACCAGTGCAGCTACGAAGTGAGCGGCAAGGATCGCGACACGTATCTCTGGCTGCGCGAACTCGGCAAGCTCTCGCCGCTCGTCCATCTCCAGCAGACGGAGGCCGATTGGGACCGCCACTGGAGTTTTACCAAGGCGAACAACGCCAAGGGCGCGATCAAAATGGACAAGGTCGTCGAGGCGCTCGAGCAATCGGACGCCGAAGAGGTTTATCTCTTCCCCGAACTGATCCATCCGTTCGAGTTTCCAGAGGAACAGCTCCTGGAAGAGTTGGACGAGAGTTACACGTATCTGAAACAGTTTGTGAGTGCGCCGGCGGTAAAATGATGTCGGCGGTTCTTCGCCAAACGATTTGAAGGGAAGCACAAAACTGTGAAGAAGCTGATCAATGATCCGAATGCTGCGGCGCTGGAGGCAATTGAGGGCCTGGCGCTTGCTTATCCGCAGTACGTGCGCAAGCTCGAGGGCTTGATGGCCGTGGTCCGGCGGGACGCTCCGATCGCAGGAAAAGTTGCCGTGCTGACGGGTGGCGGGAGCGGCCACGACCCGATGTTTGCAGGCTACGTCGGTCCCGGCTGGGCGGACGGAAGTGTTGCCGGACACATTTTCACCTCGCCGCCTCCTCCCCCTATCTACGAAACATCCAAGGCCATCCACGGCGGCGCGGGGATCCTTTTCCTATACGGCAACTACGCCGGAGATGTTCTCAATTTCGACATGGCCGCGGAAATGCTCGCGGCGGAAGACATCCGAGTCGAGACGGTGCGCATTTCGGACGACGTTGCTTCCGCGCCTCCCGACAGGCGCGCCGAGCGGCGGGGAATCGCCGGCGATTTCTTTGTCATCAAGATTGCTTGTGCTCGGGCAGAGGAAAGGGCCAGCTTGGACGAGGTGACGGCAGCGGCCGCGAAGGCCAACGACAACATGCGCAGCATGGGCGTGGCGTTGACGTCCTGCGTGATTCCGGCTTCCGGCCGGCCGATTTTTCAAATCTCTGAAAGCGACATGGAAATCGGCATGGGATTGCACGGCGAGCCGGGGGTTCAACGCGGCCCGATTCTTCCTGCCGAGGAGGTTGCCGCCGACATGATGAAGCGAATCCTGGCGGACCTCCCGGCCCAACGCGGCGATGAGGTTGCCGTCCTGGTGAACGGCCTTGGGGCGACGCCGCTCTCCGAGCTATTCATCATGTATCGCACCGCCAGTCGGTGCCTGCGCGACGCCGGCCTGACCATTGTACGAACCTACGTCGGTAACTTCGCCGCCTCGCTCGACATGGCCGGGTGCTCGTTCACGATTTTGCGACTCGACACCGAGTTGAAGCGATTGCTACTCGCGCCCGCGGAATCGCCCGCCATCGTGCAGACGGCTTGAACGGTGCAGAGGCGGATTCTCCCCAAGAGTGCGTCACATGTCTTCCGACATGCTCAACGCAACAGACCTTCGACAGATGTTCGCTTACGTTGCCGCGGCCATGGAGCGCGAGGAGCCATACCTGACCTCACTCGACTCCGCAATCGGTGACGGCGACCATGGCATCACCATGCGCCTGGGCTTTCAGGCCATCCGCCAGAGGGTGAGCGGCCTCGCGGATGGCGCGGGAATGGATGCGATCCTCCGTGAAGCCGGAATGGCCTTTATGAGCTCAACGGGCGGAGCGATCGGTGTTCTGCTGGGGAAGATGCTGATGGCCGCCGGCGTCACACTGAAAGGGAAGCCGGAAATCGGCGCGGAAGAATTCCGCACACTGCTGGGTGCGATGGAGACCGCGCTGGTCGCGGCGGGAAAAGCGAAGCCGGGTGACAAGACCTTGCTGGACGCGGTCCATGCCGCGAACGAGGCGCTGGCTGGCCAGCCTTCGCCGGACCTGTTAGCCGCACTGAAGCGGGCCAGCGAAGGCGCGCGCCGAGGCGCCGAAAGCACCGCGCAGATGCCCGCGCGTGTTGGCCGTTCCAGCCGCCTGGGAGATCGCGCGCTGGGTAATCCTGACCCAGGCGCTACCTCATTTCATATTATCTTGCGGTCTATAACGGAATTCGTGGAGGGTCAACCCTCTGCGGCGAAATGACCTTCGCCCCGGTTTCCTGCCTGGTAGATTCCCTCATCTATAGCCGCGCCGCGCGCAGGCGTCCCGGAAAGCGCCGTAAAGGCTGTCGTAGCGGCCCTTCAACGCCGGGTCGGGAGCGTAGGAGACGCCGGCGTGCGTCATCCCTCGAATGGCGGCTCTTAAGTCGCCGCCGAAGAGTATGGTCGAAGCCGCGAGAATGGCCGCCCCGAACGCCGAATAAGCATGACGACATTGGATGATCTCGCGACCCATCACATTGGCGCGGGTTTGCGAAAGCACCCCACTCGCCGCGGCGCTTCCAGTAGAGAAGATCTTACTGCCAACGATCACGCCACTTTCCTGAAGCCTCTCGTATCCCCAGCGCTCGACGAATGCGAGTGACTGCAGTTGCGCGGCCCACGACTCCACGGAGCCGGCGGGCTTGACTTCAAAGAAAGTCTCAGCGTCTGAGGAAACGAAGGGGAATCGTTCGCCCTTCGTCCGCAGCAGATAGCACACATTAGGGCAGGGAAGATGCGGGCCCGCCAGTCGGTCGAGGTCCGCGGGCGTGTGATTTGCATCCTCGGCGCGAAGGCTCCCGGGTCCGGTGTTGCTGGCGGCGCCGGGCGCCCATAAACCGGCCGGGTGGCGGTGGCAATACATTCCCGCCGCCAGTCGCGGCCGGGTCTCGGAAAGAATCTTCCAGACAATCGTTGTGCCCAGAGTGGTATTTGCGTTGCCGGGTTCCGAGGCGCCGCATGCGACCAGCCCCGCCATGCCGTCCGTCGCGCCCGCGAGGACGGGAACCCCTTCAGGCAAGCCCGTTTCTTCGCTTGCGACCTTTGAGACTGCCCCCACCTGCGTGCCCGGCGTCACTACCCGCGGCAGCATCTCAATGGGAAGCCCTGCCAGTTCGACCGCGCGTCCCCAGGTTCCATTCTGGCTGTCGTATCCGAGCTTGAGCGCGTTCGATTCGTCGCTCGTTCCGAACCCGCCGCTCAGCTTCGCAGTCAACCAGTCGGTCGGGTGGAGAAGGCATCGTGCTTTCTCCCAGACTCCCGGTTCGTGGCGGCGCACCCAGAGGGCCTTCACCAGCGAGAAGGACGGATTAAACTGCGAGTCCTCGGGCAACAGCTTTTGGTTCAGTCCCGCCGCTTCTCCTGCTCCCCGGGCGTCGTCATAGAGAATCGCAGGCCGCAAGGGTTGGCCACGCGAATCCGTGAGAACCAGAGACCCTGACGTGGACGTGACCGCCACGCCCACGATATCCTCACGTGAGCCCCCGAGAGTCTCCAGAGTTCTTCGGACCGCCGCGCTCGCGGCAGGCCACCATTCCTGCGGGTCCTGTTCGTGGCGCGTGCCGTCGGCGAGGGAATCCGCGATGGCAATCTGAGACTCGGCGCGCACCTCGCCCTCGGCGGTGGCCGCGACCGCGCGCGCGCCGCCCGTGCCGACGTCGATACCCAGGAGGATCTCCGTTGCGCGACTTCCCATCTCTCACCGTAATTTCCAGCTCATCAAGGAGCGGAGCGCGCGCCTAGCTCCGTTGCCTCTCCCCGCGGGGCCGGCGGAATTCGCAACCGATTTGCAACAACCACGCATTGCGACGAAGCACGACGAATCGGGCTCGAAAACGCGGTGAAAATCCATGCTATCTCATTGCATGCCAGCGGTTTAACCGCTGCGGGTTCGTTTTCTCGGACATTTTATGCAACTCGTTGAATTTCCGACCGCTTACTAACTTTGGGTCTGTCGTATATAGGCGCGTCAAGCGCCAGCTGCAACTGCCTTGCATCTTACCATTGCCCCCGCCCCCGCCTTGCCCTCTCGCACTAAACTAGACTATCACTGTTGTCCTCATTTGTCAAGACGGCATAATGCCCGAGGCGGTTCACGAGCGCACGGCACCCGGGAGTCTGGGAGCCGAGCGACCGGCAGTGGGCGATGAGGAGGGGCAAACCGCCGGGTCCGGGTCTGAATGGCGGCAGCCCGGATGGATCCGGGGAGGTGTCGCATGTTGCACTCCCATGAGGTGGCCCACCCGCCCGTCCGTGGCCATAGTCTCAGAGGTCCCAGACCAGGGATGGGGCAGACCTTTTTTCTCTTGTGATTCTCTCCTACTTCTCGTTACACTCGCTTACGTTGCGATGGCGGCGCTATCCAATTCCCGGGCCTTCGAGCTTTCCGGTCAGGAATCCACCGCATAGTAGAGCAAGTCTTATTCAACTGCAGAATTCTTTGCCGGAATAATATTCAGAAGGGACAGTATGCACCTCGAGACGCAAACAAAAAAAGCTTCGCCAGTCGAGCGGAGGGCGAAGAGCATTTCGAATCAACTCCGCGGGCGGGCTCGGGTTCTGCTCACCAGCGTCTGCCGGCCTTTGGGTCCCGCCCACGGCGACGCGCCAAGCGTCAGTTACGAGGTGTTGTACGGGCAGATCACGCGCGCGCAGGGGATCTTCAGCCCGCGGTCGGTCAACTTCACCTTCGCGCTCGATTACCTCGCCGAAAATCTGGACGCTCCAACCGTGGTTCTCCACTACCCATCGCAGCGCGAGTTGATTCGCGAACTCCGCAAGGGCCCGGAGTTCGTCGGGATTTCGTTTGTCCTGGCGACGTTCGAGCGGATGAAGCAAGTCTCGGCGCTGGTGCGGAAGCACGCTCCGCAGGCGCGGATCGTTCTGGGCGGGTACGGAACCGTCCTTGACGACCGGACGCTTGCGCCCTACGGAGATTTCGTCTGCCGCGAAGAGGGCGTGGGATATTTCCGCCGGTTGCTGGGCGAACCCGCGCGGTCGTTGCCCTACGATCATCCCGTCGTCATCACCACGCTGCGACTGTTTTCGATTCCCGTCCAGCGCACGGGGATGATCTTCGGAGGATTGGGTTGCCCCCACGGGTGCGATTTCTGCTGCACCTCGCATTTTTTCCGGCGGCATCACATTCGACTGCTGCCCACCGGCGACGATGTCTTCCGCGTGGTCGAGCGCTATCTGGAAATCGACCCCAAGATGAGCCTGGCGATTATGGACGAGGATTTTCTGGTGGTGAAGGACCGCGCGGCCCGCCTGCGCGAACTGATCCAGTCGCGGGGGAGGCCGGTTTCGATCTTCGCGTTCGGTTCGGTGAAGTCGCTCAGCCGCTTTACTCCACGCGAATTGCTGGAAACGGGCATTGACGGCGTATGGGTGGGATACGAAGGCCAGCGCTCGGGCTTTGCCAAACAGCAGGGCCGCCCCGTCAACGAATTGATTCCGGAACTGACGTCGCACGGCATCACCGTTCTGTCTTCCATGATTCTGGGTTTCGACTATCAGACCCCGGACATCGTGCGCGCCGAACTGGCGGACCTGCTGGCCCTGAAACCCACCTACGCGCAATTCCTGATTTATGGTCCGACGCCCGGAACGCCTTTCTACGAGCGCGTGATGAAGGAAGGCCGGCTGCATCGGGATTTGTCTGATGATCCGGATCGCTACTACCACGCCTGCGATGGCTTCTCGGCGATGGTGACGCATCCCACCATGGCGCCGCGCGAAATCGAAGCGCTGCAACGCGAGTGTTTCGATACCGACTTCCGCACGCTGGGCCCCTCGGTGCTGAGATCCGTTGAAGTCTGGCTGAACGGCTGGAAGCGGTATCACGATTCCGACTCACCTTACCTGCGGGCCAAGGCGGCGCGCTGGGCGGAGGAAGTGCGCAAGGCTTACCCGATCTTCCGCGTGGCCCGCCAAATGGGGCCCACGCCCGAGGCCACGGCGCGATTGCAGGCCGAAATCGAGTCGTTGCTGGGGCCGCCGCGTTTCGGAAAGCGGGTCCTTTCCGCGCTGGCCCCGGCAGCGGCCACGTGGACACGCTTCACTCTGAAGCACGACCGCTTCCAGCATCCGTCCCTTCATCGGCGCGCCTATCGCCTCTCGCCGTGGGCGCTGCGCTCGGGCGCCTGGGGTTCGCTGCAGGTGGAGATCGAACGGGCTGTCAATGAAACACTGGTGAAGCTTGAGGGGGCGCTCGACCGCTCGACCGCCCGCCGGCTTGCGGCAGGAATCCTCAAGCATCTTCAAGGGAACGACGCGCGAGTCCGCGTGGTTGTTGCGGAAGGCACGCACGTGGAGCGCGACCACTTGCAGATACTGGGGAAAATGCTTGCCCGCCAGCGACACCGCATTTCCGCGGCGGTTCCCGCCGCCCCGGAAACCTGGACTCACCTGGCAAAATGGCTCGAGGTGGTAACGACGAGCGGCGCCGACCCGGCATAGGATCAGCCACCCGCCGCATTCTTCATTAGGCTCACCGCCCATGAAGCATGGTCGTGGCGCTGTGGCTACGCTGACTCGCTGAAATCGATCATGATGGGCCGCCTGCGGAAGCCCCTTGTGCGGATGGCGCTGTGGATCAGGCCGATCGCGAACCAGATTCCACCGGCGATTTTGGCGGGCGTGCCCAGCCCTACCCAGATAATCAGGCAGAAGACGAACCCCAGCCCGGGAACGACCGCGTCGAGGAAGAAATTCTTTTTGTGTCCGGGCTGGCCGACGATGTAGAACTGCCAGAACGTGGCTGCATTCACGCCGATGAATCCCAGGAAGGCGCCGAAATTCAGGATTTCCGCGGTGAGCTCATAACTCATGAACTGAGCGCCCACGAAAGCCAGGATGCCGATCACCCAGATGTTGATGGTAGGCGTATTCCGCTTGGGGTCGAGGTAGGAGAAGATTTTGCGCGGGAGGACGTTGTCGCGGCCCATGCCGAAAAGCAGGCGCGCCGCGCCGACCTGCCCGGTCAACCCGGCGCCGATGTTGGCGACGAAGAGGAGCAGCGCCATGGCCTGGAAGAGGAGATCCCCTCCCACGCGCCGCGTGACATCCATGAAGGCTGTTTCAATATTAGTGAACGTCGAATAATCGGGCCAGACAATCTGGGACAGGTAAACCAGCAATCCCCCGAAGACTCCCGTAAAGGCGCAGACAAGGACGGTCGCCAGCATCACGTTGCGCCGGGGATTGTGAACGTCCTCGGCGAGCGTGGTGACGCTGTCGAAGCCCAGGTAGGTTAGCGCGGCGAAGGAGGTCGCCCGGGCCAGTGAGGTGAAGCTGAACGTCTGGGGGTCGTAGAAGGGCTGAAGGCTGAATAATCCCGCAAAACCGTCATGGCCGACCGTGTAGCGCATCGCCTGAACAATAAATGTAATGAGAACAACCATCATGATACTTATTAATACCTGATTGGCTCGAGCGGTGGACCGGATGCCGCGCAGATTCAGGTAGGTCATGATGCCGGCCAGCAGGAACGTCCAGACCAGGTAGGGGACGTGGGGCAGCATGCGCTGGATGGCCAGCGAACCGTAAATCACGCAGAAAAGCGGTATGACGACGTAATCGAGCAGCATCGCCCAGCCCGCCAGAAAGCCGAGGTGGGGATTGAGCCCGCGTCCGACGTAGGTGTAGGCGGATCCGGCCGAAGGGTAGAGCGCCGCCATGCGGCCGTAACTGAAACCCGTAAAGACCATCGCGACCATGGCGACGAGAATGGTGTCGACGGCGTGGCCCCTCGACATCACCAGCGCCAGGCCGAATACCGTCACCGGCGCGCTGGGGGTGACGGCAACGATGCCGTAGAGAATCAGATCCCAGACGGAAAGCACCCGGCGCAGGCGGGGAACTTCCGCGCCGTTCGGGGTGTGAATGGTGTCGGTCGTGCCCATAATTCCAGCCTGTGAGGCCGCGGCTGTAAGTGAAATTCGCCGGCAAGATTCAGGCGCCCTGGTTACGCGTCCCGGAGAGTGTGAGGGGTGGCAGCGGCCAACAGCCGGCTTGCGCCGCCCTGGGTTCCACCTCCGGGGAGATGTTGAGCGGCTCCCTTAGGCGAGTTGCCCCCCATCCACGAACAGCAGGACTCCGTTCACGTAATCGGAATCGCGCGAGGCGAGGAAGGTCGCGGGGCCGGTGATGTCCTCGGGCTCGCCAATTCTTCCCAGCGGGATGATGGTCTCGTACTTCTCCTTGAAGCCCGGATAGGTCAAGACCCACTCCGACAGCCGGGTGCGAATGAAGCCGGGCCCCAGGGCGTTGGAATAGATTCCGTAGTGGCCGAATTCGCGCGCCAGGGTCTTGGAGAGAAGAAAAACGCCGGCCTTGGAAATATTGTAAGCCGCGAGCTCCGCCTCGGCGTCCCAGCTGTTCGTCGATGCCATGAAAACCATCTTGCCGCGCCGCTGTTTGATCATGTGAGGGATGACGGCGCGGGCCACGAAGAACGACCCTCTGACATTCGTATCAATGATCCAATTGAAGAGCTTGGTGGTGGTCTTCAGGAAGGGCGCGGGCTTGGCGACGCCGGCAATCTGCATCAGCACGTCGATGCGCCCGCAGGCGCGGATAACCTTCGCCACCATGCGGTTTACCTGGGCTTCGCTGCGCACATCGCAGCCAAACGTGCGGACGTTCCCACCCTCCGCGGCGATTTCCCGCGCCGTGCGCCGAGCCGCAGGGAGGTCCATATCGGCGATCACCAGTTGCGCGCCTTCGCGGGCCAGCCGCGCGGCGATGGCCTTACCGATTCCGTGGGCGCCTCCCACCACCAGGGCGACCTGATTTTGAAAACGGTTGGGGACGAGAGAGGAGTGTTTGCTTTTCTTCTTCATGCGCATGCGCGTCCGCTTTCTCCGGAAAAATCCTCGTTTGAAAATTCGCGGGAGTATAGTGGTAGGTCTCCTTCGCCGTCAAGAAATTCTATTTTGGCCGGAAGACGGAAATCTTTCGTCGCCGGGGCGCGCGGATCCAATCCGCCCGCGTTCGGCGGTGATATTCTTTCAACAAAACCCGTCCAGAATCCTTATAGAATACGCCCCCCACATTCGGTTATGAAGAACCGGAGAGTTGAGGGTCATGCTCCAAGCGGGGCCTTGCCGGCATTCGAGAATCCTTGCGACATCATCGATCCACAAGTCCAGCCATCCGGCCGGGCCTGCCCGTGGGACCGGTCCGAGTCTGACATTCAGGAGGGGAACACATGGCCGAGTTGCGTTTCGCGATGTTTGGCGCGCATTTCTGGGCGCGCTTTCAGCTTGCAGCGTGGTATGAGTTTCCGGGGGCGAAGTGCGTTGCCCTTTACAACCGCACGGTCTCCAAGGCGGAGAAGCTTGCCAGGGAGTTCGGGGTTCCGGCCGTTTATGGCGACGCGGAAGAGCTTCTGGCCAAGGAGAAGCTGGATTTCGTTGACATCTGCACCGATGTTTTCAGCCACCAGCGATTTACCCAGATGGTGGCGCGGCATAAGCTGCCCATCATTTGCCAGAAGCCGATGGGACCTTCGCTCGAAGTAGCGCGGCAAATGGTGAAGACGTGCCGCGAGGCCGATGTTCCTCTCTACATCCACGAGAACTGGCGCTGGCAGCATCCGATCCGAGCTTTCAAGAAGATTCTTGATGCAGGCACGATCGGAACGCCGTTCCGCGCGCGGTTGACCATGGTCTCGGGTTTCCCGGTCTTCATCAATGAGCCGGCACTGAAAGATTGGGAGGAATTCATCCTCTGGGACATGGGGACGCACATCCTCGACGTGGCGCGGTTTATGTTCGGCGAAGCCGACCGGCTCTACTGCCAGGTGCACAAGGTCCATCCCGACATCAAAGGCGAGGACGTTGCGACCGTCATGATGCACATGGGCGGCAAGACAACGGTGACCTGCGAGTTGGGCTACGCCGAGAATTATCTCGAGCACGAGCGTTTCCCGGAGACGTTCATTTTCGTGGAAGGCGACAAGGGTTCAGCGGAGCTGGCGCCCGATTACGGGATTCGCGTCACCACCCAGGAAGGAACTCTCGTCCGGCGCTGTCCGCCTCCCAATTTCAAGTGGGCGGACCCGGACTACATGGTCGTCCATTCGAGTATTGTCCCCTGTATCGGCAATCTGCTCCAGGCGCTGAAGGGCGAGGGGCCGGCGGAAAACACGGGCGATGACAATCTCAAGACGATTATCCTGACTTCGGCCGCGTACGACTCGGCGCGCAGCGGCAAGACGATCGTGTTGACTCCGGCAGAAAACGCGGCGGCAGCATAACGCCCGTACGGTCAGCGTCTGCGGAACTCCGGCCTGTGCCGCGCGCGCGAGTCCGCTCCGGACCGCGGCTTGCGGGGCAGCTTCCTCATACCGCCCGCTAATTTTTGACCAGGGCTGCGGCCCCCGCCGGTAGTGGCACCGTGCGTTGGAGGTGGGTGTCCGTGGTCGCGCTTCCGAAACGTCGCCGGTATTCCAGAGGAGTCACGTGGACGGTTTTTCGAAACACCGAGCCGAAATAACTCTGATCGCAGAATCCTACTTCCTGGCAGAGTTGGGCGATGGGCTTGTCGGAGGTGGCAAGTATGGCCTGCGCCTTGGCAATGCGGAAGTGGTTAAGGTAGGAAATAAACGACTGACCCGTGACCTGCTTGAAGAGGCGCATGAAATGCGGCTTGCTGATTTCCAGTAGCGCCGCTGCGTCTTCGACGCTCAACATCTCGTTATAGTGCAGTTCCAGAAACTCAAAAAGGGGAGCGATGCGCCGGGTCGCTTCCTGCTTCCGGTCCCCCACCTGACGCGGGCCCAGATAGGGCGAGTAATAATTCACAAGCAGAATCAGAACCATCTTGAGGTAGGTACGTACCGACAGGCGTGCCCGGGTGGTTTGCGCCGGCAGCGTGGCGTGAATCCGCTGAATCAGCTTGAAAACTTCGGCGGGAATTCCCGTACGAGCGGGCACGATGTGCGGGAACTTCGCTCCCTGCAAGTAGAAAGGCAAAAGAAATTCCGCCTGCTCTCCGTTCGTCCCGGCCTCGCAAATGATCTCGGGCATGAAGAAGAGCGTGGCAAGGCGAGGATGGGCGCGTGTTTCGCGCCACATGCGATGGTAGAGGGATGAGCCGATGACAATCAACTCGCCCTCGCGGAGGCGCAGAGCCCGGTCGCCCACCTGGCAGTGCACTTCGCCGTTCAGCACGTAGGCGATCTCGAAGTAGTCGTGCCGGTTCATGCGGACGGGCTGACCTTCGCCGAACACCTGGAACGTCACCGCGATAGGCAGGGAACGGTCAAAAGGCCAGACATGCACCCCATCGGCGCGGATTTGGGGTGCAATTATTGCGTGAGTATTCTGCCAGCGCATTTTGGATGCGAAGCGCACGGCATCCCCCTTTCCCACGAACCCAACACCCCTCACTTTCCTTGGAAAATTAGCAGAAAGTCGTCCTTCGGTCAAATCCTCCCGCTTCAACTCATGCTCTTCAAGGCAAGCCGTGGTCTCCGGGGTTTACTTCCGATACATGCTATTTTTGCAAGAAAAGTTTTCTCAATCCTTATAGAAACGCCGCGAACGAACAATTATAAACTCCGCAGAAACAGAGTAGGGTGCTTAGGTTCTCAACTTTCCAAGCGTAGGGTGGGGGTCGGGACGACTGGTAGTCAGCATTCGCTGGAGGAGGTCATTGCCGATGTCAGCAAAGTGCAACAAGGGAATTTACTACCTCGCGGTGTTCTTGGGGCTTGCCCTGATTTGCGGGCGCGCGCCTGCACAGATCATCACCGGAGAAATGAGCGGGACGGTGACGGACGCCTCCGGCGCCGTCGTGCCGGGAGCCACAGTTACCGTCACCAATGAGGGCACCGGGGCAGCTCGGACCGCGGAGAGCGGCTCGAATGGCGAGTTCGTCATCACGGCCTTGCCCCCCGGCCAATACTCCGTCAAGGTGGAGAAGGCCGGTTTCCAGGCCTCGGAGCGGAAGGGCATCGCCCTGACGGCCAACCAGCGCGTCGCCTTGGGGGATTTGCCCCTGTCGATCGGACAGGTCACACAAACGGTGGAGGTCCAGGCCCAGGGCGAAGTGGTCAACACTGAAAGCGCCGACGCCGTGGGACTGCTCTCCAACATCCAGGTGGACAACCTGGGCGTCAAGGGCCGCGATGTGATGCAACTGTTGCGAGTGCTGCCCGGAGTCTCCACGCTCACCGTCGTCCCCTGGGGAGAAATTTCCGACAACGACCCGGCTGGCACAGGAGCTAACGGCGGGCAGTTCGGAAGCTTTACGCCCGCGGTCGGCGGGGCGCGCCTCTTCTGGAACACCGTGACGGTGGACGGACAGGTGGGCTCCAACCCTGACTTCCCGGGGCTCTTCATGGCCGCCACCAGCATTGACGCCGTGGCGGAAGTGAAGATCGTGTCCAACAATTACACTGCTGATTACGGCCGCAACCCCGGCTCGACGATTGCCGTCATCACCAAGTCCGGCACCCGGGATTTCCACGGCACGGTTTACGGCTACAAGCGCCATGAGATGTTCAACGCCAACGACTTCTTCAATAACCGCGACGGGATCGAAAAATCCGTCTACCGCTTCGGAACCTTCGGCTTTGCCGTGGGCGGGCCCGTTTACATCCCCAACAAGTTCAACTCCAACCGCGAGAAGTTGTTCTTCTTCTACTCGCAGGAGAACTGGCGGGTCAAGCAGCCGCAGGGGATCACTACGGTGACGGTTCCGACCGCCCTCGAGCGCGCCGGCGACTTTTCACAAAGCATCTTCCAGGGGACGGTGGACGAGAACACAGGTCAACCCATCCCCGTGCAACTGGTTGACCCCGATCCGGCAAACCCGAATCCGATTGTCAACAACGTCATCCCCCAGGCACGTCTCAACTCGCAGGGCCAGGTTCTGATGAACGTGATGCCTTTGCCGAACCGGAGCGATCCCTTCCAGCCGTTCAACTACGAGTGGCGGGACATCTGCGAAATCCCCAGATTACTGCAGGCTCTGAAACTCGATTATCACCCGTCGACCAAGGACACCTTCGTCGTCAGCGGGCGGCGCTGGTGGGTGGACACGCGCGCCTACGGTTGTCGAGTTCTCGGTTTCGCCGATGATCTCCCCATCTTCAAGCACCACTATGCTGAAACGACGGACACCGTCCAGGTTGCCTGGACACGGATCGTCAGCCCGACCATCGTCAACGAATTCAATATCGGGATG
Source organism: Terriglobia bacterium (assembly GCA_041946825.1). Lineage (GTDB taxonomy): Bacteria > Acidobacteriota > Terriglobia > UBA7540 > UBA7540 > CAZTHM01. Next base: position 174,458 of record JBHGBD010000005.1, on the reverse strand, counting down.
GTGGGGGAGAAAGAGTTGAGCCCCGCAACTAACCTCTTCGGGCGCACTGCAGCAAACTACTTTGACCCCATCAAGCGGTCCACGTTGGGATTCACCCTCGGCCAACTCTATCCGGGAGCCAACACCAACGATATTCTTCCCCAAGCCTATTTCGATGGTGTCCCGAACGGAGCCTATCTCAATACCGAGGATCGTTTCCCGGACAACCAGGGGTATCCGCGATTCAATTTTGCCGACAATCTGAGCTGGATTCGCGGCTCGCACACCTTCAAGTTCGGAGTCTATTTCGAGCGCAGCTGGGCGACGGACGGCCCTCACGCCGGTTGTTTCAACGGATGCTTTAATTTCTCGCACGACGATCCGAACAATCCGTTTAACACGGGCTTTGCGTTTGCCAATGCGGCATTGGGCACGTTCACGTCCTATAGCGAATCCGACAGCCGGAAGTTCTACCTGATGGCGAACAAGGTCTTGGAGTGGTTTGCCCAGGATACCTATAAAGTGACCCCCAAACTAACTCTCACGTACGGGGCAAGATTCGCCTGGTTCACGCCTTGGAAGGTCAACAAAGGGCTGGGCGCGGAATTCGTTGAGAGTCGATACGATCCTACCCAAGTGCCACCGCTTTACTTCCCCGTGGACGTGGGCGGCAGCCGAAGGGCGGTCGATCCTACGAATGCCGCTTGTGTGGCAAATCCGACCGTGGACTGCACCCAGCCTGAGGTGTTTATCGGCGCATATACCGGTCCGATGAGCTTCCCCGGCATGGTGCTGAGTTCCGATTCGAGCTATCCGGCGGGCTTCCGAAAGCAACAACCCGTGCAGGTATCCCCGAGGTTCGGCTTCTCCTACGACCCCTTTGGGAACGGGAAGACGGCCATCCGGGGCGGCTTCGCGGTCATGAAGGAAGCAACTCCTTCCTATGGGACCTACACGTGGAGCATGGTCACGAATCCTCCAGTTCAGCTCCATCCCAACATCTACTACGGAACTATGGATACGCTCCTCAGCCGGTCGGGATTGCTCTTCCCGGGCGGGTCGAGCGCCATCGAGTTGGATGATCACGTTCCCAGCGTTTACCGGTACAGTCTCGGCATTCAGCGCGATGTTGGTTTCAATACCATTGTGGACGTCTCCTATGTGGGCAACGTCGGACGGCATCTGATCCAGGGTCAAGACCAAAATGCCATCCCTTACGGCGCACGTTTCCTCCCGGCCAATCAAGACCCGACAACCGGGAGCGCCCTTCCGGCAACCTTCTACCGGCGGATTCCGGGCTATGAGGGAATCGGGATGTTGATGAATTCGGGGATCAGCAACTACAACGCCCTGCAAACAGCCATCAACCGCCGATTCACCAAGGGGCTGTCGTTCGGTATTTCCTACACGTGGTCGCACACACTGAATACCGGCAGCAGCGAAGGAGACAGCATCGCGGCGTTCCGGCCGTGGCGGATTTGGAACTACGGGCCGGCTAACTTCGACCAGACGCACATGTTCATCTTCAACTATGTTTGGGATTTGCCCAAACCCAGCAATCTGGTGGACGGCTCCACCTCCAAGCTGGTCGTCGGAAGCATCCTCGACAACTGGCAGGTTTCCGGAGTCGCGACAATGGCCAGCGGGCTTCCTCAGGGCATCGGTATCGGCACGATCAGCGGCCTTGACCTAAGTGGCGGAGGTGACGGCACCCGAGTTGATGTCGTCGCGCGGCCACAACTTTCCCACGGAGCCCGCACCTTCGACCGTTGGTTCAACACCGAGGCGTTTGCCATGCCCGCCGTTCCGGACCTGACAGACCCCAACAACCCGATTGTCGATCCCGGAAACGCTCCGATCTTCCCCGTGCGCGGGCCGGGACAGAACAACTGGGATATCACTCTGATGAAGAAATTCCCGCTGAAGAGTGAGACCCGGTCGCTACAGTTCCGGTTCGAGTTCTACAACGCGTGGAACCACACGCAGTTTTCGTCAATCGACACGTTTGCGCTCTTTGATGACACGACCGCTGGGTTCCCGCAGGTTAACAACACCTTCGGTCAGGTCACTGGCTCGCGCCAGCCGCGAGTAATCCAACTTTCGGTTCGGCTGGATTTTTGATCGACGCTGGAGAAACCTCACGCCGGGCCGCTTCGGCGGCCCGGCTTTTTCTTGTCTGGAACTATTCGGAGCAACTCCTCTGCTCCGAAAGGTCGAGCCGACACCCTCACCCGGCTCGCCCGCCGGGGCGGGCTCGCCACCCTCTCCCCCCAGGAGAGGGTAAGAATCGCACGTTGGATGGCGGCCCTCTCCCACGGGGAGAGGGTGTCCCGATGCAGTTCATCGGGACGGGTGAGGGGCATTTTCATGTTTCGGGGTGTCACCGAGCGAAATGAGAGACTGTGCTTGTCATCCTGAGCCCGCCGCGGCGGGCGAAGGATCCTTTTCATTTCGTTCTAGGAGTCAGTTGGCCCCGGTCGAGTAAAAGGGAGCCGCAATGAAAGCCGCGGTTTGGCACGGCCGCCAGGATGTTCGAATTCAGGAAGTCGCCGACCCTCCTCCGCCTCCTCCCGGCCAGGTGCAAGTCGAGGTTGCCTGGTGCGGGATCTGCGGCACCGACCTGCACGAATACCTCAGCGGGCCGATCTACATTCCTGTGGACGCGCCGCATCCCTTGACCGGCGTGCGCGCGCCGGTCGTCTGCGGCCACGAAATGTCGGGGCGAATTGTGGCGCTGGGCGAAGGAGTGACGGGCTTCGCCGTAGGCGACCGCGTCGCCGGCTGCCCGATTGTCGGCTGCCTGGAATGCCGCTGGTGCAAATCGAATTCCATGGCTCAGTGCGACAAGGTTGCCTTCATGGGGACTTCGTGGACAGGCGGCGCGCTCGCCGAGCGTCTCAATCTCAACGCCTACCAGTGCTACCACCTTCCCGAGGCGCTCTCCGATGAAGTTGCCGCCATGGTCGAGCCGTTTTCCTCGACGGCGCGGCCGCTGATGCTGGCTAACATCGGTCCTGCAGACAACGTCGGGATCGTCGGCCCCGGGCCGATTGGCTTGATGTTGATGAAGGCCGCGGTGATTCGCGGCGCCAAGCAAGTGGTCGTTGTGGGACGGCCCGGCCGCCGGCTCGAACTCGCGCGACGGGGCGGCGCCACGGAAGTGATCGATATCTCGGCTCAGGACCCGCTCAAGCGCGCGCGGCAACTGACCAACGGCGATGGGTTCGACGTCGTGGTCGAGGCCGCCGGAACGCCCGACGGCGCGCACCTTGCCGCGCAATTAACGCGCACGCGCGGGCGCCTGGTGCTGATGGGGGTTTTCGCCAAGCCCGCGCCGCTCGACCTGTTCGACATCGTCTTTCGCGAAAAGACCGTTACCGGCAGCATGAGCGGCTATGGTTATTACGATGAATCGATTCGCATCATGACCGACCCGCGCTTCAAGGGAGAGAGTTTCATCACCGCGCAAATCCGCCTGGACGAGCTGGTCGAGAAGGGCCTGCGCGCTCTCTTGAACGAAAAAGGCAAGCACGTCAAGATTCTCGTGTCGCCGCGTTAGGCGGCGCAGAACAATTCGGAAACCCCTGGTGCACCGACCCTCGCCGGATTTGAACGCCCAAAGGAGGGGATATGACTCGTCATCATTCGCAACGCACGGCCGGCTGGCTGCGGGCCGCGATGCTACTTGTTGTTATGGCCTCGCTGGCCGTGGCGCTCCAATCAGGCGAGGGGGCCGCCGGTCCGTCGGTCAAGGGCATGAAACTGAAAGTGAGCACGGACGGAAGATATCTCGTCAATCAGGACGGCAAGCCGTTCCTCTATCTCGGCGATACGGCCTGGACGCTTTTCAAACGCTTGAAACGCGAAGAGGCGGACGAATATCTCCAGAACCGCGCTGCCAAGGGTTTCACGGTCATCCAGGCGTATCTTCTCCGCGGGCTCACCTGGCCGAATGTTTATGGCGATCAAACAGTTCTTGATCGGGACCCCACAAAATTCAACGAGCCCTTCTTCAAGAATGTTGACTACATTGTGAATCGGGCCAACGAGCTCGGGATGGTCATGGGGATCGTGGTGAGCTACGGTGAGCACGTGCGGCAGACGCGCACCAACGAGCAGGTCTTCAACCCTTCGAATGCGTTTACGTTCGGCAAGCTCCTGGCGGCGCGCTACAAGGATAACGCGGTCATCTGGTTGCTGGGCGGCGATCGGTCCGCGCTCGAAGATGAAGCGGTGTGGACCGCGATGGCCAAAGGCCTCAAAGAGGGATGCCAGGGAACGCAGCTCGTGTCCTATCACGGCGGGGGCCCGAGCCCGGGCGTCACGAATTATTCCTCTTCGTTCTGGTTCCACAACGATGACTGGCTGGACTTCAATATGATCCAGTCCGGGCACCGCTGGGGCACCCTCAACTACGAATTTATTACCCACGATTATAATCTTAAACCTGTGAAGCCGACCATCGACATGGAAGCGCGGTATGAAGACCACCCCGATGTGGGGGGCATAGTCGGCAAGCGAATGGACGCGCACCAGGAACGCGAGGCGGCCTATTGGAACATGCTGGCGGGCGCGGCGGGGCACGGGTACGGCAACAACAACATCTGGCAGTTCTGGGATGCCGACAATCCCCCACCCAATGCCAACCATCCGTTTCCCTTCATCCCCTTGCGCGGTACCACGCACTGGCGCAAGGCGATGGACATGGAAGGCGCTTACGATATGGGCCTGGTCCGGAAGTTCTTCGAACTGCGCCCGTGGTGGAAGCTGGTTCCCGACCAGTCCGTCGTCGCCATGGGGCAGGGCGCGGGGGAGGACCACATTCAGGCGGCGCGCGCCAGCGACGGAAGTTTCCTGGTGGCTTATCTGCCCTTCGGCAACCGCGTGGGGATTCACATGGATAAGCTCACGGCCAGCCGTCTCAAGGCGCACTGGTACGACCCGCGCGAGGGAACCTGGTCTGCGATTGGTGAGTACACAAACAAGGGCATTCGGGAGTTCGTCCCGCCCTCGAACGGCGATCACAACGATTGGCTCCTCGTGCTTGAAGATCGGACAAAGAATCTTCCGACCGAGCTCGAGTAGCCGCGATCGCGCCGGGCGCGTCCCGCGGGACGGAACGAACGCCCCTGACCGGAGGCGAAAGCCCACAGGAAATCAAGGATCAATAAGGATCCTCAGTGAACCGCCGAATGTTTCTGGAAAGCTCGTCCGGCGCGGCAGTATGGGCCTGCGCTTCGGGCCTCCGCGGAGTTGGAGGCGGCATTGCATCTGCATCTGGCGCGAATGCAGAAGTCCCCACGCCAGCTCGGGGGCCGTTGCGCGTCCTTGCCTCCAATCCGCGCTATTTCACCGACGGCTCGGGCAAGGCCATTTACCTCGCCGGAACGCACACCTGGCACAACTTTCAGGACAACGGCCACCGCTTGTGGGAGACGAGTGACCCGCCTCCCGCTTTCGACTTTGACGGCTACGTCGAATTTCTTACGAAACACCACCACAACTTCTTCCGCCTCTGGCGCTGGGAAACGCCCAAGTGGACCGACGAGCATCCGGTGAAATTGACGAAGTTCTGTCAACCCCATCCCTGGGTGCGCAGCGGCCCCGGGACGGCCGCGGATGGAAAACCTAAGTTCGATTTGACCCGCTTCAATCAGGAGTACTTCGACCGCATGCGGAAGCGAATGACCGCGGCGGGCGAGCGGGGTATCTACGTCGCCATCCAGCTTTTCGAAGGATGGGAGCTGCAATTCACCGACGCCTGGCTGTGCCATCCGTTCAACCGCAACAACAACATTCAGGGAGTGGACGCCGACGCCAGCGGCAACGGCAAGGGGACCGACTACAACACCTTGCAGGTGACGTCGATGGGGAAGAAGGTCCTGGCGCTGCAGGAGGCATACCTCCGCAAGGTCATCGACACGGTCAACGACCTCGACAACGTGCTCTACGAGGTCTGCAACGAGGCGGGCGGCGACTCGACCGACTGGCAATATTATGTAATCAGATATGTCAAGAATTACGAATCCGCGAAACCTAAACAGCACCCCGTCGGCATGACCGTGCAATACAGCCGGGGCAGCAACGCCGCGGTCTTCAACAGCCCGGCGGACTGGATCTCGCCCAACCCGGGCGACGCGCGCGAGAATTACCGGGACGATCCGTCGAGCGAATATCGCGGCAAGGTCATCGTCAACGACACCGATCACCTGTGCGGCCACGTTTGTGGCGATGCTGCCTGGGTCTGGAAGAGCTTCTGCCGCGGCCTGAATGTCCTGTTCATGGAGGATTACCTTCCGTCTCCAACCTGGCAGGATTCCGCGCGCGAGGGAATGGGGCAGACGCGTCACTTCTCGGAACGCGTCAATCTGGCGGCCATGACCCCGCATGACGAGCTATCCGGCACGCGCTACTGCCTGGCGGATCCCGGAAGGGAGTATCTGGTTTTTCAGGCGGGAGACCGCGGCGAGTTTTCCGTCAAACTGGCGGACGCGGGCAGGGAGTATTCGGTCGAATGGTTCGATGTCACGAAGGGCGTTCCCGTGGCGGCAAAATCCGCCCGGGGCGGAGACAGCACGACTCCGCGGTTTCTCTGCGTTCTGTGCGTCTCTGCGGTGGGTTGAGGCTTTTCGAGGAGCAAAGGGAACAGAGTGTTTCTCCACCGCCGAGACGCAGAGGTCGCCGAGCCGGATCAGAGGGGATCGGGCAATTTCGTTGCCTTTAGTCTCCGCGGTTTCTCTGCGTTCTCTGCGTCTCTGCGGTGGGAGGCCCGAACGGAGTTTTTCAGCATTCTGGTAATCCGAAGAGGAAATCTTTTCATGAAAAAATTCCTTCTTGCTGCGCTGTTTCTGGTTTTTCCCGCTGGGATAGACGCGCAAACCGTGCCGCTCTGGGGGAGGTTCGAGAAGTCGTTCAGCGCGCAGGCCGATGCCGCGCCCGAAACGGAATTCCGAATTCAATTCCAGTCCCCCGCGGGAAGATCGCACGAGGTCCTGGGTTTCTGGGATGGCGGCAAAACCTGGCGTGTCCGCTTCATGCCGGACGAGGCAGGCAAGTGGACATTCCAGACCCGCACGCAGCCGGTCGTTGCGGGTCTGGACGGACAGACGGGTGAATTCACCTGCCAGCGCCAGGATTCGCAAAATCCCTTCTTCCGTCACGGCGCGGTCCGCGTCGCGTCTAGCGGCCGCTATCTCGAGCACGCCGACGGCACGCCATTCTTCTGGCTGGGTGATTCGGTCTGGTACGGCCCCGGCCTCAGCCACAAGGATGACTGGGAGGTTTACCTCAACGACCGCGTCGCAAAGAAGTTTACGGTGGTGCACTTCAATGTCGTCGCGCCGCGCAACGGCATGCCCGCCGATGAGAACGGTGAAATCTCTTTTACGGGGACCGACCCCATTCGCATCAATCCCAAGTTCTACCAGCGCCTCGATGCGCGCGTGGACTCGGTCGCGGCGCACGGACTGCTCGCGGGGATCGTAATGACCTGGGGGCTGCGTCCGGTGGATTCCGGCAACTCCCTCCCCGAAAAGGAAGTTGTCCGGCTGATGCGCTATCTCGAGGCGCGCTACGGAGCGAACCACGTCGTTTGGATTCTGACCGGCGACTCTTACTACGAAGGAGCGATGGGAGCACGCTGGAAGCGCATCGGGCGAGCCGCTTTCGGTGGACGGCCCCACGCCCCGGTGACGACACACCCGGCCGGGATGATCTGGCCGTGGGATAGTTTCCGGGATGAGAAATGGCTCGACTTCCTGATCTATCAGAGCGGACATGGGGACGATGCGGAAACCGTGCGCTTCCAGCATTCGGGTCCCCAGACAGAGGATTGGCGCGAACCCCCGCCGCGACCTATCATCAACATCGAGCCGCCGTACGAGGGGCACCTCGGATACAAAACGAACCTGCCGCACACCGCCTTTGAAACCCGCCGGGCGATCTACTGGAGCCTGTTATCCGCGCCGACCGCGGGGGTCACCTACGGCGCGCATGGCGTGTGGAGCTGGCACACGGCGGTCGGAGAGCCGCCGACCGATCATCCCACGACGGGGGTCGCCAAAACCTGGCGCGAAGCCCTTTCGTTTCCCGGCAGCACGCAGATGAAATACCTCGGAGAATTCTTCACTTCGATTCCCTGGTGGACGTTGCGCCCCGATGACAATCTGCTGGCTGAACAGCCCGGGGAAAGCAACCCGGCGGCGCACATTTCCGCGTCGCGCTCGGAGCGCGGGGATCTTGCGGTTGTCTACTTGCCCCAGGGCGGCGAACTGAAATTGCGGCCCGGAATCCTGGCTGACGGTTTGACATCGGAGTGGTTTGACCCGCGCACGGGCAAGCGGAGCGCTGCCACGCCCGAGTCGGCCAATACTTTCCGCGCTCCTGAGGAGCAGGATTGGGTGCTCTTACTGCGCTCCCGAAATTAGGTGGTTGACCGCGATCGGTGTCAGCGGCGAAGTTCGCCCAAGAGAACAACCATTGAACCGGAGAGATTTCCTCGCCATGCCGGTTGGGGCAGTCGTAACAGGAGCCGCAGGCTTCAATGCGTGGGGCGGCCGGTCGCACTCGCTTGCGGCGGCCGCGCCCGGACCGCAGATTCCCGGTCGCGGTTTTGCGCGCACGCCGGCGAAGGGGCCGCTCAAAATTCACCCCGCCAATCCTCGCTACTTCACCGACGGCAGCGGGCAACCGGTGTTCCTTACCGGTTCGCAAACCTGGGCGGGCCTTCAGGATATGGGAATTCCTCCTTTACGGCCGTTCGCCTGGAATGAGTTTTTGGATATGTTGACTGATCATAATCACAACTGTACAAAGTTATGGATCTGGGTACAGGCCGAGGGTGGCGCCTGGACGGGAGACAAGATCCAGTTCGACCCGCTCCCCTACCAGCGAACCGGCCCTGGCGCGGCGCTCGACGGAAAGCCGAAATTCGATTTGACCAAATTCAACGAGGCGTTCTTCGAGCGCCTCCGTTCAAGGGCCGTCGAAGCGGGCGAGCGGGGGATCTACGTTGATATCCAACTCTTCCTTCCGGGAGCCAGCGAAAAGCGCGGCGGGCCGTGCGATCCCTGGCCCGGCCATCCCTACAACGCGCGGAACAACATTAACGGCTTCGACGGAGAGAAGGCAGGCACCTCGACGGTCGACCTGGATCGCTCTGAGGTCCGTGCAATGCAAGCGGCTTACATGCGCAAGGTCGTTGACACGGTCAATGACCTCGACAACGTGCTCTTCGAGGCGGTCGGCGAGGGCGGACGGAGGGATTGGGATTGGTGGATTGTTGACTTTGTGCATGATTATGAAAAAGGTAAAAGCAAACAACATCCCGTTGGCCTGTCCGGCGGAGGAGCAGAGAGTCTGGCGGAGATGCTTGCGAGCCCCGCGGATTGGATCGGAGCGGGATGGAATGACGGGCACTTCAAAACCAACCCGCCCGCTTGGGACGGAAAGAAAGTGAGCATCCTCGATACCGACCATCTCTGGGGCCATGGAGGAACTGCTGCGTGGGCTTGGAAATCTTTCCTGCGCGGCCACAACACGTGGCTGATGGACCCGTGGTCGCCGCTTCCGGGCCGGCCGTGTGGGAGCGTAAACTGGCTGTCACGCCCCGGCACGCCCGACCGCGACGTGAACCGCGGCGAGCACTGGACCTGGGAGCCGGTTCGTCTGGCGATGGGCAATACGCGCACCTACGCGCTACGCATCAATCTGGCATCGATGACGCCGCGCAATGAATTGGCGTCAACGGAATTTTGTCTGGCGAATCCGCCGTGGGAATACCTCGTCTACCTGCCCGAGGGCGACGAGGCGACCCTGGATCTGTCTGCGGCCACCGGCGCGATGACGGTGGAATGGATGCGCCCGGTTGAGGGAGATATCGTTCGAGGCGGGACCGCGAACGGTGGCGCCAAGCAGTTGTTCGTCGCGCCGTTCGGCGGCGCCGCGGTCCTCTACGTCAAAAAGGGCTGAATCCGCTAATGCGGGAGGTAACTATGAAACGTCGTGGGTTTCTGACCAAGACCATGGCTGGAGGTGCGGCGTTCGCGGTATTCTCTTCCCGGGCTGCCGCAGAAAGTAAGCATGCGCCGTCGGGGAGGGTTCCCGGGTACGATTCCAAGCCTGCTCCCGCCACGGGGCCGCTGCGCGTGCATCCCGTTAATCCCCGGTATTTTGCCGATGCCAGCGGCAAGGCCACCTTTCTGACCGGCGCGCACACTTGGGCCAATTTTCAGGACATCGGCGTGGCGCCGTTGCAGCGTTTCGACTGGCCCGCCTATATCGACATGATGGTGAAGCACAACCACAACTTCATGCGCTTCTGGCACTGGATGCAGGCGGCCTACGCGCCCTGGACCGACGAGAAGATGCTGGTTGACCCGCTGCCCTACCTGCGCACGGGCCCTGGTACGGCGAAGGATGGATTACCCAAGTTCGATCTCACAAAATTCAATCCCGCCTATTTCGATCGCATGCATAGCCGGATTGCTTACGCCCGTGATCATGGCATTTACGCCGCCATCCAGCTTTTCCAGAGTTTCAGCGAGAAGAAAGATGGCGGGCCGTGCGATCCCTGGGTCGCGCACCCTTACAACGGCGCCAACAACATCAACGGTTTCGACGCGGAGAAGTCCGGGACCGGCATGGTGGACATGGAGCGCTCCGATGTGCGCGAAGTGCAGGGTAAATACATGCAGAAGATTATTGATACGGTCCCGGACCTCGACAACGTTCTCTACGAGGTCATCAACGAGGGCGGGAACAAGGACTGGGATTGGTGGGTGGTGAATTTCATGCACGAGCAAGAGGGAAAGAAAGGAAAAGTCCACCCCGTCGGACTGACCGGCTGGAACGCCGAGACCGTCGAGGACATGCGCAACAGCCCCGCCGAGTGGATTTCAATCGGCTCAGACGCAGGGGCGTTCTGGAAGACCGATCCTCCCGCCTGGGATGGCAAGAAGGTGAGTGTGTGCGACACGGATCACCTGTGGGGCCACGGCGGAACGCCGTCGTGGGCCTGGAAGTGCTTTGTCCGCGGTCACAACACGCTGCTGATGGACTCATGGGATGCGATTCCCGGCCGGCCCTGCGGGCAGGTGAATTGGGCGTCGCGGCCGGGGTATCCGACTCGCGACCTAAATCGCCGCGATGATTGGACCTGGGAGCCAGTGCGGAGGGCGATCGGCAACACGCGCACGCTCGCCAAACGGGTCGATCTGGCAGCGATGGTCCCGCACGATGAACTCGCCAGCACCAAATATTGCCTGGCCAATCCGGGCACGGAGTACATCGTCTACCTCCCCGAGGGAGACGAAGTCGTTCTGGATCTGACCTCGGCGCCCGGACCTTTCACTGTGGAATGGGTGCACCCGGTGGAAGGCACGATCACGCCGGGAGGTACCGTGAAAGGTGGCGGTAAACCTAATTTCGCTGTGCCGTTTCCGGGCGCGGCAGCGCTCTTTCTCCGCAAAAGCTAGTGGCAAGGCATCCGTGAAGGCCCGGGGCGCAAACGATTCAGTAAAAGGAGCCAAACAATGTTCCTGAGATTAAGAGTGATGAAACCGGCGTTTTGGGGATTCTGCGTGACGCTCTGGCTGGTGGTGGCGGTGTCGGTGGGCTCGGCCCTTGCCGCGCCGGCGAACGTCAGCTTCTCGCTGTCCGCCTCCGACGTGGAGGCCTACGATTTTGTGGAGGTCACGATCAACGTGGCTTCCCCGGACGCCAGGAACCCGTTCACCGACGTCGCCGTGGAAGCGCAGTTCGGGAAAACGGGCGAAAGCAAGCGGCTGTCGGTGGATGGCTTTTGTGATTCCCCCGATGGCAGCGTCTATCGCGTCCGGTTCATGCCCTCCGCGCCTGGCGAGTACGCCTATTCAATTACGTATCGGCAAGGGGCATACACCAAGACGAATACCGGCAGCTTTCGCGCTACCGACGGCCACCGCCGCGGCCCTGTCCGCGTCGATCCCAAGTACCCCTGGCATTTCATCTGGGAGGGAACGGGGGAGCACTACTTCTTTAACGGCACGACGGCCTTCTGGCTGATGGGATGGAAGGAAGATCGCATCGTCAACAATATCATCGACCGCCTGCATGGGATGAAGATCAACCGCGTCCGGGCGCTTATTTCCGGCGCCACCGAAACCCTGTGGGGCGAACCGGTGATGCCGGGCGGCGATTTCTCCCCCTACTTGCGGCCCTGGCCTGCCGAAAAGCCGGAAAACCTCGACTCCCCGGGAATCGACTTCACGCGCTTTAATATTCCTTACTGGCAGAGGTGGGACCGGATGATGCGTTACGCCCGCGAACGCGACGTGATCATCTCGGCGATCCTGGACATCTCCACCCACCATGCCCAGGCAGCCGCCGGCAGTGAAGACGAGCACCGGTACATCCGCTATGCGGTCGCGCGCCTGAGCGCCTACTCCAACCTCAACTACGACCTGGGAGACGATCTCGACAGTTTCCGCGATGAGAAGTGGGCGCACGAGACGGGGACCCTCATCATGGGGTGGGACCCGTACAAGCACCTTGCCTCCAGCCACCCTGTGTATCGGCAGCATCAGGATCGTGCCTCCGACTGGTTCGGGTTTACTTCCATCCAGAACTGGACGCGCAAGCAGCATGCCCTCATGCTCGACGAGCGTGAAATTCAGAAGAGAACGGGCCGCATCATCCCGCAGACGAACGAAGAGTACGGGTATGAAGACCACTACCCGCACTGGGCGCCCGCGCCGCCCCTGGAATCCGCGGAAACCTTGCGCCAGATGGCGTGGGAGATTGCCATGGCCGGCGCTTACGGTACCGCGGGGGAGAGTTGCCGCCGTGGTACGAACGTCTGGCCCGACTCGGGGGGCGGCTGGATCAACGGGCGCGGCGACGACACCATGGTCATGTTGAAGGGCTACGAGCGCATGGTGGATTTCTTCACCAGCTTCGAGTGGTGGAAAACCGAACCGCACGACGAGCTGGTCAACAAGCCGGCTTTTTGCCTGGCCAAGCCCGGCGAGATCTATGCGGTGTACATTCCGATCCGCCCGAACTGCGTCAATGTGGAGCACTTCGGGTTCCAGGACGTATGCGGCGATATTACGGTCAAACTCGAGCCGGGGACCTACAACGCCAAATGGTTCAGCGCGACCACCGGGGAAGTTGTTCCGCTGCCTCAGGTTCAGGGGTCGTCGTGGAAGATTCCCACTCCCCCCGGCTGGATGGATTGGGCATTGCTGCTGCAGAAGGCGAAATGAGAATCCTTCTGGAGGTATTGAAGATGCGCGAGTCCTCACGTCAATCAGGCGGGTGGTATCGTCTAGCGGCGGTCATATTCTGGGCGGCGGGCTGGTTATTTCTCAGTGGGTTCATTCCGCCCGCCGCCGCGGCAGACCCGGCAGAAACTCCGGGCGGACCGATTCGAATCCACCCGGAAAATCCGCACTACCTCATCTACCAGGGAAAGCCGACGATTCTGATCACCTCCGCCGAACATTACGGGGCGATGATCAACAAAGATTTCGACTACGTGGCCTACTTCGACATGCTGAGGTCGTACGGCCTCAACTACACGCGCATTTATCCCGGCGCCATGTTCGAGCCGCAAGGCAAATTCCTTCCCGGGAACACCCTGGGGCCGAGACCGTGGAGTTTGATTGTGCCGTGGGCCCGGAGCTCTCAACCGGGTTATCTCTTTTGCGGAAACAAATTCGACCTCGACCGCTGGGACCCGGAGTATTTCACGCGCCTGAAGGATTTCATCATCAAGGCCGGAGAGCGCGGAATTATCGTGGAGATTTGCTTCTTCAACGCGCAGTACTCGGACACCTGGCCGCTCTCTCCCCTCTATCACGAGAACAATATTCAGGGAGAGGGCAAGTGTACGTTCCGCGACGCGCAGACGCTCAAGTGTCCGGATGTGGTGAAGCGCGAGTCCGATTATGTCCGGAAGATCACGCAAGAGGTCAATGAGTTCGACAACGTGATTCTGGAAATCTGCGACGAGCCGGCGCTGTTCACGCCTTTTGACGAAGCGGGGCCCTGGGTCGGGCGCTTGATCGAAGTCGCTGCCGAAGCGGAGAGGAATCTTCCCAAGAAACACCTGATCGCCCAGGAGGTCGAGGGTCCGGCCGGAGGGCCCATCGATTTTTCGGGAAGCCCTAACCTCTCCGTCATCGTCGGCCAGTACGTGCAGGCGGGCGGAATGGATCAGATGGGGGGCATCAAGGCGCTCGACCTCGAGTATCAACATAACAAGCCGATCGAGATGAACGAAACGTACTACTACCCGCTCGATTATGAGGACGACAAGATCGCGGATTCACGCGTTGAGGCCTGGGAATTCATGGTGGGAGGCGGCGCGAGCTTCAACCAGTTGAATGGCCTGTTTACGGCTGAAAATCCCAGGGGGGATACTCCCGACAATCACAAGCTCCTTGCCGGGCTCAAGATCCTGAAGGATTTCATCCAGGGTTTCGATTTCGTCAAGATGCGGCAGGACAGGAAGTTTGTTGTGGGTGGCGCATCTCCTGGCGCGGTGTGCCGCGGGATCAGTGAACCCGGAAAGCAATATGCGTTTTACCTTCACCACAGTGTCGTGATGGGCCGCGGGCACGGGTATCGCGCGATTCCAGGAAACTATGTCGAAAACCTCGTCCTCGATCTGCCCGCCGGAAACTACCGGGCTGACTGGGTGGATCCTGCGACGGGTTCAACGATCAACTCCTCGACGATCACCCACAAGGGAGGGAAGTACACCGTCACGTCGCCCCGGCATTCCGTGGATGTCGCTTTGCGGATCAAAGGAATCTGACGCTTTACGGGCAAACAGGAAGGAGATTAATGAGATGTCGAGGCCTCTCGGTTTCGTCTTGGGATTCATTCTGATCTTCGCCCCGGGCTCCGGGCGCGCGGAAGCGATTAAGCTGCACCCCGCCAATCCCCACTATTACCTCTTCAACGGCCAACCGACCGTCCTGATTACCTCCGCCGAACACTATGGCGGTGTCATCAACAAGGATTTCGACTACGTCAGGTACTTCGACGAGTTGAAATCCTACGGAATGAACTACACGCGCATTTACGCGGGCGCGATGTTCGAGCCGATCGGGAAATTCGCCGACGGCAATCCGCTCGGTCCGAAGCCGCAAGCCCTGGTACTCCCGTGGCAGCAGACCGACGTGCCGGGCTACTTGCACGGCGGCAACAAATTTGACCTCGATAAATGGAATCCGGCGTATTTCGAGCGCCTCAAGGATTTCATTACCAAGGCGGGCGAGCGGGGCATCGTGGTGGAGATCTGCTTTTTCAACGCGCAGTATTCCGATACCTGGCCTATCTCGCCGTTGTATTACGAAAACAATATCCAGGGAGAAGGGAAGTGCCCTTACCAGGACGCCCAGACACTCAAACACCCGGATGTGGTGCGGCGCGAGAGTGACTATGTCCGCAAAATCACCCAGGAAGTCAACGCTTATGACAACGTCATCCTGGAAATCTGCGACGAGGCTCCGGACATCGGCCATCCGCCCACACCGCTCGACGAGGCTGGAGCGTGGGTGAGCCACCTGGCGGACGTGGTGGTCGAAACCGAGAAAGCCCTGCCCAAGAAGCATCTCCTTGCCGTGCAGGTGGAAGGCCCGGTGGGCGGGCCGCTCGACTTATCGGGCACCCCGAAGGTTAATGTGCTGGTGATGCAATATGTATGGCAGGCGGGTTTTCAGATGGGAGGCATGCGCGGCCTCGAACTCGAATACACACACAGCAAGCCGATCGAGTTCAACGAAACCGATTGGTATCCGATCTGGTATCGCGGAGATGCCGTTGCCGATTCGCGCGTCGAAGCCTGGGAATTCATCGTAGGCGGCGGAGGGAGCTTTAACCATCTGAACGGAAACTACACCGCGGAAAATCCCGCGGGAAAGACTCCCGACAATCACCAGATTCTGACCGCTCTGAAGGGTCTGAGAGAGTTTATCTACAGCTTCGATTTCTTGAAGATGAGCCCCGACAAAACTTATGTGGTCAGCGGGATTCCGCCAGGAGTTTTCTCCCGTGGAGTGAGCGAGACGGGGAAGCAATACGCTTTCTACCATCATCACAGTAAATATAAGGAAGATGGGACAAGCTCCTACGAGGTCCAACCCGGAAACTACAAGGAAAACCTGGAGATTTTCCTCCCGAGTGGCACGTACAAGGCCGACTGGGTCGAGCCCGCCACCGGCGCGATAGTGCAGAGCGAGACCTTCACTCACCACGGAGGAGACCGGATATTCGCCACTCCCAAACATGCCGTGGACATCGCGCTGCGAATCAAGCGCCCCTAGATTCCTGCTAGAATGGGAGCGTGAATCTCGCCGTGAAAATTCGTGGGCGATGGACGGTTGTCGTGCTCGCCTTGATGGGAACATGTATTCCGGCGGGCGGCCAGACCGCGAATCGTCGGGCCGAGTTGGCGTTCAATCGTGGCGTGGAGTTGCAGCAGAAGGGCGACCTGGAGGGGGCGCGCCAAGCTTATGAGACAGCTCTCCGGCTCGCGCCCCGGCGTGTAGACGCCCTTTCGAATTTGGGGCTGGTCTATTCCCAATTGGGCCAATCCGGCCGCGCGATCCAATGTCTTGAGGACGCCCTCAAGATTGACCCCGCGCAACACGCTGTCCGTCTGAACCTTGGCATCGCTCAGATGCGCGCGGGTCAATTCGGCCCCGCGCAGGTTGAGCTGGTGAGGATCGTGGACGCCCAGCCCTCGAATCTTTTGGCGCGCAGCCTCCTCGGCCTTTGCCTGCTGAAGCTCAATCGCCTGCCGGAGGGAATCGCCCAGCTCGAAACGGTTCGGAGCGCCAATCCCCAGGACCCGGGCGTGGCCTATACGCTCGCTTCCGCCTACATCCGGGTCAATCAATTGGACAAGGCTGAGCCGATTGTTACGTCACTTCGTGATGTCGATTCGGCGGAAGCCCATTTGATCGTCGGGTCGTATTATCTGGCGAGGCTGGATCACAAGCGGGCGATCCAGGAACTTACGCGGGCGCTTGAGATCAATCCCAAACTCCCCGAGGTACACGTCCAGCTCGCCTTTGCCTACTTCTTCGATTTCAAGTGGGATCTCTCCATCCAGATGTGCGAGCAGGAGTTGGCGCTCAATCCCGACGATAGCAACGCCGTCAGTCTGCTCGGGTCGCTCTACCGTCAAAGGGGGCGGCTCGACGAGGCGGCGGCTCTCCTGAACAAGGCCATCTCGGCGCGACCCAACGACTACGAAATCCTCTATCAGATCGGCCTGCTCGCTCAGGCCCGAAATGAGTATGAGAAGTCGGCGTCCATTCTGGAAGAAGTCACGCGGATCAAACCGGAGTTCCCACCTGCGCACATCACCCTCCTGCGGGTGTACGGAAAGCTTGGCCGTTCCGAGGATGTCGCGCACGAGCAGGCGATCGTCGATCGATTGAACGCCGGAAGAAAGAACCAGCCCACGGTTCGCGACAAGGCGCTCTACGACGCGTTCAAAACCGCCGAGTGATCTTCCCCGCGAATTGCGGATTCGTCCCCGGGAGCAAACACGCAAAATGCAAGTGATTTCTACTTGAGTTCGGTGGGCCGCAGCACGTCGCGCCCCAGCGGCTGGGCGACATACTGTTCGAGCAGCCGGGCTTTAGCGAGTTCTTCCTCCGCCGAGGGATCGCCGACGGACTTCAGAAGGAGTCCGAGCGCGTAGTGTCCCATGACAAAATCGGGCCGCAAGCGGATGGCGGTGCGGAATGCCGCAATGGCCTGCTGGGTTTTTCCCAGGCGCCCCAGAACAATTCCCTGGTTATAAGCTGCCATAAAGAAGGAGGGGTCCGCGGCCAGGGCTCTTTGAAAGGCCACCAACGCGTCTTGAAGGTGCCCCTCATTGGTGAACTTGATCCCATCAGCGTTCAAGGCATTGGCTCTCCCCAACGCGACCCTCGACTGCTGCGCGGATTCAACTTGCGCGGACAACTTCTCGGCTTCCGCCCTACGGCCCTGCGACTGGAGCAGCAACACGAGGTTGTAAGTCGCAGCGATGAGGTTGGGTTGTAACCGCAGGGCTTCGCGGAATTCGGTTTCCGCCCTAACCGAATCATCCTGTCGGCGATAGAGCCTTCCTAATTCCAGATGGGCTTCGGCGGAATTCGGACGAAGGCGGATCGCCTCATTCAGTTGCCTGGACGCCTCGGCCGGGTCGCCTTGATCGAGCAGAATCTTCCCCAGCTCTAAGTGCGAATATGAATCGCCGGGATCCAGTTGAAGCGCGGAAGTGAACTCCTGAATGGCGTGAGGGTAGTCGTGCTCCTTCGAATACGTCAGGCCGATGCCGTAGTGGGCTGCGCCCAGGCGCGGGTTCAGCTCCAGAGCTCGGCGAAATGACTCGATGGCTTTAGGGAAATCGTTGGACTCGTAGTGGGCCTTTCCAAGCAGAATGTAGAGGTCGGCATTCGTAGGGGCGACCTTGATGGCTCGCTCCAACTGCGCCGCCGCCGCGGTGCTGTCGCCTTCCTGCGAGAGAACGAAACTGAGGTCTACCCGCGCGTCCACATGGTCCGGCTTCAAGCGCAAGACTTCAAGAAATTGATCGACCGCCGCGGGAAGATGTTCCTTCCCCATGCGGCTCAGGGCGACTCCCAAAGCGTAGTGCGCGTCGACAAAGTCAGCATCAGAACGAATCGCAGCTCGAAATGCCTCGGCGGCCTCGTCGATTCTTCCCTGCCGAAGCAGTGACAACCCCGAATCATACCGATTCCTCGCCTCGACACTCTCCACGGGCCGCGCGACCCCGAAGGGGCCCGGCGCGGGGTTTCCGGCCGAGACGGTCAGTACGGGGATCTCGGCTGAACTGCTCTGTGGCGCAGGCGACATCTCAACGACCCGCAGTATCTGGCCCGGTGCCGGATTTTCGATCCGTTGATCAGTCCCGCTCGGCCAGCGGATTGCGATTTCACGGATCGTAGTCTCCGTTCCAATGCCGAAAGCTACCCGCCGATCGTTTGAGGACGCATAGCTTCCGGTCGTGCCGACGGTGCGATATTGGACCCTTCCCTCGCCGGTTGTGAGTTTCACTCGGGCGCCGATTGCGTCGCGGTTGCTCTTGGTTCCCTGCAGATCGAGTTCAATCCAGTGGTGCTGATTTCCCCCCTGGTTGCGGAGCAGATGAGCCGGCCCGTCGTAGTCGGATACCACGATATCGATGTCGCCATCGTTGTCGAGATCGCCGAAAGCCGCGCCCCTCGCCACCCAGGGCTGCTGGAAGACGTTTCCTGCCTCGCTTGAGATGTCGACGAACCTTGAGTTCCGGTACTTGAGCAGCAGGGGTGGCTGCAAGTAATGAAGGTGAGGCTGCGTGACGGCGATGTTGTCCATCACGTGGCTGGTGGCGATGAAGACTTCATTGCCGCCATCGTCATCGAAATCGAACGCGTGGATGCCCCAGCCGCCAAACTGACGCGTGATTTCCGCCAGATTGGAAGTCACACTCGCGTATTCGAAGGTCCCGTTGCCGTTGTTGTGGAAGAAGGCAAAATATTCGTACGGCAGGGCCGTGGTCAGAATATCGAGGAATCCATCGTTGTCCAAGTCCACGAAATCAGTTCCCATGCCTGAGAATGTATTTCCATCCTCCGTATAACCTACTCCCGCAAGGGCCGCCTCTTCGCTGAATGTCCCATTGCCATTATTCTTAAACAGGAATTGCGGGAATGCGTCGTTGGCGACGTAGATGTCGGGCCAGCCATCGTTATTGAAATCGCCGAATGACACCCCCAGGCCGTATCCCGCATGGGCCTTGATTCCGCTTGGCTCGCTCACGTCGGTGAACGTTCCATCGTGGTTGTTGCGAAAGAGGTAGTTGGAGATCGCCTTGAACTCGTTGGGGTGGCAATAGGCGCGCCCGCCGGGGATATTCGGACCGCAGACCATTTTGCCCAGGGCGAAATTCCACTCCAGGTAGCGCGTAATGAAGAGATCGAGATATCCGTCGTTGTCGTAGTCGAGAAATCCCGCGCTCATGTTCCAGCCCTCGGTCCGAATTCCGGCCTGGGCGGTTACATCCGTGAAGGTTCCATTGCCATTGTTGTGGTAGAGGATTGAGTCGCCGTAGTTGGTGATGAACAGGTCCGGGAACCCATCGTTGTCGTAGTCGGCGGACGCCACGCCCATCCCGTAACCGTGGCCCTTCACTCCAGCCTTTTCGGTAACGTCGCTGAAGGTTCCGTCGCGATTATTGCGAAAGAGGCGATTCCAGTATTCCGGCGGCGACTTATCCGGCGGTGGTGTGTCAGCTTGGGGGTTGCCAAGGGCCGCGCCGTTCACGAAGAACACATCCAGCCAGCCGTCGCCGTCGTAGTCGAGAAGGGCAACGCCGCCGCCCATGGTCTCGATCAGGTATTTGTTCGGGGTCGGCGAATTGAGGTAGCGAAAATGAACTTTCGCGGCCTCGTGGTCGTCAATGTAATGCGCGGCGGTGCGAGAGCGCTCGGCGGTGGTCGCCAGCGATGAACCAACGACTGCCACAGCTAAAAATCCAATGCCAGTTTTGACACCGGGAATCTTCATGAAGTTGCGTGAGCGCGTGCCGGTCTCAGCGTTTTAATGTAACATAGGGCCGAGTCATGACAAACCCCGCGCCTCGACCGGCGATCGTCATCCTTTTCGCTTGTCTGGCGTCGAACCACGTCCCGGCCGCCTTCAGCGGGGTCGCCGCCTTGCAGGAGGCGCAAGGCCAAGCGTCTTCTTCGACCCGCGACGAGAGCCGCTCAAGCGAGATCAATGCTTTGATCGATGCAGGGGATCTCGCCCGCGCGCGCGTGCTCCTGGCCGACGAAGTCGCAACGCGCGGCGAGACTCACCCAACACTTTTCCTCGAGGCGAAGATCCTTTTTCGCGAACAAAAATATCGCGAATCGCTTAAGATCCTGGAACGCGCGCTGGCGCTCAATCAGCGCGACCCCGAAACCTTCAAGCTGGTCGCCTCCAACGCGATACTCATCAATCGCACGGACATCGCGGAGCAGGCACTGAAATCGGCGGCCGCATTGGCGCCGAACGACTACATGGTCTTCTTTCATCTCGGCGCACTTTATTACACGGACAGCCGGTTTCCGCCCGCCAAGCCCATGCTCGAGAAATCCGTCGAGCTCAAGCCAGATTACGTTCCCGCCCGGCTGTTTCTCGGGTTGACTCTGGAAGAGCTCGGCCAGGAAGAAGCTTCCGTGGAATGTTATCTCCAGGCGATCAAGCTTGCCGAGCGCTCGGGCTTCAAGGGCGAGCAACCGTATCTTTATCTTGGCCGGCTCCTCTATCGGCAAAACAAACTCGACGAGAGTCTTCCCTATCTGGAAAAGGCAGCGAAGGCCAATCCGCAATCCTGCGAAACGCTTTGTCTACTGGCGCGAATTCACAGCGCGCGAGACCACGAAGCCGACGCCGTGGCTGCCCTGAACCAGTGCATCCAGGCCGACCGGAACTATTCCGAGGCGCACTACCTTCTGAGCCGTGCCTATGTCAAGCAGGGCCGTAAGGAAGATGCGGCGAAAGAGCTGTCGCAGTTTCAGGAGCTGAAGAAGGTCGAGAAGAACGTCAAGGACCCCCGCAAAAATCAGCGAGTCACTCCGTAAGCAAAACCTGCCGCGCAAAATGAAAAAAAGACCCTCCGCTGCCTGCCGGGGACGGGCTGCGCTCAGGATGGTAACGTTCTCCAATTATCCGGATGAATCACGCGGAGCTGGCAAGCGGCTTGAGCCAGGCGCGGCCGGTGGCCGCCTCGAGCCGCAGCGCTCGGTGGCGCGTGCTCAGCGCTTCCTCAAAGCGATACAGGCAGGTGAGGCAATCGGCGCGATTGTGCCAGGCGGCCAGCGCCGTCGGGTCGGCCTTCAAGGCGCGATCGTAGCAGTCGATGGCCTTCTCGAACTGGCTCTGCCTCTGGAGGCTCGCGCCCTTATTCGTCCAGATTCTCGCATCCTCCGCCCCCCGCTCCAGCGCCGAGTCGTAGCACTCGATGGCGCCCTGATATTGGCGCAGAAGATGCAGGCATAAACCCTTGTTGTACCAGCCGCGCCAGTCGCGCGGGTCGAGCTTCAGGGCGGCATGGTAGGAGGTAATGGCCTCCTTGAGCCGTCCCAGGCAGTGCAGGCTCACGCCCCGGTTCATCCAGGCGCGCGATGATCGGGGATTGAGGCGGAGGCCTTCGTCATAGCAGGCGACGGAATCCTGGTAACGACTTGCGTGAAAGAGCGAGTTGCCCTTTTCAATCCAGGCTTCGCCATCGCCCGGGTCGAGCGCCAAAACTCTCGTGAAACAATCCGCCGCTTCGACGAAGCGCCCCAGCGAATGCAGGCAGAGGGCGCGATTGAACCACGCGCGTGCTTCGCGCGCGTCCGCACGGACGGACCGCGCAAAACACTCGATTCCCGCATCGATACGGCCAAGCCCCGTCAGCGCGATGCCACGGTTGTTCCAGGCCCCCGCGTGGCGGGAATCGGCGGCGAGAATTCGATCGTACTCCGCGATGGCCTCGCGATTCCGGCCCAGGGCGAGAAGCGAATTACCCTTCGGGTACGAACCGATCTCTGCGGGAGCATTCTTCAGCGACGCCATCCGAAATTCTCTCTCCGGCTTATGCGCCTGCGACTACAGGCCAACTTCGAGACGAATTGTATTCGCAAAACGAGGTTGGAACGAGCAAATATTTCTCGGGTACGGTGCCGGTGTCTCGCGCCTGGCCTCAGTGTTCTCTGCCCCAGGAACAGGCTCAACACAGAGGCCACGGAGAGGCTCTGTGATCTCCGTGTGAAATCTTCAGGGGCACAGAGGGCACTGAGAATTGATCCGGGCCGCTGCCGACTGGGCTTTATGACTCAACGGTCGCAATTGGCGGGCTGAAGCCCGGCGCACCGAAAACGGGGTGGCGCCTCACGGCGCATAGGCGAGGTATGGCCCCAGCCAGCGTTCGACCGTGGTGAGGTCCAGGCCTTTGCGCAACTGGTAATCCCGCACCTGATCGCGATCGATTTTGCCGACCGCGAAATACTTCGCCTCGGGATGCGAGAAGTAAAGCCCGCACACGGAGGCGCCGGGCCACATGGCGAAATTCTCGGTCAGTTGAATGCCGGTATTCTCTTCCGCGCGCAACAGTTCAAACAGCGTGCGCTTTTCCGTGTGGTCGGGGAAGGCGGGATAGCCGGGTGCCGGGCGGATGCCGCGGTATCGCTCGCGGATCAGATCCTGGACGCTCAGATTCTCGTCGCACCCGTAGCCCCAGGCTTCGCGGGCGCGCTTATGCATTAATTCTGCGAGCGCCTCGGCCAGCCGGTCGGCGAGCGCCTTGGCCATAATCGAATTGTAGTCGTCGTGGTCCTGCTCGAAGCGCCGTGTCATCTGCTCCAGATTAATCCCCGCCGTGACCGCGAAAGCGCCAATAAAATCTTCACGGCCGGATTCCGCCGGGGCAACGAAATCGGCAAGAGCGTAATTCGCTTCACCCGGAGGCTTCGGGATTTGTTGCCGAAGCGTATGGAACGTCGCGATGGCGCGCCGCCGCGACTCGTCAGCGAAGACTTCGATATCGTCTCCGACGCTCGCGGCCGGGAAGAATCCAATGACGGCCCGGGCCGTAAGTGACTTCTCGGCGACAATCCGCGCCAACAACTTCTGGGCGTCTTCCCAGAGCTCGCGCGCCTTCGGGCCGACGTCTGGAACGCCGAAAATTTTGGGAAACACCCCGCGTAGTTCCCAGGCATGGAAAAATGGAGTCCAATCGATGTACGGAACGATCTCTTCGAGCGCCACCGGATCGAAAACGCGGATGCCCGTAAAGGAGGGATGGGCTATTTCCATCTTTGCCCAATCGTAGGCGGGCCTGCGCCGCCGGGCTTGCTCGAGCGAGAGCAGCTTCGGCGCAGCCGCCCCGCTGTGCGCAGTGCGGGCCTTCTCCTGCTCCTGGCGGTTCTCCTCCACGAAAGAGTTCCGAAGTTCGGGGCTCTTCAAGTGGCCCACCACGCCCACCGCCCGCGACGCGTCGAGCACGTGCACGACAGGCTGGTGGTACGCGGGAGCGATCTTGACCGCGGTATGCACACGGCTGGTAGTGGCGCCGCCGATGAGGAGCGGAATCTCGAAGCCCTCGCGCTCCATCTCGCGCGCCACGTGCACCATCTCGTCGAGCGAGGGTGTGATCAGCCCGCTCAAGCCGATCATGTCGGCGTTGGCCTCGCGCGCTGTCTGCAATATCTTATCCGCAGGCACCATCACGCCCAGGTCGATGATCTCGTAATTGTTGCAGCCGAGCACGACCCCCACGATATTCTTGCCGATGTCGTGGACGTCGCCCTTGACCGTCGCCATCACGACTTTGCCTTCGGCCTGGCGGCGGCCGCTTTCGCGCTTTTCCGCCTCCATATAGGGCAGCAGGTGAGCCACAGATTTCTTCATCACCCGCGCGCTCTTCACCACCTGAGGCAGAAACATCTTGCCGGAGCCGAAGAGGTCTCCCACGATCTTCATGCCGTTCATCAGCGGGCCTTCGATGACCTCGAGTGGCCGGGCGAATTTCTTCCGCGCCTCCTCGGTGTCCTGCTCGATGTAATCGACGATACCTTTTACCAAGGCGTGCGCGAGGCGCTCTTCGACGGGCGCTTTCCGCCAGGCGTCTTCGTGCGTCTCGCCTTTCGCCCGCTGCTTCACCGAATCGGCGAAGGCCAGCAGGCGCTCGGTCGCATCCGGGCGGCGATTCAGGATTACGTCCTCGACGAGCTCGAGCAGGTCCTTGGGAATCTCCTCATAGATGGCCAACTGGCCGGCATTTACGATCCCCATATCGAGCCCCGCGCGGATCGCGTGATACAGGAACGCGGAATGCATCGCCTCGCGCACCGTGTTGTTGCCGCGGAAAGAAAACGACAGGTTGCTGATGCCGCCGCTCACCTTGCTGCCGGGCAGCGCGGCCTTGATGCGCCGCGTCGCCTCAATGAAATTGACGGCGTAGTTGGCGTGCTCTTCCATGCCCGTGGCGATGGTGAGGACGTTGGGGTCGAAGATGATGTCGCCGGGCGGAACACCGACATCCTCCGTGAGAATTTTGTGGGAGCGCGCGCAGATTTCGACCTTGCGCTCGACGGTGTCGGCCTGGCCCTTCTCGTCAAACGCCATCACGACCATCCCCGCGCCATAGCGACGGATCAGCCGCGCGTGGCCTTTGAATGCCGCCTCTCCCTCTTTCAAGCTGATGGAGTTGACGATGCCTTTGCCCTGCAGGCACTTCAGGCCCGCTTCGATGACGCTCCACTTCGAGCTGTCGATCATGATGGGGATGCGCGCGATATCCGGCTCCGAAGCGATGTAATTCAAGAAAGTCGTCATCGCCTTCTCGGAATCTAGCATTGCCTCGTCCATGTTGACGTCGAGGATCTGCGCGCCGTTTTCGACCTGCTGCCGCGCGACGGAGAGAGCTTCCTCGTATTGGCCTTGCAGAATCAGGCGGGCGAATTTCGGCGAGCCAGTCACGTTGGTGCGCTCGCCGATGTTCACGAAGTTCGTGTCGGGACGGATCGTGAACGTCTCGAGGCCGCTGAAGCGAGTGAGGGAATCGGGCTCCGGCACAACGCGCGGCTCGTGCTGGCGGACGGCTTCGGCGATGGCGCGAATGTGCGCGGGCGTCGTCCCGCAGCAGCCGCCGACCAGGTTCAGCCAGCCGTTCGCGGCGAACTCACCGAGATCGGCGGCCATGCGCTCCGGCGTCTCATCGAAGCCGCCGAAGGCGTTGGGCAGTCCGGCGTTGGGATAGCAACTGACATAGATGGGCGCGATGCGCGCCAGTTCTTCGAGGAAGGGCCGCATCTGCCGCGGGCCGAGCGAACAGTTGATGCCCACGCTCAGCAATTGCATGTGGGAGACCGAAACCCAGAAGGCTTCGACCGTCTGGCCCGAGAGGTTGCGCCCGCTTTGGTCCACAATCGTGACGGACGCCATCACTGGGAGGCGGCGTCCGGTCTTCTCGAACAATTCCTGGATGGCGAAAAGCGCGGCCTTGCCGTTCAGGGTATCGAAGATGGTTTCGACCAGCAGCAGGTCTACGCCGCCGTCCACCAGGCCACGCGCCTGCTCGTAATACGCGTCGCGCAATTGATCGAAATTGACCGAGCGCGCGGAGGGATTCGAAACGTCCTGGGAGACTGACGCTGTGCGGCTGGTGGGGCCGAGTGAGCCGGCAACGTAACAGCGGCGCTCGGGGTGCGCGGCCAGGAACTTCTCCGCCGCCCGGCGGGCATTGCGCGCGCCCGCCACGTTGAGGTCATAGACCGCATCCTGAAGCTGGTATTCTGACATCGAGAAGGCGTTGGAGTTGAAAGTGTTGGTCTCGATGATGTCGGCGCCGGCTTCGAGATACTGGGTGTGAATCGCTTCGACGATCTGAGGCTGCGTGATGTTCAGGACATCCGTGTTCAGGCGAAGGTCTTTGGGGTGGCGCGCGAACTCGCGGCCGCGGTAATCCGCCTCCTGGAGATGGTGCGCCTGGAGGGCCGTGCCCATGGCGCCGTCAATGATGACAATCCGCTCGCGAAGCGTTGCTGCTAGTTCGAAGGTTCTCTCCAATCGTCCGTCCGTTCGGGGAATTGTCCCGGACCCTGATCTACCATTCTAACCTGAAAGCGGGCCCGGAAAGCGGCGGGCGGCGCGAAGCTTGTGGGCGCGATCCGGGGAAGGGCCAAGCGCCTGAAGCTAGCTGCGATGTCGAGGCTACTATGACCTTCGGGGCGCAGCCGGCCCGGAGACCCCCGGCGGAGCTTTGCGGTTTTCGGGCGGGCTCAGATTGAAATCTATTGGGTAGTTGAACCTCGCCGCCAGCCTGCCGTGAGGTCGGCCGGGGCTACAACTATATGCTTTGTTATCAATGTGTTAGCATAGCCTGCCGATCCGCTCCCCCGACGCCACCACGTGGATTCCGGGAAGGTCGACCAAGCACGGGATATTCCCGCCGGCGTCAAAGGTAAATGATCAGCACGACGGCGACTGCCCAGGCCGATACCACGAAAAGTAACACCGGATCGGTCAGAAGAAGACGAGTGGGATTGCCGCCCTCTTCGTTTTGATGGACCAGATAGAGGTAGCGGAAAATCCCGTACAGCACGAACGGGATCGTCAGCTCGAGCCGCTTGCCCGGGAACTTCCTCGCAACATCGTCGGACAGCGTGTAGAGAGCGTACGCCATGAGCGTTGATGCAGTGACGATCCCGATTAGCTGATCGAGAAAATAGGGGGTGTAATTCGCCAAGGACGCTCGATGGTTCGAGGCGTTGTTCCCGAGCAAGACCAATTCGTGCCGACGCTTCGTAAGCGCGAGAAAGATTGCGAGGAGCGTTGTGCAGACCACCAGCCAGGATGAAATCTCCACGTGAATCACAAATCCGCCGCCCAGGACCCTGAGCACGAATCCGGCCGCGACAATGAAAGCGTCGAGTAGCATCACCCGCTTCAGGGCCAGCGAATACAGGACGTTCAAGCCCAAGTAGAGCAAGACAGTCAACTGGAAGCGGCTGTCGAGGATCCATGCTCCGCCAATCCCGACGATCGCCAGAATGATTGCCGTAGACAGCGCCACGGGTGCCGCCAGTTCACCGGACGCCACTGGTCGCAACCGTTTGAGGGGGTGGTTTCGATCTTCCGCCGCGTCTGCGAGGTCGTTGATCAGATACACGGCGCTCGCGACCAGGCAGAAAATCAGTGCAGCGAGCGAGACTTTCCACAATTGAGGCGCGTCAGTGAGGCGCCGTGCAAAAATCAGCGGGGCGAAGACAAATCCATTCTTCACCCACTGCATGGGCCGAAGGCTCTGGAAGAGCGCTACGGCCGTGGACGGGCGGGCGAGAGGTTTCGCCTCAGACGCGGGTTGGGAGAAAGGCGGCACCGGTCCAATCAGAAAGCAACAAGCCAGATTACTTTTCCGTTTCGAATCCCCTCTCGATTGCAAGGCTAAGCCAATTACCGGGTATTTTCAATAGCCGTGAACCTGCCACGGCCGATGCGATGTGCTGAGGACCGAGGGATGCCGCCTCGAACGGGAGACGATCCTTTGCCACCAATCCGCCTGGCCATCCACCGAATTTCCGTTGTCGCAATCGCCATACATGTCGCGGGCCGAGTCGGCGCGAATCCTCATTGCCCATAAGCGAGAGCGGGCGTAACGATATCTTCGACTGCGTGAGGATCCCCGGCAGCGGGCCCGTGCCACACGCTTCCACCATACGTTGTGATGTAGATGAGATCCGGATTCTGTAGATCGGGAATTACCCGGTGACCCCATTTAAAGTTGTACCCTCGAATGCGCGTCCAGGTTTCTCCGCCGTCGGTCGAGCGCCAGGCCGAAGATTCAAAACCGCAAGCGTAAAGAATCCGCGGATTGCGAGGATCGATTGTAACGTCGTAAACGTGCTGGTCTTTTGCGAGGACATTCCGCCAGGAACTCCCGCCATCGGTGGAGAGATACACCCCGCCATCCACTGCGCCCGGTGGCAAGTTGCGCCCCCAGGCCGCCAGGTAAAGTCTGTTCGGGTCCTGGGGATCAATGCTGACACCATTCGGGCCGTTTACGCCGCCGGGTAGCGTGACCTTCTCCCAATGCTCGGCGCCGTCACGCGAGCGGTACAACGCGCCATCCTGCGCGTTCCCGAAGTTCCCGTCTTCGCTGCGGCGCGCCACGACAAGATACAGAACTCCGTTTTTGTCGCGCGCGAGTCGCCAGGCAAAAGGTTCGGGTTCCGGCAAGCCCTGATTCCGAAGAGTCCAAGTCTTCCCACCATCGACCGACTTGAATACACCTTTCCCGAAGCCTGCCACGTAGAGGGTTCGTGCATTCGTGGGGCTGTCGGGGTCGAGAAGGATATGGGTGGCGGCGGTGGGAGGCATGCCTTCGGTTGAGGGCCGCCAGGTCTTACCGCCATCGTCGCTAATGCATACCCCGCCTGCGTACCGCTCTGGGGAGGTACGCCTCCACATCTTGGGGCGGGGCAGGTCGTGCACATAACTCATCACACCCCACACACGGCCTTTGACAGAAGGATCGAAAGTAATCCAATACGTGGTGTTGACCCACCGGCGCGGCACGCCCTCGGTCGAACCCCTCCAGCTCTCCCCACCGTTTTCACTGCGAAACAATCCGATATCGGTATAGGCAATAAACACCCTACGGGAATCAAACGGATCCCAGAAGATTCCGTAGTTCGTGGTTACGTCGAGCCCTGTCGATATGTAGCTGCCGTCAGCCTGGCGATGGGAATAGAGGGCATCCCAAGTCTTGCCACCGTCCGTCGTGCGCAACGTGCGGCCGAAGTCCGTCTGAAAGCAAATCTCAGGATTCTTCGGAGATACGCCCAGCGAAAGGCCCGGCTCGCCCCAACCCGTCCCGAAGCGCTCGGTGATCCACGCATCGTGAACGTTGGAGGCGGGAGTGTCAGCTTCTTTCCAAACCAATTCCCACGTCGAGCCGCCATTGAGAGTTTTGGCCACGCCGTGAAAGCCCTTGCCACCCAGGCTTAGGCCCTCATAGGCGACGTAGGCGGCTCTGCCGTGCTCGAGGCTGCTCCCCACGGCCGTGAACTGAGGTCGCGACGCTCCCTCTCCCGCGCCGCGGAGGAACGAATCATCTGCTGCAGTCCATGTCACGCCACCGTCATGTGAAACGAATATCTTGCTGGGGCCTTCCCTTCGTCCTCCGGCGATTGCGTAAACGTTCAGTTGGCCGTTAGCGGAGAATCCTGCGGAGGCGTCTGCGAACTGAGTCACGCCTTCAGGGGCAGTCCCCTGCTGGCACGTGCCCGCTTTGCAGATGCTGACGGAGTTTCCGCTCAAGACATAAAGCGTGCGGTCGGATCCCGGCGAGCGGGGATCAACAAGGATCTTCCGCACGCCTGCCGGGAGGCTCGTCGCGCGTCGCCAATTTCCGCCCCGTTCGTCCGAGACGTAAAGCGCGGAGCCCCCTGCCTCCGTGATCGCCGTGTAGAGTTGCTTGGAGTTCGAGGGGTCAACCGCTAAAGCTGTGACGACACCGCTCGGTCCTTGCGCGGTGAGGACGACAGGGCCGGCATGGTCATCGGGCATGATCAATCTTGTGACCGAATCAGGCAGGGGATAGACCAAGCTCCAGGTACGGCCACGGTCGGCGCTCCTCCATAAGGCGCGCGCCCCGACGTAAATCACCTTGGGGTCGAGTGGGTCGAACTCGAAGAAGCGCGCGGGGCTGCGGAGATTGAACATCCGCCATGATGCCCCGCCGTCCTCCGAAATGTAGGCCCCCGTCATATCACACGCCACCAGGACCAGATTCGAGTCGTGAGGGCTGATGGCGGGAAAGAATTGAGCACCCCCGCCCCCGGGACCCAATATGCGCCACGAATCCAGGCGCGGCGCGGAATAGCTTTCGGCGGCCTGCGCCCGAAGAAAATTCATTCGAGCGATGAACAGGGAAATGAGAGCCAACGATACGGCGATTAACAGCCCCAATGTTTTCTTCATGGTCATTCCTCCGGAAAGGCGGTGAGATGAATCCGCCACGCTGACCCACCGCGTCAGGTCCACATGGTTCCGTCCGGCCGCGGGAGTGGGCAATGCCCTGCACGGCTGCTCGCAATCCGAACGGGTCTGAGCATACACTACAACCGAAAATTATGGGACAGGCGACCATGCTTGACGCTCGCAGCATCGCAAGGAAGTAGCCGGACAGAAAAGCTGACGTTGTCAAGTTGTCTCGGGACTCGAGAGACGGCGTGATATGACGGTCCTCGATATTCCTGATCCGGTGGGGACAAAAGCATACGCCGACATCCCTTGATGGGTATATTGTGTGACGCTTGGAGTTGCGGAATTGGAGACCAAAAGCGAGGCGGTGGCCCGATGACCCGGCGGATCGGCTTATCGAGTATGTCGGTTGCGTTGAGCGCGTTGCTGTTCATTTCCTGCGGTGTCTCGATCGTCCCCACCAATCAAGACGGAGGGGGAGGCGGTGGAGATGGCGCGGATAACTGCAGCGACGCGACTGCCGGGACATCGACCGATTTCAGCACCAGCCCGGTGATTTCCGGCTGTGCGATATTCCCCACAGACAATCCCTGGAACACTGACATCTCCAACTTCTGCGTTGATCCTAATTCGAGCGCCTACATTGACAGCATCAACCAGGATCGATCGTATCTTCACGCGGACTTTGGCACAAACCCGGATTATGGAATTCCTTTTGTGGTCGTATCCGGCGACCAGCCATTCGTACCGATCCTTTTCACTGAGTACCCTGACGAGAGCGATCCGGGCCCTTACCCGGTTCCACCCCAGGCTCCCATCGAAGGCGGGAACGATTCCACGGGTGACCGTCACGTGCTGACCCTCCTTGCCAACCCCGATCGCGGCGATTGCCGGCTCTTTGAGATGTATCACGCTTTCAAGAACTCAAATGACGACGGGTGGAGCGCTGGGTCCGGCGCAGTTTTCAATCTATACTCGGATGGCCTGCGCCCTGACGGATGGACTTCCGCCGACGCCGCGGGTCTGCCGATACTTCCCGGGCTTGCCCGCTACGATGAGGTGGCGGCGGGAGCCATTCGCCACGCCCTGCGTTTTACGGTAGCGAATTCCCAGCGTGGTTATATTCATCCCGCTACACACTTCGCGAGCCAGTCGAGCGACCCGACTCTCCCGCCCATGGGTCTGCGTGTGCGCCTGAAAGCGTCCTTCGACATCTCCGGTTACACGGGCCAGTCCAGGATTATTCTCACGGCACTCAAGAAGTATGGAATGATCGTGGCCGACAACGGCGCCAGTTGGTTCATCACTGGAGCACCTGACAGCCGCTGGGACGACACCGACCTTGACCAACTGAAAACTGTCCCGGGCGGTGCCTTTGAGGCCGTCCAGACCGGCGCGATTCTCCGATAAGCTGTCAGTCACGCTCGCGCCTTAACCGTCTTCCCCGTGCTCATTCAGGGCGGAGGTTCGGCCGCAAGCGAAGCGAACCGTCCTCCTCCAGTTTCTGGTGACAATCCCAACGAACAGGGTAGCGCCCAGCCTTTACCTCGATC
Source organism: Terriglobia bacterium (assembly GCA_041946825.1). Taxonomy (GTDB): domain Bacteria; phylum Acidobacteriota; class Terriglobia; order UBA7540; family UBA7540; genus CAZTHM01. The sequence continues at coordinate 142,419 of JBHGBD010000005.1, read as the reverse complement.
TCCGCTTTAAGTTTCAGCCCCTTCCAACTTGTTCCCTTCGGAAGCACGAACTGCGCCTGGCGGATTTTCCCCGGCAGCGGGTAGCCGGGATCGAGCGAACCCCCGACGTTGGTTTTGCCATCGTCGCTCGTTACGGCCACGCGCAGCGCTCCGGGTACGCCCGCGATTCCGTCGTTGGCAAAGCCAATCACCAGCCCCGGCGACCCGTCCTTTTCATACTCCCAGACAAACGACGGCCGGACGCGATATCCGATCCGCCGGCCAATCTCGTCGATCGCCGCAGGAAATTGGCGGTAGTAATTCATGATGTGCTCGGCCTTGATGTTGTGAAAGTTCCACAGCGACCAGTAATTGGCGCCCACGTCCGTGACATGCGCGATTTCGTTGTCGGTGTAGGGAACTCCTTCCACGATGCGGAGCGACCGCGGCGAGCCGTCCGACATTCCGACTTCCACAATGGCGGCGGTCCAGGGCGGCCGGTTACCGATGGCTTCAATTTGTTCGTTCTCGACGAAAATCGTATCCGTCCGCAGCCAATTGTGGCTTCGCACGGTCCGATCGACGAGTTCCGAGTTGCCGACGCGGCTGAAATCCGGCTGGGTGTTGGTGACCAGCGGTGTCTTGGTCCAGTGTTTCAACTGTACATCGAACATCTGCACCCAGGTTCGCTCCGCCGTGGCGTAATCTGGAAACGGATTGTTAGTGAACGGCCATGTGTGGCCCTCGCCCCAGAAGCCGTACATGAACGTATCCATGAACTCCACCAGCGGATTGCCGTTCAGTTCCGCGGCGAGCAGACCGTTCAGCTCCTCGAAGGCCGCCTGGAAGGCCGGGTGGTCATAGCGCGGCTCGGAGTAGGTCTTGCGATGGCGGACGACATTGGCACTGCCTTTCCACTCGCCCTGCAATTTCACCATCGGGACCTTTTCCAGGACACAGTCGGGGAGCGCCTCTTGTTCATAGTCGGGAGCGCGCATTTGAATTCGGAAAGCAACACGCTTGCCGTGCCGGCGCGCCAAGTCGAAAGTTAGCTTCCAGTAGTCGGGAAATTCCAGGCGTCCGGGACGCGGCTGAACCTCGCGCCAGGTGGGACGCAAGTACAGCTTCTGGCCCAGCGGCATGCGCACCAGGTCCTCGATGGCCTGGGGGATGTTGTCGGACCGGATTTCCGCCGTGCCCATGTCGGCAGTGATGTAAGTGATGAGTCCCCTGCCGAAATTCGGTACGACTTCCTTCGAAGGTGTCGTCGCCATGACGACGGAACTGCCCGGCACCACCTCCTCGGGCGGATACTGCGGGAACGGTCCCTGGTTCAGTCGATCGGTGATCGGCGGGCCCGACCCAAAGTCGTACTTGTCCCAGTTGTGGGCGGGAACAAATGCCCTGGCGGATGACCCAATGAGTGTCCCAGCCGCTCCCGTTACTCCAGCCGCTTTAAGAAACCACCTCCGATTCGTTTTCATTGCAATGACCCCGCATTTTGGTTCTCGCACATCCAACAGAGGTAATGTGCTCCGTATGGCCTCAGCGCGGGAACGCGGTTGACTGGACTTCCCGCTGCTGTTCGCGCGCTTCGGAAGCAATTCTTGCGAAGACCGCCCGGGCTTTTCGATAGCGATCCTGGGCGGCATCGCGGTCCTGGGAGAAAAACTCGCTCCAGGCGCCCCCGGAAGAAGATTGTCGGAGCAAGTTGTCGATCCACTGAACAAAGAATTCCGCATCGCCGGCGCCGGCACGAATCGGCGTGTTGTTGATCTTGACGAAGACGGCGCCCGTGTGAGTTCGATGGCCCTTGTCATCCATCCGTCGTGCGCAGAGCCACCCGCTGCGATCGAAATCTACGTTCGTCTCGAAAGTCAACGGAGTTCCAGGTGAAGCTGATCCCTCACGGCTTGCCACCACTTTCCCGTTGTGGACTATCTCCACTGTGCCTTCCGAGTTCTTCAGGGTGGTCCAATCGACGCGCACCTTCACCGGGCCCGCGTGCCTGAGCTGGATTTCGTCGCCGGGGGCGACGGTTCCGTTCACCTTGAGGTCCAGAAACTCATTGTGCCCGTCTCGCGATACTACCGTGCGTCCGCGCGCGATGCCATTAATCCAATTGGCGTAGGTCAGCTTCCTGTTGGGCACCCGAACGTAAGTAAGCAGCGTGCCGAGCGGTTCGAGAAAGTTGCAGGAGTAATCTGTGGCGGCGACGAACCCCGGCCGGAATCCACAGTTCAGGATGCGATAGTAAGTGCGAATCGCTGATTCGCTGCCGTGGACATCTTCCATCAGAAAAGCCACGTTCCCAAGCGCCGTTTCGACGGGCAATTCCAGTGGCGCGCAACAATCCAACTCCTGCGGGATACCTTCGGGAAGATATTGCAGATGAGCGAATCCCACCAAGGCTCCCTGGTCGCGCGCCCACTTGAATACCGGATACGTGTATTCCGAGAAAAACGATTTGCCGCGCTGGAGGCCGAGAATGATGAGATGGCCGCCGATCATCTTCTGCTCGAACGTGACGCCGCGCGGATCGAAATGCCATTCCGCGTCCCAGTGCAGCAGGCGGCCGGGCAAGGAGTCGGGGTGATCCTTTCCGGTGATGAGAGGGAGATCCTTCTCCGCGTATTTCATCTCGCCGTTGCCGATGTCGGCGAGCACGGCGACTACGGCGAGGTTATTCGGCTCCATCATCTCGAGAAGTTCCCGCGGTGAGAGCATCTCCTTTTCGTTCGCCCGGCTGCAGCCGATTCCGCGGTGCACATGTGCGTCTCCCGCAAACCAATCAACCGGCTCTGGTCCCCGAGCGGACTCGCTCTGACCATGGACGAATCCCCCCAGGGCAACTGCCAATACCAATATCGAGATGGGCAAACGCGTTTCGCCTGGATTGAATCTCACGCGGCCTCCAATCCTCCGGTATCATAATCGTCCGGCCGGCGAGCGGGCCGAGTATTTTGCACTATTGTGCGATGGACTCCGGTTCGAAAGTCACAATAGGTATTTCGCCTCGCAGTGTTCTTTTCGGGAGGCCGATTGTGTCTCAACATGCGAAGTTTAGCGAATGGGTCAGAAGCGGAGTTCTGACCGCCACCGTGGTATTGGGAGCGGTCCTCCCGTCGGGATTTTCCCTGGCTTTCGCGGAGGAGGTCTTTAATGGCCACAAAGTGCTTTTGGACGCCCAGAACAAGATCCTTCCGTGGTCGGCGCCCACCGAGAAGGCTTACGACCATTTTCTGCGAATGCGATGGAATTTTATCAAAACTAAAGTCCCAAACTGCCCCGGCCCGCCGCCACGGTCGTCCTACCCGCAGTATTACTTCTATTGCGCCTTCCGTAACAAGAACGGAGTTTTGGAGCCCGACCCCTGGATGAACGACGTGGGGGAGAAGCTCCCCAACTGGTTTGAGTCGGCGCGTTTGTATTACGCCTATAGCGGCGACGCCTCGGTTATGACCATCGTGAAGGATCTCGTGGCATACAGTTTGGAACACGGGACGAGCCCCTCGAACTTCGCCTGGCCGAATTTTCCCTACACGACCACCAACGCCGGAGACCTGGATTTCCGCGGATTCACCAGTTCCGGGAAGCTTCAACTGCATGAAATCCAGGTGGACCACGCGGCGGATATCGGGCTGACGTATTACCGGCTCTACCTCTTTACCGGGGAGAAGAAATTCCTGGCTGCCGCTTTGAACGTCGCCGACACGCTGGCTGCCAAAGCTCGGATGGGTGACGCTGCCCATTCTGTCTGGCCTTACCGCGTGGCAATGGACACCGGCAAAATCACCGCGGAATATGGAGCCAACTGGACGGGAGCTTACCTGCTCCTCGATGGTCTCATAAAGGCCAAGCTTGGTAATGTGCGGGCCTACCGGAACGCGCGCGCGAAGGCCAGGGATTTCATGGCACGCTTCCCGTTGCAGACCGGCTACTGGACCGACGGGCATACCGACACGGACGTCAACAGCAACACCTACAAGAGCAATATGAGTGCCAGCAACTTCACGCTCTGCTTGTTCGACCATCCGGAACTGGACTCCCACTGGAAAGAAGATGTGCCCAGGTTGATTAAATGGACGGAAGATAATTTCGTTTATCGTACTGCGCCCGGTGAGCCAGCGACTCAATGGGGGGCCAATATCGTCGGCGAGCAGGACGGCTTTCTCGTCAAAATGGATTATCAAACGGCGCGCTACGCCGCGGAGTGCGCCCGCTGGTACACAGTATCGGGGGATGAAAGCTACAGAGAGAAAGCCTTCCGCTCCTTGAACTGGGTGACTTACTGCAACAAGCCTGATGGGGAGGCGTTCGAGAGCCCGGTGAGTAAGGATATTTCCAATTGGTGGTCCGATTGCTACGGGGAGTGTCCGCGAATGTTCTACCATGCCTTCGCGGGTATTCCCGAATGGGCGCCACCGCGGGAGAACCACATTCTATATTCTGAGGGAGTTTTGAAGGACGTGTCTTACGCTGAGAGCAAAGTGCGCTACACTCCGGCCGACGCGGCGGGGACGGAGTATCTTCGCCTGGTCTTCCGCCCCGCCCGGATTACCGTAGGCGGTGTTACGCTTCCGCGTCGTCGCGACCTGAACGCTGAAGGTTATACCGTGAGAGATCTTGGGCACGGAGATTTCGCGGTGACGATTCGCCGGGCGCGGCGCGGAATTACATTGATTGAATAAATTTGAGGTTGCAGGTGGAGCCTAATGAATTGGCGTCGAACGAGTCTGATACCGCTCTTCTTTTGGATGTTCAGCTTGGGACTTTCCGCTCGCGGCCGGGAGCCTGACGCACGAATTGTGGTGGATCCACATGCACGTTACCAAACCATCGAAGGTTTCGGGGTGAACTACACCGGCCCCTACTTTCGCGACGATCAGAAGGCGATGTTCGACATGCTGATCGACGACCTCGGGGCGCGGTTCTTCCGCGTGGTCGCGTATCTTGTTTACAGCAACTGGGAGGAGGTCAACGACAATTCTGATCCGAATGTAATGAACTGGGAGTACTACAACGACCGGTACTCCACGCCGATTTTCGAGGCGACCTGGAACGGGCTGCGTTACTTGAATTCCAAGGGCATCCGCCCGGTCGTCGCGCTCATGGGCCCCGTGCCCGGCTGGATGACGGACGAGAAAGTGGCATCGCCCCGTCACCGAGTGTGTCAAGAGAACGTCTCGCCCAGACAGCAAGGCCACTTGAATCCTGCCATGTACGACGAGTTCGCGGAGGAAGTTGTTTCCATGGTGGAATACGCCCGCGCGCAGGCGCACATCGATTTCCACTATTTCAGCCCTTTCAACGAAACCGATTGTTACCCGCCGGAAGGCCCGCGCGTCGATCCCGACGAAGCGCCCAAGGTTCTGGACGCCGTGGCGAAGCGGCTGAATAAAGAAGGATTGGGCGACATCCAACTGGCCGTCGCTGACAACGCCGTCATCACGAATGACTACACGACCCCGATTCTGAATGATAAGGAATTGATGAAGCAAGTCGGCGCATTCGCATTCCACACTTATGGCGAGGATTCTGTCGGTCCCCAGGTCGCCCGCGTCAAAGGGAGCAATTATCCTCAGGTACCAGTCTGGCTCACGGAATACGGCGATCTGAACGATCTGGACAGAACCTCGGAAAACCAATGGAAGAAATTTTCGCTGGCTGCCAACCGGCGCGCGCTGACGGCCCTCAATCAAGGCGCCAGCGCGCTTTTCTACTTCAATGCTTTTGATGATTACGAGGAGTGCGCGAAGCGGTTGTGCTATTACGGCCTATTTCGCAGCGCCAGCCACGTCTACTCGCCCAAAAAGTCCTATTACGCCACCCGCCAGATTTATCATTTCGTTCGCCCCGGCTCGCTGCGAATCGCCGCCCAAACCGATGCGCCCGGTATGACGGTGTCTGCGTTCTGTGATCCAGCCACGAATTCACTGATAATCGTTGGAGTGAAAGAAGGAGGCCCAAACCGCGTCGAGGTTGTTTTCCCGGAGAGCGGCGAGGGACCCACCACTTGGGCCCTCTACATGACGACCCCCGCGCTAGATTGCGCGAAGGCGGATGTAATTAAGACCCAACGGGGCGTCGCTCAATTTGACCTGCCGAACGAGGCAGTCTTCACTTTGGTAGGTGGTCCGAGTAACAGGGACTAGCCCTGCAGATGTTGTCCAGCGGACTTGAATGGCGCAGGGTGGTTCGCAAGTGCATCCTCCATCGTCGATTCGCAAAGTGGCTCTGAGCGGGTGACTTCGACGGAGGCCCTGGGGGGCTTGAATTCTCCGTGATGGCGGGTCCGGAGGACGGGCGGGACTTCAATGTCGTCCCATTCCAAAATAGCGGAAGCCCACGCTCCTGGCCTTTTCGATCTCGAAGATGTTCTTGCTGTCAACGAGGATGTCCCCGGGCATCAACTTTCGGACCTTGGCAAGGTCCAGGTTGCGGAATTCGTTCCACTCGGTGGCTACAACCAAGGCGTCGCAACCCATCGCTGCCTGATAGGCGTCTGGGCAGTATTCAACGCGCTCAGTGCCCAAAACACGCGCAGCATGGGTCATCGCCACCGGGTCGTACACGCGGAGCTTACATCCATCCGCAAGCAAGATGGTGCAGATCTTGACTGCTCGAGACTCTCGGATATCATCCGTGTTGGGTTTGAAAGAAAGACCAAGGACTCCGACCGATTTTCCCGCCATGGATCCGAGGCCCTTTCGGACCTTTTCAACGACCCGCAGGTACTGGGCGTCATTGACGGCCACCGCCGCTTCGATGGTTTTGAATTCGATACCGTGCCGGCGCGCGATCTGACACAAGCCGCGCGTGTCCTTGGGAAAACAATACCCTCCATAGCCCGGTCCCGGGTGGAGGAATTTCGGGCCTACGCGCGGATCCAGGCCCAGGGCGTGTGCTATCACGTGCACGTCAGTGTTGGGGCCGATGGCGTCACATAGGTTCGCGACTTCGTTAATAAAGGTAACCTTGAGCGCCAGAAAAGCGTTCGCCGCGTATTTGATCAACTCCGAGCATTCCCAGGTCGTGAATACGAAAGGAGTCTGAATCAAGTAGAGGGGGCGGTAAATATCCTTCATGATGGCCGCAGCCCTCGGCGAGTTTGTGCCGATGACAATTCGGCTGGGATGAAAGAAATCTTCAACGGCTGAACCTTCGCGGAGGAATTCCGGATTGAAAGCCACGTCAAACTCTTGGGGTTGGCGCAAGCGCCCGGCAATGCGCTCGTGCAACTCGGCCGTGGTTCCCACGGGGACGGTGCTCTTTAGTACGACCAGCCTGTAACCATCAATCGCGGCGGCGATTGAATCAGCCGCCGACCAGACCTGGCTTAGGTCCGGGGTGCCGTCCGGCCCGGCATCGGTCCCGACGGCGATAATGCTTACCAGTGAATTTCGCACCGCCTGGGCGATGTCCGTCGAAAAATGCAGCCGCCCTCGCTGACGATTACGCCGCAAAAGATCTTCCAGGCCAGGTTCATAAATAGGAACTTTTCCATCCTGAAGCATCTGGATTTTTGCCTGGTCGATATCCACACATGTAACCGTCAGCCCCAAATCGGCCAGGCCGGCCCCCGTGACCAGTCCCACGTACCCGCTGCCGAGAATACTGATGTGCATGGATCCTCTCCTTGATTTTCAGACGCCGTAATACTCCCGGTACCAGGCTACGAAGCGTTTGATACCGGCCTCGATTGAAGTGTGAGGGCTCGGACCGATGGCGCGCTCCAAATCAGTCGTATCCGCGTGCGTAGCCTGTACGTCCCCTGCTTGAAGAGGGAGAAAGCGAATCAGCGCTTTCTTCCCCAGTTCACTCTCAAGCAGCCTGACGAAATTCATCAGGGGGACAGGCTGGCCGTTGCCGATGTTGTAGATTCGGTAGGGTGCCGTGCTGCTGCCCTCATCCGGTTGGTCGGAGTGCCAAGTAGGATCGGGCTGCGGGATGGTCTTCGTGACTCGCACCAAGCACTCCACGACGTCGTCGATGTAAGTGAAGTCTCGCTGCATGTTCCCCTGGTTGTATACATCAATCGGCTGACCCTCCAGGATCCGTCGGGCGAAACTAAAAAGGGCCATATCGGGACGGCCCCAGGGACCATAGACCGTAAAAAACCGCAGGCCCGTGCAGGGAAGTCTGAAGAGGTGCGCATAGGCGTGAACCATCAGCTCATTGGCCTTCTTCGTTGCGCCATACAGGCTCACCGGGTGGGAGGCCGGGTCATGCACCGAGAACGGCAGTTTCGTATTGGCGCCGTATACTGAGCTTGAAGACGCAAAGACCAGGTGTTGGACATCGTTATGCCTGCACCCTTCCAGAACCGTCGCAAACCCCGCGAGGTTCGCGTCGACATACGCGAACGGGTCGGTCAGTGAGTACCGGACGCCTGCCTGCGCTGCCAGGTGGACGACCACTTCGAACCTTTCTGTCCGAAACAATTCGGCTACATTCTCACGCTCCGTGAGGTCCAACTTCACAAAAGCAAAGTTGGGACGAGCTTGCAGCCGCGCCAGCCGTGCCAATTTCAGCTTGGGGTCGTAGTAAGGGTTCAGGTTGTCCGCTCCGACGACGTGGTCGCCGTCGTTAAGCAAGCGCTCAGACACGTGGTAGCCGATAAAGCCCGCGCATCCTGTCACCAGAAACTTAGGCATGATGAATCAAGTCCCTCCTGCGCGTGTCAAAACTACTCACCACTTCACTTGTGGTCGGCGACGGAGTCTGGACGTACAAAGTCCACCCACTCGCCCGCCGCCTCGGCTGGCGCATAGCATTCGCCGCCGTCGGGAAAGACCGAGGATGCTTGCCGAATATGCAGTTTAGCGGTGCACCCTGTAGGGCCCTCGGATGTCTCTCAGCATTTTGGATTACCAAATCACCGCTGACCATTGAGACGCGGATTATGATGGGCTTGCATCAACCGGTCAAGCTAGGAGTCGGGAGCGACGAAGTGTACACAATGAGTTGTTTCAATATTCGATTCATGTTTGTAGCTATTCTGATTCCCCAGCGCGCCGAAGAGATTTCCTGATACTTTCTGGAGATTACCCCTGACCGTTCACTGTGTTCTATACGGGTTCATAAATGGTAGCCCAAGGCGGATTACGGGCGGCCCGTCGCATTGCAGGTTGATTGACCTCGTTTTGGGCCGGCCCCAGGCATCTTCCGGCTTTTCATGCAATGGGCCGACCCTTCGAGCAGGAAGCTCTCATGTGGCGGGATGAATCATGAGAGCCAGTCCCATACAATGCAACAAGCCAGACAGGCCTGCCGGGAGTTGGCCGCAAAAGTATCCCCATCCACCGCGAGTAATCGCTGAAATAACCCACAAAAAGCGAACTCGCCGTTAACGTTTCCTGCGGATGAAGCGCGTCAGTCAGGCTCTGATCAACGCTCAATCGTTCAGGTTGAACTCACGATGGCCACGTAGCGGGCGAAGATGTAGATTTCCTGGGTTGCCGGTGGACCCTGCTCTCCCTGCTGCATGATCAAACCCATATTGAGAGTGTCTTCCCAGACAAAGCCCGCGGGCGCGTTTTGCTTCCAAGTGATTTCCGCAAAGGGCAGCACCATACAACCGCCGGGTGCCAGAACCGCTTCCGGGTCCATTAGATTGTGGGTAGCGTATTGGTCGGGTGGAGGATTGATCCCGCAGTCTGTAAATCTGGCGTATAAGTTGGAGTGATTGTTGGCGACTCGGACCGAGAGCTTTAGCGTCGTCCCCTGGGGACCCCAAACGGCCACGGGGAAGGCCTCGATCGCCGCAAGCGGTACCGGGTGCATCGGTGATACAGGCATAATGCCCTCCTCAAGTCAGCATCTATATTCTTAGAGTCCTGAGCGACAGCAGTATACACCCTGCTGGTTCAGCGTATTGGACTCTGCTACCTCAGAGATCGAGTTCTTTTCGCTCCTTCTTATCGTGGTTGCCAGCACCGCCTATGGGATCGGATTCTGTGAGGCTACGATGCCAATGGTCAAACCCAGCTGCAAAGGCCGGCGGACGGGACTCACGCCCTCTACTGAGACATAACGAAAATACTTACCCACCAGATTGACCAGGGCTCGGTAGTCAAAGCCCTTGTGCTCGGAGCGATGAACTCGTTCCATTCTTCCCATGAGTCCCCAGAAGAATTCCGACGCGGTGTAGGGATAAATGCGGTCAACGCCGAGGAATTTTGCTCCAACAGCCTTGATCAATAGTGCGAGACCCTTTTCGTTTGGGGCGGTAATCAGGAGGTAGCCGTCGAGCTTTTCCGAAAAGGCCTTGATGTAGAGTTCGACCAGGGGCGGGTCGACATGCTCCAGCGTTTCCATGGCGACGATGAAATCAAATCGCCCCTCGATGCTGGCAATGTCTCTTGGCTGATTGGATTCGATGAATGAGACTTCCGGCCGCTCACGGAAGAATTGTCTGGCGCGCTGCAGCCCTCCTCCCCATCCCGCGTCCAAACCAACGTATTTTCGGACCGGCACTGGGATGTAGTTGAGCGACCTGCCTTCAAAGCATCCTACCTCGAGCACGGTGACATCGTTCGAGCCAGCCAGCCTTGTGATCTTCTCACTTAACCAAGAATATCTCCTATTATGATGGCGGCCGTACGGGCCTTTCCCGAATAGTCGTCGAGTATACGTTTCAAGCGGTGGGCCTTGCGAAATGGCTCTCGCCGAATTCCTATTGTCCGACATGACGCGCGTTCCTCGAGTACCGAATCGTCCCGGATTCGAACTTCAAAACCGGACCCAGAGTGACCAGGAACTGCTCTGTCACAAGGTCCACAGGCAAGCCACCTGCTACAGAGTGTAAACCAATAGTGGAGCACCAATCCAACAGATACCGTACACACGACTAATGTCCGCCGCAGGAGCATATCTACGGTGCAGACTCAAGGATCATCAGTTCATTGGGGGCGACGACGGAGTTTAAGGAAGATCCCTGCTGCTCCCGACCCGAGCAGTAGGAGAGTCGCGGGTTCTGGGACGGGCTGATCAACTGTGGCCGTGAAATTCGTGAAGGCAAAGGCGTCCCCGACGGCGGTGCAGTTGAAATCGGTGCAAACCCCCGCGAATACGACGTATTCCGCATTGATCGAAGGGTTCCAGGTGAAACCAGGAGTTGCACTCGGGTCCCACGTGTAAAAAGCAAAATCAGCCGTCACGGAGTCGCCGGGAGCCAGGAAGAATGATGGGTCCAAAAGCTGGCTGCTGATAACACCTGGCAGTTCGTCGGTTCCAAAGCCGCTACCGATGAAGATGCTTGTGTCCGTGTCGCAATTGGTGAAGGTGGTGGAAACGGTGAAAGACCCGCCCGCAGGGGCCGAATAGGTAGCAGGGTTTGCCACAAACGTCAGACAGCCATTGTCGGCGCGGCCGATACCAGTTGCAATCAGAACTACCGCACAGAAAAGAGCGAAGCGGCGCACACTACCTCCCCACAGGTCCTATCCGGGGCCCCGCATACTAGTTGCCAAATCATACTCTGGAAAACACAATGCGGCACAGAATAGGTAATGCCTGAAGAATCAGCATATTGTGCCAGCTTTCAGGCTCTTAATCACGATCTATCGAAAATCCAAGCCCGATTCCTCATCGAAGAGGCGCAGATTAGTTTCCTGTAAGTGAATCACTTTGCGGTTCGATGAAGAATGTACCCCTGAAACTTGAGGTATGTCGATCCTTCTGAGTCGGGACCAATGCTGCAAGAGCTCTGAACGGAAGTCCCGATTTGAGTTTGAGCCGTGCCCGTTTGGATCTCCCACAATCTTCCCCCGCTCAAGCTCGGCCCACCACCCACCGAATCGCGACCCTTCCCGGCAGTTCCACTCCGCCTCTCGGCAGTTTTGTGACCCCAGATCTCGGTCCCAGGTGACCCTTCAACCTACTGGCCGACAAAGCTCGACCCTGAGAACTTGCATGGGAGGAGTTTCGGTGACCGCTGTGGGCAGATCCTGGGGAATCCGGCGAGTGGAAAAGTGGAAATTCCTGGGCGGGGAACGGCCGGGGGAATCAGTTGTGCGCATGTTTCCGTGCGACCCGTAGGGTTCATAGTTCTGGTCGGTGAATCACTCGAAGACTTCTTTTTTCAGCTCCAGCTTGGTCGCTTCTTTCGCTCCGTGCAACCAGGTTGGGCTGTCAGATTGTCGGCTTGAGATTCTCGCCACCTTGGCCAACTCCAGGGCCTTCGACCAGCCCGCATTCCCACCCTTTTGGCTGCAACGGCCCTCCCTTTGGACGGGCAATCCCAGGCGCCAGCGCTTTTCTTAGATTCTCAGTCTGATCGAATGACGCTTGCCGAGAAGTACTGGAATTCCTACTGCACAACATGTATTTCCCACCCAGGGTTGCGACCCCCTCCCCAGCTTGACTGACAGAAGGGTCTTTTTTTGCAATAAGTTAGATGTGGAGCGGCTCGGAACGTAAATTGCTCACAGTCCCGCCTAATCGTGTCTGCGGAACAGCCAATCGCCGACGGGTGTTTCTTCGTCAAAGACTCCTGGCTCTTCTCAAGGGTGGCCGGGATGAAAACCAGACCATCGATCATAGATGAGAGGTCTTCGTGGCACGGATCAGTGCCCACGATGGCGATTGACCATTTCGAGGCCCGGGAGTAGACTTCCCCCTTTTTCAATGAGTTCCCAGCGTGAAATTGTCCTCAATGGTCCTTCATGGAACCGACCGTAGTTACGAGGAAATGACCAGCTTGAATAAGAATACGAGTTTCGCCAGGATTGGCTGGTTGGCTGCGATTATCTCCCTATGCTCGGCAGGCGGTTGCCTCATGAGTTGTGCAGGAGGCGGCTTGCAGGCGACCGGAAACCTATCACGAGCCGCCGTTCTTTCCCTTAAAGCAATCTCACCAGAATCAGGCCCCACGTCGGGGGGAACAACGGTCGTTCTTCAAGGTGCGGCCTTCACCAATGGTGTGCAGGTCTTGTTTGGAACTCAGGCGTCCCCGTCTGTGGTTGTTGTTGATTCGACGAAAATCCTTGCCACCACCCCTGCTCATCCGCCCGGGCCCGTTGATGTGAAAATCGCGAAGTCTGAACTCGAGACGACAGCACTCTCGAGCGCTTTTGATTATTTGCCTACTCCCATGCTAGAGGGCGTTGAACCTGATTCTGGGCTTGCCTCGGGTGGGACGAAGGTGACAATACTCGGCTCGGATTTCGTCCCCGGATCGAAGATCCTGTTCGGGGACAGCGAGGCCGCGATGGTCGGAGTGGTCAATGACAAGATGATCGATGCTGTGACGCCGGCTCATTCGGTGGGGCGTGTTGACGTCAAGATAGTGACTCCTGACCAGCTTTCCGCAGTAATGAGCAAGGCCTTTCGGTTCGGCCAGGTCCTGTTTGCGGACGGATTTGAGTCCGGCAATTTCTCTGCTTGGGATTCTGCAGGCATGTATAGCTGTTCAACCTACGGATCCTCTTACGCCGTTGACTCCTTCAAGGTACATTCGGGAACGAAATCCGCCGACTTTCATTACGTAATCCCCTCCGATAAGTGCGCTAGCGCACAGGATACCGATGTGGTGGTGTTGCGGAGCTTCAACGCCGGAAATGGGTACCCCAATGGATTGAGGCACGTTTTCATTCGCGGCTACGTCTACTTCAAGACGCCTGAACCTGGGGGAACAGAGGAAATTCAGCGTAAACTGTATTACATAGCGGACAAGACTGACTGGTCGATGTTTTTGACCTCTGATGGAGTACTCGGCGAATTGAGGTTGCGCTTTTCGACGAATAACACTCCTTACCTTCCCTCGGTAACTTATTGGGATCTCGCCACGCTGAGTTACGACCAATGGTATTGCGTGGAACTAGAGGTAGCCCTCAACACGCCAGGGTTGAGGGATGGGAAACTGGCGCTCTGGGTTGATGGCGAACAAACCTTTGAGGTCCACGATATCGATCTTCGGGGTCCTTACACAACGGACGCGCAGAGGTTTCTCATCGGCATGCAGTCCAATCGCACGAATTTCCTTCCTGTTGACGAATATCGATTCTGGGATGATATCGTCATCGCCGACGCCTACATCGGACCATGACGTACATTACGCGCCTGAGTTCCTCTGATCTACTTAGCCCGTGAAAGGGGGGCGCATCTGCACCGAGGGTTTCCTATTTTGTCAGGAATTTCCGAATGGGCGGCCCTAGGATCCTCGTTAAGGGGATGGGAACCGCCCACCGCCAAAGCGTCGCCATCGCCTCCATGCTGCGAGAAGAGGTTTTCACAGTTTCGACCCTTAGTTTCCCCATCGTCTCCGGCGAGCCGATAAGGTAGAAGCAGTAGTCATGGAGCGTCACGCCCCATTTCTTCTTAAATTGGATTTGTCCGGCATATCTCGCTGATCCGAAATCAAAAACCTGGAAACCCTCTTTGCAGGCCCACTGGATGAGTTCCCAATGGGCGAAATCGCTGGGCCGCGTGGGCCAAGCGTCGGGGGCAGAAGCGATTACGAATATGTGGACTCTTGGCCCGGTTGTGGCCCCTAAAAGGATTGCCACTGGCCGGGCTTCCTTGAAGACCCAGGCGGCCACAAGACGTTCACGTATTCCGGCGGCAAGTTCTGTAAAGAATCGTAATGAGTGGGGCGGGACCCCCAAACGCTTCATAGAGACGAGGTACAAGTCGTAGAAGAGGTCCTGAACCGCCGCCGCTCCCCTTCGGATCTCTGCCGTAAGACCTGACTTTCGCGCTTTATTGACACCTTTCCTCGCCTCGTTGGTGAGAGACTTCCTCCAGATCTGATCGGGGTCCCCGAGATCCAAAAGCGCATACGAATGCAGGGGTTGCCTGACCCAACCAGCGTCGGCCGCGATTTGCTCACAACCGATCCCGCCGCGCACTTCAATGGCGCTGCACCCCTCTTCCTGAGCGGCCATGACGAGTAAACGGGTCAGGTCCCGGTGTTGGTCTATTGAGAGTCTCTGAGTCAGCGGGCCTCCGTATTCGTTAAACGGCTGAGAAATCAGCCATCCCCGGCGCCGCCTGCGCTTGATTGACGGGAACACACCAATCAGGCTCCCTCCGACCTGGAACATCCGATAGACACATCGATAGCCGTAGGCCTTATCTAGGGCTTGTCTATAGCCCCACAGATGGCAGTAGCGTCCTTCGGGGTGGTCGTTTACGAATCGGTCCCAGGCCTCAGAGTCTTCCGGCCCAGCGATGCGAACCGTTAGGGGACGAGGATCCGGGACCGACGCAGCGTAGAGTTTTGAATCGTTCATCACAGGGCTTGGCGACAGACCGCGGGCACATTCTGGAATCGCCGACAGGATAATCGTTGCATCGCGGCAGTTGGTGATGAGCCGGCGACAAGGCCGCAGGCTCCTGGGTTTCAACCGACAATTGTCTCGAGTGCGCGTTGCACCCAGATTGCCTCGCGAAACTCCACGGCTACTTGAAGGATCCACACGAACACTAGCAACTCCCTGGCGACGCGGCCTGCTTGGCTTCCCTCGAAGAAGGAATCGAAGTGTGTGGTAAATCGCGACTCCAAGCCATACCGGGCAATCGCATAACCGAGCAAGGCCAATAACAGGCCGGCAATAACGTCGGAGAGATAATGCCCCCCCACGTACATACGCGGGAACGCCACGAACAAAATGACAGCCGTCCAGAGAAGGGTTCCTGTCACTTTGTGAAGAGAATAGACCCCTGCAGCAATACTGGCGTAGAGGGCAGTGGATTGGCTGGGGAATGAATTCGTAATCGGATTGCGGTCAATGTACTTTGGGAACAGGCCCGCCAAATCGTGATGGCGGATCGGTTGAGGCCACGAGATTACGGAACTCGCCACAAGCGTGAGGATCACGGTGAAGATCGAACCGACAAGAACCGTCAGGATGCGGACACGCTTCTGGGGATCGTTTCCCCGGGCGGCTTGAAGCCAGAATACGAACAACGCTGCGGCGAACCAAAAGCCTCCTAAGACATCATGTCGGATACCACTCTGGATGGCAAGATCGAATAACTTGGAGCGCTGCAGCAAACTGGCCAGCAGGGTGACCACCCACACATCCAGTTGGCTGGGGGGAAGAGCCATCGGGTCAGACCAGTCTTTCGATGCCCAAATCCATTATACCCTAATGGTCCGCCAACCGCGCCAATCACCCTCGATCGTCGTTACCTGAAATCCTCTCGGTCAATGTCGCACGCGAAACGTCCAGGTGGGAGAAAAGGCGCGTCGCTCCTCTCGGGTGCCAGGCAGGTTACAATGGACGCAGCCCATCCCACCTGAGCTCGGGTCTCGAACTGAGCTAATACTCTTATATTAAACACTTTGCGCGTGTACAAAGGCCGGGCAAAATAGTGCAACTCTCAGCAGCTCCCAATTCAGTTTTTTGCACTTTATATCGCCCGACCTCGGGAGGGTTTGTCCACTCGAACCGACCATAGTTTCAATTGATTGAAAATAGGCACTTTACGCACAAGTGCGCCTAGTACTTCGGTAACATGGATTTGGAGTGGCGTGTGCATATAGAGGGTCGAATGATTAAGAGCATGCGCCATTTTGCCCGAGCGTATGCTATAGCTGTCGCTGGCGGCACCCACGCTTCCTAGTGACAAAATTAGGTCTAGTCCGATGACGTGGGAATGTGGTATTTAGGGGGCAATCACCCAAAGTGGTCGTGCGGTCTAGCCGTATTGGAGGAGAGATGTCTAAGCCAAAGTCACTTTTCTGGGGTTCCGTGTTATTGATGGCCCTGCCGATGCTCGTATTCGGGCAGAAGGCTTCCAAGATCCCGATGATCAGTTCGCTGTCTCCCAACTCTGCAACCGCGGGGTCTGGAAATATCATCATGACGGTGAACGGATCGAGCTTCACATCCGGAACCACGGTGCAGTGGAACGGGACGGGGCTCACGACGACCTACGTCAGTTCGACCCAACTGCAAGCCTCAGTGCCTATGTCGCTTACTGCCTCGGCGGGCACGGCCAGTGTGACGGCTGTGACGTCCGGGAAATTCGGTGGGACGTCGAATATCTTGAGCTTCACGATCGCCGCGCCTGCGCCGACCACGACCACCACGACCACCACTACCACGACCTCGACGACTCCACTCTCCATCACGACATCTTCCGTACCGTCGGCGACGGCCGGTACCTCCTACAACACAAGTTTCGCCGGCTCCGGCGGCACGCCGGCCTATGTTTGGAGCATCCCGTCTGGCGGCGGAACACTCCCCCCGGGCCTGATCCTGGCCACCACCGGCACACTGACCGGGACTCCCAGCACCGCGGGAACATACTCTTTCACCGTTCAGGCAGCTGACTCCGCTGCCACCCAGCAAACCGCTCAGAAAGTCTTTTCCATGAGCGTCGCCGCCCCGCCCACTACCACGACGACAACTACATCCAGTAGCGCCAACATATTGTTCCAAGATGACTTCGAAAGCGGCTGCGCTGGCGTGAGTTGCACAGTCACTACCAGCCCGTCCGCTTATTTGCCCAAATGGGGTGGCGTGACGACTTCAACGGTTACGACCATCCCTCCCGTCGTTCAGCAGGGCGTTAAGCGCAGCGGGAACTACGCCTTGCAGTTTCACTATGTTGTTTGCGGCGATTCCACCGATCCGAATTGTGGGGCCTCGAGCCAGGACATCAATCGGTGGGTCTCGAAGGTCATTAGTCCCGGACTGACGCATTTCTTTATGCGTGGATACGTATACTTCAAGAGTCCCGAGCCAGACGCGACGGTGACTGGAAATGCGCAACGAAAGGTGATGTGGTTCTCGGACTCGACCTCACCTGCAAACAGCCAGGTCGACTATGCCAATTTCCTCAACAGTTGGACCGCGCTTGGTAGAAGTACCCTCAGCTTAGCCTTCGGAGGCAATAATGTTGCGAGCTGCGCTGCGGGGGCAAATACCTACATTTGGGACATGGCGTACCTCAACTGGGATACTTGGTATTCTATCGAGGTGGAAATCCAACTGAACACTCCTGGGGCTTCGGATGGTATATTGCGTCTTTGGGTCAACGGAACACAAGCTTATAGCAACACCGCATACAACTTCCGAGGGACTTGTACGGGTCCCATAAGCTTCTTTTCGGTCGGAAGACAAATGAACCGTTACAACTATGATGTGGTTGACGAATATCGATACTGGGATGACATCGTGATTAGCACTTCTTATATTGGACCCTAGGGGCCTCGGTAGGCTGTAGCCTTCGCTCGGAAAGTGTATCGCAAGGAGTTCGGTTTTCCCCAGGAACACCGCACAGAAGTGTCGGAGTCTAGCGTGCGTTGGCGGTGTCCAGCTAACTTATCGCCGCGGTCAAATACAACCCGCGCCCTTCCCAAGTCTGTGAAGGTCCACTGCGAACAACTGCGCATCCACTAGATGCTTGCCGATTGTCTGCCAACTGTACACCCGCTCAACAAGCGCGCGACCGCATTGACCAAGGCTATTCCGGAGGCCATCGTCGCCGACGGTGCGCTCGACTTCGCGGGCGAAGCTGTCAGGCTCGTCGGCCACGAGGAGGTGCTCGCCGGGCGCCACTTCGAGGCCCTCGGCCCCAATCGATGTGCTGACGACGGCTTTGCCCATGGCCAAAGCGTCGAGGATCTTGAGACGCGTTCCACCGCCGTCGATGATCGGGCAAACAAACACTGCCGCTTTCCAGATCCAGGGGCGGATGTCCTCGGGGTCCGCGATGAGCGTAATGTCGGGGTCGGACTTCGCGATCCGCATCACTGCTTCGGCCGGGCTTCGACCCGCGAGATACCACCGGATCCCGGGGCGTTGCCGCTTCAACAAAGGCCAGATGTCTCGGGCGAAATACTGAATCCCCGAAACGTTTGGATACCAGCTCAAACCCCCAGCGAAAACAATAGTATTGGGTTCGGGCGGAGCTTCGGACGGGCGGAAGTAGTCCGTGTCCGTCCCGTTCTCGACCACGTGCCAGTGGGCGCGAGGGTTGCGTTCGAGCAGCGCCTGCTTGTCGAGCTCGGAAACCGTCAGGTTGACGGCGAATTGGTGGCAGACACCTTCCTCGAGCCGCCGGAGCTTGTTGGCCTGGCTCCGAAGATAGGCTTTTTTGACCGGATTCGGCTCCGAGAACGCGCGACGCTCGGCCATCGCAGATTCGCAGTTGTGGTGGTTTAGAATCCCACAAAATTCTCGCGCCGCAGGAGCGTAAAGCGCCAGATCGATGGAGTCAAAATGGACCAAGGCGCCCGGATGTTGGGCAAGGACTTCGCGCCAGCGACGGTTGAGCGTCGGCGACCACAATGCCCGGCATCCGTAAGGATCAGAGTAGAATGGGCTTAGCGCCAACTGTGCCCACCAGCGCGGGCCCCGCCAGGGATAAGGCGGCTCCCAGATCTGCACTTCGGCGCAGAACTTCCGAAGTTCCCCTGCCCATTCCGCCACACGGCCGGGAGGCTCGTTCTGCATGTTGAGCGCGAAGAGGTGCGTCTCGTACTTTTGCGAAATGTGGCGAAGCAGATTGAAGCTTCGCTGGCGAGATCCACCCCTCGGCGGATAGGGGATGAAGTGAGAGAGCCAGAGGAGTCTCATGATCGCGTGACCAGCGATGAGTAAAGCTGTGCCACCTGTCGGGCGGTTGCACTGGCCGAATAGTTCTCAGCTACCAGCCGCGTTCCCGATTCTGCCAGGCGTTGGCGACGTCCCTCATCGGAAAGGGCCGCACAACACACGCGCGCCAGGTCGCGAGGATCACTCGAATCTACCAGAAGTCCGTTCACGCCGTCCCGGATGACATCGGGAATGCCGCCCACGGCGCGTGCTACGACCGCGACTCCCAGGCATTGGGCTTCGAGCAAAATCATGGGCAGCCCCTCGTGGTCCGAGGATAACACCAACAGGTCGAAAGCGCGCACGACGTCGTAGATGTCATCACGATGTCCCAGAAATCGGACCGCTTCTGTGATCCCCAGGCGCCCGGCCAGAGATTTCAGGCTGGCCATTTCTCGGCCCTCGCCGGCGATGACAAATCTCGTGGTAGCTCGTTCCCCTCGAATCGCCGTCGCGGCGCGCAGGAAAATGTCCAGGCGCTTCACGGCCTCGAGCCGGCCGGCCGTTCCGATCACAGGGGACTCGGGCGGGATCCCCAGGCGTTCCTTGGCTTCCTGCACCGTAAACCGGGAACCCACAACTTCGAGGTCGACGCCATTCGGAATCGTGACCAACTTCCGCGGATCGAATTCGAGAGCCAAGCGGCGGCTCATTTCCGGGCTGACGCTGATCACGCGATCTGTGGCTCGCCTCGCGACCAGGCGATCGACGCCCAGGATGAGGCTTTGTTTCAGCCGCCTTATTCCCGCCTGCGGCTCGGGAAGGCCGTGTTGCGTCCGCACGACATGGGGAATCCCCAGGCGCCTCGCCAGCAGGGCAGCAAGCAGGTTCTCTTTATACCGGTGCGAGTGCAGGATCTGAATAGCCTTGGCTTCCAGATAGCGTGCTGCATGACGCGCGATCGCGAGAAATCCGTTCTCGCTTTCTGCGATCACCTGAGTTTCGACTCCGGCGCTTTGAATCGCTTGCGCCAGGTGCCCGGAATTCAAGACGACGGCCGAAAGCGAAAGGTTTGATTCGCGTTTCAGATATTTCAGCAACGTGGCAACCTGGACTTCCGCCCCGGCCCAGCGGTCTCCGGAGACGAGGTGACAAACGGCGATAGTCGAAAGGCCTTTTGCGCCCTCCTGCCGGAAGCGCTCTTTGGAATCAACTGCGCCGGGAAGGCTCCCAGGTGACAAGTTTTTCTCCTCGGCAGAACTTCCACCAAGCGATGAAGGTGGCGGCATTCCCCAAGACAAAGAAATTCGCCAGCCGGACGATGCGGGACTGGGCGAGCCCGCCTCCCGCGTAGGCAAGCAGCGCCGTGGCGTAGCCAGCTAGCTGGGCTATCAATGTGACCCGATAAAAGCGCCCGGCATTCCACAGGAAGAGGTTGGAGATAAAGACCCCCGCGACCGCGAAAGGAATCATCCATCGAAACAGCTTATGGCTGACGAGCTGCCAGGCAAAAAGGCCGTAGCGGATCGGATTGGCGAGACCGAGATGGGAGAAGAAGACGACGAGCCCATGCACGATGGTGCGAACCTTGCGTGTCAGCTCGGCTTTCTGCGATTTCACAATCCCCAGGCGGGCCCGACATTCCGGGTCGATCACGGCTCGGTACCCGCGCGCCACGGTGTGCAGGGCGAGGAAGAAATCGCTCGACATATCCGGGTGCCAGTTTTCGGCAACCTCCCGCCGTACGGCGAAAAGGGCGCCGCTCAGGCTTACGAGCGAACCCACTTGCGCTTCCAGGCGCCGCACCCCCATCTCGCCATAGACATAGAAGTGCTCGCCCCGCCAACCCTTACGTGGTTCCAGGACTTGGTCCACACTGCATACGGCGCCCACAGCCGGGTCGGCGAAGTGAGAAACCATCTTGCGCAGGACATCGGGCTCCACGCGAATCGACGTGTCGGTGAACACCAGTATGTCCCCGCGCGAAGCTTCTCGCGCCAGCATCTGGGTATGATGCTTGCCGAGGCGCTCGGTGCTTTCGATCAGTTTGACGCCCTGCCCAGCGAACGACCGGACAATCTCCGCCGTTGCGTCGGTGGACCCATCGGACCCTACCAGAATCTCGAATTTCTCAGATGGGTAATCCACTGCCAGGGTATTCTCAATTTTGTCTTTGATGAGTTTCTCTTCGTTGTGCCCCACGACGATGATGGAGACGCTTGGGACGATGTCGTCCCGGGTGTGCCGGCGGCGGCCAAGCAGGGAAGCAACCCAGAGAAGCGTTGGGTATCCCACCAACGTGTAGGCGATGAACGCGACCGACAGCCAGAAGACCCAGATCATGAGTTTAGTTTCCTGCCAGGCAGCGCTCGTAGAGGGACTGGTATTCCCCCACCATCCGCCGCAAGGAAAACCTGCTCGCCACCGAGTCGCGCGCCCCGGCCCCCAGCGATTTGGCCAAGCCCGGGTCGCGCAAGATATCGCAGACTCTCGCGGCCAGCGCCTCGGGATCGGCGGCGGGGATAATGAAGCCGGTCTCACCGTCGGTGACCAATTCCTGCGGGCCGCCGGAGCGCGTCACAACGACGGGCCGCGCCGCCGCCATCGCCTCCAGCGTGGCAATCGATAATCCCTCATCTGTCGAAGCGAGTACGAACACGTCCAATTCTTTCAGAATGGCCGGGACGTCGGGTCGGAATCCCAGAAAAAGAAATCGGTCCTGAAGGTCCAATTCGCCGACCAACTTCCGAAGCGGAGTTCCCAAGCGTTCATCCACGTCTCCCACCGCCAGGAAACGCGCCTCCGGAACGCGCTGCGCGATATTGCCGGCGGCGCGGATGAAGTATTCGTGGCCCTTGGTGCGGCGGACGTTGGCGACCATTCCGACCAGTCGCGATCCCGGATCGAGCCCGAGCTCGGCGCGCAGCCGCGGCTCGACGCCGGGGGCAAAACGGTCGAGGTCCACGCCATTGTAAATGCGGTGCGTTCTGGCGGATGGGAAGCCGGCGTCGATGAACTGATTGCGGAGGTAGTCCGAAACGACAACCGTCGCCGCGGCGAAGCGGCCAGGAACCCAGATTTTAATCCTTCTACGCAGGCCCTGCTGCCGGGCCAGACGCGGGGCGCCGTGATAGGTGACCACGGTCTTCCGCCCGGTCAACAGCCCCACCACGCTGCCCGCGAAATTCTGGTCGTCAAGATGCGAGTGAATCAGGTCAACTCCTTCGGACTTGACCACTTTCATCATATCTCGGATCACGCCATGCCAGGTCGTGGATGCATAGATTATACAGGGGACCCCGCGCGCGCGGAGCTGTTGGGGAAGCCACGTTCCCTCGGGGAGGTAAACGAGAGACCGGTAGCGGTCGGGATCAACCCGCGACGCCAGCTCCAGCAGCACCGTCTCAGCCCCGCCGGGCCCGCTCCCTTCGATGGTATGAAGAATTGTGTGGCGCCTCAATGCCGTGCTCAAGCGGGCCCTCGGGAGAAGAATCTCCGTATTGGCCGCCCGATGACTAATTTCACGAGGGTGACCAGGGTCCCCAGCGTCACGCGCCAGTTGCGCAGGTCGAAATCGAAAAAGTGCACAGGCGGTCGATAGGATCGGAAAATCTCCCGCCAGGTCAGCAAGCCCGCGCGCCGGTAGCTGCCCATCGTCGCAAAGTCCCAGATCAGCACGATGTGTCGAAACGGGCGGTCGCTTTGCGTTACCGGCTCGACCCGCTGGCCGATCAAGTCGAGGTAATGCAGCCAGCCCAGATCGACTCCCGCATAAGGCGCGGCGTCGGAGGTGCCTGTATAGCGCGGATTGGCTTCGATCATCTTGACCCGCCCGTCGCGGGTGTCGCGCTTCAGCTCGATTTCGCACAGTCCTGCATAGCCGATACTCTTCAGGAAGCGGTCGCAGACCGAATCGGTTTCGGGATCTTCGACTGGTTCGGTGACGCTGGCGTTGCCGTTATAGATCGGAGAGGTCCGGAGTTCCCGGACAATACAGCGACCAATCCGGCGGCCGTCGGTGGAGTAGCATGACAGGTACACGAATTTTGCCCAGTCCGGTCCTTCGATCGATTCCTGAACCACCACCTCAGGATTGACGCCAGCCACGATGTCGTATTTCTCCACCAGGTCCTTCGGGGAAGCTGCCACCATGACCTTGCGGGCAGCCAGCGGGTGGCCGCGCGGGATGTTCCACCAATCATAGGAGCGCACCGGTTTGATCACGCAGGGGAATTGGGCGTTTGTCGCGAATTCGGCGACTTCCTTGGAAGTCGCGGCGAATCTCGTCCGCGGTATCGGCATCCCGTGTTCAATCGCCAGGTCGTACTGGCGTCGCTTGGTGGCCAGGATGGCGTACAGCTCGACGGAATCGCGGCAGAAGACGTAGGCGGCGGCGAGATCCTGGGCGTGCTTTGCCATGGCGGCAACGAACGGGTCGGCGCTCGGTATCAGCGCCGGCTTGCCCCCGACCTGGCGCGCCAACTCGAGCATGAACGCCAGCCACTCGGCCGGCTGGCGGTCGGGGTCGGGGCACTGAAGCGTGGTGCCGTAAACCGAGTGGAAAGCCTGGCGGCTGCGGTCATTGTCGAGGCAGTAGGCGGTCACGCCCCGGCGGACCAGGTAGCGCGTCAGGTTGACACCCGTGTAGTAACCGCCCAGCACGACGGCTGCCGGCCAGCCGGGCTCAGCGCGAACAGGGTTTGGGTCATGAGGTATCGTCGGATTCATTCGAGTTGCATCCTTGCCGGTTCCGATTTCTTCCAGCGTGGCCCGGTCGTTACCGGCCTTGGAGTGCACTTCGAACTCCTAATGCAGGCGAGCGGGCATTCGATTGAGCTTGGTCGCGCTGATCGCCTTCAGGTTGTGAATCAGAAACATCCTGTCGAGCCATTTCGCTTCCGGAAATGGGCGCCCATACCGAATACCTCGCCACGGGTCAATGCGGAACCAGTCGTTCGTGCCGTTGAATTCGTCGATCGCTAGGAGCTCGCCGGCGAAGCTGTGATTGTGACTGTCGTTGATATCATCGAAATAGGCGCCGACTCGCCGTAGGAAGCCAACGTCCTGGCGGGAAAAGAGCCGAAACGCCTGGATGGTGGACGAATAGAAATCGAGATCAAACGAGATAAACCCGATGGACGACGTAAAGCCTTGTTCCAGGACCGTGGACGCGACGTTTCCTATGACGAGTTCAGTGCCCGGAAGGAGCTTCCGCCGAAGGCCATCGATGTCCATTTGGAAATCCCCGGCCTGCCAGTGATCCGGGTGATCGCGGTAATCGCCGCAAGTCTTCGGGAGCCCCGAGCCGGTATCGAACCCGAAGACGTCAATGCCGATTCCTGTTTCCTTCGTGACGGCGGCGGAGTGAGCCTGCAGTGCTAGTAAACCATATCCTTCGGCAACCCCAAACTCGATTGCACTGAACGAGGATTTGCCTTCGCGCCGAGTCTGGGCTGCAGCGTGCAGCAGTCCGAAAAGATAATGAGGACGGTCAACCGCATCCCACCGCGACAGTGTCCCTAGGCGCGTGGCGAAGGTTTTGACGACAACTTTTGAAATGAGCCGGAAGGGCGGCTCCGCTGCCAATCGGGAGATGATTCCCAACGCTTTGCCTCCCCGCAAACTGCTCTTATCGTACACACCAAAGTCTTTGCAGAAAAACCTGTGGAACCTCACTGCCAGCGCGCCAGCGTCAGGCTGAAGGCCGCGGGCGAGAATTCGCCGTTGAGACCCGTCACCCTTTTTTCGTGAATCATGATCCGGGGGGCGGCGAAAAGATCGCCTCCGCGTCGAAACCATGCGCGCCGCGTCGTAAAAGCGCACCGGAAACCCGCCCGCTCGACTTCCCTGCGAACGGCATCATTGAAATCCCCGTTGGGGTAAGCGAACGCGCGCGCGGGGGCCGCTAACTTTTCCTCCAAAGTCTCCTTGCTTCGCTTGAGCTCCGCGCGCACCGTGGCGGGGGTCTCATAGGTCAGGAGCGGATGCGTGACGGTGTGAGCGCCCAATTCGACGCCGTTGCGACTTAATTCCGCGGCCTCGCTCCAGCTCATCATTTGATCTACACCATTCGAATTCTCGCTGGGCCGGTCCGGTGGCAGAAGGCGCTCGAGAAGCCGCGCCCGGTCGTCCGCAGGCCGATGCTTGGCATACTCGATGAATTCTTCCAGACCGGTCTCAGGCGATCCCCTTTGTCCGGGCAGAACCTCAGCGATCATAGATTCCAATACGCTTCGACGCGAAGGATTCATCCATGCTGCCCTCAGTCGCTCCACCCAGAATACTTCCGGAGTTCCAATCAAACCCGTCACCAGAAAGATCGTCGCGGGAAGCTGGAATCTCCGCAGAAGCGGGAAGGCTGTGGTGTAATTATCACGCCAGCCGTCGTCGAAGGTCAGCAAGCACCTGGGTCGGGAATCGTCATCGTCGCTCGGTGTGCCCTCCAGAAAAGTCTGAATTGAAACAACTCGGAAATTCCGATTGAGGAATTGCAGCATGCGGGTGAAGGTCGCCTCTTTCATCACCATGCCATCGAGCGAGTGTGTGCGCGCCGCTTCGTCCTCGGAAAGGACTCGGTGCAGACCAAGGATGCAGATTTCGTTCCGGCCAAGTATGGCGCGCCGGAAAAAAGACCGCAGGCGAAGCAGGCCGGAATAGTAAAGCGCGCCGGCGGCAACAACCAGGATCAGATGCCTGAGCTTAGGAGTCATCGCCAACCACGAAGTTCAAAAGCTTTGTCAGTCTGCTCGCCAAGCAGTCTTGGCGAAATTGCGCCAAAAGAGGATTGGCGAGAGCTGGCAAAATTCGCCCTTACTCCGCTCTGCAACTCGTGCGGCTAAGGTGATTCTCTGGACCGGATCGCTGCCAATGACCTCAGCACTCCGGGTGCCGTCTTCATCAGCACAAGGACCAACCCCAATTTCCAGCTTCGTTTGTACTGATTGGAACTTGCGATTTCGCGAATTGCCGACTCAACATCTCCTCTAAAAAAAGCAGCCTTGCCGCGCTCCAAGTGTATGGCGGCGGAAATACGCTGCCGAGCATTCTCGACGGCCGCTTTCTCCTCCTCTGAAAGGGAAAACATCTTCTCCATCTTCTCAAGAATCCCCAGAATCGAGGCGTGCATCTTGCTTGACTGTCTGGACAAGCTATCTAGCCGATACCGCAAATGGTAAACCGGGCGGCGATGATAGATAATGCGGCCGTTGTGTTTCAGGATACGCAACCACAAATCCAGGTCTTCAGCGTGACGTAGCTCGGGGTCATACAGCCCCGTCCGCTCGAAAATTGCTCGCCGGATTGTCGCGCCCGGGCCCATTACGGTGCACTCCCCATTCAAAATACTCAGGAAGGTAACCGCGCCCTTAGAAGGATAGATGTCCATGTATGTTCTGCCTGCTGCTTTAGGATAATCTACAAGTAACGCGTTTGGGTACACTACATCTACGGCAGGATTATCCTCAAGTATGTGAACTTGTGTAGCCAAGAAGTCCTTGGCCCAGTAGTCATCTGAATCCAGCAAGGCGATTATTGGCGCTCGAGAATGCAGTATACCTACGTTCCTCGCTCGGGCCAGACCTCCATTGGGCTGCTTGATGTAAACGATTTCTTTCTTGTACGGCTGAAGGACGCACTCTAACTCCAGGGTATCCGGACTCCCGTCGTTCACAACAATAATCTCGAAATCACGAAAGGTCTGTCCCAACACGGAGTCCAGCGCTTGGGCAATATACTCTGTTGTTTGAAAGGCTGGGATGATAATGCTCACGGCCGGAAGCTTCTGGCGAACTGCCGGGAAATTGGTCATAGGACCTCAAGGAATCGCGAGCCCATTTTAATCTCGATCATTTTGTGCTGTCGCAGTCGCAAGCAATGATCCTAAGCCCCTGAAAATCAGCATCAAGGATGCGGGCAATGCAATTCGTCGCCGAGTCGTGGGTCCACGCAGTCTCTGTTACCTAGCCGGCCTGGCGGTCCTGCGACTGGGGCCCTTGCGGGCGATGAGCTTCCAACACTTCTCTCAGCTTGCGCATCACGGCAAGTACGGTGCCACGGACACGCAGTAACCGGCAGGCGGCTCCAATGATTTCGAGGAGAAATCGAAATTGGCGGAAGTGCAGCGCATAATGAGCCCGCCAGCAGAGACCTCGAGCCATCTCCACCATGACGTCTTTCCCTGCACGGCCCCGGCATGCAACCCGTACGGATTCTAGGAATTGGCGATCAACGAGAAACTTGTCACCGGGCTGCAAATAGTTTATTCCTCTTGATACCGAGGCGCGTTCCGTATCAGTAAGCGGGGAGTTTTCGGCCACCTGGTCAAGAGCACAGCGGAGGTCGCACAACATGTCGTCGAACATCCCCCTGCCTGCTGCCATGCCCATCCGTGCTATGTACGCTCGCCGTCTCGATTCTGGCCCCAACATTATCCCTTTGAAGTTTGCGGGCAAATAATCGCAAAGCTCTAGCTCGTTCCTGAGGCGCTTGAAGATCTTCTCCTCGTATTTGCGTGTTTTAGAAAAGATCCTTTCAGCAACGAAGCCCTCACTTTCACTGCCCCGTGAGCCAGAATGCTGCCGGATTATAACCGTTGGCTTATCGATTCCGCGTCCCCGGTACTGGCGCGCGATGCGCACCATCATGTCCACGTCCTGGCACCGGATAAGTCCAGCGTCAAACTTTCCCACAGCTTCGTAGCACGCCGTTCTGACCAGCAACGCGCCCTGATAGAAAAAACATCCCTGCAAATACCTAGAAAGGAATTCGTCCTCGGGTACATCTGGAAGCGGCCCGCCCTCTAAGATTTCGATCCCCCCTCCCTTTGGTCTTGTTTTGCCGAGATACCCAGCGGTGTACGTAAATCCAATGCCGGGATCGTTTTCGAGAACTTTCAAGTGGGTTTCCAGAGCGTCCGGCAACGCGACATCGTCGTCGTCCATGATCCAGACATAGTCGCCCGTGACACGGGACAGCCCCAGGTTGAGCGCCGTAGACTTACCCCCGTTGGCCTTCTCGAGGTACTCAATCCGTTCCATGTAAGGTTCAAGAACTTCACGCGTGTCATCCGTTGAGCCGTCGTTGATGACGATCACCTGTGCGGGAGCAACTGTCTGCCCCAGCACACTCTCGAGGGACTCCCGCAGATAACGGGCACGATTATATGTTGGAATCAGAACTGAGACTGCCGACATAGTTGCCTGGAGAGGCATTCCCTCCGATTGTAAGCATAGTCAGGTTTCAGCCCTTTGGCGGCGCGGATACGTTTGCACGCCGCCTGAGGATCATGGCACCTGTTTCAGTTTGGCGCGGCTCCCAGGTGAAGTCTTTGAACTCGGCGAGCCAGTCATTGATCATTTCTTCTTCATCCTCGCGCCGGGCGTCATCGACAATGATCGTCGCCTCCGGGCTGAGAAGGGGATAAAGCAGTGGTAGGGCAGGGTAGCGCATCTTGGGGCCGACATTGCCCGGCGGGCCGTCGACTACCAGCAGGTCTATTGGAGCGACCCTGTCAAAGATGGAGATGTCATACCAGCGCCAGGATTTCCCATTGATTGACACTTGCTGAAGAGGGGCGTGTATTACTTGGCCTTGTTCTTCCAGGCCGTGCGCAGCGAGATGTTCCTTGGTTGTTCGGGCGAAGTTCTCGTCGTGTTCTAGCGACCAGATTCGCCCGCTGCCCACTTGTTTCAGGCCGTAACACATGAGTACGGTGGACGCCCCGGAGCCGCACTCGATAACATTCTGGGGTTTATGGGCGAGAATAGCGGAAATGCAGAGACTAATGAAGTCAGGACCCGCTGCCCACCCACGCAGCGGCGGTATCGGGTGCGTAATCTTCAGGCACGACAGGACTGACATAAGCGCAGCTAGCTGTGGGTAAATTTGGACGATTTCTTTTGCAGTTTCCTGTGAACTCCTGTACACCTCTGCCAGTGCCACAAGGATCAGAAACAGGCTTATGATGGGGCCTATGATTAGTGAGACGGGGCCGAGCGTATACCATCCTAGAAGGGGTAAGATTAGCGCACCAAAGGCTACGAGAGCAATTGAGACAATGTCATTTGAACGAAGATGAGAAACCGGGCGCCACATACCTCCTCCTTTCCAAGATATAGCGCTTGAGCTTGTTTTCGTTGACTCGAGGCCTGTCGAAGGCCGACGTCATCCAGTTCAAGGATGGAGCGTAGAAGGTCATATCTAATTTGCGTACCTGCTGACGAGCGATGTGACGCTCTTTGGAAACTAGCCTAAGCGGCGCTGCTCGTGCGCCTTGAAGCTTTGCGGCTACTCAGGTGCCGATGTCGCACGGCTCCACACGGACGTTTGGCCGTGCTTCGGTAACCTTGGCGCTTAGCTTTCGTGCTGCAGGCGCAGGTTTCTCATCCTCTCAACCGCCTGCCTTCCCAACTGCCAGAGCATTATCCTTTCCTCCCGTCTTAACATGACGATTGCGATGACCGGGAAGAGCAATGCCACAAACACATTGGCCACAAGCGAGAGGCTAATCTGCAAACTCAGTTGTGTACTGATCAGATAGATGGCTACCGCCGATCCCAACACGATAGCGTTACGTCTATATTCGTAACGGATAAAGTAGATACTCTGGGCAAGTATGAACCCCAAGGTGAGACTGAGCGCGTAAGAAAGGACAGTGGCTACGGCCGCTCCCATGTATGAGTAGCGTGGAATCAAGACGAAGTTAAGAAGTAGATTGCTAGCAGCAACGATACCGGAAATCCAGCCAAGATGATGAGTCCGATTACGAAGAAGTATGCCCGTCCAAATCACCGCGCGCATATCACCCAGTACGTACGAAAGGGCTATGAGCGGCACGACCTTCGAGGCGTCCCAGTACGCCGCAGGCGCCATGATGCGTAGAGCATCTTTGGCGAGCAAAGTAATCACCAGCGCTACAAAAACTGAGACAAGCAACTGGTAAAGCTGGATGTGTGCAAAGGTATCCTTGGCGTTCCCCTTTTTCGCCACCTCAAACTGGTGCCACGACCACGTCATAGTGAACGGCCCGCTGACTAGGAGGGCGACAATTCCGGCCAGTTTATAGCCAAGGCTGTAGATGCCCACCTCCGTCAAGCTCGCGAAGTGGCGTAGGAACAATCGGTCCGAAAACACCAAAATGAAGGATGCGATGCTTTGAACGATGAGAGGAGCGCCATAAGCGAGCATTTCACGCAACTTGTGGCTCATGACGCGAAAGCCGACTTTGGATAGTGTGGTTCCGAGCAGGAGCAACCCCAGAATTCCGTTGGTGATCAAATTGGCGTACACGACTCCTTGCACCCCGCGCTGGAGCACGGCCACGGCCACGATCAGCGTCCCGGCGCTCACGATCGTTCGAATCAAGTTGACGACCACAAAGAGCACGGTCCGATGTTGCGCCCGCCAGTAGGCGAAAGGGACTTCCGTCAGGTTCGAGAAAAACAGCGTCCATGAGACAACCCGCACATAGGGCGCATAGGCGATATTTCCAAACGCCGTTGCCGCCAGGGGCACCGCCAGGAGTTGCAGGGCGACCGAGACGAGCAGGGAAGCGATGGTCACGAAGAACAGAGCGCTGGCAATGACTTCCTTCCGGTCGCTTTCGGTATCGTACACGGCATAGAATCGGAAGACCGCGGAGGAGATCCCCATCATGCAGAAGATGCCGCTGAAGAATATCGTCAGGTCGAGGAGTTCCAGCACTCCGTAATCGGCGGGCGTCAGAAATCGTGTATAGAGTGGGATCAGCAGGAACCCCACCGACTTGTTCAGGATAACTCCGGCGCCGTAAATCCCGGCGTGCTTCACGAGGCGGCCGATTTCTTCCTTCATCGGGCTTCCACCTTTCGCAGGGTATCAATCATCCGGCGCACGTCGTTCTCGCCAACGTAGGGATGCGTGGGAAGCGTCAGAAGTCTGTGGCTTGTGTCCTCGGCAGCGGGGCGATGGAAGTTCTCGGGCACCGCATGGGCTGCGATGCGGGGGATATCGCACACCGCTCCGGGATAGAAGGGGCCCGCGCCGATTCCCGCATGGCGCAGAAGTCGCACGGCGCGCTCGCGCGTTGCCTCGTCACGGGCGAGGAGAGGGAAGCGAATATAGTTCGGCTCGACTCCCTCGCCGGGCTGGAGCAGCGTGAATTCTGGGTGGCCTTTCAGGCCGGTACCCAGCGCGGCGGCATTCGCCCTCCGAACGCCGTTCATGGCCGCCAACCGCTCGAGCAGCCTCGGCAGAAGCTCGCGCACGATTCCGGGCATGCGAAATTCCGGGAAACTCGGATCAAATTCCGTCGTCCCCAGCTTCAAGAAGGGAAGCGAATTCGGAATCCAATAAAGCCGGGGATGGAGCAGAACATAGTATGCAAGCATCTGGAAGAACAACTCCACGGAATGTGAGGCTGGTGCAGGGCGCGTGTCAGAGGACTCGCGTTGGATAGCGGAGGCGATTTCCTCCGAGTTGGTGACGATCACTGCGCCTTCCATGGCGGCCAGCGCTTTTCCCCTGCCGAAACTATAGAAGCCAACGTCGCCCAGCGTCCCGGCGGGGCACCCGTTTCGAGTTGCTCCCAGAGCTTGCGCAGCATCATCAATCACGAACCCCCCCCGCGCTTGGGCGGCTTGGCGAATGCGGTCGGTGTTGTTCAGCAGTCCAAAGAGATTCGAGGTAAGGATGGAAAGAAGGCCTTCACCGGGTAGCTCGTCGAGTTGGCCGGAAGCGACATCCAGGGTCAGCGGGTTGATTTCGAGAGGGTGAATTCTGAGGCCGGCGCGCACAATCGCGGCAGGAACGGTGTAACAAGTATAGGCCGGTAAGGCCACAACGTTCCGGCCTGGCCGCAGACGGGCCAGACTTCTTAGGATCAATGCCAAGGCGGCCCGCCCCGAAGAGGCCGTGAAGACGTACCGGCAGTTCAAGGCAGCAGCAAAGGACGTTGACAGCAAGTCTTTCGCGCCGCTGCGGACCAAGCTGGCGCGAGCCGAGCGGAGTATTTGGGCTAACTCCAACGGCGCCCCCGCGGGCGCCACGAACCTGAGCATGGAATGGTTTTATCCTTCTGCCGTTACTGGAAGAGCGACATCTATCTGGGCCTCTTCCGCTGTCTGGGGTGCCGGACGGCGTGTGACCGCCGTGTGCAGACCGACGCTCATCGCCAGAATCATCCACAAATGTGGGTAATAGAGCACGGTCAGGAACGCTCCGCTCACCATGTACCCGACCAACGCTAAATCGAATCCAAATGCCAGGAAATAGTTGAACCTCTCCCTGGAGCCTCCTTTCGGGTTCAGAAGTTTCCTCGTCTGGTAGTTGAGCCGGAAGCAGAAATAGAATAGCAGAAGGACAGGGATCGTTCCACCCAGGCCGAGCTCGGACAACGACTGGATGTAGATGCTATGCGGAACCCAGGCGGTGGGGTCATCACCCGGTTCGGCGTACTTCTCTGAATAGCGCTGCGGGTAATTTCCGGGTCCGGCGCCAAGAAGCGGGTAGTCGCGGAACATTCTCAGGCCTGCCTTCCATAACGCGATGCGATGACTGGCGGTTCTATCCTCCTGCCAGTTTTCGGCGGACCGCCACCTTTCTTTGCTCGCCTCAGGTAAGATGTAAATGAATGCTGGAATAAAGAGCAGGAAAACGACAACGCTTCCAAGCCGCTTCGGATTCCGCGCCCAGCCAACTGCGGCCGCGACTAATGCGCCCAGAACTGCGCCTCGGGAACCGCACGCAATGATGGCTCCTGAAATTACCACAAAGGAGGCGAGAAAAAAGAGGCGGGGGAGTTTCTTGGATTCCCCAAGCAACATGATCCCAGCCAGCGGAAGAACCACACTCATGGCGACACCAAAGTCTCCGGCATTGGAGAAGAATCCGACCGACCCGGCCCCGACGCCGATTTTGGCCAGCAACTCGTCGCTCCTGCCAAACTCCTTCGCGGCGTGAAAACTCCGAATGGCAGCTTGTGCCATCTTGTCGTTTAAGAGGATGAAAACGAGGAAGAAGACTCGCTGACGCCAGGAACTGATGACGATCCTTGAGATTACGAAGTAAATCAAGACCCAGCGGAAGAGGTCCAGGACGGTGAGCCACGCCGCCTCTGGATACTTGGCGAATATGGCAGATACAAGGGAAACAAAGAGCAGCAACACCAGTGTCAGGTCGATGGGGCGGGTGAACCGAGAGTTGCCTCTCGTTCGAGGGGCAATCACCCAACCCAGCAGGCAAAGGGCGACCACCACCTTGCCCACTTGCACAGCCTGAAACACGGGGTACTGTGCCGAGAGCCGCATGTATTCGACGAACAGATACATGAGGACTCCCACGAACCCGAGGCTCCACTTCGGCTCGCGCGTGGCCCCTAACAGTTGGGTCGAGGGTTCTTGTCGTGGACTTACTTGGAGTTCGACCGCTTCGCCCTTCATGATTTGCCCTAGTTCGTCCGAAATGCTTCGCCTGATCGTGCAAATCACACTGTCCAGCGTGACATTCCTTTGGCTGGATCCGCTCCCCGGCAGTTGCGCGACCTCACGCGGCGCGCAACGCGTCCGCGTGCGCTGTGATGAAGTCCCGAAATGTCGTGTGCTCGAATTCTCCAGTCAATCGGCGGAGCTTTTGCGTCGTTGTGTGCAGCCCCACATAGCTCTTGAATCGCCGGCCCAGGCCCATTGCCAAGCGGGGATGCTCGGTATCTATCTCGCGAGGATGGACGTAGAAGATCACGGGGCGACCCTGCTTCAACACCTTCCGTGTCATCCGCTGAATCAGTCGATAAGGGAACAGCCGAAGATACCCTCCCCCGAAAAAGCAAAGGGGCCGCCCCAAGGCGTGGCTCACGGTAATTGGAAACTCGATGAGGGTTCGCCCGCCATTCGTTATGACATAGGGAGCAAACATCCCGTTCTTGATCCCGCCGTGCTCGCGGGGCCCGGGAAACACCGATGAGTCGTAGGCGTAACCAGACCGAATTAGTTCCTCGAAGAACCAAGGGGTCTTCTCAGTTACGGAAAAGCCGGCAGATCGATAGCCGAGAATCGTGCTCCCTGCGACGTCCTCTAGAAGTTTTTTCGATCGTGTGACATCTGCGAGGAAATCCTCCCGGCTCATCTGATATACCAGCCGATGCGCATAACCGTGGGAGGCAATCTCATGTCCTCTTGCCTGAGCCTCTCTCACCAGATGGGGGAACTTTTCAGCGACCCAGCCGAGAAAGAAACACGTGACGCGGACGTTTTTCTCCCCGAAGATATCCAGCAGCTTCAGGAAATTCTTCTCGACCCGAGAGGGCAGCGAGTCCCACGCGGACATCGGAGGCGTTGAGGGGACATCGAGGATGTGGAACCAGTCCTCCACGTCCACCGTGAAGATACATTTAGCAGAAACCTTACCAATCTGCGCACGCGAATGAGAATCGCTCACCGTTGTCGCCTTGATTCGCGTGTCAGTGGTCGGGGACTGAATCAACATAGTTG
The DNA here is from genome assembly GCA_041946825.1 of Terriglobia bacterium. Classification (GTDB taxonomy): domain Bacteria; phylum Acidobacteriota; class Terriglobia; order UBA7540; family UBA7540; genus CAZTHM01. Next base: position 107,486 of record JBHGBD010000005.1, on the reverse strand, counting down.
TTACATCCAGGCTCGAGAGCGACTCAGACTGAACGGCACAGTTATCGCGAACCTCGACCCAGCAGGAGAACCTTGACGGTCCGAAACGCAATCAAGAGGTCCAATCCAAGGGACATGTGCCTGATGTAGAAAAGGTCGTAGGCCAGTTTCTCGGCGTTATCTTCGACCGTTTCACAGTAGCCATGGTTGATTTGCGCCCACCCTGTGGCTCCGGGTTTTACGGCCCAGCGCTGGCGGTAATACGGGATTTTCTCCGCCAGGTATTCCTCCTGCCTGGGCACGAAGGGCCGCGGACCGATGAAATACATATCGCCGCGGAGAATGTTGTAAAGTTGCGGGAGCTCATCCAGCCGTGTGCGCCTTATCCACCGGCCGACGCGTGTGAACCGGTCGTCATTCTCACGGGCCGGTGCTGTCTGGGCGATCGGGTCAGCCGTATGGAACATGGAGCGGAACTTGTAAAGGTCGAAGAGTTTGCCGTCTTGTCCCACCCGCTTCTGCCGAAAAATGATGGGCCCCTTTGAGTCCAGTCGCAGCGCCACCGCAATAATGGCCATCAGAGGTGACGTGATAATGAGTCCGAGTGCAGAGAGGATGACGGAGGTCAACCGCTTATAGGCGAGCATCGTTTGGGAGACCGGAAAAGTTGGAGAGAACAGAAGCCAACTCAATCGCATCGAGTCAAGAGGGATTTTTCCGGTCAGTGTTTCGAAGACGTCGCTGCCGTCTTGAACCAGGACGCCACGAGCCTTGAGTCGCAGCAGCATGTCCACCGGGAGGCGGCCGCGCCGTTCGCCCATGGCGACAATGATCTGGCTAATCCGCTGTTGTTCCACAGTGTTCGAAAGGTCTTCGACTTCCCCGAGGCGGACCAGCCCGTTCATTTCGGCAGGAGATTCGGGCGGCTTGCCAACGTAGCCGACCAGGCGCACCCCCCACTCCGGACGCTTAGCGATTTCTTCGCTCAGAGAGTGCACTTGCGGTCCCGTTCCCAGGATGACCGCCCGCCGCGCCAGCCGGGGAGACGAGTTCAGGACCAGGAAGAGCTTCCTCCAGGCCGCCATGGCAAAGCCAGCTATGACAATACCCAATACAAAGAAACGCAGATCCACTCTCGCCGCCGGAAGGACATAGCCAAGCGGCGACATGATCAGACACGTGACACCAAGCACTTGGATGAGTCGTGTAAGCACTTCCCGGCTGTTGCTGATAATCAGGGAATCGTACAAGTCGAAATAGTACAAGGAAAGCAGACAGAGACCTGCGGCCAGAGCCACCTGGCTGTAGCCTCCTTCATAGTGAAGCAACAAGGTGGAATCTTCGCCAAAGCGGATCACGGCCGCCAGTAGAAAAGACGCGCAGACCAGCATGGCCTCTCCGCAGAGCAAGATGAGGACGCGGGTTGGGTAATAGACATTAAAGAGACGGACCAAAGCTCGTTACCTCTTGGATTTCTTCTTGCCTCCCGATTTGTCGTAGTACCCGTAGTAGTACCGGCTGTCAGCCGAGCCGGGCTGCACACGGTTTAGAACCACGCCGAGGAGATGCTTCTGGCGGAAGATTTCGCGAGCCTTTTGAGCCATATCGAACGGAGTCTGTCCTGCCGACACCACCAGCAGAACGCCGTCACAGATGTCCGCCATCAGGCTGGCGTCCGACATAGCGACGGCAGGAGGAGAGTCGAGAATTACCCAGTCGAAAATCGGCCCCAGTCTCGCCAGCAGGGTCTGCAGTCGGCCGTTTGCGATCAATTCCGCCGCATTGGAAGCCTGGCGCCCCCCGGGGATGAAGAACAGATTCTCCACAGGCCCCCGCTGAAGGATGGAAAGCTCATCCGCTTCACCTCGCAGGTATTCCGTCAGACCTGGCGAAAGGCGGGTCCCGAGTGACATATGCAGGCGCGACCAGCGGAGGTCGGCGTCAATCAGCAGGGCGCGCCGCTCGCGTTGCCGCACGATGGCCTGGGCAAGGTTGGCGGCGATGAATGTTTTCCCTTCCTGCGGCAGGGCGCTAGTGATCAGAACAGTTCGCAAGGGCTTCGTATCTCGGCTCTGGTAGAGCTTGGAGCGTAAAGTCCGAAATTCCTCGCTTCCGAGTGAAACTCCCTGTGCGCTCCCCGGAAGCACCCTGCCCGGGTCAGGTCTCCAGGGCAGGACAGGGCAGCGCGCCAGCAGCGTCTCCATCGTCAACGGGCCGGAGAAAGGAGCAGGCTCCAGCACCGCGGGAAGAACACCCACACCGGCATCCACGGGGCGTTCGTTTTCCGCAATCCCCGAGGCCGCTGGGCTGACGGCTGCTGCCTTGGGGCCCAGATCGGGTTGGGGAACGCCCGTTCTTTCTTGCTCGGCCTTCTTCAAGGCGTCGTGAATACGGCTCATAAAGTCCTTCCCGGCTCGATCTCAATCTTAGTGAGACCGGCGCAACCGCTGCATCAAGATCGCTGGATCCTGGAGTATCTCCTTACGAGCGACATTTCTTGGGTCGCCTTCCACCGGGGGTGGCGCCACAGGCAGAATCACGTCAAGCTCAAATTCCTGCGCGACATCGACAATCGTTTCCGGCGGGATGGGTCGACGCTGATCGGCGTATCCGCTGATCAATGCGTGCTCGCAGAGCAGATTGATCACTCGCGGGATGCCGCGCGAATAGACGTGGACCGCCTCGCAGGCTTCAGGCGTGAAGATCGGGCGACCGTCGCTACCCGCCACTCGCAACCGCGTCTCGACATATTGATGAGTTTCTTCCAAGCTCAACGGGTGCGTCCTGCTGCGTAAGGTGATTCTCTGCCGGAGTTGGCGGAGCCCCGGTTGAGTCAGCTTGAAATCCAGCTCCGGTTGTCCCGAGAGCACAATCTGGAGTAACTTCTCCGTGGATGTCTCCAGGTTAGTGAGGAGGCGAATCTCTTCCAAGACCTCCGGCGAAAGGTTTTGCGCTTCATCCACAATCAGAACCGCCGTCCCACCCGCTCGGTAGCGCTCCAGCAGCCACTGGTTCAATTGCACCAGGACCTGGCTCTTCAACCGAGGTTCGCGAGGGAGGCCGAAGTCCGCCATCATATAATCCAGGAACTGCATCACGTTGAGCCGGGAGTTAAATACAAACGCTGTGGCAATTTGACTTTGTCGGAGCCAGTCCAGTAATTTATTCAAGAGCGTAGTTTTTCCCGTACCCACTTCGCCGCTCAGCAACATGAATCCCTTACGGTTCTGGATCCCGTACGTCAGGCTGGCCAAAGCCTCCTGGGTGTGTTTCGTGTGGAACAGATAGCGGGGGTCCGGCGTGACGTTGAAGGGGTTTTCCTTCAATCCGTAGAATTTCTGGTACATGCTCAAATTACACGACCTTTCACACTCACGACGGCGCCAACGCGCAAGATCCTACTGCGTCTCTCCCGAAGGAAGCCATTCCCCGCCTGCAAAGTCCACGGAGCGCTTGATGATGGCTCCATTCGTCATCTCAAATGTCCCCTCGTAAACACGGGAGCCGGGAAGCTTAATACGGTAAGTATGTGCCCCCGCCGTGACGATGGCTTGGATAGGGCTCGGGGCGAACGGACCCCCATCAATCGAGACCCCCAAGCCGGGGGGGTTGGTGGCAATGTTGATTTCACCGCCCGGCGAGGAGAGCTTGGCGGCGAAGGAAGCCGTGGTCCCCTCCTGGATGTTCACAATCCCTGTGGCGTCGTCGTGGCCGGGCTTCGAGACGACGATCCGATGTGTCCCGACGGGCAAAGAAGCGATGGTAAAAGGCATGGAGGGATTTCTGTAGGTTCGACCGTCAATGGAAACACTTACTCCCTCAACGTTCGCCGAAACCACGAGGCGGCCGAATCGAGGCGCGATGGGAGTTCGCGGCGTTTCCGGCGGACCCTGTCGAGCCTCGGGCCGTTGTGCCGGCTCGACCACGGGATTCGCTCTTTCCGCTACCGGCGGCGTCGCAGCCTCCTGGTTTTCTTTTGCGCCGCCTGACTCGACTTCGTTGGGCTTCGCGGCCTCGGTATCCGCGATCGACTTCTCAGCTGGAGCGGCGGGCGCTGGAGGTTGCTCTGTTTCGGGAGTCGCAGCAGGTGCGGTAGAGGAATTCCTGATTCCCGACAGCTCTTTGAAGGTGAAGGTGCCCACGGCGCATACGGCCACGGTCAATCCGATCAACGCCCAAACCATCGGTGTCATGCGCTCATGCCGAGCCTTCCGGGAGGGACTCGGTGGTTTCACAGCCGGCCGGCTCGTCGGCTGCCGGGCTGTGGCCAAATCGGATCGGAGGGTCTGGACGATTTCTGCGTCGAACTCCGCTCGGGCAGTCGCTGCGGTCGAAACTGGCAATAACACCACTTCGGCGGGGCTCTTAGGTCCTGTCTGCACCGGCGCCGCTGCCGCTCGCGCCGGCTTCACTTCGGGTGAAGGGGAGGCAGCAACCGGGCTCACTCGAGCCGGGGCGGCTGCTTGGCGCAAGGTGGGCGCAGGAACCGGGCCTTGGACCTTCGGGGGCTCTACACCACCTGGGGATGCAGAGCCTTTCGCGGTAACGCTTGGGGTCGCGGGTACGCTGGCAGCGGGAGAGGGCTTTACCGTTGCCGTGCTGGGTGCGACCGGTGCGAGCCGTGCAGGCTCCGGAACGGCTTCACGTCCTTGTGGTATCGCTGCCTGGACCTTGCCAGGACGGGCGGTCACCGGCGGTTCATCCGGCTCGACGGCAGCGCCCAGCCCGTAAGCTGCTCCTGAATACTCGTTGACGCGAGTCCGTTCGGCGACCTGCCCGGGAGGAGGCGCCGAAGGTGGATAGATATCCAGTTCGAGCTCCTTCGCCACGGCCTCTACAATTTCCCGCCCTACCATCGGCTTCTGATCGGCGAAGGCATTGATCAACGCATCTTCACAGATAACGTTGATGACGCGTGGTATCCCTTCGGAATAGCGGTGGATGGCTTCGACCGCCGCCGGAGCAAAGATCTGCCGTCCCTGGTTCCCGGCTACACGCAGGCGGGTCGCCACGTAATTTCGCGTTTCTTCCAGTGTGAGCGGGTACGTCTTACAGCGCAACGTGATGCGCTGGCGTAGTTGCCTGAACTCAGGCTGGCGCAGCCGCACCTCCAACTCCTGCTGCCCCGAAAGGACGATTTGCAGAAGTTTTTCTGTGGATGTTTCCAGGTTGGTGAGCAGGCGAATTTCTTCCAGAACTTCCGGCGACAGGTTCTGCGCCTCGTCCACAATCAAAACCGCCGTCCCGCCGGCGCGATATCGTTCGAGAAGCCACTGATTGAGCTGTACCAGGACTTGGCTTTTCAGTCTGGTTTCGCAATTCACGCCGAAGTCGGACATCATGTAGTCCAAGAATTGAAGCGTGTTGAGGCGCGGGTTAAAGACAAAGGCCGTGGCGACTTGCTCCTGGCGAAGCCATTCCAGAAGCTTGTTGAGAAGCGTTGTTTTGCCGGTTCCCACGTCCCCCGTCAGCATGACAAAGCCCTTACGTCCCTGGACGCAATACGTTAAACACGCCAAGGCTTCCTCTGTATGCGGAGTCGAGCAGAGGTACCTCGGGTCCGGGGTGACGTTGAACGGGTTTTCTTTAAGCCCAAAAAACTTCTTGTACATGCTCCCAGGTCCTACGCTTCAGCATGGACTGGCGGCGCGCCCTGCTTCCTCCGCAGGCGCTTCCAGAAGTGACCCTTGCTGCCATTCCCGCTTCCAACCACAGGGATTACCGCCAGCGTTGGTATTTGCAGGAAGAACTTGATGTCACTCTCCGAGCGGATCGATTTGTCCCGCATTTCAAGCAGGAGCGCGATGCCGATCCCGAGTGCCAGTCCCAGGCCAAGACCGGCGCCGGCAAACAACGGGCGATTCGGGAACGAGGGGCTCTCCGGCAGATTGGGGGGATCCATGACGCGGAACTGCTCTCCCTGCTGCCGTCGCTCCAGGTTGGTGGCCATCTGCGATTGGCTCTCTTTGGCCAGGAGGTCGTTATAGAAGGCCAGGGCCGTTTGGTAGTCGCGGGTCAGTTCCTTGAATTCCTGTTCCACCGTCGGGCTCAGTGACAATCTTGACTGGACGAGGCTGATTTGTTGCTGCAGACGAGCCTGGTCACGTGCCTTGGCTTGAATCGTTTGCTCGAGAGAATGGATCGTGGCCCGGAGTTGCTGGATTTGGGGCGTCTCGCGGACCCGTTGGTCGCCGCCCTCCGGAGCCGGTTTCTCCACTGGCGCATTGGCGGCTGTTTCGATTTCCTTCTTAACTTCCGCGATGCTGTTCTTCAGCTTGATGACGTCAGGGTGGTCTTCGGTGTATCTTGCTTGCGCTGCTACGAGTTGGTTCTGAAGGGTCATGAGCTGGATCTGCAGAGCATCCGGCTGGGGGCCGGCTGTTGGCTGTTGGACAGTCTGAAGTGCGGAAAGCTGTTGCGCCAGGACCGATTCGGAATAAGTCTTGTCCGCCTGTGCCCGGCTCAGGCTCTGGGTAACGGCCTCAAGCTGGGTGTTGAGCCCCGTGAGCAGGCCCAGATTCGTTTGCTCTTGCCCAGGCAGCGCGCCGATGTACTTGCGCTTGAAGACCGCCAACTTCGCGTCCTGATCGTCGAGCTTCCGTTTGGCTTCCGCCAGCTGATTTGACAAGAATTCGGTGGTTCCCAGGGACCGCTGCTCGCGAGCCTTCAGGTTCTCCTGAATGAACATTGACGTGATCTCTTCGCAAACCTGCTGCGCTAGACGCGGACTGGGGGCGGTGAAAGCGATAGTGAATCCAGGTAGGTCGGTCGCCCGCGTCCCCGGTAGCGCCTTGATAGGAGCAATCGTAATGTCCTTCCTCAAGTTGGCGACTAAATCTTCCATGGGGGCTTTCCCAACCTGATCTTTGAAAAGCCCGAAGCGCTCGATAATGGGCTGCAGGCGTGTGCGGCTGAGGATTTGCTCCTGCATCGTGCTGAGTCGCTGGAACAGATCCTCCGAAACCACGGGCTTGACGAAGGCGTCCGGGACTTTCTGTTGCTCCACCAGGACCAACGTTTGCGATGTGTATTCGTTGGGTAACTTGAGGGAGACCAGATAGGCTCCGACCGGTACGATGATGGCCGGAATCAATATGATCCAGAGCCTCCGGCGGAGAATCCCCAGGTAATCGTCAATGCTGAGTTCGCGATGTCCTAACATCCGTTGCTCTCCTAAGATTCATGCGCGGCGACTAATCTCCGCTGCCTGCTAGTCAATCTCGATTTCCCGGGCGTGCCAGCTCAAGCCAAAGCCGAAGAGATGCCGAAGGTAACTGGTCCCAATTACAGAGTTGGGCGTTCCGGTCACCGAGGTTTTCTGGTCTTGCAAGTTATAGTTGAAGGAGACGTCCATATATCGTCCCAACGCCCTGCGAAGGCCACAGCCCGCATAGACATAATCGTATTGCACGGAGGCATCGCCCTCCGTGGTTTGGCGCAGGCGCGAGTTGTGGGAGTAGCCCGGAGTCAATGACGCCGACCAGTTTCGAGTCAATCGAAATCCGATGCTTCCTTCGAGTCGGTCCGTCTGCGCGCCGAAGAGAACTCCCGAACCGCTGGACGTAAAGTGGCCGTAGCTCAGCCCCAAGTCAGTGCGCGACACACGGTAGTGCAGCGCGGTGTGAACGTTCCAGGAGTAACTGCGATTTGAATCGGCCGTCGTGTGACGGAAGGTAAGGACTTGTGGGCCGGCCGCCAACTCGAAGGCAGCTCGCCCCGTGACACGCCGCCCATAGGACATCTGAACGAAGTGGTTGTCAAATCCCAGGCTGACCCCTTTGAACTGGAACTGGCTGAACCCGTAGGTCAGCGCGATCGAGTCCTTTCGCGTCGCCAAGTAGTTATAGCCCACGCTGTAGACTCGCTGGTCGCTCTCAATCAGCCCCGCTTCCCCAAAACGGAGAATGCCGTATGACCCCGTCGCGGTGAACCCGGAACGGGCACTGGCGGTGTATTCCAGTTGCATCACTGCGGTATTGCTCAGCAACTCGCCCCGCCCGTAGAAGATGCTCTGATTGTTCGTATAGGATGGATTCAGATTCCCCAGGGTTGAGCCAAACATCCCTCCCAGCCCCGGACTGAATCCTCCCAAACCTCCGAATCCTGAAAACCCGAACAGTGACTCGGGGACATAGGCCGCGCGGTCCGAAAGCATAAGACCCCATCGTCGCCCTTGCACCTTCTGCGAGATGCCTAACTGGTGGATCGTGGTATTCAGGTTCGAGTCCCGTGAATAGAACAGTCCGCCGCCCATGTAGTCGAGGTTCAATAGACTCTTCCGGGTGACATGCCGCAAGGCAATCCGCGCCACCGCGCTTCCTCTGAATTCCGTGCCGCGCGTGCCGCCCGAAGCGCTAAGCTGATTTGTATCTCCGTACATGCTCAACTGCAGGCTGGGGAGGAAGTAATTCCGGGCCCCCTGCCGAAATCCAACCGAAATATCTTGCGCTCCCGAGAGAGGAGTCGTGTCCGGAGTGGGGACGTTGGCTGAGGCTTCCGGGATTTGCTCCTCGCTGCTTCCGGTTTGTTGCGATGAAGGAGCACCCTGTTGTTCTCCGGCCTGCTGGGCGAGCAGCTTCGGACCAGCAATTAGTAAGGCAACGATCAGGCTCCATATTCCAAGAGAATTTCGCATTCGCGGTTCACCCCTATGGGACGACAATGGAATCTCCGGGCTTCAGTAAAATGTTCTGATCGGTTTTCACTCCGCGGATCACTTCCTTATAGTTGAAGAAATGGGGTACTTGCTTCCCGTTTTCGTTCCGGAGGATCTGGATTTTGGACCCATTCGCAAACTGCGTGAGGCCCCCTCCTGCCGAGATCGCTTGCAGTACCGTCATGTTCGGTACCAGGGGAAGCGCTCCCGGCCGGTTGATCTCCCCCATCAAGTAAACACGGCGGCTGTTGATAGCAGTGACGATGACTGTTACCTGAGGATCGGTGAAGAATTTCTTGAATTTCTCGGTCAATTGTGCCTGCAGCTGCATGGGGGTCAGCCCTGAAGCCTGCACGTCGTTGAGAAGCGGCAGTGAGATCTTTCCATCCGGCCGGACCGGGACTTGCCGGGATGCATCCGGCTCTTTCCACACGCTGATATCGAGGATGTCGTCCTGCCCAATAACATAGGCCGGGTCGTCGGTCGCAGACTTCGGCGCACTGGCCGACTTGCCAGCAGGCGCAGTCGCCACTGGGCCTCTTTCTTTGGGTTGCGCCGTGGTAGTCTGCTGGGCAACGCCCAGCGAAGCAACGGTTGTCAGGACTAGACTAAGTACCAGCCAGATTCTCTTTCTCATATCAAGTAACCTCGGGACTAGGCGGGCCCGGATTCATCCAGGCCAATCTGTTTCAGTTTATAGAGCAATGCTTTATAGCTGATCTGCAGGTCGCGCGCGGCGCGCTTCCGGTTCCAGCGCACCCGAGTGAGTACCTGAAGGATCAGCTCCCGCTCAGCCTGTCGAGAAGCGGCACGAGCGGCTTCCTTTAGGGAGATGGTTTCATGCGTGATCTCGCGCTGATTCCCATTTTCGGATTTCCACGCCAAGTCCGCAACCGCCTCTTCGGCATCCCCCAGCGCAACCATCTTCTTCGCAACATTCTCCAATTCGCGAATATTCCCCGGCCAGTTGTATTGCTGAATTGCTCGAAGGGCATGTGAATTCACAGTGGGGCGCGGACGCCCGAGCAAAAGGGAATGCTTTTCAAGAAAGTGCTCAAACAGCGTGGGGATGTCATCCCGGCGCTCACGCAGGGGAGGCAGTCGGAGGCAAACCCCCTTCAAACGGTAGTAGAGCTCTTTTCGAAAATGGCCGCGTTGGACCTCTTCTTCGATATCTTGGCCTGTCGAGGAGATGATTCGTGCGCTTAAGGCCGGAACGGGGGGAATCGCGTCGCCCTCCGGCAGCAAGTGCAGGAGTCTGGATTGGCAACCGGGATCAAGCTCCTCAATCTCGTCGAGGAACACGGTGCCACTCCAGTTGCCGTTAATCCCATCGCCAGGATTCGTCCCGCGATTCGCCAGACTTTCGAAGAAATCCGGAGTTAACGCCGCGCAGATTATCTTGACGAAAGGTTCAGTCTGCCTTCGCGAAAGGCGGTGAATCCGTACCGCGACCTCCTCCTTACCCGTTCCGCTTTCACCATTCAGAAGGACCGGAATCTCGGTACAGGCAATTTCAGTGATGACGCGCTCGACGGCGCGCATTGTTTTGCTAGTGCTCTCAACGAAGTGGTGTTCTCGCGTGGTATGGGAATACGCCACACCCTGCGGTGCAAACGAGATCGGGACATGCGATGCCATTTTTCCTCGCCGGTTCCTCTGTATTTCGGCAATCGGCTCCGCCCGGAAGCCGTTCCTTCGTGGAGCACGGGACTCGCCAATGTCCTTATTCCTTGCCTGAGAGAGTTTTAACTTACTCAAAGGATTAGAGTTAATCCCACTGGGACTCTTTCATTCAACGCCTGATTGTAGCAAGGATTACCGCGATGTTCAATGGAATTGCCACAAAGTGGAAAACATTTTCCCATCAATTCCAGTCACCGGGTCACTTCTGTCCACCCAACCTGCCTCGGACGGAGTTTTGAGGGGCAAGGGTCGGTCTCCGAGCGGTGTTATTTATTTCTATCTTATTGATAAAGAAGGAGAACGAGCGCGTCATCTCTGGACTGAAGGATGATTTCAGGAGCATTCGCCCAGACGGCAGGGATTGCCGTCGCCGTGGTCGTGGCGCCGGGGCAGTTGCCAGATTCCTACCGATTCTGTATTCTTCCCCATGCTGACCAGAGGCCTCATGACCACCGTCCAAGACGCCCGTGCTGTACGCAATCTGGCCGAAGCGACCAAGGGTTGGCGCAGTTGGATCTGGCAAGCGGGCCTCATTGCTATCCTCATTGGCTATGTTTATCTGCCCATTCTAATTCGGCTGACCCAGGACTGGTGGAACGACCCCGACGCGTCGCATGGATTTCTGGTAATCCCTTTCTCCATTTTCGTGGCCTGGCACTCCCGGCATCGCTGGATGAATCTGGACCTGGCGCCTTCGTGGCTGGGCCTGGTGATCTGCGCGGGCGCATTGGGAATCACCATAGTGGGTGTCCTGGGCGTTGAGTTCTTCCTTTCCCGCAGCTCCTTTGTCTTCTTCGTGGCGGGGTTGATCATATGTTTCCTCGGCTGGGCGCAATTTCGAGCCCTCTTGTTTCCTTGGGCGTTCCTGTTCCTGATGATTCCCATCCCGGCCATCGTGTTCAATCACATCGCGTTCCCGTTGCAGCTTCTCGCGTCGCGATTCGCCACTGCGACGCTCGATCTGATCGGCGTTCCGGTCCTGCGCGAGGGCAACATCATCCATCTTGCTACCACCAGCCTGGAGGTCGCGGAAGCGTGCAGCGGAATACGGTCGCTCTTGTCCTTGGTTACCCTGGCTGTCATCTATGGATACTTCCTCGAATCGCGAGTCGGCCGCCGTTTCATCTTCGCAATTGTGGCTGTTCCGATCGCCGTCGTTGCCAACGGGCTGCGCGTGGTGGGGACGGGCCTAGTCGCGGATTTCTGGGACCCGCAGAAAGCCGAGGGATTCTTCCATACTTTTTCGGGCTGGGTCATCTTCGTCATTGCGATGGCGATGCTCTTTTCCGTCGATCATCTCCTGCGCCGGGTTGACAAGTGGCGGGGGCGCGAAGTCAAGGAGGCAGCATGAGCCAGCGCTCGAATTCTTCCTCCTTGCGTGTCTATCTCCTCGTCTTTGTTCTTGTGGTCAGTGCGATCTTCCTGCGCACGCGCAGTGGGGCCGAGGTTCTGCCGCAACGCAGCCAACTCTCATCTTTTCCCTTGCAATTGGGTGAATGGACCGGAAGGGATGTTTCCATTTCCGAATCCATCCTGAAGATCCTCGGCAGCGGCGAGTTCCTGCATCGGGTCTATATGAGTCCTTCGGAAAGGATCCCTGTCGATTTCTTCCTCGCTTACTTCCCCAGCCAGCGGACCGGAAGTACGATCCACTCGCCCAAGAATTGCCTCCCTGGAGCCGGCTGGGTGCCCGTTGATTCGGCCCAGGTGCCTTTGAGAAGGCCTGATGGCCAGACAATCGTCGTCAACCGCTACATCATCGCCAAGGGGCCTGACCGCCAGTTGGTGCTTTACTGGTACCAGGCCCACGGTCGCGTCGTGGCGAGTGAGTATTGGGCGAAATTCTACCTGGTGGCAGATGCGATGCATCTGAATCGAAGCGACGGTGCCTTAGTCCGAGTAATGACCCCTCTGGCTCAAGACGAGAGTGTTGACGACGGCCTCCAAAGAACCCTCCATTTCGGACAATTATTCCTCCCCATACTTGACCAGTATATTCCTATATAGTAAACGACCCAACGCCTGATGTATTCGTGGATTGCAGAGCAACTGCACTAAGGTGAAACTCGTTGCACTTTCGGGGATTGGCACCGTCGTGCTACCTTATGGTCTACTTAGGCCATGTTTCTAAGTTCTTGGAAATACAGACATTACATCTATTGTGGCCGCGCTATCTGCGATTCCGAATTTGGGCACGGACGTGCTATATCCGAGGCGCAGGCTTTAGACCTGAACCTAGATCAAAACGGAGGGGTAGTATATGAAGAAGGGACTTCTTGCTTTGACTCTGCTCGGCCTGCTGGCGTTTCTGCCGACGGCAGCGCTGGCGGATACATGCTCGGGAGGGGAGCTCTCCCTGAGTGACAATTCGAACAACGTGGAAGCTTGTTTGACCGTATCCGGCAACACGGTGACTCTCGACCACTTCTTCTGGAACGGTGTTGAAACAACCGTGAAGGTTTTCACGATCGACTGGAACACCGACGCGAACCTGTCGGGCGACACGGATGCCATTGGTGGGCCTTGGGCTCAGGACAACGGCAATCCCAATGGCTTCGCTGACGGATGGAAATCATTTTTCAGCGACGTTCATCAGGCGAACGTCGGTTCTCAGTCTAGCCCGAACTTCCCGCCGTCCTTCTCGTGGACGTTCGATGCGAGTCCCGGGACCGACTTCGCGCTTCACATCGGCGGATTTGACAATTGCAGCGTGTGGGTAAGCACGTTCGTCAACGCGGACAGCAACAAATTTAACACCTGCGGCGGCGGCGAAGTTCCTGAGCCAGCCAGCCTGACCCTGCTCGGAACGGGTCTGGTGGGCCTCGGCGGGGTGCTCCGCAGGAAGCTTCGCAAAAAGGCGTAGTTGTCGAAGAGGCGCCGAAGGGAAAGTCCTGCCCCCTAGGTTTTTGCGGAGTCTTCAGCAAGAACGAACCCCGCGGTCGTTCCGGCCGCGGGGTTTGCCCTCTTTCTGGGCAACCTCAAGAGGAGACATAGCCAGCCCAGCCCAGCAGAGACCGGTACGACGCCTCACCATCGATTGTTTCCTACCTAGTGTTCTCACGGTTCTGTTAATCTATCAGGCGGCGGAGTCGCATGCGTGGCGAGGGTGCGGGGTCTGTCTGAGTGGGAGCTCATGCAACCGCTTTGGACCTGTCGACCGCGCAGCAAGCATTCATTCAGAATTCGTGTAGAGGGGTGAATATGAAGAACGGTGCGCGCCTGCTGTATGCGCTGGCCATCGGGCTGACATTGAGTTGCTCGAAAGATCCGATGGCCCGGCGGAAGGAATATTTTGAAAGCGGGATGCGCTACTTCCAGGAAGAGAAGTACCGGGAGGCGGCGCTGCAATTTCAGAACGCTCTGCAAGCGGATCGTCGCTTCGCGGACGGCCATTATCAACTGGCGCAATGCTACATGAAGCTGGAGATCTGGGGTGGAGCGTATGCCGAGCTGTCCCGCGTTGTCGAGCTTCAGCCCAACAACCTCAAGGCGAGGCTGGATCTCGGCAACCTCCTCCTGGCGGGGCGTGAAATCAAGCGGGCGCAGGAGCAGGCGGAGGCGGTTCTCAAGCAGGATGCCAACAACGTTGATGCCCACGTCCTGCTGGCCAAAATCCACGCGACGGAAGGGGACTATCAGGCCGCGCTCCAGGAAATCGACCAGGTCACGAAGCTCGCTCCCAACCGGGCAGACACCTACGTGACGATGGCGGAAATTCTAGCGGCTGCAAAACAACTGCCGGCCGCCGAGGAGAACTTCAAGAAGGCCGTCCAACTGGATCCCAAAGCGGTTACGACCCTCGTTACCTTTGCGAACTTCTACGAGCGGCAGAGGCGCTGGCCGGAGGCCGAGAAACTGATTCGTCAAGCCATCGCGCTCGAGCCCAAGAACCGCCAAGTGCGCATTCAATTGGCGGAGTTCTATACGGCTCAAAATCAGCCGGGCCAGGCCGAGCAAGCGGCGATGGAAGGGAAGAACGCCCTTGCCGACAATCCGGAGGGGTACCGCATTCTGGGCGATTTTTACTTCAACACCGGCCAGATTGACAAAGCTCTCGCCGAATACGAGTCTCTTTTCCGCGCTCACCCCAAGGATTTACGGGTCAAGAAGAACTACGCACAGCTCCTTATCCTCAAGAATCGTTTGGATGAAGCCGCCAAGCTGAATGACGAGATCCTTCAGGCCAACGCCAAAGACACGGAAGCGCTGATTGCCAAAGCTCAGATCCTCAACCGGCGGCGGCAGCCCGCCGAGGCCACGCGCGCCCTCGAGGCTGCATTGAAGAACGAGCCTGACAACGCGCAGGCTCACTATCAGATGGGAATTACCTACCGGCTGAGCGGCAATGTGCGCCAGGCCATTAATGAGTGGCGCGAAGCCATTCGCCTGCGTCCTCAAATGACCGAGGCTTTTCGCGCCCTTGCCGATGCCGCCCAGCGCAGCGGTGATGTGGCGACTCTTACTGAAAGCGCAGAAGCCCTGATCAAGGCGAATCCGAACTCACCCGAGGGCTATGTTTTGCGGGGAACCGCTGGGCTCGTCAAGAAGGACACGGCTCGGGCAGAGGCCGACTTCAAAAAGGCTATGGAACTCGCTCCGCAAAATCCCATGCCCTACGCGCGATTCGCGGCGGTGAGAGCCGAGCAGGGGCGTTATGCGGATGCGGAGAAGCTTTACGACCAGGCCCTCGACCGCGACCCCAACTACGCTGAAGCGCTGCAGGGTCTGGTGGGGATGTACGCCAGACAGAAACAGCCCGCCAAGGCCGTGGCACGGATCCAGGCCCAAATCGCTAAAGTGCCAACCAACAGCCGGTACTACCTGCTGTTGGGATCGCTTGAGGCTTCGAACAAGAACCTGGACAAGGCGGAAGCGGCTCTGCAGAAAGCCATCGAGCTCGACAAGGACAACTCCGATGCTTTCCTTCTGCTGGGCCAGCTCCAGGCCGTCCGTGGGTCGCCCGCCAAGGCCATTGCGATGAACGAGCAGTTCGTCCGCGATCACCCCCAGGACGTGCGCGGGTATTTGCTGCTCGCCATCCTGGAAGAACAGCAAGGGAACTGGCAGAAAGCCCAGGACCTTTATCAGAAAGCCCTCCAGGTGGCGCCTGAACATCCTTTGGCAGCTAACAACTTAGCCTATTCAATGTTGCAGCACGGCGGGAACGTGGACGTGGCCCTCTCCTATGCCCAGATGGCCAAAAGCGGCATGCCGGACTCCGTGAGTTTCACCGACACGCTCGCCTGGGCTTACTACCAGAAGGGGACCTACGCCTCGGCAGTGGACCTGTTGGAAGACGCGGTCAAGAGAGTCCCGCAAAACGCCACTTACCATTATCACCTTGGGATGGCTTATCAGAAGATGAATAACCGGGCGCAGGCCAAGGAACATCTCGAGCGCGCCCTGCAGATCAATCCCAATTACCCGCAGGCAGCGGAGATCCGCCAGGCGCTTTCGGAACTGGCGGGAGGCTAGGCTGACGCCGCGCACACTCGGCGTCGTTCGGCGTTTCTTGAAGTGACTTTATTTTTGCCCTCCGGCGACAGGCGACGCTGACAATTTGTCTCCTTATTCGTTTGGCGTGGATTCCCCCCCGCCAATCCGCCTCCCTCTGGCTTATTCTAGATGCCCAATTCTGGATTCCCAGTCCCCAACGACTAGCCTCTCCAGCGTGAGCCGTGGTCGGCCAGGGCCCACTGGCCCGCAGAAAGGCAGAGTTCGGTTGGCGCTAAAGGTTTCGGGGCGGCGACCCGTTCTTCAGTTTGCGGGTTCAGGGGCAGGGTCAGCGTCTGTTGCCTGCTGCTTTCGGCCACTGCGTGAGGGAAGGCCCGCCTGATGAATCTTGTAGAGCAGGGCGCGGTAGCTGATCTTGAGTTTGCGCGCCGCCACCTTGCGGTTCCAGTGGTTGGCCTGGAGCACCTGCAGGATGATCTTGCGCTCCAGTTCCTGCACGGCCTGGCGGGTCAATTCCTTGAGCGGGACGGACTCCCCCTGAGCCACGCGCGCGCTGAAATGGGTCTGGCCACGCGTGACAAGCTCCGAGGTGATGACATCCTCGGAACCGAGAATGACGAAGCGCTTCACGAGGTTCTCAAGCTCACGGATGTTGCCGGGCCAGTCGTAGCGCTGCAGGAGTTGCATCACCTGGGGTGAAATCGGGGGAGGCTGGACTTTGTAAGTTTGAGCATGGATATCAATGAAATAGGCAATTAAGCCCGGAATGTCCATCCGCCGCTCGCGCAGGGGAGGCAGGCTGACATTCAGGACGTTGATGCGGTAATAGAGGTCCTGGCGAAACGACCCCGTGTCGATCTCTTCTTCCAGTTGGCGATTGGTGGCGCAGAGCAGGCGGACTTCCACGCGCCGGTCCTCCTGGGCGCCGATCCGGCAGAACTGCCCATCCTGGAGCAACTGGAGGAGCTTGGCCTGGAGCGAGGCCTCGAGTTCGGAGATTTCATCCAGGAAAAGGGTTCCACGGTTGGCGAGCTCGACGCGCCCGGGCTTGGTCCCATAGGCTCCCGTGAAGGCGCCGCGCTCGTAGCCGAACAGTTCGCTTTCCAGCAGCGTGGCGGGGATAGCGGGGCAATTGACCTTGACGAATGGGCCCTCTTCCCAGGGCGAAAGTTTATGGATCAGCTTCGCGATCACTTCTTTTCCGGTGCCGCTTTCGCCTTGGATCAGGACTGGGACATTAGCGCCGGCCAGCTTCTCGACTTTCTGATGAACGGCGCGCATGGCGTCTGAGCCCCCGAAAATGACCTCGGGCGGCGGGAGCGTCCCCAACGGAACAAAGAGAGTCGAGTTTATTGCAGGTGCGGTTGCCATCCAATTCCTCCACCCGGTCTTCCTACTTGGTGACTTCTAGGGCACACTGAGTGCCAAATATCTTGCATATTCTGGAAAGCTACAACAGACCCGACCAAGACGAATGCCTAACCCTAAGTATCTGAAACAATTAGTGATAGCTTGGATTTAGTAAGGATTATAAACTCCTCTGGTAATTGACATTTCCAGACTAATGCAAGAACTTTGCACATCAGGGAAGGTAATTCCCTACCCCCTGTGAAACCCCGGCGGCAGAAGCAGCCGGATTGACCTACAGCTACCGACCCGAGGCAACTTGCCAAAGTCGTATTTCACTGCTCCTCCCTTTCAAGGCTGTATTGCCGGATCTTGTACAGGAGCGCTTTGTAACTGATGTTAAGGAGAACCGCCGCCTTCTTGCGATTCCAGTTTGTCTGTTCCAAGGCCTGGCTAATGGCCTGCATTTCGGCCTCGTCTTTCAGGTTGCGGACCAGCGACTTCAGGTTGGAGGGTCTCGGCGCCATTCCCTCTCCAGAAGTTGGAGCCGGGCCCGCCTCACCCTCCTTGGTTTCCAGCTCCGCAACCGCAAGCGCCTCGTCGCCCAGGATCAAAAAGCGCTTCACAAAGTTCTCGAGTTCGCGCAGGTTGCCGGGCCAGGGATACTTCAGGCATGCCTCGACCAGCCGCGGGGAGAAGAGCGCCGGCGTGCGCGCATAACGCGCCGAAAAGCGCGCCATGAAGTGCCGGATGAGGGCGGGGATTTCTTCGCGGCGCTCGCGCAGGGGCGGCAGTTCGAGACTCAAGGTGTTCAAGCGATAATAAAGATCCTGGCGGAGTTTCTTGTTGGCAATGGCCTTGTGCACCTCGATATTGGTAGCAGCCAGGATTCGTACGTCGACCCGGACCTGGGTGCGGCTGCCCAGCCGCGAAAATTGCTGGTCCTGAAGCACGTGCAACAATTTGGCCTGCATGGAGACCGGCATTTCTCCGATCTCATCGAGCATAATGGTTCCCTTGTCGCACAGCTCGAATTTGCCGGGTTTGGGCCGCACGGCTCCGGTAAAGGCGCCGGCTTCGTAGCCGAACAATTCGCTCTCCAGCAAGTCCGCGGGGAGGGCGGCGCAGTTAACTTTCAGGAAGGTGCGGTCCGCCCGCGGCGACATCTTGTGGATCAGGCGGGCGATGATTTCCTTGCCCGTCCCGCTTTCCCCCAGGATCAAGACGGGGACATCCACGCCGGCGACTTGCTGAACCTGCGCGCGGACGCGCCGCATTTGCGCGCTGGCAGCCACAAAGTACAGGTCATCGCCCAGGTCCTCCACATCCTCCTGGCCCAGTCCATGCTCGGGCGGGCCGGTGGGAGATTCCAGGTGCTGTTTGAGCAGGGCGTCGAGCTGGGACTTGTGAAAAGGCTTGGTCAGATAGTCGCTGGCGCCGTGCCGCCCGGCTTCCACCACCTTGCGGGGGTCGCTGACGCAAGAGAGCATGACGACCTTCAGATCGGGGCGTAATTTGCGCAGTTGGACAAGGGTTTCCAGTCCGTCGAGATCGGGCATCAGGAGGTCGAGGAGAACGAGGTCGGGGGCCGGGTCCTTCTGGATCCGCTCCACCGCCTCGCGGCCTCCCGAGGCGGTTTCCACCTGGTAGGCCTCGACCTCCAGCAGCGTTCGCATATAGCGAAGAACGCTAGGCTCGTCATCGACGACCAGGATACTCGCGGGCAGACTCATGAACTCAAAGGGGCGCGGCGCTGCCGTTCCTCTCCTCGGGCTGGAAGGGCAGGAGGAATGAGACTTTACATCCCGCCCCCGGCTCGCTTTCCACCCAGATCTTTCCGCCGTGCGCATGGACCAGCCGGCGGGCAATGGCCAGCCCTAATCCCGTTCCCTCGGGAGACTCGTCGGGGCGTGGAATCCGGAAGAAATCCGTGAATATTTCCTGGTGGTACTCCGGCTCGATGCCCGGCCCCGTGTCGGCCACCGACACCTGCACGGAATTGGGAAGCGAGAGACTGTTGCCCCGCCTCTCTTTTGGGGCCTTTTCATCCTGCCGCGTGCGGCGCTGCCAGAAGTGGGGCTCCGCCGAAACCCAGACCGATCCGCCCGGCGGGGTGAACTTCAGGGAGTTGTCGAGGACGTTGGAAACCACTTCCTCAACTTTGAAAGAATCAAACCGGAAAGGATCGATGTTGGAGCTGGAGGCCAGATAGAGCGCCACGCCCTTCTTCTGGAACCTGGGCAGCCACAGTTCGTAGGCGTCAATAAGACAAGCCTGGATGTCTCCCACTTCCAACCTTACGGCAACACTTCCGGTCTCCAGCGCGCTATAGGTAAGGAAATCCTGCACGAACCTTTGCAGACGCTCGCAGTTCTCCCGCGCATCCTCCAGGATCTGGAGCTGACGTTCAGCCAGCGCACCAGGCTTCTGGCTTTGCAGCACTTCGATGTAGCCGGAAATGATGGCGAGCGGAGTTTTCAGACGATGCGCGGCGGTCGCCAGGGCGATCGTCCGTCGCTGGGTTTCTTCCTGAAGTTTCGAGTTGAATTCCACCAGCTCCTGGTACCGCCGGGTGAGGCCGACCACGTCGGGATCTCCATGTGTGCCGGGGGTCGCTGCATCACGATCGGCGGCGGATTTGACAAGTTCGGCGGATTTCTGTCTAGCGTCGCGCTGCGTTTCTGACATAGTTCCGAGTCTACTCGAGCCGTCTAGGGACACAAGATTTGCACTTTGTCCGGTTCGCCTGCACCAACATTAATCGAAGGATACCCTCGTGCGGGTAATTCAACAATAACTAGAAAGCACGCGACTTACGTTGAAGAATCCTGTTTTGTCAGCCAATTTTAGGCAAGGCTGGAGCACCTGTCAAGGTGAAAAGCGCAACTAATTTCTTTATTGGGACAAAATATTGCGCTTCAAATACTTCCAGACGTGAAGCGCTACCATCCTTGGGCAGGAAAGACTTATTAAGATTCCTAACTCCTGTAAATTGAATGGATTGCTTCGCATTCTGGTTTTTCAGCTGGACTTGACATTTGGCAGTTCAGGTGCTAACTGCAAGTCGAACGTATAGGATACATACGGGTGTCGAGTCTTAGGCCAATTGAAGATCGTCGCAGATGGGAAAGACTACCCCTGGCCATTCCCGTCTTTGCGCGCGGGGTGGATGCAGCCGGAAAAGACTTCCTGGATTTCACGACGGTGCTGGATGTGAGCGCGGGTGGCGCCATGCTCGCCACGCGCAGGAACCTTTCTCGGTCGACACGCCTAACCCTGGAGATCCCCTCTGCTCCCTTGAATGAAAGGGCGGCGGGGCGCCCCTCCGTTCGAACCTTGCGCGCCAAGATCGTGCGTGTTACCAGCGCGGATCGTTGCCAACTGTGCGCCTTGGAATTTACCCGGCCGCTGAAAGGCTCTCCTATCGGCCGGGCCTAGGCGTTCTCTGGCATTCCATCAAACCTTCGCACGCTTGTCTTCTCCCGCGACCCCTCCCGTCGAGAAGCACCCCTACAACTGACCAGGAGGCGCGAGAAAATAAAAAAGCGGGATGCGCATAGCACCCCGCTCGGATTGAACCGCGGTGTAAGAGCCCTGCTTCAGTACTTCGGGCGGTTGTAATTGCGGATGGTCATAGGCATCAGCTTGCCGCTCGCGATCTGCAGAGACTGGTCGTAGTGCACAGAGTATGTCCCGCCATCCGTCACGCTGCCCGCGATAAGCGAGCCGTAGAAGGCTCCTCCGCTGCCGCCTCCTCCCAGGACTGCGTCGCCTAGGGCTGTGACTACCGCCTTGAGGTTGGCCTGCCCATTGAGCCTGACCGAAGTTCCGGTATTGCTCCCTTGATTGTATACATTAATGGACAGCGCGGCGGGCGGAGCGCTGGTCGGTTGGGTTACTCCCGGGCCGCCGAGTGTCAGGGTCTGGTAAATGTTGAGCTGCGCAAAGCCGTAACCCGTGTAGCCAGCCGGAGGCGGGCAGGAAGCGGGGGGGCTGGATTGGTTCACAATGTAGACTGTTCCCAGGGAGTACAATTGCTTTATGTCGTAGAAAATCATGTGGCTGACATCCGGCCCGCCCGTGAGGCAGAGGTTGCCGTTGTTGCCGACGGAGATTTCAGGCAGGCGGAACGGGTCATCCTTCGAGCCTTCGCCAAAGATGTTGGTGTTGGTTCCCGATTCGGTCCACGTGATCGCCGCCGAGGTGCCGATCTCCTGCCAGGTGATCCCTGTCAGGACTCCGCCTTCTCGCCAGCTTACTCCCGCGTCTGATCCATACTCCCGCCACGTGACGCTCCCGTCCGCGACCGTGGCGCCCGTGGTCGTTGGCCAGGCAGGCTGAGTATTGGCCGCCGTCCCTGCGACGATACAGATATAGATGTGGCCGTTGACGGAGCCAGATTTTGGCTTGACGATCTTCCCCACGGTGTAAGCTGTTAGATTATTCCAAACCAGGTAATTGCTATCGGCAACCGTCGCTCCTGATGTGGTGGGCCAGGCAGGGGCCGTGGCGCCGGCAATCCCCGATGTTAGGGCCTGATACCAATGTCCGTTGCCAGGAGCAATCGTCGCCCCCGCTGTGTACGCCGTACTGTTGACCCACGTGGCGTAAGAGGGTTCATTCACTGTTGCCCCGCTGGTGGTCGGCCAGGTTGGTTGAGTGACGCCGCTGGTTCCCGCCACGATAACCTTGTAGAGATGGCCATTGTCCGGATTGGCTCTGCGGATTTGGCCGACCGTGTAAGCCGTGGTCGCCGCCCACGCCGTCCAAGTCCCGCCGTCGGTCACCGTCGAGCCGCTGGTTGTGGGCCAACTGGGCGCGGCACTCCCACTTGTCCCTGCTGTCGATGCCGTGAAGGTGTGGCCGTTGCCGGCGTTTACAACCGCCCCCGCAGAGTAGGTGGTTGTCGGCTGCCAAAGAGGCAAAGTCATCAGATAGTCGGTCGTGGCGCCGGCGAGTCGCGTCTCGTAGTACCACTGGCCGGAAACCTGCTTCACCCAAACATAGTCGCTGTTCCCGGGGCTTGTGGGATTCGGAGGGGTCGGGTAGGAAGTGTTCTTACTGCAGGTGGTGCCCGTCACGCCATACCACGCGCAACTCGGGAAAGTGGGCATGGGCGGCTCGGGAATGGCGGGCACGGGCTGCACGGCGCCCGTAACTCCGCCGACCGATCCCGTAACTCCACTGGTCGAAGTGGGGCAGGACCACGTGGAGCTATAAGTTGGTGGCGCTGCGCCATAGCTTACGTCGCCATTCACGACGTAAGAGCCGCCGTTCAGGACTACACCGCCGCCCGATCCGACACCAGCTCCA
This sequence comes from Terriglobia bacterium, assembly GCA_041946825.1. Taxonomy (GTDB): domain Bacteria; phylum Acidobacteriota; class Terriglobia; order UBA7540; family UBA7540; genus CAZTHM01. Next base: position 85,051 of record JBHGBD010000005.1, on the reverse strand, counting down.
CTGGCAAAGGCGTTGGTCCCGGTGCTTCCACCCGAGACGCAGTTGGCGGGATTCGAGCCGTTGTAAGCTCCTCCCTTTGAATTGTAACTGTCGGTACACACGCTGCCATTCAGCGTGATGTTGCACATGCCATAAAGGGCGTTGGCGAAGAAGGGCAAGTAAACGGGAGCGAGCGTAGCCTGCTGGACACTCGTGGGCTTTCTCGGCGCCGAGCCCACGTTGGAGTTCCAGGTGCCCGTCGATTCGATGAACCACACCTCATAGGGTTTGAGGTTCTGCGTGGGATAGAATGCGTCGTTGACGGTGAAGTATTCTTCCAATGTCGCCTCGACCGTGAACTGGCCCGAATCGAATGCGCTCGACAGGGGATTGAGAGAGACATTGTAAAAGCGGCTGCTGAAGGCCGTTCCGATCGTGGCGCCGTCGGCGTTGGTCAGGGGCGTGGGATAGTTCCCGTTAAAAGTCCCCGATGAGTTCATAGAGAGAATGACCGGCCGGTTTGCCGACGGACAATTCGCAATGCATCGAACGGGCCGGTACTTGGTATTGTAGAGAACCACCGGCATATCGGAATACTGGCTGACGTCATAGTAAGTGGTGGCATCGGCAGGAGCGACCGCCTTGTACTTGTCGCTGTTGAAGAAGTTGACGGCTTTCTGCAAGCCGGCCTTGGCGACATAGTCGGCTTGCATGGAGATGCGGTAGTTGTAGCTGGCAAAGGCTTCCGACCGGGCGCTGAACACAATTGAGGCGGCGAGCACCGAAAGGACGAGGATGGCCAGCATGACCAGGATGAGGGCCACACCGCGCGGGCCTTGGCGGGCATTGTCGGGATTTCCGGGTTTCATCATCATATCTCCTGCCTAATCCGGGATCGGAAGCGTATGCCCGGCGGGGTCCGACGGCCTGAAAGGAAGGTCAGGCGACCCTCCCAGCAGCGTGATCCCCCAGGCGTAGTTGATGTTGGTGGGAACGATGTGCGACCGCATGCGGATGATGCGGAACTCGTTCACCTCCGGGTCCTTGTCCACGGTTTGCAGTGTCAGGTCCACGTCCACGGAACGGACGTAGGTGGTAAACCCATAGGTTATATTGCCAAACGTGTCGTAATTGAGTTGCAGAATAGGTTTCTGATCCGGATTGCGAAAGACCCCCGAGGCGTCCGGAAACGCCAGAATGTTGTCGGCGAGGGGCGAAAAGCTGTCGCCGCTGGAAGTCTTATTGGCGGGGATGTTGGGATTCAGAATATTTGTCATGAAGCGGGATATTTCCATCAAGTGGCAGTTTTGAGAGCCGGAGGGAGTCTGGCACTGGAGCGTCGATGTCACGCCGGTGTCCACCAGCTTGTACTCTCCATAGTGCAAGGTTCCGTTCCCGTCGATATCGCCGAAAAACTGGATGAGGTTGACCGCCACGGACTGGCCGGTGCCCACCGCCGAAGCGCTGTAGAGGATGCCATTGGGGAAGGGCAGTGAGCGCGTAAATACCGCTTGCCCGGAAGCATGCGACAAGGTGGGAATGGCGGGAAAAGTTGTCGAAGTGATGCTGTGGGTGGCGTCCCCTTTCACCGTCAGGACTTCGCGGTTCGGATCCGAAGCGCTTGAGCCGATTTCGAGCAGGTTCCCGTAGAAGATCCCGGCGGTGCTGTCTACGGGGATGTCCACGATGGCGCCCGTGGGCGTTACGGCCGACGTCAAGGCCCGCTGCACGTTGAGGTTGGGGTTATGTCCGGCCTGCTGGAGTTCCTGGGTCATTAACTCCAGCGCGCTGCGTGCCCCTTGGTTGCGTTCGGCCAGCAACTGGTCACCGCGATAGCGTTGCTGATTGAACCGCATGAACTGAAAGACTGCGGACATCAGAACGGTGATGATCATGACGCTGACCAGAACTTCGATCAGGGAGAATCCCAGGGTTGAGTCTCGATCCCCGAGCGCTCGATGGTGGAGTCGCCTGTTTCCCTCGACGAGCGTGGTTTGAATAGCCCTTTGCCTTTCCGGTTCATTCACGAGTCAACCTCCCAACGTAGAACCAGTCCATCCGCGGCTTTCCCCTCCGAGTCCCTTATTCGGAGATGTAAGTCGTGAGCATCGCCGAGGGCGCAGCCGAGCCCGTGTTTACTGCGTTGCGGCTCCAGACGATCACGTCCACACGTTTAAGACCGGGAGTATTCGCCCCCGTCGAGATAACGTCGGTTACCTGCCATTGCCTCTGATACGCGTAGGTTCCCACGACGGAGCAATCGGCACCCGTGAATTGGTTGCCGGCAGCGTCGAGGAAGTCCACGTAGCCGATCGAGGGGCCGGAGGCCGGGCAGCCGTTTACATAGGTCAGACTACCGCCGGGTTTCAGGCCCTGATTCCAAGCCGAATCGCTGATCCCGGTGGTGTTGCAGCCGGCTCCCGGCGTGGACTCCGTGCAATCGTACCAGTCCAAGTTGGCCAGGGTTTCGATCTTGTCCTGCGCGTAGACGGTCACGCGGCTCATCTCCACGCCCTGGTTCTTGTTTTGTGCTGTAGCGACGAAAACCACTCCTCCCAGTGAGGTGATGACGAAGAGCGAAATGAGCACCGCCACCATCGCTTCGATCAGCGAGACTCCTCGGTCCGTTTTGGCCATCTTCATATCCCCCCCAGCTTCCCTCCTGCTATCGTGCGACCCAGGCGCTTGTCGCGGTGTTGTAGTTCCAGACCGTAATCCGTCCTCCCAATGACACAGTGACTGCATCGTATAAATCATTGTCATTCTTGAGATAGAACACGTTGAGGTTGGTGGGCGTTCCCGGGGTCCCTGAGCCGAGTACCGGAAGCCCGCGAGTATTAAAGTAAATCGCCGTCGAGCCCGCCGAGTAACTGGCAGGGATGTTCCCGGGTCTGGCCGATACCGGGCAAGCTGTGAGGAATGAAATTCCCTGCGATAGCCCCAGGCTCACCTCACCTACGGGCGACCCGTAGGTGGTGTTCATCCTCTCCATGGAGAAAGTGCCGGTGCCGGCGCTGATACTCAGGCGATACGGAGTGTATTGGGACGTGGCGCGGAATCGCGTAACGTTGAGCTGCGAGGCAATTGCCGAAGCGTCGGTGTGGAGCCTGTAGCCTTTTACAAAAGTCCAAGCGCTCGGTAACGCGAACGCGGCAATAATGCCAATGATCCCGATTACGACCAGCAACTCCAACATTGAAAAGGCAGAATCCCTCTTGTGCATCCCAAATCCTTTCCCCCCTGCCCTCGCCCGAGCAAAGGCTTTCCCGAAGTCAACCTGACCTCCAGTTCGCCCCTGCGGGGGAAATACGCCGCCCTTTGACTGGCGGTATCGGCAGAAATTCTCCAGCGACTTGGGCGAACTATAGAATAGTTCTCCCTCAACTGCAAGCTCCAGCCGAGCCGGACACACTTGTGCTTTCCGCGTGACATCTAGTGACCAGCAATTTGGCATCCAAGCCGTCAAAGGTCATTTTTGATGTCAAGTGAATGAAAATAAAGGCATTGGTGCAGCGGGAATCCTATCGAACTAGGCAAACTAGGCCACAAGTGCAAGTTTTTGTCACATCCGGTGTGAAAGTATTTGGCACTCTCCCAGACTTATCAAGGAGCCACAAAAGCTCACGTCGGGTCTTTCGCCCGCCGGGATTTACCCCTAGCCTATACCTTCAACCAACCCAAGCCGTGGGCACGCAGAGTACCCGTATTTCGCTCTCTCAGGAAACTTGCTATAGTTCCTGGTTACGTGTTTGCCACAGTCGCTGTTGACAGGCGCGAGTGCGCGGGAAAGGGCTGATCGGAATGGCATCTTACCTGGTTACAGGAGGGGCAGGGTTTATCGGATCGGGGCTCGTCCGGCGACTGCTGGAGCGCGGGGACAAGGTCCGGGTGGTTGATAATTTCTCGACCGGCCTGCGCAGCAACCTGACGGAAGTTCTGAACCGGATCGAATTGATCGAAGGGGATCTGGTTGACCTTGCGGTGAGCCGTAAAGCCGTCGCCGGCATGGAATACGTCCTCCACCAGGCAGCCCTTCCTTCTGTTCCCCGCTCGATCGAGGATCCGATCAGCAGCAACCATGCTAACGTGACCGCGACACTGAACCTGCTCGTCGCAGCGCGGGATGTACATGTGAAGCGCTTCGTCTTCGCCAGTTCGTCGTCGGTTTACGGCGACACGGAAGTCCTTCCCAAGGTCGAAACGATGCGCGAGAACCCGATTTCTCCCTACGCGCTTACCAAGCTCGCGGGAGAGAAATACTGTGTAATCTTTCACCGCGTCTACGGCTTGCCGACGGTCAGCCTGCGCTATTTCAACGTTTTCGGCCCGCGCCAGAATCCTGACTCACCTTATTCGGGTGTGATCTCGCGTTTTGTGGACGCGGCCCTTTCGGGCCGGCGGCCCACTGTCTTCGGCGACGGGGAACAGTCCCGAGACTTTACCTTCGTGGAGAACGCAATCCAGGCCAACCTGCTTGCCTGCCGGGCGGAGGGAGTAGCGGGACTGGTATTCAACGTGGGTACAGGGGAGCGATGCAGCCTGAACGATGTCCTGCGCGGCCTGTCCAAGATCGTCGGCCGGAATCTCAACCCGGAATATGCTGTTCCACGCTCCGGCGATGTTCGCCATTCGCTAGCCGACATTGGCCAAGCACGACACCTGCTCGGCTACGACCCCAAAATCCATTTCGACGAAGGGCTCCGCGAGACGGTTGAGTGGTTCAAGTCCACCCGCTCGGCCTCGGGCGCCCATTAGAAATCTCACCCCAGGCGTGGCCTGACTTCCTTCCTGAGAACTGGCTCGCCTCACCTCGAATAAACGAGGCGTCGCTGCAATTGGCGGATGACCATGCGCTTTCGTCCTGAGGATTGTGTTACCATTTCAGTCATATCAGGGCGTTCGAATTCTTGGGATTAGGACAATCAAAAGTTGAGGTGTTTTTCATGAAATCAGAATCGCACAGTCGTCGGGGCTTTCTTGAACACGTCACGCGCGGGTTTGTCGGCGCGAGCTTCGGAATCCCACTGCTCAAGGGCGCTGGGGCGGCGGGCGGGGAGATGCCTTACAGAACCCTCGGCCGGTCGGGCGAAAAGGTGTCGCTGATCGGCCTTGGCGGATTCCATATCGGTGTGCCGAAAGACGAATCGGAAGGCATTCGAATCGTCCATGCGGCGATCGACAACGGCATCAACTTCCTGGATAACTGCTGGGATTACCACGACGGCGTCAGCGAAATCCGCATGGGCAAAGCCCTGCTCGGCGGGTATCGCAAGAAAGTATTGCTGATGTCCAAGATCGATGGCCAGACCAAAGTCGCGGCGGCAAAGCAGATTGACGAATCGCTCAAGCGCCTGCAGACGGACACCATCGATCTCATGCAATTCCACGAAGTCATCCGGCCCGGCGACCCTGGCCGTATCTTCGGTCCCCATGGCGCCATGGAGGCCATGCTCGAGGCCAAGAAGGCCGGCAAGGTCCGCTACATCGGGTTCACCGGACACAAGGATCCCGACATTCATTTAAAGATGCTGAACACGGGATTCAAGCAGGGATTCACTTTTGACACGGTGCAGATGCCTTTGAACGTTATGGACGCGCACTACAAGAGCTTCGCGAAGAAAGTAGTTCCTGTGCTCGTCGAGCACGGAATCGGCGTGTTGGGAATGAAGCCGCTGGCGGAAGGGTTGGTGCTGAAATCCAACACCGTCACGGCGATTGAAGCCCTGCATTACGCCATGAGCCTGCCGACCTCTGTGGTCATCAACGGCTGCGAGACGATTGAGCGGCTGGATCAGGCCTTGAAGGCGGCGAGGACTTTCCGGCCGTTGGCCGAGAAAGAAGTCGCTACCCTGCTGGCAAGAACCGCCGTTGCCGGCGCGAAGGGAGAGTTCGAGCCTTTCAAAAACACGCTCGAATTCGACGGCACCGCGCATAATCCGCAATGGCTGGGGTGAGGGAACGCTGGCATTCCAATCTTGGAGTGCTTCCTCTCCTTTCACCTTCAATAGAACCTATTATGGTCCCGCGCGCTTCGCGAGTGGCCGCGCGACCACGCAAACCACGCTTTTCACATGGTGGGTGATGGAATCGGTCTGCTCCGCCTTCTGCCACGTTGCGGGTGCCCAGCGGATGCCTTCCTGCGTCCAGCAATTCTGAACCTCCGCCTTAAAGCTGGAGCCTTCCAGCAATGCCATGAGCCTCTTCTGATCGTAGACCCTGTACCAGTCAGTAGCGCCGCGCTTGCCGAAAGGAACAGTCAGCAACAACCTGCCTGTGGGTTTCAGGATTCGATTGATTGCCTGAAGCGCGTGCAGGTCGCCATCCGGGTCTTTTGCGATGTTTCCATAGGCCATTAATCCGATGTGCTCGACCGTGGAAAGCGCGATGACCACGTCGAAGGATTTAGCCTCGAAGGGATACCTGATGACGTCGCCCTGCACGTAACGGACTCCGGGATATTCCGCTGCCGACGGGCGAATGTCGATGCCCCAGGTGTCGAACCCGAGAGAGGCCATCTCATAGATGATTTCGCTTTCAAGGTATCCGACGTCGAGGAGTCGGCCTCGAAACGGGTAGGGAAGATGCCGGTGAACGAACGGGACCTCGACGATTCGCTCGGAACAACCGAGGACCGCCGGGCGGCCATCCTTGAGGCCGAATGATAGCGGGTGTATCAGGTCGAGCTGATTGCTGGCTTGCGCCCGTCCCTCGTGCCGGCCGCCATAGAAAAAAACCGCCAGCCCCAGGCTCACCGGCAAAACAAACCACCTGCGAAATCGCATTAGAGACCTCCGTTTGTGAATCGCCCTGTGTCGAGGCCGGATTGTACATCAACTTTCGTATGAGCCGCCTCTAGAACCGGCGCTTCTAGAAGCGTCAGTGGCGGTCAAAGCGCGCAACCTCGCACCACGAGCCCATCACTTTTGGCGGGGAGAATTATCGATCAAGCGTTATTGCGCCGGAGCCGGCTTCTCAAGAATTACGATATGCTCGCCCCGGCTCACCATGCCGATGATCTCGTAGCCATCCTCGGCGGCCTGCGCCAGTTCTTTCTGCATCGTTGACGTGCGCGAAGTGGCGAGAAGAAGGTAGCGATAGTGCTGCGAGCTGTTCGGAGCCTTCTCCATGAGTGAAACGATCTCCACGCCGCCTAGGACTTGCTCTTTGGCGATGATGGTCTTGGGCATCAGGCGAAACCCTCTTTCCGCAGCTTCGTTCAGCTCCTTTTGCATCGTGGAGGTGCGCGAGGTGGCCAGCAAGAAATACTGGTAGGTCCGGGGAGGCGTGGAGATCTTCTCGAGAATCGCGACCATCTCGCTTCCGCCCGTGGGCGAGGACCCGACGATGCGGTAACCGGCGGACGACGCGCGATCGAGCTCCTTCTGCATCGTTGACGTTTTCGTTGTCGCCAGCAGCAGATAGCGCTGGGTCAAATCGAGGTCGGCAGGTCGCGCAAGTTCCCTACCGCAGATGAGAAGCAGGGAGATCCCGACAAGAAGAATGCGTTGCATTTTTCTCCTCCTTTCGGTCGGAGACTGGCTGGACTGCGGTGGATTATAGCGCGGTTTTATCCGACAGGCTCGGGGGGCAAAGCCGGCACTGCCGACACCAGACGCTGAGCGGTTTCCTTGACTCGCTGCAGATCCAGCTTGCCGGTGGCGAGGAATGGAATCGCCTCGATTTGATAGAAATTCTCCTTGCGAGGGAGCCAGAGCCTTGGCAGACCAGAATCTCGCAAGCGCGCGAGGATTTCGTCCACGCTGGCGGGGAGTTCCACATGCAGCACGACGAGCTTCTCGCCTTTCTGCGCGTCGGGAACGGAAGTCAACACGACCCTGGGTTCGCTGGTCCCCAGTGCCTTTTGAAGGGCCTCTTCAACGCGAATGTGGGGAACCATTTCCCCCGCAATTTTCGAAAAACGCGATTGGCGGTCGGTAATCGTGATGAAGCCATCTTCATCAATTCGCGCGATATCGCCGCTAACGTACCAGCCGTCTTCGCGGAGGACCTGACGGGTCTTCTCCGGCTCGCCCAGGTAGCCCACCATCACATTGGGCCCCTTAACAAGCAGTAGGCCGTCCCGATCCGGACCGAGATCCTCGAACGAATCCGGGTTCACGACGCTGACGGCGACACCGGGAATGGGGTGTCCGACAGTCCCAGGTTTGTGGCCCACCTGGGTTTGATCCGGGTCGCTGTAGTCCGGCCTGCCCACCGCCACCACCGGAGAGAGTTCCGTGCAGCCATAGCCTTCGTAGACTTCCAACCCGAACTTTTCCTTGAAGGCTCGACCGAGCTCGGGTTTCATCTTCTCCGCGCCCACGACGGCGATGCGGAGCGAACCAAACTCTTCGCGAGAACATTGCCGCACATACGACCAGCAAAACGTCGGTGTCGTCACCAGAATCGTGACCCGATGTTTTCGGCAGAGCTCTCCGATTCTGCGAGCCTCCAGGGGATTTGTGTGGTAGACAACGCCCAACCCGCAGACCATGGGCAGCCACAGTCCGGCCGTGAACCCGAAGGAATGAAATAAGGGCAGGATTCCCAGCAGGCAGTCATGGCGGTCCACGCTGATGGCTTGTTGAATGCCCTCGATATTCGAGACGATATTGCGGTGGCTGAGCATCACGCCTTTGGGAACGCCCGTACTGCCGCTGGAGAAAATGACGGTTGCCAGCGAATCGAGGCCGGAGGCTCTCGGTAACAACCACCTACGCAAAACGAAGCGGGGCAATAAACGCGCCAGAAGGTAAGCAAGGGCTTTATCTCTCTTCGAAAAGTCCCGTCCAACCTCCTCGATCATCACCATGCCGGGACGCTTTTCGATGGAAAATTTCTCAAGCAATTTCTCTGAAGTGAAAATCGTCCTGATTTGACATCGTTCGATTGCAGCGCCCAGGGCCTCGGAGGAAGACGTGTAATTCAGGTTTACCGGAATCCGGCCCGCCAGGCTGATTCCGATGTTGAGCAGCGCAGAGGGAACCATTGGCGGGAGCAAGGTGCCGACCATCTTGTCGTCCCGGAAACGCTCCCGGATGAGGCGGCGGAAAAGCATCGCGCCAACCAGGGCCTGGCCGAAGCTCAGATTCCGGCCGAGGGAATCCGCCATGGCAAACCGGCGCCAGTTCCGCTTGGCGGTATTGAGAAACAGCTCGGGCAGCGCGCGCTGCGTGGAATCACGATGCGCGAAGGCGGACGCTCCGAGTTGCACGACCGCCTGGCGCGCTTGGAAAGCGGTTGCGTTCGGCGGTAGAGGCGGGCCGAAACTCACGGTGATGGGATAGCGAAGGCGCCGCGGCCACTTGGTGAAATACCGGCCCCGCTCGAAACTGAAAATGCTGCCCCAGACGCGGTCAAGGTGGGCGGGGACGATCGGAGCGCCAGTCCCGCGGACAATCCGTTCCAGGCCCCGGCGGAAACGCAGGATGTTCCCGGTGCGCGTCATGGCGCCCTCCGCAAAGATGCAGACCAGTTCGCCAGCCCGCAGCCGCGATTGTGCCTCGCGCAAGGATTCGACAATCTTTCTTGGGGGATCGTCCTCGTCGATGGGGATGGCACCCATGCGCTTGGCGAACCAGTGGATGAATGGTTTCTGGTACATGCGCCGCAGCATGATGAAGCGGATGTACCGCCACATGGGAGCGCCCAATAGAAACGGGTCGATATACGATACGTGATTGCATACCAGCAGCGCGCCGCCGCGGGCCGGGAGACACTCCAGGCCGCGCGTCTGGATGCGATAGATGGTGTGGGTCAGAAGCCACAGCCAGAGTCGGGCAATGAAGTAAGGTACGAGGGAAACATCTTGGGGTACGCCCCTTCTGACTGGACGGTTGCGTCGCTTTTCCGTCGCGTGCATGGCATCGAAAACAGACGGCGATTCGTTCCTGGCGCTGTGAAACATCATATTCGCTCTTTGCAGCCCCTGGGGACGCCTCGATGCATGTAGACCAGCAAGCCTAAAACGCTCCAGCGAGTTTTGCCTGCCGGGCCTTCTCTACATCCACAAAGTGGAGCAAAACCATCCCCGCGATAAAGAAGAAGATGAGCGAGACGATGGAAAGTCGTGACGTTCCAGTCAATTGACGTACCGTGGCGAAGACCAGAGGACCCCAGATGGCGGAGAATTTGCTGAAGACCGTGTAGAACCCGAAAAACTCCGCGCTTGCTGATTCCGGAATCATGGAGCCATAGAACGAGCGGCTGAGGGCTTGTGAGCCTCCGAGCACCAAGCCCACCACTCCACCGAGCACGAAGAACTGAGCGGCGGTGTGGATAAAATAGGCGTAGACGACCACTCCCGACCAAAGTGCCAGAGTGACCATGATGGCGTGTTTACTACCGATCCGGCCGGCAAGCCGTCCGAAAACCAAAGCGCCAAACGTAGCGATAGCCTGGATGACCAGCAGCGTGAGCATGAGCGCCTGCGGCCCGAGGCGCAATTCTTCTGCTCCGTAAATTGTGGCCATATCGATGACGGTCTGAATGCCGTCGTTGTAAAGCATGAACGCGATGAGGTAGAGCAACAGATGCTTGAAGCGGCTCACCTTGCGCGTGGTCTTCCAAGTCCGGGAGATCCCCGTCGCCAGGTAGGCCGCGGCTTTCGGCCAGTGGCCATATTCTTCGTCCAGTTTCTCCGCAGAGGGCGCGTCGCGGAGGCTCCTCGCCGTGACGAGCGTGAACCCTCCCCACCAAAGCGCTGCCGTTCCTATGCCGATTCGTGCCGCCAGGTCCTGCGAAATTCCCAGACGTTCATGCCCGGCCACCAATCCGAGCGCCGCCGCGAACTGCAGTCCGCCACCAACGTAACCGAAGGCATAGCCCTTTCCCGAAACCCAGTCCATGCGGTCTTCTGTCGCGATCTGCGGCAGATAGGCATCGTAGAAAACGTTCCCGCCGATGAACCCCAATTGGGCCACCAGGAAGAGCGCCAGCGTCTGCAAAACATCTCCAGAACGGATGAAGTAGAGCAGCGCGCTGGCCAGCACGCCAGAGTAAGCAAAGAAAAGCAGAAACCGCCTCTTGGCCGCAGAGAAATCCGCGATAGCTCCTAAAACGGGCGCGCTCAGGAAGGCAATCGTCGCCGAAGCGCTGACGGTGAAGCCCCACAGGGTTGTGGCGTTGTACACGGTCCCGCCGAGCGTCACGCCGTTATCCCCAACGACCACGCGGGCGAAGTAATAGGGCAGAAGGCCCACCGCCACGGTTGTGACGTAGGCGGAGTTCGCCCAGTCGTACATGCACCACCCGAAGATGGTCTGCGGATTGTTTTTTTCCTGGGTTGTTGAAGCCATTACCGTCGGTCCGTCGCACAGAACGGGGGCGGCGAATTTCAGTTTGGCACAAGCGCCGGCACATGGATCCCGCGGAATCGTTCACCGTAGACCTCGAAGAACCGCCGGTGGCGGCGGGCAAGCGCCTCATTGCTGTAAAGCCCGGCGACCAGCTCGCGGAATCGCTCTTCGAGTCGCTCAGGTGTCATGCGCAAGGGTCGGAAGTTTACGTCAAAAAGCGAGCACTTCCGCCAATTGCGCGGCTCGAGCAGTCGTCCCTGCGCGGCCAATCGGCGATAGAGGGGCGTTCCCGGAAAGGCGGTCTGAACGGTGACCTGAACATCGTAAAGTGCCGTCTCCTCTACAAACTGCGGGATAAGATCAAAGACTTCCTCGGTGTCGCCGTCGAGGCCGAGGACAAAACAGCCGTTCAACGTGATGCCATGAGATTGGATGCGCTCAATCGCAGCCCGGTAGAAGTCACGCTTACGATATTTCCAATTCGACCGCAATTCAAGGCCATTGAGACCTTCCTCCGTGGGAGTTTCGAGACCCACCAGGATTTGCCGGCAGCCGCTCTGAGCGATCAGGCGAAGGAGTTCATCGTCCTGGGCGATCGAGATATCGGTTTCCGCAAACCACTTGACGTTTTCCTTGGCGACCGCTTCAACCAATTCTCGACCATAGCGGTGGTCGGCGAAAGTGTTGTCGTCCGCAAACTCGATGAAGGGCCGCGGCCAGCGGCGCTTAATCTCGCGGATTTCCGCCATGACTCGCTCGACGGGCTTGTGCGTGTAGCGCGGCGTGAGCATGATCGAGCTTGCGCAGAATTCGCACTTGAACGGGCAGCCGCGGCTGGTCTGCACCGGAAAACGATTGTATTTCTCCGGCTCGAGCAGGTCGTAGCGAGGCAGCGGCGACTCCGAGAAGTCGAGATTCAGAGCGCGCGGCTGGTCATATCGGGGTCGAAGTCGGCTCGACTGGAAATCGTTCAGGATTTCCGGCCAAAGCAGTTCCCCTTCTCCGACTGCCACCGCGTCGGCATGCGCCGCAGCTTCTTCGGGCAGGGAAGAAACGTGCAGCCCGCCCATCACGACGCTCGTGCCGCGCCGGCGATAGATGTCGGCGATGCGGTACGCGTCCTCAATCTGCGCGGTGAAGGAAGTGATGGCGGCGAGGTCGCACAGGGGCGGATCTTCAGCGGGAAACTCGCGGTACTCGCGATATTCAATCTCGCAATCGCTGGGCGTCATGCCGGCCAGTGTCAAGAGCGACAGGCTGGGCATCGCGAACAAGGTTCGCGCCCGCTCGAGAAATCCCGGGAGACTCAGCCCAAGCTCCGTCAATTCCGGGTTTTCGGCGCGGATTCCGCTCACGGCAATCAAGGCCAGCTTCATCGGATTAAACCCCCAATTGTCAGGACCAATCCGGCTGCCAGACACGACACAGGCGCGGCGAAAATCTCGAAGCGGGAGCGCCGCGCGGCCATCCATAGGCAGCAAGCCGGCATGAGCACCGCTGCTGACATGAATGAGAATGAGGCGACCATCTCGGTTGTCGGGCCGAGCTGCATTCGCGGCAGGCTTTGCCCGAACTGAATATTCAAAATGCCCAGAGCCATAAGCGCCACGTGGGCCAATCGCACCATCCGCCGCGGGAAGGAGTTGTACCCTCCCAGCCAGTCCTCGCGCCGGAACCGGAGCCCCATGTAGAGGCCCATCGCGCCTCCTGCCAGCACCGAAGTCCATCCGAAGGTTTCATTCATCATGAGATTCATCCTTCTCAAAGTTCCAAAGCGCCGGGAGGGCGACGTAAAGCGACAGAGCCATTAAGAAATCCGATATCATTGCAGCTTCTCGTTATGGAGATTAGATGACCCAACTCTGTGTTGCCACATCGTGCATGACAGTTTCGAGTGTGTCACACGAGGAGTTAATGCGAGGGAATCGCGAACTAAGGCGATGAGGAGGCGGTGGCGCCCAACGGAACCGCTGCTTCAGCGTGATATCCCGATAGAGCAGGGTGTTGCAGGCCGTGACGCCGGATGAAGTAGATGACAGTCAAAAAACACAGCCGCCGCGAATTTGTGTGCCGACCGCACCGCACGAGCGCCGGAATGGAACGAAACTCAAGAATTGCCCCGGCGCGCAAGCCTATTGCTTTGCAATACCGACGAGAAGAGGATGGCGACAGTTTTTGAGCTGTCACGTGAATTGACATGCGCTAGAATACCGCCAAAGAACATTTGGGGCTGCGGCCGCACAGGGCGTCCGTACTATGGATATAAGGGTCAGCAAAGAAAGCGATGTCCCCGTCCGCCAGCAATTGGCGGAGCAGATCGCCTTCCTGATTGCCACTGACAAGCTGAAAGCGGGTGACGTGCTACCCAGCGTCAGGGAGTTGGCGCGCCGGCTGGGCATCCACCACAACACCGTGAGCCACGCCTACCAGGACCTGGTCCGGCGCACCTGGCTGCTGCGACGCCGCGGGACTCGCATTGTGGTGCGATCGCGGACGGAACAGATCAAGCCGAACGGCACTCAGGACCTCGACGAATTGATTGCCATGACCATTCAGACTGCCCGCGAGCGGGGCTATTCCTTGCAGGAACTTCGCGAGCGGATGCGCGAGAGGCTGATGGATGAGCCGCCCGACCACATCCTGGTGGTGGAACAAGACGCGGGGTTGCAGCGCCTGCTCCAAGAGGAAATTCGCGAAGCTCTCGGCTGGCCGGTGGAGTGTTGCGCTCGTGAGAACCTGACGCGGAATTCCGGGTGCGCCATCGGCGCCCTGGTTGTTACCCCTCAATATGCCGCCGAGGATGTGAAGCCGCTGGTCCCGAAAGCCCAACTCATGCTCTCGATCGCATTCAGCTCGGCGGATGAACACGTGGAGCGCATTCGTCAGCTTGCCCAGCCCTCCGTGATCGCGGTGGTCTCGATCAGCGCGAACCTGCTGCGCACCGCCCGGTCATTACTCGCGCCTGCGCTGGGGCGCCGTCATACTTTATGCGAATATCTTTTGCCCCTCGAGAGCCTGCAAACTCTGGGAAGCGCCGACGTCATCTTCTGCGATTCGATTGCCATCAAGCAGGTCAAGGGCCCCAAGGCGGTGCACTACCGCGTCATCGCGCCGGATTCGGTGGCGTACCTGTCGAGCGCAGTGGCGTCCTATCAACATGAGTAAGCCGCGGTGGCTTGCGCATTGCGCCACGCAGGTCGCGGCAAATCGGGAGGTTTGATCAATGAGGAAAGCGGCAGTTCTTCTTCCTGTGCTTCTGTTCGCGGCGGCGGTTGAGGCGTACGCGCAGCATGCGCCCGTCACCGCCGGCGCGAAAGAAACTCCCGCCGCGAAGTTGCGTGAGGAACTGGGTGGCAAGAAAGTCCTGATCATCGATGTCCGGGGCGAAAAGGAGTTTGCCGAGGGCCATGTGCCCGGCGCCGTCAATATCCCTGTCTCCGAACTGAGCACGCGCCTGGCGGAAATGAAGGTCTCCAAGGATACGGTGATTGTCACGATGTGCGAGCATGGGGGACGAAGCTCGCGCGCTGCTTCGGAACTCGAAAAGCTAGGGTACAAGTCTGCCTCATTCTGCCGGCTCGAAGATTGGCGGAAATCCGGCTACAAGACTGAGAAGGCTGGCATCAAGCCCCGTGCCTCGGCGGGCGGGCACAAATTCACCTGCCATCATTTCTGTCAATCCGAAAAGGAAGTCTCCGACCTTGAAGAGAAATGCAATTGCGCCTGCGACAAGCCTTATCGTGAATGCATGAAGGAATCATGAATGCCGAATCAGATGCGTGAGCTCCTGATTGAGTTCGCAAACCGGCGCCGCAAAATGCTGCGCGGGATGATGCATCTGCCGGAGGGTGCGAAGCGCGGCCACCGGTCTCCGGGCGTGGCGTTCTTCCACGGCTTCACCGGCGACCGGATGGAGTCGCATTGGCTTTTCATCAAATGCGCTCGGGCCTTGGCGAAGGCCGGGATCGCGGCGCTGCGGTTCGATTTTGCCGGCTCCGGAGAATCCGAAGGCGAATTCCGTGACGTCACTCTGCGCGGTGAACTCAACGATGCCTTGGACGCCGTCGCTTACTTCCGCCGGCGGAAAGAAATCGATCCCGCGCGCGTGGGCCTTTGCGGGCTCTCATTGGGCGGCTGCATCACGGCCTGCATTGCGTCTCGCGTCGCGGCCAAAGCGGTGGTGACTTGGAGCGCTGTGGCGCATCCGGGGTTGATGCGAGAGATCGCCGAGCGCTTCGCGCCGAAGGTGCCGGGAAGGGCGGATCTCTGGGAGTACGATGCGCGTGAAGTTTCGCGGCGCTTCCTCGACGGCGCGGTGAAGTTCGACGCGGCAAGGCACCTGGCGCGCTACGACGGGCCGACGCTCATCATCCATCCCGGGAAGGATGCCCACGTGCCGGTCTCCCATGCCGAAGACTTATTTCGCGCCTCGCAAGCCGCGGCGAAGGAGCGAGTCATCATCGCCGGCGCCGACCACACCTATACGTCACTTGCCTGGGAGCGCGAAGTCATCGATCGCACCGTGGCGTGGTTCCGCGCGCACTTGAGTGCCGGCGGCAGGAAATGACCGAAGCGGCCGGGGGAATTCTGTGATAGCTCGTTCTCCTGGAAATGTGGGTGAGGAGGAGTGCCGGTCACAGCTCGCCTTCCGACCGGCCGGTAGTCAGCGCCGCGGCCCTGGCGCGGCGGGCAGTGAGCTGTTGAGGGGAAAGGAATAGAACTGCAAGTTCCGGCAACTTATTCAGCGCTCATGATTTCCCTGGAACCGCACACCCCTGGACTCCCCCGGCAAACCCCGGCAGGAGCCCATCTTTGGAAGGACTCGCAGTTCGAGCTTTCCCCGGCACGTAGGCCCCAGCCTTACTCGCCAGGATCCCCGTTTGGAATACCGTATGCCGTGCGCCGTACTTCTCAATTCACGGTCAGGGTGAGCGCGGCGGTCCTGCTGACCCCACCCGACGTAGCAGTCACGGTGAGGTTGTAGGTCCCGGCGGGCGTGCCCCGCGGTGTGGTTCCCCCGCCACCTCCACCGCCGCCGCCCCCGCCGCAAGCCGTCCAGAAGACCAGCAAAAGCAGCGTGGCAGCCAGCGGCGCCCATCGCAGTGCCGGCGACGAACGACGGTGAGTCACCGCCGCTACAGCCGCCAGCAGCATCAGGCCCAATGCGACCGGTATTAACGGCGGATACCCGCCTCCGCGGGGATGACGATTGCCCTGCGGCGCCACCAGTGAGCGCGCCGTGGTGGTGGCGTTCACCGTGAACGGCGCCGGATCAACTCCGTTGACCGAGACCGGGCTGGACGCCACCGAACAGCCCGCTCCGCGCGGCGTCGAACCCTGGAAAGCGCACGTGACCGAAACGCTCCCGCTCAATCCCGTCGGCGCGATCTGCAGGTTGTAGACCCCGGTCGCGCCGGCGGTCACCGTCGCCGACAACGATCCGCCGGTCTGAGTCCCGACCGCGAAGTCGGTTCCCGTGCCCACGAGCGCGACGACGGCGGGGCTTGCGACGTCATTGGTCGTAATGGTGAGCGTTCCTGCCCGCGGCCCGGCGGCGGAAGGTGCGAAAGTGACAGTGACCGTGCAGCTCGCGGCTGGCGCGAGGCTGGCTCCGCACGTACTGGTGGAGGAGAAATCCGTGGTCGGGCTCGGGGTAATGCTGGTGATATTCAAGGCCTGATCCCCGATGTTGGAGAGTGTCAGGCTCTGCTGCGTGCTGCCGTCAACCAGTTGCAACCCGAGATCCAAGGTGTTCTTGTCCACGTGGGCTACCGGTCCGGTGCGCCCGGTTCCACTGAGCGGCAGGTGGTGGGGGTTATTCAGGGCATCGGACGCGACAAGGATTTCCGCGCTCATAGCTAGCGCAGTATCAGGGTGGAATGTGACCCCCAGCGTGCAATTGTCACCGCCCGCCAGAGTCGTTGGCGATGCCGGGCAGGTGTTGGATTGGAGCGTGAATTGGGCGGCGTCCGCGCCCGACAGGGTGATGTTGCTGATGGTCAAGGCCTGTGAACCGGAGTTTCTCAAGGTGGCGGTCATCGCAGCGCTGGTCGTACCGACGAGTTGGTTTCCGAAGCCGAGGCTTACGGGTACGAAGGTTATGCCCGCGACGTCGGCTGGGCTGATCTTGGCGACGTAGGCGTCCGCGGTTCCGGCCAGGGCGGGCTGGAAGACGTTCCCCGTGGGCATGTCCGTCGAGGTCGTTTCTGCCGTGATGAAGATGTTGCCCAGACCATCCACGGCAACGGAGCCTCCGAAGGCGGCGTCCTGGCCGTTTCCCCCCAGATAGGTCGAGAAGTCCGGAGTGTGGGTTGCCGAATCAATGCGCGTGATGAAGATATCCACGGAGCCACCGTTAGCGGCTTGAATGGGATCGACGAGGGGAAAGTTTGTTGAGTTTGTGGCGCCGACGACATAGATATCGTCAGACGCAGCAACTTCGATCACGTACGCGTGATCCGTCAGCGTCCCGCCCAGGTAGGTTGAATACACCAATGCACTTCCGGAGGGATTCAGCTCGCTGATAAACGCGTCGGCGTCCCCGGCATTGGCGGCCTGTGACGGATTGGCCGTGGGGAAATCCGTTGATGTCGTCCACCCTGTGACAATGACGTCGTCGGCTGAATCGATCGCCAGGCTCTGCGGGAACTCGTCATCTGATCCTCCCAGGAAGGTGGAGAACAGCCTCGTCGAACCGTCAGGATTCAGCTTTACCACGAAGCCGTCGAACCCGAGGTTGTAAGTCGTTTGAAAGGCTCCGGCGGTCGTTACGAAATCAATTGATTCTGTGTATCCCCCGACGTAGGCATTTCCGGAGGAATCGACAGCAACCCCCGTCCCCACGTCCAGGCGCTGGGTTCCGAGGAAGGTGGAATAGACGAGGTCCGAGCCCGTGGTATTTACCTTGGTGACAAAGGCGTCGGGGCACGCCGCGTTGGAACAGAGTGTCCCGCCGCCAAAAGTGGCCTGTAGTGCGTTCTTGGTGGGGAAGCTGGCGGACAACGCCGCCCCGGTTACATAGGCGAATCCTCCCGAATCAATCGCCAAGGCGAGAGGCGCGCACGAAGTCAAATATGTCGAGTACACCAATGCGGTCCCGGCGGCGTTGAGCTTGGTCACGAAGCCGTTTGGCGTGCCATCCGTCACGGTCTTCTGAAAGGCGCTGGCGGTTGTGGGGAAATCCGCCGAGCGCGTCTGCCCGATCACGTAGGCATTGCCGGCGCCATCCACCGTGACGCCAATCGCGTGTTCATAGTTGGAGCCCCCCAGGAAGGTCGAATAGAGAAGCGCTGACCCATCGGCGCTCAGCTTGACAACGAAGCCGTCGGGGTTTGCGCACCCTCCGCCGCAGCTCGTGTCCAAGGATCCGGCTTTGAAAGGAAAATTCGCCGAAAACGTTTGACCCGAGATGTAGGTGTCCCCCACGGAATCAACCGCGATCCCGATGCCGAAATCGGATTGGCTTCCCCCCAGGTAGGTGGCGTAGCTGAGGACCGGGTCAATAACCAGCGGGCGGCTCTTGTCGTAAGCGCCCACTTCGAATCCGATGCGGTTGCCGGCGAGGAGGGCGTAGCGGCCCTCGACCGATTTGTGATTTGTGAATTGTGATTGGTGATCTGAAAAGCCGGGATTCGGGGATCGGGATTCGCGGCTCGCGGTTTGCTCACCGCTGAAAGCTGAGAGCTGAGAGCTCCCTTTCGACTGTCGACTGCCGACTTTCGACTCCGTCTGATACACCACCGGCTTGCGGAAGCGCACCTCGCCCGCGTCGGTCGAGATCACCAAATCGCCGTTTGGGTCAATTGCGATTGGTGATCGGTGATTGGTGAGTCTTGATTCACCAGTTTCCAGTTTCGCGTTTCCAGCTTCTATCGCCAGCCGGATGGCGCCCGGATCGGCGCCCGGAGCGACGACAAAGTCGTGTTCGAGCTGTCCCTGGTTCCCGTAATAGACGAGGTCAACGCCCGGATAGACGTTCTCGTACTTCACGCGGGCGTAATTCGCCACATTCGTCCGCCACTTGTTCGGATCGTTGCCGAGGAAATAGTTCGACTTGCCCGGCAGTTCGTCCATGCCCGTCACTTTCGCCTGGGGATTCGCCCCGACGAGCCCGAGCCGCAGAACCGCCGGGTCCGCATTCCGGGGGTCAGGAACGGGAGGATTGGTGATTTGTGAATTGTGATTAGTGATTGACAGAGCGTCCGCAGCGACGGGTTGGTTGTTGGTTGCAGCCCCGAAGAACGAGTCCTGCGATGGGAGAAGTGTGCGGGCTTGTTCTTCGGTGCCTTCCTTTCCACCTTCGACCTTCGACTGTTGACCTGCTTTCCGCAGCTCCAGCACCGCCGCGTCGCCCGTCAGAAACATCGTGTATCCGTGGCCGCGGGAAATGAACTTGACCACCCCGTCGGCCTGCCCGGAGTTAGCCTCGAAGGCAAGCGGCAGGCGGCCATATAACGCGGCCAACTGAGGGCGAGATCCTTTCGCTCCCGACTCGGCGGACTTGTGCAGTCCCGAACCGGCGGCGCCCTTTACAACCACGTTGGCAGCAGAGCGCTGCGGTCCGCTGGAAACTGCCACCTGCGCCCGATTTGCGGCGACCAGAATCAGCAGTGAAGCCACGAATAGCAGGCCGACACCGGCCAGATAACGGCAGTTGGAGACAAGGGGCGTACGTCGCATGGCATCCTCCAGGGGCTGACACTCGCGTCTTCCAAGATGACGAAGGAAATTCGCGTTAACGGCTCCATTATACCCGAAAATCTTCGTCTCAAGAGAGAGGACGTGCAAGGCTGCGCTCCGAGTCCTGAACCCTGAGTCGTGAGCTCGCAGAAGGGGTCGCCCGCTACCAGTCGGGGCACCTGGCGCGGACTTCCTCGTAGAGCGGGGAAGTGGTCCCGTACTTATGGTAGGCGAGTACCTGACGCTCTCGCGCGGTGGGCCATTCCTGGCCGGGGGCGAGGCGCTGGGCGAGAGAATCGGCGAACTCGTTCCAGTTTTGAATGCGCGCCCGCGCCAGCGTCACGCGCTGGCCGGATCTGTTGCGGCCCGGGATTACGATGCGGCTGCAAACTGCGCGAACGTCAGGACGTGCCCGCCCGGATCCTTGACCCCGAACTCCCTGGCGCCGTAGAACGTTGTGCGTTCGGGCATCACGACCTCCGCGCCCTTCATGGCTGCCAACGTCGCCTGCAGGTTTTCCACTTCGACGTAAAGGAATGTCGGCCCCTTCCGGAACTCCTTCGCGCTGCCCGGAACGTCCTTGTCCGCGCTGGCGTAGGATTGATACATCACCTCGACGCCGCCCTTCTTCAGGATTGCGAAGCCCAGCTTGTCTCCTTCCGGCACCTCGACGGTCTTTTCGAAGCCCAGCTTTTCAACCCAGAACTTCACGCAAGGCTCGACTTCCTCGACAAGCAGTACCGCCGTGATCTTCTTCACCATTTTTGTTCTCTCCTCTCCCTTTGCTTCCCGGCCCCGCCGGCAGGGTGATAATTGACCTTGACAGCCCAACTAGTCTCAATTAGACTAGTGACCCTACACGATGCCGAATCACCTGTCAAGGGGGAAAATGAGATGGCCACCGAAGTCCGATGCCTGGAAGACCTGATCAGCGTGGGCCCGGCGATGCTGCGCGATTTCGAACTCCTGGGAATCCGCAACGTGGCGCAGCTCGCCCGGCGGAATCCCGAAAAGCTTTACGAGAAGCTCTGCCGCGTGACCGGCAAACCGCAGGACATTTGCTGCCTGGACGTTTTCACGGCGGCGGTGGCGCAGGCGCGCGACCCGCGGCTGCCCGCCGAGCAGTGCCAGTGGTGGTACTGGAGCCGCCGGCGAAAGGCGCGGGATGCGCGCCGATAAGAGGCCGGAACTGACGATTCCGGATCTGATTCTGCTCAGCCTGCTCGCCGAGCGCCCTATGCACGGTTATCAGGCGTAC
The DNA here is from genome assembly GCA_041946825.1 of Terriglobia bacterium. Lineage (GTDB taxonomy): Bacteria > Acidobacteriota > Terriglobia > UBA7540 > UBA7540 > CAZTHM01. Next base: position 63,838 of record JBHGBD010000005.1, on the reverse strand, counting down.
CGCGAACTGGAGCGGCGCGAGGTCCGCGACTGGGCGGGAATCTCGCGCCCGCAGGTGTACTATTCGCTCGCCAAACTCGCGCGCGCCAAACTGATTCGCGCCGTGGGGCGAGCCAGGGTCCGGGCGGGGCCGGAACATCAGGCCTATGCGACCACGGCCCAAGGCCGCGCGGCGCTGGCCCGCGCGCTCGCACGCGCCGACTGGACGACGCAGCGCGAGCGCCCGCCCTTCCTCACTTGGCTGGCGCTCTCCTGGCAGGCGCGGCCGGACGTCGTGCAACAACAAATCCGCCGCCGGCACAGGTTCCTACAGAGGGATCTGGCGCGCAAACAGGCGACGCTGCGCGCCATCCGCAAAGAAGTGGGCCACCGCTTTCACGAAGCGATGTGGATGGTGAGCCTCGTGATCGAGCAGTTTCAAACCGAACTGCGCTGGCTGGACAAGCTCGCGCGCGAAATCCCCCGCCGCGCCCCCGCCCGCCACCCCGATTACACGGCGACGTAGTGGCGGCTTCATGCCGTCCCATGGCCCACGCGCCGTCCCCCCGCGCGTCAACCTCGCCGGACAACCAGTGCGGAGCGCTGAGAATCGTAGGGAAGTAGAACAGTGAAGAGTGGGCTAAGGGGAAGAAAGAGTATGAAGAACCTGGGTTTCAAGGCTCGTCTGGCGATTCCTTTGGCCGTTTGCGGCCTTCTGACCGGCCTCGCGCCACGAATGCGCGCGCAGGACAAATCCCAACTGGGCGGTCAATGGAATATCAACGAAGGCGAGAGCGACAACGCGCGCGCGAAGATCCAGGGTGCGCGGGAGCAGAGTTCCGCGGGCCGGCGGCGTTCGGGCGGTAACTACCCGAGCGGCGGAGGTAATGACCCCTCCGGGGAGGACTATCCCGGCGGCGGCGTTCCGTATCCGGGTGGGGGCGGGACTTACCCGCGCGGCGGCGGCTATCCTGGTGGAGGATATCCCGGCGGCGGCATCGGAGGTCCGATAGGGGGAATCGGCTTCCCTGGCGGCCGGCGCGGTCGAGGCGGGATGGAAAGGCAACCCCGCGGTCTAAGTGAGCAGGAAATGGAGATGCTCGCCAGCGCGCCAAAGCTCCTGAGGGTTGATCTGCAGGAGAAGCGGATCGTTCTCACCGACGACGATGGCCAGGTGCGCAACCTTTACCCCGACGGGAAGAAGCATTCGGAAAAAGATGTCAATGGCGAAAAAATCTCAACCAAGACTCAATGGGAAGGAAGCCAGTTGGTCGTCGAGCGTAAGGCAGGGCGCTCCGGGAAACTCACGGAGTTGTACCGCGTCAGCTCAGACGGCAAGGAACTCTTCGTGACCGCGCGACTCGAGGATCCGGCGCTTTCACAGCCGCTCAGCATCCAGCGCGTTTACGACCGCGCCGGGAGCAAGCCGAAAGCCAGCGACAAGTGACGATTGCTGGCACCGCGCCTGGAGCAATCATGGGTTGTGGCAACCGCGAATAGGCGGTCGCGGACTGTTCCTCAAATCCAAAATCGCAAATCAAGAATCATTCCATGAGCCAGACACTCCCCGACACGCTGTAGTCCTTTGGGCCTTGAATCATCACGCGCACCGCGTATCGCGCCCCCGACCGCCGGCGAGTGACGCGCAGCCAGCCGACATTCACGTCGTTCGCCGCATCGAGCGGCCCGGGGAAGGTGATCTGGCTGATCTCTTTGCCATCTTCGAGAAGGACGACCGAGCGGACGTAAGTCCACTTTTCGCCGGCATCGCGCCGCACTTGCACTTCGACTTCGCCTGAATCCGGCAGGGAAGTTGTGGCGTCCCACTCGAACGGGCGCGGGGTCTCGGCAGCGAGGTCCGAGGCCTGCCATGCGCCCAGCTTTCTGCCTTGTGCCGCGACATCGCAGTATTTGATGCCGAGCGACCGCAAGCGCGGATAGTGCGCGCGCTCCCGGCGGCTGAAATCACTCCAGTCGCGCAGGGGTTGCGGCGTCCAGGCGACTTCCGCCAGCGCCAGCGCCCGCGGATAGATCTGGTAATCGATGGCCGATTCCGTTTCCGCGATGTGCGTCCACATATTCGCCTGCACGCCCAGGATGTGCTGGGCCAGCGCCGGAGTGAATTCCGTGGCGGCGGGATCGTATCCGTAAACTTTCTCTGTCGGCGTCGTGTGATAGGTGTAATCGAAGTAGGTATAAGGATACGGCGACATCACCACGTCGTGACCCATCTGGGCCGCCGCCACGCCGCCTTTGGTGCCACGCCACGACATGACGGTCGCGCCGGGCGCCAGGCCCCCTTCCAGGATCTCGTCCCATCCGATCAGCCGCCGGCCCCTTGATTCAATGAACTTCCCCATCTGGCGGATGAAGTAACTTTGCAACTCGTCTTCGTCCTTCAATCCTTCCGCCTTGATGCGCGCCTGGCAGCGAGAACACTTCTTCCAGGCGGATTTCGGCGCTTCGTCGCCGCCCACGTGAATGAAATTTGATGGGAACAGGTCGATGACTTCGCCGAGAATTTCCCGGTACATGGGATAGAGTTTTTCGTTTCCCACACACAGCGGCTGCGTCAGGCCGACGGCACCTTCCCAAAACGGGTGAACCTCAAATTTCTGTGGCTCGGGCAGCAGACAAGCGAGCTCCGGGAAGACCGCCATGACTTCCGTCGAGTGTCCGGGCATCTCGATTTCGGGGACAATCGTGATGTTGCGCCGGCGAGCGTATTCGATCAGTTCGCGCATTTCCTGTTGCGTGTAGAAACCACCACCTCCGCCATAGCGCTGGCTGTAGTGGGCGCCCACCGTGGTGAGTTGCGGATACTTTTTGATTTCCAGCCGCCAACCCTGATCGTCCGTCAAGTGCAGATGGAGCACGTTCAGTTTGTAGAGCGCCATGCGGTCGATCGTGGTACGCAGATAGGGAATGGGAAGAAACGTGCGGCTGCAATCAAGTAAAAGGCCGCGCCAGGAATAGCGCGGCTGATCCTGGATGCGCAGGCACGAAATTCCCAGTGGTTGCTTCACCGTAGCGTTTGACTCGATTTCCGCAGGCAGCAACTGCCGGAGCGTTTCGGCGCCGTAGAGCAGCCCGGCGGGCTTCCAGGCATTAATGCGAATATTCTGCGGCGAGACGGTCAGCGCATAGCCCTCCGGGCCGAGCGATGAACCCGCGGCGAGCGACAGCACAACGTCACCGGGCAGCGGCCCGTTGCCCGGGGCGACTTGCACAGGAAAGGGGCGCCCCGTCGCTTTGGACAGGAACTCGGAAAGGTAATCCGCCACCCAGCGGGCGTCTTGATCGTCTGATTGCAGTTCAATCTTCGATCCCTCGGCAAACTCGAATGCGCCGGGCCTGACCTCCAGCTTGGCGGGCTTGGGGATAATCGCCGGCGTTGCGTCCGCCGCGATGCCAACATCGGAAATGACGATCCCGAGGAGAAGGGGGAAGATGGCAAATGGAGTTATTTTGAGATTGGATCGCATCGTGCGGCCTCATGATTGAAGTGCGTAGCGCGCAAGGGTTCAGTGAGGGGTATCAGGCCAACGCCACGCTTCGCAGAGCGCAGGGCCTTCGGAAACCACGCAGGACGTTAGAACAACCCCCAACGCGTGTCAACGGGAAGAAACAAGTAACTCAATGATGGGTGGAGGTCGTTGCTGGCTGGTATAATGTTCTCATTGAGCGGCGCCCTGAGGCGTGCAGCCTCCGGGGAACAAGCCGCGCGATGGAAATGACAGGAAGGACGGCATGCAGAAAATTCGGAAGAAAATCCTGACCGACGCGGCACAACGGCCGGTGGCGGTTGAAATCGGCTATGAAGACTGGCTGAGAATTGAGCGGACTCTGGAGGCGGCCGCGACCGAGCCGCGCATCACGGATCTAGCAGCCTATTCCGGCGTTCTCTCCCTCAGCGAGGAGCCCCTCACCTACCAAACCCGCGTGCGCAACGAGTGGTCTTGAAGAAAGTCCTCGACACCAACGCGATCCTTTATCTCCTTGGCGGCAGGCTGGCCCAACCCCTCCCGGCAGCGCAGTACTTCATTTCGGTTATCTCGGAGATGGAATTGCTGTCTTACCCTGCGGTCGATGACGCTGCCTTGGATGCTATCCGCAAGTTCCTATCCGAGGTAGTCACGATTGAACTCACTGAGGAAATCAGGGACTTGGCGATCCGCTTAAGGCGAAAGTACTCGCTCAAACTTCCCGACGCGATTGTTGCGGCCACGGCACAGAGTCTGCAAGCCGAACTGCTTACCAATGATGAAAAGCTCTTGCGCGTTCCTGACCTCCCCACGCGACGCCTGAATCTGAAGTAGACAATGCCCAGTTTGTTGGCGGCTGGCTCAGACATCGTCTTGTGATGTCTGCGAGTCGCGCAGGCCGCGGACATTAGAGGACAATGTCTGCGCCAGCCCCCTTGAAATCACAAATCACATTTCACAAATCACAAATCTTTCACTTCCCCGCGATTTCCGCGTACCGCAGCGCCTGCTTCGCGATGTCGCGCGGGTAAACGATTTCGACGTCGCTGATGCGCCCGCCGACGCCATACTTCGGGATCAGATCGGGATTGATACCGGTCCAATACGTCGGCAAATCAAGTTTCTTGTAGCGCGCGACGATCTGGTCGCGCCAGTCCTTATTGAAGTGGATGCCGTAGCGAGTAATCAAATCCTTGGCGGCGTCGTAATCGCCCTCGGCCTTGATGCGCATGAGCTCGGCGAGCAACATGCCAACGCCCTCGCGCATCTTGGCGTAATCCTTCACCACCATGTAAACCTTGCCGTCGCGCTCGACCGGTTCGATGGCGCTGGTCTTCTCGCGGATGAAATTGACGATGAGCTGCGTGCCGCGCCGGTGGTCTTCCTCAATCGTATCGCCGGTGGGAACTTCGCGAAGCTGCACGAGCGCGGCGCGGGCTTCGCCGTCGTAAGCGGCCTTGGCGACTTCGATGTCGGGCAGCACGCCGATCTCAATCAGCTTAGGATCGAAGAAATTCCACAGCGCCACGAGGTCGGCGCGCGCTTCTTCCAGCGTCGAGAAATATTCCTTGATGTAAAACGCCGGCTCCTCGGTCAGCTTGGGATTGCGCTTGCCCGAGCCATGACCAAGCACTTCGTGCATGGCGGTGTAGAGGTTGTTCGAGAGCTCGCGGTATTTGCGGGCGCGCTCGATTTCCTCGGGCGAGTAGGCGAATTCCTCCGTCACCTTTTCGCCCGTCGCCGACGCCAGCGCCCGCATCGAGCCGGTGAAGATAAAGCTCTTGCTGCCGAACTTCTCGCGCACTTCGTTTTCGTTGGGAAGATTCTCGCCGATGGTGGTGATGTTGAAGTCCGCCGTTTCGGCGACCGTCTCGACGGCCATGGCGAGCGGCGGCTTCGGGTTCTCGATTTTGTACTGGTCGGCCCAGGGCTCGCGCTGCTCGAAGTAGGCGGCGTTCTCGACCAGCGCGCGCATCGCCTTGTTCATCGGCTCGTCGATGACCGTGACGTAAGCCTGCGCCGCGCCCTTCACTCCCCGGACGTCTTTGTAAACCTCAATAAATCCGTTGGTGAAATCCACGCGCGAGTTGTCAGACACCCAGGCAACGTTGAATTCGCGCCAGTCGTTGGCGCTGCCCGTCTGGTAGTAGCGGATCAGGCGGTTGATGACTTTCTGCTGCGAGACGCTCGCGTACGGCAGCGCCATGCGCAGATAACGGATGGCGCGATTGAGCTCGGCGGCGTAACGCCCCGGCGGAATCTTGCCATCCGGCGTTCCGGCGCGATAGACCTCTTCGACCAATTTACCGTTGCGCTTTACGAGGCGCGAGTTGAGCCCGTACTTTTCCTTGAAGTTTGCGAGGTCCTTGAGCTGGACTCCGCTGTAAAGATTGTTGGCGCTCCACTCGAGCGCGTCCTTGCCGGCGGGAGGATTCTTCGATGTCAGCATGGGCTCGAAGTCGGGATCGAAGATCGGCTTGTGCAACTCTTCGAGCTCCTTCAGCAGCCGCCACGGCGGCCCGATGCGCGCCCGGTTCTTCACCGCTCGCTCGGCGGAGGCGCGCAACTCGCCGGGAGTAAATTCCGGCAGAAACTTCTGCGAAGTGAAGTCGTTGTGGTTGCCGCGATTGGCCCAGAAAAGTTTGGTGTAGTCGGTGATCTTCTTCATCGCTGCCGGGTCAATCCCCTGAGGATGCGTCACGATTCCTTCCAGCAACCGCTTGATGCGCAGTCCGTAAGCGGAGTTCTGATCGTAAACGATGGGATGGATGGCAATGGCGGCCATGGACAGCCAATACGCCAACGTCTTTTCCTTTAGCGAAAGGTCCTTGAAGCTTTCCGCCTCGACTTGCAGGAAACCTGTTGCCCCGACGCGGTCCACTTGGCTGGAAGAATCCTGGGCGCGGATCCTCGCCGTGGGAGCAAAACCCACAAAGAAAATAACGACAAATGCGCACCACTTTTTGGCCACCAAATCTCCCCCTTTTTCGGACCCGATTCTTGATCGAGTCCCGAACCCGTTTCTTATACCAGATATTGGACGGTTTTTCGGATGGGAAGTTGGCTGGGGTTCGCGTGAGTCCCGACGCGCAGGAATTGAGGGTCGAGAGCTGAGCACGAAATCCCTCGACTGAGCGCCTGGGCTGCTTTACTAATGGAATGAAGAATCTGGCATTTTGTCTTGCTGGCGTGTTTCCGAGATCGTCGAACTTCTTTACACCCCCTGTTGCGATTCTAAACAGCCCGTAACCCATTGGCTCTCCAAGGGCATGTCACTGAATCCATTACGACCCAGTCCCGAGCATGCTGAGAATCTCAACGGTTGCGCTTCCTTCGGTCTTTGTTCCCGATTTCCGCCATCCTGTTAATCTGGATTATCTATCTGATTTACAAGAGGTTCATGGCCGCCTCCCCTTGTGGGTTTGCTCGTGAATTGGCGGGCCGCGTGCCCTCTGGTGATGCGGACTTCAACTGCTCCCGAGACCCCAAATATCTCGGGGCGGGTCGCGAGGTGGCCCATGGTCGCAATTCTGGTTCTGACAACCTTCGTAATCTTCGTTTTGGTGGACTACTACTTCCAACGGCGCGCCCCGCAGCGCGTCGAAACGGTTTCCGCTCACGGGCAAGGGGAAGAAGAAGTTGGTTTCCCCATCAACGTGGTCGGCGGTTTCAAGCTTCCCGCCCATCTTTCCTATCACCCCGGTCATACCTGGGCAATGAAGGAAGCACCGGGGGTAGTTCGCATCGGTCTTGACGATTTCGCCGCCCGCTTAATGGGCAAGGTGGACGTGCTTGAGTTGCCCGAACGCCGCCACTGGGTACGGCAGGGAGAAAAGGGCTGGACGATCACGCGGGGCTCGCACCGGTTCCAGATGCTCTCGCCGATCGAGGGCGAAATCATCGACGTGAACATGGAAGCTATTCAAAACCCTGAACTCGTTCACGACGACCCGTTCGGCGAAGGGTGGCTGCTCGAGGTCCACGCTCCCGCTGCCGACGGGAACCTGAAGAACCTGCTGAGGGGCCGGCTGGCGCAGCGCTGGATGGAAGAATCCGTCATGGCGCTTCAGGGCAAGATTGACGGCCACGCCGGCGTTTATCTTCAGGACGGCGGTCACGCCGTGCCCGACGTTCTGGCGCGGGTGCCCGAGGAGCGATGGGACGCGCTCCTGCGAGAGTTCTTCCTTTCCTGATCCGCCGAATGCGCGGATTGCGGGGATTTCAGGAAGGCGAACAAAGACTAATTCCGGGACGGGCAGTGACCCCGTCCGAAGGGGAGGCATGTCATCATGGTCGCAATCTTCGTAGTGCTGATGTTCCTCGGATTCATCCTGGCGGACCTGGCTCTGCAGAAGTGGGAGGCTCGCCGTGCCGCGCCGGGGCTGGTTCCGGCGAGGGGTGCTGATTCGGCGGGGCGGGAGGCACCTCACCCGGCGATCCGCAGGGATTGGCCGCCTTTGCCAGAGGCTGTCTATCTTTCCGAGAATCACAATTGGCTCCGGCCTCGACCGCAGGGAGCGTTCCATGTTGGAGTGGACGCCCTCGTTGGACAGGCGGTGGGTGCCGTGAGCAGGGTTATTCCTCCCAGGGTGGGGAGCGAGGTCTGGGCCGGGGCGCCACTCTTCCGCATCGCGGCGGGGGACCGCACGCTGACGGTGCCGGCTCCGGTTACCGGCCGCGTCGTCAAAGTGAACGGCGACCTTCAGGACCGGCCGGAGCTCGTCTTCCAGGCGCCCTACACCGAAGGCTGGGTCTGTGAATTCCTGCCCTCGCGTTTGGCGGAAGAGAAGCCCGCCTGGCGGCTGGGTGAAAAAGCCGTGACGTGGTTTGAGCAGGAGGTCCGTCGCTTCAGCGACTTTCTCTGGCAACGGTTCGATTCTGACTTCGCGTTAGGCGAGACCAGCCTTGATGGTGGCATCCCCGCTGCTGGTTCGCTCAGGTCCTTCGACGCGGACGTTTGGCAAGCCTTTGAGGCTGAGTTCTTGCGTCCGCGTTAGATCGCGAATTCCGGTGCCACCTCCCTCAGGGCGGACGTTTGGGAGGTGGCAGAATCCGGTGCCTCTCCCTTCCCCTCGCCAGCCTCATCACCATCCCGCATGACAACAGAAGGCACACGGACTGTGTGATTTCACGATGCTTGGCGAAGGGCAGGCAAAGTGTCCCGAAATCTCGGGAAAAATGGCCTTATGTAGTGTTTTTCAACTGACTTCGGCGGCATGTGGCGTGCTTATGAAGACAGCGGATTGCGGCGGTGAGTGGGACTTCGTGGCGCTGAGCGCCATTCCCGTGGAGCGACTGAACAAATGAGCAAAGCGATCTTGGTCGACACAACACGCTGTATCGGATGCGGTGCATGCGTTGGTGCCTGCAAGGAGGCGAACGGACTTCCTGAAAACGCAGATACAGAGTTGACATCTGACACTCTCAATATTGTCGAAACGCATGGAGCTGTCTTCGTGCGCAAGTTCTGCATGCACTGCCAAGATCCGACATGCGCATCAGTTTGCCCCGTCGGAGCGTTGAAGAAGACAGCAGCGGGGCCGGTGATATACGAAGCGGACCGCTGCATGGGATGCCGCTACTGCATGATGGCGTGTCCGTTCAGCATTCCGCGCTATGAATGGAAATCCGCCCTGCCCAAGGTGAGGAAGTGCACCATGTGCGCCGCCCGGCAGGCTGAAGGACAGCAGCCCGCCTGCACGGAGATCTGTCCTGTGCAAGCCAGCATCTTCGGCGAGCGTTCAGAGCTGTTAGCGGAGGCGGAGAAGCGCTTGCGCGAGAATCCTAGCGGATACGTTCAACACATCTACGGCAAAGAAGAAGCCGGCGGCACTTCGGTTCTGTACCTTTCGGCCGTGCCGTTTGAGGAATTGGGATTCCCAACCAATGTTCCCCACGATCCGCTGCCACTGTACACCTACCGCGCGCTTTCGAAGATTCCCAGCGTCGTGAGTGCCGGGGCGCTCTTGCTCGGCGGGATCTGGTGGATCACAAATCGGCGCGAGGCAGTGGCGAAGGCAGAAGGCGAAGAAGACTGAGAGCAAGGGGAAAAGTAAGAAGGCAAAACGATTACAGATCTTCGAGAGGAAATATGGACCTGAGCAAACTACCCAAACCCACATTCTGGCGGGCGGTTCTCGTCGTCATCCTGGCCGCGGGATTCTATTCGACGCTGCTGCGCTTTGCCAAAGGTTTGGGTGCGGCCACGAACCTGAGCGACAAATTCCCCTGGGGGATTTGGATTGGCTTCGACGTGCTGTGCGGTGTCGGACTGGCGGCGGGGGGCTTCACGCTGGCGGCGGCCGTCTACATTTTTCATCTGGAGCGCTTCCATCCCATCGTCCGGCCCGCCATCCTCACCGCCTTTCTCGGGTACGGACTTGTGGCGGTGGCTTTGCTGTTCGATCTTGGGCGGCCCTATCGCATCTGGCACCCTCTGGTGATGTGGAATCCGCGCTCGGTGATGTTCGAAGTGGCCTGGTGCGTGATGCTCTACCTGACGGTGCTGGCGCTGGAATTCTCACCGGTGGTATTCGAGCGATTCCGTCTCGCCAAGCCTCTCAAGATCATCCGGGCAATCACCATTCCGCTGGTGATTGCGGGGGTGCTGCTTTCGACCCTGCACCAATCTTCCCTCGGCAGCCTGTACCTGATCGTGCCCTCGAAGCTCCACCCCTTGTGGTATTCCGCCTGGCTGCCGGTGTTCTTTTATGTCTCGGCGATTGGCGTGGGACTGGCGATGGTGATCTTCGAATCGAACCTCAGTGCCCGCGCGTTTGGCCGCGAAATCGAAATGCCCCTGCTCGAGCAGTTGGGGAAAGCCCTGGTTGTGGTGCTGGCCTTCTACGGACTGCTGCGATTTCAGGATTTGGCCGGACGCGGGGCGCTGCGACTCCTCCGTGAGCCTTCGACTGAATCCGTCCTCTTCGGCCTGGAAGTTTTCCTGGGCCTCCTTCTTCCCCTGGTGATGCTGATCTGGCGACGTGTGCGGGAAAGCCGCGAAGGATTGTTCGCAGCGGCGATCTTGGTGATTGCGGGTTTCTTGCTTAACCGCTTGAACGTCTCCATCACCGGCATGGAGGCTTCCTCCGGGACTCACTACTTCCCGCGCTGGACGGAGGTTTCCATAACGCTTTCGCTGGTGGGAGCGGGATTCCTCATCTTTGCACTGGCGGTACGTTACTTCGATGTCTTCGAGCCGAAGGCCCGCGCGCGGGCGACCGAGCAAGACGTAGCCGAAACGCGCGCCCCGGTCCAGGTTGTGTAGCACGGCCCTCACCCGTCCCGATCCCGCTCTGAGCGGGACGGGACGCCCTCTCCCAGAGGGAGAGGGCCCATTTCAGATTACAGCCCTCTCCTGCGGGAGAGGGGGAGGGGTGAGGGGATTCAAGCACGAGGAACGACCATGCGACGCCTGACGGCCTCTCTGGCGACGAAGCTCACCGCCTGCCTGGTGGGGAGCATGGTGCTCCTTTTCGGTTTCCTCGGCTACCTCAACCTCCGCTTCCATCGAGAACATCTCGAGGAGATGGTTTTTCAGAGCGCCGACCGCATCAGCGATCTGATTCGGCGCAGCATCCGCTACTCGATGCTTCGCGACCAGCGCGAAGAGGCCTTCCAGATTATCAAGACGATTGGCCACCAGCCGGGTATCAGCAAGGTCAGAATCTTCAACAAAGAGGGAAGGATCACGCTTTCGACCGACCCGGAAGAGGTGGGCAAGTTCGTGGACAAGAACGCGGAAGCCTGCTATGCCTGCCACGCGCAGGCGCAACCATTGACGCGTCTCGACCGCCCCGACCGGATGCGGATTTACGTGGCGCGGAACGGCGAGCGCGTGCTGGGGCTGATCAGCCCCATCGAAAATGAGCCTGACTGTTCGAACGCCGCCTGCCATGCGCACTCCGCCACAGGCAATCAAGTCTTGGGGGTTCTGGACGCCGACCTTTCGCTGGGCCCCGTGGACCGCAGCCTGGCGGCTCGGCAGCGCAAACTCGCGCTGGTTACTGGGCTTTCTATCCTGGCGGTCAGCCTGATTTCTGTGGGGTTGATCTGGGTGATGGTGCGGAGACCGGTTGGTGAACTGGCGAAGGCCACACACCACGTGGCCGAGGGCGACCTGGACTACACCATCCCGGTGACCAGCGAAGACGAAATTGGCAGTCTGGCGGCATCGTTCAACCGCATGACCGCCGAGCTCAAGAAGGCGCGGGGGGAAATCCTGGAATGGGGGCGCACCCTCGAACAGCGCGTCAACCAGAAGACCGAAGAGCTGGAGCGCGCCTACAAGCATCTGGTTCAGGCGGAAAAGATGGTGTCACTGGGAAAGCTGGCCGCGGTCGTGGCGCACGAAATCAACAATCCTCTGGCGGGGATTCTGACCTATACCAAGCTCGTCTCGCGCATGGCCGATAAAGGTTTCGAGAGCCCTCCGCGACTGACCGAGGCCAAAAGCTATTTGCAGATTATCGACGGCGAAATTCGCCGTTGTGGCGCCATCGTGAAAAACCTGCTGACCTTCGCGCGGCAGGCGCCTTTCAACCCGCAGAAGAACGATCTGAATGTCATCGTCGAGCGCTGTCTGCTGCTTGTGGGGCACCAGTTGGAGCTGCAGTCCATCGACCTCAACAAAGAACTGGTTCCCGAACCCCCTCCGCTTTATTGCGACGCGGGCCAGATGCAACAAGCCCTGCTGGCCCTTCTGATGAATGCCATTGACGCCATGCCGCGCGGCGGGCGGTTGACGGTTTTGACGGCCTTCGATACCGCGCGGGCCCAGTCAAGCGTGCGTATCAGTGACGAAGGGCAGGGCATTCCCGAAGACGTCCTCCCCCACATCTTCGAGCCCTTCTTCACGACCAAGGCCGAAGGGAAAGGGGTCGGCCTTGGTCTGGCCGTGGCGTTTGGAATCGTTCAACAACACGGAGGGAACATCGAGGTTACCTCGACGCCGCAGAAGGGCACCACTTTCACGGTGACTCTGCCGGAGGGAGCGGCGCCATCGGGCGATAAGGAAGCGCCCAACGCGGTCGTCACGTCGCGGGCGGGCAGTTGAACAACGCATCAGCGTCGAGTCCAAATCAGGCTCGCCGGGAGAACGCCATGAACAGTAAAGGCAACATTTTAATTGTGGACGACGAAGCGGTGGTCCGCGACTCGTTGGGGAAATGGTTTGGCGAGGAAGGCTACGCCGTGGAGACGGCCTCGACGGCGCGCGAGGCGCTCTTGAAGCTGCCGGCCCAGCGCTGGGACCTGGCCCTGGTGGATATCAAGATGCCGGGCATGGACGGACTGGAATTGCAGCGCAAAGTCCACGAGGTCGACTCTCAAATTATCATCATCATCATGACCGGCTATGCGTCCGTCGAGACCGCCGTGCAGGCGCTCAAGGACGGCGCCTATGACTACGTCATGAAGCCCTTCGACCCCGATGACCTCTCCCACGTCATCACCAAGGCGCTGGAGCACCGAAACACCCAGCGCGAGAACCTGCGCTTGCGCGAGAGCCTGGAGGCGATGCAGTGCGTCGAACTGGTGGGGCAGAGCGCCGTCATGCAGGGCGTGCTGGACCTGGTCCGCACCGTGGCACCCACGGACACGACAGTTCTCATTACGGGCGAAAGCGGAACCGGGAAGGAACTCGTGGCGCGCGCTATCCACAATCTGAGCCCGCGGCGCTTCATGCCCATGGTCGCCATCCATTGCGGAGCGCTCACCGAGACGCTGCTGGAAAGCGAACTCTTCGGGCACGAGAAGGGAGCCTTCACCGGCGCGCAGTATCGGAAGAAAGGAAAGTTCGAGGTCGCCGAAGGGGGGACGGTCTTTCTGGATGAGATCAGCGACATCAGCCTGAAGACGCAGACGGACCTGTTGCGGGTTCTTCAAGAGAAAGAGATCACGCGTGTGGGAGGCACGCAGACCATCAAGGTTGATTTTCGCGCCATTGCGGCCACCAATAAAGATCTGGAGGCGAAGGTCACGGAGGGAACATTCCGGCCCGACCTCTTCTACCGCCTGAACGTCTTTGAAATCCGCGTGCCGCCGCTGCGCGAACGTCGCGAAGATATCCCGTTGCTCGCGGATCATTTTCTGCGCAAGTTTGCGCACGCGATGAACAAGCCCTTCGATTCTGTCAGCCGGCCGGCGGTCGAATTGTTGACCCAGTACGATTGGCCGGGGAATGTTCGAGAACTCGAGAACGCCATCGAGCGGGCTATGGTGGTGGGGCGCGGGCCGGAGCTCCAGTCCTCGGACCTGCCCCTGAAGCTCAATCACTCTTCCGCGATTCCGTCCAGCCAGTCGCTGGAAGATGTGGAGCGCGACCACATCCTCAAAGTCCTCGAGGGATGTCACTGGAACCAGAGCATGGCCGCGCGGGTACTGAAGATCGATCGGGTCACGCTCTACAACAAGATCAAAAGGTTTGGGTTCAAGAAAGCCAGTTAAGCGGCGCCATGAAGATTATTTCGCTGGTTCCCGTCGGTGAGGTCGCGCGCGATCATCTCGGATTGCTGGCCGAGGGCCTGGCACCCTTGTTAAACGTCGCGTGCACGATTCACACCGAAAACTTGGACGCAGCGTTCGCGTTTGACCCGCTGCGCGGCCAATACCATTCATCGGAAATTCTGAAACGGCTGAGAAAAGTGCCGGCGGGGGAAAGCTGGCGTCTGCTGGGTGTCACAGAGGCCGACCTGTTCATCCCCATCCTGACGTTTGTTTTCGGCGAGGCGCAGATTGGGCCGGTGAATGGCGGCGCGGCGGTGGTCTCAATGCACCGTTTGCGGCAGGAGTTTTACGGACTCCCCAACGAACCTCCGCTCCTCGCCGACCGGCTCTTGAAGGAGTCACTTCACGAACTCGGGCATACACTGGGCCTCCGGCATTGTCTGGACTACCAGTGTGTAATGAGCTCGTCACATTCGGTTGAAAACATCGACCTGAAGCTCGCGCAATTCTGCCCCAAGTGCATCCGTGCGCTTTGAATCCCACCTGAGCGACGGACCGACGGCTGGGTTTCGGCAGCGCTGGTTTGGGCCTCGGCGCCGGGTTGATTATAATGGGGTCAGAAGTGCTGACCGGAAGGGTGAGCCTTCGGTCGCTGAGAAAGTCGCAGGGGTCCAGCAAGATGGCGCGTTTCAGCAAGCACTTTGAATCGGTTCATGACCGCGTTGTGGAGTTGGCAGCACTTACAACTCCCGGGCGCTCCCTCGACGCCCTCTTCCAGGTATCGGAGAGCGAAGGTCACCTAGAGACAGAGGACGCCGCCGCGCTGCTTGCCTGGGGGCGTGATTCGCAGTGCCGCAGCACGATCCACTCCACGGCCAAGCGCCTTCGGGATCAGACCACTCCTCGCACCATTGAGTTCGTCGTCCCTGAGTACCTGACCAGCTTCTGCCAAAACGATTGCCTCTACTGCGGCTACCGGAAGACCAACGCCTTGGCGGAGCGGGTTCGCTTGAGTCCCGAGGTCTACGAGAAAGAACTGGATCTGCTGCTTTCCTGGGGACATCGGCAAATCGAACTCGTTCTCGCCGACGACCCCGAGTTTGGGCCGGAAGAGCTTGCGCCCTATGTGGCGAAGACGGTCCGCAAACTGAATGATCTGGGTGGCGGCGTCGTGGCGCTGAACGCTCCGCCCTACGAAGAAGAGGACTATCACCTCCTCTGGCAGGCGGGCCTGGGCTGGGTCGCCTTGTGGCAGGAAACCTACGACCACGAGCATTTCGACCGCTGGCATTTCGAAGGCTCCCCCAAGCGCGAATACGAATTTCGGCTCGATGTCTGGGACCGGGCCTTCGCGGCGGGATTTACGCGCGTCGGGCTGGGAGTTCTCTTCGGACTCTATGACTGGCGTTTTGATGTCCTGGCGCTTATCGAACACGGGAATTACCTGCGCAAAACTTATGGCATCGAGCCGCATGCGGTAGGCATTCCGCGCTTGAAGCCCGCGCGCGGCGTGCTGGCATCCCAGAAGCCATCAAGGTTTACCGTGTCGGACGAAGACTTCCAGCTTGCCATCGCCGTCTATCATCTGGCTTTTCCGCGGACGCGACTTTTCTTCAACACCCGCGAGGAATACGAGTTCAACCTGTCGATGGTGACGCGTGGCGACCTGTTCACGGTCGATTGCGAGACGCTGCCGGGGGCCTATCTGCGCGGGCGCCAGCCCGGCCAGTTTCATACCCATCCTTATCCGTCCCGTCGCGAGGTGGTGGCGGAATTTGTGCGGCGTGGTTACGGCTGCCGCTACCTGGAATCGGAGAGCCCGGGGGCCTCGCAACCGCCATCCGCGGGACGAGGCGAGGCTTCGACTGCCGAGGTCATCAAGCGATGCCTGCAAGAGCATCGCGAGATCCATTCCCGGCTCAACGCCTGGGAAGAATTCCTCGAAAGACTCCAGACGGCCTCGCGGTTCGATCGTTGGGTGCGCACCGGCGAACTGCGCGAACTTCTGAGATTCTTTGAGACGGAAGCGCTCGCGCATTGCCGTTTCGAAGAGAGTGTCCTGTTTCCGCGGCTCGAACGCTCGCCCGGGGGCGGATCGAGTGTGCCGGAACTGCTTCAGGAACACGAGCGCTTCGGGGTGGATCTGGACCGATTCCAACGGCAAGTAACTTCGTATGAGCAGTCCGGGGACCCTACGGTTCTGATGAATCTGGGCGACCGCATCATCCGGGAGTTCCGGTATCATCTGACCCGGGAAGAGGAATTCCTGGGGGACTCGGCCCGGACGGCCCCGGGACAAAACGCAATATAATCACGCGGCCGCAAGAAAGATGCGAGATCAACCGCGGCCTGCATGGAAGTGGCAGGGATCTCACGGGAACGGGAGGATGCCATGAGCGCTTTTCTGGTCCTCGTTATTCCGTCCTATGTTTCCGAACCCAAGCGCCATCATCGCGCCGATACGGAGTTGGGCATCCACGAAGAGACCGCCGCCGGGTGCTTCCTGACAGGTCATCCCCAGGTGAAGGAGCCGATCGGGAGCGCGGTACTGGGATTCGGCGAAGAGCGGGTATTTCTTTTTGGGGCGGGGGCGATGCCGCTCGGCTCGGTGAGCTACCGATCGATCGTGGGCGTGGCAGTGGAAAGCCATGAGGTCGTGCTGGTTCGCTTCAGCCAGGAACGAATGATGCGGCTGGGACACCATTTCCTGGCGTTTCGCTCCCGCGAGACAGCCGACGGATCTTACGTCGTGGTCGAATGGCTCGACGACAAGGGCGAGCGGCACGACGGCATCTTCTGCTTTGAAGGCCTGGCCGCCGACGCACGCGCGCGTGCCCTGCGCGATGCCATCCTCCATCACGCGGCGCTCCACCGGCGAGCGTTCGCCGCCCATGTCCACGAATCGCTTGGAGCGCTGCTCGATGAGTTCGAAACACGCAAATGCGGGCACTGTGACAAGATCCATCGCCATTCGGCGGAGGCCGGCCACCGGTCGGTGGCGTAGCACTCGGGTCTTCACCGGCCCGTAGAAGGGGCCCGGCAAATCGCCTCGCGATGCGAATGTGTAAATTGTGTCTGCCAATATCTTAAGGAGTTCGCCAATTTATGTACTCATCCCTTCAGAAATACGTACGAGCGATTTCGGGTTCTATACTTTGGGTTGTCATCGGCGCCCTGACGCTTCCGCCCCCGGCGGCACGCGCAACGGACTGGTCCACGCTTTTCACGGCGCAGGACGTTCGCGACCATCTCTCGAGTGAGCAAGGCCGCGCGGACGCGCTGGCGTTCTGCCGCAAGATGGGCATCAGCAAGGTTTATGTCGAGACCTTTCGCGACGCGTACCAGGCCGACGAACAGGCGCTCAAAACGGCGCGCGATTTCTTCCGCATGGCGGGATTGAAAGTATCCGGCTGCGTCACTACGACCCGCTTCGGCAAGCCGACCACCGGTTGGGAGGTCGGCTCCTGCTACACGAATCGAGCCAACCAGGAACATCTCGCGTCCATCTTCAGTTTCACGGCCCGGCTCTTCGACGAAATCATGATTGACGATTTCTTCTTTACCGACTGCGAGTGTTCCGAGTGCGCGACCGCCCGGGGCTCGATGAGCTGGAAGCAGTACCGCGAGAAACTCATGCTCGACGTCAGCAGCGAGCGTGTCCTGGGCCCGGCGCGCCAGGCGAACCCGAACGTCAAAATCATTCTCAAGTATCCGCAGTGGTATGACGCGTTCCACGAGCGCGGTTACGTTGTGGACAAGGAGACGGAACTCTTCGACCGCATCTGGGTGGGGACGGAACTGCGCGACCCGAGTTCGGATGAGTGGGGACACAAACAGCAATACGAGGGCTTTTTCATCTTTCGTTGGCTGAGCGAAATCGGCGGCGCGAAAACCGGCGGGGGTTGGTTCGATCCCTATGGAACGGATCCGACCTCTTACCTTGACCAGGCTTACGTCAGCATCCTCGCTGGCGCGCCTGAAATCATGCTGTTTCACTACGGGTCGCTGATATCCACCGAATACCGGTCACGAGCGGAAGCCTTCGCGCCAAAACGTGCAGAGTTCGAGTCACTCGCCAAATATGCCGAGGGCTGGAGCGGCATCCCGGCCTACAAGCCACCTTCGAGTGAGCCTGGAAACGAAGCCTACACTTTTGACCAGATCGGAATGCTCGCCGTGCCGCTGATGCCTACCGCCAAGTTTCCGGAAGGCGCGCGCGCCGGGCTCTTTACGACCCACGCGCTCGGCGACACGGGGTTGGTTCCCAAGTTGCTGGGTTTCCTGAAATCAGGCGCCACAGCTTTCATCAGCGAGAGGTTGGCGCATCATTTGACAGGCGACCCACGGATTCCTGCCAAAGAATCGCTGGAACTGTCTAAGGGGAGTTATTTCCACATCCGCGAAATGAGCGGCGGGAAGCTCGCCGTGTTCTCCGATGCGCTGCCGCGGCTCGCGTACGTGGATGCTCAGAACCGGGTTGCGCAATTGACTCCGTCGCTGCGCGAGGCACTGGAGTCATGGCGCAAAGCCGTGGCGGATTTTGCGCCAACCAGTCTGGATGCTCCACCGCGTGTCGCCGTCTTTCCGCTCAAGGGCCGCGTGGCGGTCGCCAACTTCACCGAGTTACCCGTGAACTGCCATCTGATCGGCCTGGGCGGCATGGTCAGCCGGCAAAAGAAAGTGTTTGCGAGTGAAGGCGCGTCGCTGGCCTCCGACGGCGTCACGCTGCGCCTTGCGCCGCATGCAGTGATCGTCGTGGAGTAAGGGCGGCCCATCGCGGATCCGCTCGAGGAAAGGGCGGGCATGAAGCGCCGCCCCTACTTTCGCCGAATCCGCGCCACCGTCTTCTCGTCCCTCAATTCGCGCAGCGCGTCGGCGGCGATCCAGCGAGCCGATTTGGAATCGATTTTCTGAATCTCGGCGGCAGTTCTAATAGAGGCATTACGCAGCTTCATATTACGCTTTCCGATCTGCCGTAGCGCCCAATTGACAGCTTTCTTCACGAAGTTCCGCTCATCCCTTGCGCCTTTCTTCACGAGACGAAGATACCGAAGAAAGGTTGCGTCTGAAGCGGCCTTGTCATGCACGGCGAGGCAGGCAATCATCACGTATCCCGCGCGCTTGATATATTCCTCCTCGCGCTTTGTCCACTCCGCACCCTTGCGATGCGCGCACGAGGTCTTGCGGAAGAGGCGATTGCAGCACTGATCGACCACATCCCAGGAATCGAAGCCCCGCGCCCAGCGTTCCATCTGTTCCTCGGTGACTTGCGCGGGATCGTCCGCGAAGCATGCAAGTATCTTTGCATCGTGGATACCCGTTGCCCAAAGCCGCTCGGCGAGCGCGTGGTCGCCGCGGATTGGTTTCGAGAGCGCCCAGAGCACCGGCGTGGGCACGCCGTAAGCTTTCTTGACGTTGATACCGAAGCGCGCCATGCCCGCGAGGTTCCGCGGGTTGTAATAGGTCTTCATTTTTCCCAGGATTTGTTGGAGGGTCATGGAGAGGTCTCCTCGAGCCAAGCCCGCGCCATCTTATCTCAACTCCCGCGACTCGATATGTTATCCTGCGCGCGAAGGTCATCAACGGGGCATGAAGTTCGATTTCTATTCCGGCAAGCGGGTATGGGCGCTGGTTTGCGCGCTGCTCCTGGGCGCGGTGAAAGGTCACGGCGCCTCCAATCTGTCGCAGGAAGCCGAGGCATTTCTCGGCCGGGCGCGCGAACGCTCCGACATCCGAGCGCCCGGAACCGAATCATTCGTGTTGCGGGGGCAATTACGGCTGGTGTACGTCCCGAACGGGCCTGTCGAGGGCCGCTACGAAGAGGTCCGGGACTCGCGAGGGCACTGGCGGCGCGCCATTTCAATGCCCGACTTGAAATTTAACGTTATCGAAGTGGGAGACGGGCGGCGCGTCCACCGCTCCGGGTCCAATTCCTATCAGCCTTACTTCGAATATCGGTTGCGGCAGCTTCTTTCCTTTCACGGCGGCCCGCGCATCCCGAAGAGCGAGGACGTAACGCAGATCAAGAATCGAAAAATCCAGCGCCGGCGGGTGACCTGTGTTTCTTCGAAGAAGAAAGGAACCAAGCGCGAGGTGTGCGTGGATTCGGAGACGAATCTTCCGGCATTCGAGCGCGAGCGCTCCGGAGAGGGGGATTGGAGGTTCGAGTACCTGAACTACACTCCCCTGGGAGGCAAGAGCTATCCCCGTTTGCTGCGACAACTCGAGCACAACAAGGTGTTCGTCGAGTTCGAGGTAACCGAATTGATTACAGGGCCGGAGCCTGACCCCGCGCTCTTCGTGCCTCCGGCGGGAGCGGTCTCGTGGCCCGAATGCGACAAGCCTTTCCCGCCGGAAGGCCTGGAGACGCCGCGGCCGCGCTCCCCCCGAAGCCTGCGCTTTTGGATCGGACAACGCTCGGTCATCACGTACATCGTCGTCGGAACGGACGGCCGGGCCCACCAGGTCACACCCGTGCATTCCGATACGCTCTCTCTGACCAAGGCCACGCTCGACGCCATCACCTTCCGCTGGCGCTTCCGGCCCGCCGCCTGCCAGGGCGAACCCGTCCCCGCCTCGCTCCTGGTTGAAACGGACTTCTTTATGTTCTAAAAGTGGAGTGGGCATTGCTTCCGGCCGAACGCCGTGGGGCGAAGACATCTCGATGCTGATTCTCGACATCGGTTGCGGGAAGAAGAAGCAGGAGCCGGGGGCGGTTGGGCTCGACCGGCAGCCCGGCTCGGAGGCGGACGTGCTCTGCGAGCTCGCGCATTTCCCCTGGCCGATTCGGGACAATTGCGCCGAGCGAATTTATCTCTCGCATTTTCTCGAACACCAGCCTGACATCCTGCGCGCCATGGCGGAAGTGCATCGCGTCGCCAAGCCGGGCGCGGAGGTGATTGCCATCACGCCGCACTATTCCTCGCCCGATTCCTATTCCGACCCCACGCACGTGCATCATCTCGGCATGCACAGCTTCGACTACTTCACGGGCGATTCGTTTGAGAACTTCACTTACAACGCGGGCGGGTTCCGGATCATTGAGCGGCGTCTGACTTTTGGAGGGAACCTTCTGCTCGACGGCCTGGGGCGCCTGATCGCGGCGATTTCAGTGGATTTCTACGAGAAACACTTCGCTTGGATCTTTCCGGCGCGGAATATTGTGTGCCGATTGCAGGTCGTGAAGTAGCGCATTCTTGCTGTAGCGGCGACGTGTCGTCGTCGGGTCTCCAGGATTTCGGCGAGTACAGCTCGCGGCCACAGCGCGGGGATTAGTTATTGCGATGGAGGTTGCCCCTCCGGCCCACCCCGACGGCCGCGCCAGGCGCCGGGGCCCATCGGGCCTGACATCACGCGCGTGGCGGTAAAGACGCCATTCGATTCCTTGCCGAAGGCCATGACACGATCACCGACCTTCAAATCCGCCAGTGTCGAGGGCTTGCCTTCCTTCATGAAGGTGGTCTGGTCGTTTATCGTCACCACGCGCTCGCCCTGTCGGCGGTTTCGCAGCTTCAACTGAGTCTTTTCAATGGCGATGATTTCTCCGAAAGCGCGGTCACCCTGGGCTCCGAAACGCCGGATCTGTTCCTCAGTCACGCGGCCGATCATCAGTGCGGACAACTGATTGTCCGAACCGGCGCGGGCGCGGATAAACACTCGATCGCCCGGCTTCAGGTCTTCAAGTTGGAGATTCTTTTCGCCTTCACGGTAACGAGTCTGATCGCTGACCAAGATCGTTTGTTCCTTGCCGTCCATGGTCTTGATCGTCAGCCGGTCGACGCCCACGGACGCCACGGTCCCCATCAAGCGCTCTCCCGGAAATTCCCGGCCGGGCCGCGGTCCGGGCCCTTCCTGCTGAGCGCTTGCCGGCATCAAGCCGAACAGGCATAAAGCCATCAAAACTGACGGAACCCACTTGTTCATGTGCCCCTCCGCAGGGTCAGACGATTTCAGGGAGGGAGAGGTTACTCGAAGTAACCCCAATGCCGGGGATTTCGTCAAACTGCATATCAGGGGCGCAGCGTGCATCGAAGACTCAGGCAGGATGGCTGATGGCATCGATCTCCAGACGGGCGAAGCACTTGGCGACATTCGTTGGGTTTGCTTTGATGTTTTTCATCCCCTCTTCCAATCTGGCCGGTCAGTCCAGCCTGTTCGGAGCCTTGACGGGGCACGTGCGCGGGCCGGGAGGAGTTTCGGTTCCCGGCGCCACCGTCGAAATCACTGAGAAGACGACCGGAGAGCGAAAAGCCACCTGGACCGACGAGGAAGGGAACTACCGTTTTACCGAAGTCCCTCCGGGGACCTACAAATTGGAAATATCCCTCGTCGGTTTTCGCAAGGATGTCCGCGAGCCTGTGCCGATTGCGCCTGAAAAGTCTCTCACCGTCAATGCTGCGCTGGTCATGGACCTCGGCACCTCAGGCGGCACAACGTCCGCAACCACTCGTGGCGCGGAATCGGCAGGGGAAATAAACCTCCAGGGCACCGCCGGGAATTTACCTGCCGGCGCGGCGAGTTTGGGAGCCAACGGAGAATTGATGGAGGGGAATGGCACCGCCTCCGAAGGGAACTTGCGCTTTAACGGCACTGCGGTCAGCGGAGGCTTGCCGGCGGGTGAAGCGGAGTTGCCACAGGAGGATGCCTCTGCGAGTGGAGCCAACTCGTTCCTGCTTTCGGGTGGTAGCGGCGTTACGGCTTCAACGCCCGGCGAGGACATGCGCGGCATGAGGGAACGTTTCCAACAATTCCGCGAACGCATGGGCGGCCAGGCAGTCCCGGGCTTTGGTGGTGGTGGATCCGGCGGTCCCGGTGGAGGCATGGCCGGTGGCCCCAGCCTTGAGATGATGGCGATTTTCGCCGGGGGCCGTGGCGGGCCGGGCGGCTGGGCGGGAAGGCGCGCCCAGGTCAACCGCATTCGGGGTAACTTCAACGAACAGTACAGCAATTCCGCGCTCGACGCGCGCCCTTATCCGCTGAACACGACGAACTCGCAACGCATCCCGTCTTATTCCGAGCAGGCGGGAATAGGTTTTGGGGGGCCGCTCGTCATTCCCAGAATCTACAACGGCGCGGAGAAGACAAGCTTCTTCGTGAATTACGGCTTCACACGCGCGCGGAGGGCGTTTGACAGCTTCTCGACTGTTCCAACGCCGGAGGAACGCGCGGGAGATTTTTCCAACGCCCAAATGACTGCCGGGCCTCTGGCTGGCGCCGTTCCGATCATCTACGATCCGCTCTCGAACGCCGCCGGACCGCGGGTGGCTTTTGCGAATAACCAAATCCCGACCGAGCGGATGGATCCCGCTGCGCTCGGCCTGTTGAAATACATTCCGCTGCCCAATCTTCCCGGCCAGGTTCAAAACTTTCACCTCCAGCAGCCTTTGCCGACCGCCAGCGACCGAGTCATGTTTCGGGTGGGACATCAGATCTCCCAGAAGGACAGCTTGAACGTGTTTTACTTCTTCAACTCCTCGCGGTCACGCGCCGTCTCGAGCTTTCCGGACCTGACCAGCCAAACCTCCACGCGCGGCCAGAATCTGAATTTGAGCGAAACGCACACCTTCGCCCCGGGTGTGATCAACACCCTCGCCGCAAACTTCAATCGCCAGAGAATTTCGACTCTGAACGCATTCGCAAACCGACAGGATATCGTCACCGGGCTGGGCATCGAAGGTGTTTCCACGAATCCGATCGATTGGGGCCTGCCTATAGCCCAATTTACGAATTTCTCAGACTTAAACGACCCGATCCCATCGCTCCGGAGAAATCAGACATTCCGCGTCTTCGATATCCTGATTTGGAATCATGGGAAGCACAACGTTCGCCTGGGCGGGGAAATGCGGCGGGTTCAGGTTAACACTTTGACTGACCCCGACGCGCGGGGCACGTTCAACTTCAGCGGCTACACGACGAGCGATTTTACCGCCGACGGGCTGCCGGTGGCGGGCACCGGATTCGACTTCGCGGATTTCCTCCTTGGTTTGCCGCAGACCACCTCGGTGCGTTTCGGGTCAAGCAGCAACTATTTCCGTTCCTGGGTTTTTTCGGGATTTTTACAGGACGATTGGCGGATGACATCACATTTCACCGTGAACTACGGCCTGCGCTACGAATATTTCGCGCCCTTTACAGAGAAGTATGGCCATCTCTCCGATTTGACGTTCGCGCCGGGGTTCGCCTCCGCCGGGGTCGTGACGGGCCAAAAGCCGGGGATGATGCCCGCCTCGCTCCTGCGTGGCGACGCCAACAATCTCGGCCCGCGCATCGGCATCGCCTACCGCCCATGGACTCAGCACAGCCTGGTGCTGCGGGCTGGATACGGGATCTTCTTTGACGGCAGCATCTATTCCAGAATCTTCCCCAATATGGCGAGCCAGCCGCCATTCGCGCAAGCGGCGACACTGATAACATCGCCCACGCAGGTGTTGACCCTCCAAGAGGGTTTTCCGGAGCTGGGGCCCAACATCCTCAAGAACACGTACGCGGTTGATCCGGATTTCAGGACGCCCTACGCGCAAAGCTGGAACGTTTCACTCGAGGACGAAATCTTCAGGAACGTTATCTTCACTCTCGGCTACGTCGGGACCAAGGGGACCAAGCTCGATCTTCTTCTGGCTCCAAATCAGTTTCTGGCTGGGAGCGGGGCCGGGCAAACCGGCCTGGCGCTTGAAAACACGCTGGCCTTCACCTACGAGACCTTCGGCGCGGCGTCCATTTATCACGGGCTGCAGGTCGGTTTGCGGCGGCAATTTCACAGCGGATATTCTGTGAGTGGGAACTACACGTATTCAAAATCCATCGACAATGCCGCGGCGGTAGGCGGGGCGGGCCGCACGGTCGCGCAAAACTATCTCGATCTTCAGGCTGAGCGCGGGCTCTCTTCGTTCGATTTGCGTCACCGGCTGTTGATCAACCACACATACGAGTTTCCGTTCGGAGACCGGAAACGTTGGCTGAGCCGTGGCGGATTCACTGCGCGCGTCATCGGGAACTGGGCCGTGAACGGGACGACGACGATTCAGTCCGGCAATCCCTTTACGGCGCGCGTCCTGGGCAACCTGGGCAATTTCGGGGGCGTGGCGGCCATTGCCAACCTCCGAGCCGATGCCACAGGGCAGCCGGTTTCTCTTGGCGACTCGGCATCCACGCCTCAGCAGTTTTTCAACACCGCGGCGTTCGCGTTACCGCCTTCCGACCAGTTTGGCAACGCGGGGCGGAACACGATTCCCGGTCCGGGCCTGGTGAACTTCAACATGTCGCTCGAGCGTTTCTTCACCTTTTCGCGCGAGCGGGGAATTCGTGGCAGTTTCCGCGTTTCGGCGAACAACCTGATGAACACGCCCAACTGGAGCGGCCTGGCGACCGTCGTGAACGGACAGGAATTCGGCCGGGTCACGAGCGTGCGAGACATGCGGAGCATCAGTTTCGCGCTGCGACTGAGGTTTTGAGATGGCAAGGGCGAATCGAACCCGGCAGAAGCATTCGACGGCCTCAACCGCGCTGGCGTTGCTGCTGGTGCTTCTCCCGCCGGTTGGCGGAGTTGGAGCGCAACAAAACGCCGAAACGCAGAAATCCGCCGGCCCTTCACCAGGGAACTACGTGCTGCGCAGCCAGACGAATGTCGTTCTTGTCGACGTGCGGGTCCGCGACAAGAGCGGGAAACCTGTCGCCGACCTCACCCAAGATAATTTCCGCGTCCTGGAGGACGGCGTCCCCCAAACCATCACTTCGTTCAGTCTTGAGGATGTGCAGAAATTGGCACAAGCCGAAGCGTCGAGCGGTCCCCCACCCGTCGTGGATCTCGCCAAGCTTCCGCCCAATGTCCCGCCGGAAACGGTGCTGCGTGACCGCCGCCTGACCGTCCTTTTCTTCGACGTCTCTTCGATGCAGCCGGATGATCTGATACGGGCGCTGAAGTCCGCGCAAGAATTTGTGGAAAAGAAGCTCACCCCTGCCGACCTCGTGGCGGTAGTGACCTACACCTCAAGTTTGCGCGTGCTTCGCGATTTTACGAACGACCGCGACGCGCTCAGCAAGGCGATCAAGAGCATCCTGGTCGGGGAGGAGTCTTCGAACCTGGCCGCCGCCGCGGCCACCGGCGAAGCGGGCGGGACCAACGCCGCGGGCGAGGAAATCGTGGCACAGGATGTTTCCGCGGCGTTTACGCCCGATGAAACTGAATTCAACATTTTCAATACCGACCAGAAGCTGGCGGCGGTCGAATCCCTCTCGCGAATGTTGCGGGCGCTCCCGGGAAGGAAATCGGTGATTCACTTCTCAAGCGGAGTCGAGCGCACCGGGACCGATAACCAGGCGCAGCTCCGGGCAACGATTGACGCGGCGAACCAATCGAATGTGTCGCTTTACACCATGGACGCGCGCGGGCTCGCGGCGCTTCCGCCCGGCGGCGACGCCAGCACGGCGAGCCCCTCGGGCACTGCAATCTACACGGGTGCGGCGCACTCCTCGCAACTCTCTTCACTGCACGGCAGCCGCGAGACGCTCGCCTCCCTTTCCCAGGACACGGGCGGGCGAACGTTTTACGATTTGAACGACCTGGGCGAGGCGTTCCAACAGATCCAGGCGGAAAACTCCAGCTATTACCTGCTGGGGTATTCGCCCAGGAACGCGCGATCGGACGGCAAGTTCCGCCGCATCCGCGTGGAGGTGGACCGGCCGGGCGTCAAGGTCGAGGCGAGGCCGGGATACTTTGCCCCCAAGGATTTTCGTCAGTTCACGCGCGAGGACAAGGAACTGCAACTCGAACAGGCTCTGGCGCTCGACCAGGCGTTTCTCGATCTGCCGTTTGTGGTGGACACGGCGTACTTCCGCGCGCCGGAGAAGAACTATAACGTCGTCCTCGCGGCCAAAATCCCGGGCGCGGCCGTATCGTTCTTGGAGAAGTCGGCGCGACACGAGACGGAGTTTGATTTCGTTTGGCGAGTGCTCGACGCCAAGGATAAACCCGCGGGGTACTTGCGCGACACGCTGCCGGTCAAGATCGGCGAGGAAACTTTCAAAGAGGTTACGCGTGGGAATTTTCTCTATGAGGGCAGCATGGTTCTTCCGCCCGGGGATTACCGGTTGAAGGTTGTGGTCCGAGAGAACCAGACGGGTAAGATGGGGACGTTTGAGCAGCCACTCATCCTGCCGCCCATAACGGAATCCGGCCTGACTTTGAGCTCGGTTGTGCTTTCAAACGAACTGAAGGAAAGAGTTAATCAGGTTAACAATGTAAGGCGCAGAGTTCCGCCTCGGAACGACACGCCACTTCAAGTGGGAACGAAAACGTTGCTCCCCAGTGTGACGCGAGTCTTTCGTACCAGCCAGAGCCTCTACGTGTTGCTCGAATCCTACCGCGGGAAAGTCACTGCCAATGCCGAATCCGCGAATCCGGCCGTGGCGCTGGCATTCTTCCGCGACGGCGCCAAGGTGGCCGAGGCGGGGCCGTTCCAGGGAAAACTCGAAAAAGGGAGCGGCGGGAAGGCGTCGTATTTCGTCGAGGTTCCCCTGCAGAAATTCCCGGTGGGACGCTACACCATGCAAGTGAACGTCCTCGACCCCGATGCGGCTCGTGTGGCTTTCTCCCGTGTGCCCATGGCGATTGTCAAGGAGCCTGCCAGCACCGCGCCCTCCGGCGGCCAGTAGGGGACCCTCCTCGTGGCTGAGAACCCTGTTCGCCCAAGAATTCTGTTGACAACCAACCGGTCGGTTCGTAGAATAACCGGGACAATTGAATATTTGATTCAGTAACCCTGAATCTCATCCAGAGTGGCCGAGGGACGGGCCCGATGACGCCACGGCAACCGCTCCGATCCTAAGATCGGGGGGCAGGTGCCAACTCCCACCCGCGTGAGGGGGAGATGAGAGGGGGCAGCGAAAAGCCAGTATCGAGCCTCTTCTAACCCGAAGAGGCTTTTTTAGTTTTGCCCGCTTTTTTCTGAGCCTCACCAAGTTCCGGTCGGCCCGCGGTCAAGCTCTGGATGACGTCAGGGAGGAGGATAAGACCCTGAGTTACCTATTACACTTGAAATGCCGCGAATGTGGCCGCACGTACCCCCCTGAGCCGATTGCCGCGTGTGAAGAATGTTGGGCGCCACTCGAAGCCGTTTATGATTATGGCCGGTTGTGGTCGGACGTCCGCCGCAAAGATGTTGAGTCGCGGCCACCCGACATGTGGCGCTACCGCGAACTGCTCCCCTTGCAGGATGATCCCTGGGTGGGCAAGCACACAGGATTTACCCCGTTGATTCCCGCGCCGCGCCTGGCGGAAGCCCTGGGCGTGCGCGAACTCTACGTAAAGAACGACGCGGTAAATTGCCCCACGCTTTCTTTTAAGGATCGCGTCGTGGCGGTGGCGCTGAGCAAAGCGCGCGAATTCGGTTTCGACACGGTAGGCTGTTCATCCACGGGCAACCTGGCGAATTCCGTTGCTGCGCAGGCCGCTCAAGGCGGATTCAAGACGTTCATCTTTGTCCCCGCCGATTTGGAGCCTGAAAAAATCATCGGCACCCAGGTGTTCGGCGCAACGCTGGTGAAGATTGGCGGCAACTACGATCAGGTCAATCGGTTGTGCTCCGAGATCGCGCAGAAATATTCCTGGGGAATCGTCAACGTCAACCTGCGATCGTACTACGCCGAGGGCTCGAAGACTGTCGGCTTTGAGGTCGCCGAGCAGCTTGGCTGGCGTCTGCCGCAGAATATCGTGGTGCCGATGGCGGGTGGCTCGCTGATTACCAAGATCGCCAAGGCGTTTGACGAATTGCAGAAGCTGGGCTGGGTCGAGCCGCCCTTGACGCCCACGAAATTCTTCGGGGCGCAGGCGACGGGCTGTTCGCCGATCACCACGGCGGCCAAGAACGGTACGCCGGAAATTCAACCGCAGAAACCCAACACTATCGCGCGCTCGCTGGCCATTGGCAACCCGGCAGACGGCTACTTTGCCGTCAAAACGATCTTGGGCAGCGGAGGCGCGGGCGAGGATGTCTCGGATGATGAGATCGTCGAGGGCATTCGCCTGCTGGCGGAGACGGAAGGCGTTTTCGCGGAAACCGCCGGCGGCGTGACGGTTGCCGTGACGCAGAAGTTGATTCGCCAAGGAAGGATCAATCCCAACGAATCGATTGTCGTGGCGATTACCGGCAATGGCCTGAAGACCGTCGGCGCGGTCAACGGCTGCTTTGATGATGCGGCTGCCATCCGGCCGAAGCTTGTGGACTTTGAGGAGAAATACCTTCCCGCTGTCGCGGCAAGCGCGTGACCTGCGGAGTTGAAAGTCGAGAGTCGAAAGTCAGATCCCCGGCGATCGGAGTGAGATTCGGGCGCCCGGCTTTCAACTTTTAACTTTCGACTGTCGACATTCGATTCGCTCGACCCCCTGGGAGGTTCCATTGTCGATCACGATCCGCATTCCTCCTCCGCTCCGGAAATTTACCAACGGGGCGGAGAGCATCGAGACCACGGCCAACAATCTCACCGAACTCTTCCGTGGACTCGACGAGAAGTTCCCCGGCATCAAGCAGGCGTTGTGCACAGCCGACGGAACCCCCCACCGGTTCGTCAATATCTATGTGAATGATGAAGACATCCGCTTCCTGGGCGGCGCAAAATACGCCTTCCGGGACGGCGACGAAGTGCTCCTGGTCCCCGCCATTGCGGGTGGCACTGCCCTTCGAGTATCCTGAAGCCTTGGCGACCGCCAAGGTTGACTATGCCTCAACGAATCACCGTACGCGTGCCGGCGACGAGCGCAAATCTGGGCTGCGCGTTCGACTGCGCGGCGCTCGCGCTGGCTCTCTATGTCGATATCCACGTTATTCCCCGGTCGGACAAGGCCATCAGCGTGCGCTATTCCGGTGTGACATCCGAGCGCGTCCCCATCGACGAAACAAACCTTATCGCGCGCACCATCCGCCAGACACTCGAAAGTTGGAACAAACATAAAGGCTTCGACCTGGAGATCGAAAACCAGATTCCTATTGGCGTCGGACTCGGATCGAGCGCGGCGGCGATTGTGGGCGCGCTCGCCGCGTGCCACTGGTTGGCGGATACAACGCTCTTCGATGAGCAATTGATTGCGCTCGCCACAAAGATAGAAGGCCATCCTGACAACGCGGCCGCCGCTTGGCACGGCGGATTTACGATTTCGGTTCAATCGGGCGCGCGCGTGCTTTCCTATACGTGCCCGGTTCCCGACACGCTCAAGCTGGTTTTGGTAATTCCCGACTACGCGATCCCTACCGACAAGGCGCGCCAGGTCTTGCCCGCGCAGTACTCGCGCGCCGACGCGGTTCACAACCTGCAGCGCGCCGTGGCGCTGGCCGCGCAACTCTTCTCCGGCAAGGCCGACTTCCATCGCGCCTTCTTTGACGACCGATGGCATCAGCCGCATCGCGCCCCGCTCATTCCGGGCCTGGACGACGTTCTCAGCTTCAGCCATCCCGAATTGCTCGGCATCTGCCTGAGCGGCGCAGGCCCGTCTGTGCTGGCCTTCGTGCGCGGCTCGGCCGAAGAGATCGGCGAAGCCATACGCTCGAAGCTCGCCGAACATAATATCCAGTCCCAACCCCACATCCTCGCCGCAGATAACTTGGGTGCTAAAGGCTGGTCCCTGCCCGCATAGCTGTTCCCGAATTCAGATTTGGGGTATTGGATTAAACCGCATGGCGCCGGCGATGCGTCCGTGAGCACAGCCAAGGCGTGCGTTACGTGCCGTCAAACCGTTCTGGCCGGCGCGGCGGGGATATTGGGAAGCGGTTTGCTCTGGCCGGGGCCGTGGAGTTTTTCGCACGGCTTCTTCTTGCGCGACAAGTGAAGATAGTCGAGCACCAGTTTACGCTTGAGGTGCTGAATGGCCTTGGCCGGATCGACGCCTTTGGGGCAGGCGCGCGAACATTCGCCGGCGTAGTGGCAACGGAACGCGCCGTAGGCAGCGCCCGTCACCTGGTTGCGTTCTCGCCGGCCGGCATCGCGCGTGTCCTCGTTGTAGCGCTGCGCGGCGGCGAGCGGCATGGGCCCGAGATATCGCAGGTCGGTCGCGAGCGTTGGGCACGCGGCCATGCAACAGCCGCACTTGATGCAATACGCGAACTGCAGATACGCCTCGAGCTGTTCGGGCGATTGGTAGAATTCGCCGGCGGGGTCGTTGAGCTCCACATCGTCCGCGCGCACCACGTGCGGCTTAATCGAGCGGTGTTTCTCGAACATGATCACCAGGTCGGGAACCAGGTCGCGGATAATTTCAAAGTTGGGCAGCGGCGCGACGGTGAGGTCCGTCTTGGCGATGTGAAGGATTTGCGTGTTGCAGGCCAGGGTCGGCTGGCCGTTGAGCAGCATTCCACACGATCCGCAGACTCCCATGCGGCACGAGTAGCGCCAGGCAAGTGTGGCGTCGAGGTTCTCCTTGATGTAGTGCAGGCCGTCGAGCACCGTCATGCCTTCGCGCACCGGCACCGCGTAGGTTTTGATATACGGCGCGCGGTCGCGCTCGGGATTGTAGCGAGTGATGTGGAAGTTGATTTCCCGCGTTGCTTTCTGGCTTTCCATAGTTACCCCCTGGCTCCGGCGATGGCGATGGCGTGCACGACGATGGCCGCCCAAGTCCCAAGTCCGAACAGGCCCAGCCCCAGAATTAGAAGCACGACGCTGATGGCTTTCTCGACGGCAGGCCTCAAGGTCAGCTCGAAGAGGATCGTCCGCAGGCCGTAGAGGCCGTGATAGAGCGCTACTCCGAGGAGGAGAATGTAGGTGACGGTGAAGAATAGCCGGCCGTCGCGAAACAGGCTGTTGTCTTTGGAGACTGCCTCACCACCGAAGGGTGAGAATAAGTGGGTGATCCCCCCGATATGCATGATGACCATGTGCAACCCAAGCAGGAACGCGATCACCACGCCCGCTGCCATGTGCCAGGTCCAGAATTTCGTTTCGCGCATTGCTCCTCCTGCTCTGCCCATTCTATTGACCGGCGATCTCTTCCTGCGTCAGGGCAAGCTCCGATCGCCGCTACAGGCGCCGGCTAGAGGCCGGCGCTACCGCGTCAATCCGAGAAATTCGTAGCCGCCTGCCGCCAGGAAAATCGCGGCGAGGATCATCATCACGATCAGCAGCGGTCGCTGTACGCTGAGCGACGTCTTGTAGGGATAGACCGGCTCGATGGGCCTGCCGACCGCGATCCCGAGTTCCACCAGTACGAGACGGATGCCGTTCAGCGCGTGATAGGCGAACGCCGTGAAGACCAGAAATTCCCCGACCTTAAAGATCGGCTGGTGAAAGAAACCTCCCTCGACCCAAAGGTAGATTCCCAGGGCTCGCAGGCTCGTGACTACAATGTGCATCAGAAAGTAGAGAAGAATTCCCAGTCCGGTGAGGCGATGTAGGATGTAAGCATAGCGCTCGATC
Source organism: Terriglobia bacterium (assembly GCA_041946825.1). Lineage (GTDB taxonomy): Bacteria > Acidobacteriota > Terriglobia > UBA7540 > UBA7540 > CAZTHM01. The sequence goes on along the minus strand of JBHGBD010000005.1, from coordinate 31,530 downwards.
CCCCACCGCCCACCTCCGAGCCATCCCCAGATACCCAGGCGATTGTCGTGACGTTCTAATTCGGGCATGTCTCTTCTCCTTCACTCCGTTTGCGCCTACCGCGTCATCATCGGGCCATCGGGTGATCGGTTCATCGGACCAACGACCATGACGATCGCCCGATGGTTCGATGAGTCGATCGCCCGATCTCAATATTTCCTTTCCACAGGCTTCCAGTTGGTGATGGTCACCGGCTTGTATCCCAGCCGCGGCTTGCCACCGAGGTAATGGACCATCGAATGCGTCAGGAAATTCTCATCGTCGCGCTTCGGGAAGTCGGTCCGGGCGTGAGCGCCGCGAGACTCTTCGCGGGCGAACCCGGAAAAAAGCAATACCTCCGCCAGATCAAGCATGTCCTCCGTTTCGAGGGTCTGGATCAGGTTGGTGTTGTAGATCCGGCTCTTGTCCTGAATGGAGACCTGCTGAAACCGCTGCTTCAGCTCGCCGATTTTCGCCAGTCCCTCTTTCATCGACTCGCCCGTGCGATAGACGCCCGCGTGTTTGTCCATCAGCACCCGCAATTCACGCCGGATCCGGGCGGGACTTTCCGTGCCGCCCTGTTGAAGTAAGCCGTCGAAAATCCGTTTTTCTTCCTCACGAGCCTGATCCTCCGGCATGTCGTTCAGGGCAGGGTTTCGAGAAAGGTAGTTTGCGATCTCGGCGCCGGTGATACCGCCCCACACCAGGCATTCTGCGGTGGAGTTACACCCCAGCCGGTTGGCGCCATGCATGGAGTGGCAGGCCACCTCTCCCGCCGCCCAGATGTTTTCAACCTTTGTCCGCCCATTAATGTCCGCCTCGATTCCGCCCATCGAATAATGCGCCACCGGACGAATGGGAATGGGAGTCGTGATCGGGTCGAGACCCAGAAATTTCATGCACACTTCGCGGATCAGCGGCAGGCGCTTATTAATTTTGTCAGCACCCAGATGCGTCATATCCAGCTGGATGTAATCAAGACCCTCCGGCCCCGGGAATCCGCGGCCCTCAAGAATTTCCGTCATTTCGGCGCGGGAGACGATGTCGCGCGGCGCCAGTTCCATCATTTTGGGCGCGTACTTTTCCATGAAGCGCTCGCCGCGGTTGTTGCGCAGGTAGCCGCCCTCGCCTCGGCAGCCCTCGGTCATCAGGATTCCCGAGGGAACGAGCCCCGTGGGGTGAAACTGCAGGAACTCGGGATCCTCGAGGGCCAGGCCCGCGCGATAGGCCATCGCCTGCCCGTCGCCCGTGACCGTCTGCGAGTAGGTTGTGAAACCGTAGAGGTTTCCAAGGCCCCCCGATGCGATCAGGAGAGCCTTGGCTCGCAACACCCAGAATTCTCCGGTCGGCGCGTCGATGAGCGTAAGCCCTGAGAAGCGCCCGCCGTCCAGGAGAAGGGAAGTGACGAAACCCTCGTCATAACGCGTGAAGTTATCGTACTTGACCAGCGTGTCGTAGAGCGCCTGCATCTCGAAGAACCCGGTCTTGTCGGCGGCCATGCAGGCGCGCGGAAAGGAATGACCGCCGAAGGGCCTCTGCATGATTCGGCCGTCTTCGCGCCGCGACCAGGGGACGCCCCAATGTTCCAAGAGGCGGATTTCATCCGGCGAGGTGCGCACAAAGCGGTCCACGGTGTCCTGGTCGGCCAGGAAATCGGATCCCTTGACGCTGTCCCACGCATGCAACTCGAGACTATCGCCTTCTTCCGGGCGCATCACCGCGGCCGTGCCTCCCTCGGCGCAGACGGAATGCGATCGCATGACTTGGACTTTGGAAACGATTCCGATCTTGGCGGCGCCTTTTGTGCGAATGCAGATCTCAACGGCGGCACGTAAGCCGGCGAGCCCGGTTCCGAAGATCAGGACGTCATGGGGAATCTGTTGCATGTCTTAGGGGCTCCTTCAGGGAATCGTGGCGCTAGGCCGGAAGGACACACTGCGTGCTCTTCGCCGCGTCATTGGACTCTTCGGATTATCCGCGCGGAAGGTGACTCGAGGCGCGGTGCGAGGCATTCGGGACAATTACCATATTCCTTTCCGGCGTTTTCGTCAATCCAGAACCGTGGCCTAATTCGATCCGTCGAGCTAGAGCATTTTTCCGGGTCAGGCCTGACTACGCCGCAGAGCACTTAACTTTCGGCTCCGCACGCCGTAGAATAGTGCGGGGCTTGTTGTAAGATAGGTCGGCAGCAGGGTGAGCCGCGTCAAAAGATATGTCAGGAATCCAGACCTCGAATGGCCTGGACGTGAGGCACAGGAGCGGCAAGCATGGCTAAGCTTTCTCAGTATTTGACCTACCGGGGCGGCGCAGGGCAGTGGTCCTGGATCTTTCATCGCGTCACGGGTGTTGGTGTGTTCCTCTTTCTGTTGATTCATGTTGTGGACACGGCGTTCATCGGCTGGGGGCCGGAGCTCTATAACAAGGCGATAGCCCTCTACCGCATGCCCTTTTTCCGAGTTGGCGAAGTCTTTCTCGCTGGCGCGGTGCTTTTCCATGCGCTGAACGGCATGCGCATCATCATCATTGACTTCTGGCCGGAGACGACCGCGTCGCATCGCAGGTGGGTCTACGCGGTGTCGGGAGTGTTTGCCGTCATCTTCATTCCAACGGCGGTCTACATGTTGGAATGGGTGGTGAAATAAGGGGGCGCGAATGAGCGTTGCAGGACGGCCGAGACCCGACAGCGGGCTGGAGCTTTACGCCTGGCTCTTCATGCGAATTTCGGGAGTGGTGCTGCTTTTCATGGCCCTTGGACACCTCGCGATCATGCACATTATCAATAACATCGAGGTGGTTAATTACAGCTTTGTGGCGAAACGGTTTGCGACGCCCTTCTGGCGGACCTACGACCTGGTGATGCTGTGGCTGGCAATGATCCACGGTGCGAACGGCGTCCGGACGCTCATCGACGATTACATATCTGCGCGTGGGTGGCGCCTGGTATCGCTTGCTTCGCTCTACGTTGTCGGCTTCATTATTCTGGCGCTGGGGTCGCTGGTGATTTTCACGTTTCAACCGGTGCCGGCGCCGTGAACGAAAAGACGAAATTGGAAACTGGAAGACGGGAATGCGAAACTGTAAATCGAAAATCAAGATCCGGCTCACCAGATTCTGTTTTTCAATTTCCACTTTCTCCTGAGCCTTGAGGACAGGTTCCTAAGATGATTCACAAATACGATGCCGTGGTCGTTGGTGCCGGCGGGGCCGGGCTGATGGCGGGACTGAACCTCTCCGCGCATGGGCGCGTAGCGGTGATCAGCAAGCTGTATCCCACGCGCTCGCACACAGGCACCGCGCAGGGCGGGATCGGCGCGGCGCTGGGCAATCACGAAGAGGATCACTGGGAATGGCACATGTTCGACACCATCAAGGGCAGCGACTACCTCGCTGACCAGGACGCCGTCGAGATCCTCTGCCGTGAAGCGATCGAGACAGTTTACGATCTGGAGCACTGGGGTCTGCCGTTCAGCCGCACCGACGACGGCCGCATCGCGCAGCGGCCATTCGGGGGACACACAAAGGAATTCGGCAAGGCGCCGGTGCGCCGCTCGTGCTATGCCGCCGACCGTACCGGCCACATGATTCTGCAAACCCTTTATCAGCAATGCATCAAGAACCAGGTGCACTTCTTCAATGAATACCACTTGCTTGACTTGATTGTCACCGGCGGTCGGTGCTCTGGAGTCGTCGCATATTGCATTGCGACGGGCGAGATTCACACCTTCCACGCCAAGGCCGTGCTGGACGCGACAGGCGGCTGCGGACGGATGTTCCGCGTCACCTCGAACGCGCATTCGTTGACCGGCGACGGCATGGCCGTGGCGCTGCGCGCGGGCCTGCCGCTCGAGGACATGGAATTCTTCCAGTTTCATCCCACGGGAATCTACAAGATGGGGATCCTCCTTTCCGAAGCGGCTCGCGGCGAAGGCGGAATCCTGCGTAACCGCACCGGCGAGCGATTCATGGAGCGGTACGCGCCCTCCTTGCTCGATCTGGCGCCCCGCGACATGGTCTCACGCGCCATGTACCGGGAGATTCGCGACGGCCGCGGCATCGAGGGAAAAAACTACCTGCACCTCGATCTCACGCATCTCTCGGATGAAGTTCACGACAAGAAACTGCCCGACATCACGGACTTTGTGCGCACCTATATGGGAATCGAGCCGAAGAAACAGCCGGTGCCCGTGCAGCCTACCGCGCACTATGCCATGGGCGGCATTCCCACTGACACCGATTCGCGGGTCATTACCGATGAAGAGAATTCGCCGCTGCATGGCTACTACGCGGCGGGAGAGGCGGCGTGCGTTTCGGTGCACGGCGCCAATCGCCTGGGGACGAATTCACTCGTTGATATCCTGGTGTACGGTCGCCGGGGGGCCCGGCATGCCGCCAAATTCATTACGGAGAACGACTGGGCTCCCTTACCCGCGAATGCGGATGGGCGCGCGCGGGCGCAGATTTCGCGTCTGATGGCCGCAGGCGGGAAAGAGCGGGCGGCACAGATCCGAGACACGCTTCAGGACCAAATGATGGATAAGGCTTCGGTATTCCGCGAAGCCAAAACCCTCACCGCCATGAAAGAAAAGCTCGGGGAACTTCGGGGACGGTTCAATGAAGTCAAAATCGAAGACCGCGGCACGAAATATAACACGGAGCTGACGGAATTGCTGGAACTCGGAAATCTTCTCGACCTGGCGCAAGTGTTGGTTGAAGGCGCCTTGGCCCGACAAGAGAGCCGCGGCGCGCACTCCCGGGAGGATTTCCCCAAGCGGGACGACGCCAAATGGCTGAAACACACACTCGCGTACAAGACCGAGAAGGGAATCGAGTTCAAGTATAAGCCGGTCACGATTACGCGGTTTCAACCGATGGAGAGGAAGTACTGAAATCGAGCCATCGGGCGATCGGTCCATCGATTGAACCGATCAGACGATGGTCCGAAGATCCAATGTACCGATTGAGAAGGCGTGGAGCGCAACGATGAAAGTAACGCTGAAAATAAAACGCTTCAACCCTGAAAAGGATAAGGAACCTTACTGGGGCGAATACCAGGTGGAGGCCGAGCCCACGGATCGCCTCCTCGACGCGCTCAACCACGTCAAGTGGCATCTCGACGGCACGCTGACCTTTCGCCGCTCCTGTGCGCACGGGATCTGCGGGTCCGACGCCATGGTGATCAATGGGGCAAACACTCTCGCGTGCAAGGTGCTACTGCGAAATCTGGGGACAAAGATCACCGTAGAACCGATGCGTGGCTTTCGCGTCATCAAAGATCTGCTCGTAGACATGGAGGCTTTTTTCGAGAAATACACGAAAGTCAAGCCCTACCTCATCACGCACACGCCCGAACCCCAAAGGGAGCGCCTGCAAACCATCGAAGACCGCGAGCGGTTCGAGGACACGACGAAGTGCATCCTCTGCGGGGCGTGTACTACCTCCTGCCCGTCATTCTGGGCGAATGAGGAGTATGTCGGCCCCGCTGCCATCGTCAACGCCCACCGCTTTATCTTCGACAGTCGGGACGAAGGCCGCGACGAGCGCCTTGCCGTCCTGGGCGCCGCCGACGGCGTATGGCGCTGCCGCACGATCTTCAACTGCGTGGAAGCCTGCCCGCGCGGGATCAACGTCACCCGCGCCATCGGCGAGGTGAAGAAGGCACTGCTATTCCGAAGATTTTAGACCGCGTGCTCAACGCGATTTCATCTCCGCTTCAATCCGGTCGAGAACAGAAACCCAGATCGTGGGGTTTTGCGGGTCCTGGTGTTCGAGGGCGATGAAGTGGTCGAACGGGTAGCAGATTTCGCGGGCGTGCTCGGCGCTGAGCCCTCCGAGTCCCGCGCGCAGGTAAATCAGAAACGCGGTGAAGTTCTGCCCCAGCGCCTGCTTCAGGTGCAGCACATCGAAGGCGCGAGCCTTGAGTTGGTCCTCGAGGTCGGTTGCCCACTGGAGTTCGACGGCCACGGTCTTTCCGCCTGCCAGTCGGATGACGATGTCGGAGACATGAGAGAGCACACGGCCGGAGGGAAGCGCGAATTCCAGATTACAGGATGCCTCACAGCTTCCCCCCCCAAGGCTCTTCTTGATTTCAAAGCGCGCCGGCTTGCCTTCTCCGGTGAGGGTTCCGGGTTCGCCCGAGCGCGCGAAGAGGGCCGAAATCAGGTACTCCAATAGCGACTCTCGATAAGGTTCGACTCCCAAGGATTTTGCTCCTCCAACGGGCACGCTTTGTCGCTGCCCGGACTTTCGTGAACAGCAGGTCCGACGGGCAAGTTGCCCGTGCTCTCGCGGGCATCCCGCAGGGATGCCGCTATTTCAGGGTACGATTGAAGAAGTCGACCATGCGCTTCCAGGAATCCGCAGCAGCTTCGGCGCGAAAGCCGGTCTGGTTGTTGGGATTCTGGAAGGCGTGGCCTGCGCCTTCATAGATCTTCACATCGATGGATTTGCCGGCGGCTTTCATGGCCTTCTCGAAAGCCCGGACCGAGTCGGGTGGAATCCCGCGATCGTCGGCGCCAAAAATCCCCAGCACGGGAGCGCCAATCTTCTGGATAGAAGCGGGTTCGGTTGGCATGCGCCCGTAGTTAACGCTACACGCGGCGAGTCGCGGTTCATTCACCGCAAGCTCAAGCGAGAGTCCTCCGCCCATGCACCATCCGACAGAACCGATCTTGGCTTTGTCCACGTCGCTACGCGCGGCGAGGTAGGCGAACGCCGCCTTCAGGTCGCGCAAGGCGCGATCCTGGGGCATCCCGCGGCTTAACTCGTGAGCCAGCGAAGCGTCAGTGGCGACCTTGCCGCGGTAGAGGTCCGGCGCCAGCGCCACGTAGCCCTCTTCGGCGAATTTCCGCGCCTGCTCCTTCACCCAATCATTCAGGCCCCACCATTCGTGAATGACGACAAGAGCCGGATGGCGTCCGGGGGAGTCCGGAAGCGCGAGGTAGCCAGCGACGGTTTCTTCGCCGCTTTTGAATGTGACGTCCTCAGTTTTGACAGGACCGGCGAAGCCTAGCGCGGGCACGACGACCAGGCACGCGCAAAGCAAGGTGGAACATCTCCGCATTGAAGACCTCCACATACCATTCTCAGGTCAAAGCCCGGTCAGCCATTATACGCTGTCTCCCGGCCCCGACGCGAAGGCTTTGGAGCGCCGGTTGGTGACGACGGGGGGACGCAACAATAGTGTATAATCATCTGTCTGTCTCGGTGGCTGAAAGGGTTCATCCGCCAGGACGGACGTGTTCCCGTGGACACGCCCGCAGGCTCACGCATCTAAAATCGGGATGAAGATTTCACGACGACAACTCCTCGGCGCAAGCGGCCTTCTGCTCGGCTCGGATCTGCTTGACGCTTTGGCGACGCCCCTCGCCCGGTGGCGGTCACCGCTGGCTCTCAACGCTGCCGTACTGCCCAATGTCGAGGCTGCATCTCCCGTCACCTTTGTTGATGTGGCGCAGCAAGCGGGACTGACCGTGCCCAACGTCTGGGGCGGGGTGAAGAAGAAAAACTACATCGTGGAGGCCAAAGGCAGCGGCCTGGCGTTTTTTGATTACGACCACGATGGCTGGCTCGACATTTACATGACCAACGGCATCCGTTTCGAAGGAGAGGAACCCTACCCGGACGGCAAGACGCCCACCTGTCATCTTTACAAGAACAATCGCGACGGCACATTCACCGACATCACCGAGAAGTCCGGCTTGGCGCGGAGTGGCTGGCAGACCAGCGTGTGTGTCGGCGACTACGATAACGACGGCTGGGACGACCTGTTCTGCGGCTACTGGGGGCACAACGTCCTCTGGCACAACAACGGCGATGGCACCTTCACCGACGTAACCAAGAAGGCCGGGCTTTACGAAGAGCGCGTGCGCTGGGGCACGGGATCCACGTGGGTGGATTACGACCGCGACGGCTACCTGGATCTCTTCGTCAGCAACTACATCGAACTGGATCTCGCCAAGGTTCCCGTGCCCGGCCAGACAGGCTATTGCCAGTGGAAGGGCATTCCGGTTATGTGCGGGCCGCGCGGATTACCTGGTGGCTTGAATATCCTCTACCACAACAACGGCGACGGAACCTTCACTGATGTTTCCGAGAAAGCGGGCGTGTTGAAGCCCGGGCCGCGCTACTCAATCACTGCCGTGGCATATGATTTCGACAACGACGGCTGGCCGGACATCTACGTGGCCGTCGATTCTGAGCCGAGCATCCTCTTCAAGAACAATCACGATGGGACGTTCGAGGACGTAGCCGTGATGTCCGGCTGCGCTTACAACGAAGACGGACAGGAGCAGGCGGGCATGGGCATCGGCGTCGCCGACTACGACTGCGACGGCTGGCTCGACATCTTCAAAACCAATTTCCAGGACGACACCTGCGACCTCTACCACAACAACGGCGACGGAACATTCACCGACGTGACCTTCGTTTCGGGAATCGGAGTCAACACGCGTTACGTCAACTGGGGCGCGGGTTTTGTGGATTACGATAACGACGGTTGGAGCGACATTTTTCATGTTACCGGACACGTTTATCCGGAACTGGTGAACTATAACCTGGACGCCGACTTCAAATCGCCGCGCATCGTGTATCACAACCTGGGCAACGGGAAATTCAAGGATGTCTCCGCGCAGATGGGTCCGGGAGTCTCACAGAAAATGTCGAGCCGCGGGTGCGCCTTCGGTGACTACGATAACGACGGCGATGTGGACGTCCTCGTTTTGAACATGAACGACCTGCCCTCGCTGCTGCGGAATGAAGGCGGAAACAAGAACAACTGGATTTCCATCAAACTCCTGGGGACGAAGTGTAACCGCACGGCCGTGGGTGCGCGCGTGCGGGTCGTGACCGGAAACCACGCTCAAATCGACGAGATTCATTGCGGGACCAGCGTCATGTCCCAGAACGATTTGCGTCTGCACTTCGGCCTGGGACAGGCGAAAATTATCGACCTGATCGAGGTGAAGTGGCCCACGCTCGTCACCGAAACCAAGAACGGAAAACGCGTTGAAGTCCCGCAGATCGAGAAATTCGCCAAGGTCGAAGTGAATCAATTCCTAACCATCAAGGAAGGCTCCGGGATCATCAAGAAAGAGAAACCTCAGGCGGCCAAGGAAACGACCAGCGTCGTCACACCTGAGAAAGCCAAGGAATGAGCTCCTCGTGACGGAGGCGTTCCATGCGAACACGCAGTCATCGGGGTAGAGACCTGACCAATTGGTTCACGCCAGTGGCAGTCTTCATCCTGGTGCTTCCATATTCGGTGAAGGGAGCCGCACGCCAGGCTGACACCGAGGTATCGCCCGAAGCCGTGCCGGAGATTCGCCAGGTGAAGCCCGGTCAGGCTGCGGCGGGCGATGAAGTGACGGTAATCATTGAAGGGAAGAATTTCTCGCCGGGAGTTTACGTATCGTTTTCGACCCCTTCAGTCCATGCGACTTCGACGAGGCGTGTGAGCTCGACCCAACTGGAAGCGCGAGTGGCTGTGGGAATGAAGGCGGAGTCCGGCGCGATTCGTCTTTACGTAAGCAATCCCGCGAGCGCCGTTGCCGAAACGTTCTTCACCGTTACCGGCGGGATTACGGCCGCGACGCCTTCTGCGCCGGCCGCCGACCCGGTGGCGACTCCGCCGGCGCAAGCGAATTCGCTTATTCCGACGCCAGCAGCTCCCGCTGCCGCTGTCGCTACTTCGACGCAGCCTTCGGCGGCGCCGGAAGTCACGAAAGTGGACCCGCCGCGCGCCGGGAAGGGAAGCCGGCTCCAACTGAAGATTCACGGCAAGAATTTTGACAAAGGTGCAAAGGTCGCCTTCTCGAATTCCGGCATCCGCGTGCTCGAGACTGAGGTGAAGAAAGACACCGAATTGACGGCACGCGTCCAGATCGCCGACGATGCCGCGACGGGCTCCAGCGGCTTGTTTGTGGTGAATCCCGACGACAACGAAACCGAAGCGGCTTTTGTTGTGACCGACGAGGCGCCCACCAACACCGCCCCGGCCGCATCCACCTCAGAGCCTCCCGCTTCTAGGAAGTCCGATACCAAAACCGAAAAGGCCGCCGCCGAGTCGCTGCTCTTCGACGTCATCAGCCTGGCGGATGTCGCGGGAATCCTTCAGAAAGGCAGCAGGCCCAAAGGGACGTTGAAGTTTGCCGATGGGAAACTTCGCTTTGAGGAGTCCGGCAACGAAGTCTTCACCGCCTCCGCCGCGGAGATCAAAGAGGTGGGCGCAAACATGTTCCTGGGAGTGAACACAGGGACATTTCATATTATCCTGAATTCTGGAAAGACCTACAATTTCATCGCCGCATCGCTAAAGCCCGCCGACAGTGAGTCGATTATTGACTCCCTGCGTAAAGCACTGAAGTAAGGCCGCCTCGCGACGAGCAGTCCCAGCAGCTTTCCTTGCGATTCAGTACTAGTGGATTAATGTCGAGTTGCGACCGGAAGTTAACAGGCGAATTGCTACTTGCGGAAGCTCCTCATCCCGGCGTATGCTTCGCGGTGGCAGTGGGGAGTGTTTCCTAACCTCACTAACAGAATTCCATTACCTGGGTTCACGGAGGAGGGCTCATGCTTCGCGTCGAGAGAGTTCTGCGTTCCGGTGTGCGCGCGTGGTCTTTGATGGCCGTTTTCGGTCTGGTGTTTGGAGCCCCGGCAGTGTCCGCGCAATTCGGATTGCCCAAGCTTCCGAAAGTCCCCAAGATCGGCAAGCAGGAGCAAAAGCCCCCGGCGCAAGCCAAGCAGCCGCAAGGTCCACCGCCGGAAGTCACGGCGATCACACCCAATACCGTGCCACCCGGTTGGGAAGGCGATGTGGTCTTCACCGGCAAGAATTTCGCTACCAATATGCTGTTGCGCATGTACTGCCAGCCGTCATCGGTGAAGGAGCGGGACTTTCGCGTGGAGAGCGCGGAGCGTGCCAAGTTCCATCTCAAGGTTCCGGATTCGGCCGAAGAGTCAAAATGCACAATCGCATTGGAAGTCCCCGCCCCTCCCACCGCTGAAACCGGCCCGTCGGTTCAGGGCAGTCCCATGGTCGTCCAGGTCACGGGCGTGACTTTTTCCATTTCGGGGTCCTCAGGTCTGCCGCAAGCGTTCAAGGCCTGCTTCATGGCCGAAGGCGACCTGACGCCCATGGAGTTGATGAGCAAGATGTCCGAAGTCATGGCGAGTGGTTCCCAGGACGAATGCAAGTTGATGGTATCAAGCGACTCCGTCAAGTACTCAAACCAGGGGAAGGTTGTCCTGGATCAACCCGCGTCCGCAGTCAAGTCGGTTGACACAATCTTGTTTATGGGAAATCCCATGGGCATATTCAAGATTGTTACCACAGGCGGGAAGGTATACAACTTCTTTGCCAGCGGCGGCCATAACGCCGATAATCCTGTTGAAGAACAGATCAAGAAGAAGCTCAAAAAGTAACGTCGCGCGAGAGGTGTAGAATCCCCGCATGGATGCGGCGCGCGCAAGTGTTCCCAGCCGGGCGGCTTTCGGGCTGCTTGCGCTGGGACTTTTGCTGATTACTCCGCTCGTTTTTTCGCGCGCGTTCACCGACCAATTCATCTACATCAAGCTGCTCCTGACCAAGGGGCTGGTGTTGGCCGGCGCCCTCGCGTTCGCTTTGAGCCTGATCTGGGGACGGTCGCGATGGCCTGGTAATTCGCGTCTGGGCCTTCCACTCGCAATGCTGGTGTTGGCGGTCCTGGTTTCTTGCGTAATGAGTCCCCGTCCGGCTTTTAGTCTGCTTGAAGCCGAGTCCTTCCTTGCCGGGCCATTGTGGCTTGCGATGCTTCTAATCTGGGGTGGAGGAGAGAGCCGGGTTCGCAGTCTTGCAACGCTCATCGCTCTCGCCGCCAGCGGGGTTGCCGCGATTGCGTTGCTGCAATGGGCGGGACACGATCCTATGCTCTTCGGGGGGTATCACGTCGAGTGGGGAACGATGCGCTCGTCGATGCGCCTCTACTCGACCTTCGGGAATCCCAACTTGGTTGCCGGATACTTGATCGGCGCGGTTTTCGCGGCCCTGGCGCTGGCCGCAAGCAGCCCAACGCGGCGCGGCAGATTCTTTTGCGCAGCGAGCGTTCTGATTATTTTCGCCGCCATACTTGGGACGCGGTCTCGGGGCGCGTGGCTGGGTCTCGCGGCGGGCCTGGTTGTGGCCCGGAAATTCTGGGCGCGGGGCGCGGAGGCGGCTCCTACGCCGGGTATCGTGACGCTCCGTGCCGCGCTCCTGCCCGCCGGACTGCTCATCACGCTGGCCAGCCTTGCTCCGAATATGCAAGCACTCATTTCGCACCTGGAAGGGCGGCTTTACCTGTGTCGTGCCGCTTGGCCGATGTTCACGGAGCATCCGTTGTTCGGCGGCGGCTGGGGAATGTTCCAGTTGCGCTTCCTCGAACTGCAGGCGCAATTCCTGGGCGCTCACCCTGAATATATCCGGTACTGGACTCACACTCGCCAGCTTCACAACGACTTGTTGCAGATCCTGCTCGAAGCCGGCGCGGTCGGGCTCGTGGCGTTTGGGTGGCTGCTCTGGAGTTTCGCGCGCGAAGTGCGATCGCTCTCACGACGCGCCTCGCGCACCGAGCGTGTGTGGCTGGCGGCGAGCGTGGGAGGCGCAACAGCGATACTTGTTGATTCGATCTTCAACTTCCAGTTGTCTGTTCCGCCGACGTTCATCCTGCTTTTTACGTTCCTCGCCATTCCGCAGATGCTTCAGGAGCGCGGTCCCGCGGGGGCGTCGGTGGGCGCGACGGGAAGAACGCGCGTCGCGCTTCGCTGGATTGCAAGCCTGACGGTGCTTGGTGTGGTGCTCTTTCTCGCTCTCGGGACAGTGCGCCGCGCGCGTGCCGAGCATTCCCTGGCGCTGGGTTGGGAGCAGGAGCGGCGGGGGAACCCCGCGGCCGCCGAACATTCTTATCGCGCCGGCTTGGCACTCGCTCCGGGCGATGGCCCGCTTCACTACGCCTTGGCACGCTCGCTCTATGTGCAGCGGCAATACGTCGCGGCGCTGGCGGAGGCGCTCGTCGCGGGTTACACCGTCTCCGATTCACATCTCGAAGTTCTCAAGGCCCGAATCCAGGATCAAATGGGTTTTCGCTCGCCCGCGCTGGAAGCTTATCGCCACGCGCTGCGGCTCGACCCCACGCTCAAATCCGTGCGCGCCGACGTCGAGCGATTGTCCGAGTAGCGCCCGCAGGCTGTAGCGCCGATCTGTGATCGGCGGCCCACCCCCTCGCTGGCGGCTGAGGTGACGGCTCCGCATGGTTGCCGTTCGGCAACATTTCGTTTACCATCGCCCTCTTGGGGCCCGGATTCAATCTGTGAAGGTGGGGGTGTTCGATGCGCAAGCCTGTCAATCGCCGCGAGTTTATTCAAGGGCTGGGAGCAGCGGCTGCGGGTGGTTATCTGCACCCGGCAAGCCTGTTGGCGACCAGTGTGCCAACCGCACCGGTCGCGGTCGCGAGGTGCGCGACCTACGGGCCGGAATTGCGGCCGACGCTCGCTCGGATGTTCGACCAACTCGGCGGACTTCAGAATTTAGTTGAGGGCAAGACCGTCGCGATCAAGCTCAACCTGACGGGTAGTCCCGACGACCTCGTCCGTGGCCTGCCCCTGGGGGTGACGACCTGGGTTCACCCCGCTGTCGTCGGCGCGACCGTAAACCTGCTGGGACAGGCCGGCGCGCGGCGCATTCGGCTGCTGGAGAGCACGGCGCACCCGAAGATGTCTTTCGAGGAATTCGTCGCCGCGGCGAAATGGAACCCGCGTGATTTCACGAGCGCCGCTTCCGGCGTGGAATTCGAGAACACGAATTACCCCGGCCCAACCGGGAAGTACACGCGCCTGAGGGTTCCAGGCGGCGGCCTGTTATTCAAAGCATATGACGTAAACAGGTCTTATGAGGATTGTGACGTTTTTGTTTCTCTTGCCAAGCTGAAGGAGCACTCGACGGCGGGCGTCACGCTGTCGATGAAGAACTCTTTCGGCCTGCCGCCCCTGACGATCTACGGCGACGGCGCGGGAATCGACGAGCCGGCCAAAGTCACGAAGGGGCCTCGCATGATGCTCCACGACGGCGGCCGACAGCCCTCCAGAACGGCCCTTGCCGAGAACGACCCCAGGTCGCCGCGCGACCCCGCCTATCGTGTCCCGCGTGTCACGGTGGACCTTGCCGCGGCGCGGCCGATTCATCTTGCCATCATCGACGGCATCGATACCGTGGCGGGCGGGGAAGGCCCCTGGGTGAAGACCTGCCGGCCCGTGCACGCCGGCGTGCTCGTGGCGGGAACGAATTGCGTCACCACGGACGCCGTCGGGACGGCTCTGATGGGCTTCGACCCCGTGGCCGACCGCGGCGCGGCGCCCTTCGAGAAATCCGACAGCACGCTCCGGCTCGCCGAGCAAATCGGTCTCGGCACCCGCGACTTGAAGCGCATCGAGGTGATCGGCGTGCCCATCGCGCGTGCAAGGATGGCCTTCCGAAGTGCTTAGGAGAGGGAAAGAGAAGAGTTTGCCGGCCACGCTCGGGTCGCGCCCCGGCCTGTCCTTTTTGTGCCTGGCGCGGCACCCGGCGATTCGCCTCGCACGAACCCTCGGCCAGGGCAAGCCGCGAGAGGGAAGCCTGGTAGCGGGGGGGAGGATCGAAATCCAACAGAGGATTGACGGCATGTAACTTATTGATTTCAAATAACGCTGAAAACGCCAAAGACGCTCATTTGGCAAGATTGAGGTACACGGCGGGTACACGGAGAGATTCCTCATGCTTTGAGGTCTATCCCATTACAAGTGCCGCTCGCCAACGAGGGCCAAAAGCGGTTTTTCTTCTGAGCCCCTGGAACGCGGGATGAATTTCCCAATCACCAGAGGCTCATATGGGCACACCAAGTGTTCCAACAATTCCTTTCAGGCTGTCCGGCGCTGAGCTAAGGCTTGTCCGATCAGGCTTGAGGCGAATCGCCATCGAGGATACGCGCACCCATGGAGCCATCTGGTTCTCAAGCTCGGCCCACGCCACTCCCATATTATCGGCCTTCCTTCCCAACCAGGACGAATCTATGAGCAGCGGTTTCGTGGTTGAGCTTCGTGCGCGGCTTTCCTCCAAGGGAGGCCCACTTCACCGGGTGCACATGAACGCGTTCGACCTCGCCGCCTGCATTCTCAGCGTGCGCATCACGAACAAGCTGGTTCGCCACCGGCATATTCGAGGCTGGTTGCGCAACCACAAATCTTCTAGTCGTCGGCTTCTCCGCAAGCTCGAAAGACTCCGCAAGCGTGCCAAGCGAGCCTTCGTCCGCCTCCATGGGCGGGCGGCCTTTGCCGACCGCAGCCGGCGCTGGCAACAGTTCGTTCGGTTTATCCGAGCGGAATTGCTTTCCTGTTCCTGTGGTCGGTCGGTGCTCAAGGGTCCCGGCATCAGGGCGAGGCGACGGAAGATTGTTGAATTATGGATGGAACGGTGTCGTCGAGATCTACCAGCCGCCGGATTGGAGGTCCCGCCGGAAAAAGAACTCCTTGATCTCGCGAAACGGGCACTACGGTCGGCCGACCGCCTGATGCGCCATCTCGGGTGGCGAACCGTTCACGAGAATCCCGGCTTGCTTAGTGAGCGGATCTGGAATTTTGTGATGTCTCGCTGTTCGCCTGCCCGCGAGGTTGATCTCGAGGAACCCGGTGCGTCAAGGCGTGCCTCGCAGGAGGCAGCAAATACAGGGAGGAAGACGATGGCCGCAAGTAAGAAGGAGCAAGAAGCAAAAGCCGAGGCTGCCGAAGGGAAAGAGTCGTCTGATCCTGGTTTGGAGAGTGGCGCTGTGTCTGTTGTTAATCGCCCAGCACATCGCGAAGTGACAAACGAGCATTCAGGCGTGCCCACAAAGCATGCTGCACCGATTGCAGGAATCGGTATCAAGGTCAGTGACGATCTGCGCCCTCTGGACATCGGAGATGAAGCCGAAATCGTCCAACTTCAAAGTGATTGGCCGGGCCTTTCCGCGCTTCACCGCGGCCTTCGTCTGAGAGAGCTCATCGACGCCGGGAATTCGCGACGAGCCCTTGCGAAAGCTCTTGGCTGCTCCGAGGGGCTTGTCCGCCAACTCCTGCGGCTGACATCCCTCACTGGTGATGAGAAGCAATCCATGCAGGAAGGAGAACTCAGCTGTCGGCAGGCGCTCAAGATAACCGGCGTCAGGAGGGTTCGCGCGCGACAGGAGCGATTAGCTTCGGACCAGCAGGAGCGTGCTAAACACATCGACGTTCTGGTGGCTGCAGCCTTGGAATGGATCCAGCCCTTAGGCTTGTCCGCCAGTTATAGCGAGCAATTCATCGATGAACTTCGCTGGGGGCCATACGGAGCGCGACGGTGGGACATGCGGCGCGAGGCGCCGGAGCTTTGGCAGATCCCTGTCGGCAAAGATCCAAAGGATATCATTCGTTCCACCCGACCTGACGGGCCGGTGCCGGCCTACGGCCCAGATCGGATGAACTACAACTTCACATGGTACGCCCGTTGGAGCCAGCGCCTGATGCCAGACGTCGACTTGAGGGACGCCGTGATGCAGAGAGTGAGTCAGAAGTTCCGATAAATCAATGTTCTCGTCCACAATGATTGGTGACACTCTTGGTAGAGTGTCGGGATGCAGATTAAAGGGTTAGGAGTATCCCGCTCCAGGTACCTGGAGCGGGCGGCGATTGAGCTAAGTCGAAAGGCTCGGCAGCGGCTGAGATGGTTGGATTATTACCACGCGCAGGGGCGGAACGCTGCTTTGACCTGTCGCCACTTTGGGATCAGCCGGCAGACCTTCTATCGTTGGAAGCGGCGCTACGATCCCCACCACTTGCGCCGGCTGGAGTCGGGTTCACACCGGCCGCATCGGCGGCGGCGTCCGACCTGGACGGGGGAGCAAGCCGAGCGCGTGCGGGGTCTGCGCGAGCAGTATCCGCGCTGGGGGAAGGACAAGCTGGCGGTGCTTTTGCATCGCGAGGGCTGGCCGGTGTCGGTTTCGATGGTGGGGCGGATGCTCACTTCATTGCGGCAGCGTGGTGTGTTGAGCGCGCCGAAGTTGCTGCGCGTGAAGCGGCGGCGCGGCACGGCGAATCGTCCCTGGGCCCTGCGCAAACCCGCTGATTATGCGGTCGCGAAGCCCGGCGACCTGGTACAACTAGACACCATGGACTTGCGGCCTGCGCCCGGCGTGGTGCTCAAGCAGTTCACGGCGCGCGACGTGGTCTCGCGCTGGGACGTGATCGAAGTCCACAGTCGCGCCACCTCGACGGCCGCCAGCTTGTTCCTCTCGACGCTCCAGCGGCCCTTGCCCTTTCCCCTGCGCGCCCTGCAGGTGGACGGGGGCAGCGAGTTCGCCGCCCTCTTCGAAGCGCTGTGTCAGCGGCGCGGCATCCGCCTCTTCGTCTTGCCCCCGCGCTCGCCCAGGCTCAACGGCCGCGTCGAGCGCGCCAACCGCACCCACAAGGAGGAATTTTATGAACTCACCCCTTGCGCGCTCTCGATCGCCGAGCTCAACCGCGAACTCCAAAACTGGGAACGGACCTACAACACCGTCCGCCCCCACCAGAGCCTGGGTTATCTCACCCCCCAGGAGTTCCTCGCTCACGCCTCATCTCACCGAAAGGAGCCCAACTGTCACTAATCTACTGGACGAGTACACGCTGTTTTCCCTCGATTTACTATGTGATACACTCGCGATGCGCGGCCAGCCAAGGTGTGCATCCGCAAACCCGAGGAAGCATCCGACTGGTCCCCCATACAATGGCCGACAGAATTACACCGGAACATCGAAGCTGGAATATGAGCCGCATCCGGGGCCGCAACACTGGGCCTGAGCTGCGGGTCAGATCTATAACCCACCGCCTCGGTTTCCGGTTCTCCATCCGGAGGATCGACCTCCCCGGAAAACCCGACATTGTTCTTCCCTCTCACCGGACCGTAATTTTCGTTCACGGCTGCTTCTGGCACCGGCACAAGGGCTGCACCAATTCCGTCGTGCCGAAGACCCGCCGTGAATTCTGGCTGAATAAGCTCGATTCTAATGTCCTCCGCGATCGGCGCAATGCAAAGGCGCTCAAAGACCTCGGCTGGCGTGTTCTGGTGGTGTGGGAATGCGAGCTTGAGGACGAGGCCAAGCTTCGCAGGAGAATTATGAAAGTGCTTGATTTCTGTAATGCGTCCTAATCGTTCCGATGTCATCCCCGTCATTGATCTTTTCGCCGGGCCGGGCGGGCTCGGCGAAGGATTTTCCGCGTTCACCGGAGAACACAAACAACATGCATTCAGGATAGCTCTATCTATCGAAAAGGACGATGCGGCTCACAGCACGCTTGAGCTGCGTAGATTCTTTCGTCAATTCGCTCCGGGAGATGTACCGAACAGTTACTACCTTCACTTGCGCGGTCTCATTTCACGCGACAAGCTCTTTGCGGATTTTCCGGTTGAAGCTACGGCGGCCAAGGAAGAAGCCTGGAAAGCAGAACTCGGCGTGGCGGACGCGACCGAAGTTGACCGGAGAATCAAACGAGCCATCGGCGGCAGCGAAGACTGGGTTCTCTGCGGCGGACCACCCTGTCAGGCTTACTCGGTTATCGGACGGTCCAGAAATCAGGGAATAAACGCCAAGGACGACAAACTGTATCTGTACAAGGAATACTTGAGGATTCTGTCCGAGCATCGCCCGCCCGTTTTCATCATGGAAAACGTCAAGGGAATCCTTTCCTCGAAGGTCGGCAGGAACGAGATCTTCAAGCAGATGCTGACCGACCTCCGCCAGCCTGCAACCGCATTGAGGAACGGGCACAACGGCAACACGCGCTACTTCCTGTACTCTCTCGCATGCAAGCCCTCCGTGTATGACCTTTACGGAGACCCTGAATTCCAGCCGGGCGAGTACGTGATACCGAGTGAGAACTACGGAATACCGCAATCAAGGCACCGGGTCATCATACTTGGAATCAGAGAGGACTTGGCAGATTGCCCCGTCCCAATTCTTCAGCCGGCCGACCGGCGCGTCCCGGCTTCGCACGTACTGAACGGCTTACCGAGACTTCGAAGCGGACTGACGCGGACATCTGACGGCAAAAGCCAGTGGCGGGGGGCTCTGTCAAGGATCCTTGGGCCGCGAATCCTCGACGACATCCCGAACGGGAAAGGAAGCCTCCTCCGGAGGGAGATCTCCGGCACGCTTGAGAAGCTGCGGACTATGCGCGCGGACCGGGGCGGCGAATTCGTTCCCTGTGATGCAAAAACCCAATACGAAAAAACGTGGTACTGCGACCCGAAAATCGGAGGAGTCTGCAACCACACCTCCCGGCCTCACATGGAGGCAGACTTGCACCGGTACCTCTTTGCCGTCTGCTACGCCAAACTGAACGGGCGGTCTCCGGAATTACGCGATTTTCCGCCACGCCTTCTCCCCAAACACAGCAACGTGAGGGACAAGGACAAGCGGGAGTACTTCGACGATAGGTTCCGCGTACAGCTTGCAGACCGGCCCTCGACTACTGTCACCTGCCATCTCTCGAAGGACGGCCACTACTTTATTCATTTCGATGAGACGCAGTGCCGTAGCATGACAGTCCGCGAGGCCGCGCGGCTTCAGACATTTCCTGACAACTATGTGTTCTGCGGAACGCGGACTCAACAGTACATTCAGGTTGGCAATGCGGTTCCGCCATTGCTTGCGCGGCAAATCGCGGGTGTCGTGATGCGAATTCTAAGGGCAGATCAGGACAAGGTACGATATACGCTCACCGCCTCGGCGAGACCTCGACAGGCTGTTTGTAAGTAGATGGTGGCTCGTGGAGCAACTAAGACCAAGGAGTCGACTCTTTCCGCCAGAGTTTCTGACACAGGACGCCTGTTTCGGCTTGTTTCGCATTGGTCCGCAGGTCCAGGCAGATCTGCCTGTCAGCATCGAGACCGAATCCGGTCAGCCGGTTCATGTTGTGCACTCCGATCCGCGTCAGCTTGCCTATCTCGTCGGCCTGATCGCGCTGCAAACTTGGACGCACGGAATCGACGAAATCGGGGTACCTGTCGAAGATCGCCGCCCGATCCTCGTGATCACTGACAAGCCCGGACATTTCGGAGAAAGCTATCTCCAGCTTTATTTGCCGGCAGATACGATACCCAAAGTATTCCGCCGTCACCGGGTGATCGTCGGGATGCGGGGTGGTCGAATTTCCGGCACGAGCAGTTACCTGGACCACAAGCTGGGCCCGGACGATCAACGGACGAGGCTGCACAACTTCTTCCCCGCAGCGCAGATCGCAAGCGGCGAATCCGTCCCGCGGATGATCGAAGATCGTGAGTTCCTTGGTCGCGGCGACGAGGACTGTCCGGCTGTGCTGATAACCCGGAAGTTTGATACGGCGACGCTGGAGGCGCTGACGCGGCGCTTTGCCCCAATCCTGGTCGTGGTCGATGCCGCACCCATAGCGACGACGCTCTCCACTATCAGTATTCCGACCGTGATATATCACGAATCTATTTTCGCGCCTGAGTTTCTCAGGAAATCCGGCGAAGCAATAGTGCCGGTTTGCCTTCCCGACTCCCAGTTCGAACGATTTTGTTCCGGCGCCGAATTGAATTGGGTGGAGCCGGCGATGTCGTCGGAATTGCAGAAGTCGTGGGAAGATCTCGACAGTGCGTTTCAGGTCTTGATGGAACGTCTGGATGTCCGACGGGACCGTGTTCTCGCGGATGCATATCGTACGACCGCGCGACTGCGGAACCTGCTGCTCTGCCTGCCGGTCGGCATAAAGTCATACGAACAGGGCCTGATGGCGACGGCCCATCCGAGCATAGCCTTCGACTGGTCCATATCGGAGCGTCTCAATGCCATCAGCGCAAAAGTTCCCGAGGTCGCGGCACTGGGGGAGTGGGAGAAGGTCATCATAGACGAGCTTGTTGCCGGGTTCGGTAGGCTTGAGACGCTTCTCCGTGATTCTTCCCCGAAGCACCAAGGCCTGATCGCCAGCATTCAGAGAAGCCGGTCCGAGGGCAAGCGGGCTATTGTGATTGCAGCGAGTTCGACGGTGGGCGCCGCCCTGGAATGGGCGTTGCAATTGCCGGAGCCTCGCGGGCTCGGGACATGCGAAGGCGTATCAATAATCACGCCAGCCGAGATCTGTAACCTCAGCGATGAGTCCTGTTGCATCATCCACCAGGTTTTCGAACCGTACGTCATTTTTGCGCCGCTGGCCCGAGTGGCGCCGAAGCGCATCACGTTCGTGCTCTTGCCAAATGAATTGCGGTTTGTAGGAGAACATTTCCTCCGATCGCGCCTCCTGTTTCCGGAGCATGTAGCAAACCGAACCATTCTGGCACCCGTGTTTCATCGGCTTGAGCAACTTCCGTCTCCGAAAGCCTTTACACCGGGCCGGAAGACCGCTTTGTTCCCCGAGGCGGAGTTTGAACTTCTCAGGCGCATGTTCACTCAAAGCAGCAGTGTCCTTGACCGTGGCACAGTGCTGCTCGACGAGCCAGACAAGGGCGATCTCGTGCTGACTGAGGTTGCAACGAACCTAGTACGGCTTGAGGGTGACTGCGCCGTATTGCTTGAACCTTCCAGCCGGATCTCGTATGTGGACGGTGACGGTGCCATCCGGACCGGTCATTGCGCTGAGCTTGTCACTGGGGACCGACTGATCATTATCAATCCCGACGCGCGCGAGTCTATTGCGCATCGCATCCTGCGCAGTAGGCGCGATGAGGAATGGGATAAGGAGGCACTCGAGGCCATTGCGACATGGAGGGCAGAACTAGAGAGCGGTGTTAAGCGGTTGCGATTAACGCACAGCGAAGTTCTGGCACGGATACAAGCGCGCGGCTCGGAGCGGATCACGCCGCCGGTGATTGGTCAATGGATTCGTGGTGACGTTCTGGGTCCGCTTGATCCGGCCGACATTCGGCGGCTTGGTGAGGTGCTGGGTTCCGAATGGCTCAGCTCCAACTGGCAGAGGGTCAGTTTGGCCCTCATCGTCGTGCGCAGCGGTCATCGCCTTCTGGGCCGGCAGATCACGAAGCTTATTCAGCAGGCGGCTGCCGGCGATTTCAAGCTGAATGTCAGGGACGAAGAGTTCTTGAAGCAGGTCGGCATAACTATGGCGGAGCTTCAGGACTCAGTCACACTACTGAAAGTGGAGGCGGTCCATCCTGAACGTGTGCTGGCACCGGTTCACCAGGTGGGCCGCGTTATGCCGACCTGAAAGGAGAGACACAGGCATGGCTCAAGCTGAACAAAGGGCCGTCCGCAGCGAGATGTTCAAGAAGTTACGCCTCGATCTTACCGGCCCGCTATCGGCGGACGAGACGTTCGTCCAGGATTTCGACGCGAGGACCGGCGACAATCCTTTATCGCGCTATCTCACGGGGATCTTGTACCCCGCGAACTCGGTCGTTCCCGCTGATGAAGATGATTTTGCAAACGACGGAGGTGAGAGCGAGGACGAAGACACACCCGAACCGCCGGCCATCGTCGCCGGAATACCGAAGCCCAGTTCGATTGGAATGTCGTTTGCCATGGACCGCGATGCCCCCCTCGATCTGGTATTCGCCTATGGATTGTATACGCCGACTGAGTTACCGCCCGCCGCGGCAGATAAAGAGGGCAACGTTGCCGGCAAAGGACGGAAAAAGAGGCCGAGCATCCGGTGGTCCCGCCAGCAAATCGAGGTGCCGATCCGATTTAATCCCGATGTGGCGGAATTCGGTCAGGACTTGCCGGGCGGCGGGGAAGCGGAATGGATTTCTCGTCCTGACGGCAAGTCCGTCACACTAACCGTTTTCTTGAGGAACCGGAACCAAGTCGAAGACGGACCTGACCGGCCCGACACGTGTCTATTGCAGCCTCAAATTACGGCCCGGTCGCTCGACGGGCACGAGGCTATCATGGACCGTTCGGGGGGGACAGGCCAGGACAGTGACGATCCGGAGGTTCAATCCTACCGGCTCCTCTATCGCGATAAACCGGAGTTCGTTGTCGGGCATGCCTGCGGGGCGGATTGGGACAACGCCGGTTGCAAACCCCATCGCGCGCGCAGCGTGTGGACAGATCTCCTGCCGTTCTTCGAAGTTCCCGCGACCGAAGCGAGAGGGGGACAGGGATTGTCAAGCCTTGAAATGATGGGCCTCGCGGATGCACAGGATGCGGGTGCGCTCACAACGGCTCTGGAGCCTTTGCTACAAGAATACGCCGGCTGGATTAAGCGGTTGCGGGAGAACGAAGTGGGCAAATTACCTACTGGTCTGCAAGCGAAGGCCCGCGAACATCTGGTCGATTGTGACGAAGCGCTTGCCAGAATGCGTACCGGACTAAAACTACTCAGCGACGATCCGTACGTACTGGAAGCTTTTAAGTTCGCGAACCGTGTCATGGCACAGCAGCGCATCAAATCAGTGGAAGCCCGCAATTTTCAGAAAGGGCTCGGTCGAACGTACAACGAGACACCACCTTCATGGTATCCATTCCAGATTGCTTTCTTCCTTCTCAATATCGAAGGGATTGCGAGGCCGGCGTCACCCGGCAGAGAAATTGTGGATCTCCTCTGGTTTCCCACGGGCGGCGGAAAAACCGAGGCCTATCTCGGGCTCGCGGCATTAACGATCGGTCTCCGCCGCATTCGCCATGCGGCAAAGCCGTCTCCGAACGTTTCCGGCGATGGCGGCGTCACGGTGCTGATGAGATACACGCTACGTCTGCTGACAGTGCAGCAGTTTCAGCGCGCCGCGACTATGATCTGCGCGTGCGAGGTGGAACGCAGAAAGGCGTCGGGTCGGCTCGGACGGGAACCCTTCAGCATCGGACTGTGGGTTGGAGGGGGCGCCACGCCCAACCATATAGACCAGAGGCCAGATCCTCAGTACCGACGGGAACCAGGCGCGCTGCAGGCGCTGGATAATTTTGATCCGGAAAACGAGCCGCCTGAGGGAAACCCGGTGCAATTGCGGGCCTGCCCGTGGTGTGGAGAATCGTTGTCGCATCGCGATTACAGGGTCAGCACTGAGCTGCGCCATCTCCAGATCAGATGTCCGAATGAGCAGTGCAGCTTCCATGGGTCGGCCGCCGACTGGAAGTCAGGGATCCCCGCCTTTCTCGTCGATGAAGATATTTACCTTCGTTGCCCGACGATGTTGATTGGCACGGTTGATAAATTCGCGCGCCTGCCGTGGGATGACCGCACCAAGGTGCTATTCGGCAGGGTGGATCGGCGGTGTGACCGACACGGTTTTCTTGCTGAAGCTGTCGATTACGCGGGTACGTGCGGCGGCCGGCATCTGGCGAGAGCCGGTTTCCCGGCTACTACAGGGCCGGTCGGAGTTGTCCCCTTTTTGCCGCCTGAACTTGTCATCCAGGACGAGCTGCATCTGATGACAGGCCCGCTCGGAACCTTAATGGGGCTCTATGAGGCTGCGGTGGATTTTCTTTGCGGACGAACGGGGCAGCGTCCGAAAGTAATCGCCTCGACTGCCACAATCCGGAGATATCAGGACCAGATCCGCGGGCTGTTTGATCGTCCTGCCCGTCAGTTCCCGCCGCCGGGACTGAATGCGGGAGATTCATTCTTTGCTACTGAAACAAAGGATAAACCCGGGCGAATATATGTGGGCGTTTGCGCACCGGGAAAGAGCTTGAAAACCGCGCAGGTCCGCGCGGTGGCGGCCCTAATGCACACGGCGGAGCGGCAGCTCGCAGTCCTGGGGTCGGACAACAT
The DNA here is from genome assembly GCA_041946825.1 of Terriglobia bacterium. GTDB lineage: Bacteria > Acidobacteriota > Terriglobia > UBA7540 > UBA7540 > CAZTHM01. Next base: position 6,795 of record JBHGBD010000005.1, on the reverse strand, counting down.
CGATCCATACTGGACCGTGGTGTATTACTTCAACAGTTTGCGCGAACTAGGAGGCGCCCTGCGACTGATCGACGACGACATCCCGCATCGACTGGAGTACCTTGCGAACGCTGACGGCTTGGGACCCGGCCGCAAAATCCAAGAGCGCCGCGAGCTTACGAGTCGGGTGCCAGCAAAGGATATCACATCGTTGCTCAGGCAGATGGAGGAGAGGCTGGGCTCCGGAAAAGAGCTCGATGCGCTACTCGCAACGAACATGATCTCGGTGGGGGTGGATATCCAAAGGTTCGGGCTAATGCTAGTTACCGGCCAGCCAAAAACCAGTGCGGAGTATATTCAGGCGACGAGCCGGGTGGGGCGCCAGACTCCAGGACTCATTTTCACACTCTTCAATTGGTCGCGACCGAGAGACCTTTCGCATTATGAACGATTTCGAACGTACCATTCCATGATGTATCGCCATGTGGAAGCCGGCAGCGTTACACCATTTTCAGCTCGGGCGCGCGACAAAGGCCTGCATGCTGTCTATCTGGCGATTCTCAGGCTGTTGGTGCCGGCAATGTCGGGCAACGACGGTGTTCAGAATTTCGATCCCCAGAACCCGCTGGCGCGCGAGGCAAGGCAATACCTGATCGACCGTGCGCGCAGGAATGACCAGGAGGAAGCCGCTGATACAGAGGACTCCCTGCAGGCGTTTATTGATGGGTGGGTGGAGCAGCGGGCCCGTTATGGCACGGACCTCCGCTACCGTCGACCGGGAGGGGCCGGAGTGGCCATACCCAATTCATGGTTGCTCGAAGCCGCGGAAGATGCCCAGGGTATGCGGTTTCCGAGGGGCACGTTGAATTCGCTGCGGGAAGTTGAGAAAACGTCCGGATTGTACTTCAAGAATTTCAGGCGGGCGACAGGGAAGCCCTGAACATGAGCAGGCAACAGTTGCGGCCAAGCCAAATTATCACCACCTTCGGTCCCGGTGCGATCGTAGATCTCCCGGACGATTCCGTTATGATTGTCGGCACCGATCATTGGTTTGATGGCCAGAAGCGGTTCAAGAAAATTGGAGAGCCCCGTCTGCAAGCGGCACTCAAAGTGCGTGAATTCCGCACACCACCTGTCGGCTCTTTTGCCGACAGAGACATGCCTTACGTGAGATTTCCGCGATGGCGCGTATGCCCACGTTGCAACCTTCTGTCCAACCAGTTTCCGGAAGACCGGCGTAATCCTGAATTGGCGCCGCGGTGTCCCAGTTGCAAAGTACCGACATATCCGGCGAGGCTCGTCGTGGCGTGCGCAAAAGGCCATATCGATGATTTCCCATGGTACCGCTGGGTTCATCGTGGACAGAACTGCGGCGGTGGGACTCTCCGCTTCACAGGAGGAGGCAAGTCAGCGGCGCTCGGTGATCTGGAGGTGACGTGCTCCTGCGGGCTTTCGCGAAGTCTCTCCGGAGCCTTGGGTCGGGAGGCGATGGCGGAAGCGCACTGCTCCTGCCAGGGCAGGCGCCCTTGGTTGAACGATGATCGGGAGGATTGTGCAGAGCCTCTGCATGCGCTTCAGCGCGGCGCTTCCAATGTTTACTTCTCGGTCTTGCGAAGTGCGCTTTCAATTCCTCCCTGGACAAACCCACTTCTGCTAGACGTCAACGAGTGGTGGCACAGCCTCCATCCTGATTACCGTCCAGCAGAGGCCGAGTGGCCTTTGCATATAAAAACGAAGTTTGGCCCCGATAAGATTCAGGAGGTGACGGCCCATCTTAAAAAGATCCTGGGTATCGACACGGAAGCGACATCCATCCGACAGGAAGAATATCAGGCGCTGCACCACAGTGATTCTCACCAGCCGGATGTTTACTTCCAAACGATCCGGCGAGGTTTGACCGAACGAGCCACAGAATTCCTCTCCAATCTGATAGGAGTGCCAAGGCTTCGGGAGGTTCGAGCGTTGAGAGGATTCTCCCGCATCGAGGCTCCTGAAATGGATCCGTCAATGGAGCTGTTCGGGGACTTGGCCGCCTTGAATGTCGAAACCGCCCCCCTATCAGCCCGTGCCCTAGACTGGCTTCCGGCGGTTGAGAATTTCGGAGAGGGAATATTTCTATCTCTTCAGCCGGAGCGCCTGAAGACATGGGAAGACCGGAAAGGCGTGAAACGCCGTGCCGGTATGCTGCTGAGAGCTTATTCAGCATGGCGCCAGAGCCGCGGACTGCCAGCCATCACGGAACAGCCGCCGCGGCTGATTCTTTTGCATACGCTGGCGCATCTGCTGATCCGGCAGATGTCGCTCGATTGCGGCTATTCGTCTGCATCTCTGCGTGAGCGCATTTATTCGGGGCATGATATGGCCGGGATTCTTATCTACACTTCTACCCCGGACAGCGATGGAAGCCTTGGCGGGCTCGTCCGGCAGACCAAGCCGCCGGAGAAGTTTGCTGATGCACTGTTCTCGGCTGTCGATCTGGCACGTGTGTGCTCGGGCGATCCGCTATGTAGGGAACACGAGCTGGGCCATTCTGAACGACTGAACGGTGCCGCGTGCCATGCGTGCAGCATGGTTGCCGAAACCTCGTGTGAGTTCGGTAACCGCCTTTTGGAAAGGCGGCTGATCCTGAGCTTGCCTGGCGACACGGAAAGGACCGGGTACTTCGACTTTGACAAATCAATCTCCTAGCGTGGAAATAACCAGGATCAGGGAAATCACCCGGTCAATCCTGCGGCTGGTCCCGGAGCAGATGAACCAGGTCGCCGAGCTTTGCCTGAAACTGCCTGACCCGAGCCATCTCACTGCTGAGCGGTTACAGCGCGAACTGAACATCTCGACTTCGGAGGCCGTCGGAATTGCTCGCGAATTGTCACCCGGTCACGACTCAGGCAATCTACGTATTATCGCGGTGGTGGCCGCCGCATTGGCGGAGAACGCCTTGGCATCCGAAAGCGCTGAAAAGGTGGACGTAGTTTGTACAGCGCCTGTACAGTTTGCGGTTCCTGTGCGCGCGACTTTCGCAACGATGGTCGAGATGGTTCAGCAAGCTCGCAACGAAATTGTCGTCGTTGGATATGTCTTCACGGCCGGAGCATCAGAATTTGTTCGACGCATGTCCCAAGCTCGTCAACGCGGCTTGGCAGTTACGATCATTGGGAATCGCATGCAACATTGTATTTCCCAATTGCGTCATTTGTGGGGAGCGGGTCGACCACCTGCTGTTTACGGATGGGAAGGCGACGACGATGAAATGGCCAGTCTGCATGCGAAGCTGCTCATTTGTGACAAGGAAACGGCACTGGTCACCAGCGCGAACTTCTCCCTTCACGGCCTTCATGAGAACATTGAAATCGGTTTGAGAGTTCGCTCTCCCAGTGTTGCCCGGTTGAGCGACTTCGTCCGTCAACTGATCGCCTCGGCGACCGTAGTGGCAGTTTCCTGGAATTGACAGACTTCGGCGCCGCGAGGCGGCCTAGAAGGCTGACGCGCCGCGCGACATCAGAAAGCAGCGTCGCCCTTCAACTCGAACCCGCCTCAAGAACGGGAGGAGTAGTGTGTGCGTTCGGCAATCCGCCGCTGAACTTGGGTTTGGAGGTGGTTCGACGGTAATTGCTCGGTCTAAGGACTCCGAGCTCTCTGTAAGTCAGCGCCACCACCTGACGGAATTAATCCAGTCCGCAGGTCCACATCACAGTGCTGCCTTGATTCGCGTCACCCAGTCGTCTTTATGAAATATCCTTGTGCAGTTGCGAGAATGGTTTGTCCATAGGTGGAGCTTTGAGTGAAGCACCATTTCGCTCCAGTTGGGTGTTAGGACATAAGTAGCTTAGTTTCCTACGTGACGCTCCAACGCTACGCCCATAGATTATAGGAATTCGAATAGAACCTATTATCCCAACCACATTTCCGTAGCAACATAGCATTTAGCCGGACTTAGCGATCGGTTTTGTGGCGCCCCCTCAAAACTGGACACTCAGAGCCCGATTTTCTAGGTCACTTGCAGAGCTCACATAGGCTTTTCGAGGAGTGCCGTCCCGCAGTCCTCGATGCGGGCAGTCGTGTTTGTACTCCCGCATGTAACGCCCGATGTATTGCCGCGCCTCTTTCAGATCCCGGTATTCGGCCAGTCCGACTCCCTCTTCCCTCAAGCTGCGATGAAAGCGTTCGATGTAGCTGTTTTCTTCCGGGTGATGATCAGCCGTGCGCCGGTGCGTGATCCCCGACCGCGCCAAGGTTTCCAGGAAGCGGGTGGAAGTGAACTGCGTGCCGTTATCCGTGGTGAGGGTAAAGTCGGCCCCGCGACTGCCTGCCGGAAGCCGCTCCAGGACCGCCCGCTCGACCGCCGCCAGAGCTTCTTCCGTCCGGCAGCGACTCGACAGTTCCCAGCCCACGATCTCCCGCGTGCAGCATTCGATCACCGAGACCAGGTACGCCCAGCCGACCAGCGATCCTGCCCAGGCTTTCGTCAGGTCTGCCTGCCAAATCTGGTTGGGCCGGGAAGCTTCGACACGTCCCCACACCTTGCGTCGTCGCGCCCCCAGTCGTCGCGAAGGCACCAGCAACCCTGCTCCCGCATCACCCGTAGCACCTGCTTGCGATTCACCGCCAACCCGTCCTTCCGCGTCAGCCACCGGGCGACACGCCGGTAACCATGGGCCGGCTTCGCCCCGCAAACCACCACGATCTGAGCGTCCCAGCGCCAGTCCGCCCGGCTGCCGCGTGGCCGCTGGCAGTAATACAAGCTCGAACGGCTAATCTCCAGCACGGTGGCCACCATCTTCTTCCTGTAGCCCTGCGCCACCATCTCCCGCGCCTGGGAGTGAACGTCACCGCAGTTCACTCCCCCACGACGTTTTTTAGGATTTCGATCTCCAGCGCCTTCCGTCCGAGCGAACGCTCCAACTGGCGAATACGCCGGTCTTTTTCGTTTTCCACCGCCGGGGCGCTTCTCCCCCCAAGCGCCGCGCTCGCTCCCTGCAGACCTTCGTCGTTCCAACGGTGGTACAGATTCGGAGCAATCTGATATCGACGACAAGTCTCCGCAATGTTCCCACTCTTCAACCCCTCCAAGACGATTTCCAACTTCTGCTCAGGGGATCGATCCACACACGCTCTCCTGCCCATCTTAGCCTCCTTTGAAGAGGCCCTGATCATACCCAAATCGCGTGTCCAGTTTTAGAGGGGGGCACTACAAGATGAACCTTAGAAATCTGCCTGAACAGGCTCTTGCAGCTTGCCGCTTTCTTATTCTTCGCGGTCATCATACACCGTTCCCTTGCTCGACTGCCTCTGCGCCGCACTTCAGAAATCTTGAGGTTTTTTGTGGTCACGGACCCTGTCAAAGCTCACAGCGATTTCTTGACCCAGTTCAAGTTCATCCGCGAACACGACCGGCTGACTGTCGAGTCGCCCAAACAATAGGCGATTCCCGTCGTCACAGCGTTCCACGCGCACCCACATCCATTCGCTTTCGCCAGTCTTATCATCACGGAATTCAGCTTTAACGAAATCTCCCGCCGCATAAGTTGCCATTTTTTCTTCCCTCTATCGGTTCTGCCTGGTAATTCGCAGAATCCTGGCGGTAGGACATCTGAAATCAGGATCGCTGCCGGTCTCGTATGCGACCTCACAATTTACACGAACTGGCATCCTCCGCAAATCAAACCACGTCGCTTAGACGCCGCCGTCTATGGTCGTGTACTGGTTGCTAAGTCCTCCTGGCGACTTGAATTGTATGTCAGTTACTCTGCCGAATTTTATGGCTGACCTCCTTTCTGGGAGTCGCCGTATGCTCCGGCCATTCAAAGCAGCGCTACGTCAATATCTTACCTTGACGTCCGAGCCTTCGCCATTTCGTTTAGCCTGGTCTGCGATCATTTACGCGACCCCTCGCACGGCGGAGTTCCTCTTGCCCCCTTTGTAGTCTCCCAGACCAGTTGCTTTCAAGTTGCCTAGAATCAAGTTTGAATTGCTTGGATCGCGGCCAGATTGCTCCTGCCGGTCCTCCAAGCTCGACTACGTAGGTTTTTTCTGAAGTTTTACGCAGGTTTGAAGAAGCCCCATAAGCCCCTTTCATGGCAGTGACAAAGGGCACCGACCTGCCAGCCGATTCCACCAAAATAATCGTCGGCCTGTGGACTCAATGCCCTCCATGCTCACAAATATCTGATTCTGGGCAGCACAATCCCCACAGATCAGCCCTTACGGAATCAGGCTGTTACGTTGAGCCAGAGGTCCAGTTTTTTGGGCAAGCCATTGACGAGCGGAAGTGGCGAGTTTGGCGGGGCAGCTTTCCCCCCAGTATCCACCTTGCATGGTCGAGCGCCACATCGACATTTCGGTCGATTAAGCATTCGGCTAGCCAGCAATCATAACTCCCAAGATGCTCCGGACCCCATCCAGCTGGAGCTTCATTGATTCGCTGCACACATACCGCACACAAATCCAGCCCTGCCCTCGCGGCAAGCCAAACAAAGCACGGCGTTAGAGAGCTCACGGCCACTGATCGGGCGAATCAGTAGTCGGGAGTTCTTCAATCGGCTCGGTCTCAAACAACCAGCCCACACGAGGCAAGGCGGTCTTGGGCACCAGGGTCAGCAGGGTCGGTGAAGCCGAAACGGCAACATTATAAGACGGGCAACTTCCAATTCCGTGGCGCCGCTTGAGGCACGCTGCACATGTTGTCTCGCTTCCGGTGACCAACCTTACGCATCTCCAGTCTCCCCGCTTCGCGCCGCTGCGCACCGTGATTGAAACCGCTACGCAATCTCGGGCGGGGGCGAGTAAACCAACCTCCTCCCCGGCCCTTTTCCTGAA
>JBHGBD010000049.1:0-26764 GCA_041946825.1 Terriglobia bacterium | reverse complement strand
TGGTGTCATTCTGAGCGAAGCGAAGAATCTGCATTTGCCCTCTGCCAGGGCATGAACTCTTTCAGGTCGACGGCAATCGGGTCACCGCGCTCGCCGGCGGGCCTTCATGTACTCACGGAGGACAAGGTTCATCGCCGACTGGTAACCGCGTCCCTGTTTCCGGAAGAAGTCCAGGACGTCGGGATCCAGGCGCAGAGTGATTTGTTTCTTGGGGCCCGGCCAGAGGATTGCTTCGTCAAAGAATCGGTGATCAAGCTCCGGATTATCCGAAACGTCGATCTGCTCGTCTTTCATCGCATTAATCCGCTTCCAGTCGGTCTTTGAGCCTTGCTTCGAACGCCGCTTGTTCATGTTTCTTCGCCTTTCGCAGTGAAATGGCTCGAATAATGTCCGGCTCCCGCTCCGTGAATACCACGACGACCGGGCAATCCCCGAGCAACCCGATCCCTTGCCACCGGGTCTCGCCGTAATCTTCGCGCGTGTCCGGCCGCACCAGGAGGAGACCTCGGAAGATTTCCTCAACATCGGCAAAGTCAAAGCCGTGCTTGCGGATGTTGGTCCGATTCTTTTCTTCGTCCCACTCGAATTTCATGGTAGCACGGTGTAGCTCCAATTGTAACTACATTCTTTCGCCCACACCCTCCAGTCTGCAAACCCGCAAATGTGGAGCCTACTTGGAGGGTTCGCGGAGCTCGCGCAGTAACCGTCGCAGCGCCGCCCGCGGCGGCAGGCCTTGCGCGGTGAGGATCAGGTCGATGGTTTCGCGGACGGCGCCGACGCCGCCCGGGCTGCGCGTCCAGTAGTGCACGTGGCGGCGGAGGATGGGGTCACCGTCCGCGACGCCCACCGCCAGGCCGACACGCTCCAGGATAGGCAGGTCAACTATGTCGTCGCCGATGTACGCGACCGCTTCGTCGCTCAGCCCGGCGGCGCGCAGGATCCGTTCGTAAGGCTTGATCTTGTCGAGGGCGTTCTGCTGAAGAAAATCCATTCCCAGCTCTTCCAGCCGGCGCTCGATCACCGGCGAGCCGCGGCCGGTGATGATGCCGGTTTTCAGGCCCGCGGCGTGTGCCATGCGGATGCCCAGGCCGTCGCGGGAACTGAAGGTCTTGGTTTCAAACAGCCCGCCCTTCGGGTTCGGCACGTAATAGATCCGGCCGTCGGTCATGACACCGTCGACGTCCATCAGCAGCAGTTTGATCTTGCGGGCGCGCGCGCGAAGCTGTTTACGTGAGAGGAGCATATGTTGGCCTTCAGCTTTCAGCTATCAGCCGTCAGCTATCGGCAACGACGGCAAACCGCAGGATGCGCTCTTCACTGACCACTGGCCACTGACAACTGATCACTGCTCTTAAAACATTTCCGTCTGCCACAAGTCGTGAATGTGCACGACGCCTTCGAGCTTCCCCGCCGCGTCGACGACCGGCAGCGCGGTAATCTTGCGACCTTCCATCAAGTTCAGCGCTTTGGTGGCGAGCTCGTTGCGGGTAATGGTGGTCGCGGTGCGCGTCATGCAGTCAGAGGCCGTCATGCCGAGCGCGTGGTTCCCTTCCCTCTGGAAAAAGCGCCGCAAGTCACCGTCGGAAATGAATCCCACCAGCCGGCCATCGCTCTCGACGACGGTCGCCAGCCCCAGACCTTTTTTGCTCATCTCGTATATGACGTCGGGAACCGCAGTTTGCGGCGCCACGCGCGGAACGGCGTCACCCGTGTGCATTACGTTCTCGACGCGGCGCAACTTAACGCCCAGCCCGCCGCCCGGGTGAAGCGCCGCGTAGTCCTCTTCCTTGAAGCCGCGCTTCTCGAGCAGCGCCATTGCCAGCGCGTCACCCATGGCGAGCATCGCCGTGGTTGAAGCCGTGGGCGCGAGGCCGAGCGGGCACGCCTCCTCGCTGATGCTCACGTCGATGACCACGTCGCTGGTCTGCGCCAGCACCGAAGCGGGATTTCCCGTCAAGGTAATGAGCGGGATGCCCAGGCGTTTGAGCGAATCGAGCAGGCGCAGGATCTCCTCCGTCTCGCCGCTGTAGGAAAGCGCCACGACGACGTCATCGGCAACCAGCCGCCCCAGGTCGCCGTGAATCGCCTCGGCCGGATGCAAGAAGAATGACGGCGTGCCGGTGCTCGAAAAAGTGGCCGAGATCTTCTGCGCAATAATCCCCGACTTCCCCATGCCGGTCACCACCACGCGGCCGCGGCAGGTAAAGAGGATTTCGACGGCGCGCACGAACCGCTCGTCCAGGCGACCGAGAAGTTCGCCGAGGGCTCGGGCTTCGATCTCGAGGACTTTGCGCGCCGTTTCAAGGCTCATGGCTGGAGCACGAGAGCCGTGGATGATAGCACACTTCCGGGGCAAGCCCTCAGGAGGCAGGTTCTTCCTGGGGTACGTAGATGGTGGCGCGGTTGCGTCCGGCGCGCTTGGATTCGTAGAGCGCCTTGTCGGATGCCTGGAGGAGTTCTTCCAGCGAATGCCCGTGCTCGGGGTAGACGGCAATACCGAGGCTGACGGTCAGTTGCGGAAGCGGCTTTTCGGTCCCCGAAGGCACCACCATGCGCTCGACGGCCATGCGAATGCGCTCCGCGAGGCGCATGCAACCCTGGGCGTCGGTTTCCGGCAGGACAACGACGAATTCCTCGCCCCCGTAGCGCGCGGCGAGGTTGGCCTCGCGCATCGCCTGGGTGGCGGTCTTGGCAAAATGGCGAAGGATGCGGTCGCCCACTTCGTGACCGTAAACGTCGTTGAATTCCTTGAAGTGGTCGAGGTCCATCATGATGACGCCGAGCGGCTGGCCTTTGCGGCGCGCCATCGCCAGGAGCTTGCGCGCGTACTCTTCCAGGAAGCGGCGGTTATAGATCCCCGTGAGTTCGTCGACATTGGCCTGCTGCTTGGTGGTTTCGAGAAGGCGGAGGTTCGAAAGCGCCGAAGCCGCGCCGCTCAGGTAGCTTTCCAGCAGGCTTTCGCGCTCCGTCGACCAGTAGTCTTTGATGCCTTCGACACGCACGGCGCCGATGATGACGCCGCCGGCGATGAGCGGGCCGCAGTAATAGCTTCCCTCCCCCGGGATAACAAATTTCGAGGGGCAGGGCGGCTCGACGCTCACATCGTTGACGCGGAAGTGGCGCCCCGTGCGCACCGCCTTGCAGTTGTGCGGCTCGGCGATGACCGGCCAATCACGCAATTCGTCGGGAAGCGGGACGAGCGTCGCGACGGCTTCGAGGAGATTCTCCTCGGGGTTGAGTTTGAAGATGATGACCTGGTGCGGATGAAATCGCTCGCGGATCGAAAAGAGTACGTGGTCGTAGATTTCGCCTTCCGAGGTGCACTGCGTCACCGCCTCGGAAAAGCGGTTCAACGAGGCCATCTCTTCGCGCTCCTGACGCAACGCGGAAGTCATGTGGGAGAAACTCTGCGAGAGGATTCCAAACTCGTTGTCCGCGGCCGGAGGGAGGGCGACCCGGAAGTCGCCACGGCTGACGCGCTCCGAGGCCTCGATCATCTGTCGCACCGGCTGCACAAGCAGGCCCGTCACCTCGCGAGTGACCAGCAAAACGATGACGCCCACCAGAATCGCCACGCCCAGCGCCACCATGACCATGCGGCGCATTTGCTGCTCCTCCTCGATCATCGCCTTGAGGTTCTCGGCGTGGTCCTCCTGCAGGAGCTTTTCGATCATCTGCCGCAGCGCGGCCATGCGCCGGTCCCCCTCGCTCAAGGTGAGGGGAGCATCGATCGTGACCCCGCGATTGATGCGGCTGATCGTCCGATTGGCGAAATCAGCCTGAAAACGCGAGAGGGCGTCGGAAAGGGCGTTGACCTCAGCCGTCTGCGCGGCGGAGCCCGATTCGAGTTCCCGCAGGTTGGCGATGTCGCCCGGGATGGTGGAGGCAGCCTGCTCGTAAAGCGTCAGCGAGGCGGCCTGCTGGGTGAAGATAAATCCCCGCACGCCCATGTACATCTCGCTGACGTGGCGCAACAACTCCTCGCTCTGCGCGATGCTTTCGAGCGACTGGCGAGTGCCGCGGTTAGCGTGCAGGGCCATCCAGTAAGAATAGAAAAGCAGCGCGATAGCGCACAGCAGGACACAAAGCGGAGGGAATGTGACAAGCAGAATCTGCTGGCGGATTTTCAGATTGCGGATCGAGAATGCCATTTCGGGCCGCTCCGAGCGGCCACCATCGCTATACCTACCTTATATCGACGCCATCGTCAATCCTGATGATTAGGGAGGCGACAAAAGGCCGCGGTACGCTTCACCGCGCCTTACGAATTCAGGCGGCGGACCAGGCGCCCCAGGCTGCGAAGCCTGGAGGCCAAGGGTGTAAACCGCGACAGGGACAAGGCGTTCGAGCCGTCGGAGAGCGCCCGGGCGGGCCGGTCGTGCACTTCCATGAAGACCCCGTCCACGCCCGCCGCCACGCCGGCCCGCGCCAGCGGCTCAATGAACTGTGGCTGGCCACCGCTGCGCGTTCCCTCGCCTCCCGGCAACTGCAGAGCGTGCGTGACATCGAGAATGACGGGATAGCCGAATTCCTTCATCACCGCCAGCCCGCGCACGTCCACCACCAGATTGTTGTAGCCGAAGCATGTTCCCCGCTCCGTGATCAGGATGCGGTGGTTGCCCGTGCTCGCCACTTTATGGATGGCGTGACGGATGTCCCAGGGCGAAAGGAACTGGCCTTTCTTGATGTTGACCGCCGCGCCCGAGCGCCCCGCTTCCACCAGCAAGTCCGTTTGCCGCGAAAGAAAGGCGGGGATCTGGATGACGTCACAGACTTCCGCCGCGGGCCCGACGTGAGAAACCTCGTGGACATCGGTGAGCAACGGGACGCGGTATTTCTTCTTGATCCCCGCCAGGATTTCGAGCCCTCGCTGGAGCCCCGGGCCGCGATAGGAATCGAGCGACGTGCGGTTGGCCTTGTCGTAGGAGGCCTTGAAGATGAACGGCACACCGATTTTTCGCGCCGCGGCGGCGAGCCGTTCGGCCATCTTGAAGGCGTGCCGCTCACTTTCGATGACGCAGGGCCCGGCGATCAGGAACAGAGGGGCGCCGGGGCCGGCGTTTAGCTTCCCGATGCGGACTGTAGCACTCATGTCAGGCGTCCATGCCGGCAGCATCGCTCGCTGTCTGAGCCGTTGAGGTGGATGCCGGAGCGGCGTCGCGAGCCTCGACAGGCTGCGAGCTTGCGGCCTCCGCGCCGCCGACGCTCAAGCGCCTCTTGCGGTGCTCGACCGCCGCGCCGATGAAGGCCCTGAACAGGGGATGTGGCGCCAAGGGCCGGGACTTGAATTCGGGATGGAACTGGCAGCCGAGAAACCAGGGATGATCGCGAATCTCGACGATCTCGACGTAGGTTCCGTCCGGGGTCGCGCCCGTGATATCGAGCCCCTGCGCGACCAGCGTCTCCTCGTACTCGCGGTTGAATTCGTATCGGTGCCGGTGGCGCTCGGAAATTTCCAGCGCGTCGTAAGCCCGGGCGGCGAAGGACCCCGGTTTCAGCCGCGCCGTCCACGCCCCCAGGCGCATCGTTCCGCCCAGCTCGTCGATGCCTCGCAGTTCGCGCAGTTTGTAAATGACGCGGTGCGGAGTCGCCGGATCAAACTCCGAGCTGTCCGCGCCCTCCAGCCCGCAAACGTTCCGGGCGTACTCAATCACCGCGCACTGCATGCCCAGGCAGATGCCGAAGTAAGGGACTTTATGAGTGCGCGCGAACTGGATGCCGCGCAGCATGCCGGGGATCCCGCGCTTGCCGAAGCCGCCGGGGACAAGGATCGCGTCGAGACCTTCCAGCTGCGTTTCCCAGCGCTCGCCTTCCAGGCCTTCGGCCTCGACCCAGATCACGTTCACTTTGACGTTGTGGGCCATGCCGCCGTGGGAGAGCGCTTCGTTCAGGCTCTTGTAGGAGTCCTGGAACTCCACGTACTTGCCCACAATTCCAATCGTGACCTCGCCGGCGGGATGATGGATGCGCTCGACAAGGTCCGTCCACGCCTGCATGTTCCGCTCCGCCGTTTGCAGTTTCAGGCAGCGCAGTATCTGCAGATCCAAACCTTCGCTTGCCAGGACCAGGGGGACTTCGTAGATGTCGCCGACATCTTTGGCGGTGATGACGGCTTCTTCCGGAACGCTGCAGAATAGCGCGATCTTCGCCTTGATGTCCGGCGAAAGGAAGCGGTCCGTGCGGCAGAGGAGGATGTCCGGCTGAATGCCGATGGCGCGCAGCTCCTTGACGGAATGCTGGGTGGGTTTGGTCTTCTGCTCTCCCGAGGCGCCGATGAACGGCACCAGCGTCAGGTGCACGAACACCACGTTGTCGCGCCCCTGCTCCTGGCGCATTTGCCGGATGGCTTCGAGAAACGGAAGGGACTCGATGTCTCCGACCGTCCCGCCGACTTCCACGATGGCGACGTCCACGTCGGTCGAGATTTTGCGGACGGCGGCCTTGATTTCGTTGGTGACATGGGGAATCACCTGCACGGTTTTCCCCAGGTAGTCGCCGCGCCGCTCCTTGGTGATGATGGTTTCGTAGATGCGCCCGGCGGTGCAGTTGTTGTCGCGCAACATGCGGGCGTGAGTGAATCGCTCGTAGTGACCCAGGTCAAGATCGGTCTCGGCGCCGTCGTCGGTAACGAAGACCTCCCCATGCTGGAAGGGGCTCATCGTGCCGGGATCAACGTTGAGATATGGATCAAATTTCAAGAGCGAGACTTTCAAACCCCGCGCTTCGAGCAGACACCCGATCGACGCCGAAGCCAGACCTTTCCCCAGCGAACTGACCACACCCCCGGTCACAAAGATGTACTTGGCACCCATACGCCTCCTGAAATTATGATGTCGGTTTGGTGGTGTTGTCCCAACGGCCTGTTCGAGCGCGCCCGGCAATTCCGGAAAGCGCCTGAATAATTTGCTGGTACCGAAGAAATTCTTGCACGGCAGGATTCGGTACGCGCAATTATCCGTCCAAGGCCGCGAGGCTGTCAACGAAAAAACTCCCCGAGGAATTAACAAAAAGGAGACAGACTTGTTACAGGGAAGATTCCCCCGCCAACGGCCTCCGCCGTGCAACTGTGTTAGAATGGAGCGCGGATGACACCCTATCGGTGTCGATAATCGGCGCAGGCGTGTCAACAGATCCGGTATGGACGGGAAGGTCGCCAGCACGAGACCACGCCTCCGACAATGCGCGTGTCGGCTTGGGGCGCTAGGCGCTGTCGCGATGGCGCTCTGCAGCGCCGCCGCCTTGCGGGTTCCGGCCAGTGACGATCCCCCGCCCGCTCCGCCCGATAAGACGCCGGGCGCGCAAATCCGCGTCCAGCAGGGTGCGATCCACCCGTCGCCCATCCAGGTCGACGTCAACATGGTGGTCGTCAATGTGACGGTCACCGACCCTTTCGACCGCATCGTGACGGGGCTGGACCAGTCGAACTTCCAGGTGTACGACGAGAAAGTGGAGCAGCAGATCGCGACCTTCTCCACCGAAGACGCGCCCATTTCGGTGGGCATGATCTTCGACTCCAGTGGATCGATGGGGGACAAGATTCAAAAATCCAAGGAGGCAGCGCTGCAGTTTTTCAAGACATCTAACCCCCAGGATGAGTTTATGCTCATCAACTTCAGCGAGAGACCCAACTTGATTTCGGGTTTCACGTCGAAGTTCGAAAACGTGCAGGATCGCTTGATTTTCGTGAAATCGGGGGGCAAGACCGCGCTGCTCGACGCCATTTATCTCGGCCTCAGCGAAACCAAGAAGGCGAGCACGACCCGCAAGGCGCTGCTGGTGATTTCCGACGGCGGCGACAATCACAGCCGGTACACCGAGAACGACGTCAAAAGGGCGGTCAAGGAATCCGACGTGCAGATCTACGCGGTGGGAATTTTCGAGCCTTTGAGCGCGCGCTCGCGGACGCCCGAAGAGGCTCGCGGGCCCAGCTTGCTGGCGGAACTGGCCGAGGTCTCCGGCGGCCGCATGTTCAGCGTCGAAGACGCCAACGAGTTGCCGGATATCGCCGAGAAGATTTCGATCGAGCTGCGCAACCAGTACGTGATCGGGTACAAGCCGTCGAACCTGGTCCGCGACGGCCGCTGGCGGCGCATTCGCGTCAAGCTCAATCCGCCCAAGGGCCTACCGCCTCTCCAGGTTTACGCCCGCACGGGATATTATGCCCCAAGCCAGTAAAGTGAATATGAACGCAAAGACTTACAGAATTGCTCTGGCCGGCGCGGTGATGGGTCTGTCCACGCTGCTGCGTGCCCAGGCGCCCCAGACCGCGACGCCGGCTCCCGCGCCCGAAAAGAAGCGCGACGAATACACCATCAACGTCGACGTGAACCTCGTGGTGCTGCACGCCACGGTGCTCGACAAGAAAGGCCGGCAGGTCAACAACCTCCGCCAGGAAAACTTCCGCGTCTACGAGGACGGCGTGCCGCAAAAGCTCTCGGTGTTTTCCCATGCCGACATTCCCGTCACCATGGGCATCGTGATCGACGACAGCGGCAGCATGAAGGAGAAGCGTCCCGCGGTCAATTCCGCCGCCGTGACGTTTGTCCGCACGTCGAATCCCCAGGATCAGGTTTTCGTCGTCAACTTCAACGATGTCTACTACCTCGACACGCCGGGGGATTTTGCCGCCAATATCGAGGAACTGAAGGCGGCGCTTGACAAGATCGACTCGCGCGGCGGCACGGCGCTCTACGACGCCCTCTACGCCTCGCTCGATCACATCAAGCTGGGCAACCGCGATAAGAAGGTCGTGCTCGCCATCACCGATGGCGAAGACAATGCCAGCCGTTACTCCCTCGACGAGCTGCTGCGCAGCGCGCAGAAATCCAATACCGTCATCTATGCCATCGGTTTGCTGGGGTCGGACGAGCCGGGCGGGTTGTTCAAGATCCGCCATGCCAGCGCCCGCCGCGCTCAGAAAGTCCTGGAGAAAGTCGTGCAGACCACCGGCGGACAGGCGTATTTCCCCAAGTCGCTGGAAGAAGTGGAAGCGACGTGCGTGCAGATTGCCCGCGACATCCGCAACCAGTACACCCTGGCCTACTATCCCACCAATGCCAAGAAGGATGGGACGTTCCGCAACGTCAAGAGCCCCTGAGGTGCCTGGTTGGCCCTCAGCGGCTGAAGCCGCTGCCGTGAAGACATCGGCCCGGCACGGCTGAAGCCGTGCCCTGACAAGAGACTAAGCCAGGTTTTACAACGGCTTCTAGGGCCTTTGCTGAAGGACGGCGAACCGGCTGATCGAATAGCCCAGCACCGCCCCGGCAAAAACGTCGGAGGGGAAATGCGATTGAAGCGGGACGCGTGAGAACCCGACCAGGCCCGCGAGCGGATACGCCACCCACGGCACCCAGCGATGCCGCTTGTAGCGCTCGGCAAAAATCGTCGCCACGGAGAAGGCGGCAATTGTGTGGCCGGAAGGAAAACTCCCCCGCCCGCTGATGAACCGCCCGTGCGACTTGAACCAGGTGTGTGAGAAATCGCCCTGGGGCGAGATGTCGCTCGGGCGCAGGCGACGGTCGACATTCTTCATGACCAGGGTGACAAACTCGGAATCCAGCACCGCTTCGCCGGCCAGGAGCGCGGTGTTCTGCGCGTAACGGTCTCTCCGCGCCAGGCCGACTGCGTAAAACGAAAGCGGGAAGACCGCGCTGGCAAGAGCCGTGTTCCGCCCGCTGAAGACGCGGTTGAAGTCCTGAAAGGTGTCGGTCCGCCGGAAGTATGGCGTGTCGTGCGGGTCGAGAGCCACCAGCCCCGCGGTCGCCAGCACAAACGCCAGCGCCGGCTTCAGGTGCTTTCCCTGCGCGACGCGCACGGGAAAAAGCCAGATGGGTTTCTGGTCGTGAACAACGTTGGAAGGGAGAAGTTTCCAGGAGACCTTGCGGTCGACCTCTCCGGGGGAATTTGAGGCAGCCGCCGGGGCGTCGGTGACATTCGGCCCAACGATGGCCCCGGGCGACTGCGCGGCGCCCGCCGCCGGGAGACACAGAAGAAGCAAAAGGAGTAAGCGCTCTGCCCTGGGAGCAATCAGCAAGGTCGAAGCCAACCGCGCGAAGTCGCGCCACTCAGGATCGCGCCGGGACACCCCAGCGCCTGCCGGACCGTTTGCCAACCCGCGCCAGTCGTGGTGAAAGGAGAGCCCGAAGAGGAAGGATTCCGCCCGGATGCAATCCCGAAAGCTAGCCGATGTCGAGTTTCGTGTATTTCTTATCCGAACCGCCGCTGTTCTTGAGCACCGCAAACAGCGCGCCGCCGATAAACAAACCACCCACCACAGCGATAATAACCATGCTTTTTGTTCGCTCCCGTAGAGTTGACCTACAAGCTGATTGGACACCGAAGCGGGCGAAAAAGTTGCATCATTTTTTCGGAAAGAATCCCCGGCGGGCGAAAAGCAGACCGCGCCCTCCTTCCGCCGGGCTGATGCAACCCTAAGCGAAGACCCCTCAGTTACTTCGCCTTGAAACTGGTGGTCAAAACCTGGTCGCCCCACTGGATGTTGAGGGTGCCGCCGTCGCCTTCCTTGGCCAGGGCGATCGTGACCTTTTCTTCGGACTTCTCGCCCTTGCTTTCCTTCAGGGGGGTTGATCCCAGGTCCTGAGCCGGGTTGTGCTCGGTCCCCCACTGCCCGTGCTGCTTGTTGAAAACCAGCTTCCAGCCGTCCCCTTCCTTTCGCACCCAGAGGCTGTAGTCACCCTTGGGAACCGTCAAGTCGCCGAACACCAGGTCCGCGCCGGTTGAAAAGGTGGTGGACTTGTCCGCGCCCAGCCGCCACACTTCGCCGGGGGCCAACTGGCCGAGCAACTGCTGCGCCGTGCGCCCCTTGAGCGACGGCTGCCCGTATTCGACCGAGACCGCCTGGCCCTTCACCTCCAGCTTGGCCGTCGCGCGCGGGTTCCGCTGCGCGGAGGCAATTCCTGCCGATGCAACAACTGCCACAATAATCCATGCACTGAGAAGCACTCGCCTCATATATCCCCTCCGGTTGATTTCAATCTGAAGATTACCTGAACAAGTTATCTCGATCCAAGCCAGTCGAGCGCCTGGCTCCAGAACTGCTCGTAGTACTTCCACTCCTGAAAGCCCGCGCCCCAGTGCGGGGCGATGTCGGACGTGAAGGCCATCGCCCGGCCCTTGCCGAACGTCCACACGACGATGAGCGGGTCGCCCGTCTCCTTGATCGTCGCCAGCACCTTGCCCGCCTTCTTCACGCTCACGCGATTATAGCCGTTAAAGATCGGGCTGGGCGACCATTCGATGCCTTTCATGATCGGGTGCTTGGGGTCTTTGACCTCGACCGTCACGCCCTCGGGAGTTTCCGCGCGGTCGTCGTCCACGGCCAGGCAATCGACCGGTAACGCTTCTTCGACCGGCGTGCCGTGCCAGTTGCCGGCGTTGTGCCGCCCGACAAACGTCGCATAGCCGCCGATCATCACCAGCGCCCCGCCCTGCCAGACGTAATCCCGGATCGACTTCAGGCGGTTGGGCCCCATGGGCGCGCGATTTGAGCGCTCCGTCGGATAGAGCACGATCGAGTCGCTGTCCACGTCGCTCAGGATGACCACATCGAAAGCCTTGAGCGCCGCGGGGGTCTCGGGGAATTTCGCCAGGGCGTCCCAGCCGGTCATGTAGGTGACGTCGTAGCGCGGATTCCGTCGCCAGGCGTCGATGATCTTCTGGGCGGCATTTTCGATCGCCACACCGCGCTGGTCGTAGGAGAAATTGCTCGAGGCGCTCACCGTCCCCGTCGTTACCGAAGAATCTCCCACGTAAAGCACGCGGACTTGGGAAGGAGTTTGCGCCATCAGACACCCCGCGAGGAAGCAATATGCGGCGATAAGGAATGGTCCAAGGACGCGGTTTTTGGACGGGCGAATCATAGTCGTTTTAGCCCCCAAAATCAAAGCTAACCCGAAGAAAAGGGGAGGGATAAGCGCGACAGGTTCGTTTTGTCGGGCATTTTATACAAGCTGCCTGTTTTCACTTGCTTACCAGCTTTGCCTCACTTGCTTTATATAATCCTGTCTTCCAAGCCACGCCCGTTGCCGCCAATAGCCTTCACATGTAGCCTTCAACTCTCGGCCCGCCCGCACGCTGGGCGCGGCCGGCACTGTCGAAGCCTCCCACGCTGAAGCCTCCTCAAATACTAATCTGTAGCCTATCCTCTTTGCCCGCTGTTGTCAACAAAAATCTGTGGCGCCCCGGACCGCGGGGCCCCTCCGCCCGGCGCCCCAGGTTCCCTTGCACGCGGAGGCGCCGACGCTTACACTTCCAACCTCGATGCAGAATAACTCGACTTCCGAGGTCTGGCTTATGAACACGCGACTCTCCCGAAGAAAGATGATCAAAGCCGCCGGCTGGGCGGCCGTCTTGCCGAAGCTGGCGCACAGTGCCGCCCTTGCGGAAATGCCCGGCGAAGGCTCCGGCATTCCCAGGATCTGCCTCGAAATCGGAGCAGGCGGCCTGGCAGCGGGGGGGCTCGACGCCGACCGCATGCCCACGGAAGCCGGCATGCGCCGCATCAAGCAGCTTGGCGTCTCCCACGTGCTCACCGGCGGGCCGCCCATTCCCTGGCGCGAGGAGCGGATTCGCGCCTTGATGGACCGGCTCAAGACCGGCGGCCTCACGCTCGGCAACATGATGATCTACGGATTTCCCAAGACAATCTACGGCCGGCCCGGACGCGACGAGGAGATCGAAAAGGTCCGACAATCCATCCGCGCCGCCGGGCGCGTGGGCTTGCCGGTGGTCGAGTACAACTTCTACGCTCACCGCATCGTGGAGGGCTACTACGCCGAAACCGGACGTGCGGGCGCGGGGATGACGGCGTTTGATTACGACCGCGTCAAAGACCTGCCGCCACTACCCGACGAGGGCGCGCACACGCTCGAAGAGATGTGGACGAACATCGCGTATTTTCTCAAGGCCGTCGTTCCCATCGCCGAAGAGTCGGGCGTGCGGCTGGCTCTGCATCCCAACGACCCGCCCGCTCCCACCAGCCGCGGCTCGGAGCAAATCATGGGGACGCTCGCGGGATGGAAGCGGCTGATCGATATCGTGCCGAGTAAAGCCAACGGGATCACCTACGACTGCGGAGTGACGCGCGAGCTGGGCGAAGATCCGGTCGAGGTGTGCCGCTACTTCGGCGAGCGCGACCGCATCAACCACGTCCACTTCCGCAACGTGCGCGTCCAGAAGCCGCGCGAGAAATATACCGAGGTCTTCCTCGACGAAGGCCAGGTGGATATGTTCGCGGTGATGAAGGAATTGGTCCGGCAGAAATACCCGCGCCTGATTTATCCCGAGCATCCGCGCGGGCTCGACGCCGACAAGGATCTCGCCGGGTTCAAGATGGGCTACCCCGGCGGCGGGTCGTATATCGGCTACGCCTTCAACGTCGGCTATACCCGCGCCATGCTCCAGGCCGCGCTGGAGTCGCGATGAGCGCCGGCATCGCAAATCGCGCGATGTCTGCGCCGGCCAGATGCCCGCTATAGGGGGAGAGGCGGATAACCGACGACTGCGTATGCCACGATCCAAGCGGCACCTGTAAGAAACCATATGCCTAATGCTTGAATCAGATGATTCCTTGCCTTCCGAATCCCAGGCTCCCCCGGCGGGATCTGCCGGTACATCCACCAGCCTCGTGCCAAATGAACCGGGAAACCCACTAAAAGCGGAACTGTTCCCCAGATAATGATGGGGGTTGAGAGTTCTTTGACCCCTGCAATGTAAATCAGCGGCAAGATGCCCGCAAGAATGCGTGCGTAGCTGGCGTTTTCGATCGCGCGGTTTACTTTTCTTTGCAGGACCACAGCCTCCTGAGCTGCGTAGCGGTCGATGCCAACTCCGCAAAAACCGCAGCGATCCATACTCGTGTTGATGACCTCACGGCAGCGAGGGCATCGAAAAACTTCAACCTTACTGGAGAGTTCAAGATGGTAGTTCATATGCGCGGCGTTGGACATACACAGCGCTTTGAGCGGTGTGTGCGATTTTCATAGCCGCAGATATCGCAATCGGCGCGATATCAGCGCCACCCGCGCTCATGTCGGTCGGCTGATGGACACCCCAGCGGATGAGAATGCCCCTCACCCGTCCCGATCAGATCGGGACACCCTCTCCCCGTGGGAGAGGGCTAAAGTTCAACGCGCGATTCCGACCCTCTCCCCCCGGGAGAGGGTGGTGAGCCCGCCGCGGCGGGCGAGCCGGGTGAGGGTGCCAGCCCGAATCCTCGCGGGTGGTGCATACATGCCGCTCTTCGGCATGTGTGCGACCAAGCTGACCGCACACATCGCAGCGAGCACGATGTATGCGCCACCCACTAACTGCAGATCCTTCGCTGCGCTCAGGATGACAACCATCGCGCGCAATGCGCCCGTGTAGGGGCACGCCAGGGCGTGCCCCTACAATCACCAAATCGCTAAACGACCGTGGCTTTCTTCCCGTCCCACGTGACCTTCTTGCTTCCGGCGCGGTAGGACATATTCGCCAGGTGCGCGCCGAGCGCGGCGTTATGGCCTTCCCAGCCGCTTTCCTTACTTTTCTTGCGCGCGCGCACGCACTCGACGAATGCCTTGGCGTGGAGGTCGGTGGGATCGCCGACCATGTTGTAGTGCTCGACGTCTCCCTTGACGCGCGCCGTTCCCGGCGACCAGGCGGAATTGATGCCGACGATGTTGTTCTCCTTGACGAACTCATCCTGCAATTTCTGCGGCCAGACGGCCACAACCCATCCGTAATCGTCGAGCGGATCGTCCGGATAGAACGCCAACTCCGTCTCGCTCACCTGCACCGTGCCCTTAGTGCCCATGAAGTACGCGCCGAAACCTTGGGCGGATGAGTTGAGAGTCAGCGAAACGTTGTAGGTGAATTTGGGATATTCGAAGAGCGTCTGCACGACGTCGGGGACTTCCGTCTCGGGATAAATCTTCTTCCAGCGATAGGTGTCGCCGTAGGTGATGGCGCTCTTCGGCGCGGTTTCCTTCATCAGGTAGTGCAGCGTGTTCAAGTGATGGACAACGAGGTCGGTCTGCAAGCCGCCGGAATAATCCCAATAGCAGCGCCAGCGGAAATAGCGGCGCGCGTCGAAGGGGACCTGCGGCGCGGGCCCGAGCCAGGTCTTCCAGTCGATGGTCTGCTCGTTGCCGTCCGGCGCGATGGGATAGAACCACGCGCCCGAAGGCGTGTTGCGGTTTTCCCACGCCTTGACGAGCGTGATCTGACCGCAGCGGCCCTCGTCGATCCACTTCTTGGCGAGGTCAGTGAGCGGCGAGTTCACCCACTGGCTGCCGATCTGAAGAATCCGCCCCGTGCGCTTCTCGGCGTCCACGATTTCGAAGCCCTCTTCGATCTTGTAGGTCATGGGCTTTTCGCAATAGACGTCTTTACCTGCGTCCATCGCGTCGATGACGTGGCGCTTGTGCCAGTGGTCGCAGGTGCCGATCAGAACGATGTCGATATCCTTGCGGTCGAGAATGCGGCGATAGTCGCCCGTTGTCTCGAGCTTGTCGCCAAACACTTCCTTGGCGCGCGTGAGGCGCGATTTGTAGACGTCCGCCGCGGCGACCAGTTCCACGCCGGGGACGGTGAGAAAACTGCCGGTGTCTTGAATCGCCCGCGCGCCGATGCCAATCACTCCCAGGCGAAGCGTGTCGCTGGGCGCGACGGACGCCGGGCCCGGGTCCGACGCCCACAGAACTTTATTGCCCGATTTCAGCGCCACGGTCCCGGCCGTCGCCAGCCCGGAGCGGCGCATGAATTCTCTCCGATTGAACGAGTCCTTGATGAACATGAATCCTCTCCTCCGATGTGAACGCGTTGTAGAGGCGGCTTTACTCTGCCCCAGCCTGGCGAGATAAACTCGCCGCTACGCAGACGCAGCGGATTATACCGCCGCGCCGAAGCAGCGACTAGCGATTGTTTGTCACCGGGGTGCGGCTTGCTCAGGCGAGGACGGCCTTCTCGACTTTCTGATCCGTCTTCAAAACGCCGTATTCGCTCGTGTTCACGAGCTGCACGTCCTGATAGCGCTTGGCTTTCAGCTCGTAAACTTCGCACGTGTCGAACGGCCGGGAATAGACGTGCAGCGTGACGGCGCGCGAGTTGAATGACGCTGCATTCACAACCTGGTGGATGGGCTCGGCGGGATCGACTTCCTGCGGGCTCGCGGGGTCGATGACGAATTGGGTGGTCGATTCGAGCTCGCAGAAGCCGGTGGAGGGATCTTTGCGTACGAGTCGAAAGTTATGAACCATCACCTTGCCGTAGGCCGCCGCCATCCAGCAGTTCTGGTCGCGATGGTTGTGGATGGCGCTTTTCTGGCCCGATTCCCAGCAGATGGCGATGAGTTCAAACAGCGGAGTTTTGTGAATCAGGTTGCGGGTGTAATGCTCCGCGGAAAAATAGAGATAAGGCGCGAGCGTCGCCGCGTCCACGCGATTCGCGCGTATGAATTCCAACACTCCCGCGTGGGTGAAATCCTTCTCCGGGATGGCAGCGAGGCCTTCGGCGAATTGTTGAATGCTGGCCATCAATTTCAAGAATAAGGGAGCCGCCGCAAATGTCAATCATTTCATGGGGCGACTCGCTGGGACACAGACCATCAAGAAATTTGTCGTTCTGAGCGAAGCGAAGAATCTGCATTTCCCGCGCCGCTCAGAACTGCTGCAGATCCTTCGCCCGGCGCGGCGGGCTCAGGATGACAGTTCATATCCCTTGGGCGGAAGAAAGCCGCCCGTAACATCGGCGAGCTTTCCCGCAAGATCAATCGGCGTCGCGTCTTCAAGATAGGGACCGAGGATTTGGATACCCACCGGCAAGCCCGCCGTCGTCAGGCCGACGGGCGCGACGGTTGCAGGCAGCCCCGTCAGCGTGGCGAAGGTCATCCAGAAGAGCAAATCCATATAAGGGCGCGGGCCCTCGGGCGTGGCGAGCGTCCGCTTCGCCTGGGGCTGGCTGTGGTCATGCGGAAAGGCAGGAACGAATGCCGTGGGCAGGAGAAACGCGTCGTGCGTGCGGAAGTATCCCTGCCAGACTGCGCGCGCGGCCATGCGCTGCCGGACCGCGGCCTGGAAGTATTTGTGCGGCGCGGTCAGCACGCGCGCTTCGAAGGCTTCCTGGCTGCCGTCCTGATTCATTGCTCGCTTGCGCAATTCTTCCTCCTGGTCATCGCGCATGCGGAAGGCGAAAAACGAATCGAGCAGGTAGCGATAAGTTTCGAACTGGGCGGCGGGATCCACTCCATCCGGCCAGCCCTCCTCGAGGCGCGCGCCGGCCTTTCGCAGGCGCTCGATTGCCTGCGCGTGCACTTTCGCAACGTCAGATGAAAGCCGGCAGTGCGGATCATCGAGGACGAAGCCGATGCGGTAATCCGCCAGCCGAGTGCCGCGCGCCGGCGGGAGCGACCAGCGATAAGCGATGGAATCCTCCGCCGTGGGTCCGCCGAGAACCTCGAGGGCCGCCTGCAAGTCCGCGGCGCTGCGTGCCATCGGCCCGGCGACGGGAAGGTCCGTCGGTCCTTGCGGAGGGCTCCCCGGCAGCGGCGGAATGTGCCCCTCGCGCGAGACGACATTCAGCGTCGGCTTGTGCCCGTAGACTCCGCAGAAATGCGCCGGGACGCGGATCGACCCGCCAATGTCGCTGCCCACGCACAGATAAGTGAGCCCCGCCGCCAGCGCCGCGGCCTCGCCGCCGCTCGACCCCCCCGGAGTGCGCGTCAGGTCCCAGGGATTGTTCGTCGTGCCGAAGACGTCGTTGTTACTCTGCCAGTCTCCGGCGAATTCGGGAACGTTGGTCTTGCCGAGGATGACCGCGCCCGCCGCGCGATACCGCGCCACAACATCCGCGTCGCGCTTGGGGACATAGTCGGTCAGAGAAACCGAGCCCGATGTCGTGCGCACGCCCGCGACCTCGAACGTGTCCTTGATGGTGCAGGGCACGCCGTGGAAAGGCCCCCACCATTCTCCGCGCGCCCAGGCCTCGTCGGCGGCGCGAGCTCGTTTGAGCGCGTCCTCGGCGGTCACGGTGACAACCGCGTTGATCTTCGGATTGAGCCTCTCGATGCGGCTCAGCATCAATCTCGTAATCTCAACCGACGAAACCTTCCGCCCGCGGATGGCGCGCGCCACTTCGAGCGCCGTAGCGAACGGCAGATCCGGAGCCGCCGGCTCGGCACTTGCCCGCCCGGCATTCAGCGCCGTCGCACCAGCCAACGCCGCTCCCCCGGCCAGAAACCCGCGGCGTGAAATCCGGTTATCCAACAGCTTCATCGTTGGCTCCTTAGCGATCCTCGGTCGCGACGGTCTTGAGGAATCCATCCAGTTCGGCCGGCAACGGCGCCTCAGCGCGGAATTTCTGGCCCGACCGCGGGTGCTGGAATTCAATTGCCGAAGCGTGGAGGAAATTCCGTCCCAGGGTCTTCTCTTCCCTTCCCATCAAACTCAACTTGCCAGGCGCACCGTAAAGCGTGTCACCGACAATTGGGTGGCCAATCGCGGAGAAATGCACGCGAAGCTGATGCGTGCGCCCGGTTTGCGGCTCGGCCGCAACCAGGGTGAAATGCGGGAAACGCCGCAGAACCCGGAATCGCGTGAGCGCCTCGCGCGGCGCGATTCCTCCCGCCTTCATCCGAATGCGGCGAACCGGGTCACGGCCTACAGGTTTTGAGATTTCGCCGGCATCTTTTGCCACGCGCCCGTGAACGAGGAGCGTATAGGTCTTATGCACCTCGCGGCCCTTGAACTGCGCGGCGAGGGCGCGATGGGTGAAATCGTTTTTCGCCACAACCACCAGCCCGGACGTCATGCGGTCCAGCCGGTGGACGATTCCGGGACGAAACTCTCCACCTTCCGTCGAGAGTTCGCCGATTTGATGGAGCAGCGCGTTTACGAGCGTCCCGCTTTTTACCCCCGCGCCGACGTGCACCACCATCCCGGCGGGTTTGTTCACCACGACGAGATCGGAATCCTCATACACAATCTCGATTGGCAGGGCTTCCGGGGAAGCGCGAATTTCCTCGCGCTCCGCCCGGACCTGGATGATTACTCCCGCCGTCAGCGTTTCGCCGGCCTTCGCCGCGGCGCGCTCGCCGATCTTCACCAGCCCGGAACGAATCAAGCGCTGGACCTGGGTGCGGCTGAATTCCGGCACGCGGCGCGCCAGAAAGACATCGACCCTCATCCCAGAGTCTTCCTCGGGCACAACGAATTCGAAAGTCTGACTCAATCCGCTTCCCAGCAGCCGGTTCCAGGCCCGGAAGGCGACAACCGGCGATGGAGGAACTCCGAGGGCTTCATTGCGACCGAACGTAATGCGCGATCAGGAATCCGGCTCCCACAACGATGGCGCTGTCGGCCACGTTGAAGGCTGGCCAGTGATAGGTCCGGAAGTATACGTCGACGAAATCGACCACGCTCCCGGCGCGGACGCGGTCCAGGAGGTTCGAGGCGGCGCCTCCTACAATCAACGCCAGGCCAACCGCCGATATCCAGCGGAGCGGGCCGGATTTCATGACCAACCACACCACCGCCGCCAGCAGCGCGGCGGAGATTGCGACGAGCAGCGCCGTTTTCCAGGGCGCGGGGGAATCGGCAAACAGGCTGAACGCGATGCCCGGGTTCTTAGTATGCGTGAGGTTGAAGAGGCCAGGGATGACCGGAACGACCGCGTGTTCCGAAATCAATCGAGCGACGATGGCCTTGGAGGTCTGGTCCACTGCCAGAATGGCCAGCGCGATGATGCCGCAGAGGATCCGCGGGAAGTTGCGACCTTGCGCTGCGATGGATTCAGCCACGATGGTTGTTGGTCACTGTCCGCGGTTCGTCATTGCAGCAACAATCCAGGAACGAACCTGGCAACCGGGAGCCGGCTACGGGTTGCTACTTTCGATTTCTCTCAACGCCGCCGAGCAGCGCTCGCACGCTGTGGGATAGCGCTTGTCCTCGCCCACGCGCTCCGAAAAGTTCCAGCAACGCTCGCACTTCGCACCGGAAGCCTTCTCAATTCGAATCGACAGTCCCGGGACCGCGCTTTCGAAGGCGTCTTTCAAACTGTCGCGCCCGACCTCGACCTGAGAAGTGATAAAGAGCGTCGGCAATAAGGGCCGATAATCTTCGAGCAGCGGAAGGAGTTCTGTCTGCGTCGCCAGTCTTACCTTCGCCTCGAGCGGGCTGCCGATGAATTTCTCTTTGCGCGCCGTTTCCAGCGCTTTCAGGACTTCGTCACGGACCTCGATCAAGCGCGGCCAGTTTTGCAGGCGCTTCAAATGTTTTTCCGACAGACCCTCGCGAAGCCGGGCGGGAGGAACAAAAGTGGCAATGTGGACGCTTGCTTCCCGGCGGCCGCCATCCAAGCGCGGAGGAAGGAACGACCAGACCTCGTCCGCGGTAAAGCACATCAGCGGCGACACCGCCCTCACCAGCGCGTCGGCGATCCGGTAGAGCGTAGTCTGCGCGGCGCGGCGCCGTACGGACTTGGCCGGCGCCGTATAGAGGCGGTCTTTCAGAATATCGAAATAGAACGCGCTCAGTTCGATGGTTGCGAAATCGTAAATCGTCCGATAAACCCTGTGGAACGCGTACTGCTGGTACGCCTGCCCGACTCGCTCCAGAATTTCCGCCGTGCGCGCCAGCGCCCAGGCGTCAATTTCCTCCAGATCCTCTCCACTCACCGTATCGCGCGCGGGATTGAAATCGTAGAGGTTGGCCAGGCAAAAGCGGAACGTATTCCGCAGTTTGCGGTAGGCGTCGGAAAGCCGGGAAAGCATCTCGGCGGAAATCGTGACGTCGTCGCCGAATTCCACCGAGGCCGCCCAGAGGCGCAGGATTTCCGCGCCGTGAGTCTTGATGACCTCCATGGGCTCGACGACATTGCCGATGGATTTCGACATCGCCTGGCCCGAGGCGTCGAGCGCCCAGCCGTGCGTCAGAACCTCACGATAGGGCGCCGACCCGTGCGTGCACAGCGCCACGAGCAAGGAGCTGTGGAACCAGCCGCGGTACTGGTCGGCCGCCTCCAGGTAAACGTCCGATGGCCAGGGCAGATCGGGACGGTGTCCGAGCACCGCGAAGTGGCTCGTGCCCGATTCAAACCAAACGTCGATGATATCGGTCTCCTTGCGGAGGCGGGTTCCGGCGCACTGAGGGCATTTCGTTCCCGGCGGCAGCAGGTCTTCGATCGGATGCGTGTACCAGGAGTCCGATCCCTCCTTGCGGAACAGTTCGATGGCGTGGCGCGCCAGCCGCGCGGCGAATTCCGGCGGGTCGACTAGCGGCCTGCCGCAGGTCTCGCAGTGAAAGACCGTGATGGGCACGCCCCACACGCGCTGGCGGGAAATGCACCAGTCCGGGCGCGTGGCAATCATGTTGGAGATGCGTTCCTCGCCCCAGGCGGGAAGCCAGCGCACACGTTTGATTTCCTCCAGCGCCCGCTGGCGAAGGTTCTGGTGATCGATGCTGATGAACCATTGCTCGGCGGCGCGAAAAATAACGGGGTTGTGACACCGCCAGCAGTGCGGATAGGAGTGGGTCAGCCAGCCGGGCGGGCCCACCAGCTTGCCACGCGACTTCAGCAATTCGATGATGGGTTCATTGGCGTCAAAAACTCTTTTGCCGGCATATTCCGGCAGGCCTTCCAGAAATTCGCCAGCCGTTCCCACCGGGCAATAGATTTCGATGCCGTACTTCATTCCCGTCTCGTAGTCCTCGCGGCCGTGGCCGGGAGCGGTGTGAACGCATCCGGTGCCGTCTTCCGCGGTGACATAGTCGGCGAGCACCCCCACGACTTTGCGCTCCAGGAAGGGATGCTGCATTTCGATACGCTCCAGGCGCTTGCCGGGAATGCGCGCCAATACGTCACCTAGCTCCAACCCCTCAGCCGATGGCGCTGCCAACGCGACACTGACTGGTGGTTCTTCAACCGTCTCAACGACCTTGAACTGTTCTTGTCGCAACACGCTGTAGCGGCGGCTCTCGAGAATATAGACTTCCCCATCGCTGCCCGCCGCGGCCACATATTCGAACTGGGGATGAAATGCCACCGCCATGCTGGCCGGAAGCGTCCAGGGAGTGGTCGTCCAGATCATGACCGAAACTTTCTTTCCCGCCAACGCCGGGTCGAGCGTCGCCGGGTCGGTCAGCAAGGGATACTTCACATAGACGGAGCAGCTGCGGTGGTTTTCGTACTCGACTTCCGCTTCGGCCAGCGCCGTCTTGCAACTGATGCACCAGTAGACGGGTTTCAGGCCGCGATAGACGTAACCCTCTTCCAGGAACCTGACGAACGCCTCGGCAATCCG
Source organism: Terriglobia bacterium (assembly GCA_041946825.1). GTDB lineage: Bacteria > Acidobacteriota > Terriglobia > UBA7540 > UBA7540 > CAZTHM01. Next base: position 4,470 of record JBHGBD010000049.1, on the reverse strand, counting down.
TGCCTCATATTCGGGCTCCATGGTGAGATAGGGCTTGTCCCACTCTCCGACCACGCCCAGGCGGCGAAAATCGTCCCGCTGGATGTCCACGAATTTCTCGGCATAACGGCGGCAGGCCTGGCGAATCTCGCCGGCGCTCATCTTCGCTTTCTTCGCACCGAGTTCCTTGTCCACGTTGATCTCGATCGGCAGACCGTGGCAGTCCCATCCCGGAAGATACGGCGCGTTAAACCCCGACATGGTCTTGGTCTTGACGATGAAGTCTTTAAGGATCTTGTTGATGGCCGTCCCCAGGTGAATGCGCCCGTTGGCGTAGGGAGGCCCGTCGTGGAGGGTGAAGATGGGCGCGTCGCGCCGCGCCGCCCGCAACTGCCCGTAGAGGTCTTCCTTGTCCCACTTGGCCAGCCATCTCGGCTCGTTTTGCGGCAGGTTGGCCTTCATGGAAAAAGTCGTTTGCGGCAGGTTGAGCGTGCTCTTCAGGTCGAGCGCCTTCGGCATGAGTCCTCCGGGCAAGGGATAAACACGCCATTATAGCAGAGTCGCGCAGACCTGTTCTGTAGGTCTGCGGCTTTTCGCCTGAGCCGATTTCCAGTGCCGCCGAAGTCGCCGCGCGGCGACAAAGAAATGTCGATTGGCAAGCGTGTAGCGCGGACCGACTCTTTAGGTCCGCGGCTCGTAAATCGTCACGACTGCGCCCCTGTCATTCTGAGCGCAGTCCTGATGCACTTTATCGGGACGGAGCGAAGAATCTCGGCATTTAATCGCAACCGCCGCAGCCCCACTAACCTAGTCGGCCCCAGCCAATCAGAAACCTCAGCTTCTTGTGACGAATTGACCGGTCTTTTTGTTTACTCAGACATGATGTCTCTTGACAAGCAATAACGAAGACGTATTCTCCCATTAACCAGAATCTACATCCCGCAGGAGGTCGCCATGAAAGTCGCGCGACTTCTCCTTCCTTCCTATTGGTCACACTCGTTCTCCTTCTCTTGGGTGTCCACGTTCTCAGACCCAAAGCGCAGACGGCGCAAGAGAATGCGCCCCCGTGTTGCAGCGAAGAAGCGCCGCGCCAGCTTGAATTCCCTTACTATTCGCTCCGCGACGGCTTCAACGCTACGCTGCTTTTGGTAAGCGACTCGCCCAAACCGCTTGACTTCGTACTGGCGTTGCATAGCCGGTCGGGTCGAACGCTGATCCCGCCTTCGATGTCCATCCAGCCGCAGGAAAAGCTCCCTGTCGACTTGGGAACTTTGTTGGCGAGTCTATCTGCGGACGTGACCGGCGATTTCAGCGAGGGGAGCGTTTCGATATACTTCACGGGGACGATCATGCCGCTCGCGGGGCAACTCACGATGACGAATCCCCTTAAGAGCCTCAGCCTGGAATCGGAGATGGTGGATAATTCTCCCGGCTTGGGCCTGCTGCCTCCCGTGCTTAATGCCGTTTGGTGGAGTCTGGGCGGCGGGCGGGAGGGGCGGATCATGGTGACGAACACTTCTGGTGACTCCGTGACGGCGGATGTCTTTCTTGACTTCCAGGGCCAACGTCATGACAGCGCGCCGCTGGCCTTTGCGCCGCACGAAACCAAGGTGCTCTCAATAGCCGGTTTGTTGGGTGACCTGAAGGTGAGTCCGGCGCAGGCCCCCGAAGGCGGCATTACGATTATCCACCGCGGCCCGAAGCCCGCGCTCATCGCCCAAGGCAAAATCACCGACCCGACGACGGGTTTCTCGACCAGCCTCAATTTCATGGACCCGTCACTTCAACGGGCGAGCGCCCTGCACGCCAGCGGCGTGCCCATTGGCCTCCCGAGCAAGGATTCGCCGTATGCCGGAACGGGAGTGTTCGTTCCTCACGTCATTGTGCGCAACATGACCCCCTCGCCACAGACCGCGACCGTCACTATTGAATATCCGGCCGAAAAGACCACGCGGCAGTACACGCTCCCACCCGTCGCGCTGGGACCGTATTCGACCGTGGACGTGGCGCTCGATTCCGTCTTCGGCATGTTGCCCCTGCCTCTCCCTTACTGCTCGATTCGCATCCAATACAGTGGTCCTCCGGGTTCAGTGATCGGCGAGGTTTCGAGCGTGGAATCCAAAGGGGATCTTGTCATTGATAGCCGCCTGGCGAACGAAGGCGACGGCTGGGCCGGCTCGGGAGCTCACCCTTGGCACCTTGATGCGGAGACGGAATCGGTGCTCATCCTCACCAACATGGGCGACAAGGAATGTCGGATGGGATTTCGTGTGCAAGCGGCTGGAGTGCATTACTTCCTCACGGATCTCAGCCTGAAGCCGCACGAAGTTCGAGCGATCGACATCCGTAAGCTGCGCGACGCGCAGAAACCGGATTTTCAAGGGAACGTGATTCCTGCCGGGGCCACGGACGGCAGCGTCCTGTGGGCTCGCATGGAGGACGTTCCGGTCACCGGGCGGCTGGTGGTCTTGCAGCGGCACAAGGGCGTCGCCAGCAATTACACTTGCGGCGGCGGCTGCCCCTGCCCGGCGAATAGCTTCTCGGTGGCGGTGACCTGCCAGGGCGACCCGATCCTCGTACTCGAGACCGACCAGCATTTCGCCACCGAAAACCGCGTCGACTGCAACCAACTTCACTTTTACAATGAAATAACGAACTACTCGGGCTGGACCTCTTCGACCCCCGCCGTCGCCACCGTCAACAACTCGACGCATAAGGGCCTGGCGACCGGGGTTTCCGGAGGCACGACGACCATCGTCGCTCAATTCTCCACCACCAATTACCAATACATCCCCTATTCTGGCTGCCGCCCCCAGCCCGTCAACGGCGCCGGGAATAGGACGTGCCCCGTGGCGCCCCACATTACAAGTGTCTCGCCCACGCAGGATCCGCTCGGCGACACTTATACCGTGATCCTAGCTGGCAACGGCTTCGGGGCAGCGCCAAGCTCCACTGCCAGCGTCAATGCGGGCAGCGGAATCGTAGCAACCATAGATCCCGTAAGTACCGACACCTCAATCAAAAGCTATTTCTTGATTCAGGCATCTGCGCCGGGAGGCAATCACAGCGTTACGGTTACGACGAACGGAGGCACAAGTAACAGCGTGAACTTCTACGTCCAAATTCCCACGACCGCGGTGAAATACAGTGACACGGGGGTTTCAGAGTCTCAGTGTACGCTTGTCGGGGGCGGGACGGGGTGCGGGAGCGGGCGGGACATCAAGTGGCAGTTCAAGGACCAGCGGACACCCACGCCGCAGCCCATCTCCGCTGTGCTGAACATCTACGACACGATCACCATCGGTCCCCCGGATGACTTCCATTTCGCGAATCTCCCCCCGAACACGACGTGCCCGAACAACACCGGCCCCTGTGACGTTTACACAGGGTCGGACGGGATTACCGGTCTGGACCACAACGACTTCTGCTCCGCGAGCTGCATCTCGGGCGGCGCATGCATCGATCCCGGACTAACGACGGTTGTGACACAGACTTGGCATGCGAACGGTCGCGAAGTCCAGCCTCATACCTACACTTTTGCCTGCGGCCAAGTCCTGGTCGACGGCCAACCATGAGGGACAGCCATGGCCAAATTTCTGGTTTGCTCCATACTGGTGGTTGAACTTAGCCTTTTGACGGCCTTCGCACAGGGCCCGCAAGAACTGGCGGGCAGCCTAGACAGAATCATCCAGGACTACAAGGTGTCGGAGGTTGATCTCGGAAGGGGTTTGATCAAGGTCGCGAAGGAATTCGACGTTCCACTGGCCGTGGAGTGGATAAAGCCCGCCCAACCGCAGCCCATTAGCCTTTCATGGAGGGCGGCGAGCGTGCGACAGATCCTTGAGGCAATAGCCGCTACACGTCCCGGCTATAGAGTGGAAATCGTCGACCGTACGGTTCACGTTTTCTACAGGGGTGCTCAACTCGACCGAACGAACTTTCTGAACCTCCGGCTCACGGAGCTCACGGTGCGTAATCAGTTCGAGACTGCCGCCCTTTATGATTTGCGTGGGAGGATAAATCAGATCCTTTTCCCCCGGAATACGCCAAGCACATCCTGGCGCCACTATGTTCTCGAACCCAACGAACGGCGCATCACCGTGGATTTTAAGGACGCCAGCGTTCGGCAGGTCCTCGACCGCCTCTCCCAGGCAAGTGATCACAAAATCTGGTCGGTGACGTTCCCGGAAGGGTCGAAACTAACCCCGACCGGCTTTAGGAGAACGGTCACACTGTGGAACGACGACCGAGTGCCGGACTCAGCGGAACCAGTATGGGACAGGTTTGTGTTTGGAAAGCCGCTATCCGGTCGAACAGTCACTGAACATGGGAGCACGAAGCCTTAGATTGGCGGAGTGGAGCACGGATGCCCCATCCTTCGGCGTTTTCGAAGGCCGGCTGGCGCAGACCCCTGATCTGTGGGGTCTGCGGCGTCCCGCAGGGGCAGGCCATTCTTTGATTGATGGGGGACCATCTCCCGGCGACGTCTCG
>JBHGBD010000048.1:0-18965 GCA_041946825.1 Terriglobia bacterium | reverse complement strand
AAGGCGGCGGTTTGCTAAACCGTTGTACGGTCAAAAGCTGTACCCAGGGTTCGAATCCCTGCCTCTCCGCCAGATGCCTCAGACTCTGGAATTGATCCGGACGACTTCGCCCTCTCAGGCTTGGCTTTTCGCGGCGCTGGCGCGCCTCTGCATTTCCTCCGGCGAGACATCCTCGACGTGTGTGGCCAGATACCACTTGTGTCCGAAAGGATCGATGATCCCGCCTATGCGGTCGCCGTAGAACTTGTTCTCCACTGGACGCTCAACTTTGGCCCCGGCTGCCACAGCCCGGGCGAAGATCGAATCGACGTCTGCCACGTAGAGCAGGATGCTGACCGGCGTGCCCCCGATGGATTCGGGGCTACGCGCGCCGAGTTCCGGATGCTCGTCGGCGAGCATGACAACCGAGTCTCCGACCTTGATTTCCGCGTGGCCGATGCGCCCGCCGGGACCTGGCATGCGAAGCAGTTCCGCGGCGCCGAACGCCTGCTTATAGAAATCGAGCGCCGCGGCCGCACCCCTCACAATCAGGTATGGCGTTACAGCGTGATAGCCTTCGGGGATGGGTTTTACTTTGTCGGGCATGGTTTCCTCCAAGCGGTTTGCGCTCCAATCAGATTGTCAGTCGTTCGTCGTGAATTGATGGTTGTCGGCCACCGCCCTCAGCCGTCCACGGCCTTCGTGTCCCGTTGTCGCGTCGCCATGCAATTCATGCCCTCGCGTGGGGCGGCGCGCTTTCCAGCATTCAACTTTCGACTGTCGACTGCCGACTGTCTACTTTGCGACACCTCCTTGACTTCGGTCAATTGGGGCTTTAGAGTAAGCGCCGCCTGGAGTTACCTTCGTCCGCACTGCGGGTTAGCCGCCTGCAAGACCGGCGCCCTCGCTCTGGGGGAGGCTTCGGCCCATGTTCATCCTCGCTTCGTTCTCCGCCTTTGGTGTGTTCCTTGGCCTGGCGGCCATTGGATTCCTCGTTTTGGTTGTCAGCTTCGTCGCCGGAGAGATCTTCGATTTCGGGGATTGGTTCGGCGACCACGATGTTGACACGCATGGAGGAGGTCCGAGTTTCCTGAGCGGACGGATTCTCAGTGTATTCGTTACGGCGTTCGGCGGCTTTGGCGCCATCGGGATCCATTCCGGCTTTGGTATCGGTGTCAGTACCGCAATGGGCCTGGCCAGCGGCTTTGTCTTCGGCGGGATAGTCTATGTATTCGTAAGGTTTCTGCACGGCCAGGAAGCATCGAGCGAGGTGCACGTCAGCGACTTGATCGGCGGTACGGCCAGCGTGTCCGTGACCATACCCAAAGGCGGCCTCGGCCAGGTGCGCTGCCAGTTGGGTGAGAGCGTTGTTGAGAAGATCGCGCGCTCCGTTGACGGCGAGGAGATTGCTTCCAACGCCCTCGTCAAAATCGAAGCGGTCGTCGGAGATACGATGATTGTGAGGAAGAGTTAAGAAGCGAAAATCGAAGGCCGGAGGAAAGAGGCAGAGGTACGGCAACGCGCGTTGGTCTGAGGAACACTCCCCAGGCGCGACTCGGAACGGGCTGCTGGCAACCGGGAGCCAAAGTCAGCGGAGGAAGTCATGGAAGCACTCGAACAATACCTTATTCCAATAGTCGTAATGCTCGTGGTTCTGGCGCTGATCGTGGCGATGGCGCTGTTTGGCAAGAACTACCTGAAAGTCCCGCCCAACGTGGTCGCGATCTTCAGCGGGCGAAAGCGCAAGCTGCCGGATGGCCGGATCGTCGGCTACCGGATGGTAAAGGGCGGCGCAAGTTTCCGCTGGCCGCTACTCGAAAAGGTCGATTACCTTTCTCTGAACGTCTTCACAATTCCCCTCGAAATCAAGCGCGCCTACACGCTCAAGGGTGTGCCGATTTCGGTCAAGGCCGTCGCCAACGTCAAGATTAAAGGCGACGACGTTTCGCTGGCCGCCGCCGCTGAGCGCTTCCTGGCGATGACTCACGACCAGATTCAGCGCGTCATCTTCCAGACGCTGGAAGGGCACCTGCGCTCGATTCTCGGCACGTTGACCGTGGAAGAGGTCAACAGCGACCGGCAGAGCTTTGCCCAGAAACTGACGTCGGAAGCTGCCGTGGACCTGGAGCGCATGGGCATCGGCGTGGACGTGCTGACGATTCAGGACATCAGCGATGAGGAAGGCTACCTCGATGCGCTGGGCAAGAAGCGTACGGCCGAGGTCAAGCGCGACGGCACCATCGGCGAAGCCGAAGCCATGCGCGACGCCAAGATCAAGTCCGCGCTGGCCATGCAGGAAGGCGAGAAAGCCAAGTTTGACGCCGACGCGAACATCGCCGCCGCGCAGCGCGACTTCCAGGTGAAACAGGCGGCCTACCAGGCGGAAATTGAGATCGAAAAGGCGAAGGCCGCGCAAGCCGGTCCTCAGGCCGATGCCAAGGCCCGTCAGAGTGTGGTGGCGGAGGAAGTGCGCATCGAGAAGACCCGGACATTGGAGCAGATCGGCGTCCAGGAACAGGAAGTGATGCGCAAGCAGAAAGAACTCGAAGCCTCGGTGGTGAAGGCAGCGGAGGCCGAGCGACTGGCGGCCATTGTCCGCGCCGAGGCTAAGAAGCAGGCGGCGATTCTCGAAGCTGACGGGCAGAAGGCGGCGCAAATCGCCATGGCCCAGGCTCAGCAGGAAAAACTGAAGGCGGAGGGCTTGGGCCGGGCCGCGGCCGTCGAAGCCGAAGGCCGCGCCGAGGCCGCGAAGATCGAGGCGATGGGCTTGGCGCAGGCGCGCGCCATTGAGGCGCAAGGTGTGGCGGAAGCTCAGGCCATCCTGAAGAAGGCCGAGGCCTGGAAACAATTCAACGACGCGGCCAAACTTCAGACAATCCTGGAGAAGCTGCCGAGCGTGCTGCAATCCTCGGCGGGCATCTTTGGCGCCGTGGCCGCGCCGCTCGGGAATATTGACAAGGTCGTCGTCATCGAGCAGGGCAACGGCGCCACGGGCGACGGCACGGGCGGCATCGGGCGCATCGCCAAGACCGGCCCGGCGCTCGTGTTTAGCCTTCTCCAGCAACTGCAGGCGCTGGGGCTCGATATCCCGACCGTGCTTGCGCAACTTGGCGCAGCCAATGGGAGCAAAGCTGTGGAGGCAGCAAAGACTCCCGGCGAGCTGCCAGCAGCCAAAGCGAAGAAGGCAGAGTAACGGAAACTTTGACTCCAATCTCCGGGAGTGATAGCTGGCGTCTGGCAACTGGCAACTGACAACTGAACATCCATGCCTGCATATACTTCCTCTTCGAAAGTCGAGCACGCCCACACGGACGTGCTGGTCGTCCATTGCAGCGACCACCGCTTCGTGGCCGGGCTGCAGGACTTCTTGAACCAAGGTCTGAATCTCCGCAGCAACTACGACTTGCTCGTGCTCCCCGGCGGGCCGCAATGCCTGACGTTGGTCGAATACCTGCCCAAGTTCTCCTGGGCGGGGATGAAGTGGTTTCGCTTTCTCGTTGATGCCCACGAGTTGAAGCGCCTGATCTTGATTGCGCACCAGGATTGCGGCTGGTACAAAGAGTTGCCGCTGCATTTACACACGACATCGGACCCGAGGCGCCGCCAAGAGGAGGATCTGCACCGCGCGAGAACGGTATTGAACAAAGAATTTCCCGATATGCGCGTGGATCTCTACTACGCCGGTTGGGATTCGTCGGACCGGGTCATTGTTGAGCCGGTGTGAGCAGAGTGGACAGTGAATAGTGAACAGTGGACAGAAGGAAGTGAGAAGCTGGAAGTAAGAAGCCGGAAGAAACCATTCGTTTCTGGCAACTGACAACTGCCTATTGACAACCGCCCTTCCATGCCCAGCATCCTGCAAATCGCCCAGAATGGCGCCATGGTGCTGCTGATGGGCCTGCTGATTGGCCTCGAGCGGCAGCACTCGCAGAAAGAGGATGAGCCGCTTTTCGCGGGCTTCCGCACTTTTCCCGTCGTTGCCTTGACCGGATTCCTTTCGGCGCTGATGGCGCGCGCCGGAGTCCCGTGGGTCCTGCCGGTGGCGCTGGCCGGCGTCGCGGCGGTGGCCGTCGCCGCGTATTACGTCACCGCGCAAGGCCAACACAAGGGTGCGACGACGGAGCTCGTCGCCATCCTCACGTTTGTGTTGGGAGCGCTCGCGGCGTTCGACTATTTGATCCCGGCCGCCATCTTTGCCGTCGTTACGACGCTCCTCCTCTCCATGAAAGCTCCGCTGCACCAACTGGCGGAGAAGATCCAGGAAGAGGAGATGTACGCCATCCTGAAGTTCGCGATCGTAACGGTCATCGTGTTGCCGCTTCTGCCCGACCGCGCCTTTGGGCCGTTTGAGGTACTCAACCCGCGTCTGGTTTGGTGGATGGTGGTCCTTATCTCCGCCGTCAGCATGCTGGGTTACGTCCTGATGCGCTTCATGGGGGCGCGGCAGGGAATCGCTGTAACCGGATTTCTGGGTGGGCTCGCTTCGAGCACGGCGGTGACCTTTGGCCTGTCGGAGAAGGCACGCGAAGCCGAGGCGGCCATGGCTCGCTACTTTGCGCTTGGGCTCGTGATCGCCTCGACCATCATGTATTTTCGCGTCTGGTTCCTGGCACTCGTGATTTACCCATCGCTCGCCCAGGCTCTGGTGTGGTTGATTGGCATGCCCGCGCTGGTGGGCGTGGGAGTTGCGGTCTATCTATGGAGAAGCAAAGCTGCCGAGGGTGAGGCGCAATTGAAAGTAAAGAACCCGATGGACCTCGGCCAAGCCTTGAAGTTCGCCTTGCTGTTCGCCGTCGTGCTCTTTGTGGCCACCGCGGCGCACCATTATTTTGGCTCGGCAGGTGTTTATATCGCCAGCGCGCTTGCCGGCTTGACCGACGTGGATGCTATCACCGTCTCCATGGCGCGCCTGGCACGCGAGAATGTCCTCGTGCCCTCGACCGCCAACGCTTCCATCCTACTCGCCTGCGCGATGAATACGCTGGTCAAGGGCGGCATCGCCGTCGTGATCGGCGGCAAGCCGCTACGCCCGGTGATCGCGCCGATTTTCCTCGCGCTATTCATCGTGACCCTTGCGTCTTGTCTGGTGGCGGCGAGCCGGTAAACGGCAAGCAGGAGACGGTAGACGGCATACGGTAGACGGGGAAATCCACGAAACCGCAAATTTGCCCGCGCGTACTGGCAACTGACGACTGACTACTTCTTTCCCTCCGTCACTCCCGGCCAATTATCGGTGCGGAACGGATACGCCGGCAAGCCACTCTTGCCATACAGGCTGCACTCGGGATCATCTGCCCACGCGTAACGGACGGCGACCGGGCGGGGAACTTGCGCGCTTCGTACGACTACATCCCTGCCCGAGATTGTCGCTTCGGCCGGAGCGAACTTGCGGTCTTCGCCGGCAATTTCGAAACTTTTGAGCGCTGTGGTGCCGCCCTTAGCGACCAGCCCGCCGGACACGTGCTTGAAGGTCACGCGAATGGCGCTGCCCTCCACTTTCATTGATCCATAGATGGGTCCGGCATAGACGACCTTCCTGCCATAGGCGATGGCTTCCGCGGCCAGCGCCAGGCGGCGGCCCACTTCCTGCTTGTTTTTGGGATGGATGTCGTAGGGATTGCCGATGTCGACAGCCGTCGCCATGCCAGTATTGGGCAGCGACCACGCCATGGACTGCGCCTCGCGCAATTCCGCCCAGGAAGTCGGGGGCCCGTCGTCCTGCACGAAATTCGCGAGTTGCACGAAGAGGAAAGGAAAATCGCCTTCGTCCCAGGCTTGTCGCCAGTCCTGAATCATGGCGGGGAAAAGCTTGCGGTACTGATAGGCGCGGTCGGCGTTCGACTCGCCTTGGTACCAGATCGCTCCGGCGATGCGGTAGGGAATGAGCGGCGCAATCATGGCGTTCGAGAGCCCGCCGGCGCGCCACGGGTTGCTCCTGGGATCTTCCGGGAATTGCGGGGGTCTTGGCGCAATTTTGCCCTCGCTCTCGGCGGCGCTCGCGGCCGGTTCCCACTGATCGAAATCCTCGCGGAATTTCCTGAGCAGGCTGGGATATTCGGAAATCTTGTGCGACCAGTCGGCGACCATCGAGGCCAGGTCAGGATCGGCGGAAAGGGTGGAAGTTCGCGTCCAGGCCTCGGCAGGTGTCCCGCCCCAGGAAGTGTGAATCAGGCCGATGGGAACGCCGAGGGCCTTGTGCAGATCGCGGCCGAAGAAGTATCCCACGGCCGTAAACTCGCCCACAGTCTGCGGGCTTGCGACCAGCCATTGGCCTTGCACGTCGGATTGCGGCCGGCCAGCCACCGCGTGCTTGACCATGAATTGCCGGATCATCGGGAAATTGCCCGCCGCGATTTCCTGCGCGGAGTTCATGACGCCGCCCCAGGCGCGCGGGCTGTTGCCCACGGCCATTTCCATGTTCGACTGGCCGGAACAGATCCAGATTTCGCCGACCGCGATGTTGTGAATCGTGATGGAATTTCTTCCAGCGATCGTCATCTCCAAGGGGCCGCCGGGCTTGAGCGGCCCTATCTCGACCCTCCACCGGCCCTGACTGTCGGCGGCCGCCGTGGCCTTCTGGCCCGCGATCGATACGGTCACTTGTTCGCCCGGCTCAGCCGTGCCCCAGACCAGGTCTTTAGCGCTGCTCTGCAAAACCATGTTGTCACTAAAAAACGCCGGGAGCTTGACCTCCGCGAGGGTGCTTGGCGCCATGAGCGCCAGCATGCTCAGCAGTAAGGTGAAATTCCTGGTTGATAATATGCGCATGGGCTCTCCTCAGTATTCTTCGAGTGCGCGGATGTTAACGGCGAGTACCGGTCGGAGGCAAGGGGGAAGTTGTAGTGGATCGTGAACAGTGGATTAAAGAGCGGATTCGATACTCCGGGGTCAGCGCTGCTCGTTGCCGCTTGACCAGCCCCAAACATCAACAACCGAATGCCGATCGCCTGGCACTCAGACCCCAGTTGCACGTTGGCACTGGCACGGCTGCTCCATCGAGGAAATGGTATGACCATAAGGGCAAATCCTTGAGCGCTCCCAACGACTTTGTGGATGCACAACTGCGCCCGTTTCCCGGGGGATGGAAATCGGAAATTCTTATGGGAATGATGAGTTTGAGGCGAGAGAGGGAAGCAAGAAACCGGAAGCAAATGGCGGGGGCGCCGAAGGGCGGGGGGATGAATCACGAACCGCTCGTGGGGGCCAGCCGCCGATGGTGAGGGTTGCGAATCGCGAGCTGAAAACCTGTGTCAAACAGCCTCAGCTAAGAACTCACAACCGACAACCCAAGTATTCCGCTATTCCGCCGCCGCGAACTTCACGCATACCGGCGAAGGGACTTCGATTGTCTGGCCGGTTGGGGTCAGGCGCCCGCTTTTGGAATCGATGTGAAAGACGACGATGTTGTCAGAATCCTGGTTGGCAGCGAATAGGTAACTTCCTGAAGGATCGATCCCGAAATTGCGCGGGGTTTTGCCCTGTGTCGAGACATGCTCGACAAGCGTCAGCGTGCCTTTGTCGGGATCGATCGCGAACACCGCGATGCTGTCGTGGCCTCGATTGGACCCGTAGAGAAACCTGCCGGAAGGGTGCACATGAATGTCGGCATCGTCGTTGCTGCCCGCGTAGTCTTTGGGTAGGGTCGAAATCGTCTGCAATTCCTGCAATGTTCCGGCCGCCGCGTCGTAGGCAAACGCGGTGATAATGGATCCCATCTCGCAGATGGCGTAGGCGAATTTGCCGCGAGGATGAAAATCGAAATGACGCGGCCCGGCGCCCGGTTGGACTTTGGCGAAGGGAGGATCATTGGGTATAAGGGAGCCGTTCGTCGGGTCGAAGCGGTAAACGAGCAACTCGTCCAGTCCGAGGTCCGCCGCGACCGCGAAACGGTTATCGGGCGAGAGGTTGATGGAATGTGCGTGCGGGCCTTCCTGGCGCTCCGGGTTGGTGCCGTGGCCGGTGTGCTGGATGAATGCAGACGCCTCGCCCAGGCGGCCGTCCTTGCCGATCGGAATCGCCGCCACGTTGCCGCCGCCGTAATTCGCGACCAGGGCGTATCTCCCGGTTTTGTCGACCGTCACATAACATGGATCCGCGTCGCGTGTCGATTTTGCATTGAGCAAGGTGAGCTTCCCCGACCTGGCATCGAAAGCGAATGCAGTGATCGAGCCGGCTTTCTTGCCTTCGTAGTTGTCCACTTCGTTCACGGCGTACAGAAACGGTTGGCTGGGGTGGATGGCCAGATAGGAAGGGTTCGGCGTCTCCCCCACTAACCCGAGCCGCTTCAGTTGGCCATTACGCGATTCGAACTCGTAGGCGTATATCCCTTTGCTGTATTGGCCGGTGTAGGTTCCAATGTAGACGAGATATTTCCCCTTGGCCGGCGGCTTGGCGGACAGTTGCCCGGCAGAGATTAAATCAAACTGGGTGACTAACGGGACAAGGAGTAGCGCGGAAGTCCATGTGATTTTCATGCCCCTATCAAACCGCATCGGGCAGGGAAGCGCAAGGGGTAGCACGAGGGAGGCCGGATCTGACGCCGAGCACACCATTTGGGTCGGGGACCAAGTTCACCGCCGGGCGACCGAGGTCGATCCGCTAATTGCACTGAGGCTTGAATTGCAGGCGCGAGCGATAAATTCCGAGGGCCAAGAAAGGTCTCGATGAAAGATCTGGGGGTAGGGAAAGATGTGTATCGAGTGTTAAACTCAAGGCTGCTTAAGAGCGCTGTCGACTCAGGATTTGCAGTTGGGACTTCGCAGTCCATGTCGTCTCTTTCCTTGACTTTTTTGCATATACCCACTAACTTTCGACATAGCCATACGGCTTGGGCAAGTTTGTGCCATGCCGTGTCGGCTGCCTGGCTTCGGGCATTCGCGGATAGAGGTCACGGTGGGGAGGAACAGTTCTTGGTGGAGCGCAGGGCGGCAACGCCGAAGTACACGCATTACGAACTCCTCGGTGTCCCAGCCAATGCTACCGGAACAGCAATTCGCCAACGTTTTCGGGAGTTGGTCAAGAAATATCATCCCGACGTGACCCCTGGGGTTGAAGGAAACCGCTTCCGAGAAATCACCGAGGCTTACAGAGTCCTGAGTAATCCGCGATCGCGCAAGGCCTACGACCGGGAGCTCAAGGAACCCCAGGAAGGCTCCGTCTCGCCTACAGCTACCACGCCCGCACCCTGAGGTTTCCGCGGAAATCCCAAGTCAAATCGGATGCCCGGTGTCCTCCCCAGGGTTGAGGGCGAATCCTCAAAGCCGGGAACCCCGCGCACGAGCCTTTGGATTAGAAAGTCGAGATGAAAGGTTGGAGCCGGCGAAGGGAATCGAACCCCCGACCTACGGTTTACGAATTCGGGGCAGCCTTCCGCGAGCACCGGTTTCGTGGTTGACCTTCATGCTCGTCTTTCCTCCAAGGAAGGTCCTCTTCACCGCCTAAGTATGAGCGCCTTTGATCTGGCAGCCTGTATCTTGGCGGTGCGCGTCACGACCAAGCTCGTTCGCCACCGGCATATTCGAAGCTGGCTACTCAATCACGGGGCAGCAGCGGGGCGGCTCCTTCGCAAGCTCGAACGAATCCGTAAGCGTGCCAAGCGAGCCTTCGTCCGCGTCCATGGGCAGGCGGCCTTCGCCGAGCGCAGCCTACGCTGGCGCCAGTTCGTGCGATATGCCCGAGCGGGGGGAGTCCACCACTCCTCCGCCGGGAAGTAGCGCTGGGTCTGGTGTTAATTGCCAAGCGCATCGCGAAATGGCGAACGAGCCCTCTGGCGCGCCTGCGGGGAACGCTGCACCAGGTGCGGCAATCGGCCGAACGGTCAGCGATGATCTGCGCCCTCTGGATATCGGGGATGAAGCCGAAATCGAGCAACTTCGGGTCGAATGGGCCCACCTTTCAGCATCCGAACGTAGCCTGCGCCTGGCGCTGCTCACCGAGGCCGGCCATTCGCGACGAGCGTTGGCGAAGGCGCTTGGCTGTTCCGAGGGTCTCGTCCGCCAATACCTGCGGCTGAATGAGCTGACCAAGGATGAGAAGCTGCTGATTCAGCAGGGAAGGCTCAGTTGCCGGCAGGCGCTCAAAATAGGCGGCGCCAGAAGGGTTCGCGAGCACCAAGAACGCTTGGAGTCAGACCAGCAAGAGCGCACGAGATATATCGACGTACTGGTGGCGGCGACGATGGAATGGATCGAATCCTTGGACCTATCTGATGGTTATAGAGAGCAGCTCATTAATGAACTCCGCTGGGGGCCGTACGGAGCGCGGTGGTGGGACATGCGGCACGAGGCGCCGGAGCTTTGGCAGATCCCCGTTGGCAAAGATCCAAAGGATATCATTCGTTCCACCCGACCTGACGGGCTGATTCCGGAGTACAGCCCCGACTGCATGAACTACTACTTCACGTGGTACGCGCGGTGGAGCCAGCGGTTGATGCCGGGCACTGAACTGCGGGACGCCGTAATGACGGTAGTCGCCCATCGGCTCTCATAATGAGGACACTTGGGATGAGAAGATTTGCCCTCCCGGGGCATCCCCGAGAATTCCATGTGACCCTTCTCTATTGGTGGCGGCGGAGTAGGTCAGATGTCAGGATGGCAATGGAAACGGGGTTAGGGTTTCGGTCCCGGCGTGACTTTCTGAGCGTGATCCCTCCCGGCCCTACCACACAACCCGAACAGAAATCGAGCACCTGTTGCCCCCCCCGTGACGATCGCCACAACTCGTCCTGGGACCATGGTTGTGCTGGTGAAGGTTCTGGTGCTACTACTGGAAGGGTTGGCGGTAAATGCCGGGTGGTTTACTTGCTTCCGGTCCGAACGGACACGAAACGCAACAGGAAATCTCCCAGCTGTGTGCACCACCGGCGAGTAATGCGACGAGTTCGTTACTTCGGTGTGCGTATTCGGCTGCGCCGATCACAATATATCGGGCGAGAGACGTCGATGGAATGCAGACGCCTGATTTTCACCGAATTCTAATTCCAAACCGATCGAGCATCCTTTCGGGGCGCCGCCCTCCCAAGGCACAAGCTCACAAATCCGACTGTGAAGGTCATCTCCGCAACATCGAACCGAAATCCCATCTCAGTCCGTGGCGGAACTTCGCGCAGCGCGAAAGCGAGCAGCGGAGTACTTCACTTGCGTCGCATCTTTCTAGGGCGCGATCTGGCTCGGCCAAATCCACAATCACCTAACGTCTCCCTTCGAACCCGCGGACTCAAAGTCGATGTGACACAATGTCACTAAGAGTCGAATGGATAATCTAAAGATTCAGCATGATATCTGTTGAGATAATGCTCGGGGGAATATACAAATCGCAAGAGACTCTCGCTCGTTGAGTGATGGCGATCCGTATCGGGCCCCTTGGTTCCATCCTTAGTAAGTAGAGTGATATGACATCCGTAAACACCCAGTCGCAAAACGTTTCATCTTAAGTTGCAGTTTGAGGCACACTGCTCCATGAGTTCCACTAGGGCAACTCGCCCAAATCCAGGCTTCCTGCTCCAAGAGCTATCGGTCTTTCCTCAACCTCACAATACTAACTGCGATGCGACAATTCCAGCACTGTGACATTCTCCTGCAACCAGTTTGCGGTATGGCAGGTGAACTGCACGGTGTGAATCAAACTCGCTCCAAGCGAGACAGAAGTGTGCCCAGCGTTATCACTCGCGCTGCCTGACAGTCTTGGAGGTGATTCCATGCGTCGCCCTACACGTGTCTTCCGGATGACATTCATTCTTCTGCTGTTGGCGGTCGGTCTTCCATTTACGGCGATCGCGCAGTCGGAGCCGACGGCCGAGACCAGCCAAACCTCCGTCGCGCCAGTGCCGCGGTTGATCCAGTTCAACGGCGTGGTAAGAGATCGCAACGGCGAACCGATCGGCAACGTTGCTGTGCGGCTCACGTTTTCAGTTTATGAAGAGCCGCAAGGCGGCACGGCGCTATGGAATGAAGCCCAGGTCATCCAACTCGATGAGCAGGGCCGCTACACGGTTCTGCTGGGAGCGACTGCGAACACGGGCGTTCCCGTCGAACTCTTTCCTGCCGGAAAAGCGCGATGGCTGGGTGTCCAGGTTGAGAATCGCGATGAGGATCCGCGTGTCCTGATGGTGAGTGTCCCTTACGCTCTCAAAGCCGAAGACGCGGCAAAACTCGGGGGCAAACGTGCCTCGGATTTCGTCCTCGCGGAGCAACTTGAGCAGAAAGTGCGCACCGCCGTCGCGGTGCTCATGCCGGCGCAAACGACGGCGGCCTCGACTGGCAAAGCCCTTGCCGCCGCACCTGCTGCCGCCGGTGGGGGCGCGCCCAAAACTACACCCGCAACGAGCTTCGCCGACACCACCACGAACCAGGTGGTATCCGTCCAGCAGAACGGCACAGGGGACGCGTTGTCTGCAATCGTTGTGAGCCCGACCAGCGGCAAAGCCGCAGTCCGTGGACAGGCCACGGCCGTAAGCGGGCAGACTTTTGGCGTCCACGGGGCCAGTACTAGCGCGACTGGTACCGGCATCTTTGGATATGCCTCTTCCATTTCCACAACCGCTATCCCCGTCGGCGTGGGGGGCCAAGTGAATAGCGCCACAGGTGTCGCGGGCTCGTTCCTGACCACCGACACGAACGGCAAGATCCTGAGTGGCCGTTCTGGCGTCGCACCGGGAACTGAGATGTTCAGCGTCGATGGTGGGGGCAACGTGCGCGCCAATTCCTACCTGGATCTGAATGGCTTCCCCACGGGAACGGGCGGAACCGTTACCAGCATCATGACCGGTCCTGGATTGACGGGAGGGCCGATTCGAACTACGGGCAGGCTAGATCTCAATACCGGCTACACGGACGCGCGATATTCACAGCTTGTTCATACCCACCCTGTAGGCGATGTCACCGGCGTGGCCACACTAGGGACAAACCTTTTTGTCGGCAACCAGACCGTCACTGGAAACCTTAGCCTGACGGGTGCGATCAGCTCCAACGGACTGCGGATCGACACCACCGCAGATGGCCCCAATATACTTGCCGGCTCTAGTGCCAACTACATTGCGCCAGGGCTGCACACGGTCACGATTAGCGGCGGCGGCGAGGTCCTGTACCCTAACCGCGTCACGGACGTCACAAGCACCATCGGCGGCGGAGCTGGCAATCAGGCGGGGGACGACGCGGGAACGCTCGATGACGCCTGCTGTGCCACTGTGGCCGGCGGCGTATTCAATAAAGCCAACGCAGGAGGCTCGACTATCGGCGGGGGCGTGAATAACATTGCGGCGGGACCTGGCTGGACGAGCGCAACTATCGGCGGAGGTGATGGAAACAAAGCCAGCGCATGGGCCGATACGGTCGCGGGTGGAGCGGGCAACACCGCGAAGGGCGGGGCTTCGACGGTGGCGGGCGGGAGCGGCAACACCGCCGGGAACTGGGCCGACAGCGTGGGGGGAGGAGACCAGAACATCGCCGATGGCGTTTTTGCGACCGTGCCGGGAGGCTTCAAGAACACGGCAGGGTTCTCCAGCTTCGCGGCAGGTAACCGTGCCAAAGCCACAAGTGGTGGAAGCTTCGTGTGGGGCGACCAGACCGACGCCGACGTCACCGACGCCGGCTGGAACTCTTTCGTCGCCCGCGCCACGGGCGGTTTCAGGTTCATTACTGGAGTCGACGCCTCGGGTACTCCCCTCACCGCCGTGAATTTTGAAAGCGGATCGGCCAACCTCACGACGCCGGGCAACGTGTCGGCGGCATCGTTCAGCGGCGACGGCTCGGGGCTGACGAATATCCCCAGCGGCGCGCTGGCGTTCGCTCCCGCCGACTTGGGCGGCACTAATAACTTCACGGCAGACCAAAGCATTAGCGGAAACCTCTCGGTGACTGGCTCAATCAATGGAGGGCTGGTAATCCAGGGCAGCGACCCGTACGGCGCGAACTTCATCGCTGGCACCAGTGGCAACTATGTCGTGCCAGACGTGCAAGGGGCAGCGATTGGAGGGGGTGGAAACGCGGGCCTCGGGTTCAACCGTGTGACGGACGACTTCAGCACAGTCGCGGGTGGCGTCAACAACCAGGCGGGGGACAATGCCGAAAGCGCCGACAATGCTGCTTTCGCGACCGTGGGTGGGGGGGCGGATAACACGGCCAGCGGCGCCAAGTCGACCGTGGCGGGGGGCAACCACAACGAAGCCAACAGCAACGACAGCACAGTGGGCGGGGGCGAGCACAACCTGGCCGGCGCCTATGCCGCCACTGTGCCTGGTGGTTCTTACAACCAGGCTCTTGGCGAACACAGTTTCGCTGCGGGATACCACGCCAAAGCGATTGAGGTCGGCACTTTCGTTTGGGGCGACAGATCGACGGATGACGACGTGTCCTCCACCGGCAACAACCAGTTTGTCGTGCGCGCCCAGGGCGGGGGGTTCTTCTCGAACGACCTCATGGTCGGCGGCACGGTGGCAGCGTCGGGCTTTTCCGGCGACGGCTCGGGGCTGACGAATATCCCCAGCGGCGCGCTGGCGTTCGCTCCCGCCGTCCTGGGCGGCACCAATAACTTTTCGGGCGACCAGAGCATTTCGGGTAACCTGACGACGACTGGACAGGCGGGGATTGGCACACTCACCCCGCAGCGTGCGCTCGACATCAGAGGCTCAAACCCCCAGATACGCCTCGGTGGCGGCGGACCCAACGGCATCGAGTTCATGGAAGAGGATGAGTCGGGCGTCGGCCTCAGCCTCCTCTACCGTGTGGCGCCGCAGTATATGAGCATCGACCGGAACGGGGAGTCGTTGTTCACCGTCCTGAAGAGCAACGGCAACGTAGGCGTCGGAACCGGGGCACCTGGTGAGAGGCTACATGTGGATGGCGGGAGCCTGCGTGTAAACCCTGACGGCACTGACTATCCGCAATTCGTTACGGGGCTCAACGTCAACATGGACATGCCCCACGGCCGCGCCGGGTTGGCACTGCACACGGCCCAAGGCGGGATCGCCTATTTTGGCTACTCGAGTCCGCAACTGGATCAGAAAGATATGGTCGTTTTGGGCACCGACAACCAGCAGAACGATATTGGATTCTTCTCGAATCTAGATTCCGTTCAAGGGGAAGACAACCTCAACATCTCCACCAAAGACCCGATCATGCTTATCAAGGGGACCGGCAATGTCGGCATCGGGACAACCGCTCCTACGGAAAAGCTGGAGGTGGCGGGGAATTTGAAAATCAGCGGCGATGGAACGGGCCTGATCTTTCCCGACGGCACTACGCAGACAACCGCTTCAACCGGAGGCGGGACAGCGACAGGGCTCAACTGCACGGACTGTGTCGTAGATCAGCAACTGGGAATCAACTACGCCGGAAGTGGCACCAAAAACGGCCCGGCGACCAGTGCGCTTACGGCGCTCGACGCCACAAACGCCCAAATGCTGGGCGGGCAACCTGCTACCAGCTTTGCGCAACTCACTGCGACCAACACCTTCACAGGCGACCAGAGCATCTCGGGAAATCTTGACCTCACGGGAACCCTGAGGGGCCAGAGCGACATCCAGATCTTGAATCCCTCAGGCACCTTCAGGCAATTGAATTTCATCAGCTCCGAGAACAAATCCATGTCGCTGTTCTTCGCCAACGATCACGGCGTGGTGCAAACTGACCCCGGAACGGTCGCTCCGCTCATTTTCCGGACAGACGGCAAAGACCGGATGTACATCTGGACTGAGGGCACTATCTCAGTACCGGGCAGTATCACGGCCGGATCGTTTTCCGGCGACGGCTCGGGGCTGACGGGTATCACGACAGCGGCCACGGCAGCCAATGCTGAGCACGCGACGACAGCACAAACCGCAGAGACTGCCAACACCGCCCAGACAGCCACGTCCGCCCTTAGCGCGAATGAAGCGTTAAACGCGGCTGCTTTGGGGAACGTCCCCGCCGCGACCTACGCGCGGCTGGATGTGGGGAACGACTTCAACGGAAAACAGGGCATGTACGGGAACACGGACAGTGAGGTACTCAAAGTGGATCAAAACGGCTCTGGGGCGGCACTAATCGCTCAACAACTCAACACCGACGGGGTAAACGCGATTCGCGCCACCAACGTAAGCAACTCGCCAGCAATCTATGCTGTGTCCTCCGGCAACGGATCGGGAGTCGATGGCACCAGCCCAACGTTTGGCGTGAGGGGCATGACGGACGGGCCCACAGGTACAGGCGTA
This sequence comes from Terriglobia bacterium, assembly GCA_041946825.1. GTDB lineage: Bacteria > Acidobacteriota > Terriglobia > UBA7540 > UBA7540 > CAZTHM01. Next base: position 2,800 of record JBHGBD010000048.1, on the reverse strand, counting down.
TACGGCGAGGCACATGACACGACAGGAACAACCATCGGCGTAAAGGGGCACGTCGAGAGTCCAGCGGGAGTCGCCGGACTCTTCGTGAATCAGCAAGGAGGGAAGATCCTGAGCGGCGCGACTGGCGAGGGAGAGAAATTCCGTGTCGAGGGCAGTGGGAATGTCTGGGCTGCAGGTGGTATTTCAGCTCCTTCCTTCACGGGCTCATTCTCGGGCAATGGGGCGGGGCTGACCAATCTCAACATCAGCAACATTCCAGACGCGGTGACGCAAGGGCAGTTGGCTACTGAGGTCGGAACGCTCCAAGCAGCTGATAGTGCCGAAAGCACCGCCCGCAGTGGTGCCGATATCACACTGCAAAGCAACCTCAACGCTGAGGCCGTGCTCCGCACCAATGCGGACACGGCGCTTCAAGCTGCAATCGACCTACGCGCAACCACTCAAGGCGACAACGCCTTTACGGGGACCCAGACCGTCAACGGCAACCTGAGGGTGAGCGGGTCGATCAACAATGCCCTGGTGTTCCAGTCCGGCTATGACAGCCCGAATATCATTGGCGGCATGAGCGGGAATTACGTCCGCTGGGCCTACGGAGGTGCAACCATCGGCGGGGGCGGTTCGGCAACCAGCGGTGCCAACCGCGTGACGGACGATTACGGGACCGTCGCCGGCGGGGCGGATAACGAAGCGGGAAGCAACAATGACGTATTTGGTGACGGGGCCTATGCCGCCGTCGGCGGAGGTCAGCACAACGCGGCCAGCGGGCGAGTATCGACGGTACCGGGCGGTGAGTTCAACATCGCGGAGGGCGAAGGGAGCCTTGCCGCCGGCTTCCGCGCCCGGGCAATCCATAACAAAACCTTCGTCTGGTCCGACGGCTCGCGGGGAGAGTTTTCCTCGTCTCAACCTTACACGTTCAACGTGAGCGCCATCGGCGGGGCGTTCTTCTCGGATGACCTCCACGCCGGACACTTCTTCGGCGATGGGTCGGGTCTCGTCAACGTCCCCGTTGGGACTGCCAACAACGTGAACTGCACCGGGTGCGTGTCAGCCGCAGAGCTGAATTTCACCCCCGCCATGCCGGCTGACGTCACGACCGAGGCAAGCGCGCGCCAGGCAGGCGATACCGCTGAAATCGGGGCACGGACGTCGGCAGACACGGCGCTCGACCTCGCTAAAGTCTCCAAGGTCGGCGACACGATGACGGGAACACTGAACCTGCCCTCCAACGGCCTGACAGCAGGGACGGATCAACTTGTTCTTGCGGGCGACAAGGTCGGAGTTGGCACAGCCTCTCCTGTCGAGAAGTTCCAGGTAGCGGGTGGAAATGCCCTCTTTGATAACGCTCTAGTGGTCAGAAAGGGGGTTTGCATAGGCCCCAATTGCCAGGCACCTCAGGGCGTGGGAGAGTCCTATTTTGTCGTGCCCGGCTGTACTGGGACAGAATACAGCAGCAACTATTCCGACAGCCACTTGGGAACGTGGGACGGGGGCGGGATGCTCGACATGACGACCACCGGATTCATTCTGAATCAGGTGCTCAGCCGGAGAAACCCCGGTGGTGCATGCATTACACCGACCGCCTACAGCGGCTTTCCTGACACCATCGTGCTTTACAGGGTAATGCGAGATAGTGTGAATCTCAGCTCCGGAGATTTCGTCGTACCCGGTAACGTGGCGATTGGAATTTCAAACGCCAGCAACATTCTCACCGTGAAGCAGGCTTCGGCCACCGATCCTATCGCCGATGCGTGGACGACCTATAGCTCCCGGCGCTGGAAGACAAACATACAAACGATCCACGCGGCGCTCTCAACCGTGGAGCGGCTGCGCGGCGTGACATATGATGCAAAAGCCGACGGCCAACACAACATCGGATTGATTGCCGAGGAGGTGGGTGAAGTCGTTCCCGAAGTTGTAACCTATGAAGCGAACGGCGTGGACGCCAAATCCGTGGACTATGCGCGACTCACGGCGCTGCTCGTTGAGGCGGTGAAAGAGCAGCAGGCGCAAATCCGGGAACTGAAGTCGCAAATCGAGCAATTGAACAAAGTGGTCAGAATCAATTCCGAGATCGCGACCAGATAGCGACTCTCAGCGCGAGATCGAACTTCGACGGCACGGAAAGAGGGAAGTTGTCGCCAGCCAAATACTCGCAGGTTCGTTCAGCGCGTGTCGGAGGACGGGTTCGAGTTCAGCATAGGGGATCTGAGACCCGCTAGCTGAGGGGTAATTCCGTTCCCGGCAGGCGATAGAACGTTCGCCAATTTGGCATGGGCCAGTCGCGTTAGCGTAACCGCAAACCAGGCCCTTCGAGCTGGAAGGTGTCTACGGGTCGAAATCAGGGCCTGTATTCCCTGAACATTGCCGTCGAGCATCTCAAAGAAATTGGCTTTTCATCCCCATAAACACAAACACCTGATCGGACATCGGAAGGCAAAAGGCGTTCCATGACGTGTCCTTCATCCTATGGAGTGGGACGTCATACGAAGTTTGTCTTTGAGCGCAGTGACGTTAAGTCACTGCGCCTCGGCGTTGCTTAGCCCCATTAAGCATCTCTGTCCCCCGCTCAAGATGTACAAGACCCCCGAGGCAATCTTCCGCCGCCTGTTTCCCGACGTTTTCGAGAATTGAAGTCCGATCCCCGCTCCCTAAAGGGTGAGATTGTTCCACGCAGTCTCCCTGCCCGAGACCGAAGGTCAATCACTCGCCGTAACGACCCCGCTACGCTTCGACTCTCACCTGCTACGCTCCTGCTCCGCACTCTGCTCGTGCCTGCTACGCACATTGTCGAGGTCGG
>JBHGBD010000047.1:0-20891 GCA_041946825.1 Terriglobia bacterium | reverse complement strand
GGCCAAGCGAAAGGGCACGGTTGGGCGGGCCGGTCGGCCAAGTAGGTTCTGATCGCTTGTTCGGCGGCGCGGACACCGTCGAAGCGTGAGACGCTCGTCCGGCTCAATTCCCCGAGCCAGAGTGCCGCCCAGTTTAACCACGTGCTGTCTGCCGGCGTGGGATGAAGCTGAAAGCGCCGCCGATGCTTGAGCCATTCCCGAATGCGCGGCTGGGTGTGCGTGCCTTGGCGACCGACGATCAGGTGGATCGGCTGCTCGCCGGGTAGGGCTCGCTCGACCCGCCGCAGAAAGACCAAAAAATCCTCCTGGTGCGGCCGCCAGCGGCTGTCGCCCACCACCCGCGATGCGAGTTCCTTGAGAGCCCGAACCAGGCGCGCCATGCCTGGCGATCGATGCCTACCCTGGCGCGGCGCCCGGTCCAAAGCGAGGGCTAACACTTTGTCGGGCGGATTCACGTAAACGCCTACCACATCTCGGAGCTTTACAGATGAAGCGCGCCCCGCCAGGTGCGGTCTCAAGCCGTGCTCATCCCAGATTCGCTGGACCATGGTCTGGCTCAGCCCGCAGGCACGAGCGAGTGACCGCACGCTCCAACGCTTCTGCCCCTTCGGCGGCTCCTGGCGCGGCGCATCGAGAATCTGCCGGATCTTGCGGTCTGTGATCGTCCGCCGCGGTCCCCGCCCCTCTTTAATCGCCCGCAGCGCCTCGACGCCACCCTGCTTGAAGCGCCGGCGCCAGAGCACCACGGGCACGAGCGAGATGCCAAGCTCCTGGGCGATCGTGCGGACGGACTTGCCTTCCGCCGATTCCAAGATAATCGCGGCGCGCAGGGCCACCCGAGGGGGCGTACCCGCAGAAGTCCGCCAGGCCCGGAGAGTCCGGCGTTCCTCCTCACTGAGGGACAGGGGTGGGGTGAGCTGGGCCATCCGAGCGGGCAGCATACCACGAGCCGTACCGTCGGGAGGGAGGGGGCAGGAACTTGCTATGTTACATCTATGTGTGGTACGATAGGTCAACTCCCAAGGAGGGAGCCTTCCCATGTTCAACCCGACCTTTGGCCGCTTCCTGGCGCACCGCCGCGAAGCACTCCAACTCACCCAGGCGCAAGTCGCCGAGCGCTGCCTGCTCACCCCCGAAGCCATTTCGATGTTCGAAAACGGGCGCCGCCGGCCCAGCCTGGAAACGCTGCTTTACCTGGCCCAAGTCCTCGAGCTCGATCCCCAGGCGTTCTGCCGCTTCGCCCTCGAGAATCGCCCCCCGGAGTTCTACGCCGCGCTGGGCCTCGAGCCGGTCGAAGAGCAGGAACTCGATCACGCCGGCCAGCGCCTTCCCATGGCCAATCCCCTCCTCGAGGACGATGACGAGGAAGAGCGGGAAGGTTCCGACTGGACCGAGCGCGCCGACGGCCCGGCGCTGCTCGATATCGAAGGATCGCCTGAATCGGCCAAGTGCCCCTGCTGAGCGTCGGCGGTTCGCCGCGTGGCTCTTCGCTCATCCGCGGGCGCACCAATGCGGCAGCGGGATTTTGGACCGGCCTGGCGGGCTTTTTACGAACCGGTGCGGAAATACACATTTAAGTGCTATGCTCATCCATCCCATAAGGAGGTGAGCATGGCCAAAGGGGCCAAGCAGCAGGAAGCGAAGAAGAAACGCGTGAACCTGAACCTGGATGCCGATATCCACCGGCTCTTCAAGATGGCCACCGCGATGCGGCGTACGGACATGACGCACGCCATCCTGGCATTCATCGACGGCTACATTGACCAGCACCTTTCGGAGGAGATGAAGCGCGAGCTCCTCCGCAAGCGGCCGACATGATTCGAAAAGACACCCCGCCCGCCGCTGGGTCGAGCATCGTTACGACATCACGCAGCGGGAATGGCAGGAAGAACTCACCCGCGACGAGCCCGACTGGTCCGAGCTCGATGAGCTGGATCAGCAGTTGCGCGCCCTGGAAGCCTACTTGATGCACCTGGAGCTGGACGAATGGCTATGAAGCGAACGGCGCTTTACCTGCGATGTTCGACGACGGACCAAAACGTGATGACCCAGGAACTCGACCTGCGCCAACTGGCCGCCCAGCGCGGTCTCGAGATCGTCGAGGTCTACGCGGATTACGCGAGCGGCGCCAGAACTTCTCGACCCGCTTTGGACCGGATGCTGGCCGACGCCCGCCGGGGCAAGTTCGACATCGTTCTGGTCTGGGCCTGCGACCGGCTGGCGAGAAGTGTCACGCACTTCTTGGCCGTGCTCGACGAACTCCAGCGGCTGAACATCCAGTTTCTGAGTTACCGGGAAGCGCTCGATACTTCCGGCGCCTTGGGCAAAGCGGTGCTGACCATCGTCAGCGTCGTCGCCGAGCTCGAAAGATCGTTGATTTGCGAGCGCATCAAGGCCGGCGTGCGTCGCGCCCGTCTGGAAGGACGCCGTCTGGGTCGGCCGCGAGTGGAAGCCGACGTCGCGGCTCTCGCGCGCGATCGCGAGCGGGGACTCAGCATCAGCCAGCTCGCTAAACAGCATCATCTCGCCGAGACCACCGTCCGACGGCTCCTGAAGCAGCCCCAAGCCGCCCCGCCAAAAACCCTCGCCACGCCACCCCTGCAAACCGCTGATAACACGCCACCGCTTCCGGCCGTTTAAGCCCCGCCGAAAAGAGTGGATTCTCACAGCTGTCGTGGCTCTTCGAAACTTGGTCGGCACTAAGGAGGCCGAAAGGCTAGATTCAGGCTGAAACAGAAACGGTAACTGCTCAGCTTGTCTGGGATTCGCATGCTGATTCAAGCAAATAAGGGAAACAGGTCAACACAGACGACGGCCCCGCATCTGTTGCTGCAGGGACTGTGAAGCCGCCGCAAACAGGTTAGCGGCCACTTCTGCAAAGCCCCGCATGTACTTGGACAAGTAGCGGTCTCGACGACAGAGAAGACACAAATTCAATGCCGGCAGGCCAGGAGGAGGGACTGTCCGGGAAAGACCCCGGTAGTTCAGACGTGGCCCTGCAACCAGCAACGCCACTCCTAGACCCGCACGAACAGCTTCCACTGACAGCTCAGGGGTCGTCACTTCCGCCTGGATCCGAATCCTCGAGGAAAGGTTCTTCTCGTGCATTAACACGTCAAAGGCTCTGCGCACTACTGAACTGCGTTCGGGTAGGACGAGCGGCTCTAAAAGCAGGTCTTTCCAGGCTGCAACACCACGAGAGAAATGGTGCCCACGTGGAACGACGATTTCCACGCGCATCGGAATGCAGGCCTTCACCTCGCAATTACTGGGTAGAATGAATGGTGAACAGATGCCGAAATCGGCCTGAGCGGATTCCAGCATCCCAATCACATACGGCTCTTCTCCCAACGAAACGTGTATGGAAACGTCAGGGAATTTAGGACTGAAGGCGGAGATTAGGTCCGGGAGATAGTGAAGTGAGCTGAACACCGTGCTGCTGATATGTAGAGGGCCGGAATCTTCCCCGCGGAGCTCGTCGGCTAACCTATGGAGGTCGTTGAACACCGGAGAGACAAGCGCGAGGATTCTACGGCCGCTCTCGGTGAGTTCCACGCCCTTGGCGCCCCGCGAGCGAAGTAGCTGCAGGTCGAGGTTCTCGCTGTTTTCTAGAGTCCGCACCCGCTTCTGCAAGGCCTGGGCCGAACCAAATGGAAGGGCGCGCGCAGCTTCTGTGAAAGAATGATGCTTGGCGACGAGCCAGAAGCCGTAGAGCGAGTTCCAGTTGATCTGCTTCATAAGTATGGCGCCATGCTACCACTGGCCGATCAGGACCTCAACGTTCGAGGACATCTGTGTGGTGGTGTATACGAAAAATGTTGGGCTGAGCACATCCGGTTGAGGTCGTTCGGCCGACAGCAATCAAAGCCCGAGTGTGCACTCCAAACACTTAGTGTTGACTAATCTACGGGAGCGACACGGAACGCAGCGCAGGTCGGGAACGGATTCTTCGTAATGGTGGTTCGCAGATGGTCGAACGTGAAGAGCGCCTGGGCCGATGGCGATCGCCCGCCGAAAAGTTGATCTGACGCGACCACAAACTCTCGAGCTGCCAAACACCCGACACCTCCGGTTACCGGTCGCGGCGTTTCAGCGGTAGTTTGACCACCCGCACCTCGACGTCGCGGTCGCGCAATATTGCCAGAACTTTGCCAGAGCCACCCGCAACCACACTTCCACCCCCGTAGGTCCGTCCCGTCCACGGGCCGTGCATCATCACGCCCACCAGGTCCGTCCCCACCACATGGCACTTCCACAACTCCGCCCGACCGGCTACAAGGCGCTCCAGATCTTTTTCGTGTTCGGGCCACCTGTGCGCCTCGGCGGCCCACCCGAAGGGGACAAGCATCAGATCGGGTTTCAGCTTTCCGACCCGCTCAGCGTAGGCATCCCCGAACATATCGGCACAGATCACAATGCCAACGCGGCCGAACTCCGTGTCAACAACGCCGATATCCTCCGGCTTTCCGACTGCGTAAGGTGGGTTCATCAATTCTGGCAGCACATTCAGCTTGCGGTGCTTCCACAAAAGCTTCCCCATTTTGTCCACGAAGATGGCAGAGCCGTAGAGGTACTCACCATCTTTCTCATCGACTCCGATCGAAATTGCCATCCGGTACTTGCGCGCAAGCATGGCGACGCGGTCGCTGTCGGAACCCGGAATCGGCGTCGCCAAGCGGTGCGCATCGGGATTCTCCCACCCAAGTATGGCTGATTCTGGAAATGCTGCAATGTCCGCGCGCCCGGCGCGCGCATCTTCCAACGCGTACTCAATGCGTCGGAAGTTCCCTTCGCGATCACCATCGATCACAAGGATTTGGCACACCGCAATTCGGACTTCCGCACGGGCGTCTGCCGCGAATCCGAGGGTGAGCAAGAGAGCAAATATGAGTTTGGTGTGCATCGTTTCCCCTTCCGACGATGATCAGTGGGGTTTCCGTTCTGACCAGCACCCAAGCGAGGCCTCTATCCGTTTTTCTCCCGCGGACTGTCCTCCCGGACTACTTTGGGGTTCTATTACCCAACCTATGACTGCGGCGCAGAGCGAAGCACATTGATTCAAAGCACCGTCATAGCCCGACTCGTTTGCGCGGAATGCGCCCGCCGTTTCAATGGTCAAACGCGCCACGCGTTTTTGCAGGTCACGCGGCATAACACCCGCTTACTGAGTTACGGCCTCCAGACCCTCCGAGAATGAAGGAGGCGCGTCCTCGGGCTTGCTTCCCCATGCTTGATTAGGAACCGCATCAAGCTTGAATCGAAGAGTAGCCCCCTTGGCCAAGGCTTCGTAACTGAGCCAGGTGCTCTCGTAAGGCTTTTCGTCCAGAGTGAAGTTTCGGACGTAAGGATTTGTGGGCGATGCGTTTTCCCCGAGGATCTTCACCACTCGCCCGTTTCCCAGGTGGATTGTCGCTTCTGGAAACAAGGGGCTGTTCAGGCAGAGCCCGCCCACACCGGGAATCACCGGATAAAACCCAAGTGCGGAAAAAACATACCAAGCCGACATCGCGCCGAGATCCTCAGTACCTGGCAAACCATCGGGCTTGGAGGAAAAAAGCTCAGTTACTATTCGGCGCACTACGGCCTGGGTGCGCCACGGGGCTCCTGCAAAAGCGTACGCCCAGGGGACCCCAAAGCCCGGCTGATTCCCAAGCCACAAATAGGGGCGATTGAATCCGGCGTTTAATTCCGTAAAGAACCGATCCAGTCTATGAACTGCCGCTTCGTTTCCGCCCATCATGTCGAACAGGCTTCGCAAGTTGTATGGGATCATCCAGGTGTATTGAGCCCCGTTCCCTTCCACGTAGAAGTCCGGCGCTGCCGGATCAACCGTCAGGAAAGATCCATCCCGTCGACGTGGCTCGATGTAACCGGTTTTTGGATTGAAAGTGTTTCTCCAGAATTGCGCCCTCGTCATGAAAGTCCGATAGGTATTTGTGTCTCCGAGCATCCGGGCCAGCTGGGCTATGGAGAAATCTGCCGTGGCGTATTCGAGCGTATCTGAGGGCCCACTGTGCGGGAAAAAACGCGGATTCGCGCCAGGATCGTCGGGGCTGAGATAGCCGCGTTTCAAGTAGTTCTCGAAGCTGCCCGAGTCCGGGCAAATCTTCGTTCGCACTTCGGGATGCGTTGCCCCCCTTACCATCGCCTTCAGCGCGGCCTGGGCGTCAAAATCTCTCGCGCCAAAGGCGTAGACGCTGGCAATGATCGGGCACGCTGGATCTCCCTGCATCATGCAACTGTCATGGTTGGCCACAGGCCATACGGGCAAACCACCGCCTTGCTGCTCGTCGGCCAACAGTGACCGAATCATCTCACTCGATTCTTTGGGGTGGAGGAGGGCTAGTAGCTGTACTTGGCCCCTATAGATGTCCCAGCTGGAGAAGTTCGCATATTGCGTGTAGCCTCTCGCTAAATGGACTTTGTCATCAAAACCTATGAACTCGCCGTTGACATCGCTGAAAACGTTCGGGTGTAAGACCGCGTGGTAAAGGGCCGTATAGAACACGCGCATCATTTCGTCAGTTCCGCCACTCACCTTTATCAGGCCCAGTTCCTTGTTCCATGTTTCGTGGGAAGCCCTGCGCACAGCGTCAAAATGCCGCCCGGCAATTTCCCTCGACAGATTCTTCCAGGCGTTCTCGATGCTGACGTAAGAGAGTGCGATTTTCAGCCCAACCATCCGCGATTTCGTGGTGTCGAACCCCACAAAACCGCCCGTACGGTGCCCGCGCTCAGAACGCTGGCTCTGGCTCACGAGGGAGTCTTTCCACGTTCCGAATTTGGCGAAAGGACGGCTGAACTCGGCGACAAAGTAGACCTTATACTTGTTGGGCCCGCCGCAGAACTTCCCGCTCGAAACACTTCCACTGACCTTCCGGTTGCCAATAATTTCAATTGTGGCGTCACTCACCTCGCCGGAGTTGCGGCCCACATCAAAAAGGAAGGTGGAGTCAGGTGAAGCAGGGAAAGTAAAGCGACCGATGCCCGCCCGAGTAGTTGTGGTGAGCTCGACCTTGACGCCATTGTCCAGGCTGACAGCGTAGAAGCCGGGGGATGCATGCTCGCGCGCGTGAGAGAATCTGGCCGCGTAGTCTACCGCCCGCGCGGAGGGAGAGGATGTTATTGCACCCACGACGGGCATAATCGGAACGTCTGCCATCACGGGGCAGCCCACGCCGCTCAGGTGGTTGAGGCTGAATCCAGAAATCGCGTTATCGCGGTAGATATACGTCCCCGCCCGTTCGCTTTCCGGGATTCCCACAGCGGTCGTGTCCGGGCTCCATTGCACCATCCCAAATGGCAACGTAACGCCGGGGACGGTGCACCCGATCGTCCATCCCGATGTTCCGTCTGTGCCGACGAAGGGATCTACAAAAGCGGTTAAGTCCACGTCCAGTTCTGCATGCGCGTTTCCGGAGTGCGTCCGTGGCTGGGCATTGAGGGAAGGCAAGATCAGGAAAAGCGTCAGTACAACTAGGAAGAACAACGTTATGGTAGCGCGCAACGGCGGCAACTTTTCGTCTAAGCGACCCAGGAGGATCTGCTTGTAAGCAGTTCGGCGTTCGCCCGGAACGAGATCACTGCGAGACTGGAGATGTAGTCTCATTTCCGTGAAATTCGGCACATCGGGACAGCCCTGCGCCCTCACCACTCTCGCGCCATAATTACGAGAAGAGCTCCTTACCGTTCAGGTGAAGGATACGTTCGACCAGACTGGCCGCTTCGTCTTCCTTCAAATAGCCGTTCTCGACTTTGTCCGCCAAGACCTCGGCCGTTCCCATACGGGCCATCTGCGCGTGGCCGTAAGCACCTTCCACATGACAAAAGTCGCCGCCAAATCCCAAGATCTTGTTTGCAGGTACTGTCTCAATCCATTCATCAAGCGCGCGCCTGGCGACGCCCGGCGCGATGGCGTGCAACCAGCACAAATCCGGATGGACATTGGGAAGATTCTTGGCGAGGGTCGCCAGCTCGCTCGTATAGGGATACCCGCCATGGAAGAGGTCGAATCTGACCTGCGGATACTCATTGAGCAGGCCGCTGAGATGGGATGGGTTGGTCCAGGCGATATGGTTCGAGTTGCCGGTTTGGAAGCCTGTGTGAATCTGAACGGGAAGGTGATGCTCTACGGCCTGCTGAATGAGCTTATGCATCATGTAATCTACAAGCTGTTTTTGACTGGCGGGATCGGCGGACCTCGACGAATTCGATCCAAACAACCGGTCGAAAGCGCGTGCGGCGTCGGCTCGCGAGACCTCGTCATATTGAAGTGTGCGATCGTAAGCAAGGGCGCTCTTGATCCCCGCCAATCCCTCCCGAAGCCTTAGCTTCACGGCCGTACTTAGAGCTTCTTCTTGACCAGCCAAGCTGTGAACCGATACTCCTGTGACCTTTTCGATGTGGCGGAGATCTTCGCGTCGAGTGGCGTTGATGAGATAATCGAAGCGCGCAACGACCTTAAAGAATCTCGGATCGGTTTGCAGTGGCCCCCCGTTCATGGAGGCCACATCCTCCAGCATGCAGAGTTCGATTTGAGCCTTTTCCTTCAGCACGTTGTGATACCAGCCAGGACGGTTGGCCGCTGTGACGCGTTCCGAAAGAAGGCGGTAGGTCTGTTCGTTGACGTCTTCGATTCCGAAAAGGTCACGGGCAGCAATGAGCATGCAGCGTCCGTAACCTGTCGTGCGCGTAAATGCCCAGTATGGGGCGAAATCCCTCCAACGTTTCTCAAGGGGAATTTCTTGGTTCTGAAGGTCGTCAACAGCCTGGGCAGACATCCCCGCGCTTACCAAGTCGCTGTCAGCGTAATGAGAGAAAAGGTGGAAAAAGTCCACCCTCTTTTTCAGCCTTGTTTCTTCATGCCAAATGTGTTCGTGGGTGTCGAAGATTGCCATTCCTCTCGCCAGCTCACGCAGCGACTTCCTGATCGAAGACGCAGTGCGCGGTTCCCCCACAATTCCCAGGGCGACATCGCTGGTTCCTTGAGCCAGGAGGGGTTTAGTACCTAGAGATCCCGCCAGAACCGAGGAGGGCAAAAGCGACGCGGCGCCGAGGAACCTACGACGCGACAACGCGTCCCTACCTCGGGGCAAGCGTGAAGGCCTATGAGAATGATCCTCGCCCATCAGAGTACTCCTTTCGCGAAGGAGGAATGACAACACGCAAGGAGAGCATCCGTTGCTCGCCGTCAACCCCTTCGCCACCAACCGCGTCGAGGGAAGCTCCAGACGGACAAATATGATTACTCGCGATCACTTTGCCGCTGCCCCTCTCCTCGAGCGCGAATGCTCCCTGGATCCGATTTCCGTAACGGTGCTTTGCAGGGTGGGAGCCAGATGAGTGCGCTCTGCCTAAGACTTTCGAAGACGATGATGCCACCCGGAGAAAATATGCCCGGGTGGCATCATCAGAGTTATGAGCATGGCTGGCATCGCGATCCCGATGATTCAAAAAGTCACTCTCGCCCCAAGCTGAATCTGCCGGGGTGCGCTTACGTTCCCGTTCCACCACCCAAAGCTTGGGCTTCCCAGATCGGTGTCAAACGCATTACCCGAGAAGACGTGCCAGTTCCAGAGGTTAAAGAACTCGGCGCGAATCTGGAAACCCACTCGCTCGGTGATGTCAGTGTTTTTGATCAGTGAGAAGTCGTGGTTACGATACCCGAACCCCCTTAAGTTGCTAATTCTGGGGCCCTGGCCCCAGTAAGAGTTAAAGCTGGATGTGGGCTCGAAGGCAGCTTCTTTTATGAGGGGTTGATTGGGGTCGAAGTTACCTTTGCCTTGGGCCCATGGGTCCGCCCCGGGAAGGAGTGCCGGGATGCAGCCCACGGCAAAGGGCCCGGGGACGTTGCATTGCCAGGAGCGGAAGTAAAACGGAGTCGCTGAGGAGACGCGAACGACGCTTGCCAGTTCCCAGCCCCCAACGATCTTGCCTACCGCGCCGCCGTGATTCAGGAAACGCTGCCCTTTGCCGAAGGGCAGTTCGTAAATAAGCGCCAAGGAGGCCACCTGCGGCACGTCATCCAAGGCGAGGGATTTATTGCGTTGCCTCTCGAATGGCGAAATGATCCCCGAGCCCGGCCAGACGCTGCCCTGCTGCGCATTGTCAGAGCTGGTGAGCAACTTGGAGAGCGTATAAGAACCTAGCAACCACGTTCCGTGCGAGAAGCGCTTTTCTGCCTTGAATTGGAACGAGTGGTAGGTAGAGTTGCCGGCATTCTCGTTCATCCCCTGGAACGAGGTACAGTATTGCGGATATGGCAACAGTGCCTGGGCAACCGACGGAGCGCAGCCAGTCATTTGCTCAACCCAACCAGTATAGGGAAGAGGCACACCGTCGACCATGGTATCGCCAGGCTGAAATTCGTCGTACAACTGATTTCCCATTGACAGGTATCTCGGATCGAGCGCGTTGAGCGGTGCGTTCTGGGAAAGCAAGCGTGTCCCCTTATTTCCCACGTAGCCGACGCTGAGGTACGTGTCGTTGGTTAGCTGGTGCTCAACCGTCAGATTCCACTGCTGGGAGTAGGAGAGACGATTGGCATCGAAGGGTCGGTAAGTCATCCATTGGCCGTTGCGATAACCGGAGTCAATAAAAGGCGGCGGAGTGAAGTCCTGAGGGAAGCCGTCGTTGATAAGGAAGGCCGGCTCCAGGCCTCCAAGCCTGCCGGCAAACGAAATATCCGCGTTGAACCCATCCTGGCCAATCCCGGCATCCCAACCGGGATAGTACGCCTGATTGTAGAAGATCCCGTAGCCTGTCCGGACCACTGTCTTTGGACCAACGGCGTAAGCAATTCCCAAGCGCGGGGCGAATGCGTGATAGTACGTATCTTCTGGATGGCGCTTTCCGAAACTGGCCGCCCCCCACCTGGTTCCCGCGAAAGCAAGTCGCCCCTGCCTGCCACCCGCCGCCAGATTCAGTCCTTCCGGATCAAAGAACGACATGAGGTCAGACTTCTCGACCGTAGGCGTGGATACATCCCACCGGATTCCGTAATTGATGCTGAGCTTGGGTGTCGCCTTCCAAGTGTCGCCAATATGGAGAACCCAAGTGTGCGAAACGGCATTCCACCTCGTATTGGAGTAAAACCTCGAATATGCGTCGGACACTGTGCCCAAAAGGAAGCTCGCGACGGGATTCCCGCTCGTCGTCTCGAGCAATCCCGTGTTCAGCGAAGAAAAGCTGAAGGTTCCCGACCTATTCTCATCAAGCTTCCTCCAGAGTTCGACTTTGCGGAACTCCCCGCCAAGCTTGAGAGTGTGTCTGCCGTGCACCGACGTCAACAAATTGTTGACGGTATATATCGGATGGTCTTCCATGCCGCCCAGCGTACTGCCGTAACTTCCGTACTCACCCAAATTGATTTGGGGCTGGTGAGTGTGGCTTTCCACACCGGCGATTGCTGGAACATCATTCACACAGCAATCGCTGATGCTGATGGTCCCGCTCAGGAAGTTCGAATACCCGACAGCGAGATGATTGATTGTATTAGTACTGAGGGTGTGATCCCAGATGAACCGATCCATCCAATTGTGATCGGGAGATCGATAACTTTCCGTGGAAATCTGAATCGGCAGAACGGACTGAACCGGAGTGACCGTGCTCCGATAGCGGATCACCGCGCTCACGCGGTCATTGTTGCCGATGTGGTGGTCCACCCGTACGGCCCAGGAGTTCGAGTCCTTGTTCCCGCTTGTCCCTTGAGAGGGGGCTTCATAGTTGTTAAGTGTTCCGGAGCGGTTCGGCAAGGGAACCCAATGTAGCCACTGCGGCGCGAGGGAATTCACCATCCGCGCATCCGATGGGCAAATCACATTCGGTGTGTTGCCGTCGCAGCCCATGAATTGGTCGCGAATATAGCTGCCGGGATTGTCGGGATCGGGTCGAGTCGTGGCGGGATCGTAGACGGGATAAGGCCATTCGGTGAAATCCCCTATTCGCATTAGCGCAGTCGGCACACTCAGAACGGGTTTCTGTAACGCGCCGACGTTCCTGAAACCTTCGAAGTTGACGAAGAAGTAGGTCTTTCTATTACCGGACCATAAGAGAGGAACTTTCGCGGGCCCCCCGATGTATGCCCCGAAATCATTCTCCAAATCCTTCGGGCGATCACTGGCACCGAACTGCCGCGCATTCAGAGATGTGTTGCGGTGGTATTCGTATGCTCCACCGTGGAATTCGTTCGTTCCAGACTTTGTTACGGCTGTGATCACTGCCGATGCTGTGGACCCATATTGTGGCTCGTAGTTGGAGGCCAGAACGCTGATTTCGCTGATGGAATCAGGAGACACGGGGTAGTCCCAGTAGGCCGCCATGCCACTCATACTCATTAATCCCTCTTGCATCGTGATTCCATCGAGGACGGCCTCGTCCCCCGATTTCACGCCTCCGTTTATCCGGGAGTTCCCAGCATCGTTCCCGCCTCCAGTGGTTACGCCCGGCATAAGCGGAACAAAAGTGTGGGCAGAGCGAACGGTGCCCGTAACAAGGATGGGAAGTTCTCGGATGATATTCGGAGTGATGGACTGTTTTAGTTCTGCGTTTTCGTAGTTCAACGGCGAGACATTTGAGACGACCTCCACCGAGAGGGTGGCCAGCCCGAGCTCGAGCCCTACGTCCAGACGGACCGATTCATTCATGCTTACGGAGATACCCCGTTGAACGAAATCGCGGAACCCCTCCGCAGAAACCTTCAACTCATAGGGCCCGGGCTGCAGGTTGGCCAAACGGAAAAGGCCAGTTGCATCGCTGACTGCCTTGGCGACTGCCCCGGTTGCCACGGACGTAAGTTCGAGCCGAGCGCCAGGAACCACGGCGCCTGACGGATCTGTCACCGTACCGCTGACGCTGGCGTTAAAACTCTGCCCCCAGCTCAAGGCTGATATCAACACTGAAATAAGTACGGAGAACATGGTTTGCTTCATTTGCTTCCTTAGCATTTTGACCTCTCCTTTTCCCTTTGCCCGGCGTCTGAGTATGAGTAGCTCCTCAATAGCGGCCTGCGGTCGGATTCCACAGCACGTGGAAATCCACATGTCTCTAAACGACTGGGATCATGAGAGGGAAGGTTTCGGTTTTCAAATAATATGTTCAAATCATCTTGATAGGTTCACCCTATCAGACACGATTACCGACCCAGTTTGGACGGCTTCCCGTCGCTGGTGCCAAAAGCCGGAGGGGTCTTGACCTGCCTTAACCGAGGTTAGGTCGCGAGTTCCTTCGTAAGGCGGCAGGATCGGGCGCTTAATTGCAGGAATGTATTCCGCAATCTCCGGAGGCTTGTTCCTATGAACATATCCCCAATCGCGGGCCACGATTTCAAGCACCGGACGGCCAGCCTGGCAGGCGTGACACTGGCCACGGCGTCGATAATGCTGAAGCCCGCGACTTGGGCGGTTTACGCAGGACCTGTTGCGCCCCCTTCATGCAAGTCTAAGAGCCCCCAGACTGTGACGCCGTTCCTTTCACAGGCGCTGGAACAAACCCCCTAAGAGGTCATATTGCGGATCCTTGTTGCGGCTCGGGGGAGACCGAGAAGACGCACCCAAATGAGCGACGTCACCGCATTCACGCTTGACCTATCGAGACGGCGTTTGTGCAGACTGTGAGGAGGAGCATGAAGAATCCCGAGGGTTTGAACCCGGGCCCGATGACCCGCCGTGATTTCATCAAAGGGACAGGAGGAGGCTTGGTGACGCCTGTGACCTTAGCCTTGCCCTCGTCCCTTGAACAACCTGGGCATACGGAACATCCAGTTCACTTCTTGCCGCAAGCTGGACTCAGTCAGCTGTCGCCCAACCTCTTCCTCCTGCGTGACACGTGCAACGTCTACGTTCTGAAAGATGGTGATCGAGCTCTGCTGATTGATTTTGGGTCGGGACATGTTTTGGATCTCCTTGGCGGGATCGGCGTAAGCACGATTGAGGGAATTCTGCATACGCATCATCATCGTGACCAATGCCAAGGCGATGAACGGGCGGTTCGCGCGCGGATCCCGATCCGCGTCCCTCTTCATGAGCGACACCTGTTTGAGGATGCAGAGAACTTCTGGCGCAATCGGCGAGTCTTCCATCAGTATGAAGTTCGGAACGATTTCTTCACGATCACCCATAACATCCCCGTGGCCGAAGTGTTGCATGACTACGATACCGTTCAATGGGGCCCTTATGAATTGCTGATATACCCCACGCCTGGACATACGCTTGGCTCGATCAGCTTCATAGGCACGGTGGACCTGAGGAGGGTCGCCTTTACAGGTGATTTGATCCACTCTCCCGGCAAAACCCTGAACCTATATGAACTACAATACGAATACAAAAGTACAGATGGGGCGGACTTCGCCATATTCTCATTAACGCGACTTCGCGAGCTGGGCCCTGAACTAATCTGTCCGTCGCACGGCGAACCCTTTTCCAACCCCGAGGCAGGAATTGCAGGCCTCATCAACAAGTTGAAAGACTGGGTGAGGTCCTATGCACCGGGGACGGAGCTTACCGTCGAAAACAGGCCCTTCCCCGTCACGCCTCATCTGATCGGGTCGTGCCAGACGAACTCGAGCTTTTACGCCATCATCAGCGACAGTGGCAGGGCACTCTTCGTAGATTATGGCTCCCCAAGCTGGAATTTCTGCAAGGAATTCCTCGTCGGAGCAGCCGGCGACGATCGGATGCGCTTTGTAGAGCACACCATTCCGGAACTCAAGGCCCATTACGGACTAAAATCCATTGATATCGCGATACCTAGCCACGTACACGACGACCACGTGAATGGCTTTCCCCATTTAGTCCGGCATTACGGGACAAAGATCTGGTGCTTCGAGAACATGAAGGATGTCCTCGAGAACCCGCGGGGGAACAACCTGGGATGTATTCTTCCTGAGCCGATCAGAGTGGACCGCGTGTTTCGCGAAGGCGAGATCTTTCAGTGGGAAGGCTATGAATTCGAGATATGCCATTCCCCCGGTCACACCGAATACCAGATGGCGATGTTCGTGGAAGTGGACGGGGCCCGTGTGGCATTCACGGGTGATGCCCTCTTCCGCGATAACGATCCTCCACATCGATTGCGATACAATCTAATTTTCCGCAATTGGGTGAAGTACGACAGCCACCTACACTCCGTTCAGACGATTCTCGAACACCAGCCTGACATCATAGCTCCTGGCCACGGCAAACCTTTTCCTGTCACAGATGAGGGCTTGAAGGATTTGGAGCGCCGGCTCTTGGATCAGCAACAGTATTTTAGGGAAGTTATTGCCGATCCTGACTGCAATTTTGGATTAGACCCCAGTTGGGTTCGCCTCTACCCTTATCAGCTTCAAGCGAGTGCAGGAGTAGCCTCAATGATTGAACTGCGTGTGAGAAACTACCGGTCAAGATCGATGGATTTGGAGGCTGCATTGGTGCTTCCCGCGGGATGGAAAGTCATTCCTGAAGTGCTAATTCTGAATGTGCCAGGGAATACGGAGGGCAGAGGGATATTCACGGTGACGGTCCCTGCGAACTGGGCCAGGTCGCGATCCCGTCTGGCTATCGCCGCTGATATCACGGTTGACAAACATTATCGTGGCCAGATTGCGGAAGGAGTTGTGGACGTTCGGCCCTCTGCTTAAGGATTGCGAGCGTGTACGAACACTCCAAGCCTGCGTGGACGGCCAATTAGGGCTCGGGGGATCTTTCAGGTCAGTATTGTCGCAAGAAGCTGGGCCTGAACTTCTCAAATTCGGTAGCTGCCCCGACCACTCTCAAGAAACGACGATGTGACTATCCGAGAGGCGGCCCGGTTGATACTGTGGAAAAAGGCGCGCATCCAAACACGGCCAAGGTGGGAAACCAACGACGTACGTACATCATGCCTTCGAGATTAAATATTTAGACAATCGCCCCGACGACCGGAGAAGCGATGCGCAGCTAGGCTGGATTGGGAGAACAGTCATATTTTTCTCTGACTATATGCAGTCAAGAGCTCGCGCATCATCCTACCAGACATGGTTTCTGTCCTTCGGTTCGAACGCACTCGGTCGTAAGGTGCACCAGACGCGATTCGCATGGCGAGCGCGGAAGCCGGTGGGATGGCAGGATGGAGGCGCTCCCTCCGGCATATTTTCCAAAGGGAGCGAAAGCCCGAATTTCCCCATCTGAGTATCGCGCATGGCACATTCCCGGGAGCTCTGCGCTGCCAATCTGTCTGAAGGATTTGCTGCCTCCGTCCCAATGAATTCGTTTGGAAGCCCATTTGCTCGTGAGTTCACGCTGGTGAGCTCTTGAGACAGAGCACGGCGTTGGATGGCACTTCATGCGATAGGGGGGTCTACTCAACATGAGCAACAGGCGCGCGTTTCTCCAGACTTCTGCCAGTTTGGCAGTGACCTTAGCTGCCCGGCCGCTCTCCGCTGTGCAGGCGAGTATCCCAAATTCACTCCCCAAAGTCCTCTTTGGGAAGTACGAAATCAGCCGTCTGATCATCGGCAGCAACCAATTCTATGGATACTCCCACTTCAATGGTCTGCTCGATGAAACGATGCGCGAATGGAACACTCCCGATCGCGTCTGCCAAACCCTTCGTCAATGCGAGCAGAACGGCATCAATAGCTACCAGTTCAGCTATCACGACCGGAGCGTGTCGGACCTGAAGCGGTACCGTGCCGCCAACGGAGGAATGCATCTTATTGCGGTGAACTTCGCCAAGACCCCCGTTGAAAAGGTTATGAAGACCCTCCCGCCGATTGCGATGTACCACCATGGGGAAGCGACGGACGTTCTTTTCCGCCAAGGCAAAATGCACGAAGTGCAGGAATACACAAAGAAACTCCGTCAAACCGGAGTCCTGGTTGGTGTAGGGACCCACAAACCAGAGGTGGTCGAATATGTTGAAGAGCGGGGATGGGACGTGGACTTCTATCTTCTATGCGCCTACAATCGCACGCGGACGCGCGAGGAGGTCCGCAAGCTCCTCGGAGTCATGCCTGTTTCTCCGAAGGAAGTGTACCTCGAAAGCGATCCTCCCCGGGCCTATGCCGTCGCCCGTCAGACCCAGAAGACGTGTTTTTTGTTCAAGATCCTGGCCGCAGGTCGCCTAACCGATTCCTCAGAGGAGATTGATGGCGCCTTCAGGGCAGCTTTCGAGAGCATCAAGCCGAAGGACTGCGTGATTGTTGGCATGTACCCTCGCTATAAGGACGAAGTGAAGGAGAACTGCGACCGCGTCCGACAAATTCTCAGCCCCACCTCATGATTGATCATCCCCCGTTCCGTTAGGCCTGTTTTGTAGAGGAGGGTCAGACGAAAACGACCGAACTGAATTTCAACTTTTCGGACGCTGGACGGATAAAACAAAGTGATGGATTTGTTTCTCCCTCTCCTGGTAGCGTTCCAGATGAACGCGCACAGAACTGCTGAATGAGCTTCGGAAGGCTAAAGTATTAACCAGATCTCGCGCCAGAATGCGCGCTGTCTGATCCAAAGCGAATCATGAGGACGACCTGGTTCCACCCGAGGATCTGGAGTCCGAGAAAGCCGAGATGAGACTGAAGGAAGCCGGTGTGCCCGCGGTGTAACGTGGAGCAGGCTATGCACAGACGGAGTTTCCTGAAGCGAGGATGGGCGGCTGCTGGAGCGGCTGTTTCAATCGTATTTGCTTCCGCGAAGGCCAAGTCGGCCGGGGCACAAGACGAGATTTCAATGCTCCTTGACAGTCAAGACCTCGGCGCAGAAGCTTCGACCACGCAATCCGCTGACATTCTCTTTAGTGATGATTTCTCGGGTTTCCCCACAGGCTGGCTCTCGCGCCCGCTCAGGGACGCCAAGGCGTCGATTCAGGCGTATCACTACCTCTCGGATCGGGGCGTACCTTTAGGGCCGTGGGCCAACGCCATTTGTCAATTGGACTCTTGGATTGTGGGAGACGAAGAGGGTAAGTCGTACCTGGAACAGCACATGGTGAATGACCCGTCGGCTGGAGTGAGTCCACTGTTCATAACCGGAGATGCTGAATGGAGTGACTATACCGTCGAAGTGAACGTGAAGCCGCTTTCGTTTGCGCACCTTGCTGGCGTCGTCTTTCGCTACCACACGAACAGGCATTACTACTCGTTCGGCCTCACCGGGGGCAACAAAGTCCGTTTGGCTGCACGCCGACCGATCGACAGGACTTCCCGGCGGGGGGAGTGGCGTGAACTTGGAGTCCACGAGTTCGCCTATGACACCACAAGGTACTATGCCCTAAAGGTTGAGAATGATGGTCCCAGAATCCGGGCCTACGTTGACGATAGGTTGCTTCTCGAGGCCAAGGATGAAGAAATTGTGAGAGGTAAGGCGGGCGTGACAGCCGACATCCCGGCCCGATTTCAAGATTTTCGCGTTTCGGCTCCCCAGGCGTCAAGACAACGAATCGGAGGACGCATCCGCCAAAGGCAGGCCGAATTGGCGAAGCTACAAAAGGGGAATCCCCAGCTCAAGTTATGGAGGAAATTCTCCACCTCAGGTTTCGGTGCCGGGCGGAACGCGCGTTTTGGTGACCTGGACGGTGACGGCACAATCGACATGCTGATTGCCCAGAGCATTCAGCGGGAACGCGACGATCGACACGACCAAATCAGCTGTCTCACCGCAGTGACCCTGGACGGAAGGGTCCTTTGGCAATCAGGGCGTCCTGATCCTAGAAACGGTCTGCTGACCAATGACACCCCGTTTCAGATTCACGATGTCGATGGAGACGGCAGGAATGAAGTCGTGCTTGTGCGCGACTTCAAGCTACAAATTCTAGAGGGAGATACAGGGAAAGTCCGGCGCTGGGTTTGGATGCCGCGAGCACCCTTCAGCAAGAGCACGGACTACGAAACCGCCTTGCGCCCTTACGAGCGTGAAAACGGCGACTGCTTGGCGTTTTTCAACCTTTCGGGGAACAAGGGACGGCACGAAATCCTGGTCAAGGATCGCTACGAGAATTTCTGGATTTTTGATAACCAGCTCGAACTGTTATGGGAGGGGCACGGCCAGACGGGGCACTTCCCCTACCCCTTCGACGCCGATGATGACGGGCGCGATGAGATCGCAATCGGCTATTCCCTCTGGGATCATACGGGCCGCCAACTCTGGAGCCGCGATACGGACTTCAGAGATCACGCCGATTCTATTGTGATGGGCAACTTAAGCGGTGATACAAGGTCCGGTCCCAGAATATACGCCGCCGGGGGCGATGAAGGTTTTCTGATGTTTGATCGCAGCGGAAACATTCTCAAGCAACTTCGACTGGGTCACGCGCAATTGGCGAGTGTCGGCAAGTATCGGCCTGACTTGCCGGGGCTTCAGTATATAATTATAAGTTTCTGGGATAACCCTGGGATTGTGACGTTATTAAATGCTGACGGCGATATTCTCGCGCAAGAGGAACCAATCCATTGTGGCAGCCGGCTGCTGCCGGTGAACTGGCGTGGAGACGGGCAGGAGTTTGCCCTCCTTTCCGGAAATGTTCGGGAGGGGGGCATGATTGATGGGAATCTGCGGCGTGTGGTGATGTTTCCAGACGATGGGCATCCCGACCTGTGCGCATATGTAACCGACGTTACTGGAGACCCGCGCGACGAAGTGATTCTATGGGATCAGGAGCGCGTGTGGATTTACACGCAGGATCGGCCCTTCTCGGGTGAGCGAATCTACGCTCCACTACGCCACAATCTCTACAATGAGTCTAACTATCGGACAGAAGTTCCTCTTCCCAGATGGCTAAAACACCGAAAAGGGAACGATACGGCTTATACCCAGGGAACTGATACCTCGCGCCAGGCGGTGGGCACGGCAACAGGAAATGCAGGAGGTTTGCTGCATGGTGACTCTTAGGCAGCTTGAAGTCTTTAAGGCGATAGCAGGCAGTCTGAGCTTCTCGAGGGCAGCGTTGATGCTGCATGTTGCTCAACCCTCCGTCAGCCAGCAGATCCGGCAGCTGGAAGAGGAACTGGGAGCCAGAGTATTCCTTCGTTCGAGAAACCAGAAAGTCCGCATTACGGAAGCGGGAAAGGCCGTCGAGGAGTCTGCAAAGCGCATCATGCGTGAGGTGCAGACGCTGCGGATGACGGTTTCGACTCTGACTGGGGAACCAACCGGCGAGATTCACATCGGCGTTGGCGGTGGACACCAGCTTACCTCCCGCCTCTTGCCAGGTTTACGTCGGCTCCGCGACGAATTTCCGGGGCTTCATGTAGCCATTCTAAATGGAACGACCGCCGATATTCTTGAGCATCTCAAGAGCAGCGTCCTGGACATCGGAATCGTGACGTTTCCGATTAGTGCCCCGGGACTTCGAACCGAACCCCTTCTTACTGAAGAAATGCTTGTTGTGGTGCGCAACGATCATCCACTGGCGGCGAAGCGGGTAATAGCTCCGGTCGAATTACGGAGACTTCGGTTTGTACTCTATGATCGGACGGCACGCCTTCGCCCTCACCTCGATGATTTCTTCAAGACCCAGGGATTCCGCCCGGAGATTGCCATCGAGTCGAGTAGTGAGGATGCGATGCAGATGATGGTAGTGGCGGGGGTCGGGGCCACGATTCTTCCCGCTAGTGAGATCTTCGGCTCGGCGTACCAGAAGTCTCTCCATGCGCTGCATATCAAGGGAACGCCGTTGACGCGGGAGATAGGCGTCGCGATTCCTGACAGCCCTCGGTTTCCAAGGATCGTAGACGAGATGCTACGTTTCATGCGCGGCCAGTTCAGTGAAAATGGCCGCACGAATCTGACCGGATTGAGCTCTTCTGTTGCTGGCATGGAAGAAGCTTTTGCGGCCTGAGCGGGTCAACTCTCCTGTACCAACTTCAGGGTCAGTTCTCGGCCATCCTCCGTGCCGACCAAGTTTCGAAGAGCCACGACAGCTGTGAGAATCCACTCTTT
>JBHGBD010000046.1:0-24635 GCA_041946825.1 Terriglobia bacterium | reverse complement strand
ACCGAGGCGCTGATCACCAATCTCGGCAAGATTCGCGCCCTGCGCGTCATCTCGCGCACGACGGCGATGCACTTCAAGGGGACAAAGAAGACGCTCCCCGAAATCGCCCGCGAACTGAACGTGGACGCGGTCGTCGAAGGAAGTGTTTTGCGCTCCGGCAACCGCGTGCGCGTGACGGCGAATCTCCTCCACGCCTCCACCGACCGCCATCTCTGGGCCAACACCTACGAAAGCGACATGCAGGACGTCCTCGTCCTGCAGGGCGAAGTCGCCCGCGCCATCGCCGACGAAGTTCGAATCAAGCTCGCCCCCGAGGAGCAGGTGCGCCTTACACCTACCCGCTCAGTCAATCCCCAAGCCTACGAAGCCTATCTCGTTGCGCGCTACTTGTGGCGGCAGGGAACCAAGGCAGGATTCGAGAAGGCACCTGACCTGTATCAGCAGGCCATCGCCGCATATCCTGGCTATGCTGCGGCATACGCGGGCTTGGCCGAGGCTTACATATCCCTGGGTGACTTGGACCTGGTTGCGCCCCACGAGGCTTTCCCCAAGGCAAAGGCCGCCGCAGCGAAAGCGTTGCAACTCGACCCGGATCTCCCCGAAGCCCATACCGCGATGGCTTACGTCCACATCTACTACGATTGGGACTGGGCCTCGGCCGAGCGAGAGCTGGAGCGGGCCTTGGAGGGTAATCCCAGCGAGGCCACAGGGCACGTTCTGTATTCAAAACTGCTCGCGGCCATGGGCCGAACCGACGCGAGCCTCGCGCAAATTCGGATGGCCAGGGCCATCGACCCGGCGTCACCGGTGGGCGTGCAATCCGCAGGATGGGTCTATTACGTGGCGCGCCGCTACGACCAGGCGATCGAGCTGTTCCGCCGGAACGTCGAAGATGAACCCGACTCCGCGCATTCGCACGACCTTCTGGGACTTGCCTATGAGCAGGCCGGTAGGATGCACGAAGCGATCGTGGAACATCAAAAGGCGGTGGAGCTTTCCGGACGCGCGCCTTCGGAAATTGCCGACCTCGCACGCTGCTATGCATTGAGTGGAAACAACCAGCGGGCCCGCAAACTAGAAGGAGAGATTGTAACCCCCGAAATCGAGCAGGTCGTGAGCCCATGCGATATGGCGCTGATGCTGCTGGGCCGCCGCGATGTGGACCGGGGAATGATTTGGCTCAGCAAAGCCTATCAGGCCCGCTGCTCGGATTTGATCTTCATTAAAGTGGATCCTCGGTTCGATCCCGTCCGCTCCGACCCGCGGTTTCAGGACCTCCTGCGGCGGATGAACTTTCCGCCGTAGCGGCGGCTTCATGCCGCCAGCCCTGGCGGGGTAAACCCGCCGCTACCCGGCATGAATTTCCCCAAGCGGCATACGGGAAAGAGCGGCGGCCGTGATGCCAGGCGTTCGCGCCAGGGGCATCGCGGGCGAGTGTTATTCGACGGGTTTCACGAATGCATCCGGAAGCCGACTCAAGACCAAATCACGGATCTTGAGGGCGGAGGTTCGAGCTTGCCGCGCCGTCTCCAACGGCGGCCAGAAGTCTTCGTCGTAGCGGAGTCGCACGGCGAAGGGCGTCAACTCTGTCGCCCCTTGTGCGAGCGCGCGAAAGGCCGGGTCGAGGCTGGCGCAAAGCTCGATCAGCTCCGTCAGATTGTGGGTGTGTGGAAACGACCGATCGTGGAAGGTGAGAAATCCCTTCAGGAATTTTTCGGCGGCCTGTTGCGCATGGAAGCAAGCCCCATCGAGCGCTCCCGCCGCCAGCGTCGCCTCCAGACTGACGACATCGCTCGCCGCCTTTCGTAACCAGCCGCGAACGAGGTCAGCCTTTTCTTTCATACAGGACTTTTCCCTCACGGATGGCGGTGGTGACAAAGGCCAGGGGAACGGCGCTCCACTCGCCGACTTCTTCGGGCGTGTAAACCAGAACGTCGATCGGGGCGTGGAGCCCCGCCAGCGCCGCGTAGAGCGGGGCATCGCGGCGGTAACGCGGCTGATCCGATTGTTGAATCACCAACAGATCGAAATCGCTGTCAGGCCGGCCATCACCTCGAGCTCGGCTGCCAAACAAGATGATTCTTTCCGGCTTGGCAGCCTCAACGATCCGGCGCACAATTTCCGCAATGACATCCTGGCCCATGCTGTTGGGTTCGATCCTCCCGGGCAGATTATCCCATAAGTTTCAGGAGGGGGCGTCGGTTTGTTCGCCGCCGACCCGCGCTTTCAGGACCTCCTGCGGAGGATGAATTTTCCGGAGTAGACACAGGTCCTTAGTCCCTAGTCCTCAGTCCGTGGTCCATCGTCATTCATACTTCGTCTGGTACTGAAGGACGAGCGAAGAAGATTACCTGGAGGAGAAGTGCCTTCTGCCTTCTGCCTTCTGCCTTCTGCCGTTAGCCGTCAGCCTTCTGGCTTCTTACTTCTGACTTCTTGCTTCTTCCTGCTACAATGCGCGCGAGTTGATATGGAGCAAGTTTCATCGCCTGGGACTAAATGTCGGACGGGCCGAAGCTTGCGGTTGAGGACGTGTGGAACCCGATCTGGAGTTGGTCAAGCGTTGCCTGAGTGGAGACAATCTCGCCTGGGAAGGCTTGCTCCAAACTCACACTCGTAAGGTCTATAATCTCTGCTATCGGTTCACAGGGCGACCGACGGAAGCGGAAGACCTGACGCAAGAAGTATTCATCAAGATTTTCCAGACGTTGAAGTCATATGACGCGGCTCAGGGCACGTTTGTGACGTGGCTCAATCGAGTAGCGCGAAACCATCTCGTGGACCACTACCGCCGGAGCAAGAAGGATCGCCTGACGTCCTCGATCGAGGAGGAGGTAGGCGGGCTGGAGGAAAAGCCCAGCCCCACGGTCGAGCCGGTGGCCCAAGTGGAATCGCGCGAGCGCAAGGAGCTCCTGCAGCGCGGCCTGGACAAGCTTTCCCCCGACTTGCGGGAAGCGGTCATTTTGCGCGACCTGCAGGACCTGGACTATGACGAAATTGCCCAGGTTCTGGGCGTCCCGGAGGGGACCGTAAAATCTCGAATTAATCGTGGAAGGTTGGAACTAGCGCGGGTCCTAAAACGTATGGAAGGAATGAGAGGCTCCGCCAAGGCGGAGGGCTCAGCATGACGCACCTGGAACTTGAAAATCTGGCGAGCGAGTACCTGGAAGGCCAACTGGACGCGGCCCGCCGGGTCGAGCTCGAGGCGCACCTGAAGGGATGCGGCGCCTGCCGAGAGCTGATCGCCGACCTGCGGGGCGTGATGGAACTTTGCCGCGCCGCGGAAGAGGCGGAACCCGCTCCCTGGCTGGTGGCCAAGATCCTGCGAGCCACGGTGGGGGAGCGCAAGCCCACCTTCCGGGAGCGCGTCGCGGTCTTCTTCCGGCCTTCGCCTCAGCCCCGTGTAGCCTACGCCGTAGCGATGGCGATCTTCTCCTTCTCGATCATTGTCAACGCCGCGGGGCTCAATGTACGCAAGCTCACACTGGCCGACCTGAATCCTCGCACCTGGTTCTACCAGGCCAACCGCGCCGGGCACCTGCTGTACGCCCGCGCGGAAAAGTTCTACTACGACCTCCGGGTGGTTTACGAAATCGAGTCGCGTTTCCGGCAACTGCGCTCGCAGCCCAGCGAGCCGCAGGAATCGCCGAAGCCCGCCGCTCCTTCCGGAGGTTCGACCGACCGCCAGGCGCCGGGGGGAACGCAAATGGCGGCAGTCGAGAGTTTGACGGCCGCGGCCGGTTCGCTCAGCGTGGTTTCTAAAATCGCCGGAAAAGGACGGACAACCCGATGAAATGCGCCAACCATCCTCAAGCTGATTCGGTGGCTTTTTGCGGGCAGTGCGGACGCCCGCTCTGCGCGGAGTGCAAGCGCGAGGTCCGCGGGATGGCTTACTGCGAGAACTGCCTGGCGGCGCGCGTTCAAGCGCCCCCCCTGTCGCCGGTGCTCGGCGTCGCCGGAGGACCCAGCCCGGGCGTGGCGCTGGCCCTGGGATTCATTCCCGGCGTGGGAGCCATTTACAACGGGCAGATCGTCAAGGCCCTGGTCCAGGTTCTGGTCTTTGGTTCGCTGATCGCCATGGGAGACCGCGTCGGGGGAAGCGTCGGGCCGGTCTTCGGGCTGGCCGCCGCGGCGTTCTACTTCTACATGGTGATCGACTCCTACCAGACCGCCAAGGCCAAAATCCTGGGTCAGCCGCGCGAGGAGTGGTTCGGACTGGGCGACCTGAAGATGAACGCTCCCGTGGGCGCCGCCCTGCTCATCGGGTTGGGCGCGCTCTTCCTGCTCGACAACCTGGGTATTCCGGTGTTTCGCCATCTGGGCAAGTTCTGGCCGGTCCTGCTGATTGTGATTGGCGTCATCCTGCTCCAGCGGCGGGTGAAGGGCGGCGGTGGTCCAGCACCATCTTCCGGCCCCGGTCCGGTGGAACCGCCCAAGGGCGGCCCGGACAACTTTCCGGGCTCGCTGACGATGTAGCACAAGCTCTAGCGCAAAGGAGACCGTGATGGATTTGCACAACCCGTTTCTGATTCCCCTGGGCGCGTTCTTAATGGTCGTCATCATCGTGGCCATCGCGCAGATGGTCAAGATGCGCGAGAAAGAGCTGCAGGCCCACCAGGAACTGCGCCTGCGGGAAATGGAGCACGAACGCAAGCTGAAGGAAATGGAGATCGAGAAAGCCAAGCTTGAGCTGGACAAGATCCGCGAGAGCAAACGCTGACGGGCGCCGATTGCCTCGCGAGACGGAAGGAAAATAACGAAGGAGGCTTAACGTGGACGCTGCGTTTCCGCACTTGGAGTTGCTGATCCCCTTCGCGGGGATGGTGATGGTGGTCATCGTCGTCGGCATCGTCTTCTGGTACAAGTCGCGCGAGAAGGAATTGCAGTTCCACCAGGAGATGCGCATCCGCGAGATGGAGCATCAGCGGAAGATGAAAGAGCTGGAGCTCGAAATCGAGAAGACGAAGGCGCGGCCGGCGGGGGACCGGGCCGCGTAGGAGGGCGAAACGATGGATTCACCCTTGATCATTCCGCTGGCGATCTTCGCGATGGTCGCGCTGATTGTGGGCATTGTCATGATGGCGAAAGTTCGTGATCGGGAACTGCAGGTCCACCAACGCCTTCACCTGGAACAGCTGGAGCACCAGCGCAAAATGCAGGAGCTCGAAGAGGAATTGCAGCGCGTGAAGCAAGCCATGTGACCGCGCCCGCGAGGCGCGAAGAAGTTAAGAAGAGGGACACAGAACCATGGGACTCATACCGACAACCATCACGCCCATTACGCCACGCCGGCGCAGTCTGACGGGCCCGGTTACCCTGATCATCCTGGGCTTGATCTTGCTGCTCGATGAGTTGGTCCCGGGTTGGAGTTTCGGGAAGACGTGGCCGATTCTGCTGGTGGCGATTGGCGTGATCAAACTGCTGGAAGTCAGCCAGCCCCCGCGCCCGCCGGAAGGACCGCGGGTATAGAAAGCAGTCGGCAGTAGGCAGGAAGCAGAAAGCAGCGAACGGAAGGAATGACGAATTACGAATGACGAACGACTAAGGACGAAGGACAAGGGACTAAGGACCCAGGACGCCACCATTGTCCAGCGCCTGGCGCTTGCTGATAGCTGAGGGCTGATGGCTGCTTGCAACTTTTCGACTCTTCGACTTTTGACTTTGGACTTTGAACTTTTGACTGTTGCTCGACTCAGGTGACCAAAATGAGCGGAATCGGGTATCGACGCGGATCAATCTTCTGGGCTCTGACGCTCATCGGAGTGGGCGGAATCTTCCTCTATCATAATTTCAACCCTTCGCTCCGCCCCTGGCAGATCATTGCCAAGTACTGGCCCATCCTGATCATTTTCTGGGGCCTGTCGAAGCTGATCGATTACCTGCAATCCCAGGCGCATCCTGAAACCACTCCCGTACCCTTATTCTCGGGCAGCGAGGTCGTGTTGCTGCTCCTGATTCTGGCGCTCGGCACGCTGGTCTCGAAGATCGTTCTGAATCCCTGGCATCGCTGGCCTGCCGCGGTGGGCATCGACGTGGACGATGATTTTGGGAATCTCTTCGGGGAGTCTTATACCTACACGAAAACCGTCTCCCAGGCGGTGAAGTCTCCGACCGGCCTGATCGTCGTCGTCCGCCGCGGGGACGTGGAGATTCACGCCTCAGACCAGAACACGATTGAGGCGGTGGTGAAAGAGACCGTCCGCTCGCCCAATGAAGATGACGCCAAGAAAACTTCCAACGACCTGAAGTATTCGATCATCGAGCAGGCGGGACGCTATCTGCTGCAAACCAACCTCGACTCCCTGCCGGATAACGGCCGCAACATCCGGACTGACTTTACGCTGACCGTGCCGCGGGCGCTCTCCGCCGAAATCACCACCGAGCGCGGCGACGTCACGTTGGACGGCCTGAAAGGCGAGCAGACGATCACCGCCAAGCACGGCGACTTGCACGTTTCCAATGTCGAAGGTATGGTGCGCGCGCACAAGTCGGGCGGCTCGGCGGATTTCCGCGATATCAAGGGTAACGTGGACATCGACGGCCGGGGGCGCGATGTCGAAGCCAGTAACGTCACCGGAACCGTCGCCGTGAACGGAGAATTCAGCGGGTCGGTGCAGTTTCAAAACGTGGCGCAGACTCTGCGCTTCAATTCTTCCCGCACCGACCTGACCGTCCAGAAATTGAGCGGCCGGCTGAACATGGAGCTTGGCTCGCTTGACGCCAACGGTGTGGACGGCCCGTTCGAGGTTGCCACGAAACAGAAGGACATCAGCCTGGAAGAATTCAAGCACAGCGTCAAGATCTCGACCTCGAACGGCGGTGTGCGGCTCCAGACCTCGACCCCGCTCACGCAACCTGTCAACGTGGACGTCAATAAGGGCGAGATCGAACTGGCCATCCCGCCCAAGTCAAATTTCCAGGTTGACGCCCGCTCGCGCCACGGCAATGTGGAGTGCGAATTCGCCGGGCTCAACGTCAACGAAGATGGCGACACGCCCTCCATCACCGGCGCCTACGGGAAGGGTGGGCCGACACTGCGACTCGCCAATTCCTATGGCACCATCCATCTCCGCAAGGAAGAAGGGGGACCACCTCCACCGCCCGCTGGGACTCACCCGCAGGTCACGCCCACGCCCCCCGCGCCAGCCGCACCGCCTGCTCCGCCCAAAGGCAAGGCGACGTCAACTCACCTCCGCCGCGCGCACCCGCCGGCCGATTTTCCTGGTGACGGAGTATAGGCTTCGGCGTACGCCACCAGCCTTGCGCCCGGAGAATTCCTTGAATCTGGGGGGGGCTTGGTCTGCAGGGTACATCTGGGTGCTGCCGAGCGCCAAAGTGGCTAGTGGACCTCCTCAGTGGGCGGAAATTTCTGAACGTACGTGTATGCGCCCTGCGTTCCTCTGGTTTGCAGGTATTGCGCTCGGCCGAGTGCCATCGCCACACTTGGCCTGCCAAAGTTGAACCCATCTTTCTCTAACTCTTTGACGACCTCCGAAAGTTTGTGGCCTGCTTTGAAGAAACCGTTTCGATATAGTCGCTCTATCGCGTCCGACGGCTTTGTGACTCGCGCCTTGCCGCTGCTAACCTGCGGCTTCGCATTGCGACTCTTGCCGACGGAGCCGCCGACTAGTCGGAGTTCCACGTCGCCCTCGAATGTCCTGCCGTCTGAACTCACCACTATGTGCGCCCTCATCGTTGACACACCTCACGGAAGTGTAAGCTTCGCCGCCAAATCCTCAAAAATCCTTTTCGCCCCCGCCTCGGTGAGACGAAAGACACCACCCCTCAGCTCAATTATCTGCCGCTTTTTCTCGAGGGCCTGTACGCCCTCAGTTACCTTAGGGGGTGCTCTTCGCGCAAATACGCCAAGGTCTTTCCTATTCAGCCCTGCCTCGCCGGCGGCATGGAGAAGCAGGAGAATTTCCTCCTCAGCGGTGCAGTCTCGCCTCTGGACGAGGAGCTGATCCTCGTACCGGCCAACTGCAGGAACCTCATACCGCAGAATCTCTCGAATCGCTTTCGCCACCTGTTGCCTGTTGCCGGACCAGAAAAGGCGCAACAACTCCGACAAGACCCACCTGGAATTTTCGATCACCAGGCGAGCGTCCAGTTGGTTTGCGGTGTACTCAGGGTCGATGTGAACAGCCCCCCTGTCACTTCGGAACTTGTATATGGTGCGCAATACGCGCGCCAAATGCAGCGCTGCCTTACGGTCGGAAAAGTTGTGACCGAACTGCTGCTTTCGGTCTTCTATGTAAGACAGGCAGTCATCGACCTTACGCCTCCGGTCAAGCTTGCCTGAATCGTGGTGATAGATGATGCGGGCGGCCGCTTCTACAAACTGGCCGCCGTCCAGAGTGGCGGGCTCCCAGTCGGCAAGGAAATACCTCTTCTCCTGTGAAATGTACTCGCTGAGCAACTGGTCAGTGAGCTTGCAATCGAGAGGGGGACAGATTCCCTCGAGAAGAGCTAGTTTGTCCACGAGCGCCACGCGTGCATCCCCCTTTGCTCTAGCGAGCGCACGCGCGTCACGCTATTACCAGTTGGCATAGACATAGACAGACCGCTTACCTTCCTTCGATTTGCTCCGCCTCAAGACTCTTGCGCGCACAAGACGTTGCAACGCCTTCCCAACCACCGCATCACTGTAAGATGAATAGCCGCGAGTCGACAGTTCCGCCTGGGTCGAATTAAGGCTTTGCGAGGACTTATAAAAACCATCATCCACCAACTCCTGAATCCTGTCCTGCGGACCTAGCTTCTTTTGCTTCCGTCCGCTTCCAGGTTCGGCCCGATGGACAGCCCCACCTTGCGGCCTAGAACCGAGGGTCACTCTCTTGTCCAAGACACGCGCCAAAACCACGCCGAAAGCGGCAGCGCGTAGCGAATCCCCCTTGACTTTCGAAACGAGCTTTTCCGCAGCATTGACCGCCGCCAAGACATCGTCCTCGTTCATCTGGTGCACCCTCCTTTTGTTCGCCTAACTTTCGCTTATATATCGGAGTTATGTCAAGTGGTGGACTGCTGAAGTTTTGGACAAATATTTATCAGGTAGTTACTCAACTACATTCGCGAGAGTCTGGAAGAATCCCGGGAAGGAAACGTCCACGCACCCGCTGTCGCGGATGAGGGTGGCTCCTTCGGCGGCCAGGCCGGCGACGGCAAACGCCATGGCGATCCGATGGTCGCCTTGAGTTTCGATTTCCGCGCCTTTGAGTTTCTGATTTCCCGCCACGCGTAAGCCGTCCGGAAATTCCTCCACCTCGGCGCCCATGCGCCGCAGGTTATCCGCCACGACGGCGATCCGGTCGCTCTCCTTGACGCGCAATTCCGCCGCGCCGTGGAACGTCAATCCTTCTTCCGTCTGCGTGCCGAAGACCGCAAGCACCGGCAACTCGTCGATCAGTCCCGGAACCGACTCGGGCGGGATTTCCCCGCCCCGCAGCTTGCCGGGCTCGATGTGCAGATCGCCGAGCAATTCGCCGTTCAGCATCTCGACGTTGATGACTTTGACGCGCCCGCCCATCGCCGCCAGAACATCGAGGATGGCCGTCCGCGTGGGGTTCAGGCCGACGTTGCGGATCACCAGGTTTGATTCCGGCAGGAGCAGGCCGGCGACCATGAAAAACGCCGCGGAAGAGATGTCACCGGGAACGTAAAGCTTCTTCCCTTCCAGCTTCGCGCCGCCGCGCACGGCAATCGTCTTTCCGTGCCGGCCGATATCCGCGCCCATCTGTTCGAGGGCAATCTCGGTGTGGTCGCGCGTCGGGGCGGGCTCGACGACTTCCGTCTCGCCGGGCGCGAAGAGCCCGGCCAGCAAAACCGCAGACTTCACCTGCGCGCTGGCGACGGGCAACTCGTAGCGAATCGGCCTGAGCGCGCCGCCTTCGATTTCGAGCGGCGGCAGGGCGCCTTCGGCCGATTTGATGCGCGCGCCCATTTGCGTCAGGGGCTCGATGACGCGCTTCATGGGCCGGCGCGAGAGCGAAGCGTCACCCTTCATCACCGACCGGAACGGCTGCCCGGCGAGAATTCCCGAGAGCATCCGCATCGTCGAGCCGGAATTCCCCGCGTCGAGCGTTCCGGCGGGCGGCCTCAGCCCCGCGAGTCCGGCGCCCTGAATGGTCACGACGTTTTCGCGCCGCTCGACCTTCACTCCCAGGCTCTTCAGGCAGTCGAGCGTACTCTGGCAATCGGCGCTGGTGGCGAAGAAATGGATTTCCGTCGGCCCCTCGGCGATCGCTCCCAGCATCGCGTAGCGATGCGAAATGGATTTGTCGCCGGGCATCCGGACCGTGCCTTCGAGCTTTTTGGCCGGCTGGATCTTTTTCGACTTGGTTGAGGAGAAGAGGGACATGGAAAAAGGATTCAGGATCTAGGATTCAGGATTCAGGGACAGAAGAAATCCGGCCGCCTGCAAATCGTTGATCCCGTTGTCTAGGTTCGCATTGTGCGGTGATATCGTCAAGCCGCGACACTGAAGACGGGAACAATCATTGCACCCGCGCGGCTCGCCTTAGAAATTGAACAGGTAAGTGTACTTCACCAGCAGGGCGCGGTTCAGCGTGCGCTGGTAGGGGCTGGGCGGCATTCCGGTCGCCTCATAGCCCTCAGCTCCCAAAGTATCAAACCGGCTGTTGTAAACGACGTAGAGCCCGGTGTTCGCCATGCGAATCAGCGCGTAACGCAGATTCACGCCAAACTGGTGGCTCGTGCTGTTGTACTGAATCAGCGACTGGAGATAGCTTTTGGGCGTGAAGGAATAAGTGAACTGGAGAATCACCAGGTCGGTGGCGAAATTGCCTGCCGGCAGCTTGACGTCGTTCCGGGTGTAGTTGGCTGAGAGGAGATACCGGAAGCCCGAGCGCATGCCCCCGCTCAGCGCGAGCGTGCGGATGTGCCCGGAATAGAACTCTCCCCAGGCGTAGTTGATATTGGCGTAGAGGCGCGCGCTCGGGTCCGTGTTGCCGTACGCTGACCAGTTGTTGAATGGATATTCTCCGACGGGCAGCACCACGCCGGGGTGAATTTCAAACGGCTTGAAGAGCTGCTCGAAAGTATTGTTGTAGGCGATTCCCGCCGAACTGCCGTCGACGAAGTCAACGCGGAAATCACTGTGCCGGAAGCCCGACTCGGGGCGGCCGTCAAAGCGGTAGAAACCTTCCCAGTGATGATGCGGCCAGAAGCGGCGGATGACGCGGCTCTTTTTCGGATGCGGGCTCAGGAAGATCCCGTAATTCGGCCGGCGATAGCCCACCCGCCTGACAAAGCCCACTTCCGGATTGAAGTCCTCGCCCACCTGCGTGAAACCGCCCTCGGCGCGCACGAGGTCCGTGTAGTAGAGGAAGGATGAACTCCCCGCGTAGTCATTGCCGGTGCGGCCCGGGGTCTGCGTCCTTCCCAGGTAGTTGAAGAACGTGAGGTCTGCACCCACGCCGATATTGGCATCCAGGCCATAAGTCTGGTTGGAATGGTAGAGGTCGGCGCGCGGGCCGGTCGGCGACTTATTGATGGCGATCACGCCCACCGAGCTTCGCGCTCCGAATTCGCGCGCCAGCCGCGCCACCGTGAAGTTGTTCGCCGGCGCCACGTCCAACACTCCCTCCGTCTGCATGTTGAGCAGGCCGATGTTGTACCGTCCCTGCTTTCCCGACAGCCGCGCGCCGCCAACAATGGGAATCTGCGCGCCCGAAGAGTCAATCCCGATCCGCCGGCTGAAGAAGAGTTCCACCTCCTGCGGCGTGCCAACCGAAAAGTAACCCGAGTTCTCGAGGAAGAACGGGCGCTTCTCCGGAAAGAACAAATCGAAGCGGGTCAGGTTCACCTGCTCTTCGTCCACCTCGACCTGCGCAAAGTCGGTGTTCGCGGTCACATCCAGAGTCAGGCTTGAGGTGAGCGTGTACTTCAGGTCCATCCCCACTTCGGGGGAATACTTCTTGATGGCAGGGTCGTGCGTGTAGTCCTGCTGTACGCCTCCAACGACGAAGGGGACGATCTGCAGGCTGCGCCGGAATTTCGCCTCGACTCCGGCGAGATCGCCCGCCAGCGAGACGCGCTGCAAATCGAATGCGCGCGGGACGGGCGACCAGTACGACTGCTCGTTCTTGCGGCGCAGGTTACGCATGAAGTTGACGCCCCAGACTTCGTCGCGCCCGGAGTTGAAGCGCAGCGTGCGCAGCGGAATCGCAAACTCCGCCTCCCAGCCGCGGCTCGTAATCCGGGTCTTCACTTTCCAGACACCGTCCCAGTTGAGATTGAAGGAAGAAATGCCGCCGGACTGCGCGCCCGCCGTGCCGCTCCCGCCCGACTGTCCGGCGCGCGGCGGACCGCCCACCTGGCGCGACTGGCCGCCATGGACGATTTGCGCGTCGTACTCGATGCCCGCCGCGGATGTCGCGAAGATGTATCCGTTCTGGTTGTCGTTATACGGATCGATCAGGATCTGAAAGGCGTCCGTCTGGTCCAGCACGCCATCGCGCCGGCCCTGCGTCGAGCGGATGGCGGCGGGCTCGGAGTCAAAGCAAATGACCGCGAAGTAGAGCGTGTCCTGCGTGTAGCCGACCCGGACTTCCGTCGGCTCAGTGGCTGGTTGACCTTCCTGCGGGAGTTGCTGGATGAAATCACGCGCGGGCTCGAAGGCCATCCACTCATCGTCCACGCGGCCGTCGAGTTCCGGGGGCCTGTCGAGCTTGTAGGCTTTCGCCCTTCGGGAGAGAGCCGGGGCGTCCTGCTGAGGCCAGAGGAGGCCAGGGGACACGGCGAGGGCCATGGCCATCGCTCCCACCGAAGCAACAACCCGCGCCGCCAGGGCAAACAGGGATTTTCCAGAAGTTCCGGTTCGCGTGCTCAAGGTTGTCCGGTGGAATTCATCGAGCGCTCGCGAACCAGCGACCGCGCGCGGGCGCCTTGGCGTTCCGAACTCTGCGAGGAAGACTCGGAGGAGGCCGCCGACCACGAACGGAGACCGTCCGGGCGGACCCTCCTCAGACTTCAGGTTCAAACACAAAGCGCGCGAGCCAGCCTGTAAGCCGAATTCTGTGTCCCGTCCCGCAGGGCGGGACGGATGGCGATCATTCCTCTAGCCCCGCGATTACTCGCGGGATCCAGCGACCTACCCGAGAGTCGCCTGTCGTCGCTCGACGCCGCTGTTCGCGGCGGGGTGGCGGCATTGCGGAGCGGGCAGCCCCTCCTCTCCTATTTGGTCTTGCTCCGTGTGGGGTTTTCCCTGCCCCCG
Source organism: Terriglobia bacterium (assembly GCA_041946825.1). Classification (GTDB taxonomy): domain Bacteria; phylum Acidobacteriota; class Terriglobia; order UBA7540; family UBA7540; genus CAZTHM01. Next base: position 11,404 of record JBHGBD010000046.1, on the reverse strand, counting down.
GCGTCACCACCGGGGCGGTGCGCTCTTACCCCGCTACGCGGGGTCCGATGGATCGGACCGCACCTTTTCACCCTTGCCGCATCTCCGATCCCGCATAACGGGAGAAAATGAGGCGGTATATTTTCTGTGGCACTTTCCGTGCCGGCGGCGTACGTCCCGAAGGAATCCCCCGCCGACCCTCGCCGTTAGCGAGCACACTGCCCTGTGGAGTTCGGACTTTCCTCTCCCCCGTCCATGCCAGTCCCGATGAAGTACATCGGGACGCTCGGACGGGGCAGCGATCGCCCGGCTGACTCGCGCATCTTTCATGATAGTCTTCCAATGGGCCTATGGTCAAATCACTGAAGACGCGTTCCCGGTTGCCGGTTCCCGGTTGCCGGTTCCCAGTTGCCAGTTGCCAGTTGCCAGTTTCCAGTTTCCATTTTCGAGTTTCGAATTTCGCTTTTCGTTTTTCAATCTTCTTCTTTGCGCTCTTCCCTCTTGCGCTCACTCCCTGCCCCGCCCTCGCCCAAGCCCCGCAGGCTGCCGCTCCGGCGCCTTCACTGCTCGCCACCGCCGACGACGTTCTCCAGGAGATGAGCCGCATCACCGGCCTGTCGGTCCGCGCGCCGCTGAAGAAGCGAATCGTCTCGCGCGCGGAGATGAAGAAAGTTCTGGAGCAGACCCTCGGCGAAGAGTACACGCCGCGCGAGATTCAAACCCAGGAAGCCGTGCTGCGGGCGTTCGGGCTGGTGTCGAGCGATTTTGACCTGGCGAAATTCCTCATCAACTTCTATACGGAGCAGGCGGCGGGAATCTACGACGCCCGCCGCAAAACCATGTTCATCGCCGACTGGCCGACCGAGGAGATGCAGCGCCTGGTGCTCGCCCACGAACTGACCCACGCCCTCCAGGACCAGAATTACGACATGGACAAATTCCTGCACGCCGCGCGCGCGAACGACGATGCCACCGCCGCGCGCCAGGCGGTTGTCGAAGGCTACGCCATGGCCGCCATGATGCAAAAGGTGCTCGGGCAGATGGACCTGGCCAACATGCCGGAGCTCGGCGCGCTGATGGCGAGCATGGTCAACAAGCAGATGAGCGAGTTTCCCGCCTTCACGACAGCGCCGTTTTTCTTCCGCATGCAGGCGCTCTTCCCCTACGCGCAGGGCATGGGCTTCATGCAGCGGGGATTGCAGTCGGGGGGATGGAAAAGGCTGAACGAGCTCTTTCCAAATCCGCCGGCGACCACGCGCGAAATCTTCGAGCCGTCCGTCTACTTCAACGCGACGTCCCCGCCAGCGGAGATCTCACTGCCGCGGCCTCCCGCGCTGGATGGAGTCGCGGGACTGAACTTTCTGACCGGGAATACTGAGGGCGAACTCGGGTACTACTCTGTGCTCGGGCAACTCATTTCGGAGGACGAAGCCAAGCAAGTCGCGTCGGGCTGGCTCGCCGACCGCTTCGTTCTCTATGCGGGTTCAAGCCCCGACCGCTTCGCACTCGTCGCGCGCACCCGCTGGGCAAGCGCCGAAACCGCGCTCAACTTCTTCCGCGACTACCATGCGATTCTGGCGAAGAAGTATCCCGAACTCGCCGCCGACAAGCGGTCATCGACCGACCTCTTCATCGGCTCCGCCGCGAACGGCAACACCATCCTCCTCCGCCAGGGCGACGAAGTCCGCTGGGCCGAAGGCGTCCCCGCCGCGCAGACTGACGCGATGCTGACGTGGCTTCGTACTTTTTAGAGCGTGTCCGGCCAACGGCGAGCGCCGTGGATCACAGCGAGGACTTCAATCCTTGCCCGCCCAATCCGATAAGCAACGATAAAAGGCGTGCCAGAGATGACGAGTTCGCGCGTCCCTTCCACTCTCCCCTTGCGTCCAATCAAGGGATGGACATGGAGGGCGTGGAGGGCTGATTGGATTCTGCTGATGACCGAGTGGGCGGCTGACGGGTTGCGTGCCGCGATGTAGTCGTGGGCGTGATTGAGATCTTCGATGGCGAGGCGAGTCCAGCGAAGCTTCACCGACGCCACCGCGCGAATGCTTTTGCTACTTCCTTGTCAGTCGCGAATTGTCCCGCTTGTGCCTGCCGCAGCCCCTTTTCGATGTGCGCAACCTGCCATTGGTGCGCGTCAAGGTAGGCATCAATTGCTTCGTTCAAGACATAGCTGCGGTCGCGGTCGGTAACCTCCGCGATCGAATCCAGCGCCTCCCGCTTGTCGGTGTCCAACCTGAATGTAATCGTCGTCTTTCCCATTAAACCGAGCCCTCCGGAAGACTCATGATACAGCGTATTACTGCGTAACGCAACTGCTCGCATGGAACTCGACGACTGCGCTACGCGAGGAGCTTCATCAACCCCGCTTCGTCGATCGTCTTGACGCCGAGCGATTTCGCCTTGTCGAGTTTCGAGCCGGGGTCGGAGCCGACAACGACGTAGTCGGTTTTCTTGCTGACCGAGCCGATCACGCGCCCGCCGGCCTCTTCGATCAGGCGCGTGGCTTCGTCGCGCGAGTAAGTAGGCAGCGTGCCGGTCAGGACGAACTGCTTTCCGGCCAGCTTGCCTTCCGCCTTGCGAGCTTTCTTCTGCTCAAACTGCAGCCCCGCCTTGCGCAGTTTCTCGATGACCTCGCGGTTGCGTTTTTCGTCGAAGAATTCGCGAATCGCCTCGGCAACGCGCGGGCCGACCTCTTCGACTTCGAATAGTTCTTCTTCCGTCGCTTTCGCCAGCTTGTCGAGCGAGCCGAAATGGTCGGCGAGGAGTTGCCCCGTCCGCTCGCCCACAAAGCGAATGCCGAGCGCAAAGATCAGCCGCGGCAGCTCCGCCTTCTTGCTGTTCTCAATTTCCTCCATCAGGTTCTGCGCCGACTTCTCCGCCATGCGTTCGAGGTTGGCGAGTTGTTCGTGCGTCAGGCTGTAAAGGTCGGCGACATCGCGTACCAGACCTTTATCGACGAGCTGATCCACCAGTTTGTCGCCCAGGCCGTCGATGTTCATGGCGCGGCGTCCGGCGAAATAGAGCAGCGACTCCTTCAGCCGCGCGGGGCACGCGGCATTGACGCAGCGATAGGCGACTTCACCCTCGCTGCGGTGCACCTTCGCACCGCAGGCAGGACAGGTTTCAGGGACCTCGAGTTCCCCTCGAGTCGATGGACGACTGACTACCTCGACAATCTGGGGGATGACATCTCCAGCCCTCTGAATACGAACCGTGTCGCCAGGTCGAACGTCCAGACGTAAGATTTCATCCCAGTTGTGTAGTGTTGCTCGACTAATGGTCGTCCCTGAGGGTGGCACTGAGAAAAGGAAGACCGGCTTAAGGTCGGCCACTGGTGTCAGCACTCCGGTACGCCCGACTTGGAAAGTTATTTTCTCGAGTAGCGTGTCAGCTTGCCGAGGAGCGAACTTGTACGCCGAAGCCCAGCGCGGCGATTTCGCCGTCGTGCCGAGTTCTTCCCACAGGCGCGTGTCATTCACCTTGACAACGATCCCGTCAATCTCGTATTCGAGCGAATCGCGCTTCGTCTCCCATTCCTGGATGTAGGCGAGCAATTCGTCGAACGACCGGCAGAGCTTGCGGTGCGGATTCACTTTGAATCCGAGTTTTGACAGGGTGTCGAGCGCTTTCGAATGCTCGGCAATCGGCGGGCGTCCGTTGACGAGCAGCAAGTACAGATACATGTCGAGCTTGCGCTCCGCAACGATGCGCGGGTCGAGCTGGCGCATCGTTCCCGCGGCGGAATTGCGCGGGTTGGCGAATTTCGGCTCGCCCGCCGCCTCGCGTCGCGCGTTGGCCTCTTCAAACGCCTTGAGGGTCATGATGACTTCGCCGCGGACTTCGAAGCGCGCCGGCTTGCCGATGACGTCGAGTTTCTTTGCATCGATGCGCAGCGGAACCGAGCGGATGGTTTTGACGTTCCCCGTCACGTCTTCGCCGGTCGTGCCATCGCCGCGCGTCACCCCGCGCGCGAGCGCGCCGTCTTCATAGGCCAGCGACATCGAGAGCCCATCGAGCTTGAGCTCGGCGACGTAGTCGACACGCTCGCGCCCCGAGAGTTCGCGCACCCGCCGGTCGAACTCGCGCAGCTCGTCCACCGAGTAGGTGTTGTCCAGGCTCATCATGGAAACGGAGTGGCGGACCTTGGTGAACTGCGCGGCGGGCTGCCCGCCCACCCGCTGCGTGGGAGAGTCTGGCGTGACGAGCTCGGGATGCTGCGTCTCCAGGTCCTGCAAGCGCCGCATCAGCTTGTCGAACTCGAAGTCGGAAATTTCCGGATCGTTCAGGACGTAGTAGCGATACTCGTGATGGCGGATATCATCGCGGAGCCTGGCGACTTCCTTTTCCAGATTCTTGGCCACTCGAACCCTCGTTTCGCGAACGTGACGAATGCTGATGCTCCCGGGAATTATACGACACGGCAGGAGAGGCTTGCTCACGCGATGCAACAACGCGGCGCGACTTGACATCGAAGCGAATAGGCTGCTACGTTCGGCAGAGGAAGATCGATTCAAGGAGCAAGACAACAGATGAGAAGAATACTCGGCGCATTCATTGTGATTCTGATCGGCGCATCGCTCCCGCTCGCGGCCCAGACCACCCTGCCACCCAAACAGGAGACGGCCCGGTTCGGCGATCCCACCACGATTGCCCGGCAGCTTCAGGGCCTCTTCTACGGCGTCGTCAAAAACCTCGACAAGAACGAGATGGTGCTGGAGAAAACCAAGTTCGGCGTGGACCAGCCCGTCAAGTTGAGCGCCAAGACCAAGTACATCCACGACGGCGAGGCAAGCACCTTCGACCGGCTGAAGGTCGGCGATCAGGTCTGGCTGCAAATCAAGAAGGAGAAGAAGACGGGCGACATGACCGCCGAAAAAGTCTATTCGGGCGTGATCGCGCCGACGATCCGGAAATGACGGCCGAAACTCGAAATTCGAAGCTCGAAGCTCGGCAGGCCTCGGAGACACCATCCGCCCCTGAGCCGATCAAGGACTTCACCGACCTGGTGGTTTGGCGCGCTGCCCGCGAGTTGCGCAAGGAGGTATATAAGCTGGCCAAGCGCCTGCCAGATTTTGAGAAGTTCGCTCTCGCCAATCAACTCCGCCGTTCCGCCACCTCCATCACGGCCAACATCGCGGAGGGCTTCGGCCGCTTTGGCTTTCAGGAGAATATCCAACACTGCCGCCAGGCTCGCGGGTCATTGTATGAGCTGCGCGATCACTTGATGACATGCCTCGACGAGGAATACATTTCTCCCCCCGAACACTCGGCTTTATCCGCGCTCTGCGGGCGCGTCGGTCAACTCCTGAACGGCTACATTCGTGCGACCGTCGCCATGAAGCAAGCTGCCTAACCGGCGAGCGCCGAGTTTCGAGTTTCCAGTTTCGAGTTTCGAATCTCCGCTGCCGAACCGCTGCCCTCCATGCAAAAAGCAACGCTGATCTACAATCCCGTCGCAGGCCGTAAGCCCGCGCGGCGCGAGAAGCAAATCCGCGCCGTGGCGCACGTGCTGCGCGAGGCCGGAATCGAAGTCAAGCTCGCGCCGACCACCGGCCCGGGCGTGGCGAAGGAACTCGCGCGCGCCGCCGTGAACGAGGGCGAAACACTCGTGCTCGCGTGCGGCGGCGACGGAACGGTTAACGAAGTTTTGAACGGCCTGGTGCCGGGCCACGTGACGCTCGGCATTCTGCCGGGCGGGACCGCCAACATCATCGGGAAAGAATTGCGGCTGCCGCACGACCCCGTTCGCGCGGCCTGCGAACTCTCTACCTGGTCGCCGCGCCGCATTGCCCTGGGCAAGGCGACGTGGGGCGCCGCGGCGTCGTCGGGATTGCAGACCCGCCATTTCATCAGCGTCGCGGGCATCGGCTTCGACGCCTACATCGTGCGCAGCCTCTCGTGGTCGCTCAAGATGGGCTGGGGCGTAATCGGCTATGGGCTCGAGGCGCTCCGCGCGACGTGGCGATACTCGTTCCCAACTTTTCGGGTTGAGATCGCCGGCGCGGACCGCCCCGCGACCTTTGCCGTCATCCACCGCGCGGGGCACTATGCGGGCTGGTTCCCGCTGGCGCCGAATGCCAGCGTCTTTTCACCCAACTTCACCACGTGCCTCTTCCAGAGCCGCAGCGGCGCGCGCTATTTTCTCTACGCGCTCGCGGTCTTGCTGCGGCAGCACATGCGTCTCCGGGACGTCGAGCTGGTGGAAGGCATGAAGGTCGCTTGCTCGTGCGAACTGGCCGGACAGGCCATCTACTTCGAACTCGACGGCGAACTGGTCGGCGAACTGCCCGCAACCTTTGAGATTGTGCCGGACGCGTTGACGGTTCTCGCGCCGTAGTCGGAAACTGGAAATTGGAAATTGGAAATTCGAAAATCGAAATCCGAAACTCGAAAATCGGCCAAGGACTTTCGGGTAAAATACCCTCTTTCGATTTTCTAGTTTCCAGTTTCGAGTTACCAGTTTCGAGTTTCTATTTTCCAGTTTCCAGTTTCGAATTTCGATTTTCGAGTTTCGTTCCGCTCCCGTGGATAATCTCACTCACACTCTCACCGGTCTCGCCCTGAGCCACGCGGGGCTCAACCGCAAGACGCGCTTCGCGACGCTGGTGCTCGTCGTCGGCTCGAGCCTCCCCGACCTCGATGTCGTCTCGCGCTTCGAGAGCTCGGCATCGTATCTCAAGTACCATCGCGGCATTACGCATTCGCTGATGGGGGTGGCGATTCTTGGCATCGCGCTGGGCCTGGCGGCCTACTATCTGGGCCGGCGCGCCGCGCCCAAGAAGGGAGCTCCGCCCGTGGACGCGCGCTGGCTGCTGGCTTGTTCGCTGCTCGCGACGTTCAGCCACCTGCTGCTCGATTTCACCAACTCCTACGGCATCCGGCCGTTCCTGCCTTTCAGCGGGCGATGGTGCGCGTGGGATATCATGTTCATCATCGACCCGCTGCTGCTCGCCCTGCTGCTGGCGGGATTCGCCGCGCCGGCGCTGTTCCGCCTGATCTCCGAAGAGGTCGGCGCGCGCAAGACCGACTTCCGGTCGGGAGCGATCTTCGCGCTATGCTCGATGGTCGTACTGTGGGGAATTCGCGACGTCGCGCACGCCCGCGTCGTGGCCATGCTCGATTCGCACCTCTATCAGGAGGAAAACCCGCGGCAGGTCGGCGCGTTTCCGGCGCCCATCAACCCCTTCGCGTGGACCGGCGTCGTGGAAACCGAATCGGCGTACCACGTTCTGCCCGCCAACGCGCTGGCGGGCGATGTCGATGTGGAGCACACGCGGGTCTTCCGAAAACCGGAGCCCGCGCCGGCGCTCGATGCGGCGATGAAGACCCGGACATCCGCCATCTTTCTGGACTTCGCGCGCTTTCCGTGGGGATCCGTGGACGCAAGAGAAGATGGCTTTGATGTGACGTTGCGCGACCTGCGGTTTGCCGGCTCGTCACTCTCTCGCGGCGGGTTTACGGTGCGGGTCGACCTGGACAAAGACCTGCGCGTCCGCTCGGAGTCGTTCAGCTTTTCGGGACGCGGCGGCGGTCAGGGCTCGGACGACGGCGCGGAACCACGCTCTTCCGCGGGCGGCGGGGCCGTGGCTCGCGCGCCGATACGCCGGTAGACGACGGCGGCCACAATCACCACCGCCACGACCACAAGCGAAACCCAGACAAAGTTCTCCTTCAGGTAAGCCTCAGCCTGCGCGCCATAGCGCGCGCCGAGAAACGCCGCCGCGCCGAAGCGCACGCCGCGCCCCACCAGCAGCGCCACGCCGAACATCACCGCGTTCACGCGCAGCACGCCCGCCGCCACCAGGAAGGCTTTGAACGGCGCCGGCGGGGGCAGCATCGACGCGACGAGGATGGAGGCGAATTCGTTCCGCTCCAGCCACTCGTGCGCGCGGGCGAGCGAGGCGGAAGATTTTCGTCGCCAGACGAATCGCCCCCCGCCGCGGGCCAGTCCGTAGATGACGTAAGCGCCCGCAATCGAGCCCAGCGTCGACGCGAGCGCGTACAACATCGCGCGCTCGGGATGCTGGCTGGAGAGGTGAATCAGCAGCACGTCGTTCAGGCCGGGCAGCGGAACGAAAGTCGAATCCAGGAATGAGATTCCGAGCAGCCCCCAGCCGCCATAGAGAGCCAGCGCCTGCCCCAGCTTGGTCGAGAGAGATTTGAGGAAAGACAATCGCGCACCTGGAAACTATTGGAGGGTCATTCTATGCGCGCGGCTCGTATTCATGCAACAGTCGAATGAAGCCTCGGGCGCGACACTCCGCGTGGCGCGTCGCTCAGGGTTTGACGCCGACCGCGATGAGGGCCTGACGGGTGTATTCGACGGGAGGCCGGAAGCGCGCGCGGAAGGTTGCGGCGATTTGGTCGCGGAAACGCCGCCAGGCGTCCTCGCCAACCCTCTCGCGCATCAGCCTTCCGGTAGCGCGATATTCCTGGATGTGAAGAAACTCGTCGATGCTCATCGAATATCGGTAACTCCTCGGCTCGACGCTGACACGATGCAGGCCGGCTTCTTCGAACGAAGCACGCAGCTTTTCGGGGCGGGAGAATCGCTCTTCGCCGGGGATCGCCTCTTGCGCCGCGGCTCCGACGCGATCGAGATCGACGAAGGATCTCGCCACCTCCTTCCAGGCGCGCATGAATTCGTCGTCGGAAGCCTGCCAGGCCGAAGCTCCAAGCCTTCCGCCCGGCCTGATCACTCTCACCATGTCGAGGAGCGCTGCGCGATGGTCACCGAAATGGGAAATGACGAAGCCGGAGACAACGACGTCGAAGGAGCCTGGTGGAAAAGGAATTCCCGGCACGTGGGCCACGACGGCCATCCGGACTCCGTTCTCGCGCCCAAACCGCAGCATGGGGAGGGACCGGTCGAGGCCTAGAACGGAACCTCGATCTGCGAGACCTTGCTGCGCTGCGGATGCAACGCGACCCGTTCCCGTGCCGACATCGAGTACCAGGCGCGCGCCGTCAATCCCGACCGCCGCAATCAGGTCACGCGCTGGAGCCTCAAACAGGCGCGGCGCCAGGACGCGGTTGTAATCGTCGGCTATTGAATCGTAGCTCCAATCCGATCTCATATTATTTCATAAGATAACAATTCAAACCCAGGAATTGCTGATCCTTGTGCCCCCGTCGAACGATTCAATCCTTGGCCAGCGCGGCGAGCTTGGCGAGCGCCTCGCCGCTCAAGCGCATGGTGACCCATTCCTTCAGGACTTCGGCGCCCAGCGACTTGTAGAATTCGAGAGCGGGCGTGTTCCAGTCGAGCACAATCCAATCGACGCGCGCGCAACGCTCCTCCACCGCGATCTTCGCGAGCCGCAGCAGCAGCGCCTTGCCGATGCCCTTCTTGCGAAATTGCGGGCGGACGAAAAGGTCTTCGAGAAAAATCCCCGGCCGGCCGAGGAAGGTCGAGTAGTTGTAGAAGTAGAGCGCGTAGCCCGCCGGCTCGCCGTCCCACTCGGCCATCAGCACACGGAAGACCGGCCGCTCGGAGAATCCGTCGCGCTTCAAATCCTCAGGCGTAACCACCACATAGTGCGCGAGCTTTTCGTACTCCGCCAGCTCGCGGATCAGCTTGAGGATTTCAGGGATGTCGGTCTCGGTCGCCGGGCGTATGTGGAGCATGGGATTAGGCGCTGGGCGCGAGGGGTTATTCCTTCAGGATGTTTTGCACCGCTGTTTCGAGAGTCCCCAGTTTGTTTTCAACCACATCCCAAATGATCTCAGCATCCACGCCAAAGTACTCGTGGATGAGAATGTCCCGTAGTCTCCCGACTCTTTTCCAATCGATCTCCGGATGCTGGGCTCGCGCGCCTTCCGGCAAACGCTTCACCGCCTCGCCGATGATCTCCAGGTTACGAACGACAGCGTCAAACGTCTTAGGATCCTGCCGGAATGTCTGGAGTGTAAGTCCCGTCGTGTACGTGCGGATTTTGCGTATCGCGTCGAGGATGTCTTCGAGGCTGACTTTATAGTCCCTGGGCATGAACGGCTTCCCGAAGCACCGGCTCGCGCAGCCGGGGTTTGAGCGTGTGAGCCAGTACCAGATCGACCGGGCAGTCGAAGAGATCCTCCAAGAATTCCTTCAGGCCCATGTAAGTGTCAAACGTGCTCCGCTCGAATTCCACCACGAAATCGAGATCGCTCGACGCCGTGCTCTCACCCCGCGCCACCGAGCCGAACAGGCCGAGACTCTTTACCCCGAACCGCCGCAAGGCTCCACGATTCTCGTCGAGCCGCTTCAAGACTTGTTCTCGCGCGACCGTCATCATTTCCGTAGTTTACAGCAATCGCCGCGCGGCCGGCGGGAAATCAATCTACCGCGCCGGGTGTCGTCCGCCGTGCCCACCACCAGGTGCGCGAGCTTCTCGTACTCCACCAGCTCGCGAATCAGCTTGAGGATTTCAGGGATGTCGGTCGCGGGGCGTATGTTGAGCATAAGTTTGATGGTCGCACACGTCGAAGCACGCACAACGCGTCCGCCGCACGGACTACATGAACTCGATGCGCTGGTTGGCCGCGGAGTGCGCGATCAACTGGCGCAGGCGGCGAAGTCGAGTCTCCTCCTTCTTGGCGCTCGCGACCCAGCCGATGGTCATGCGCTGGTAGGAAGGTGTGAAGCGCTGGAAATTCTCCCACGCGGTTCGATGCTTCTGGAACTCAGTCTTCAGCGCCGCGGGAAGCTTGGCGGGGAGCGGCGGAGTCCGGTTTCGCGGGTCGAACACCATGAGCCCCGCTGCCGTCATTTTCCCCTCCCGGATCATTCTCCGGGCGCGTTCGATATTGGTCGGCGACCAGTTGCTATTGGGCTTGCGCGGCGTGAAGCGCTGCGCGAAGCGGAGCGCGTCGAGCTTGCGAATCTTGCCGTCGATCCAGCCGAAGCAGATGGCTTCCTCGACCGCGTCGGCGTAGGGGACTTGCGGCGGTCCCGTACCCTTTCGATATTGCACCAGCCAGATTTCCGTCTCGGTCGCGGCGTTTCGCTCCAGCCAGGCGCGCCACTTGCCGCGGTCCTTGACAGACAGTGTCCTCACAGCGGCACCAGAAGAGACGCAGACTTACTAACCAAGTCTGCGCTACGAAAGCAAAAGGGCCGCGATGTTCGCGGCCCCAAAACTCTTAACTCTCAACTTTGAACTATTAACTGTCCTTATAACAACTGAGTTGAGCAGCCACGCCGCCTTCGGCGATCTGAGATTCCGGATGCAAGATTCCAAAGCAGGCTTTGGAGATCGCGAATGCCAGAATCAAGATTCCGAAGGGTCTGAAATCTCAAATCTGAGATTCGAAATTTCAGATTGCTGAGCAATGCTCCCGATGCCTATCCGAACGAGTCGGATCATCGGGACGGTTCTCTCTTAGAAAGGAGGTGATCCAGCCACAGGTTCTCCTACAGCTACCTTGTTACGACTTCACC
>JBHGBD010000045.1:0-32841 GCA_041946825.1 Terriglobia bacterium | reverse complement strand
ACCGTTCGGGGGCGGGGCGACCACCTTCTTCTTGCATGCGCCCGTCAAAAGAATCAGTCCCAAAATACCGACAAGAACCGCTAAGTAGCGTTTCCTCTGTCGCATGCTCTATCCTCCTTGGTCGGCAAGAGATTTTCTTAATCCCGTGGCTAGTCCGATTGCCTGGAACCGTCCCTTCCTATGATGAGGTTTCGTGCGCAGGTTCCCGGCCATCGCGGAAGGGATAATGGCTGCCAAAGGCAGCCATACTAACACCAAACGAAAAAAAAACACAACCTTTACAAGAAAATTTGACGCATCGGGCTCTGAATGAGTTGCCGGGCTCGACGCTGCGGGATCTCAGTTGGACCACGCCGGGCCCCAGTTCTGGCCTTGCTGGGTCAGTTGCTTGGGATTGCTGCCGTCGGCTAGCATCATCCAGACCTGCAGCGTCCCCGAACGATTGGATTCGAAGGCGAGATGGCGGCCGTCGGGCGACCAGACGGGGTGTTCATTGCGGCGCGCATCGTGAGTGAGTTGAATGATCCGCCCCGTCGCGATCTCGACCACGTAGATGTCATACGTCCCGGTCTCGGAGACCCGCCAGGAAAAGGCCATCATCAGCCCACTCGGCGACCAGGAAGGCGAACTGGCGTCGCCGCCACCGGTAATCAGCCGGCGCACGTTCGTTCCGTCCGACGACATGATGTAAATCTGCGGGCTGCCACTGCGGTCGGAAACAAAAGCCAGTTCGTTGCCCGTCTTGGGATTCCAGACCGGGGAAATATCCACGCCCGGCGAAAACGTCAGGCGCTGGAGGTTGAATCCATTAACGTCGGAAATGTAGATTTCCGGGTCGCCGCTCATGCTCGAGCAGAAGGCGATTTTCTTCCCGTCCGGCGACCAGGCAGGCGTCGTGTTCAATCCCTTGTATTTCGGGAAGGGAATTCGCCGGTTGGTTTCCAGGGAGAAAACGAACAGGTCGGGATTGCCCAGCAGGTAGCTGGTGAATGCCAGCTTGGTGTTGTCCGGCGACCAGCGCGGCGTCAGGGCCTGGGAGCCATAGCTGGTAATCGGCCGCTGGTTGAACCCGTCGTAATCCATTACCCAGATTTCGGGATGGCCGGTGCGCTTGCTGACAAAGGCGATCCGGCTCAGGTTGATGCCGGGAACTCCCCCACCCAGCGCCTGGATGATTTCGTTGGCAAACCGGTGCGCGGCCTCGCGCGTCGCAACCTCGTTCATCGTAGCCACGTAACGCTTGGCGATGACGCTCGGGTTCGAAGGGTTCTTCACGTCGAACAGGCGGGCGGTGACGACCAGGCTGGCGTTGAGGACTTCCGTCTTCCCGAACGCCAGCATCTGCGCGGAGGCAGGCGGCTCGGACCAGTTGGCAAACACAACCTCCTCCGGCTCCTGGGGAACCTTGAGCGGATAGAGGCTCTTGCTCACCATTTCGAAAATTCCGGCGTTATCCAGGTCGTTCCAGAGCGTCTGGTTGAAAACCTGCGTCAAGCCGTTGAGCTGTTGGTCCGCCGAACGTGGCGGAAAATCGGCGACCGCCAGGCGAATCCTCGGCGCCCCAAGATTAATTCCAGTCGTGAACCAGTCTTGGCTCTGGATCGAGCCATCCAGCAGGAGAAGGGCCGCGACGGTGGCGGCAGCAGCCAGCAAAGTCGATTTGAACACTCTTGGTTTCATGCGATCGGAGGCTCCTGGTGATATTGATGGACTGCGCCCGGAGGCGAGGCCTTGGTTTGCGCGGCGTTCCGGGCGGCGATGGGATGCGGAGTCAAAACTCATTCATTAACGTCGGTGAAAGTCGAAATAGAACTCCACTGAAACCCTGTCGCGTGAGTAATCCGGTGGCAGCGGCCCCAGGGGATTGGAGGCGAGCACGGCCCGCAGCGCCGAGCGGTCAACTTCGGGCATCCCGCTGGATTGCGTAATTCGAACGTTCGATACGCTGCCGTCGCGCAGGATGTCAAACACCATGTAGACGCGCGGGGCGTTCAGAATTCGCGGGCTGATGGTCGAGAGCAGCCAGTTGCTGCTGATGCGATTGCGGACGGCGGCGACATACCAGCCGTAGCGGTCGCCAAAATTCCCTTCGCCGAAATTCAACCCCCCCTCGCCCGCCGAGTTCACGAACTGGTTGTAGGACATCATGGGCTTTCCGCCCAGCCCGTAGGGGACGGCGTTCTCCGGTGTCACGAGCTCTTCCTTCTGGATTCGCTTGGCGACACGAACCGCCTTTTCCGGAGCGACCTCTTGCTGGAACTTGGGAATCTCGGCTGCTTTGGGGAGGGGAAGGGGTGGCGGCTCGGGCTCGGATTTGTAGAGGCCGGGATTCTGCGTGGCGAGCGTACTGTACGTTGTGCGCATCGGCGCCGGCAACGGCACGCCGGGCAGCGATGCCACGGCGCTGACGCGCGTCGCGCCGCCCGCGCCCCAGCTATTCCCCCATTTCCCGCCCAGCCGCGGGCCAATGACCGTGTAGGCAAGCGCGATGAGGAACAATCCTCCATGCAGGACGAGTGAAAGCAGAACGCTGCCGCGGAGGTTTTCGCGGCTGTCGAAATAGAGTGGATAGGTTCCCGTGCTCATGGTTCAGTCACTCCCCGGCTCGGGCCGGCGGAGTCCTGCGCCTCTAGGATGAACCCTTGGTCGAAAGGGGCTCGGTGACGATGCTGATGTTTGTAAGATTCGCCTGCTTGAGAGCGTCCACGACCTGGGCGAAGGCGCCGAACGGAACAGTTTGATCGCACCGGATGAAGACCGGCGAGTCCGTCGCGCCCTGCATGCGGTCGAGCACCGACGCTCCCAGGCGGTGGATGTTGACCGGGTCGTTGCCGACGTAAATTGTCTGCTTCTTGTCGATCGTCACCACCACCTTTTCTTCCGTCACCACCTTGACGGTCTTGGTCTTGGGAAGGTCAACCTCGATTCCCGATTCCAGCAGTGGCGCGGTAATCATGAAGATGACCAGGAGGACCATCATCACGTCCACAAAAGGAGTGACGTTGATTTCCGACAGGGAAGTATGAGTTCTGCCTTTGGGAGTTGTGAAGGCCATCGTTCGCCTCCTGATCAGTTGGTAGAAAGTTGTCGGTTGTTGGTTGCCACCTGCGACTTGCGCCTTACAACCAACACCTCGCCGTTAGGTAAAATGCCGCTCCGTCATGTTCAGAAATTCCAGCGAGAAATCATCCATCAGGGCCCCGAATTCCTTCACGCGCTGGACGTAGTGGTTGTAAGCCATGACGGCGGGAATGGCGGCGAACAGCCCCGCCGCGGTCGCCACCAGGGCCTCCGAGATGCCCGGCGCCACGCTGCGCAGGGAAGCGGTCCCGGCGCTGCCCAGGCCGTGGAAGGCGTCGATAATCCCCCAGACGGTCCCGAATAGCCCGACGAACGGCGTGACCGAACCGGTGGTCGCCAGAAAGCTCAGCCATTGCTCCATCCGCGTGAGCTCTGCGGAGGATGCGATTTGCAGCGCGCGGTGAACGGCCTCGAGGCTGCGGATGCGCGGTTTTCCGGGGTTTTCCGTGGCGACGGCCTGGTTCTCGATTTCGCGGTACCCCGCCAGAAACACCTCGACGAGCGGGCTGGCCTTCAGGGTAGGGCAGGAAGCGCGGATGTCGGAGAGCTTTTTGCTTTGCCGGAAGATTTTCAGGAATTCACGCGAGTCGTTCCGGGCCGACCGGAAGGTGCCCTGCTTGCGAAAAATGATGGCCCAGGAGAGGACCGAAAAAACCAGCAATAACAGGAGGACGATCCGGGCAACAAGCCCCGTGTTGGCGAGTAGCTGCCAGATTTCACCTTGCCCGAAACCTTGGATGATGACCATCGCTGATTGGGTCAACACACCTCCTTGAAATGAGAGATTACGCCGGACGACCGCCCTCGAACCCAAAGTAGCACAGCGTACTATGTCCGTCAACGAATCAACGCAATCGCGGAACCTGACCGGTGCCGAGGTCTGCTATAATCGCCCGCAGTTTTCCGGTTCCGCGCGGAGATCTCCGCATGCCGTCGAAGCGCCCGCCCTGGTGGCTGTATCCCCTTGCGGTTTCCTATTTCGGCTATCTCGCCTTCCTGCCTTATACCGTCTTCACCGGACCCGACTTGCCGCCGGGCATTGAGTTCGAGTTCCCAGGGGAAGGGCTCCATGTGAAGGCCGTGCTGGAGGATTCCTTCTGGAAAAGAGCTGGGCTGGTGGCGGGCGACCGCGTCGTGGCGATTGACGGCGTGAAGATTCGGAACATTCATGACTGGCAGGCCGTTCGCGCCAACACCCAGGCCGAAAAACCGCAGCAATGGGAGATGGTTCGCGATCACAAGTCGCTCGTGATCAAGTTATCCCTGCCCAAAGGAGTCTGGTACGCGCGGCGGGTTGGGCCGCCCGTTGTCGCTTTCGGTTTGATCAGTTTTAGCCTGGCTCTCCTCATCACGATACGCCGGCCCTCCGATCCCGCGGCTTTGTGGGGAGCGTGGCTGCTGGCCACAACTCCATTTGCATTTGGAGTGTGGGATGGCTGGGCCGTCATGTGGCGTCAGTTGCCGTCGCTGGTGGGCGCTCTGTTGTGGATTCCGCAGCTCAGCCGCTTGATCCTCGATGGCATCGCGCTGACGTTTTTCCTGGTCTTCCCGAGCAGATTATTCAAGTCCCGGTGGCCGTGGGCGCTGGTCTGGATTCCCGTCCTTATCCCGCTGCCGTGGCGAATCCTGGGAATCTACACCGTAACCTACCAACCCCAAAATCCCGATGTCCCCCCTGAATGGGTCTTCACGCTCAGTTCGGTCCGAGGCGTTGTTTATGTGGCGGGTGCCGTGATGGCCCTGGCGCTGAATTATTGGCGGCTTGAGGATCGCAACGAACGGCGCCGCCTGTGCTTCATGGCGGCGGGAATGGTCGTGAGTCTGGTCTCGGCGATCGCGCTGATCTTTCTGGAGTCACGCGGGCTTGTGCGCAGTTCTATCTGGGCAGGGGCCCTTGAAGGTCCCCTGCAATTGCTCAGCATGTCGTTTCCGCTGTCGTCGGCCTACGCGATCCTGAAGCACCGGATGTTCGATATCCGAGTCATGATCCGCCAGGGGCTGCAATACGCTCTGGCGCGAGGATTCCTGATCTGGCTCATTCCCGGCCTGGGATTCATCCTGTTGGCGGATCTGCTTCTTCAAGGCGACCAGCCCTTGATCAGGATTCTCCGCGCAAGAGGATGGGCCTACGCAGCCATGGGAGGCGCGGCTCTGGTGATCTATTACCGGCGACGCCACTGGATGGAAGCACTTGACCGCCGCTTCTTCCGCGACCACTACGACGCCCAGCGGCTGCTGGGTGAAATCGTCCAGGAGGTTCGGGAGGCTGGGAGTCTGAAGCTGGCTGCACCTCGGCTGGTGGCACAGGTCGAAAGCGCCTTGCACCCTGAGTTTGCCGCCTTGATGGTCCGAGAGCCGCAAGGGGACGCTTATTGCACGCTCGCGGCGGCTCCGGCGGGGCAGGCGCCGCCTCCGCTGCCCCTGGCCAGTAAGTTGGCCACTTTGGTCCGCGTTCTGGAAAAACCACTTGAGATCCCTCATTCCGAGTCCGGTTGGCTTCAACAGCAGTTGGCGCATGAAGAAACTGACTTCCTTCGCCGTACCCGGATCGACCTCCTGGTCCCTATTGCCACCGATCCGGACAGAGGTGGAGCGCTGCTCGCCCTGGGCGCCAAACGTTCTGAAGAGCCTTACACGCGGGAAGACCAGGACGTTCTGATGGCCATTGCGGCAAGTATGGCGTTGCTCCTCGATCGGCCGATGCCGGCCACGGCCCCGTTGGGTCTGACCTTCCAGGAATGCCCCGAGTGCGGCTCATGCCACGACACGGCGACGCAATTCTGTCCGCAGGAAGGCGCGAAACTCCGCCTGGTGCGGCTTCCACGGCAACTGGTGGGTCGATACCGCCTGGAGCAGCGGCGCGGGCGGGGCGGCATGGGCGCCGTTTACGAAGCCACTGACCTGGCTCTCGAAAGACGAGTCGCAGTGAAGGTGGTCCGCGAAGACCTGGTGGGGAGCGCAGAAGCTGCCGAACGTTTTCGCCGCGAGGCCCGAGCCGTGGCGAGCTTCAGCCATCCCAACGTCGTGACCATTTACGATTTCGGCCTCGCCAACGATTCCCGCGCCTTCCTGGTCATGGAACTCCTGGAGGGAAGCACATTACGCGAACTCCTTTGTCGGGAAAACGCGCTGCTCCCCCATCGCGCTCTCGAGGTTCTGCGCGGCGTATGTGCGGCGGTTGCGTCGGCGCATCGAAGAATGCTGATCCATCGCGATCTCAAGCCGGAAAACATCTTCCTGGCACGGCAGGAATCGGGTGAGGTGGCGAAAGTCCTGGACTTCGGAATCGCGAAATTCCTTCCGTCCGAGAGCTCTGACACCAGCTACACGGGCGGGGCAGTGGTACTGGGAACGCTGCCTTACACCTGCCCCGAGCAACTGCGGGGCGAGCCGGTGCAGCCCTTTTGGGATCTCTGGGCGTTAGCCGTCATCGCGTACGAGATGCTTACGGGCGCCCGACCCTTCGCGGGCTCCGGCCCCGCGGAGTGGCACGGCGCGATTCTTTCCGGGCGGGTCATTCCGGTTACCTGTTTCGCCGCCGCCGCGCCGGAAAGTTGGGAGGGCTTCTTTCGACACGCCCTGGCATTCGATCCCGCCGAGCGGCCCGATTCCGCGGATTCGTTTGTTGCCGAACTCGAACAGGCCTTATCGTAGCCAACCCGAATGTGGTAGCTTGACTGTGAAGCTGCGGGATCCCTTTGCCATGCTGCATGAAATCCACATCCAGAACTACGCTGTCATCGAAAACCTCAGCGTGGAATTTCGCGCCGGGCTCAACGTCCTCTCCGGCGAAACGGGCTCGGGAAAGTCCATCCTGGTTGACGCCCTGGGGCTGGCACTGGGCGGGCGCGCCTCAGCCGACGTCATTCGCACCGGCCAGGAACGCGCCACCGTCACCGCGGTTTTCCGCGGCGATGGCCGCGCCCCCTGGACGGTTTGGCTGGAAGAGTACGGTTTAGGGGGTGGTGACGAATCCGAAATCATTCTTCGTCGCGAAATCCAGGCGGGAGGAAAAAGCCGGCTCCTGGTTAACGACCAGCCGGTGACGATAGCGGCGGTCAAAACGCTCGCCCCGTTTCTCGTCGAAATTCACGGCCAAAGCGAACACGTTGCGCTTCTGGAAAAAGCTGCACAGCTCGAGTTGCTCGACCAGTTCGCCGCGACGGAAGAATTGCTCGAGAAGGTCGGCGGGCTTCATGCCCGCCGGCGGGCGCTCGAGCGCGAAATGGAAGGTCTCAGCCAGAACGAGCAGGATCGATTGCGGACGATTGATCTGCTCGGGTTTCAAGCGCAGGAACTCGACCGCGCGGAACTCACCCCCGGCGAGGATGCGCGACTCGAAGACGAGCGGCGAGTGTTGGCCAATCTGGAAAAGGTTCGCGCGGCCGCGCACTCTGCCTACAGCGAACTCTACGAGGACGAGGGTTCCGCCAGCGCCCGGCTGGCGGTGGTCGGGCGGGCCCTGGACGACCTGAGCCGCTATGACCCCGCTCTCGCAGCATACATCGAGCCACTCGCAGGCGCGCGCGCGTCGCTCGAGGATTTGGCGCTCTTCCTTCGCGATTATCTTGGCAAGCTGCAAGCCAATCCTCACCGCCTGGAGGAACTCGAAGACCGGTTGGCGCTGATCGATCGCCTGAAGCGGAAATATGGGAAGACGATCGAGGAGATCTCCGTCTACCGCCAGCACATCCGGCAGCAGCTCGCGGATCTCGAGCACGCCGACGAACGCCGTGAAGAAGTCCGCAAAGAACTCGAGAAGGCGGCGGCCGAATATCAGAGGGCGGCTCGAGCATTGTCCGCCGAGCGCCACGAAGCCACGCATAAACTGGAGAGACTCGTTCGGCAGGAACTTGCGCAGCTGGGAATGGAGAAAGCGCGATTCCAGGTTTCGATGGAGACACTCGCCGATGACCGCGCCAGCGCCAAAGGGATTGACGATGTCCAATTCCTGATCTCACCCAACCCGGGCGAGGAACTCCGGCCGCTCGAGAAAACCGCCTCAGGCGGGGAATTGTCGCGACTGATGCTGGCGCTGAAGACCGTGGTCGGCGCCAGGCGTGGGAAGGCCGGAAAGGCTCGCCGGGTCGCGCCGACGTTTGTTTTTGACGAAATTGATGCCGGGATCGGTGGCCGGATCGCGGAATCGGTCGGCCAGCGGCTCAAGCGCCTGGCGCGCGATGCCCAGGTGATGTGCGTCACTCACCTCGCGCAGATTGCCTGCTTCGCTGAACAACATTACTTCGTCGAGAAACTCGAGCGCGCGGGCCGCACGGTGACCACCATCAAATATCTCGACGGCGAGCGCGAACGCGCCGCGGAACTCGCGCGCATGCTCTCCGGCGCGCAGATTACCGACACAGCGCTCAAGCACGCCGCAGCTATGTTGAAGCAGGCGGGGGCGGCGTAGCCCTTTGTCTCACTTGCCGTGTTTACAGAAACTGCTAGAATGGATCGCATGGCCACGAATTCAAATGCGATCAGGAGAGACGCCGTTTACCGCGCTTTTCGAGGACTTGAACAAAGGCAGCGTCGTACGCTCGCACTGCGAATTCTCCACGACGAGGACGTTCTCGCCGACCTTTACGATCATTTCCTGATTCGGGAGTCCCTCCTAGAACGAGGCAGGAGCGTGTCCTGGCGAACCTATCGCCGCCGGAACAAAGTGTCCAGTTCCTGATGCCTTACCTAGTTTATCTTCGCCCCAGGGTGGTCCGCGACCTCAAATCCCTGCCTGAAGAGGTCAAGGAACGAGTTGAACAATCCGTCGGTCGCCTATCTGAGAACCCGCGTCCGCACGGTTCGAAAAAGCTGGCGGGGTTCGAAAATGAGTGGCGGCTTCGAGTGGGCGATTACCGCGTGCTCTATCTTATTAACGATGAAAGCAAGCAAGTTGTCGTAGCACGGGTCGCCCATCGCCGTGAGGCGTATCGTCAGCAACAGAAATCTTCATTCTGAGTTATACTTTGAGTGCGGGGTGTCTGCTCTCATGGCAAGTGATCTCGTCCAGATCAATACAGCACCTTCTGCGCGGCAGCTCGAATCCGCGTCGAACGAGGCGTCGCTTCCGGCAGCCGATAATGGCGAGCGGAAGACTTTTTACATCGAAACCTTCGGCTGCCAGATGAACGTCCACGACTCGGAGAAGGTTGCGGGGACGCTGGTGGCGCGCGGCTACCGGCCCGCCGGGAGTCACGAGGAAGCGGACCTGATTCTCTACAACACTTGCAGCATTCGCGAGAAGGCGGCGGAAAAAGTCTTCTCGCACCTCGGCGCGCTGAAGAAGGCCTTCCGCAAGAATCCCAAGACGATCGGTGTGCTGGGTTGCGTGGCACAGCAGGAAGGCGAGCGGATCTTTGAGCGCGCGCCCCAGGTCAGCCTGGTCTGTGGCTCAGCGAGCTACACGAAGCTTCCGGACCTGCTCGAACAGCTCGAGGCAGGGAAGCGGCGCGTCACCGGCCTTTCGCTCGATACGGACGAGTGTTTTGAGACGGAGCTCACGCGGCGCGACAACCCTTTCCGCGCTTATCTCACCATCATCGAAGGGTGCGACCAGCGCTGCTCGTTTTGCGTCGTCCCGATGACCCGCGGCCCGGAGCGCAGCCGGCCGAGCGCGACCATCCTGGAAGAATGCCGGCGGCTGGTGGACGCGGGTTACACCGAGATCCAGCTTCTCGGCCAGATCGTCAATCACTGGCAGGATCCCTCGCCGGCCAGATTGAGCTTTGCCGGCTTGCTGGCCCGTGTGGCGGAAGTGCCGGGCGTGCGTCGCGTGCGCTTCGCGACGTCGCATCCGCGATTCTTCTCCCGCGACATCGTCCAGGCAATCGATGAGCATCCCGCCTTGTGCGACCAGATCCACCTGCCGGTGCAGTCGGGCTCGACGCGCGTGCTTCAGCGCATGGGGCGCGGCTACACGCGCGAGGAATACCTGGAAAAAATCAATTGCATCCGCGCCGCCCGCCGTGCTATTAGCATTTCAACGGATATCATTGTGGGATTTTGCGGAGAATCGCGCGAAGATTTCGGGCAGACGGTCGAATTGCTCGACCTCGTCGAGTACGATCAGGTTTTTTCGTTCAAATACTCCGCCCGCCCGAACACTCCGGCGGAGGAATTCGTGGACTCGATCGCGGAAGATGAGAAGGGACAGCGTCTGGCGGAGTTACAGGAGCGCCAGCGGCAAATCCAGCTCAAGCGGAACCAGGCGCTGCTCGGGCAGGAATTCGAAATTCTGGTCGAGTCCTTCCAGCCCCGGCTTCGTCAGGCGGTGGGGCGGACAACCGGCAACCGCGTGGTGAATTTTCCGGGCAAGCCCGAATGGATCGGGCGCTACATGAACGTGCGAGTGACGGCCGCCGGGCCGAACAGCCTGGTGGGTGTTCGAGTGGTTGAGGGGCAATCTGGCGCGGCCGCCGCTTACTGACCCGCTGAAGTCGAGTGAGACGTTGGCGGCAGCAGCGGAGCGGAGGATACGATGGAAGTGGAGATGAAAATCCGCGGGTTGATGATGGATCCCGTCACCAACATGCCCATCGTCATTCTCAAGGATGTGAACGGCACGTCCGTGCTTCCCATTTGGGTGGGCATTTACGAGGCCAACGCGATTGCGCTCGAAATCGAGAAGGTTTCGACGCCACGCCCCATGACTCACGATCTGCTTAAGAACCTCCTCCTGGGGCTGGAGACGCGCGTCCACAAGGTCGTCGTGAGCGACCTGCGCGACGATACGTTTTACGCGCTGATCTGGCTGGAGCGCGACGGTCAGGTCATCTCGATCGACTCGCGTCCAAGCGATGCTCTGGCTCTGGCGTTACGCGTCGATTGCCCCATCTATGTTGAAGATGAAGTCTTGAAAAACTCCAAGGTTTCGGGCGCCGCTTCCGACAAGGTCAATAATGAGGAGCTCCGGAAGTGGCTGGAGAACTTGAACGACGAGGACATCGGGCGCTATAAGATGTAGCGGACAGGGGCAGCCGGCCGTTCCGCGCCGACTCGTGCCGTAAAGACCTGCCTGCCGCGGCAGACCTCCAGCCGGAGCGTGGAGTGTCCAAAGTAATCGCGATTGCCAACCAGAAGGGCGGGGTCGGAAAAACCACCACCGCCATCAACCTCGCGGCGGCCTTCGCCCACAAGAGAAAGCGCACCCTCCTGATCGACCTCGATCCCCAGGCCAACAGCACGCTGACCTTTCTCCAACTGGAGGACTTTACCCACTCGATTTATGACGTTCTGGCGGACCACCACTTGAATATAACGGAAGTGGTTAAGCCGACGAAGCTCGCGAATCTCTGCCTGGGGCCGTCGAAGATCGCGCTGGCCAAACTGGAGGCCAACCTGGTGGGACAGTTCGACGCGCCTTTCCGCTTGAAGGACGCGCTGGCCCCGGTGCGCAACGATTTCGACATCGTCCTGATTGATACCCCTCCGACGCTCGGCATCATGACGGTGAACGCCCTCGTGGCGGCCAATTATCTGCTCGTACCGATTCAAGCTTCCTTTTACGCGTTGGAGGGGACCGACGACTTATTGGAGACTTTGGAGCGGATACGCGCGCGGCCGAATCCCGAGTTGCAGTTGCTGGGCGTGCTGGTCACGCTTTTCGACAAGCGCACCAACCTGGCGCGCGACATTCGCAAGCAGGTCACCCAGGTTTTCGGGGACAAGGTTTTCAAGACCGTCATCGGCAAGAACGTGCGCCTGGAGGAGAGCCCGGCGTACCGAGAAACGATTTTCAGTTATGCGCCGGACTCATCGGGAGCCGCGGAATACGAGCGGCTGGCGCGGGAGGTTTTGCACCGTGTCGGTTAGACGCAGCGGTTTACCCATTGCCGTCAAGATGCGCCACAACGCCCACTACGTCGAGGAAATCATCTCGCGCAGCGGCGCGGCGATCGGGCGGATGATTCCCATCGAGGAACTTCAGCCTAATGCCGAGCAGCCCCGCAAGGATCGCGGCGACCTCCACGGCCTGATCGATTCGGTGCGGGAAAAAGGCGTGCTCGAGCCGCTCCTCGTGCGCCGCCTCGTCGAGTCGGATAAATACATGATCATTGCCGGTGAGCGACGCTACCACGCGGCGCGCGCCGCCGGCCTGCGCGAAGTTCCGTGTATCGAGAAGGACGCCGACGATTCCGAGACGCTGGAACTGGCGCTGATCGAGAATCTCCAGCGCAAGGACCTGACGCCCTTTGAAGAGGCCGACGGCGTCCATGCCCTGGGTGACCGACTTGGCCTGACCCACGACGATATCGCCCGGCGCATCGGCAAGTCGCGTCCCACCATCACCGAGCTGTTTACGCTGCGCGCCATCCCCGACGAGATTAAAGCTCTGTGTATCGAACAGGGGGTATTATCCAAATCACAATTGCTCCAGGTGGCGCGGCAGCCGAGTGAAGCCAAGATGCGAAACCTGATCCGGCTCTTTCACCTGGGCATGATGAATCGCGACCAGGCGCGCGAGGAGCGCCAGCCCGCCAAGAAATCCAAGCCCGCCGTCTTTCGCTTTGTGCCGCCCGCCAAGGATTTCAAGCTCACCCTGCAGTTCCGCAAGAACAGCATCCAGCGCGACGAGGTCATCCAGGCCCTCAAGCGCATCATCGAGTCGCTGGAAGCGGAAGGGTGAAGGCAGTTGAAAGTCAAAAGTTCAGAGTTAAAAGTTCAAAGTTGAAAGTCGAGAGCCCACCGCTGCGGGAAGTGATTCCCCGCATCTCGGGAACAGAATTCACCTGCGGCCGGGCTTGGTGTATCCTTGTGGCGGCTTTCAGGGACAGGACAATCTGGAATCAGTCGAAAGGAAATTCCATGGAGAGATTCATCGCGCGCTTAGCGGCTGCCTGCGCGGCGGTCTTCGTGGCTGGGACCAGCATCGCTCCGCTGGCAGCTCATAACGCGCCGGACCATGCGGCGGTCTCGATGCCGGCTCGTGCGGCCGACACGCCGCCGGCGGGCGCGGTGAGCGGCCAGGGGAAGATGCGCTTCCGCGTGTTGATGACTTCCGAGGGGCTGCCAGAAGATGCGCGCAAAGTTCTGGTCAACGCCCACGGCGGTTTTGCGGTCGACCGCCGGCCGGACCGCGGGGAGGCGTACTTCGCATTGCCGGGCGCCGGCATCATGCGGATCAGCGCCGACCTGAAAAACATCCGGATGATGCCGACGCCGGATAACATGAAGAAGGTTAACCTCCACAATACAACCATCTGGTATTCGGGTGAAGGCGCTCCCTATCTCGTATTTCCCGCCAACGACGCCGGGAAAGTGTTTACGACGACTCTGGACGGCACGCTCGTCAACACGCTTGACGCGCCCACCGGCAATGAAGAATTCAGCCTGCGCGAGGTGGGCGATTACTTTCGCGGCGGAGGAAATTTCGCCCCTACCGATGTCGAGGAGCTCGACGGGCTCTATTACGTGACGACGGGATACTCGAACCTGGATTATGTACTCACCGCGCGGATTCTGTCCGCCGATCCCTTGCGCGCGGTTTGGAACGATCTGGTTTTCGGCGGGAAGGGCAAAGGGTTGGGGCAGTTCGAAACGGGCCACGGCATCACCGTGCCGCCGGGGAAGAAACGCTTGGACGTTTCCGACCGGCCCAACTCGCGCATCGAGCGCTTCAGTCGCTACGGGCAATATCTCTCGATGGTTCGACTACCCGCCGGCTCGCTGCCTTGCGACGTTTCCTACCTCGACCAGTACGCGGTGGTCGCGGCGCTCGATGGCCCCGACACGAGCAAAGGCGCACCGATTTACATCCTCGAAAACGACCAGCTCATCTCGACCATCATGCCCAAGGAAGAACTTGGCCTCCAGAACTTCAAGCACAACCACAACGCCGTACTCACTAAAATCGGCAGCCGTTACTACATCATCGTCCAGGCGTGGAACCCGGGCGACTTCGCGATACTCGAGCAAGCGCTCGAATAGGGAAGTGAACAGTGGATAGTGAACAGCACAAAGACCCGCGATGGGCCTGCGGCGTATCATGGCAGCTTGAACTCAGCACGCTACCTTGCACTGTTCACTGTCCACTATCCACTACTCACTTCTGCTTTCATGGCTGAACTCCATCTCACTCCCGCGCAAATCTCGGTTCTGGAAAGGTTGTTGCGTGCCGGTTTTGCGTTCGTGACGCTGGAACGCTACGCGCGCTACGTCGGAGTCGAGAAGAACGGTTTCATCGCGCTGCTCGATCCGAGCGGCGGCACGCTGGCCGTCTTCAGCCAGGCCGGTTACCGGATCGGCGACGGTATCGCCATGCTCGTCGAGCGCGCGGCAGGGAAGGCGTTTGTGTGGAAAGATCAATCCGTCGCGGCGACGCCGGAGCTATTGGCGGCGTACGAGAGCTTCAAAGCGGAGTTGGAGGGGCTCATTCAGTCGATGACTTGAACGGGAAATCAAAAGGAAGAGGGAAGATAGCAAAGGTCAAAGGACGCCACGAGCCCACGGCATAGCATGCATTTACGTGGTTACCAGCTATTCGTAGTGAGACGTAGCCGAAGTCATTCTGAGGAGTCCCGATGTTCTTTATCGGGACGACGAAGAATCTGCAGTTGCGGTGGTGTGTGGACTGCAGATCCTTCGCCCGCCGCGGCGGGCTCAGGATGACATGCGCCGGCTCGATTAGCTTTTGCATTCTTCTGCCTGCCTACTGCATACTGCTTTCTGCCTACTTTATCGGGGTGAGCGAGAATGGCTGAGAAACTGGACGTTGTGGTCGTGGGCGCCGGGCCGACGGGTCTGGCGTGCGCGATCGAAGCGCAGCGGGCGAATCTCGCCGCTTTGATTGTCGAGAAGGGCTGTCTCGTCAACTCGCTGTTCAGCTATCCGGCCGGCATGACGTTCTTCACCACGCGCGAGCGGCTGGAAATCGGCGACATTCCTTTCTCCAGTGTGAATCTGAAGCCCACGCGTACCGAGGCGCTCGAGTATTACCGCCGCGTTGCCGACCACTACAAGCTGCAGATTCAATTCTTCGAGCGCGTACGGGGCATTGAAGGGCGGGACGGAGATTTCGCGGTCCGAACCGAGGCGCGCAGCGGAGAAGGGAAGCGTTACTCCACACGCAAAATCATTATTGCCACGGGTTATTACGATCTGCCGAACCTGATGGGCATTCCCGGCGAAGACCTGCCCAAGGTCTCGCATTATTACGCCGAGGCGCATCAGTTTTTCGGGCAGAAGGTGGCGGTGATTGGCGCGGCGAATTCCGCGGCGATCGCGGCGCTCGACCTCTGCCGCCACGGCGCCGAGGTCACGATGGTCGTGCGCGAGCCGGAACTGAGCCGCCACATCAAGTACTGGATTCGCCCCGACATCGAGAATCGCATCAAGGAAGGGTCGGTCCGGGCGCTGTTCGGCGCGGAAGCGAAAGAGATCGCTCAGGGTTGGATTTGCGTCCACCAATCGGGCCAGCCGCCCATCAAGCTTGCGAACGATTACGTTTTCGCGCTTACCGGTTACCACCCCGATTTCGATCTGCTGCGCAGCTTTGGCGTCGAAATCAATCATCAAACGCACCGGCCCGTCTGCAATCCCCAGACCCTCGAAAGCAACGTGCCGGGAATCTACCTCGCCGGAGTCATCATCGCCGGTATGGACACCAACGAAATTTTCATCGAGAACGGGCGCTTCCACGGCCAGCAGATCGTGGCCGACCTCAAAGCGAAGCTCTAGCCGCATGGCGTCATTTTTTGCTTGACATTCCGTGAAAAGCATGATAGCCTACCATTGGAGAACATGGCAGCCTATGAATCGAGGCGAGAGTGACGGGAAGTGGGCGGCAGCGGGGCCCGCGCCTGGTCCAATCCCCAAAGCTGGAAAGGAAGATGGCGTGAGGGCGGCAGCCGGTTTGGCCTCGACCCTATGGCAGCGGAAGGCCTTTCGAGGGGTGTTGTCCTATACCCTGAAAAATCGGGAAGTTAATTACTCCTTTAGAATGAGCACAGATTTTTCTCAAAGCCGACCCAAAGTTAGTAAACCATTTAGAATCAACGGCTGTGTAGTTTTTATACAAAGCTGACAAGTTACTCAATTTACGATAGTTATCAGGTTCCCGAATTCCTACCGGCGCTTAGCGGCAACAATTCCAACCGCGGCTGAGCCGGGCCCTGCACCCTTCGCGAACCTTGATACCAGCGGCGGGCGGCCTACGGCTGGTTGCTTTCCGCTTGCGGGTTTGTGGCCTCGCCCGGCTTGGTGGCGCGCTGGAACTTGGTGTTGCGGTCGATATTGAAAGTCATTTCGGTGCCCAGGGGCAGGATGACGTCCTTGCCGCGCTTGGCGATGGAGTGGATGGCCGAGGCGAGCAATCCGATGCCCGCACCGTAGAGCGCGCCCGTGCCGCCCCCCAGGAGCAGGCCACCCGCCGCGCCCGCGCCGGTGGCGATTCCGGCCTCCTTCGCGGCGCCCTTCTTGTCTTTGCCCGGACCCTGGATGGCGCCTTCCTTGCCGGTGAGCTTGATCCCCTCGGCACCCTGCACATCTTCCAGCGACGCGAGGACGGTGTACTTCACATCTTGCGGCGTGGTGATGGTTTCGGCGAGCAGGCGCATTTCCGCCTTGCCCTTGACGCGCCCGGGATCTTTCACGTAAGTCACGCGCCCTCCCAGGGTGCTCCCCACGGGGATCACTTCCTCGCCGCCGATGAAGATGGGCTCGACGATGTGGCCCGACCACGGATCGCCTTCCTGGTTGGCGCGGCTGCTGAGCGCGGTCATCAGGCGGACTTCGATGTGCGTCCCGGCGGGAACGGTGATCGTCTCCTGGTCGGCGGGAAACGCCGGCAGGGAAGCCAGCAAGGTCAGACTGGCCAGGTTGAGCGCGATCCATTTCCGCATGATCATCTCCTTGCGCCGGTCCCGCTCGATCCGTGGCGGGAGCACTTTCCTCAATCTACTCCCCCCCGCGAAGCGTGACAAGCGGCATTGCACTTGGATTGGATTCTTCGGCCGAGGGGGCGGTTGCATTGGGGCGCGCACAACCGATATACTGCCGGACTGGGCAACATGGCAAACCTCATCCGAGAAATCGCGAACTCCGCGGTGGCGCTGGCCAAGGGATTCTCGGTCACGTTCAAGACCATGCTGCGCCCCACGGTCACGGAGAACTATCCGCACGAACCCGCGCACATCGAGGGCCGGTACCGCGGGGTACACGTCCTGCGGCGCGACGAGAACGGCATGGAGAAATGCGTCGCGTGCTTCCTGTGCGCCGCCGCCTGCCCTTCCAACTGCATCTACATCGAGGCCGCGGAAAACACCGCCGACCAGCGCATCAGCGCCGCCGAGCGCTACGCCAAGGTTTACAACATCGACTACAACCGCTGCATCTTCTGCGGCTACTGCGTCGAGGCCTGTCCGTGCGACGCCATCACTCACGGGAACGAATTTGAAATCTCCGCGTACGATACCAACGCGCTGGTGTATCGGAAGGAACAACTACTC
This sequence comes from Terriglobia bacterium, assembly GCA_041946825.1. Classification (GTDB taxonomy): domain Bacteria; phylum Acidobacteriota; class Terriglobia; order UBA7540; family UBA7540; genus CAZTHM01. The sequence continues at coordinate 15,316 of JBHGBD010000045.1, read as the reverse complement.
GAACCAATGCCAGCCGGCGCTAACAAGAAGTAAGAAGAGCTTGCCGCTCCCTGCGTCTCTGCGGTAAAGCTCTCACCGCGGAGGTGCAGAGGGCGCAGAGAGGAAACGCGCACATGAAGAAGAGAGAAAAGAACCGTAACGGAAGCTCCGACCTTGTCCCCGCGTGGGAATCGACGCGGCGGGAATTTCTCAAAGGCGCGACGGCGGTCACGACCGGCGCGCTCTCGATGCCCGCCGCGAAGGCGCAGGCGCAGCAACCACTCCTGCCCACGGTGCCGCTCGGCAAACATCAGGTGACGCGCATGATGGTGGGCAGCAATCCCATCTACGGCTACTCGCACTTCAACCGGCAATACGACCTGCACATGATGGAGTGGTACACCGACGAGCGGATCGTCAAGTTCCTGCTCGAATGCGAGCGCGCCGGCATCAACACCTGGCAGGCGAGCTACAACGACCGCATGCCGAAGCAGTTTCCCAAGATCCGCGGCGGGGGAGTGAAGATCCAGTGGATCTGCCTGGCGGCGAGCTGGCACCTTGACCCGAAGCTCCCGCGCACGATTGACGCGGTCGTCGACGGCACGATCAAGTGCGCGGAAGCCGCGGCGAAGATGCAGCCCATCGGCATCGCGTTTCACGGCTGGGCCACCGACATGCTCTATCGCGACGGCAAGCTCGACCGGCTGAAGGAGTATGTCAACCGCGTGCACGACCTGGGAATCATGGCGGGGATCTCCACGCACAATCCCGTTATCCTTGACGCGCTCGAGTCGAAAAACTTCGGCAACGATTTCTACATGGCTTCGCTCCACTATCTTTCTCGGAAGCCCGAGGACTGGCGGCGCGACATTGGACACGTACCGGTGGGCGAGTGCTACATCGCGAGCGACCGCGAGGCGATGGCCGCCGCCGTGCGCCGCGTCTCCAAGCCGACGCTGGTTTACAAAGTCTTTGCCGCGGGCCGGCTGTGCGGGTCCCCTGAGGAAGTCCGCAGCGCGCTGGAGTTCACCTACAAGAATATCAAGCCGACCGATATCGCGCTGATCGGCCTCTACCAGAAGTTCTATCCCAACCAGATCGCCGACGACACGCGCATGGTGCGGGAGATCTTGGCGTAACCGATGTGCGCTTGGAGCGGCCCCTCACCCCCGGCCCCTCTCCCGGAGGGAGAGGGGAGCAGAGGTCTGTTTCTTCTTCTTGGCCCTTTCCCCGCGGGAGAGGGTGTCCCGATCCCGCTCAGAGCGGGATCGGGACGGGTGAGGGCGCGCGGCAATTGACAATCCCTGCCGAATGAGCAACCATTAATTCACCCGACAGTTCCTCCGCGTTTGAGGAGGAACTCGTGTCACAAGGTCAAGCACACTCTTCACCGGAATCCCGGAGAATCAGCCGACGGGAAATTCTTAAAGGTGCCGCGCTCGCGGTCGGCGCGCTGGCGGCGCCGGCGGCGAAGGCCCACTCTGCGGCAACGCTGCCGATGGTGACGATTGCCGGGCGCAAAGTTTCGCGGCTGATTTCGGGCGGAAATCCGCTCTTCGGATATTCGCACACGAGCGGCTTGCTCGACCGCCACATGCGCGAGTACTTCACGGAAGAGCAGGTGGCGCGCTACATGCTCGACTGCGAGAAGGCGGGTATCACCGCCTGGCAGAGCAATTACCCGTCGCCGCTCGAGCGCATCTATCCGCGCATTCGCGAGGCGGGCTGCAAGCTGGATTGGTTCTCGCTTGCCGACACGTTTGACATCGAGCGCAACGATTTCAGCGCTGATGCGGTCTGGCCGCTGGCGCGACGATGCGTCGACCGCGCCGCCAAGTTGAAGCCTGTGGCCATCGCTTTCCGCGGCGAGGAAACCGACCGACTGCTTCGCCAAGGGCGCATGGACGTAGTGCGGGATTTCCTCAATTGTGCCCATGACGCGGGGCTTCCCGCGGGCGTCGCGGCGCACGATCCCGCCGTCATCGAATACGTTGAGGAGCAGGGCTGGCCTGCAGATTATCACATGGCCTGCTTTTACCGGGTGACTCGCACCAAGGAAGAATTTCAGAAGGAGTTCGGTTTTTCGCCGGTCGGCGAAACTTACGCCGCGTCCGACCCGGAGCGCATGTGCCGCACCATCCGACAGGCGAAGAAACCGTGCTTCGCCTACAAGATTCTCGCCGCCGGTCGGCGCGCCGGATCGCCGCAGCAGGTTCGCGAGAGCTTCGAGTTCGCGCTGAAGAACATCAAGCCCACCGACGCGCTCATTGTCGGCATGTACCCGAGGTTCTCCGACCAGATCGCGGAGAACGCGAAGTTCGTCCGCGAGATTGCGGCGTAGCGGCGTCCCCCCTCACCCGTCTCCGTCCCGCTCAGAGTGGGACGGATCCACCCTCTCCCGGAGGGAGAGGGGAGGAATGGTCAAAATTTTTCGGCCCTCTCCCTGAACAAGAGGCGGAGAACAAACGACTCCTTCTTGCCCTCTCCCTGTGGGAGAGGGTGTCCCGATCCCTCTCAGAGCGGGATCGGGACGGGTGAGGGCGTCTGCATTTGACAATCCCGCTCGAATGCGCAACGATTAGCGCACCCGCGGGTCCCTCCATCCAGGAGGAGGAACCCGTGTCCAAGCGCTGCTCAAGTTCCAAGCTCTCATCTCATCATTCCACTCGCCGCGAATTTCTGAAGGGCGCAAGCGTCGTGGCCGCCGGCTTCGTGTCGCTGCCCGCGGCTTTGCCCGCCGAGCTCAAGCCCCTGCCCACGATCGAACTGGGGGGAAAGAATGTCACCCGGCTGATTGCCGGCGGGAATCCCCTCTACGGCTATTCGCACTTCAACGGCATCCTCGACAAGCTCATGGTGGAATACTTCACCGACGAGCAATTGATCAGGTTTCTGCTCGACTGCCAGAAGGCGGGCATCAACTCCTGGCAGAGCAATTTCAAGGAGCGCACGCGCAAGCAGTACCCGAAGATTCGCGCCGCGGGCGTGACGATGCACTGGCTGAGCCTGTGCGATCCCTGGGACGCGAATCCCCGCGCCAAGACCCCGGAAGAAATCCACGACGCGATGATGAAGTGCGTGGATATCGCCGCGCCCGCCAAGCCCGTTGGCATGGCGCATCACGGCGTCGGGACCGACCGCCTATATCGCGCCGGGAGGCTCGACCTCATCAAGGACTTCATCAACAAGGTTCACGACCTGGGCTTGCCGGCGGGGATTTCCACCCACAACCCCGCGGTGGTCGAGGCCGTCGAAGAGAAGGGCTGGAACAACGATTACTACATGAACTGCTTTTACCGCATCACGCGCGAGCAGGAGGAATTTCGGAAAGAGATCGGCGTCGAGCCGGTGGGCGAGACGTACCTCTCGAGCGACCCGCCGCGCATGTGCAAGATGATCCAGCAGACGAAAAAGACATGCCTGGGGTTCAAGATTCTGGCCGCGGGACGCAAGTGCGATTCACCCGCGCAGTTGCGCGAGGCTTTCAAGTTCGCCTTCGCGAACATTAAGCCCGGCGACGCGACGATTGTCGGGATGTTTCCCAAGTTCTCCGACCAGATCACCGAGAACGCGAACATCGTGCGCGAAATCGCGGCGTAGGTGCAGCCCGACTACGTTGTCATCCTGAGCCCTTCGCTTGTCATCCTGCGCCCGCCGCGGCGGGCGCAGGATCTGCCGTTGTCGCCCAGGGTAAACTGCGGGAAGGATCTCCGTGGCCGTGCAGTCGATGAACTCCTGAGATCCTTCGTCGTCCGATAAAGCGCATCGGGGCTCCTCAGGATGACATCGGCTCGCGAGGGCGCTGAAAAGGAAAACTCACGCGCGATCGAGCTGGAGGTAGGTTCGCAGGTCGGGGTCGGAGCGCACTTTCCAGATGTGGCCGTCGATCCAGTAGTGGAGCAGGCCCGGGGCGGCGAAAAACGAAAAGATGATTTCGTTGCGAGTCCCCACGTTCATCAGCCCCACTTCGGTTTTCAGGACAAATCGCGGGACGACGTCGAAGATGATGGCGTAGAGCGCCGCGCAGGCGACGTAAGCCAGCCAGCGGCTGTTAACGAGCGCCGCGAAGCCGTACCGCCGGGCTTGGTCTGCGGCGCCGTACTTGTTCCGGTTATAGAACCACACCAGTCGGTGATACTGGATGTTGTGAAAAATGGTGACCGCGGCGTAGACGCCGAGGATGGGCATGGCGCTGCGAAAGAGGAGAAAGTTGATGGGAATTGCGGCCGCGAAGAGAATCTGCTTGGGCCAATTAAGCGACAATCCCTGCCGCCACTTGCTGACTTGGCGCGCCGCGTAAACCAGCGAAATCAGAATTACCGCCAGCAGCAGAACGTTTTCGTAGATGCTCGCCAGTCGCGGGGGAATCGGAAAGGGGACTATCTCCGCCGCATGCTGGTTGTGCAGCGGAAAAGTCAGGAAAGGGTAGTAGAACGCCGCGGTGAAGAAGATTTTGTCCAGCCGCATGTCCTCGCGAGCGAAGTCGCGGTTCTTCTTCTTGTACATCATCATGAAGCCGTAATGCTGGCGGTAGATGTGGAAGTATCCCCAGAGGATGGTGAGGAACTCGAGCCAGTCGCCGAGGTGGAGCAGAATCATCACCGGCCCGAGGGCGACGAAGAATGCCAGGCTCGCCCACAGCCAGCGTCCGCGGCGGGCGCGCTCGTCGGCGTCGAAGTAGGTGCGGGAGATGGTGGCGAAGCCGTGGGTTTCGTCGAAGACGATGGCCCACACCGCGACCAGCAGAATCAGCGGGACGTGCGCGTAACGCCAGAGCGCCCAGAAAGCGTAGGCCGCCGTCGCGCCTCCCAGCGTGAACCACAGCAGGTCGGCGCGCTCGGACACGATCCAACTCGAACCTGATTTGGCCGGCACGCGAGTTTGTAGCGTCGCGGTCGCCATCGCTCCTCTCTGGTTTAGGCGTTTGCCCCAAGTGCTCCGCCACCCGCGGCGGAGCAGACGCTTATTTTCCAAAATTCAAGCCGGGCTGGCAAGGTGCTTGTTGCGGTTGCATGGTCAGCGTGCTAACTTAGGCCTTGCCGGCGGATCAGGGCTGATTGAGGGCGGCACACAGATTAGGCTAAAGCCACAGGAGGGATGGCGTCATGAAACGCAGAGAATTCCTCGGGAAGACTACCCTGGGATTGGGCGCAGCGTGGCTGGGTTCGAAGGGTCTGGCGACGGTCGCGATCGGCGCGCCGGGCAAGTTCAGCGCCACCGATACCGTGACGCTGGGCAAGACGGGCATCCAGACTTCGCGCCTGGCGATGGGCACCGGCACCGTGGGTTACAACCACACGTCCAATCAGGCGAAGCTCGGGGTCAAGGGCCTGGCGGACCTGCTGTGGGCCGGGTATGACCAGGGATTGCGCTTCTTCGACTGCGCGGATTCCTACGGCACGCATCCCCACGCTGCCGAGGCGCTCAAGCGCGTTCCGCGCGAGAAAGTGACGGTTCTCACCAAATCCTGGGCGCGCGACGGCGAAGGCATGCGCAAGGACATCGACCGCTTCCGCAAAGAACTGAACGTCGATCAAATCGACATTTTGCTGATGCACTGCCTGACCGAAGCGGATTGGACGACGCGCTATCGCGGAGCCATGGATGCGCTCTCCGAGGCCAAAGAAAAGAAGATCATTCGTGCCCACGGTTGCTCTTGCCACTCGATCGAAGCGCTGCGCGCCGCGGCTAAGTCACCGTGGGTGGAAGTCGATCTGGCACGGCTGAATCCCATCGGTTCGCACATGGACGCTGATCCGCAAACGGTCCTATCGGTCTTGTGGGAAATGCGGGCCGCCGGGAAGGGAATTGTCGGCATGAAGATTCTCGGCCAGGGCGACATGCGGCGCCGTCAGGATGAGGCTCTGAAGTATGCCCTCTCCAGCGGCGTGCTCGACGCCTTCACGATCGGCGCCGAAAGCCGCGACGAGCAGGCGGACCTGTTGAAGCGCATCTCGACCGCCGTGGTGTAATCGGACGGCAGGGAACTCCCGCCGCAATCAGAAATTCAGCCCAAACCCCGTCGTCAGGACCAGCTCGTTCTTCTGGTGATCGGGGAGAGGGTTGCTCAAGTAACGGTCCGCAAAGGTCGTGTTGAACGAGAGGCGCGAGGAAATCTGCGTGGTCACGGTGGAGGCGGAGTCGAGTCGAAGTTCTCCCCTGTCCGTAAGGTTGGGGTAAAAGTTAAAGTAATGCTCGAAGCTCACCAGGCGATTGATTTTCCAGCTTAATTTCTCCCCGATCAGCCCTTCCGCGTTCCGGCGCGGGTCGGCGTTCTGGAACGCCTCGCGGACGAACGTGACGCCCCCCAGGAATTGCAACGAAGAGCGGGACCGGCGCAGCAGGTCGTGCCCCACGCCCGCTCCGTAGGTTTGGCGCAGGTCCAGGCTCTGGGTCTGAATGTGATCGAGCTGCCCGAGCACGAAGACGAAGTTGGTTGGCGAAAAGAGAAAATCCTGGCGCAGGGAAGTCGTCACGCTGTTCGCCCTGGCGCGCAAGCCGTTGGTTCGCGTGTTGGCAAAGAGCATGTTGAGCACATAATTCGTGCGGAAGCGCTCGTTGAGCCCCGGCAAGCCGGGCTGGCGGCGTGTCGCGTTGACGCCCACGCTGAGCGTCCCGGCGTCACTGTCGCCGCGGACCAGGCTGTACCCGAGGCTGGCTTTGCCTTGCCAGAGGTGCCAGGGACGGAACGTTTCCTCCTGCCCCTTTGAAACATAAATCTCCAGCGGATAAATGGCGATGACATCGGCGGGGGCCACGCGCAGCGTCCCGCCATCGTCGCCGGTCAACAGCCATTCACCCGACTCGAGAAGCGAGAGCTTGCCCGTATAGCCGAGCCCTTTCTTTACCAGGATCACGGCCTTCTGCGAACTCGCGAACGATTTCAGCTTGGAGACGGGCAAGGTGAGGTCGCCCAAAGCCTGCGACTTGAAGAGCAGTTGGTTCTCGACGACGCGCTGCCAGGTCCCCGTCAATTGATCGCCGTTCTTGAATTGAACCGTTTCCGCGCGGGCGAAAACCCCACAGACAATGATGGCCACAAATGACCAACCCGACTTTCTCATTGGACCCCCGAAAATTGATTTGGGTTTATGATGCCGAACTCGCAAAGAAGGCTGCGTGGGCGCTATCGAGGGGGCGCTTCCTTGATTTCAAGAACCTTCACCTCAAAATAAAGCGTCTTGCCGGCGAGTGGATGGTTGAAGTCGAGAACGACTGAGCCATCCTTGACCTGCGCCACGCGCGCGAATACGGTCTGCCCGCGCGAGTCGCGCCCCTGGAGCTTGGCGCCTACCACGCGCGCCGCTTCGGGAATGTGATCGTTGGCCACTTCCCGGTAAGCCGCGGCGTCCACAACGCCGTACCCGTGCTCCGGCGGGATGGTGACCGACTTCGACTCTCCCACCGCCATCCCTTCCACTGCGCCTTCCAGCCCGGAGATGATTTGCTGCTCACCTTGCGTGTAGGTGAACGGCTCGCCGCCGTGGTTCGTGTCAGAGGCCATGCAGGCTCCATTGTTTCCCACATTATATGTCTGATAAGGGATGTTATGTAAACTAGACGGGAAGTCGGGTTGCGGACAAAATAACCGCTTTGCCGCTACTAGACAGCCATTTTTACGCCCGTTACCCTTTACTTCCACACAAAGATTGATTGAGGTGCAATGGTTATGAGCCTCGAAGCCTGGGGATTCGACGTCTTTGAATCGGACAACGCGGCGCTCGGCCGGGCGCGCATTGCCATGGGAAAAAGCAAGAAAGGCGGAGAGAACCGCGATCGGAAGCTGATCCTGAACGACCGGCGAATCTATCAGCTCCAGGAGCTGCTCGTCGCCCTGCTCGGCGAGCCCGGCATGATCTACGCCAAGCGCGGGATCGCGGCGATATTGGAAGAGCTCGAGCGCGCCATCGCTCGCAGCGACCGCGAGGAAGAACGCGAGGAGACTTTGCGGAAGCACGGGCTGAAGGATGAAAAGCAAAACCATATCCGGCCGCTGCGCCGGCACGATTCTAAAACTTCGACCTCGCAGATCCTAGAAGAGACGGCGCGCGAGCTGCGCGCGAAAGGATCGGACGCATGAAGAGAGGGCGCGCATGAACCTTACTGTAATCGATATCACGAAAGCGAACTGGCGACAGACCCCGGGCCATGGCATCGAGGCGAGGTGCTTAAAGTGTGGAACATGGGGCGGCGTAACCTCGCCGGTAATAGCACTGAACGGCTATGAGTGCCCGACTCTCGTGTGCCGCAATCCGAAGTGCGATTTCTCTGAATACGTCCATCTTGAAGACTGTGAAACGCTCAAACTTTCGACGCCGGGGGGCGCATGAAGCGGGTGTGCGCGGCGTGCCGCAAAAATCTCGGCGAGAAGTGCGCGAAGTGCGGGTGTGAGACGCCGCAGATCCTGGCGACGGCGGCGGACGGCGATCTGAAATCCTTCCGCTGCCCGGAATGCCGGGAGAAATGGATTTCCGGGCAGGACGGGGAGACGCACGGCCTCTGCGAATCGTGCTTCGAGCAAGGCAAAAGGGCGCTGGCGGCGAGCGTGGCGCTCGGGCAGGCGAATCATGGATGAACTTTCAACGGCACTCATCAAGCTCGCGGACCAGATCGCGACGGCCCTGATCGGTATTCTGATGACGGTTCTGGTGGTCACCATCGGCTCGGCGCTGGCGAGAAAAAGTCACTGACCCAAGTGAGGCAAAAATGAGCTGGATGATTCACGCGACGGGCACGCTCCCGGCGCTGCGCGAGCAGATTGAGATCTCGGCGCAGATGCCTCCGAGCTTCAAGAAGGCGGCGCTCGCGGCGCTCGATTTCGAACTGCCGAAGGGCTGCGCGGTCGAACTCGAAACGGCGGGGCATTTCCTGAGCTTTACGGGCCAGGCCTCCGACGCGCAACTGCTGAGCGGCGAGGGCGGCTTCAAGATTCGGATCGTCAAAATCCTCGGCTCGGAAGAAAGGCGGTAGATCGTGGCGGCGGAGAAATCGGAAAAGCTTCCGGGGATGCCCGGACCGACCCAGCAGCGGATCGAGCAGCGGGAGAAAATCCAGGCGGCGATTCAGGCGATTCACGATGCCCTGCTTCCCTCCCTCGAAGCCCTGCCGGTGGGCGACGTCAAGGGCGCGATCTCGATTCGGATGAAGATCCGCGGCGACACGGTCACCGTGACGCTCAAACCCGGAAGCGAGGACTGAGATGGGGATTCGCGAACGAGCGGCGAAGATCGGGAGGGCGCTGGTCGGGGCGCTGCATCACCCGGAGCCGCACGGACGCGAATTCCTCCCGGACCCTACCCTCCCCGAGACGGCGCCATCTCCCGAATCGATCCGGCCCCGAAAGTGCCGATATCTTCACCGCCGGGCGCATTCCGGGAAGGCTCGAAGGCAGAAAGCCGAAAACCGCAAACACAATGCCATGCAGAAACGCTCGCGGCGGGTCAATTGGGGATCGCTCGCAGGGAACGCGCGGTGAATGCTCACGCAGGACCAAATCTGGCAGATCAAGCGGCGGCTGCGCGAGGCCGAGGAAGGCACGACGCAGGAGAAGGTGAACGCGCGCGCGAATTACGCCGAGGACGTGCGAGCGCTGCTGGGCGCGATCGAGGAGCAAGGGGTCGGCCTGGCGATCCAGGCGATCGAGGAGCTCGAGCAGGAGCTCGGGAAATATCGCACGGCGGAAGAGCAGGAAGCGCGCCGGCGGCGGGAATTCGAGCTCGCGCCGATGCCTCGACAGCAGGCCCGAATCACCTTCGGCAGCTTCGACGGCAAGATGGCGGCGGCGGGGAAAGATGAATAGAGCAGGATTCAGGATTTAGGAGCCAGGAGTCAGGATGAAAAAAGCGACTGCGATGCTGGCGGAAGAATATGAAGAGAAATTTCTCCTCAAGGAGATCGCCGCGGTTGACGCCCGGCGGGCGGCGCAGCGGGCGGAATGGACTCGCGATGAACGCCGGCGGAGGCTTCGCCGGGCCGTGGCGCTCGTCATGATCTTCAACTTCGCGGTCGGGGCGTTCGGCCTGGCGATCGGGCGATTCCCTACCGGGCCGGAATTCGCGGCATGCGTTTTCGGCGCGGTCGGCGCGGCGGCGATTCTCTGGTGAGGAAATGATTTCAACACAGAGAACAGGAAGAGAAGCACAGAGGCCACGGAAAAGCCGCATGACCTCGCCGGAGCTGGCGGTGCGCCGCCTGGCGGGCGAAAATTCGCGGCTGCGGAAAGCCCTCGACATCGCTCCCCTCGCGGCTTCGCCGAAAGGCGGCTCGCCCTGGATGCAGGCGTATCGGCGCTGGTATCGCCTGGAGCGCCGCGATGCGCTGCGAATTGACTGAGGAGAATGTATGGTCATCCCGGCGACGGAATACAAATGCAAGCGATGTAATCGAGCGAAGGGCTCCGTCAACCGCTGGTGGATCGTCAAGATCGACGGGCCGGTTTTTAGCTTTCGCGATTTCCGCGATGCGGCGCTGGGCGATTTCGATTTCGCCATTTGCGGCGCCGAATGCCTCGATAAGGAATACCGCGAGCACGTCGAGCGGATCTTGCAGATGAGCGGCTTCGGGTCGGGAATGCCCCGACCCCGGTCGTGGCCGGATCCGCCGCCCGTTCCCTTCGAGAACGACGGCTGCGCGGGCGATCGATAACCTTATTTCAAATCTCGGGGAGGGGGAAGCATGAACGGGACAGCGCCAGAAGGGCAGGATTCAGGAGTCAGGATTCAGGATTCAGGAGGCAAGCCGCCAGGCGGGCGGCCGCCGGGGGATTTGAAATTGGAGATTGGAGATTCGAAGAAGGCGGGCGGATTGCAGACGATTGCAACCGCGGACCTGGCGGAATCGAAGCTCAACCCGCGCAAGGAATTCGACAAGGCGGGGCTCGAAGAGCTGGCGGAATCGATTCGGAACGTCGGCGTGCTCGAGCCGTTGATCGTCCGGCCGCTCGGCGAGACGCTGCCGGGCGGGAGCGGGAAACCTTTCGGCGGATTTGAAATCGTCGTCGGCTCGCGGCGCTTCCGCGCGGCGAAGCTGGCGAGGAAAGAAACCGTGCCGGCGATCGTGCGGACACTCTCTGATCGCGAGGCGCTCGAGCTCCAGATCACGGAGAACTTGCAGCGCGAAGACGTCAAGCCGCTCGACGAGGCGCGGGGATATCGGGCGCTGATCGAGCTCTGGCGGGAAGAGGAAAAGCAGATTCCTCGCTCCGCTCGGAACGACAAGGCCGCGGGCGCCTCGGAAGTGCAGCGCGTCGCGGAAAAGATCGGGAAATCGGCGAGCTACGTTTACCAGCGATTGAAACTCATCGATCTTACCGCCGAGGCGCAGAGGGCGCTGAGCGAGGGCAAGATGACGGCGGGCCACGCGGTGCAGATCGCGCGACTCCAGCCGGCCGCTCAGAAAGAAGCCATCAAAACAATTACCGAGGCGGCCGACAGTCCAGATCGGATGACCGTTCGCGATCTCGGCGAGTGGATCCAGACGGCCATCCACCGCAACCTCGATAAGGCGCCCTGGAAAAAAGACGACGCTTCCCTGCTCCCGGAAGCCGGCGCGTGCCTCGCGTGCCCGAAACGCGCGGGGTCAAATCCCCAGCTCTATCCCGATCTGAAGCCCATGACTTGCACGGACGCGGCGTGCTTCGAAAAGAAAGCCGAGGCCTTCGTCAAGGCGCGCCTAGCCGAGCATCCCGGCGCGGTCAAGATTGCGACGGCGAATCTCGATTGGGAGGACCGCCAGGCACTGCGCAACCAGAAAGAGATCATCACCGCATCAGAATACAGCGGCGAGACGGGCTGGAAGCCGAGCAAGGAGGGCGCGTGCGAGTTCACGCACCCGGCGATCATCGCCGCCGGAAAGCTGGCGCAGCTCGGGCAATCGGCCTTCGTCTGCTGCGAACTGAAATGCCCCGTCCACGGACCATCGCGTTCGAGCTATCGCCGCGAAGCGGTCAAGGCCCAGCCAGGCGCGATGAATAAAGAGCGGAAGGAACAGATCGAAAAGCTCTGGCAACGGCGGGAGAAGCAGGCGGTCCGGTTCGCGCTCTACGACGCGCTGCAGAAAAAGCAGAACCAGATGACGACCATGCCGGTCGAGGCGCTGCGATTCGCGGTGCGCGAGGCCTATCACGCCGCGCACATCTATCAGGATGCGCGGGCTTTTCTGGAAAAGTCCTGGGGCGTGAAATCACCGGCGATCTCTCCGCTCGATAAAGTCATCGCCGAAGCGGACCAGAACATGCTCCTCCGCATCCTGCTCGACCTGCCTCTCTCGGTGGACGTGGCGGAGAAGTTCTCGGATGGGAAGGAGATTCAGCTCGCGGCGAAAACCTACGGCCTGCCCATCGAGAAGATCGCCGCCCAGGTTCACGCCGAATGGGCAGAAAAGAAGCGCATCAGCTACGCAAAACGCGCTGCGCGCCTGGCGGCGGAGAAAGCCAAGGCCGCCAAGACGGCCGCGCCCGCGAAGAAGCCGGCCGCCCAGGCAAAGGCAAAGAAGGCATCGCCGGCGAAGAAGGCCAGGACGGCCAAGCTGCGCAAGAAATAGGCTTCCTGACCCGGCCGGGATAAAGGCTGGGGCGCGACCTTCGGCGCTTCCAACAGAAGGGTTTTAGCAAGTGGACTGTGGAACCCGGGGCCGCGAATCCTTGCGAGAGATCCGGCCCCGGACTTTTTGAGATGCCATGAGCCTCTGCGTGCCATGCCGCAAAGAAGGCCGGGAACAGGTGCATCACCATTTCCTGGAACCGGAGATCGAGGGCGGGGATCCGATACCCGTCTGCCGATGGCATTTCAAAGGGCTGCCTCACCCGAGCACCAGGCCGGAGGCGAGAGAGATAAGCGTCAGCGCGTTCCTGCGCGGCGAGGAGCTTAAGCTGGCACGCTTCTTCCCTCAACTGACCCAATCCATGAGCGAGGAGCACACGAAAATGAGAAGGGCAATAGCAATCGACGAAGATCGCCTTCGGGCCTTGCACGCTCAGGGGATGCACGACAAGGAGATCGGGAAAGCCTTGGGGATAAGCTCAGCGACCGTGCTGACGCATCTGCATCGCCTGGGCCTTGAGGCTAATCGCAAACGAAGCCGGGAAAATGGCGCGGCGCACCGGGCCGCTCATCTTCACGACGCAAGCCCTCCGCCGAACGGCTCGGGCCAGACCGTGCCGATTCGAGTGGAGATTCTCGATACCATCTGGAACGGGCTCGAGCCGACGGAAAAGGCTGGACTGATCAACCTGCTCGCCGAAAAGCACGCTCACGCTTGATGCCATGGGACAAGCCTCTTCGAATCTAAAACCGGTGCAGGACCGCGGGCCATCCGTGCGCGTGCCGCGCTGGCGGCCGAGCAAACGATTCACCGCCTGGGTGCGCGCCTATGGGCTCTACGGCATCGAGAAGGCAATCGGCGTGACTCGCTGGGCCGTCAGGCAATGGCTGAAAGGCGAGTGCGCCCCGCGCGAGGACAATGCCAGAGCTATCATGCTTCTCTCACAGCAATTCCCGAAAGACGTCGGACCGCTCACTTATGAGGACATCTACGGGAATCCGGGCGACCCATGACATTTCGCGGGTCCTTCCGGCACTGGAGCCGAACGGGTAACGGCGGTCCCGGCTTCGCGCTAGCCAGCAATCGAAATTTCCGGGCTTCCGTTTCCGTTTCGATTAGAGGGCCGCCGCCCAAAGAAAAAACTCGATTTTTGCTGGGGTTTTCTACCTTGAGCGTCGCTGCCATGAACTGGGTCTTTGAAAATTCGGAAGCGCAATACACCGCCCGTCTTGTTCTCATCGCCATCGCCAACGATGCGGACTCGGAGGGTCAAAACGCCTGGCCTTCGATCGAGCGCATCGCCCGCCACGCCCATGTGACCACCCGGCGGGTCAAGGACGTGCTGCCCGAGCTCGAACGCCTCGGCGAGCTGGTCATTGAGCGAGGCAAGGGACCTTGTGGAACGCACCTCTACACTCTCCCCAAGGTCTCCGCTGGACGCCGCCGCAGGGGTGAAAACTTTTCACCCCCAACGAGCCCCAAACTTCCCTCCCAGGGGGGTGAAAACCTTTCACCCCAGGGGGTGAAAAATTCGCCGGATGGGGGTGAAAAATCAGGAGAAAAAGGGGTGAAAACTTTTCACCCGACCCAAGAACAGACCCAGAAAAGAGACCCGGAACTTCTCCCCCCTACCCCCCTTGTCGCCGTTGCGTCCGAACTCGAAAACATTTTGCCCGACTGGATTCCCCGCACAGCCTGGCGGCGCTTCGCGGAGATGCGGCAGCGGATCGGCAAGCCGCTCAACGACACCACTCGCGTTCTGGCAGTTCAAGAGCTCGCCCGGCTTCTCGACCGCGGGCAGAATCCCGAGCTCGTACTCAATCAATCCACGCTCAACAGTTGGGCGGGACTTTTCGAGGTGAGAAATGGAACAGGCTACTCCCCTAGCGCCGACCGACAACGTCGCAGCCTCGACGCCATTGCCGCCGGCGTTCGTCGCCTCACTCGCTAAGTGGTTCGCGGTTTTTCAAGAGCATTACCGGCAGGAACTGAGCCCGGAACTCTTCGAGATCTACGCGCGCGCGCTGTGCGATCTTTCCCCCGGCGAACTCGAGCGCGCCTGCCTGACGCTCCTGCGCAGCTCGAAGTTCTTCCCCAAAGTCGCGGAGATTCTCGAGGTCGCGAAACCCAGCCGTTCCGACCAGGCCACGCTCGAAGCGGAACGCGCCTGGGAGAATTATCAGCGCCGGATTCACACCTGGTGGCGCGATGACGAGGGCCTGGAACGGCCCCTCGCCAGCCGCGGCAAACTGATCTATCCGCCGGCGCTCGACGCCGCGACCGATTACGCCGTGCGCGCTTGCGGCGGCCGACTCGCCATCGAGTATTGCTCGCTCGAACGGTTCCCTTTCCTGCGCCGCGATTTCCTGGCCGCCCATGTCCGCTTTCACCAGACCGATGGACTGAAGGCGCTGCCCGCGCGCGTTGCGGACCTCGCTCCGGAACTCCGCGAAAGCGTCCAGAAACTTCTCGGAACGAAGGAGGCGTGATAATGGCGATTCAATTTCACCTTTCCCTCGACGTAATCCATTTTCTCAAGACGGCCAAGCGCGCTGATTATCGCGGGATGCTCAAGAGCAAGGACGGCGAGCCCTTGAGCGAAGACGACGCCAAGGAGGCCCTGCTCCAGGAACTGGCGAAAGGAAAGCGTTTTATTCCCATTGGCATCTGCGACCACTTCGACCCGGAACGCGGGTGCCTGGGCCATCCGGAAAAATCCGAGACGGAGATCCAACGATGAAAAAGACAGGAGCGGAAAGAATCGCTGCCGAGAGAGCGCGGCAGATCGAAAAGGAAG
>JBHGBD010000044.1:0-25907 GCA_041946825.1 Terriglobia bacterium | reverse complement strand
AACAAGCAGACGGTCCGCTCCTGCCGTGCGCACTCCGCGACCTCTGCGTCTCTGCGGTGAGACGATGTTGCTGATGATACTTTTGTGGCTCATCGCCGGCGTCCTTTCCGCCCAGCAGCCGCCTGCCGTCTACAAGGGCCAGGAAGAGAAACTGCCCGTGGCGGTGGCGCCGCAGCCGATTCCTTTCAGCCACCGGAAGCACATCGCTATCGGGCAGACCTGCCTCGACTGCCACGCCGGGGCCACGGAGAAGGACTCGGCGGGTTTACCCTCGACCGAACTCTGCATGGCCTGCCACGAAACGATCAAAGCGCAGAGCCCGGAGATCAAGAAACTCGCGGAAGCGCACCGGCGCGGCGAGAAAGTGAAGTGGGTCCGCGTGTATCGGATTCCGGACTTCGTTTTCTTCAGCCACGCCAATCACACCAAGGCCGGAGTGCAATGCCAGGAGTGTCACGGCGCGGTGGAGAAACGCGACCGGCTCATGAAGGAAGTTTCCACCAGCATGGTGGCGTGCATGAACTGCCACGCGGCGAGGAAAGCTCCCACGGGCTGCACGGCGTGCCACCAGTTGGGGCAGTGAGATTTCGTCCGGGCTTCAGGGCCTTGCGGAGCACTCCGCGCAGCGAATGTCCAGCCGCTTTCCAACTTTCGCGTGATTGGCGCAGAAGCTGCGGCCGCACTGGTCACAGCGGAAGTGGGCGCGCTGGCCGCACGCGGGACACCGATTCCGCCAGGGCAGGACGGCATAATTCACAATCAGGCGGTCGAGAGCGGGCGAGATGATTTCGAGGGGCGTACGGCGCTGTCGCAGGTAGATCCATACGGTCATGGCGAGAATGAACACCATGGCGGTGACCTGGAAGACTCCTTGGACAAGCCAGTTGGGCAGCGTGTGCGAGAGATTGATCACCGAGCCGTGGAAAGGTTGCCACGGGAATTGATCCCAGCCGACTGTGACGTAGTCCTCCACGACGTGCATCGCAAACGCGAACCCTACCAGCAGCCAGGCGCGCGGCTTGCGCCAGAGGAAAGCGCCGGAGATCGCCAGGGCCGCGAGGACTCCGCCCAGGTTGTGAAAGAGAATGTGATGATAGCGGTGGAAAGCATCGCCGCCGGCTAGAAGCGACAGGCCATCGAGATCCGGTCCCACTCCCGCCAGCGTAATCGCCGCGCGCTCAGTTCGCCCGAAATTTCCCCAATGCGCGAACCACCAGCCGTACTGCAGATGGCCAATCGGGCTCATGGGATCCCTCTTGTCCGCCAGCGTCGTCCACAGGGGACGAAGCGCGTCTGATTCTTGAGGAAGGGTGGATCGAAATCAAGGGGAATATCCAAGAAGGAAATCGCCTCACCTCCTGAGCCGGCCACGCTCGCCGCGGTGGCCTCAACACGCGCCGCGAAGGCCCAATTCGTACTCAACGTCCAATTGCTAAGTCATGGAAACCAATTGGGTTAACGGAATGGGCTATTTGTCCGACCGACTCGGTACTAAAGTACCATTTCCTGGATATTGACTTTTGGGGCAGCCCGCTCTACCCTTTACGCATCTGGTTTAGGGGCTAATTCCGAGATTCCGAACTTGAGTCAGGATTTGAAACGACTGGCGGGCTTGTCAGTGGCAGGCGATGCCGTACGTGAAGTGTACCTTCAAGGAGAAAAAAATGCAGAACCGGCGAAATCAGGTGGGGGGAATCTTCTTCTCGCTCGTGGCGGGATTGGTCCTGTCCACGTTGGTCTCCAACGCGCAACAAACCGCGAACTCGGTACCGCTGGACCGCGGCGCCGTCTTCAAGACACACGTGCCACACGAGAACGCCAACCTGTGGCGCTCGCAGTCGGGTTCCAGCACGACATCCAACGGTGCCGGCCCGAGCGCCAAGCCCGGAGGTGGGGGCGGAGGCGGCGGGGGCGGGGGAACCTTTACCGGGACGCCTTACGCAACCGTTGGGGCGGTGAAGAATGCCACCTCCACCGTGCCTGGCGCGGAAGAACACATCGCGGTTGATCCGACCAGCGCCAACAATCTTGTCGCCGCCATCAGCGATTTCTCCCAGCGCGGCGGATACAACACTACAAAATACGCCTGGTCGTACGACGGCGGCGGGACGTGGGCGGAGCATTTCGTTCAATACTCCGGCTCGCTCTTGCAGACGGGGGACAGTCTTTCCTGGGAAGCCAACAGCGATCCGGTGGTAGCGATTGACAAAGGCGGCCGGGTCTTCCTGGCGGACCTCTATTTCAATGCCTCGAACAACGCCGGGGGTCTCTACGTTGGCGTCGGGAGTCTGGGCGCATCGAATCTCGGCATCAGCGCGGGCACAACGTATCCCGTCGCAGTCCAGACTGATCCCAACACCAGCACGTTTGAAGACAAGGAATGGCTCGCCGTAGACAACTCGGGCGGGGCGAGAGATGGCAATGTCTACGTCACGTGGACGCGGTTTACTTCTACTGCCGACATGGTCCTGTTTTCCCGCTCGACGGATCACGGCCAGACGTGGTCCGCGCCCGTCCAGGTCAGCAACCCTTCGTTTAACGGGGCTGTACAGGGTTCCCAAATCGCGGTGGGCCCCGATGGGACCATCTACGTGGTCTACGAGGTTTTTTACGTTGGCAATCAGCGCGCCCATTTCCTGTCGAAGTCCACAAACGGCGGAACGTCGTTTTCGAGTTCGGTCCAGGTGACGCCGCTGTTTGGCGAGTTGAAATTCAATTCGACCTACCGGAAGAACACCTTCGCGTCACTCGCCATCGGTTCCTCGGGCGCGGTCTATGTCGTTTACGCCGACCAGCCCAAGAACGGCGGGTCGCAGATTCGGTTCGTTTCCTCGACCAACGGTGGCAGCTCGTTTTCGTCCCCGCGCTCCGTCAACGACTCTTCATCCGGGAATCGGCTGATGCCGTCGGTGGCGACCGACAGCACGGGGATCCACTTCAGTTGGTTCGACACGCGGAACGGTGCCGGGTCAAGCGCGGTCTACGATATCTACGCGACGCGCTCCGACAACGGTTCGGCCTTCAGCCCCAACCAGCGCCTGACACCCAGCTCCATCAACGCTGGAAGCGCCAGCTTCATCGGCGACTACGGAGGCGAAGCCGCTCTGAGTGGTTACGCGCATCCAGTGTGGACCAGCGGCGGGTTCAACGGCGGCAAACTTCAGACCGCGACATTGCACTAAGCCTGCAGGTGGGCCGTAAAGCTCGCCTCAGTTCGCGACGGCCAGCTCGAAAGGGCTGGCCGTTTTGTTTCCTTCCATCAAGGCTCTGAAATCCTGGCGACGACCTTCCGCCGATGAGTCTTCGGGCGAACTTTTGTCCCTACCACTTTTCCGGCGCCTGAGGGAGAATAGCGCGCTTCCGGCGACGCCACGGGATTCGCCACAGGTTTCCGCCGCCGGGCCTCACTGTTGACCAGGAGTTTTTGCCATGAAACACCGATCCCATCTCGTCGTTCCGGCTCTACTGTGCGCGTTTGGCGCGGCATTGATGTCCGCGGTAAGCGTCACCTCGCAGCAAGGTCCGGGCCAGCCCGCCTATCGCAACGCGCAGTTACCGGTCGAGCAGCGCGTCGCCGACCTGCTCAGCCGCATGACCCTGGAAGAGAAAGTCGCGCAGACCCACGCGCTCTGGCAGCGCAAAGCGCTCATCATGGATGAGCAAGGGAACTTCGCGCCGGAGAAGGCGAAGGAAGTTCTCAAGAACGGTATCGGGCAGATTACCCGCGCCAGCGAAAAGAAAGGCCCGCGCGAGAACGCGGTCTTTACCAACGCGATTCAGAAATTCCTGCGCGAGCAGACACGCCTGGGAATCCCGGCGATGATACATGAGGAAAGCCTGCACGGCTTCGCGGCGAACGGCGCCACCAGCTTCCCGCAGGCCATCGCGCTGGCCAGCACCTGGGACCCGGACCTGGTGGAACAAGCCTTTGGCGTGGCGGCGCAGGAGATCCGCTCGCGCGGCGGACAGCAGGCCCTCACGCCGGTCCTTGATCTGGCGCGCGATCCGCGATGGGGAAGAGTGGAAGAGACTTACGGCGAGGATCCGTATCTGGTCTTGCGCCTCGGCGTGGCGTGCATCCAGGGGTTTCAAGGCAAGGGGCCGGGCATCGACCAGCAGCATATTTTCGCCACCATGAAGCATTTCGCCGTGCACGGGCAGCCGGAAGCGGGAACGAACTTAGCGCCTGGAAACTACTCAGAAAGGATCATTCGCGAGAATTTCCTGGTTCCGTTCCAGGCGGCGGTGACAGAAGCCGGGGTCATGAGTGTGATGCCGTCCTACAACGAAATTGACGGCGTCCCCTCGCACGGCAACCCATGGTTGCTTCAAAAAGTGCTGCGCGAGGAGTGGGGATTTCAGGGGTTTGTGGTCTCCGACTACGAGGGGATCGCGCAGCTTGAGACTCTGCACCATGTCGTGGCCAATCGCGCGGACGCTGCGAAGAAGGCGCTGGAAGCCGGGGTGGATATCGAGCTTCCCGACGTTGATGCTTATGGCACCCTGATCGAGCAGGTCCGGGCGGGAAGGATTTCCGAGGCCACGCTCGACAAAACCGTGGCGCGAATCTTGCGCGCCAAATTCCTGGCGGGGCTCTTCGAAGATTTGTACGTTGACCCCGAAGCTGCGACTAGAATTAATAACGCCCCCGGGCATCGCGAGCTCGCTCTGAAGGCGGCGCGCGAAGCCGTCGTCCTTCTCAAAAACCAGAACGGCGCGCTCCCGCTCGATCGGGCCAAAATCAGAACGCTGGCGGTAATAGGTCCCAACGCCGCCAAGTGCCATCTGGGCGGGTACAGCCAGGACCCCGGCCACTGCGTGACGCTCCTCGATGGCATCAAGGCGAAAGCAGGAGAGAAGATCAAAGTCGTTTATGCCGTGGGCTCAAGGATTACCGAAGAAGATGCAGACTGGCGCGACTGGTACACTGACAAGGTCACTCCCAGCGATCCGGCCAAAGAAGCCAAGCGAATAGCCGAGGCGGTGCAGACGGCAAAGGCTGCCGACGCCATCGTCCTCGTGCTCGGCGGAAACGAGCAGACCTGCCGTGAAGCCTGGGCCGAGTCGCACCCCGGCGACCGCGATAGCTTGGAACTTCTCGGCCAACAAAACGAACTGGTCAAGGCGATGCTCGCGACCGGCAAGCCGGTCGTGGTGTTCCTGATCAACGGCCGGCCGCTGGCGATCAACTACCTTGCGGAAAACGTTCCGGCGATTCTGGAAGGCTGGTATCTGGGGCAGGAGGGCGGAACGGCGGCGGCGGAGGCCTTGTTCGGCGACTACAATCCGGGCGGGAGATTGCCGATTACCTTTCCTCGCTCTGCCGGACAGATTCCGGCCTACTACAATCACAAGCCTTCGGCCCGCCGAGGATATCTGTTCGCCGATAAAGCTCCCCTCTTCCCGTTTGGCCATGGCCTGAGTTACACCAGTTTCAAATACAGCAATCTCCGGCTTTCCCCGGACAAGATCGGAACGAGTGGACACACGACGGTCAGCGTCGACGTGACCAACACAGGGAAGGTGAAAGGCGACGAAGTGGTCGAGATGTATATTCACGACCTCGTCAGCTCGGTGACACGCCCCGTGAAAGAACTCAAAGGCTTCAAGCGCCTGACACTCGAGCCGGGGCAGACAAAGACGGTCGAGCTTCCAATCACTTCGGAGGCGCTGTCATTCTTGGATGCAAACATGCAACGCATCGTCGAGCCGGGCGAATTCGACATCATGGTGGGTCCGAATTCGACGGACCTGCAAACCGTAAAGTTGAGGGTTGAAGACTAGGCGCGATGCGAACGGCTCGAAGGGTGATTAGAAATCCCAGGCGATGTTGATGGCCGCGCCGCCGCCGGGGCTGGCGGCAGGTTCGATGCGGAGGTGATTCAGCCGGGACCTCGCGGGCTCTTCGGTGCTATGCACGACGTGCCGGCCGGCCAGGTGCCCAACCACCGCGCCCACGAACACGTCGGAAGGGAAGTGTCGCCGCTCCGTAACTCGCGAGACCGAGACCGCGCTTGCCAGGGCGTAAGCGGCGATCGGGATCCACCGCCGGTTGCGGTTGCGCATGGCGACGACGGTGGCCAGCGCGAAGGAGCCTCCGGCATGGCCGGAAGGGAACGAATTGCCGCCCGCAAAGAACTCTCCGTCGGCGTTGTGATTGGCGAAATCTCCGCCACCCAGCGTCGGGCGGGGGCGCTGCGTGGCAACTTTCAAGGTCTCGACGATAATCATCGCGTCGGCGACGGCGCGGATCCCCAGGATGCCGGTGTCCTGCGCGTGTGCGCTTTTGTAGGCCTTCCCGATCAGGTACACAGTGCCCAGAATCGCCGCTCCATAGAGCGGGGTACCCAGGGTGCCGATGGATTTGCTGACCGAGTATCCGTTGCCCGTCGGATGGGCCACGAGGCCCTGAGCCACATTGTTGTCGAGGGCCATCAGTCCGGCCGACGTGCCGAAAAATGCCGCCGCCCAGGGAAGATCGGCGCGCTGGGGTCGGAACGGCCGTGTCCATAAGAAGATCTGGTCGCGGAAAACATCACGCGGCAGGCTCTTGAACGAAGGGCGATTCGCATCCTGCGCCGGGGAGGCCGGCCCGAGAAGGGGTGTGGGATCTGAGGCGGCAGGAGGCGTGGGAGCCTGGCGTCCATTCGCCTCGTCCAGAGGGAGTGCCGGAACGGTGCACAGCAGAAGAATCAGGAGTGAGCAACAGGACACTCGTCTTAGACGCACTGATCTAGCGAACTCTCCTCCTCGATCCTCGACGGATCGAGCCCCTCGCGCAAGCGAGGCCAGTCGAAATTTCCCGCCGGAACCCCTGGTAGATTTTATTGGATGCAGAGAATCGGTCAGGAGGTTGGGGGCTCTAGAAACCTTTGCACCATAACCGCCCGCGCCATACACCCAGTCCCCTGGCCCCTTGATTCACCAACTGCGGTCGACCCCGACTACTTGAATCTCTCCGCCCCGCTTGCGCAAATAAACCGTGACCGTCTTCTGCTTGTCTTCCCCGCTGAGATTCGCCGCGAAGTAATCCCCGTCCGCCGCTTCCTGGAGGGCGGGCGGCACTGAGAGACCGGCTCCATCGGCGAGCGCTGCCTTTTGCCCCGTATCGTTGTTGAATCGGAACCATTCGGCCCGGTAAGTGCGCGGCCCTGACAATTGGTATTGTACCGCAAGATCGTCGAATTCCAGGCGTCCGTCGCGGACAGCGAAATGGTCGAGGGGAAGAACCTTCGGCAGGAAAGCTTTTCCGATTTTGTCGCGGCGCTTGATGAGGCAGTCGGCGATCCATTTCTCGGCGCGCGGGTCGCTGAACTGTCCCAGCTTGACCAGGGCGCGAATCTGCACGTCCGTGAACGCCATAACCTGCTTGGCGGCCCAGAAGGCGTCATCCGGCAGGCGGTTGACGAAGGCAGGATTGCGATATTCGGGCACCCAGGTCTCGGGATCGAACGTCTCGGCCTCGAAGCGGCCCACGGCGGGGAGCTTGGGGTAGTGCGCTCGCGACCACTTGGGCACGTAGACCCCCAGGGAGAAAAATTCCCGGGCGGAGTCTTTATTGTCGTAGAGGTACTGTCCCGAGCGCGGACTGTTGGGTCCGATGCTGGCGCTTCCCAGAGTCGACCCGAAATCGATCAGATAGTGTTTGATGAAGTGGATCCCGTTCTCTTCCACGAGGAAATCGGAATTGTTGATGGCGCGGGAATCGTCGTGGCCCAGCCACGCGCAGAAAACACCGAGCCCGCGCAGGTCGCGGCGATGCTCGTGGGGGACGATGTCGTTCGGGTCGTCCTGACGCGTTCCGTAGTACCTGAACTCGCCCACATTCTTCCCCTTGATGTAGAAGCTGGCGACGGCGCGATACCGCCCATCGGCATTGCGCGGAGTTTTGAGGAGCAACTCCGTGATGTCGCGCTCCCTCATGGGGCGCTTGACCCCCAGGGCGTTGGTCGTGGTCGCGTCGGAGGCGACGGCGAGTTGATGCCGGCTGAAGGTGAAAAGGTAGTTTTCGGGGACGTTGTATCCCAGCGCGTAGAAGAACTTCGAGACGATGACGTCGGCGGCGGTCGCCATCTCGGGGTTGGTGAGTGGATCGAACTTGACGTTGTACCTTCGCCCTTTGGAATCCTCCATCGTGAAGCCCGGACTGATGCCTTCGGTCTTGGCCTTCACGACGGTCAACCGCCCGGAAGTATCGGGGGCGTTCTGATCGCCCGGCCCGCGCCGCAATTCCTCCATCGTCATGGGATGCCAATAATGGCGCATCGTGTACCAGGCGCTGTCGGGCGCGTCGCCGAGCGTATTCACGGCCTGCGCGGGATGGATCTTCCCCTCGGTGTTCTGCTCGCCGAGTTTCGCGAAACTATTGGAGAAGT
Organism: Terriglobia bacterium; assembly: GCA_041946825.1. GTDB lineage: Bacteria > Acidobacteriota > Terriglobia > UBA7540 > UBA7540 > CAZTHM01. Next base: position 17,532 of record JBHGBD010000044.1, on the reverse strand, counting down.
AGTCGTAGTAGTCGCTGATGCGTCGGACTAAAACCTCTTCGACGTTGAGCGGAGGGGGTTCCTTCAGGAGTGGATCGTCTTCATAGAACTTTTTCGTGGGGTTGCCTGGGCTGAGCAGGGGCAGCAAGAGCGCGGCGGCAAACAGCATGGCGGGTTGTCGCAGCGATGGACGGCGCATGGCTTGGGTTTTTCTTCCCCCTACTGGAAACTGGAGGAGCGAATGCGCTCCTCGGCGAAGACGTTGCCGAACTTGAGCCACACCTGGAAACCTTCGTGACTGAAGCCCGTGTCAATCCGCATGAACACATTGTTGCGAACGTTGAACCGGAATCCGAAACCGAACGCCGCTTCCATGTTGTGCAGGTTCCATTCCGAATGGTTGTGGAACACCTTGCCCGCGTCGGCGAAAAGCGCCATATCGAGCCCGCTGAAGACCTCATAGCGGTATTCGCCATTCACGACGATGAGATTGTTGTCGTAGAAACGAAACGGCCGGAAGCCGCGCAGGTCGTCCGACCCACCCAGGACCGGCTGGAGGTAGAAGGGGACGACGTTGTTGTTATCAGGATACGTGACGACGGTGCGGGCGTGCAGGGCGATGACCCGGCGCTGGTTGAAGAAGGGGACGTATTGCTGCAACTCGACATTCAGGCGTCGAAAGTCGTTTCCCGTGTTGGGGCGGGAGTAATACCGGTCGAGTTGGATCAGGTAATCGCCGCCGCTGCGCGGGCCGCCGGGATTATCGCGATAGTCCAGGCGGATGAATCCGCCGGCGCGAACGAAGTCCGGGCGCGTGTCAATTCCCACGGCTTCGTTCGGGCCGAAGACCTGGTCGGTGGAGACGAAGCGCGTGTCCGTGCCGGTGCCCAGTGTCGTGGCGAGATATCCGCCCGAAACGCCCATCTTGAGCTGGCGGACGGGTTGCCAGCCGAACATGCCGTCGATAGCGTTGTCGATGATGCGGAAGTTGCTGCGCGCGTTTTTGTCGGACCGCGGGCCCGGGCCGTAATAATTGATCCCCCGGTAATCGTGGTGGACGGCAAAGAGGTCAAAGAACAGTTGCTGCCGCGCGAAATGCGGCGCCGAGAACTGCAGGTCATAACGCTGATAGCCTTTGATGGAGGCTTGCGCGGCGCTGCGAAACACCAGGTTGCCCTCGGCCAAGTCATCCCGGAGATACTCCGGGCCGAGGGCGAAGCCGCCTCCCGGGACAAGCCCGCCCAACTTCAGGCGGAACCCCGCCACGCCCGCGCTGACGCGCTCCATGATCTTGCTCTCCTTCAGGGTATACAGCCGGCGCTCAGTTTTGGAGGGCTGATCCGGTTTCAGGCGCTGAGCCTTTTCTTTCCGTGCCGCCTCGATTTCCGCGGCGCGGGACGACTGCTGAGCTGAGGCGAGGGGGGCGCAGAACAACACGGAGCACAAAAGAGTCACGGGCCATAGAAATCTGGCCGGCGAGTTCAGCCTCAGGGTTATCCAGAATGTTGACATGATGAGGCGGCCTCTAATCGCCTCTGAACAAGACTCCCGCGAGGCCGATTCAGGATTTGTACTACTAAACTCGATATTTGTAAAGGCGAACCCCTCGAATTCTGATTTCCCCTTTTCCTGAATGAAGAGTCCCAAACGCGCGTGGCAGAAACAAGGTTCTGACGGATCCGGCCAACGGTCAAATCGGCAGGCACTTGTCGTCTAGTCCCTCCAGACGAAAGGGCGAACAAAGAACCCGATCCCGCGCCAACCGTCTGGGGGGAAGCGAGTTAGCGTCGCGCGAAGCCTTGGAAGCGCGCTCGCTCGGGGGCCGGACAAGTGCAAATGTCGTTTTGTTGCATCGCTCGACAGGAGTCGAGTAGGATAGCGCTGAAACTCCGAGTGGATGCCGCGAGAGGCGAGACTCGCGCGGCATCGAGGCTGAACTGATGGACCGCTTGCGAGCGTTCTTCAACCTGCACCGTGGCGAGGAAACGCCCGCCTTTCTGCTCTTTTTGTATCTTACTCTGATGATGGCCTCCTACATCATCATTAAGTCAGCGAGCAAAGGGCTCTACCTGAGCCAGTATTCATACAAGTCGTTGCCCTGGATTTATATCGGCATTGCGTTACTCGTGGGGCTCGTCGTCGCGGTTTATGTCCGGCTGGCATCTCGGGTCAGCCAGGCCACGCTGATAGGCGGGACCCTGCTTTTCTTCGTGGCCTGTGTCCTGAGCATCTGGTGGGGCCTGAGAGTGCGCTGGTCGCCCGTCGCGGTCATCTACATTCTCTGGACGGGTGTCTTCGGGATCATTGTTGCCGTCCAGGTGTGGACGGTTGCCAACCAGGTGCTGGATCTCCGCCAGGCGAAGCGCCTGTTCCCGTTGATTTCGAGCGGCGGGATTCTGGGTAGCGCGAGCGGAGGATTGCTGGGCGCCGCCCTCGTCAAGCGTGTCGGGACCGACAGCCTTCTTCTCCTCTTGATTCCAGCGCTGCTTCTCTCCGTGGTGATTGTCCAGGTTTTGATGCGGCGCCATCGCCTTTCCGGGCGCGGCCGCGAGCGAGCGAAGGTTCCGGAGGAAAAAAAGAAAGGAATCAAGAGCACCTTCCGCACGATCCGGGCGGACCGGTATCTCAAGCTGATTGTCGGGCTGGTGTCGGTTTCAGCCATTGTCGGCATTATCGTCGGATGGCAGTTCGACGGGGTCGTGCAGCAGTCGTTGGAGACGAAGGACCGAATTACCGGTTTCCAGGCGATTTTCCAGGGCCTCCTCAGCCTCTTTTCGTTCCTGTTGCAGATTTCGTTCGGCTCGCGCGTGGTCGAGCGGTGGGGCGTGCGGGCCACCATTCTGATGCTGCCTCTGGCGCTACTGGGAGGGACTGGGGTTCTCCTCCTCTGCCCGCAGCAACTCTGGGCGGCGGGAGTCCTTCGTGGAAGCGACGGGGCGCTCCGCTATTCACTCGACAAAGCCTCCTTCGAATTGCTCTACGTCCCCGTGGAGCAGTCGATTCGCGCGGAGGTCAAGGCGGTCACCGACATTGTCGTCAACCGCTTTGCGGACGGTGTAGGCGGCATCTTTCTGCTCATCCTGACCAAGGGATTCAAATTAGGGTTGAGCGGCGTGGGATTTGTGAACCTGGTGTTGATCGCGGTCTGGCTTTGGCTGGTCATCCAGACGCGGAAGGAGTACGTCCTGGTTCTCCTTCGCAACCTGGGGAACCGTCTGGAACTCTCGAAGTCCACGATCTCGATGCTGCTCGGGCAGCAAGCCTCACTGCCGACTTTGCGAACCATGCTGTCGTCACCGGACGAGGAAATTGTCATGTACGCCATCACCATCACCCAGGCGGCGGGACGGCCGGAAACCCTTCCGGCGTCGCTCGCAACGCATCCTTCTCCGCGGGTTCGTCTCAAGGCGCTGGAAGTATTGCCGATGACCGAACAGCAAATCCTCAATCGTGTTCGCGAGGACACGGATCCCCAAGTCCGGGCCAGCGCCATCATCCGTGCCATCAAGGTTGCGAAGCCGCCCGAGCCTATGGCGGCGCTCACGCAGTTCCTGACTGCCACCGACTTGAAAGTACGCCTCTCGGCGCTCCGCAGCCTGGTGCGGCAGACACAGCAGGGTGAGAGCCAGACGGTTAAGGAGTTTCTTGACCACATCGCCGCGGAGCTCGATGTGGCGGCCAAGGAATGGAAGGATGTCGCCGAGGCCCTCGGCGACGTCACCCAGCCGGTGGCCGTGGGTCTGCACCTCCGCCTTCTGCAGCACCCTGACCCCGCGGTGAAGAAGCAAGCCATCCTGAGCGCCGGCCGCGCCGGGCATCGCGAACTGGTGCCTTTCCTCATCCCCCTGCTCGCCGACCGCCAGTGGGCCGCCGACACGCGCCTGGCGCTCTGCGACTACGGCCCGCGCATCCTCGGCACCCTGGCGGATATTCTTCGCGATCCTGCGGAGAACATCGAAGTCCGGCGCAACGTCCCCCTCGTGTTGGCTTACTTCCCGCAGCAGGAGGCTGTGGATTTGCTGATTGACGGGCTTTTCGATTTTGACGGCCTCCTGCGCTACCGGGCCATCCGGTCGTTGGGGAAGCTTCGCCTCATTGACCCGGAATTGCGCTTTGATCCCCAGAAGCTCAGCCTGCGCATCCAGGAGGAGTGCGAGATGACCCTCTGGTATCAGCAGGCCCGCAAATCGCTCTTTCCGCAGGGCGATCAGACGGACCTTCTGGCCCGCCTTCTGACGGAGAAATTCGAGCGAGGAAGGGAACGGGTCTTTCGCTTGCTGGCTCTGCTGCTTCCTGCCAGCGCGGCGGTTGCGTCGTTCCAGGCGATGCTGGAAGATGACCGCCTGCGGATCGCCACCGCGACGGAGCTGTTCAATAATGTTCTTCCGCGGGGGTTGTGGGAGCACGTTCGTCCTCTCATCGAGCCCGAGGCGGGGATCGGGAGGGCCAAGGTGGGCGTGCGGACGATCCTTGAAGCCTGCCTGAAAAATCCCGATCAAATCCTGCGCGAGTGCGCCGCGCATGCCATTGGCAAGGGGCGCTGGCCAGGGTTCGCGCCCGCGGTCTGAGCGTGGCCGCCGGCGAGGAGAAGGTCCGCCATGAGTGATCAGATTCCCTACAATCCGCCCGCACCCGCTGAGGCGCCCTCGGCGCCACCCTTGACGACCCTGCAGAAGGCGGACCTCATTCACGGCATCAGTGTTTTCTCGGAGTTGACCGTCGAGGAACTGTATCGCCTGGCGGCGGCCGCCAAGATCGTGGGTTTCCCGGCGGGAACGGTCATCTTTCGTCAGAATGATGCCGCGATAGCCTTCTATATCGTCCTGCGCGGCGAAGTGGAGTTGACACGGCAGGGCAGGGATGACCGCAAAGTCGTGGGCGCGGAGCGGGCCGTGGGAATCTACCCGGTTCTGACTCAGGAACCGTGTCCCACGCGCGCGACCGCCCTCGAGGACACCGTGGCCATCGCCATCGGCGCCGAGGACTTCTTCAGCCTCCTTTCCAACAACCCGGAGATCGTGGCCGGCATTTTCCGGCACTTTGTCAGGAAGTTAAATCCGGAATCAGAAAAATGAAGCGCCGGTATTTCATATCGGTTCTCGCCTCGTCGGCCGTGTGTTGGCTGTCGGTGGGGGGATTCGCCGAAAGCTCATCGGTGAGAGTTTCCGGCATCCCGCGATTCGCCATGGTTACGGAATACGTCTTCCGGGGTGGCCAGCCAACCGGCGCGGGTTTCGCCTATCTCAGGCAGAGAGGCATCAGGACGGTCATCAATCTCCGCAAGGAGAACGACGAGAAAGCCGAGGTCGAGGGCTTGGGGATGAGGTACGTCCACCTTCCCACCAGCGCCTGGGACCCGATGCCCGAGCAGGTTGTCGAAAGCGTCTTCCGGATCATTAACGACCCCTCAGCACATCCTGTCTTCATTCACTGCCGGCGCGGAGCAGACCGGACTGGAGCGATGATTGGCCTGTTCCGAATTGCGTTTCAAGGCTGGGATGGGAAGAAGGCGTATCAGGAAGCGCGGGCGATGGGAATGCGCTGGTGGTACCGCGATCTGAAGAAACAGTTGTATGAGTTTGCGGGACGAGACGGCGGGACTGGCGGCCTGCATAGGGCCAATTAGCCGGGTTGCGATCGGCTTTACAAGCGAATTTCCGAGAGTTAACATCCGGGTTAACGGAAGAAATCGGAGCCCCCAAAGCACGAGAGGCGAAAGCCCCGGGAGGGCTTTATGTCGAACGATGACGAAACCCAATTAGAGGTTGAATCTGACGTCCATCGTGATCGAATGGAAAAGCGGAGAGCCAACAAGCTCCAGCCGGGGGAAAGGCTCGTCGGCCGCTACCGAATCGAGAGCATCATCGATAGCGGGGGAATGGGAGAGGTATACCTTGCCTTCGACGAGCGCGTCAGGGTTCTGGTCGCCCTGAAGCGAATCAAACCAGATCTCTTGCGCGACCCGCAGTTTCGCCAGCGCATTGGCCTGGAGCAACACGCTGCGGCCACCATTGGTCACCCGGGTGTGGCCAGAGCGACGGACAGCCACGACGATGGCGACCAGATGGTCTTTATTGTTTACGAATTCGTGGAAGGACAGACCCTCGACTCCGTCCTGGCCGAAAAGCGGTTCAAGCTCGAAGAGATCCTGGATATCGGCATACAGATCTGCAAGGCCTTGGCCGCGGCACACGCGAAAGGTTTCATCCACCGTGACCTCAAGCCCAAGAATATTATGTTGACCCCCCAGCCGGACGGGTCGAGCAGTGTCAAGATTCTGGATTTCGGTCTGGCCAAGAAAGTCAAAGTTTTCTCGCAAGCGGAGTCTACGACCGCCGATGGGTCGACGTTCACCAATCTGAGCACCAAATCCCAACTGATGTTTATCGGTACTCCTGACTACATGTCTCCTGAGCAGGCCTTCCCCAAGCCGGTCGATTTCCGCACGGACATCTATTCTCTGGGCCTTGTGTTGTATGAGATGTCTTCCGGTTTTAATCCTTTTGCCGGAAAAGACCTCGAATCATCGCGCCAGCGCGTCATGGAAATGCCCGCTCCCGCCTTGCCCCAACAGATCCCGCCACAGCAACAGAATATTGAATTTGACCGGATCCTGCACAAGTGCCTGGCGAAAAGTCCTGACGACCGCTTTGCTTCAATGAACGAACTCCTCGCCGCCCTTAAGACTTTGCTGGACAGGCCCGGCGCAAGACCGGACACAAACGAGAACATCTTGCCGTCCTCCGTTCCGCGCCGCCTCCCCCGTGGGCTTTTGGCGCTGATCCAGGTCGGCTATCTTTTGATGTATGCGCCCGCGTTCATCTTCCTGCCAGACAATCCCCATAGGATTCCATTGGTACTGCAGAGCATTTTGGGGCCTTCCGGCGTCGCTTACTTCGTGCAAATCACTCTGGTGGCCATCGTCGTGGCGGCGACAATCCGGGTCTTCATTCTGGCCGCGATCGCGTTTGACTACGAGGACCTGGGGCGCGTGTTCTATCGAGTTTTCCCGTTGATTCTTGTTCTGGACCTTGCATGGGCCGTGTCGCCATTGCTGCTCTTCCATAAGTTGGGATTCATTACCGTCCTGGGCGTGCCGTTCCTGATATTTTTGCCGTTCTCACAACTCTACCTGGTTTCGTTGGCCTACGCGCGCCGCGGGGGCAGAAGTTCAGCCGCTCACGTTTCCGATGCGCTGCCCTCCACCAAGGACACCGTCCCAATTCCCCCTCCACCTCCGGGCAACTGAGGCGATGGATTCGCGGCCTTTTCGCGGCGGCAGACGAATGCTAAGCTCCGAGAGTTGAGGCGTGAAGTCGAGTCCTGATCCGCGCCCTGATCACCGATGGGATGATCTCCATGCTAATCCGACATCGCGTTACGCTCTTCGTCCTGATTCTGCTTAATGCGACCGCTGCGAAAGCCCAGTGGAATCCGCTCAACCCCGTCACCAGTGCGCAACCGCAGGCGGACGGCGCGCTGCTCCAGATGCAGGCAGGCGTTCTGCGGATCCAAGTCTGCTCTGACTCGATCGTTCGTGTGACGTATTCACCCCACGCGACGTTCCCGTCTCCGGCGGAGTACGTCGTCACGAAAAAGGCCTGGCCCGCGTCTCCATGGCGATTACAGTCAACGGACAACGAGGTCAGCCTCTTCACGGCGCGACTGAAGGTAAGCGTGACGCGCGCGGACGGATCGATCCTCTTTTCTGACCTGGCCGGAAATCGGCTTTTCCAGGACTCCGGCAGGACGATGACTCCGGCCGAGGTGAACGGTGAAAAGACCTACCGCGCCGAAATGTTTTCGAACTTGTGGGGTTCGGGAGAAAGCTTTTACGGACTGGGCCAGCATCAGGCGGGGGTGTGGAATTATCGCGGCGAGTCCGTGGACATCGTGCAGGAGAACACCAACATTTCGGTCCCGCTCCTCGTCTCCAGCAGCGGTTACGGGATTTTCTGGAATAACCCTTCGCGCAGCCGGTTCAACAACCGCTTTCCGAACGCGCTCTATGTCAGCTCGGAGGTCGCCGACCAAATTGACTACTACTTCTTTTACGGGCCGGAATTCGACCGGATCATCGGCGCTTACCGCGAACTGACTGGCGCGGCGCCGATGTTCGGCAAATGGGCCTACGGCTTCTGGCAGTGCAAGAACCGCTACCAATCGCAGGAAGAGATTCTTGGCGTTGCGCACAAATACCGGGAACTGAGGATACCGGTCGACAATATCGTCCAGGACTGGTTCTGGTGGAACACCATGGGCGAGCACGTATTCAACAAGAACTATCCCGACCCGAAAGGCATGATCGAAGACCTGCACCGCAACCACTTTCATCTCATGATTTCGGTGTGGCCGTATTTCCGCCCCGGCTCGCCCGTGTACGACGATATGGACCAGCGCGGTTACTTCATCGCCCGCACAAAGGTCAGCGGATTCCACCCCGCCGGGCAGGCACTCTACGACGCCTTCAATCCCGCCGCGCGGAAATACTACTGGGACCTGATGAAGAAAGCTCTTTTTGATATCGGGGTGGATGCCTGGTGGCTCGACACCACCGAACCTGAGACCGAAGGCCGCGAAGAAAATATCCTGCTGAGCCATCAGGTGGCAATCGGCAGCGGCGCCCGCTACCTGAACCTCTATCCGTTGATGGCGACGTCGGCCGTTTACGAAGGGCAACGCAGCGCCAGCGACGAGAAGCGCGTTTTCATCCTCTCGCGCTCGGCCTTCGCGGGCGCGCAACGAAATGCCGTGACCGCCTGGTCGGGGGATATCGTCTCGGACTTCGAAACCTTCCGCCGGCAGATTCCCGCCGGGCTGAACTTCTCGCTCTCGGGCCTTCCGTACTGGACCACCGACATCGGCGGCTTCATTCTTGGGCGGCCTTCGGACGCCGCCTATCGGGAGCTGTTCGTGCGCTGGTTTCAGTACGGAACCTTCTGCCCGATCTTCCGCGTGCACGGCACCCGCGCGCCGAACGAAAATGAGCTCTGGTCGTACGGCCCGGAGGCCCAGAAGATTCTTACGAAGTACGATCACCTCCGCTATCGGCTGCTGCCTTACATCTATTCCCTGGCGTGGCGGGTGACGAGTGAAAGCTACACGCTGATGCGCCCCTTGGTGATGGATTACCGCACGGACGAAACGGCGCGCCGGATTGGCGACCAATTCCTGTTCGGCCCGGCGCTGCTGGTGAATCCGGTCACTGATCCCGGCGTCGATTCGCGGCGGCTCTATCTTCCGCCCGGAACCTGGTTCGATTTCTGGACAGGGCGCAGTCAGCCTGGAGGGAAATTCATCACAACCTCCGCGCCCCTCGAGACGATGCCACTTTATGTGCGCGCCGGGGCAATCGTACCTCTTGGCCCTTTCCTGCAATACGCGAGCGAAAGGCCCGCCGATCCGATTGAGCTTCGAATCTATCCGGGCGCGGACGCCGAGTTCACTCTTTACGAGGATGAGGGAGACAGCTACCGCTACGAGCAGGGCGCCCGTGCGACCATTCGTTTAAGCTGGGACGAAGCGAAGCGGACGCTGACGATCGGAAATCGCCAAGGCAAATTCCCCGGAATGCTCGAGCGCCGTACGTTCAACGTCGTCTGGGTTGGCGACGGGCATGGGGTCGGAGTGGAGCCTTCCGCCAAGATTGACCGCGTCCTCGAATATCGGGGCGACGCGATCAAAGTCACGCGCTGAGGGAGTCCTCATTCCGGCGTTTGCGCGAAGCCCGCGAGGTCGTTGCTTTTTCGGAATATAGGCAAAGTTGGCAAGCCTACAGGCAGGCAATTAAAAGTCTTGCGGTAATAGTATTCCTCTGATATGAGAAAGGCATGGACATCGGCCAACGGTTACGTGAGTTACGCGAGAGCAAGGGACTTTCTCAAGGGCACATTGAAAAACGGACGGGCCTTTTCCGCTGCTACGTTTCCCGAGTCGAGTGCGGGCACACCATTCCTTCACTCGAGACTCTGGAAAAGTGGTGCAAGGCCTTGGATCTTGAACTCTACCAACTGTTCTTTTCGGGCCAGACAGACCCCAAGGCGCCGAAGGTGGAGAGGTTCACTCTGCGGGGGAACTACGAAAAAGGCCTCATCAAATTACTGCGCGAGTTGCCCCATCACTATCAGGAAATGCTTGTCGTCCTGGCGCGCAAGATGGTGAAGCTGCAGAAGGGATCTTCGGCCTGAGATTATAGGGCGCGACTTTTTCCCCCCACAATCCTTTTCAGGGGAAGTTCTGTCTCCTCAGGGGTCGTTGTCCCTCCTAAGCGGCCTGGATTGACGACGCGTTCTTCTGAACCTTGGCGAAGGCCTCCACGATGTCCTGCGTATCGCGGCGCGACGCCAGCAATACGCCTTGGGACATGTAGAGCATGGTCTCGCACAGCTCATCGTTGCGCGGGCAGTGGTTCTGATCGCGGAATCTCTTCAACCGCTCTTTGGAGAAGACCGTCTGGAAGCCGCGGGAATTGAGTGTGTGCTCGAGGTAAGGCTCGCGGTTGAGGGGCGGCGTGTAGAAGCCTTGCACGGGGATGCCTTCCGCCTGCAGGGCGCGTGTCACGTGCTGGTGCGACAGCCCGTGGAAGTGCCCCTTGTCGTAGCGCAAGCCAAAGCAGTAATAAGACTGCCGGGTTGATTGGGGATAGTGTTCTTGCGGGTGGATCCCCGGCACCTGCTTGAGCTCCTCGCGCAAGTACGCGGCGTTCTTTTCGCGAACCTCGCAATACTCCTTGAAGCGCGTGATCTGGGCCATCAGCACGGCGGCGGCAAAATCCGAAATCCGGTACTTTGTGCCGCGCACCAGGAAGCTTTCATTGAACTCGGGATTGCGCCCGAAATCGCGGAACATGTAAGCCTTGCGGATCAATTCCTCGTCGTTGGAGACGAGCGCCCCCGCTTCGCCGCCCGGAAGCACCTTGCTTTCCTGGAAGCTGAAACACCCGACCGTGCCGAGGGTCCCCAAGCGTTTGCCTTTCCACTCCGCTGTGTGCCCCTGGCAGGCGTCTTCAATCACCGGCAGGTTGTGCTTCTTCGCGATGGCGAGAATGCGGTCCATATTGGCCGGCGCTCCCAGAATGTGCACGGGCAGGATGGCGCGCGTGTGTTCGGTGATCCGGTGCTCGATGTCGTCGGGGTCCATCTGAAAGGTCTTAAGGTCGGTGTCGACAAACACCGGAAGGGCGTAGTTCAGGAGGATGGCGTCCACGGTGGCGATGTAGGTGAACGGCGCCACCAGCACTTCGTCGCCGGGGCTGATGCCCACGATGTCTACCGCGGTGTGCAGAGCGTGTGTCCCGCACGGCGTCATCACGGCGCCGCGCACGCCCAGCTCTTCCGCCCAGGCCTTCTCGAACTTGGGAATGAACTCCCCGTCGTACGTGCACCAGCGATGATTGCGCAGCGACTTGAGGATGTTCGCCTCGTCCAGCTCATTGGTCTGCGGCCATCCCGGGTACGGCGTCGACCGCACCGGCGTGCCGCCATTCAATGCCAGCGCGTTGGGGTTGCCTGAGGCAGTCCGCGCGCGTGTGGTCGCGACCCCGGCCACCGCCAGGCTGGCGGAGGTCCTCCCCAGAAATTCGCGGCGAGTCAGGTCTTTCTTGCGCATGGGGCTATCCTCCTTCGTTCTTCAGGGAATCGCGGGCGGGAAGCACTCGTGACGCTCCTTGTTTCCCCGAAGGTACAGCGGGAAGTTCCGCGAGTCAATTGATATCATGCTGCCCGAAAATTCGTCGCGCCGGGGAGGCGAAAGCGGCTGAAATGCGGTACCATCTCGCGCGCGGGGAAAACTCCAGCACGGACAACTATGCGGGGAGGATGACCATGCCTCGATCACTATCGCGTCGCAAGTTCTTCGGGAAGACGGGACGAACGCTTATCGCGGCCGGGGCGACCGTCGCCGGCTCGGCCGCCACCCAGCCGCAAGCGAAGGCGGCTCGGACGATCAAGGGCGTTGACTACTACGCCAAGCTCGGAGTCACGCCCTTCGTGAACGCTGCCGGCACCTACACGGTTCTGTCGGCGTCCACCATGCCGGAAGAGGTCCAGGCGGCGATTGCTGTGGCGTCCAGGTATCCGGTCCAGCTCGAGGAATTGCGCGATGCCGCTGGAGCGTATTTGGCGCAGCGCCTCCGCTGCGAAGCCGCGCTGGTGACTGCCGGCGCCGCGTCGGCGCTGACTCTCGGGACCGCGGCGTGCATCACGGCCGGGAACAAAGACGCGATCCTCAACATCCCCACCGACATGGACGGCCTGAAGAACGAGGTCATCGTCCAGAAGGCGCATCGCTACGATTACGACCACGCAATGCGGAATTGCGGTATCCGCTTTGTCGAAGTGGAGACTCTGGAACAATACGACGCGGCTTTCAACGGGCGCACCGTCATGGCGCTCTTCTTCAATGCCGCCGAGCAAGGCGCGATCAGCCGCGAAGACTGGGTGCGCGTCGCGCACCAGCACGGAGTTCCGTGCTTCAATGATGCCGCCGCGGACGTGCCGCCGATTTCGAATCTTTGGAACTACACGGCCATGGGATTCGACCTCGTGACTTTCTCGGGCGGGAAGGGAATTCGCGGCCCGCAGTGCACCGGCTTGCTGCTCGGGCGCAAGGACCTGATCGCCGCGGCCGTCAAAAACAACTCGCCGTACTCGAACACCATCGGCCGCGGGATGAAAGTCGCCAAGGAAGAGATCGTCGGGTTGGTGGCGGCAGTGGACTGGCTGCTGGCTCAGGACGAGAACGCGATGCAGGCCGAGTTCCAGCGGCGGGCGGAGCGGATCGCTCAGCACGTGAAAACGCTCGCCGGTGTGGAGACGAAGATCTTCGTACCCCCTGTCGCTAACCACGTTCCCCACCTGGCGATCAAGTGCGATCCGCAGCGCATCAAGATTACGGGCCGCGAAGTCATGGAAAAACTTCGGCACGGGAAACCGCGCATCGAATTGAATCCTGCCACCGGCGGCGGGTCGGCCAGCGCCGGGCTTGAATCGGGAGAACATACGATTGTCGTCGGCGTGTGGATGATGCAGCCCGGCGAAGACATGCTCGTGGCGCGGCGGCTGCGCGAAGTGCTGAAGGCAGCCGTCGTGTAGCGGTTGTTGCAGAACGATGCGCATACCTCTCACCGCAGAGACGCTGAGGGCGCCGAGAAATCTTGGCACTTGAGAACCAAAAAGTCGTCTGTCCGTAACGCAGCGGCGGCTCGGCGAGCTCTGCGTCTCAGCGGTGAGGAATGATTTTTTCATCCGTCAGTTGGTTCACCTTCAGCCGCCGAAGAGGAGGAATTCATGCGTCGGTTACTTCTTGCGATCATGTTGATGGCTGCAGCCTTTTGTGTTCCCGTCGGTGTCGCTCAAACGGACTCGACTCAGCCCGTGCGCGTGGGGATTATCGGCTTGGACACATCGCACGTCATCGCGTTCACGCAGGTCTTCAACGACCCTTCCAACCCGCAACACGTTCCGGGCGTGCGCGTGGTCGCGGCGTTCAAAGGCGGCAGCCCCGACGTCGAAGCCAGCCGCACGCGGGTTGACAAGTTCACCGACGAGTTGCGCGACAAGTGGAAGATCGAAATCGTCGGCGACATCCCGACACTCTGCAGCAAGGTGGACGCGGTGCTGCTCGAGAGCGTGGATGGCCGCGTGCACCTGGCGCAGGTGAAGCCCGTCATCGCCGCGCGCAAGCCCGTCTTCATCGACAAGCCGGCGGCGGCGAGTTACAAAGACGTGAAGGAGATTGCCCGACTCGCCAGGGAGTCGGGCGTTCCCTGGTTCAGCACCTCTTCGCTGCGCTTCTGGGAAGAGACGCGGCACTTGATGAATCCCGAAGGCGTCGGGCGAATTCTCGGCTACAACGTTTTCGGCCCCGCTCCCACGGAGCCGCACCATCCCGACCTGATGTGGTACGGCATTCACGCGGTCGAGATGCTTTTCACGTTGATGGGGCCGGAATGCGAGTCGGTCAGCCGGGCGAGCACCGAGGACGAGGACGTCGTCACCGGCAAATGGAAAGACGGCCGCCTGGGCGTCATGCGCGGCTTCCGAGGCGATTTCTATGAGTACGGCATCACGGCCTTCGGCGAGAAAGGCGTTCTCCACTCCGGACCCACACCCGAAACCTATCGCCCCATGCTGACGGAGATCGCCAAGTTCTTCCGCACTCGCGTGGCGCCGGTTCCGCCCGAGGAGACCCTGGAAATCTTTGCCTTCATGGAAGCGGCGGACCTGAGCAAGGCGCGCGGCGGCGCCGCCGTGCCGCTCAGCGAAGTGGCGCGATAGCCGAATCGAAAGAAGTGGAGGATGGCGATGCAAAACGATAATCGCAGGGCGTTCATGAAGAGGGCAGGCGTGGCCTCGGCGGCCGTGGCGACGGGTTTCATCAACTGGAATTCCTCTGCCCTGGGCGCGAATGAGAAAGTTGTGCTGGGACTGATCGGATGCCGCAGCCAGGGAAAGGGCGACGCCCTCAGCGCGATTAAGGACGGCGCGGTCGTCAAGACGCTTTGCGATGTGGACGACGCAATCCTCGAAAAGGTCCGCCCGCAGATCGAGTCTGCCCAGAAACATCCAACCGAATCCGTCAAGGACTTTCGCCGGGTTCTCGACGACAAGGAAATTGACGCCGTCATCATCGGGACCCCCGACCATTGGCACGCGATCCCCACGATCCTGGCGTGCCAGGCGGGGAAGGACGTTTACGTCGAGAAGCCGCTTTCCCACACCATTCACGAAGGCCAGCAGATGCGCGACGCGGCCCGCAAATACAACCGCGTCGTCCAGGTGGGGACGCAGCGCCGCAGCGAGACGCACTTCCGCGAGGCGGTCGAGTATGTCGCCTCTGGGAAACTCGGCAAGGTGTGTCTTGTCAAGGCGTGGATTACCCAGGTTAGAAAGAGCATCGGCAACCCTCCGGATGGCACGCCGCCTCCGGGAGCCGATTACGACATGTGGCTCGGCCCCGCGCCCCAGCGCCCCTTCAACCCCAACCGCTTTCATTACAACTGGCGGTTCTTCTGGGATTACGGGAATACCGAATTGGGCAATCAGGGCGTGCACATGCTCGACGTCGCGATGTGGGGAATCGCCAGGTTGCGCGGGCAGGAGCATTCGCTGCCCACCCACGTCTCGAACTCGAGCGGCATCTACTGGCTCGACGACGCCAAGGAGGTTCCGGACACGCAGGTCGTCAACTACGATTTCGGCGACTTGATGCTGGTCTGGGAGATGCACAGCTTCCAGGACCACCACCGGATGGACGGCCGGGTGGTGGGCACGGCGTTCTACGGGACGGATTCCACGCTGGTAGTTGACGATGACGACTGGAAAGTCTTTGCCGGAAAAGACGAAGTCGTCGCCTCCGGCAAGCCCAGCGGCGGATCTCACACCGGGAATTTCCTCCAGTGCGTCAAGAGCCGACAGCGCCCCCATGCCGACATCGAGATCGGGCGGCTCAGCACCACGATCACCCACCTCGGCAACATTTCCTGCCGCCTGGGCCGCGACGTACGCTTCGATCCCAAAACCGAAACCTTCCCGAGCGACCAGGCGGCCAACGCCTACCTGAGCAAGGAATACCGCAAGCCCTACACCCTGCCGAAGGTCTGAAGCGGGCGCCGCCATGGCAAACCTCGGCGGGCGGGGCCGGCACAGGCTGCTACGTCCGCCAGCTAGCCGCCTAGAATAGCCCGCCAGAGCGAGGAAAGGCCCCTAGGCGCGTTCGGAATGCCCTTCCCCAGGGTTCTAGCCTAACAACGAGCAAAGAGGGCTAGAATCGCCTCCTGACGCAAAAACCGTCGGAAAGGGACTATTTGTCGGCTCGAGTGCACTGAGGGCCACAGATTCGAAAGCCGAGGTCGCAGCTACCGCGGGACGAGCGCTCTGAGGATGGGCTCGACCCAGTGGTCTTTAT
This sequence comes from Terriglobia bacterium, assembly GCA_041946825.1. GTDB lineage: Bacteria > Acidobacteriota > Terriglobia > UBA7540 > UBA7540 > CAZTHM01. Next base: position 1,647 of record JBHGBD010000044.1, on the reverse strand, counting down.
CCATGTCGAAGATGACGAAATCGTCGTCGAACTGCCAGTAGGCCCACGCCCAGCCGAGTGACTCGGCGGCGCGGGCGACGGCGCCCACATAGAGCGCGCGGGAATCCATGGGCGCCTTGTCGTAGGCGCCGAATTCGCCCAGCAGAATCGGGCGCTTATGTTCCTGCGACCATTTCTGGACGGGCGCGAAGTCGCGCGCGATACGCTCCTTCTCTTCCGCGCTGCCCCAGGTGATGCCGGACAGCTGCGCGGTCTCCTTATTCCACCGCGCACCCTGATGCGTAAACCGCATGGGCTGGTAATAGTGCACGGTCACGATGATATTGCGGTCGTCCTCAGGCAATTTCATTTCGTCGAGGTGTTCGATGCTATTCCAGAAGGGCGGCCCGATCACCAGCGTGCGTGTGGGATTCGTCGCGCGGATGATCGGCAGCACCTCGCTGAGCCACTGGTTCCAGAGGTCGGGCGTGAGCTTCCTGTTAGGCTCGTTCAATAATTCGAAAAGCATGCTGTCAGGAGCATCCTTGAAATGCTCGGAGACCTGCTTCCAGTAGGCGAGGAATCGCGGCTTATAGCCTTCCGGATCCCGGGCGACTTCGTTGTAGTTGTGGAGATCCAGGATGACCATCAAATTGTTCGCCAACGCTCCCCGGACCGCCCAGTCGAGGGTTTTCAGCCAGGCGTCACTCAGCTTGTAGCCGTTCGCCGCGTTCAGCCGCTGCAGAGCGTGCAGATTGATGCGCACCGACTGGAATCCCGCGTCGTGGATGAGCTTGAAATGTCGCTCCTTGAATCGCGCTTGCGCGGGGTCTTTCCAAATCGGGTCATAGCCGAGCACGTTTACACCCCGGCCCAGACGCTTGACCTGCGTGAACGCGTCCACCGCCTCCGCCGCGCGCGAATCGCGCACCCAGCCAAGGAGGAATGACGTCAGCAAAAATGGCATGAAAGCTCTTTGGATGTTGTTCATGGTTGCCTCCGGACTGCCTAGCAGAGAATTGTCGCGAGGAGTTTACATGAGTTTGTGGCTTCGGCGACGGAATTACTCTCGGCTATGCGCTCTTCATAAGGGCGAGGAAATCCCACGGTCAAGAAGAACCCTGCCCGCTGCCAGCGATTGCGGGAAACCCCCAAAAGCAGGACGGGCTCAATCCCGTTTCGCGGAATTGAGCCCCGCTCGGAGCGGGGTTGCGGGGGCTGGACCCCGCTCGGTGCGGGATTATGAGCCCCGGCGGGGAACTCAGCGAGGATAATTCGAGGGATCCAGTCCTGTGAGGGCGAAGAACCCGCCTCCGGACTTCTGTGCTTTTAGCCGCAGTTCGCGCTTGCGAGCCGCGCTGTAATCCTCGAACTGTTCCGCATGCACTAATGCCCAGGGACGATGCCGCGCAGTCCAACGAGAAATTCCCCGGTTGTGCTGATCGAGACGGTGGGAAGGGTCTGCGCTGATGCCAATGTAGAATTTCTTCCCGGATGAGCTATACAGGACATAGACGAAATAGGGCTTGTCGCTCACGCGAGACATGCGAAAACTCGACGGGCTCAATCCCGTTTCGCGGAATTGAGCCCATGGTTGCGGGGGCTGGATTTGAACCAGCGACCTTTGGGTTATGAGCCCAACGAGCTACCAGACTGCTCCACCCCGCG
>JBHGBD010000043.1:0-36220 GCA_041946825.1 Terriglobia bacterium | reverse complement strand
GCAGAAAGCCCTTAAAGGTTGACTTCGTTCACGCGGCAGCGCGTCGGCTTGCCTTGGGACGGCGCAGCGATGGGAAGACCCGGAATGGGGGGCGCTGGCCGAAGCCTTTGCGCCTAGGCTATTAATATGTTTCCCGTGTTTAGCGGCCGCGCGGACTGAAAGCAGGCGAGACGGTAGCATGCCCACCCCAGTAGTCAGGATGAGGCAGATATGACCCATACTAGGCTTGCGACTCTCTGATAGAGGTCCTGTACCCGCCTAGGTTTCATCAAGTTACTGAAAGTAAAGGAAAAATAGTTGTTGAAATCGGGGCATCTATCTATTATGCTTAGCACGATACGAACTACATGGAGGTAGAACAGTGGACATTGAACAGCCGAAACCGGTAAGGAAAGAGAGGCCGTCGAGCTTGGATTTCCTGATCCTAGGCGCGATTCAAGAAACTCAGAAGGCAAGGGCGCGAGGGGAGGAAGGAAACTCGACGCTTTACAGTCTGAAAGATGATTTCAACTTGTCCGTCGGCGCCTCGCGCCCGGCGCTAGCTAGGCTGAAGAAGAAAGATTTGGTCGCTCAGAAACCGCGGCAGGGCAAGCTGAAGCACTCGTACGTCATAACCTTGAAGGGCGAAGAGTTCTTGAGCCTACAGTGGAAGAACCTCTTGCGCATCCTGCCCTCTGACACCGAGACCATTGTAAGAACGCTCACCGTCGCCCGCATGGTCGACTGGGAGAGTTACAGCCGCCCTTGCATCAAGTACCTGGAAAGGGCCGTCGCCAAATGGAGGCTTGCCGCGCAACAAGCCGAGTTTCAGGCCCACGACCCGAAGCCTCAACGGATCGCGTCTTTCTCGTTCCACGAGAGACTCCGCACCGAGCTCGCTGCGGCTCGCCTCAGGGCCGAAGCCGAAAAACTGCAAGACATCTGGATGGGACTGCGACACGAGATCGAAGGAGTCGGTAAGAACGATTCCGAGAGGTACCAAGCGGAAGGCCCCGCAAAGGAAGGACAACCCCAATGAACCTTAGATTCACGTTGGACGAAACGGTTTACGACCTGTTTCTGGAGGCGGCTCGACGTAACGGCACGAACGCCCGCGACCTCCTTCTCCAGTTCGTTTCCGATTATGTAAGTAGCAACGGCCACCCCAACAACAAACCGGGGAGGAGAGGAAGTATGCGCTCGCAGTTGGGAGGATGCAGCACCAAGGGTAGCGGGTCTTGCCGTGGCGGCCGCCCGGGGCAGGTGACAAAGCAGTGCGAACAACAACGAAGAAAGTAGTCAGCCGTTACGCGATACGCAGGAAGCCCGCAGGTCACACCAAGGCCCTGCCGTGCACGCGCGACACCGACCCACGGGAGCAGCTGTACAGAGCGCGCGGCGATGAAATCGGGAAGTCCACCGGACCCTCGCCGCCTCTTGCGGGACTCCCCGCCCCAGTCGGGCCGGTCCAGTCAGATCCCTCCTTGGAGGGCGTGCTGGATGCGGCGCGCCGGGTTGCGCTCGAGAGACGTGATATTCTTCTTCGTCTCCGAGCGTCCCTCGAGGTCGGCGACAATAACCAGGCGCTCGATTTAGCAAGGGAACTTGTAGGGTTGAACCATGAGCAAAAAAGTAATCGAACTCATTCGCGTGTCGACTGAAGGGCAAGCCGCCGAGGACCGCGCCGGAATCCCGGCTCAAAAAGCTGCCAATCGTCTGACCGCCAAGCGATACGATCTTGAAATCGTCAAGACCATCCAGATGTCGGACGTTTCCGGCGCGGCAGTTCTCCACGCTCCCGAGATGCAGGAAATGCTGCGTCTGATCGAGTCGCCGCAAATTCATGGGGTCGTCGCCAGAGAATTCAGCCGACTGATGCGCCCCGAAAATTATGCCGACTATGCCCTGCTCCAGGCGTTCGTCGACACCTCCACCGTGCTTTACCTTCCCGACGGCCCAATTGATTTCGCTTCCAAGATGGGCCGCCTCCTAGGTACGATGCGCGCGGCTCTTGCGGGTCTGGAGAGGACCGAGATTCTAGAGCGCATCTGGTCGGCCAAAGAGGAGAAACGGCGCGCCGGAAAGCATCCCCAAAGCGATATCGTTTTGCCTTTTGGGGTCGGGTATAACCGAAAGGAGAATCGCTGGTACTACAAGCCCGAGGCGGAGAAGGTCCGAGAAGCCTTTCGGCGCGCGCTCGGCGGAGAGGTGACCTACTGGGCGCTGGGACTCGAACTGGGCATCGCATCGTTCAATCTGAGAAACATTCTTCGCAATCCCATTTACACCGGGTGGCGGGTTTACACGCAGAAACGCGATCTGTCACCCGCCGCTCGCCGTGTCAAAGCGGACGGCCGGCAGGGTGACCGTCCCAAGATTCGCAGGACTCCTGAGGAGATCATCCGTGTGAAGGTGATGGATCCTCTCGTCTCGGAGGCTGATTTCCTGCAGGTCCAGAAGATCCTGGATTTGAAGAAGCAAAATCACTGGCGCGTCCGGCCCGGCTACGAGCCGCGCTTCGTGTACCATGGATTCCTCCGCTGCGGCGATTGCCGGAATCTCGTCTATACGCACACGGGCCATTCCCGTGACTGGTATCTCTGCAAGAGCCGAACCACTGCGGAAAGAATTAAGCGCGAACGCGCAGGGCTCCCCAAATGCTCAAACCCCTACATGCGGCGCCAGCGGCTGGAGGATCGGGTCGACACGCTCCTCTCCCGGCGACTCACTGATATCGATTTCCTGGCGCGAATTACGCAGGCGCTGATAGCCCGGACTTCTTCACGCGAAGACGGGTCAAAGATCTTGCGCGCGCAAAATCAGCTGAAGCGTCAGGACGTTAAACGCCAGCGGGTGCATGAGGCCTACTTTGAAGGCCTGATCGGCCGCGAGGAAAGGGACCGTCGAATTCGCGAGGTGGAGAATGACACGAAGCTCTATCAGGACATCCTCCTCAGGGCTCAGCCCGCTTCTGCCCAGTTCACTCCCGGCGAACTAGCAGAGGTATTTTCACCTTTTCACGAGTGGGAATTTCTCTCCCAAGCCCAGAAGCGGCGATTGCTGGAGGCCCTAGTTCCCGAGATCCACATCAGGGATTACGAGGTAGTGGGACTGGTCATTGTGTCCGACGCGGCGTGTCGCAATGAGATGAACCGCACGGGCAGGGGTTCATCGCCGCCGCGAGCATGAAGCGCGCCGGAAAAGTCAGCGACATGGCCGCGCGTGCGATGCAGACCGTCCCGTCCTCGATAGGCTGGCGCAGGACTTCGAGGACATTGCGCGCGAATTCCGGCAGCTCGTCGAGAAAGAGCAACCCGTTATGCGCGAGGCTGACCTCCCCGGGGCGCGGCACGGCGCCCCCGCCAATCAGCCCCGCGTCGGAAATCGTATGGTGCGGCGCGCGGTACGGCCGCGTCCCAACCAGACCCAATCCTGCTTCGAGCACCCCGGCCACGCTGTGGATCTTCGTGGTCTGAATGGCCTCGTCGAAAGTGAGCGGCGGAAGGATCGTCGGGATTCGCTTGGCGAGCATCGTTTTGCCGGCGCCGGGCGGCCCGATCATCAGGATGTTGTGCCCGCCGGCGGTGGCGACCTCGATGGCGCGCTTGGCGTGCAACTGGCCCTTGACGTCGCGAAAGTCCACCGGGTACTGGCTGGCCGCGGCGAGCATTTCCGCTGTGTTCACCTTGGCAGGTTGGAAAGGGCGAGTCTCGTTGATCAAGTCGAGGACTTCGGGCAGCGAGCGCATCCCGTACACTTCGACTTCGCGCACCACCGCGGCCTCGCAGGCGTTCTCCATCGGCACAACCAGCTTGCGGATTCCCTTGTGCCGCGCCATGCTGGCGATCGAGAGCCCGCCCTTGATGGGCCTGAGGCCGCCGTCCAGTGATAGCTCGCCCAGAAAGAGATAAGGCTTCAGGTCATCCTTGAGCAAGACGCCGGTCGTCCCGATGATTCCCAGCGCGATCGCGAGGTCGAACCCCGAGCCTTCTTTTTTGACGTCGGCGGGCGCCAGGTTGACGGTGATGTTTTGAAAAGGGAATTCCAGGCCACAGTTCTTGATGGCCGACTTGATACGCTCCCGGCTCTCGCGCACCGCGGCGTCCGGCAAGCCGACGGTCATGAAATTCGCCTGGCCAGCGGAGATGTCCACTTCCACTTCGACCAGATAGGCGTCAATTCCAAAGACCGCGGCGCTGAAACTCTTGAAGAGCATGACGAGGCTCGAAGAGACACGGCGAGGGGACTGGACGATTCGGGCCTGGGCTCCACCCGGCGGCACCGAGAGGCCGGCGCGTGGATGGCGGCGATTATACCAAAAGAAATGTTCTGAACTAGTAAAAGAGTTTGAGCCGGCGCGGCGGCCCGGAAAAGGTCAACGGGCCTTGATGTAAGCCGCTTCGGCCCTCAGGGCGATGGACGGCGATTCCTGCTCCGAGTGGTTCAGCTCTTCCGTGTCGACGGACCAGAGATCGTGCTGCTCGCCCAGAATATTTCGGACCGCCAGCAGCGCCGTCAGCATCGAGTGATCCTGGCTGTTGTAGCGGTGTTGTCCATTGCGGCCGACGAGTTGCAGGTTCGAGAATTTCTCGACATAAGATTTTACGGTCGGGAAGTATCGAGCGTAGTCCGTGTCGTAAACGGGATAGGCCTTGGGAACGCGGATGACAATGCAGTCCTCGCACTCCTCGGGCCGCGCCAGGCCGAGCCGGTGGAGTTCGCGCTTGGCCTGATCCTTCAACTCATCATCAGATTTTTCCCAGAGCTCATCCCCGCGTGAGCAGAAATATTCCAGCCCGAGGTTCGTCTTCGCGGGATCTCCCGACATTTCCGGACGCCAGTTTTTGTAGTTCTGGATCCTGCCCACCTTGACGTCGGTGGAGTGGACGTAAATCCAATTGTCGGGAAAGAGGTGCGGCCGGTTGACGATGACTCCTACGGTCAGGAAATCGCGATAGTGGAGGCCCTCCGCGGCCTCGCATACGCTTTCCGGGGCGGCCGGATCGAGCCGCCGGATCAGACCGCGCATGGGGATGCTGGAGATGAACTCCGAACCGGATATTTCCTCGGTGTCGCCTTGCGGGTTCTTGATCAGCACGCTCAGGATGCGGCGGCCGTCGTGATTCAGCCGCACGACTTCCGTTTGCAGGCGGAGCTGATGGCCTTGCCCGCGAAGCTGATCCGCGAGCTTTTCCCACAACATCCCCGGACCGTGGACGGGATAATAGAACTTGTCGATCAGGGTTGTGATCTGCTTCTTTCCGTTGCGCGGGAGGAGAACGCTGGCGATCGCTTGCGCGAGTGTCAGGCTCTTGATGCGCTGCGCGGCCCATTCGGCGCGGACTTCCGTGCACGGCATACCAAGAACTTTCTCGGTGTAGGTTTTGAAGAATATCCGGAACAGGCGGTGGCCGAAGCGGTTGGAAATCCACTGCTCGAAATTTTCTTCGGGCCGCAGCGGAAAGAGCTGGGACTTCAAGTAGCTCAGGAGAATCAGACAGCTTTCGAGCGGTCCGAGGCCCCAGAGCGCATTCAAAGGCCGCAGCGGATAATAGAAGAACCGATTGCGATAGTAGATGCGGGAGAGGCGGCCGCACTCGGCGAAATTGTCGCCGAGGATCTCCTTCCAGATCCGCAGGACCTCATCAACTCGCGTATAGAAGCGGTGGCCGCCGATGTCAAAACGGAAGCCCTTGTAGTTGACGGTTCGCGACAAACCGCCGACGATTCTGTCCTGCTCGAGAATGCAGGCCGGAATGCCATAGCGAGCCAATTCATAGCCTGCCGTCAGGCCGGCGGGACCGGCGCCGAGTATCACCACTTGATCGTCAAGATTCATAGATCTCCGACACTGGGAATGCCTTTAGAAAAACTGTTTGGGAAGAGCGAAGGAGAGGATCAGATTGAATATAACCCGAAAAAAGTAAACAAGATGTAAAGGTCTTTCAAATTTTCAGGGGACGGCCTGGATGCGCGCCAGGGCGGTCAGTCCCTGCCCGCGTCCGCAGTCGGTGGCGTACACGATTGTGCGCGAGTCCGGCAGCCACGCCGGGGTGATGGAATTGCACTCGCCGTGCGTGAGCTGGCGAATTGTGCCGGAACCAGCCTTCACCACACACAATTGCCACGCGCCTCGCTGGGCCGAGGAGAACGCCAGCCATACACCGTCGGGCGAGAATGCAGGATACCGCGCTGAGAGCCGCCCGACATCGGGTCTCTGTGTAATGACAGGTGAATTCCCTTCGATGGAGACGCTGAGTAATTCCGGCTGGGCCTCGCGTTGAGCGGAGAACACGAGGCCGCGACTGTCAGGCGTGAATGTCGCCTCGAGAACATTCAATTCATATCGCGTAAGCTGGCGTTCAATGTTCGCGGGGTCGGTTGTCTCCTCCGGTCGCATGTCTTTCACCCACAAAAACCCGCGTCCCTTGTCCTCGCGAATGAACGCCAGCCATCGGCCGTCAGGGGAGATCGCCGGTTGTTCGCCGTCCATGACTTCAACCGGCAGCCGATCCGCTGGCGGCAGCGGGCCGCTGACCGGAAAACGCAGGATTCGCGAGCGCGTCGATGCGATTTCCACCCAGCCCTCGGACGCTTTTGCCGGGACCGCGGGATGGAACGCGTCGCGGTGGAACTTGAAACTGGTGAGCGCACCGCCCGACGACCTGCAAAGGGCGTACCCGTCCGCGGTGATGTGTGTAAAATAGATGTCTCCTCCTGCAGCCGCCGGCTGACCCGCCATCAGGGACGTCGGAATAACGACCGCGCGCATTGAGTAGTTTTCAAACTGTCCCTTCAAGTGACGCCACATAGACCAGGTTCCCGCTGTGACCATGGCGAGGAAAAGGCCAGCAAAAGCCATCGCCTCGCGCGATTTGAGGCGCGCGCGGAAAGGCCGGTGAGACGCGGTTGCGAGGATCCATAGGACGAACAGCGTGAGAGCGATCACCGCGTACAGGCGAGGAAAGCCCAGAAGGATCCTCCAGCCTGACGGAGTGTGCGCCATCCAGCGATAGTGCGAAATGCACGCCAGGCCGTAAAGGAAAGCGAAGGCAACGGCGAGCCGCGTGAGCCCGCGCCGAGCAAGATAACCGGCGATCAGCACCGCAGATAGAATCAGCACGCAGTAGTGGTACGAAGCCGGATTAGGAGACAGTACCAGGAGCATCAGGAGATAGCTTCCCCAATCCAGCTTCTCCCGCTCCGCATCAGCACAATTCGAGCTGATCAACCAGAGAAATGGCACGAAGATCAACGCCTGGCAGAGCGGCTGGAGAAAGGCGAAAGCCGCCGGCCAATGCACGAGCGGCTGGGGATTAAACTCCGGTTCGGCGATGAAGAGCCTGCGGAAAAGCGCCGTCGCCGATTGCCAGTGCGCGTGGTACGGGTCGGCGACTTCTCCGCGCATGGCGCGCGGAAAGATCTCCATCACGTAAACCCGGTTCGCCTCATAGCCAAAAAGCCAGAGCGAGAGCCCTGCCATGATGAGCAAGCCAAGCGCCAACGAAATGAAGGCACGCCACTGCCGTTTGCGAAGAAAGTAGAGCGCGAACATCGCGGGATAGATCTTGAGCGCCGCGGCTGCGGCGAGTACCGCCCCCGAAGACGCTGGACGTCCGGAGAAATACAGCCAGGCGGCAAGAGTCAGGAGGAGCAGAACCAGGACGTGCTGCTGGCCGAAGATGAAATTGTTGCGCAATGGGAAGATGCAAAGAAAAGTGAAGAGGGCGATGCGTCTCCACCCGAGGCCGGTAAGGCGGCCCGCGAACAGTCCGGCCAGGCCGAGAAAGATCAGGTCGAGAATCATCCACCCATGCTTTGCCTGCAGGACAGAGAGCGAGGTCAGAGGCAGGGTGGGCAGGATCGAAGGGAGGGTAACCGGGACATACGCCGCTACGACGTTCTCGAGCCCAGCGTGATCCTTCTGCCGTTGCAGCCATGTCCACTCGTAAACGCGGTCCAGCGGGTACCCCTGACGATAGAGTCGCGCCACGAGATAATAGTTTGGGAAGTCGCTTGAGAGCGCTGACCACGCGGGAATGAAGGCGCGCCAGATGAAAAGGCCGACGAGCGCGGCGAGGAGGAGGTATTCAAGGAGCCGGGTCGTTGACGAGCGGCGGAGGAAACTCGGGAGGAAGGGCGCTGTCGCGGAGGGACGAGCGACGTCTCGAGATTCGCTCTCTGGCATAGGTCCGGTTTTTGCGATATTCCTCGAAAACGCTTAGCGGCCCTCGCGCATCTTTTCCGGCTCGATTCGAGTGACCTGATCCTCGGCGGGCGCGCCGGTCGAGAGGCGACGATCGAGCTCATCATGGACTTCCTTCTCGATCGTTTCGAGGTCCTTCACTTCCTCTCCCGTCTCGCGGATTTTCGCCAGCAATTTCCGCGCCCCCTTCAGCCAACTCGTCGATTGCTTCTTAATGTCGGCGCAAGCAATGCCGTAGAGCTTTCCGTTATCAATGATCGCCATAATCCTGGATCCCAATCCTCGTCTCTGACGCCACGAGGCACTCCAAAGCCTGCCGCTATCCCATCCTCGGGTTCGCCCCTAACCCGTGGGCAAAAGCATACCACGGTCGGACACCGTCGATGATAGAGCTCTTCTAAGCTGCCGCACGTTTGGCCGCCCGGCTCGAGCGCGGGCCGCGCAGGCCCGCGACCTGCCGGGGCCGGGGCTGGCAGCGCGGGCAGAAATGGCTGCTGCGGCCGGCGATGACCAGGCGACGGATAGGCTGCTTGCAGCGTCGGCAGGGCTCGCCCGTACGCTGGTAAACGCGCAGGCGCGGGGTGTAATTCCCTGGCCGACCCTCGATGTCAATGTAGTCGCGGAAACTCGTTCCTTGAAGCTCGACGGCGAGTTTCAGCACGCGCTTTACCGCCCGATAAAGTGCGCGCGCTTTTTCCATGGGAATATTTCCCGGCTGCGCCAGTGGATGGATCCGCGCCAGAAACAGCGCTTCGTCGGCGTAAATGTTGCCAAGCCCGGCCAGCATCTGCTGGTTCATCAGCCAGCTCTTGATTGCGCCGCGGCGGCCGCGCATTGCCGCGCCAAACTGTTCTTCAGAAATCAACTGAGCGTCCGGGCCGAGCTTGCCAAAAACCGCCCGCAATTCGCCCTGCGTGCAGCACCGCAGTCGCCCGAACCGCCGCGGGTCGCGGAAGCGCACTTCTTCGCGGCCATCATCCAGGCTGAGTCGGACGTGCGTGTGGGTCTCGACAGGCGCCGCCGCGGAGCCAACGGTGATTTGCCCCGTCATCCCCAGGCGGATCAGGAGAAATTGTGGCGGCTCTCCATCGGACCCGACGAGAGAAACGGCCAACGCCTTCCCCTTCCGCTCGAGCGACTTGATGACTCGCCCCTCGACGGAGCGCACAAAATCCGTCGCGTCGCCCGCAATCGCGCCGGGATGGCGCACTTCAACCGTCGTAATCCGACGGCCGAGGGCGCGCGCGCGGAGGCCACGCAGCACCGTTTCGACTTCGGGAAGTTCGGGCATGATTTCAGTTGCCAGTTCCCTGTTGCCAGTTGTCAGTGGTCTGTTGTGAGTTGTTAGTTGCCGGTTCTAACTTGCTCAAGTCCAGTAGGCAGGCGACCTCACCAGTCACAGGCTGTTAGGGAAAAGACCGTCGGAGTCAATCTTCGGCCAACGAACAACTTACAACCGACAATCCACAACCAATTAAACGGCGACCTTGATGTCGTTCCCCTCGACCTGAACGGGGTAAGCAGCAATCTTGAGTGCTGGATTGCCGACCTTCTCACCGGTGCGAACATTGTATTCCCACATGTGCCAGGGGCAAGTGACGACGTCGCCTTCGAGCGTTCCTTCTCCCAGCGGCCCGCCCTGGTGTAAGCAAGTGTTGTCGAGGGCGAAAACTTGACCGCTCACGTTGAACAGCGCGATCGTTTTGCCGTCCACTTCCACCGCCTTGCAAGAGCCAGCAGGGAGCTCAGCGACACTCGCGACTTTGACAAAACCGGCCACTGCTGATTCCCCACTTGAGTTGCTTAGCGTTCTCGAGGATGGATTATCCGAACTGCACCAATTCCGGCGTCCCGGCCTTGCCGATGCGCACCGACTTCTTGAATTCTTCCAGCATCGACTCGTCCAGGCGCACCTCCGTAGGCCGCTTGGCAAGCGTCATGCTGTCGATTTTCTCCTGCAACTTGAGGAGCCCATAGAAGAGATTCTCCGGGCGGGGCGGACAACCCACCACGTAAACGTCCACTGGAACGATCTTGTCCACGCCCTGCAACACGGCGTAGGTGTTGAACGGCCCGCCCACGCTCGAACAGGCGCCCATCGAGATGCACCACTTCGGATCGGGCATCTGCTCCCAGATCCGTTGAATCACCGGCGCCATCTTGAGCGTCACCGTGCCGGCCACGATCATCAGGTCAGCCTGGCGCGGGCTGGGGCGAAAAACCTCCGCACCGAAGCGCGCCATGTCGAAGCGCGACGTCGTGGAGGCGATCATTTCGATGGCGCAGCACGCCAGTCCAAACGTCAGCGGCCAGAGCGCGGATTTACGCGCCCAGTTGAAGACGTAGTCCACCGTCGTGGTGATGATGTTTTTTTCAAACCGGTTTTCTACCCACCCCATGCATCAACCTCGCGGACTCCCGATCATTAGGGAAGAGGAATATGAACGCCCAGACCCCGCGCTATTTATTATACCTCCCGCGCACCAGCTTCTCGCAACTATTCCCCGGCGACTTCAGCGGGCCGCGAGTTATCGACAACCTAGCGGGCGGGCTATACGCCGTGAACCAGCAAGGCCCCCTCGCGCTTGAAGTTCTTCAACTCATCCGCATCGCGAAACCAGCGGCCGGTGTAAACCTCCGGCGTAGGGGAATTGTCGGGAATTCGCTGGTGGGCGACGCCGGCAAAGCCCGCGGTTCGAAACTTGTCCGCCCATTCTTCGGCGGATAGCAGATGTGCGGGCGTGTTGAAGTGGGCTCCCCACTGATGACAGTACGGGTTGTCACGATAGTAGTTGATCAGAATCCACGCTGAGCTGCCGGGCGCAAGCACACGGAAGATCTCTCGAAGCCCTTGTGCCGGTTCCGGCCAGTAATACGCGGACTCTACCGAAATAACCTTCGTAAAGCGGCCATCCGTCGAAGGGATTCTCTCTGCAATTCCCTGGAGGAACGCAACCCTCGGCAAGCCGGCGCTCGCGGTCTGAGCGCGGCGAATCATTTCATCTGAAACATCCACGCCGACCACCTCGCCTTCCGTCACCATCGAGGCGATCTTGCGCACCAGCCAACCCGTGCCGCAGCCCAGGTCGAGAATCCGGTCGGCAGGTTGGATATTCATCAGCTCCAGCGTGGGCTCGACGATGGGAAGATGGTGCGACTCCATCTCCTCACCGCGGCCTTCTTCCGCCCAGCGATTGAATTCTCTCTTAAGATTCTCTCGAACCGTGCTTTCCGGCATGGCGGCCACCACTATATCGCAGAGCAAGGCTCGACGAAGGCGGAAGGAATGTTTGCTCCCCCGCCTTCGTGATGACCTGGCCTGGTGCTACTTATAGGAAACGATCACGGATTCCGCCGATTGCTCGAGCCGGGTATGTTCGCTGCGCGTGAAGCCCGCGTTGCGGAACATGCGGTCGAATTCCGCGAAGGTGTATGCATCGCCGTGCGCCGTCGTTCCCAGCATAATCATGCTGAAGTACGCCGCATCCGGCGGCGTAATCCGGTCGTCGTTGGGAACGAACTCGAGCGTCACGGCGCGGCCGCCGGGCGCGAGCGCCGCGTGGACCTTCTTCATAAGCGACTCGCAGGTCGGAACATCGAAGTGATGCAGGATATTCGTGAGCAGGACGATGTCGTAGCCGCTCCCGAAATCCACCTCAAACGCGCTGCCGGCGATGGTGGAATAGCGGCTTTCAACCCCCGCTTTCTTCGCATTCTCCTTTGCCACCTCGAGAACCTTCGGCCAGTCGAGCGCCACAATTTCCGCCTGGGCATTGTGCCGGGCGATGGTGATGCCGAACAAACCGTGCCCCGCGGCGATATCGAGCACGCGGCACTTTTGAATCTTGTCCCCGCCGACCATCTGCGCAATCGCTTCCGCCGACATGTTCATCAGCGGCGCCATCGAGCGCGCAAATTCCACCCAGATCGGATTCTCCGGAGCGACCGTTCCTTCGCCGGGCAACACCGTGCCGCCCTTGCGCACAGCTTCCGTGAGATTGTCGTACGGCCTCATAAGCTCAGGAGCGTTGAGGAAACGCACCATCGTCCCGAGGTAGGCGGGAGACCGGCGGTCGAGGAACATAGCGGCATCCGGCGCAAGGCCGTAATGGCTCGAATTCTTGGTAAGAAAACCCACAATCGTGAGAGTGTCACAAAGGATCCGGATGCCGCGCTCCGACGCGTTGGCACGCCGCGCGATCTGGGCCACGGTGTTTTGACCTTCCCCGATGGCCGTGAAAACATCGAGCTCAACCGCCGCCCGCATCGCCGCGGTCTGCTGAAAGGCATTGATGGTCTGGAAGATCCGTGCCGGATTGGGCGGCGCCACTGGCGTTGCCGCTTCGCCTCCCTGAACGGCTCCCTTGATTCGTGTCTGCTTCTGCGTTGCTGTTGCGTCCATATTCTTTTCCTCCTTGGAATTTTTCGGCCTGGCAAGGGCTCGGGCAGCGGGAAATTTCCTGCGTCAATGAATCAACACGCTGCGTCCCGAGTTCTCCGAGAACGCGGTCCTCCGACAGTCCACCGCGGGTGGCGCCTGCACACCCGGATTCAATTCAGTTTTGCGGTCAAGCCCTGAAAACGCTCTTCGGTTGCCGCGGAAAGGCGGTCAACCCAAATCCATCAACTCTGAACTTTCGCCAGCAATTCCACAAATTTCTGCTCGCGCTCTGCCTGATTGAGCCCGAGGTGCTTCTCGAGCGTCTGCGTCGTATTCATCGAGCAGAATTTCGGCCCGCACATCGAGCAAAAGGCGGCGTCTTTGTAATAGTCGTCGGCGAGTGTCTCGTCGTGCATCGAGCGCGCGGTTTCGGGATCGAGCGAGAGCTGGAACTGCTTGTTCCAGTCGAAGAGAAATCGCGCGTAGCTGAGCGCGTCGTCGCGGTCACGCGCGCCGGGGCGGTGGCGCGCCACGTCGGCGGCGTGGGCGGCGATTTTGTAGGCGATGATGCCCTGCCGCACGTCGTCCTTGTTGGGAAGGCCGAGATGCTCCTTGGGCGTCACATAGCAGAGCATCGACGCGCCGTGCCAGCCGATCATCGCCGCGCCGATCGCCGAAGTGATGTGGTCGTAGCCGGGCGCGATGTCGGTCACCAGCGGCCCGAGCGTGTAGAACGGCGCCTCGTGGCACAGCTCAATTTCCTTGTCCACCTGGAGCTTAATCTGGTCCATCGGGATGTGCCCGGGGCCCTCGATCATCACCTGGACGTCGTACTCCCAGGCTTTCTTCGTCAGTTCGCCGAGAACCCGCAGCTCGGCAAATTGCGCCTCGTCGCTGGCGTCGGCCAGGCAGCCGGGCCGCAGCCCGTCGCCGAGCGAGAACGAGACGTCGTACTTCTGGAAGATCCTGCAGATCTCCTCGAAATGCGTGTACAGGAAGTTCTCCCGATCGTTCTCCACCGACCACTGCGCCATGATGGCGCCGCCGCGGCTGACAATCCCGGTGATGCGCTTGCGCGTCATGGGGATGAACTCGCGCAGCACACCGGCGTGAATCGTCATGTAATCGACGCCCTGCGCCGCCTGCTCCTCGATGACCTCCAGCATGATTTCCGGCGTCAGATCGCGAACGTGCGTGACGCGCGCCAGAGCTTCGTAAATCGGCACGGTGCCGATGGGCACGGGGCTGGCGCGCAGAATCGCCTCGCGAATCCGGTGGATGTCGCCGCCCGTTGAGAGATCCATGACCGTGTCGGCGCCGTAGTGGACGGAGGTGTGCAGCTTCTCCAGTTCCTGGTCGATGTTCGAAGCGCTGGAGGAATTGCCGATGTTGGCGTTGATTTTGCATTTGGCCGCGATCCCGATCGCCATCGGCTCCAGCTCGACGTGGCGGAGGTTGGCGGGAATAATCATGCGCCCGCGCGCCACCTCGTCGCGTACCTGCTCCGGCGCGAGGTTTTCGCGCTTCGCCACGTACTCCATCTCTTCCGTGACGTTGCCCTGCCGGGCGTAATGCATCTGCGTCACAATCGGTCCCGTCCGCTGGCGGACCCATTCACTGCGAATCGGAGAAACCATACTTCTTCCTCGCTCTTTAGAAATAGACCCTGGCGAATTCAGTCTACAACCGGCGCGTGTCCGGCGCAACCGGGGATATACCCGCTTCAAACGTTATGGCGGGGAGTCAAACTATGGTGTCAGGAGAAGTGACTGCCCTACCTTCAATCGGAGCGCTCGGTCGAAGGTCACGAGCGTAAGGTTCGCGGTCTGGGCGAACGCCGCGAGATACGAATCGGCCCACTCCTTCGGACCGGGCCGAGGCGAGCGTGACGCCACACGAAAAGCGGCTTCAATTTCCGGTGGCTCGGCAAGAAACATCACTCGTTCATCCTGAAGCCATCGATCATACGCATCCCAAGCCTGCGCCTGGCTCAACACTTCCTTTTCCCCCATCACCTTCTCGGTGGTCAGCAAGCGCAACAAACCCAGTTGCGTCACCCGGCAGAAAAAGAGCCGCGCATTCGTACCCAACGATTGAAACCATCGCGTGGCGACCCGATGGTGGACATGCCCGTCATAAGTCAGGGCGATCCAAACGTTCACATCAGGGAAAAGGAATGATTTCGTAGATTTTGGCATTGTCGAGTTGAAGAGCCCCCGGACGCTTCGACCGAACGATGGGAAGACGAACTCGCTGCGGCCGCGCCTTGGCGCGCGACCGCAGCTCCCTCTCGGTTCCTCGCAAGATCAACTCTCGCACTGACCGCCCTTCCCGCGCGGCTTTGGCCTTCAGGTGACGGTAAATGGGGTCGGGAATGTCCACCGTCGTTCGCATGAAACATTTATACCATATTTATGGCATCAATTCAAGTAGGTTGGCGAGAATTGTTCTTTCTATTGTAGCGCCGCGGCTAGGGCGTCGGGGGTCGTCACCGGCGGCTTGCAGCTCGTGCCCACGCAGACGAGCGCCAGCGGGCTGCCGTCGAGCGGAAGGTGCGGAAGAGTGGAAGCGAGCCCGGCGGGAAGGGCGCCGTCCTTGACGGCTTCGGGCGACAAGGCCAGGACGCGTTTGCCGGCCTTGGGCGCCTGATGCGCAGCCTTGAGCAAAAGGCGCGTGCGTTCGTCAGCGTGATTCCCCACCACCACGACTTCGACCGGCGGGCGCAGATGATTCGCCAGCGCCAGGCCATACGTCGCCGCGAAGAGGCCGTATTCGCCCGCCTTCGAAGCCAGCAGGTTCAGAATCGTTTCCGCCCGGGCGCGGAAGTCCGGGCGCTCGGCGAGCGTGGCCAGCCGGTCGAGTACCAGCGCCGCCACGGGATTTCCCGCCGGCGTAGGCGAATCCTGGAAGGGCTTGTGCGGCGCCTCTAGCCGGCCTCGTCTCTCATCGTGGTCTTTGGCAGTGTCGAAGAATCCGCCGTCCTTGTCGTCCCAGAAGCGCCGGATGGTGATTTCCATCAGTTCCAGTGCGCGGTCGAAGTACGCGCGGTTTCCCATCACCTCATAGGCGTCGAGCAGGGCGGCCGCGATAAAAACCTGATCGTCCAAAAATCCGAAACTGGAAATCTGAAACTGGAAACTGGGAACTGGCAACTGGAAACTCAATTGATGAGTGGAGCCACCCCCGGGCTGAACCCGGAGCAGGCTGTGGGCCATGCCCTTGGCGGGGTCGTAGGCTTCTTCCATCAGCAGGTCTAGGGTCATCAACGCGCGGTCGCGCGCGCCTTCTATGCCGAGGATCTTATACGCCTCGAGCAGCGCCGAAATCATCATGCCGTTCCAGCCGGAATAAATGGCCTGATCGACGTATGGCGTCGGCCGCTGGGCGCGCGTCCCGAGCATCTTGGTTTTGGCTCGCGCCAGAATCTTGCGGACTTCATCCGGATCCAGTTTCATCCGCGCGGCGATGGCTTCCACGGGCTGATCGATGAAGAGGACATTCTTGGCGGGGTTGTGGTGCATCTCGCCGAGTTCTTCCACGTGGTAATACTGGGCCGCCGCTTCGGCTTCCTGTGGGTTCAGGGCGGCATTGAGTTCGTCGAGCGTCCAGGTGAAATAATCGCCGTCGTCCTCCAGGCTGTAGTCGGCGTCCTGACTGGCGAAGAATCCGCCTTCGGGATGCGAGAGCACGTTCTCAACGAAAGAAAGAATTCCAAGCGCGATCTCGCGGAAGAAATCGTGGCCCGTCACCTGGTAGGCGCGCAGGTAATTCCCGAGCAGCCCGGCGTTGTCGTACGACATCTTCTCGAAATGCGGCACGCGCCAGCGCTCGTCGACCGAATACCTGTGGAATCCGCCGCCGACCTGGTCGTACACGCCGCCCCGCCCCATCGCTTCGAGCGTGGTGGTGATGGCGGTCAGCAGCCAGTTCTGGCGGGTCTCGAGATAGAAATCCAGCAACAGGTCGATCGCCGTGGGGTGGGGAAACTTCGGCGCGTTTCCGAAGCCGCCGTGTTGCGGGTCGTACATGCTTCCGATCTTCTGGAGAATTTCCGCGAGGAGCCGGCCGTCCGTCTGGCCGCTCCCTGAGGTCTGTTCGACGCTGGCCAGCGCTTCCGAAATCCTGTCCGCACTCGAAAGGATATCGCCTTTATGGGTTTTATAGTTTGAGGCAATACTTGCCAGGACGCGCAGCATGCCCGGGCGGCCGAGCTTGTCATCCGGCGGGAAATAGGTGCCCCCGTAAAACGGCTTGCCGTCCGGCGTGAGGAAAGCGGTGAGCGGCCACCCGCCCTGGCCGGTCAACGCGCTCACCGCGATCTGGTAGCGCGCGTCGATGTCCGGCCGCTCGTCGCGATCCACTTTGATCGGGATGTAGTGCTCGTTGATCAGGCGTGCGACTTCGGTATTTTCGTAGCTCTCGCGGTCCATCACGTGGCACCAGTGGCACCACACCGCGCCGATATCGAGCAGGATGGGCTTGTCCTCGCGCCGCGCCCGGTCGAAAGCCGCCTCGTTCCACTCGCGCCATGCCACGGGCTGATGCGCCGCGCTGCGCAGGTAGGCGCTCCTCGCCTCCCGCAATTCATTCGCAGGCTTCTCTTGATTCATAGAACTCTTTTCGCGGACGCCCCGGTGTAAGGAATGCGCGCGCCTATTGGACGGTCTCGGGGCCGGCGGGTGGCTCGTCGAGCGTGCTGTCATCCAGGGGCTTGCGGCCCGCAAATCCTTCTTCCAGCCCGTGCCAGTAGCCGATGCGCTCTTCGCCCAATTTCCAGCAGAGGTAGACCTCTTCACCCTGGCGGAGCGAGGGGAAATCCACCAATCCTTCGTCGAGATCTTTGACCACACAACCCGTTTCCTGGATGTGCTCGACGGCGAGGCGGGCCTGGCGGGCGAACTTCTCGCGTTCCTCGCGCGTCACGGAAAGCTGCCCGTAGGCCGGAAGGCTGCCGCCCAGAACCATAATCCTCGCCGCGGCTTGCGCCAGTTGCTGGTCGAGGCCTTCGATCTTCTGCTTCTTTTCACGCGCTTCTTCGAGCAGATGCGTGATGACGGGCAGAAGTTCTTCCGCTTCCTCGCGATTGAAGTATTTGTCGGCCATAAACACAGTTAACAGTTCACAGTCAACAGTTAACAGTACAAACGCCAAGCCGCAACGGGCGATTGTCCACCCGCAGCACGTCTTTTACCCTTTACACTTTACCCTTTAACCTTTGATTCCCGCCCTGACCTTTACGCTTCCAACATCCGCCCCAGCGCGACGCGCGCCCAGCGCTTGGTGTCCGGATCGACGCTCACGCGATTCACCACCTGCCCGGCGATGAGGCTTTCAAGCGTCCAGCAGAGGTGTTGCGGCGAAATGCGAAACATCGTGCTGCACAGGCAGCCGCAATCCTCGAGCGAAACGACGAGTCGGTCAGACATCTCTTGCGCGAGGCGATTCACCAGGTGAATCTCCGTGGCGACGGCCCATTGGCTCCCGGGCGGCGATTCTTTTACGCGCTTGATAATGTATTCGGTCGAGCCCACGTCGTCGGCGAGCTCGCACACGTCCCAGCGGCATTCGGGATGCGCGACGACGCGAATGCCCGGGTATTTCCGCCGCACCTGCTCGACGTGTTCCGGCAGAAAGCGCTGGTGGACCGAGCAGTGGCCCTTCCAAAGAATGATGCGCGCGTCGCGAATTTGTTCCTCGCTCAATCCGCCCATCTCTTCGTGCGGGTTCCACACCACCATCTTCTCGAGCGGGATTCCCATGCGGTAGCCGGTGTTGCGGCCCAGGTGCTCGTCGGGAAGGAACAAGCCTTTATCGCCGCGCTCGAGCGCCCACTCCATAATCTTGCGCGCGTTTGACGAGGTGCATACCGCGCCGCCTTCCTTGCCGACAAACCCTTTGATCGCCGCCGTGGAATTGATGTAGGTGACGGGAACGACCTTGGCGTCGGTGGCGCTGGCGATTTCTTCCCAGCAAACCTCGACCTGCTCCAAGTCGGCCATGTCGGCCATTGAGCAGCCGGCGTTCAGGTCGGGGAGAATCACGATCTGGTGATCAGCGCTGAGGATGTCGGCGCTCTCCGCCATGAAGTGGACGCCGCAGAAGACGATGTATTCGGCTTCCTTGCGGCTGGCGGCCTGCTGAGAAAGCTTGAGGGAGTCGCCGCGATAGTCGGCGAACTTGACGACTTCGTCGCGCTGATAGTGATGCCCGAGAATCACCAGCCGCGAGCCCAACGCCGTCTTGGCGCGCAGGATGCGCTCGTCGAGTTCCTGCTCGGGAATCTCGACATAAGTCTCGGGCAGCGGATTGAGAACCGCCGTCGCCATAAATTCGCCCTTCACTATTCTAGCGTACCCTCACCCCTCCCGCCACGCGGGAGACCCTCTCGCAACGGGAGAGGGCTATTGCCTAACTTGACCGCTACCCTCTCCGGAGGGAGAGGGTGGCTCTCCGTCAGCTGACGGAGAGCCGGGTGAGGGCGCTCGGGGCACGGCGCGCCGTGCCCCTACCCGCCGATATACACCATCGTGCGTTTCGGCTGCACGAAGTCGGGCTCGTTGATGCGATGCCCCGGCTCTTTTTGATGCACAACCTTGGCGAAAAAGTTGGCAATATCTTCGTCGCTCGCGCCGTTGCGCACCAGGTGGCGCGCGTCGTGCTCGCGCAGAGAAAACAAACACGTGCGAATCTTCCCATCGGCGGTCAGCCGCAGGCGACTGCACTGCCCGCAAAACGGAATTGAAACGGGCGCGATGATGCCGATTTCGCCCTGCCCGTCGGCGAAGGCGTAGCGCAAAGCCGTCTCGCTGGGCGAGCGTCGCGGGATTTCGGCGAGCGGGAACACGGGATGGATTGCCTCGACGATTTCCTTCGCCGTCACGACGAGATCACGATTCCATGCGTGATCGGCGTCGAGCGGCATGAATTCGATAAAGCGCACAACAATGTCGCGCCGCCGTGCGAGACGCGCGAATTCCACAATCTCGTCGTCGTTGAAGCCGCGCACCAGAACGATGTTGACCTTGACCGGTTTGAGCCCGGCATCGAGTGCCGCGTCCACGCCCGCCATGACTTTTTCGTAGGAGCGCGGCGTGCGCGTGATGCGCGCGAATTTGGCAGGGTCGGTTGAATCGAGACTCACCGTTACGCGCGGTCCCCCCGCGGCGGCAAGGTCTTTCGCCATCTCGGGCAGCAGGTAACCATTGGTCGTAATGGCGACGTCTTCGATCCCCGGCAGGCTGTGTAATTCACGAACGAAATCTACGACGCCGTCACGCAGCAGCGGCTCGCCGCCGGTCACGCGAACTTTGCGGATGCCCATCCCGGCCAGCACGCGCGCCAGGCGCAGAAATTCTTCCCAGGTCAGCAGATCGCGATGCGGAAAATAATTCTTCGGGTCGGCGGACTTGCAGTACACGCAACTGAAGTTGCAGCGGTCCGTCACCGAAATACGCAGGTCGTGAATGTCCCGACCGAATTTGTCTTGCAGCATAGTTGTGCGCCCATCTGTCACCCTGAGCGCAGCGAAGGGTCTGCAGTCAACTGCGGATGCTTCGCTTCGCTCAGCATGACATCTGAGAGCGGCGCTACAGCAGAAACAAAAACGCCGACCCGTGTCTGGAGTCGGCTCGGTTCTCCTTTCCAAACACGGGAGGCGCCGCGATTTCTCGCGTCACCCTATCGGCCCGCGGGGCGTTGGCTTGTCGAAATACCTTTAGCACCCCGGGCTCGGAGAACGTTCTAATGCTAAATCATTCGATGTGCGAAGGCAAGCGAGGGTTCAAACGTCGCACGCCAACTCGGGATGCGCGCGCTTGCCATTGGCGCGGCCAACGGCTAAACTGCGAATTGTATGAACGAACGCCGAAGTGTTCCCCGCTATCTCGCCGATGTTGCCGCGCAAATTTCCCACGCGGAGGGCGAAGGCTTCAAAGTTATTGTCGAGATCCTGAGCACTCAGGGCGCCTGCGTGCGCGGAAACGATCTTCCCGCAGCCGGGCAAAGATGCCGTCTGACGCTGCAATGGCTGAGCGAGCGGATCCAGGCGGAGGCGGAAGTCGCCTGGAAAAGCCACCAAGGGCTGGCGGGCCTCAAATTCGTTTCCCTCGATGAATCCGGAAGCTCAAGCCTGCGCGAACTCCTCGCCACGCTGCGTATGCAGCCCGTGATCCCCGGAAAGATGGAATAGGTAGCGACGCGTTCACCGCGCCACGTGTCGGCTTAATATTCTAGCGGCATAAAGCCTGCCTGCGGCAGGCAAGCCGCCGCTACTTCACCAGCTCAAACACCGGAATCCTTTCCAGTGGCGCGGGATAATTCGTCAGCACGCGCCCGCCCTCGACGGTTTTCTCCGACCAGAAATCGCGCCACTTCCCGGGCGGGAGATAGACATCGCGCGCGCGCGCGCCCGGCGCGACCACCGGCGCCACCAGTAGCCGCTCGCCGACCATGAATTCATCGCGAATCAAATAGCTCTTTTCATCCTCAGGAAAAACGTAAAAGAGCGGCGACCAGATGGGCTTGCCGGTTTGCACGGCGCGTTCGACGAGCGCTTTCAAATGCGAATGCCAGAGCTTGCCGTGCAGGAGGGCGAAGCGGCGGATGATTTTCTGGGCGTTCTCGCTGAACTGCCACGGCCCGTAAGAAAACTGCATGATGGGCATGAAGGCCGCAGCCTCAGTCCAGCGCACGTTCAATTCCTCGTCGGGCTTGAAGCCTTCGTCGAGTCCACCGCCGATCAGGTCGGGGCAGTTGAAAACGAATCCCAACAAGGACTGAATCCCGCCGTGCGAGATGATGGCGGGCATGCCATCGGCTTCGTTCCACGAGGCACGCTTGTCGCGCATGCGATTCAAAACGCCGAGGGGCTGCGAGCGCCAGCCGACCCGCAGCTCGTTCAATTCGAATTCGCTGCCAATCTCCGCCCACAAATCCGTGTAGCGGTTACGCTTGATCGGCCCGGCCGAGGAAACCCCGCCCCCCGCGGGCCAGTATCCGGCGTCGCCGCCGTCAAACTTGAACCCGTCCACCCCGTAGCGGCGCATCAGTCCCTTCAGCCCATTCACGTAATCATCGCGCGTGAAGCGGTCGTTCAAATCCATCAGCGCCGCTTCGCCGTTCCACCAGCGGATGCGCGCGGGAAGGCCGGTCGCGGCGTCACGGATCAGGCCGGGCCCGTCCTGACCGCGCCGATAGCGGTCGGAATCGGGGTTGGCGAAATTCTCGACCCACAGGACGAGCTTGTAGCCGAGCCCGTGAATTTCATCCGTCATCGCTTTGGGGTTCGGGAATTTGGAATTGAATTCGTTGTCGCCGTAATGCGTCTGCCAGCCATCGTCGATGATGAGGAAGCTCGCCGGCCAGCCGCCGTCGTGCAGCTTGCGCGCGTAGGCGATCACGTCGCGCTGCGTCACCTTGGCAAAATACTGGCACCACGTTCCCCAGATCGGCCTTTCGAAGACGTAATCCGGCGGGCGTTGCTTCGGCTTGCCCACCGCGGCCGCAAAAAGGTCGCGCGCTTCGGCGATGTTCTTGCCGACGAAAACCGTGTAATGCATTTCAGGAGAATGAAGATAGGCAATACGCAACTGTCGATCATTATCCTTGTTGAAGGACACCGCGATGTCATCGTAGGTATCCAGCCAGATTCCCACGCCGCTCGAGGCCATCCAGAAAGGCGTGGCCTGATTCGAGTTAGCGAGCATCGGGTCGGCGCTCCACGAATGCGCCTCGAGCGGCCAAAGGTGCGCGTGGTCCACCGCGCCGCCGTACCAGTGGCCGCCGGAGCTGAGCTTGAACGCCTGGGTAATTCGCTCAACCTTCTCCGCGCCCTCGACTTTGGCGTGCACTTTGAATTCCGCCGCAGCCATCTCGACGGAGTACATCAGCGTCCAGTTGTGCCGTGACGTTCCCGCGCGCAGCTCCAAAACATTGCCGCGAACATTGTGACTGATCAGGTGAGTAATGGCCCGCGTGCTCCCGCCAGCGGTGACAAATCCAATGGGCCCGCCGGCGCGCCCGCCCATCACGGTGCCGTTTGCTCCGGAAAATGGCCCCTCGGTGGCGAGAACGACCTGCCCCTCGCGCTTGACCACCCATTGCAGCGGCCGCTTGTACACGATGAGGGTGTAGGTCGCTTCCGCCGCTTCGATCCGGTCTTCTTGCTCGACAATCTTCATCTCCGCCCGCGCCAGGGCCGCAAAACATAACACCGAGGGCACAGAGAGAAAGAGGCACAGAGGAAACGTTCGATAAGCGCCGGGATTCAGCATGGGAAAGACCTCGCGAGGAAACCGTTACTTCGGTTTCTTCAGGGATGCAGCCGGGCGGGCGCGCGTTTCCGGCGGACGGGGCATGAGAATTTCCTTGTAGTCCGTCCAGTTGGAGAACACCACATAAGTGCCGAAAGCGAGCGAGCCGAACGCAAACAAGGCCACGGCGCCGATGGAAATCTCGTGGAGAATTCTGAAATCCGGGTCGGGCTCGAAGAAAAGCTTTCCGAACCAGGTTCCGAAATTCATTCCGAAGAATCCGGTGACGACGGCGCCGGCGCCGATCATCAGGCTCAACATCGCCAGGCGGTTGACGGCTTCGGTGTTGCGCAGTTGCGCGAAGGTGTGCAGCGAGGCGTCGAGCTTCTCGATTTCCTGTTCCACGTCCGCCTTCATCGTCCCAATGCGGTACTGCTGGCACTGCAGCATGAAGTGCTCGATTTCCTCGTCCTTGTTGGCCAGCTCGTCGAAAAACCAGTAATTGGAGAAGTGCAGGAACTCGGCCCGCAGGTTGTTGGCAAGGTGCAGGTTCTCGAGCGTCAGCCGGCCGTCTTCCTGGTCAAGGTAAAGGCGCTTGGAGACCAGCGCCGTGCGTTCCGCGAAATCGAGCAGCGTGGCGCGATAGAACAGCGCCACCAGCGCCATCAGGTAATAACGCGTGTCGAACATGCGGTGGATCAGGAAGCCTTCGCGCAGGATGTGCTCGTCGCAATCGAAAGTTCCCAGCGCCACGCTGATGTTGCTGTAGCTGGTGAAACCATAGAAAGTCCCCTGATGCGCCCAGCGTCGGTACAGATGCTGCTGCATCTGCCCGCGTGTGAATTCCGCCTCGTAACGATAGCCGGGCCCGTCGCGGTCCACATAGAGAAAGCGGCTGAGGAGCACCTGATAATCTTCCGACTCGATGTAGCCGGCCGGCAGGCTGGCGGGATCGAGCGCCGCGTAAGTGTAAACAATCATGCGTTCGTCGAGCACGGGCTCGAATTCCATGCGCGAGTAATTGGCGAAATAGAGCAGGCCGGTGATGATTTTCGAAAGGGGCGGATGAAAGCCCTTCATTTCGCCGCTCTCGAAGCGCTCGTCGATGAGGGGTTCCCGGGCGCCGTCGCGCTCGACGATGAGCGCCATGCGGCGGCAGATGCGCGACTCGCGCACCTGGCGCCCGCTCGAAGGATAGACCTTGCGCATCGATTCGTTGATCCACAACGCTTCGGCCGCGGTCAGGTGCAGCGACTCGACGCCGATCGAAAGGATCCCGATGCCGTTGGCGAACATGAAGAGCCGCAGATCGGTCACTTCCACGGTGGCCGAGCGCCCTTTCTGGTCTTCGGCCTCGAACCAGAGTTTGCTCCCCGGGGGAATGGGAATTGTATAACAGCGCAGAAGCGCTTCTTTCTCGCCCACCGCTGCTTCCGTGTCGATGGTGTCGAAGAACACGCGCCGCACGAAAGGATGGAAGAACACCATGTCCTGGTACGCCTGCGAGTCCATGTCGAAGCGCGTGTAGGCGGCGCGCTGCCAGCGCCCCAGCCGCTCGACCATCGGCGCGCCGGCGCGCGAGCCGTGCGCCGCCAGCCACGAGTCCAGGCCCTCGATCCAGTGCGGGTGATGCACCCAGATGTCGCGGTGAATCTTCAGCACCGCTTGCTTGTCAATCGAGAATGGAAAGAAGAAGTAGGTATGCAGGTGGAGAATCTGCGGCGCCATTGCGCGCATTATGATTCAACGCGCGCCGCATCGCAAGCGGCGCGGGAACCGCCGGGGTTGGGGATTGGGGGTTGCGGGTTCGGGCAGAAATTGCGCCGTCGAGGAGTCTTGTGCCGCTTTTCAATTGCTCTGTGATTCGCTGGCTCAATGAATCGATGGCTCGATCGCCCGATGATTCGATGCCGTCATGGCATCTTAAACGCCACGAATCGCAATTTCTGTTGCCGCTCGACTTGCATCACAATCACCTCTCCGGTTTTCCGCTTGGCGAGCGCCGCATCAAGGCTTTCGACATCCGCGACCGGCTCTTGATTAACGGCGTAGATGATGTCGCCGGGAAGGAAGTACTGGCCGGCAAGCGGCGCCTCCGCCAGCAGCGAGATGGCGACGACTCCGGAAAGTTTGCGCGGCGGCGGAAGGATCTGCGCAATTCGCCCATCCAGCTTCACCGCCAGGATTCCGAGCTTCGGCACGGGCTGCGTTTCGCGTCCAATCAAATCCGCCAGCCGGTCGGGATCGTTCGGGCGTTCGAGCACCGCGACCTGCTTTGAGAACCTTTCCGTCCCCCGCTGGATTTGCAGCGTCACGATGCTTCCCACCGGCTGTGTGTAGAGGTTCACATCCAGTTGCCGCGCGTTTTCCATCAGCTTATCTTCCAGCGTCAGCACCAGGTCGCCGATTTTCAGCCCCGCCACGTCGGCGGGCCCGCGCGGCGTCACGTCCGCGAGGATGACGCCCCAATCCTGCGGCAACCCGAGTCCCGCGGCGAGCAGCGGCGTCACCGTCTGAGCTTCGACGCCGATTTGCCCCCGCCGCACGCGGCCCTGCTTGCGGATCTCCTCGAACACATGCCGCACGATGTTGCTCGGAGCCGCCAGGCCGATGCCTTCGCTGCCGCCCGACTGCGAGAGAATCAAGGTGTTGATGCCCACCACGCGCCCCTCCGTATCGACCAGCGGGCCGCCGCTGTTGCCGGGGTTGATGGGCGCGTCGGTCTGAATGTAAATCATGGGATCGTCGGGACGAAGCTGCCGCGCCACCGAACTGACCACGCCCAGCGTCACCGAATTCTCCAGGCCCAACGGACTCCCGAAGGCCATCACCAGTTGTCCCTGGCGGACGTCGTCGGAATTTCCCCACTCAAGCGTTGAGAGGCCTTCCTCCTGGATCTTCAATACGGCAAGATCGGTCTCACGGTCCACGCCCACAATCTGCGCCGGAACCAGTTTTCCTCGCGGCTTCAGAATCGAGCGCCACTTGGCTTTGTCGGCGGGCATCGCGGCCAGCAGGACTTCCACGCGCCGCGCGCCTTCGACGACGTGCGAGTTGGTGACGATATATCCCGCGGGATCGACGATTACTCCCGAGCCCGCGCCGCTCTGTGGCGCGACGACGGCGGTTCCCGGTCCCGCCGGCCCTTCCGCCGCGCCGAAGCCCGCCGTCACCACTTGCACCACCGCCGGGCTCACGCGCTCCGCCAGCGCTTCGAACGACTGGCTCATCGCGCTCAGCGCGCTCGGCGCCTGCTTCGGCGCCGGAGCCTGCGCCGCCGCGGTCGCCGCAATCCAGAGCATGGCCACAAGAATCGTTACGCTTTGCCTGCTGAGTTTCATTCTGATTCCTCGCATTTCGATTTCGATTGGTGTGACGGCCGGAACCCTGTGCCCGGCACAAGCAGCATACATCCAGTCGCGCGCCGAATCATCTCCCCGTGGGTCTGTTGTCTCTGGTAGCGCCGGGCTTGAGCCCGGCACCGGCCGGCGCTACGTTCCCGTTACACAAAGTTGACAAATCGTTGGCTTGAGGTTCCACCCGCCCAGGGCGATGCTTGATACATCACAAATTGAGGAGGATTTGACATGAAGCGAAGTGCGATTCTGTCGATTGTAGCGCTGGGGTTGCTTGCGGCGGCCATCGTGGTCGAGGCTGTGCCGCCCGCACCTGCGCCCCAAATGCTCGAGTTCAACACCATGTTCCCCGTAGCTGGTCCTTACGTTGGAACCACCAACCCGATTCGCGGCATCAGCGGCGGGGGCGTTCCGTGGGTCATTTCCGAAGGCCGCGGCGAACTGCGCTCCGACGGCAAGCTGGAAATCAAGGTCCGGGGGCTGGTGTTCGCCTCGAACGGCTCGAACCCCGTCCCCAATTTCCGCGGCGTGGTCAGTTGCCAGAGCATCGACGGCAGCGGCAATCCGTCCGTCGTCAATGTCAGCACCGGAGACTTCCCCGCTTCCGGCACCGGCGACGCGGTCATCGAAGACACCGTCGAGCTGCCGCATCCCTGCGTCGCCCCGATCGTTTTTGTAACCTCTTCCACGCTGCGCTGGTTCGCCGTCACCGGCCACTAGCGCGGTGCTCCGGGTCGAAACTCACACTTCTGCGTAATATTTCGTCGGGTTATACGAATGTGGTGGTAGCCACGGTCAATCGCTCTTCGATTGACCGTGGGTTCGTATTTTTCCCTTCTGAATCAGGGTGGGATGAACGGGCGGTCGGCAGAAAAAATCCACGGTCATCCCGCTCAGAGCGGGACCGTGACCGTGGCTGCCACTCCTGCGTGCTCGCGGGTTCCGTCCGGCTGTGGTAGATTGGCCCGCGTGAACAAGCAAGAGGAACTCCGGCATCGAATTCTCCTGGGGGAGTCGGATGCCAACATAGATTTCGATGACCTGAGCCGCATGCTGCTTTGGCTGGGATTTGAGGAGCGCGTCCGGGGGAGCCATCACATCTTCAGAAAGCAGGGCGTCCGAGAGTTGATCAATTTGTAGAAAGAAGGAAACAAGGCTAAAGTGTATCAGGTGCGCCAAGTGCGCCGCATCATCCTGCGCTACGGGCTCCTCGGCGGAGAGACGTAAAGATGCACAAGTACGAAATCATCCTTTATTGGAGTAACGAAGACCAGCTCTTCGTCGCCGAAGTCCCGGAGCTCCCCGGCTGCATGGCCCACGGCGAAACCCAGGAGTCGGCCCTCGCCCACGCCAACGAAGCCATTCAACTCTGGATCGATACGGCGCGGGAGTTCGGCGATCCCATCCCCGAACCCAGGGGCGAACGCCTCACGTTGAAAGTCCCAGGCGCCTCTCGATGATCTGAACTTTCCCCTCAAGGGTCTCGACTCGCTGCTGAAGCTGGTGGTAGGAAAGCTGAATCAGGGCTCGCGTCTCCAGGAACTCGCGCTCCATCTTCCTCTCCTGGCTTTCGATCTTTTGGTAGAGCGCTTGATGTCCCTCCACGAGGAGATCAATCCTGTGGAGTGCGTCCTCGTGAAGCACCCCGCTGTGGCGGTTTACCTCTTCTACGTTCCTGTCTCTTTGCGCAGCGATTCGCCCAACGTTCCCATCTCTTGGCGGAGCGAAGCGCCCAACGTTTCAGTCTCTTTCCGGAGCGATTCGCCCAACGCTTCCGTCTCTTTACGGAGTCGCCCCTCTGCGCCACCGATCAACGTCTCCGTATCTTTACGGAGTCGCCCCTCCGCGCCGCCGATGGCAGTGTTTATGATCCGCTCGATTTGAACAATGGACTCAGCATCCATCGCGTCCTCCGGGTTGGGTGGTCAGTCTAAGGTCGCCGGCGCAAGAAGTCAATCACGCCCGGGCCCTTCCCTGCGTCGCGCAAAACCTGTAATTGCTGCCTGCCCGCCGAAGGAGGGGCGAATTTTAGGACGGATGAAGCGGTTATTTGTAGCGGCGGTGTCTCACCGCCGAAGCGAGAGCGACGATGGGGTCCGATAACAGGACTCCCCACGGCCTGCGATACTCGCCTCATGCGAAAACGCCTGAAACGGAAACGACGCGCCTGCGGGCTTTGCAAACCCCACAAGCGGGGCATCGGCAATCGCTGGAAGGAGAAAGAGCTGGCGACCCTGAAGCGAGCGGAATCCGAGATTCGGTTACGCGAGTTGGAGCCCTGAAGGAGCGGCGGGTTTATCCCGTCCGCCAGCCGGCGGACGGCGTAAAGCCGCCTCTACGTCAGGCGGTAATGCCCCGACCCCGAATCCCGAGTCCCCAGTCCCGAAACCCGGTACTGCCCCGCGCCCAGGAATTCCACAAACCCCAGGTCGCGCAAAACCTGCAATTGCTGCCGGATTTTGTCGCGAATATGGCGATTGTCGGGGTGCAAGCGAGCGAGCTCGCCCTCGTGCGCGTAGACCTCGCCGAGCGTGAACCCCGCCTTGCCCAACTCTCGGACGACATTCAGCACATCCAGTGTCCACGCGCGCCTTTCGATACCCAATCTCTCCAAAGGGCGCAATCGGGCAAACAGTCCTCGCACAACCGTCGGCTCGGCAACGACACCGCCGCGTACCACCGGAATCCTTGCATCCTGTGGAAAGTTGGCTAGAACAATGTTGCACCCAACCCACCCGCTTCGCCGCGCAGACAACGATAGCGGATTGCGCTTTTCGATTGTCGAGATTGAGAAGCTAAACCGCGGTACAAGCAGCAGGTTCAAGACATGCCACCGCACGATATCGTAGTGGAGAACAAAAAGGTTGGGGTTCCGTCCATCATGGATCGCACGCGCCATTGCGGCAAACGCGGCATCCGTGACGCGGGTCGTGAAAGGACGTGATTGACTTTTGAGCTGAAATGGAGCTTCGCAATCTGGACAAATGAAGTCAACTGCTTCCGTGTTGGCGGGGCACGCGTGCAAGTGTCCGCTGCTACAATTCGCGCAGTAGAGATTTTCGAGTGCCCACGCCTCTGAAACCACGCGCGCTCGCTGTGAGGCGCTCTTGTATCGTGCCGCAAGCTCACCCGGCATCTCGAGTTGCATGCCCGGATTAGATCACGGTTCATTGTGCCAGGTAAATCTCGGTCTCGGTTTTGATGACGGAGAGAATCGGGCAGGAAGCTTTGGGGCTGGACTGGAAGGATTCCCACGCCTCTTCGAGAGAACGCGCGATGACGGCGTACACCACTTCACGGTTGTCGGCGCCTACGAAAAAATACTTGCATTCGCGATGGACAAGGCGGGACGGGAGCGTCATTTGTTTCCGTGGTTCTTCTGATCGATCCACGAAAACGCTCGGCAGATCAAGGCTAGATTGGAAGCACTCGACGCGCACGATGACGCAGATTAATTCGCGCGCCAGTCGAACCAGCGTCAACTGAATCCATTCGTTCTCGCGGTCAACGGCAAACACCATCCGACGCAATCGCAGCGCCGCGACCGCTGTCGTCCCGCTTCCCATGAACGGGTCGAGGACCAGGTCGCCCTCATTCGACGCGGCGAGCAGGATGCGTTCGAGCAGCGCCACGGGTTTCTGCGTGGGATGCTTGCCGAAGCGTTTCTCGTCGCGCTGGGGGGCGGGAATCTGCCACACGCTTTTCATCTGTTTGCCGCCGGCGAGCTCGCGCATCAGCTTGTAATTGAACGTGTGCCGGCTCTTCTTGTTCTTCGCCGCCCAGATGAGCGTCTCCGTGGCGTGGGTAAAGTAGCGACAGGAAAGGTTGGGCGGCGGGTTGGGCTTGACCCAACTGATGTCGTTCAGGAGCTTGAAGCCCAGTTGCTGCATGGCGAAGCCGACGGAATGAATAATGTGCGCGGTGCCGCTCACCCAGATCGAGCCGTGCGGCTTCAAGACGCGCTGGCAGGCGGCGAGCCACGACCTGTTGAACGCGTGATTCTCGTCCGGGCCGCGCGAGCGGTCCCACTCGCCTTTGTTGACGCTGACCATCTTTCCCGCGTGACAGGTAATCCCGTCGTTAGAGAGAAAATACGGCGGGTCGGCGAAGATCAGGTCAACGCAGTCGGCGGGAATCGCGGCGAGAATTTCCAGACAGTCGCCCTGGTAGATTTTGAGGTGGTGCCGGGGATCATGAAAGACGGGAGTCGGGAGTAGGGAGTCGGGAGTCGGTAAGCGGGCTTCGGGGGTCGGGGTTCGGGTTTCGGGCATATCCGCAGATTCCGCCGATAATACAAATGGCGCAAACGCCTCCCTGGCCGCTGTCATTCTGAGGAGTCCGCCAACCGGCGGACGACGAAGAATCCGCATTTGCCGGGACCACTCAACTGCAGATCCTTCGTCCCGATCCAATCGGGACTCAGGATGACAAGCCGGGCCGATCGGATCGTTGATCGAGGGGGGTTGCTTGTCAAGGTGATCAACGATAAGAGGACGATCAATTTTGAATCGTTGATCATTCGGTTGATCCATGGTGGATCAGGGGTGGACACAAAGCGCCCGGTTGATGTCATTCTGAGCGAAGCGAAGAATCTGCTTTTTCATTTATGACGCGGAACTACTGCAGACCCTTCGCCCGCCGCGGCGGGCTCAGGGTGACATCCGGCCGCTACAATTGGCGAGGTAAATTCACCACTACCTCAGCCCGTGCTAACATCGCAAGTGAATGGGAGGAATCAAACCGTGGCGGCAAAAACCGAAGCGGCAAGGGCGGGGATCGGGTTCGGGTCGGCGCTGGCCATCGCCATCTCCTGGAGCGTGAACAAGTCGATCTTCTGGGCCATCGTGCACGGCATCCTGTCGTGGTTCTACGTCATCTATTACGCCATCGCGCGGTGAGGGCATCTTCGCGGGCACGAGAGGACGGAGGTCATGCGACTCGGTAGCGTGCGGACGCGGGCGATTCTGGTTCAGGTGGTAATCGTCGCGGGCGTGATCGCCTGGTACAAGATCTTCTGGCCGGGAATCCAGAAGGAACGCGCGGCGGCGGAACGCGCCCGGCGCGACGCGAAGATCGCGGCCTTCGTCGAGTCGGCGGTGGTCGAGGCGGCGGGGCGCGAGAACGACGCGCCGTCATCCTCGGGCCAGGCCGGCGCGCGGCCGCAGCGCCTGCGCCTGACGCCCTCGGCCGACGAAGCCCAGGCGGCGCTGGGCGCCCCCGACACCAGCATGACCGACTTCGCCGGGGCTCTCCATTTGACCTGGATAGGCAACACTAATAGTCTTGAGCTGGCCTTCGACAAGGGGCGCCTCTACGCCCTCACCCTTACGGAGCGGAAATCCGGGCGTGGTTGGACCGCCTATGAGAATCCCGCCATGTTTCGGGCCTTCTGATGCACAGATTTCGCAGATGAAGTAATTAAAGGACTTAGGGTTGAACTAGCGGGCAAATTGCCCGCAGGGCAAAAAGCCCCCTAAAGCCACCCGGCGGGATTCCGGGCGCAACGAGCTATCACGGGATTCGGCCGGCGAAGACCAGCGCTTCCGGCTAGACGCCTGACTGATTCTTGGGATCGGCGACGGTCGCGAGGACGCCTTCGACCAGCCGCTCGGTGTGGGAGGTGGTCAGCGCTCCTCCGGTGGCGCCGGCCAGGAAGGTATCGGCGCGGTTGTGCTGCCCCAGGACGCTGAGCTCGTTTCGCGCTTGCGCCTTCTGAATGACTTCATTCCAGGCGTGCTGGTTGTAGACGCACCCCGGGTCGCCCGCCTGCACGTCGTCCAGGTAGCTTACGGCGCGCGAACGGCACCCGCCGCAGTAGGCGCGGAAATCGCAGACCGCGCAGTGGTCGCCGCGGTCGTCGCGGCAGGAGTAGACGTCGAAGCGCCGGTCTTGCCAGATTTCCATCAGCGTCTGGCGCTTCAGGTCGCCGATCACGTCGTTCGGCATGTAGACGCACGGCGTCACCTTGCCGTTGGGCTCAACGCAGCAGTAGCAGCGCCCCGCGCCGCAGCCGCCGATGTATTTCGAGAGCACCTTGGCCTGGCGGCCTTTGCCCTTGCCGCCGTGGGCGGTGGCCATCAAGCCGTCGAGCGGGCCGTAGAGGATGCAGGCGCGCCCGAATTGCGGCGCCGTGGACATGATGGAAATCTTCCCTTCCTGCAAGTGCCGATTGAGGAGCTCCATCAAGCTTTCGCGTTCTTTGGGCGTGATGTCCAGCGCGGCCATTTCCTGGCCGCGCCCCACCGGGATGAAATTGAAGTGCACAAAAGTAGTGCAGCCCAGATCTTTGGCGAAGTTGATCATGCTCTCGGTGTGGTGATAGTTCTGGCGCGTCACGCACATCGCCAGGCCGGCGCGCAACCCGGACGTTGAGGCGGCGTTCCTGATTCCCTCGACTGTACGCCGCCAGGCGCCCTGGAGGCCGCGAAAACCGTCGTGCTCTTCAGGCAGGATGGAGTCGAGCGAGACCTCGACGTACTTCACGCCCGACTCGACAAGCCGCTGGCAGGTTTCCTTGCTCAGCAGAGTCCCATTCGTCGCCACCGTCGTGTGCACGCCGCGCTGCTTGCAGCGCTCGAGCACCGTCCAGAGGTCCTTCGCCACCAACGGTTCGCCGCCCGCGAAGGCGAGGAACGGAACGTATTCCTCCGCCATCTCGTCCACGAGCCGGAGCTTCTCCTCCGTGGCCAATTCATCGGCCAGCGGCTTGTGCGCCGCTTCCTGATAGCAATGCTTGCAGGTCAGGTTGCAGGCTTGCGTGTAGTTCCAAACCAGAATCAGCGGAGCGTAGAAACGCTGCGGGACGGTCAGCCCGAACTTGGCGATGCTGCGCGCCGTGTTCACCAGCGCGCGCACGGTGGGATGATGGTGGAAGACCTTCTGCTTCAGCACTTCCTTGTTGACGTTGGCGCGGGCGCGGAAAACTTCGATGGCACGATGAGGCACCGCAAACTTGAGCCGCTGCCAGAGCGACAGGTCCGGCCGGTCGTAGCCTTCGAAGACGTCTTCCAGGTAGCAGCGCCCGTTGCCATTGCGGCGAGTCAGAAGCCGCAAGAACTCCTGCATGTACGGCTTGGCCAGGTAGTCTTCAAACCTGTGGTGCTCGATGTTGGGCGGAGGAGAAACCTTGGGGACAACCGGGCGCTTCGCCGTGCGCCCATCGAAGGTTTCGCGCATAGGCTTCCTCTCCCTAGCAATCCAGAGTCCTAGGAAGCCGCTGCGAGAGACTTGCCAAATGTTACGCAATTCTTTGCGGCTAAGCAAGCGCTCCAGCGGCAATCGTGGGTTTCTGTGCCAACCTGCACTGACACCGGCTGCCACCTGGGTCAGCGCCCTACCTCCGCGCCTCGTGCGGGAGTGCAATGCCTTCGAGCCGAGGTTCCGAAAGAGCATCCTGGTTTGGCGGGCTGGCGCCCCGACCCGTCGGGGCGATGTCCCGAAGGGACAGGCGTTGCTCTTGAAGTTGTACGGGATGATTTCGATGTTTCAACGACCTCTCGCCGCGCGAGATCTCAGACTTCAAATAACGAAGTCCGCGCCGGCCGGCCCGACAGCGACGCAATGTCCGATTTCCCGGATTTCGCGTTGGCAGGCCATTTTCGGCCCCTCCCGAGGTTTTGTGGGCTAGAGATATGGGTCAAGACGTTTGGGACGCAAGAAGGGGCCTTGGCGCGCGCGGGCGGGCTATTCTGGAAGGCTAGGCGGGAGACCGAATCGCGCCGGCGCCCTCCCGCCGGCAGCAAGAACCGCTTCAGGGCTTGAAAAGGCTGGCCACCGGCAGCTCGAACCCCGGCAGCATGAGCGACGAGAGGGTTTCTTTCTCGCTGTAACTTCTGGAGAGCTGGTAACCCTCAGGCGTCAGCCGGTAGATTTCCACCGCGCCTTTCTCGGGGTCCACTATCCAGTACTCTGTGACTCCGTGGCGGGCGTAAGCCTTCAGCTTGGGGCCGCGATCAATCGCCGCGCTCGTGGGTGAGAGGATTTCGACGACAAGGTCCGGCGCGCCTCGCACCCAGTCCTGAAGAATCTGCCGGTGCTCATTCAGGACGAAAAGGAGATCGGGCTCCAGGACGTCCAAGTCACTCAGGATGACATCCAGTGGGGCAAAATAGCTATCGCCGATGGGATGCTGATCAAGGTATCTGTCGAAGGCGCGGAACAGCTTTGCGGATATAGCTTGATGGCTGAATCGAGGTGAGGGCGTCACGTAGAGGTCTCCGTCAATGATCTCCCGCCGCTTGCCGTCGTCGGGCATAACGAGGAGATCAGCGTGGGTGAACTTGGTGCTGATGGCCATAGGCAGATTATAGCACCCCCCTCTTTGTCACACTCTGCAACGAAAAGGGCCGCCCGGGAGGGCGGCCCTTCTTCAAATCAAGTTCAGCCTGTCATTCCGAGGAGTTCCAATCCCACTCTGAATCCAGGGCCAGGTTCGTCGCTCTGCCCCGACCACATGGGGGCGGGCTCGGAATGACAACTACACCGTGACCTTTTCCGCCTCGGCCTCGACGGGCTTCGAGCTGCCGATCTGGACGAGGTCGGCCTGGGGCTTCTTCAGCACCAGCTCTTCGTAAACCTTGCGAGCCTGCTGGGCTTCCCAGGCGGCCTTGCGCCGGGCCTTCTCTTCTTCCGCCGCGGTGAGCGGCACATCGTGGCTGAGCGTGCGAACGCGCGCCGCGTCCTCGGCGTTGACGGTCAGGCTGATCTTCTCCGGGGCGATCGGCACGGCCTTGCCGCGCGCGTAGATTTCGTGCTTGCCATGCGTGCGGTACCACTCGGCGACCGACGCGTTCTTGTACATGTTCTCGATGATCTTGCGCCAGCCGATACCGGTGTTGTAGGCGCAGAACGAAATCTCGCCGAGCTGCGTCGCGTAGGGGATGATGCACATCTCGGTGCGCCGGAAGTCGTAGTTGAACAGATCCTGGAACCACATGCCGGCGATAAAGAGGAAGTTCCAGGGATCGGAGCGGCGCTTGAGCGCGTCTTCGTAGGTGCGGTGCGGAGCGGAAACACCGTAGACCTTCTCGGCGCGCTTCTCGCCCGTCAGCGCGAACGACTTGTCGAATTTCTTCAGGAGGTCGATCAGCGCCAGGCTCTTGGGCGCCGCAAAGGGCTTGTAATTCTTGAGCAGCGCCAGGCCCATCATCAGGTTGGACATCACCTTGCCGCGGCCCGCGTCGGTGATCTTCTGGATGTCGGAGACGAGTTGCGGGATGTCGAGGAATTGCGGGACCGGCGCCCACTCCTTGGTCTCCTTGTTGATCATGAGCGCGGTGCCGACGCCGCAATTGGGGTGGCAGCCGCAACTGACCTGGCCCCACTGCGCTTCGGGGCCGTGGACCAGATCGGCGAAGTCCGCGAAGGCGCCCATCAGCGAAATCGGGAACCAGTCGCGCGTGGGCTCGGTGATGCCGGTCTGCCGCTTGACGTCCGCGGCCAGGTGCGAAAGCGTGTAGCGCTGCCGCAGGCGACGCTCCGGCGTGATGTCCTCGTCGCGCCCCGTAAACGAAACCGGCTGGAAGGCGACGAAGGCGATCTTCTTGGGATTCTCGCGCGCGAAGTTGACGATGGGGCCGACCTGGTCGTTGTTGACGCCGTTGACGAGGGTGATGACCAGGATGATCTCGATGCCCGCCTCGTGCATGTTCTCGATGGCGCGCAGCTTTACGTCGAACAGGTTGCCCACCTGGCGGTGGCTGTTGGCGTCGTTGCCGATGCCGTCGAATTGCAGGTAGGCGTAACGCAGGCCCGCCTCGAACGCGCGGCGGCAGAAATCCTTGCTCTTCGCGAATTCGATGCCGTTGGTGGCCGCCTGCACGCTGTTGTATCCGAGCTTGCGCGCGTAGCGGACGGCGTCGAGGAAGTAGGGCGACATCGTGGGCTCGCCGCCGGAGAATTGCACCGACATCTGGCGCCGCGGCTTGATCTCCATGGCGTTGTCGAGGATTTCCTTGATGTCCTCCCAGGTCAGCTCGTGGACGAACCCGACCTGGTTGGCGTCCATGAAGCACGGGTCGCACATCATGTTGCAGCGGTTCGTCAGGTC
>JBHGBD010000042.1:0-28050 GCA_041946825.1 Terriglobia bacterium | reverse complement strand
GCTGATTCTGCAGCCCCGGAATCCGCACTGCCGCCTGTCTAGAAAGGTGTGGATTCTTGCTCGACCTTTAGGTGTGACTACAGGATTTCTCTTGCCTGAGCCCGGCCCCCAATGTGGCAAACCGATACGGCACATCACGTCGATGGCGTATCCAGAAAGGCGGAAACAAAGGGACAAGGCGCTCTAGGGAATAGGTCTGAGCGTGGCGGCTGAAGTAGCGTGCGATGGGGCCGCATGGTGGGCGGCAGTCGGATTTCCAAAACAGACAATATTACCCATTGACAGACAGAGGCAGGACTTATACTTTACCTGGCAGCCTGTGCTTTGGTTAAGGTCTCTACCCAAGCTAGACCTCTAAGAAAGGCCGGATGAACGACCTTCAATCGCGGCGTTCGGTTTTCTTCCAACTGCGCAGCGCGCTATGTTTTGTAGTCCTGGCACTTTTGCTTTTTCAACGGCATCAAGTCTCCCCCGTATTGTGGCTGGTCGGAACTGCTTATCTCGTTTCCGCCCTTGTCCTCCCCTTTCTGCCTGCGTCCTGGTTTAGAAACGCCGGCGCGGGTTACGCCGTGTTCTTCCTCGACATCGTGGGTTTGACCGTAATCCTCTACTCGATCGCTGGGCTTGGCTCGGACTCGCTGCTGCTTTTCTACCTCACTGTGTTTATGGCGACGCTGGGCGGAGACGTGGCAAAGAGCATCGGGGTGGCCTTTGGAGCTTCTGCCCTCTTCATTTGGCTCCGCTTGAGCCAAGGGAGCAGCATCCTTGGCGACTCGGCGTCGTTGATGCGCATACCGCTCTTCATGGTGACCGCCCTTCTCTGCGGCTACCTGGCGCAGGAAGTACGTAGGCAGAGGCGGCAAATCAGGGGCCTGAAAGATCTTCAGGAAAGCCTGACCGCCCAAATCGGCAGCTCAGCCCGAGACCTTGCGCGCAGCGAGGAGCTGAGGGATGCCGCCCAGGAATTAGCGCGACGGTTCGACAACCTCCTTCAAGACCTCGGCGCTGTCGTATGGGAAATGGAGGTTCCGGCCTTTAAGATCACTTTCGTGAGCCGCCAGGCTGAGCGGATATTGGGTTACCCCGTGCAAAAATGGCTGGGCGAAACGGATTTCTGGGCCAAGCACATTCACGAGACCGATCGTGAGCAGGTCGTTGCACTCTGTCAAAAGTCGCTCTCGGAGGGGAGAGACCACGTCCTTGAATACCGGGCCCTCGCTGCGGATGGGAGAGTTGTCTGGTTGCAGGATGTAGTCCGTGTTGTCCGAGACGACTCCGGGAAAGTTCTACAACTTCGCGGGGTGATGGTGGATATCACCGAGCGCAAGGTGCTGGAAGAGGAGTTTCGTCAGGCGCAAAAGATGGAAGCTGTAGGGCGACTAGCTGGCGGCGTGGCCCATGACTTCAACAACATGCTGACCGTCATCGACGGCTACAGCCAACTGGCGCTAGGTCGGCTGGCGCCGGGGGACACGCTCCACGATTACATACAAGAGATTCAGAGCGCCAGTAAAAGGGCAGGTGCGATGACACGCCGGCTTCTGGCCTTCAGTCGTCGGCAGGTGCTTCAGCCGCAAGTAGTGGACTTGAACGTTTTGGCTAGCGACACAGAAAAGATGCTCCGGCGTTTGATTGGTGAGGACATCGAGCTCGTAGTTGTGCGGCAGGAGGGGCTGGGGGCCGTCAGATGTGACCCGGCTCAGATCGAGCAGGTGCTAGCCAACCTCGCGGTAAACGCACGGGACGCCATGCCACAAGGAGGTAAGCTCATCATTGAGACAGCCAATGCCGAACTGGACGAAGACTATGCTCGAACCCATGCCGGCGTGAAGGCAGGTCCATACGCGATGCTCGCGGTGACCGACACCGGCTGCGGAATGGACCAGGAGACGCAACTCCACATCTTCGAGCCTTTTTTCACAACGAAGGAAAAAGGCAAAGGTACGGGGCTGGGGCTGGCAACGGTTTACGGTATCGTAAAGCAGAGCGGCGGCTCAATTTGGGTATACAGCGAGCTCGGACGCGGTACGACATTCAAGATCTTCCTCCCTAGAACGGTAGAGCTTGCGCAAAAGCCGAAGGCGGTTGTCGCCCCTAGTCCGCCTCTCAGGGGCATGGAGACGATATTGCTCGTTGAGGACGAAGATCCAGTCCGATCAATGGTCCGAGGAATCCTGGAATCGAACGGGTATTCAATCCTGGAAGCCGATCACCCTGATGCGGCGCTAATCACAAGTCAGAGGTACGAGGGGCACATCCACCTGATGATCACGGATGTCGTGATGCCGCGGATGAGTGGGCCGGAGTTAGCGGCACGCTTAAAGCCATTCCGTCCGGACACCAAAATCCTATACATGTCCGGGTACTCGGACGCCGCGATTCTTCATCATGGCATCCTGGAGCCGAGTGAGACTTTTCTTCAGAAGCCTTTTACGCCGAACGCCCTGGCGCGGAAAGTTCGCGAAGTGCTGGGATGAATTGGCGAGGTTTCTGCCCCCAGCGGATGGTCCTCGTCGACGGCGCTATTGTAAGGCCTTCTGATGAATTGCCCGCTCCGTTCAGCCGAGACTCGGATCCGCTTGCAACTGCCTCAGCATCATTTTAATTGTGAGGAATCCCTCTTCCTCGGAAGAAGCCTCCGCCTCCATCGAGTTGTCAACCCAGTAGATCCTCGGCCTGCTGCGGTGCTCTTGAAACGGGTTCTGGAAGCGCATTTTGGGGCAGGTGTGGTCCCGTGTGGCATTCTTGCCGGCTAAGCTTATAGCCGGTTGGACCAACTAAAGCGATTCCGTTTATCATGTACCGTACCGAGCGGTAAAAAAGAAGTCTTTGCAGTCGGCGACGGAAAGGGACTGGAAGGCGTTTTTTGCCGCCCGGAGCAGTTGTTCGTCGGTTCGCGGAGCGTGGCTGCGGAGGATTTGTTCGACCTTGCTCCAGTTGGGCTCGATGGGATTGAAATCCGGGGAATAGGGCGGCATGTACAACAAACGGGCGCCGACGGCCTCGATGACCTCACGGACTTCCTGGATCTTGTGGGTGGCCAGATTGTCCAGGATGACTACATCCCCGGGGCACAGGGCGGGCACCAGCCCCTGCGTCACTCAGGCCAGAAACATTTCGCCGTCCATGGGGCCTTCAATAAGCCAAGGGGCACAGGCACCCTCCAGGCGAATACCGGAGATTAGATTGCCGGTTTAATACCGTCCATGAGGGATGCATGCCCGCAGCCTTTCGCCACCCAGGGCGCGCCCCCGCGAGCGCGTCGTCTTGGTGTTGTTCACGCCTTCGTCCACAAACCCCAGACGCGCCGTGAGCTGGGCGGCCAAGTCCTTATGCCAGCGTGCCCTTTTTTCGGCGAGGCCTGGCCGCTCTTGTCCGGCGGCGGCCAGAGTCTTTCTTATATTTCCAGCACAGCCGCCAAAGCCAGAGATCGATCGTGTAGGTGCGGAAGGAATGGTCCATCCGCGCGCTCAACTCGGCCAGCGTGGCGTCAGGCTGTTCGAAGAGAAGTTTCTGCAGACGCTGCTTTCACTCATCGGTGAGCAGCGTCTTGCGTCCTCACAAACGCGTCCGGGGCTCCAGCGTGCGGCGCTTGCGAAACTGCTGGCGCACTCGACGCGCCGCCGAGACGCAAAAGTCCGAAAGCTGCGCGATCTACAGGGTGCTCCGACCGCGTTCGTAGAGTTCCAAGATGCGCTTACGAATCGGAATCGGTATGGCCTGCATGGCACAATCTGCCATGTATTTCCGTTCCCGTAAGCTACATTATTTATGGAAATGCTCTGGCCACCGGCAAGACTGATGTCAATGCCCTGACCAAGCGCAACTTGGAACCGAATATCCGGCCGGTCTTGAAGCCCCGTCTCGCGCCGCGGGGCGCCTGAACAAGTTTTGCTGAGCTTACTTCCAGGTGGAGATTCCGGACTTGAATCCCTATACTCACCAGTTACCTCCCTTGGCAAAATATTGGTAAATGATCGGGAAGAGTAGTATATTTCTTACGCTTTCTGGGCACTTTTGTCCGTCGGCAAAGGTACGCAGTTCAGGGCTTGGTAAGAGCTAATAGGTCATAACCTCAGCGGTTTGCCGTAACTCGGGCGGTGGCCCGAGAAGTGCCCACGCTCACGACTTGGACCACTGTCTGCCAATGGGAGGTGTCAAGGTGGAAACCCCCAGCGTGAGACCGCGAATACTGGTTGTTGATGATGATCCTGCCGTAGCCAAACTACTCTGCGAAGCGCTCTTCTTCGAAGGCCTAGAATCCGAAATGGCTTCCAATGGAAAGGATGCCCTGGAGCGGCTTGCCCGAGAGCACTTCGACGGGATTATCTCCGACCTACACATGCCAGGCCTGTCCGGCACCGACCTGCTCGAAAGTGCCCATGGAGCATATCCGCATGTAGCGTTCCTCATGGCTACTGGCGAACAGGACGTACGTGTCGGAATCGAGGCCATGAAACATGGAGCGTCGGACTATATCCTCAAACCCTTTAATCCCCCTGCGGTAGTCGCCAGCTTGCGCCGGTCGATTCAAATGAAGCAGATGGAGCGGGAGCTCGAAGAATACCGCAGGGATTTGGAGCGGATGGTCGAAGCAAGAACGAAGCAGCTTGAGAAAGCACGACAGCGCATAGAGATGACTTATGACGAAACGTTAGAGGCCTTGGGAGCTGCATTGGACTTGAGGGATAACGAGACTGCAGGTCATTCGCGGCGGGTGACTTTCTACTCCGTGGAAATGGCCAAGGCCTTAGGCTGTTCGGACGATCAGTTGAAACAAATTGCCCGCGGGGCTTACCTCCACGACATTGGAAAGATAGGGATCCCTGATGCGATTTTGCTGAAGGCCGGCAAGCTGACGGTAAGAGAAAGAACCATTATGGAGTCCCACGTGAGGGTTGGTTACAACTTGGTCAGTCGAGTTGCCTTTTTGGCTGGAGCTGCTGAAATCGTGCTGACTCACCAGGAACGTTATGATGGCACGGGTTATCCGCAAGGGTTAACAGAGGGAGAAATACCGTTGGGGGCCAGAATCTTTGCGGCAGCCGACACGCTCGACGCCATGACCTCAGACCGACCTTATCGCCGCGCGCTGCCCTTTTCGGCGGCGAAGGAGGAAATCACCAGGGAGTCGGGACGGCAGTTTGATCCCGAAGTAGTCCGAGTGTTTCTTTCCCTCCCCGAAGAAGTCTGGGCGAACATCCGCTTAAGGGTGGCCAGCCAGCGGAACGGTCCGCGTAAACTCGGCTCCCTCGAAACGCCTGTCAGTTTGGGGGAAGGGACGAATGCAGCAAGCTGATTTCGGAACAGTCGCAGGTCTATTTTACTCCGCGTCTGCGGCCTATCGCCCGCGGGAGTTTCGTAGCGTAGGCAGTGAGGAGCTGGAAGGGCTTGAAAAGAACAACCGAACTCCGCTGCTGGGCTCTTCCCCCCCAAATCAGCGCTGCACGCTGTGTTTGCCTGAGGTCAAACAAGTTCTTCCCTCTCGATCAGAGGCACGATGTACGTTCCTGCCGGAACACTCGGAATCCCAGCTCGAAAGGATGCTACATGACGATCGAATCACGAATCTGAGATCGGATGGTGCTGGGTCGCTTCTCGCAAGAGCGAAGAAGCGACAAGGCGAAACCCATTTCGACATTAGCTGCGCGCCCGGATACCTTCCCTCAATCGATTATCTCCGTCACTCGTCCGGGTGGGCGACTGCGTAGCCGATACTGGCATGTGAAAGAAATAGGAGTAGAGCCATATGAACTCGTCGCCCCAGGAGAAAGTAATCCCGCAAAAGCTTCAGCAAGGAGCGTTGGAGACGCCTGATTTCCGAACCCTCTTCGAATTGGGGCCTGCACTTCAGCTGGTGCTGAAACCTAATTCACCGCAATTCACCATAGTTGCCGTGAGTGGCGCTTACTTGCAAGCCACGATGACAAGGCGCGAGGAAATCCTGTCCCGCGGCATATTCGATGTGTTCCCGGACAACCCTGACGACCCAACCGCTACAGGCGTTCGCAACCTCCGCGCCTCGCTTGACCGTGTCTTACGGGAACGAGTTACTGACATGATGGCCGTCCAGAAGTATGACATTCGCCGGCCCGAATCCGAGGGAGGGGGCTTTGAAGAACGCTACTGGAGTCCCGTTAATTCGCCGGTGTTCGGTAGGGAGCGAGAAGTAACTTTCATCGTCCACAGCGTCCAGGATGTTAGTGAGTTCGTCCGACTCAAGCAACAAAGGAGTGAGCAATCCAGGATAGCCGAGGGGCTGCGTGCACGTGTAGAGACAATGGAGGCAGAGATCTTCGTTAGAGCCCAGGAATTGCAGAGGCTGAACGCGGAACTATTCAGAGCCAACCAGACACTACAAAGCGAGATCGTCCAACGCCGTGAGGCCGAGGAAGAACTGCGGGAGAGCGAAGAAAGGCTCAATCTCGCCCTGAACGCAGCTCAGACGGGCATCTGG
This sequence comes from Terriglobia bacterium, assembly GCA_041946825.1. Lineage (GTDB taxonomy): Bacteria > Acidobacteriota > Terriglobia > UBA7540 > UBA7540 > CAZTHM01. Next base: position 21,593 of record JBHGBD010000042.1, on the reverse strand, counting down.
GAATTGAATCTTGTCACGGACAAGTCCATTCGTTCGCCGCGACACGACGAGATATTCGGGTATCGGACTCTTGTGCCGGAGTGGGGCTATAAGACATTCATGACCCACGTTGTGCCTGAAGATCGCGGGGGTGTCAAAGAAGCATTTGAGAAGGCGCTGAAATATGACCATTTCGAAGTCGAATGCCGAATCAATCGTGCGAACGACGGTTCAGTGAGGTGGATTGCCGTGCAGGGGCGCGTCATTCGGAACGAGAAGAACGACCCGATCCGGATGCACGGCGTCCTTACCGATATCACCGAGCGTAAGTTGGTGGAGCGGGAGCGGGAGCGGTTCTTTAGCTTGTCGCTCGAAATGCTGTGCGTGGCTGGATTCGATGGATACTTCAAGCGGCTCAATCCAGCTTGGGAGCGTGTCCTTGGGCATACTGAGAAGCAGCTCTGCAGCGAGCCTTTCATCCACTTCGTTCATCCTGACGACCGCGAATCGACTCTCGCAGCGGCGGCGAAACTCACGCAGGGGCAGAATGTCGTCTCCTTTGAGAACCGTTACCGATCGAAGGTTGGCTCTTACCGGAGGATCGAGTGGAGTTGCACTCCCGTAGTAGAGGAGGGCCTGATTTATGCGGCTGCTCGCGATGTCACGGAAAATAGGCAAAGGGAGGACGAGATCAGGGCGTTGAATGCCGAGCTTGAGCGTGCGTTAGCTCAAGCAACTAATTTTAACAAGGAACTCGAAGCGTTCAGTTACTCCGTGTCGCACGACCTTCGGGCCCCGCTCCGCGCGATCGACGGTTTCAGCCTAGCCCTCCTTGAAGACTACGAACAACAATTGGATGAGCAAGGAAAGGATTTTCTTCGCCGAGTACGTGCCGCCAGCCAGCGTATGGGACAGCTCATTGACGATATGCTGGCACTTTCCCGCGTAACCCGCCGCGAGATTCGGCGTGAAAGAGTCGACTTGAGCGCGCTGGCCCAGTCCATTGGAGACGATTTAAGGCAACGTGATCCACATCGGCGAGTGAAGTTGGACGTGGCGGGTGGGGCCGCGGCCGAGGGCGATCCGCAGCTACTCCGCCAAGTACTCGAGAATTTGCTCAGCAACGCCTGGAAATTTACTGGGAAGAAAGAATTGGCTCGGATTCAGTTTGGGACTGCCGAAAATGGCGGAAAGACACTCTTTTTCGTGCGAGACAATGGCGCTGGGTTCGATATGAGCTATGCGGACAAGCTTTTCGGAGTATTCCAGCGCCTACATTCCGTCACGGACTTTGAGGGGACAGGGGTTGGTTTGGCCACTGTGAAGCGAATCATCCATCGCCACGGGGGCCGTGTTTGGGCTGAAGCCGAAGTCGGCGGGGGCGCCACATTTTATTTCACCCTCGAGCCAGAGGAGGAAGCCGATGGACATGCGAACAATCCTGCTGGTTGAAGATAACCCGGACGATGCGGTCTTGGCGCTCCGGGCGCTCCGAAAACATAACGTGGCAAACGAAGTGACACACGTAACGGATGGGGCTGCGGCTCTCGAGTACCTATTTGGCGCCGAAACGCACGCCAGCCACCAATCCCTTAGCCTCCCGGACGTTGTCCTGCTCGATTTGAAGCTTCCCAAAGTTGATGGGTTCGAGGTGCTGCGTCGCATTCGCTCCGAGGAACGCACCAAACTCCTTCCTGTGGTAATCCTTACGTCCTCCAAGGAGGAGCAAGATTTAGTGAATGGATACTCGCTGGGGGCCAACAGTTACATTCGCAAGCCCGTCGATTTCAATCAGTTCGTGGAGGCAGTCCGACAATTGGGTCTCTATTGGCTGGTTCTGAACGAGCGGCCTCCGGTGGGGAGGGTCTAATTGGGCAAGCCAATACACATGCTCATCGTCGAAGACTCCGAAGACGATGCAGCGTTGGTGCTCCGTGAACTGCGCCGAGAAGGTTATGACCCTAGGTTCGAGCGAGTTCAGACTGCCGCTGCCATGCGCGAAGCTTTACTCCGCGTCCAATGGGAGATCATTCTATCTGACTACTCCATGCCGCAGTTTAACGCCTTGCAGGCGCTGGAGGTTCTCAAAGCCTCGGGGTTGGACATACCTTTCATCCTCATATCCGGCACGGTCGGGGAAGAAACCGCCGTGGCGGCAATGCGGGCTGGCGCCTCCGACTACCTGCTCAAGGACAATCTCGGGAGATTGATTCCTGCCATCGAACGCGAGTTGAATGAGGCCAGAATCCGCAGCGAGCGCCGGAATGCCGAGCAAGCCTTAGCTGGGCTTCAGGAGCTGTTTCGTACGGTAATCGAGGCCTCGCCAGTTCCAATCGCTGCCGTCGATCTGGAAGGGTCCGTGCTCGTGTGGAACAACGCCGCACAACGGGTATTCGGCTGGTCGGCGGGAGAGGTGTTAGGACGCCCCGTACCCATTGTGACAGAGAAGGCACAGGCAGGACTTCAGGCTCTGCGGGGCGAGGGCATCACGGGCCTGGAAATACGGGGGCGGAAGAGGGACGGAACCTTCGTCGACTTGCACCTATCCACCTCCCCAATGCGCGACCATCAGGGGAACATCTACGGAGTAGTTCAGATCCTTGAAGACATCACCGAGCGCAAACGTGCAGAGGACGCCTTGCGAGATTCGGAAGAGCGGTACCGACTCTTGTTTGCCAGCAACCCGCAGCCCATGTGGGTCTATGACCTGGAAACCCTGCGGTTTCTGGAGGTGAACGACGCTGCTGTCGTCCACTATGGATACTCACGCGAAGAATTCCTGGCTATGACCATCAAGGATATACGACCTCCCCAAGATGTCCATGCCCTCTTGAAGAATGTCGCGAGGGCGGGGGGCGGTATCGATAAGGCAGGTGTTTGGAGGCACAGGAAGAGGGACGGAAGTCTTATCGAAGTAGAAATCACCTCCCACCGGGTGGACTTCGGCGGGCGACGTGGCGAACTAGTTTTGGCGAATGATATTACCGAACGCAGGCGGGCCGAAGAGGCATTGCGCGAAAGCGAAAGGCGATTGTCTGAAGTTGCGGCGTTCAATCAAAGAGTGATTGATTCCTCGACGGTGGGAATCTCGACATTCGATGCTGTCACAGGGCAGTGTATGTCCGCGAACGCCGTGATGGCAAAAATCATTGGGGGTACTATCGAACAAGTACGAGGCTTGAACTTCAGACAGGCTGAACCCTGGAAGAAGACGGGTTTGCTGGAAACAGCCGACAGGGCCCTGTTGAATGGAGCGGAGCAACGACGTGAGACTCACGTTGTCACCAGCTTCGGGAAGGATGTCTGGCTGGATTGCAGCCTTGTTCCTTTCAATATCGAGAGGCGCCCGCATGTGCTCTTGATGGTCCACGACATCACGGAGCGTAAGCGCGCCGATGACCGACTACGCGAGAGCGAAGAGCAGTTTCGACTGATCGCGGAAAACGTTGCAGACCTCATTGCCGTCCTCGATCTCGACGGAAGGCGCGTTTACAACAGCCCATCCTACAAAACGATTTTGGGTGACGTCGAAGGGGCTCGCGGTACGGTCTCCTTCAACGAAATTCATCCTGACGACCGCGAGAAGATCAAGCGCATTTTCGAAGAAACAGTGCGCTCGGGTGTTGGGCAACGAGGTGAATTTCGGTTCTTGCTGAAAGACGGGAGTATTCGCTTCATCGAGTCGCAGGGAAGTGTCATTCGAGATCGCGAAGGGAAAGTTGCGAAGGTTGTCGTGGTTTCCCGTGACGTGACCGGACGCAAGATGCTCGAACAACAGCTCCTTCAAGCGCAAAAGATGGAAGCTATCGGCCAATTGGCAGGCGGAGTCGCTCATGACTTCAACAATCTCCTGACTGTCATCAATGGATACTCTCATCTGATTTTGGAGAGGCTTGATCCGGAAAGCCCGTACCGAAGCCCTATCGTGGAAATCCAAAAGGCCGGAGGGCGTGCCGCCTCCCTCACCCGTCAGCTTCTGGCCTTCAGCCGTCGCCAGATTCTGGCTCCCCAGACTATCGATTTGAACGCAGTTGTTTCCGATCTAGAAAAGATGCTTCGGCGCCTAATTGGGGAAGATATCATTCTCGAAACAAATCTCTACCCCAACTTGGGCAAGGTTCATGCCGACCCAGGACAAATAGAGCAGGTCATCATGAACTTAGTCGTTAACGCGCGCGACGCCACGCCGCAAGGTGGAAGGATTACGATCGAGACCTCGAATGTGGAGTTAGGTGAGGAGTACGTTCGAACTCACCACGAGGTCTCTCCGGGGCGGTACGTAATGCTGGGAGTGAGCGACACGGGACACGGCATGGACGCCGAGACCCAGACTCATATTTTCGAGCCCTTTTTCACGACGAAAGAAAAAGGAAAAGGTACCGGATTGGGTCTTTCTACGGTGTACGGAATCGTAAGGCAGAGCGGGGGTTCGATATGGGCCTACAGCGAGCTGGGTCATGGTACGGTGTTCAAAGTGTACATGCCGCGAATAGATGAGGCTCGAGAGAGGAAAGAACAGGAGCAAATCAATGTGGCGCCAGCGCGCGGGGGCAATGAGACTATCCTGATCACAGAAGACCAAGATGCGGTCCGTCTCTTGGTCTATGAAACATTGAAGTCCAAGGGTTACGAAGTCCTAGAGGCAAGCGGAGGTGAAGATGCCTTGCGCATCGGACGAGGCCATGGCAAACCCATTCATCTCCTTGTCACCGACGTCGTGATGCCGGGGATGAGTGGGCGGGAGGTCGCGCGCAATCTTGAGCACCTCAACCCGAGGATGAAGGTGCTCTATATGTCCGGATACGCAGACGATGCCATAGTACGCCATGGGGCGCTGGAGAAAGGGCTGAGTTTCATTCAAAAACCATTCACTCCCGCCGCCTTGGCGCACAAAGTCCGCGAGGTTTTGGATCAGCCTTGAAGGTTGCGGGGCGCTCGGCAGGAGTGCGCCTGGACTTGAACGCGTGTCCAAAAAGAGTTTGGAGATGGAGTGTAGATCGATTGTTTGGGCCTGACACAGGGGGGAGATGTAGGCTTCACCTCAATCACGCCAGCCGCGACGTAGGAGTCTCAAAGTGGCTTTGAAAATCCTTGTTGTTGATGACGAGCCCCAAGTTCTCGACGTATTCAGAAAGCTTGTGGAGCCTCTCGGCTATGAGGTCCTCACCTTGGCAGATAGCCGGGAGGCTGCGCGACGCATCGCCGAGGACAAGTTCGATGCCATCGCTCTGGACGCTGTTATGCCGCGCCCGGATGGCTTTGAGCTGACAGAGCGCATCCGCGCCTCTTCAATGAACCCCAGTGTTCCCATCATCATGTTTACTGGGCACGACTCTGTGGCGATGATGCGACGTGGGTTCCAGGCTGGAATTACATTCTTTCTGGCTAAACCGCTGTCGCCGGAGAAATTGCGAGGGCTTTTCAGCGTGGCGCGGGGTGCCGCGCTAGAAGAACGGCGCCGCTATGTGCGGCTCCCGCATAGAACCGTGGTGGAATGTCGTTGTGCTGGACAGCGTCACGAGGCCCGCAGCATCGATGTGGCGCGTGGAGGGATCCTGCTCGAATGCACGGCACGGATGGACACCGGACAAGTTATCGAAATGGAGTTCTCTCTTCCAGGAGCACGACAGCCGCTTAGATTGCTTGGAAAGGTCATCCGGGGAGACCCTTCAGGCCGCGTAGCCGTGGAGTTTATTGAACCAGAACCCCAAGACCGCGACGCACTCGAGCGCTTTGTCGTCGCAGGTACGAAGGAATGAAGGGGAAATAGGCGATGACACGGAAGCGACCCATGACGCTGAACATCATGGTGGTGGATGACGAGCCTGCGGTCTTACGCGTGCTCCGGGATCTATTGGAGTCCGCTGGGTTCGAGGTCTCCCCTTTCGCTGACAGCCGGGAAGCCGCTATTCGGGTCGAAAAGGACAAGTTCGACGCGATCTTCGTCGATATGCGTATGCCGGGATTGGACGGTGTTGAACTGACTCGCCATATCCGCGCCTCACAATCCAACTCTAAGGTTCCCATCGTAATGCTGACGGGTGCGGACGATGCGGACACAATGCGCCGGGGCTTCCAAGAAGGTGTCAGTTTTTTCCTGGGTAAGCCGGTCACGCCCAAGAAGCTCATGGGCCTGATCAACGCTCTACGCGCGGCCGCCCTCCGGGAACGAAGACGTTACGCCCGCCTTCCTCTCCGTACGGGAGTAAACTGCCAGTCCGGGCAAAAGAAGTTCAAGTCCGCGAGCCTCAACATCAGCCAAGGAGGGATGCTCCTAGAAACTTCGGGGGGGCTAACTACCTCTGCGGGGGTACAGTTGGAGTTCACGCTTCCGCCTACAGCATCGGCCTTGTATCCCCAAGCCAGAGTTTTGAGGAAAGATCCTCCTGACCGGATGGCTGTCGAATTCACGGTCCTTACCTCCGAAGACAGCGCCGGGCTTGAAAAGTATATAACCACGATTGTTAGGGGCTAATCCTTCCGACAGCCTCCTGATCGAAACTCTTAAGAAAGCCCCGGAGGCGAGAAGCCGAGATTTCAGGCCCGGAAAAGTGAATGGGTCTCGGGCGGAATGCGGAGCCGCGCTCGCAGGAGGCCGGTTAACTCATTCCTTGATCCATTGTCGCGAACGTGGAGCGGCTACTGACCCTCCATCAATTCCAGCGTGATCTGGTCGACGGCGTCCGCCGTAGGCACCAATATCCGGCCAACTGGGTTCGGGCGAAGATCATAGATTCGTGAAATAAACGAGGCTGGAGCGAGGTAAGTATATACCAAATGCCTATTAAGACCGCATCGAAGCTCTCACGGCGGATCTTGGCAAGAGCTTGGCGGCCATGTTCTGCCGTTTCGCTGTCACATTCTAGCCGCGCCAGATTTGTGAAGGTCAAGCTTCGAACGGCAGCGTCGCCCTCAATTACTAGAACCTGTCGGAGGGTTCGATCGCGGTCCTCGACAGAATCCACGCTAGGCTCCTCTATTTCACAATGACAAACCGGGCGGGATATGTCCGGCCGCTTTCGCTTCCCCGCTATGCCCCGGAGGTGAATCCGTCGTAACCCGTCGGCAGTCAGTTGCCCGTAAAGTAGTCCAACCCGGAGACTCACCCGGACACGGAAATCCCTGCCTGCCCTCTTCCATCCTCACGACTGACCGCCGTCAAGCAGTAGTACTGAAGGAACACCCGCCATAATTGGACACACACCCTTCTACTACAGCAAACTATTAATTAAAGTAACATACTACTTCCAACTTATGCCGGAAATAGGTTATGCCGCTATGAGGAAGCTAACCTGTAGGCCAGCTTGCCCGTAAAACGCGACGTGATTAAGATTGCGCTCCCGAGGGGCAGCGTACGACGTTAGAATTACGGCGGGCAGTCTGCGTTGTGAAACGCGGCGGTCGCCCGGAAAGCCGAGCAACCAATACGAGCTTTTGAGCGGGAGAAAACAAGTGGCGAGCCACAATAATGCAATAATCACGAATATCATGGCCCCCAACTTTGACGAACCGGGAACCGACGCCGAACGTTGCAACCCCAAGAGGACCCCGGTAGAGACCCTCCTCCGACAAATACACGCCTTGGATGAGAAGGAGTCCGGGATCTGGGCCAAAAACCTACTTATTATCGTTGTCTTGTGCGCGGGCTTTCTGGCCCTTGTCTTTCCTAATCTCGTCTGGAATTCGGCTCAGCTGAGAATGGATAGCCGCTATCTTCCTCAATTCTTCTTCGGTCTGACGGCCTTACTCGTGCTTTACAACGCCCATATGATTGAACAGCGGGGGAAGCTGCGTTGGGCCCGGGAGGAGATGCTCCGCCAGCTCCTCCGTGCCGAGTTTACCGAGTCACTCGCTCTGGTCGACCCTCTGACTGAAGTGTACAATCGTCGCCACCTGGACAAGATCCTCCACCGCGAGACGAGCCGCGCTGACCGATCAAACGCGAGCCTTGCCGTCATGCTGATCGATATGGACGGATTCAAATCCATCAATACTCGTTTTGGCCACAATGTCGGCGACGAAGCCATTCGCGAGGTTGCACGCCTCCTCAATGGGGTGTTCCGACGCTCAGATACGGTGGTACGGTATGGCGGCGATGAATTCCTAATCGTCATGCCTGATACCAATGAAGAGCAAGCCGGTTTTGCGAAGGCTCGTCTTCAAAAGGAAGTCCGCAAGCTGAACTTAGGAGATCCGAACCGTGGATTTCAGTTGAGCCTTAGTTGCGGCGTCGCGGCGTATAGAAAGGGGATGCAGATTCGAGAAGTAATCGGCTTGGCTGACGGGAATATGTACACAGAGAAGGCCACTCATCACGCCCCCCTACCTGATTCCCCAGCTTGTTAGCTCGCATGGCCTTTCTGAAACTCGAGCTTAACCACAAGTCGTGACTTATGGACAATTCTCGCCTAGTCCTGCAATTTGCTGGCGTTGGCGATAATGACAAACGGTAAACTCGAACAATCCATCGACGAACTGGCCGAGGTCCAGAAGACTTTAATCTACGTCGTATCCAAACGGGTGCGCGGAGCTCCTCTCGGTTTTGACGAGTCACGCTGGCTGAAGGATGCTGGACGCAGGCTGAAGGCAATTCCAGCGCGCTTTGGTCCTCCGCAGCCCATCTTGAATGACCGGACAGGCAAGAACACGAATAGCTTAGCAGATGACTTGAGAGATCTAGCCCAAGAAGCCGCAGTGATTATGGGCCGCGTTGAAAAGGCCGCGCCCCTTGCGGACCCACTTCGCACCGCGATCATGGGTCGAATCCCCCAGCGTGCCAACTTGGATGGTGTGCTTGCACATACGCTCAATGCTGGCTCCGGTAACCCACCGCCAAGGAAGACAAAATCAGACACCCCGTCATGACGACGGATGAACGCCTCTCTCAATCTTTAGGCGCGGGCGAGTTGATTGAGGCCAATAGATGGCCCCTGTCTAGACCACTCATGATTGGAGCAATTCGGCCGGTTGTTGAAGTATACTTCCGCACGAGCTCGTCGGCCGTGTATCGAGGTAGATGGAGGCGCGGGCGGAGGGATTTTGGTTTTCACACAAAGCAATCACTCCGCGCGAAAGTTCGCGACACTGCACTCCATATGGACCGGAATTCGAAAACGGAGGGAAAGGCGTCCAGCGCTACCTCGGCGAGCATTGGTGTGAAACGTAGCACCTGTCAGACCGGCGGGCCAATAGACGCCTCTTGAGGTTCACCATCCGACACCGATCTTGTCGGTGCTGGAGGTCGATTATGGAACGGACTATTTCGAAAGGACGCCTGCTGGTAGTTGATGATGACAGAGCGGTCAGCGGCTTCCTGACGGACCTTCTCTCGGAGCAAGGTTACGAGTGTCAAAATTGCCCGGACGGGGAAACGGCCTTGGACACCATGCGGCAGCAATCATTTGACGTCGTGATCCTGGACTTGATGATGCCGGGCATAACTGGTCTCGAAATCTTGGCGCTGTCGCGCAAGCAGTACCCGGAAACGGCTTTCTTGGTTCTTACTGGAATGGACGATGTTGACGTGGCGGCGGGAGCCATGAAACAAGGAGCCGATGATTACCTAACGAAGCCCTGCGAGCCGGAGGCCGTGGTGGCCAGCGTTGAATTGGCGATGAAAAAAAAGCGCGCGGGGCGCAGTCAGGTTCGGTAGAATTCCAGCAACGCACATGAGTGAAGTGGGAAGCCCTTCGCAGAATGGAAACCTTGAAGGGAGAGAAACGCTCCTTCGCCGAGGTCGGATTACAGAAGGAGAGAGGGTGTGGATGCTCCCGCCATATCCCCAACTAAGTCTTACTGAAGGCAGGCGGGCGCCTTGCTTACCCACATGCCGATGCCGCAAAACCCCGATTCACCTTTAGGGATTGAGACGCTGTTGGCCATCCGAGAAGCATCCTGGGGTGGGGCCGAGACCCAGTATCCAGGATGATGTACGCGAATTCCGGGAAGACTCATGTCCTGTCATTCTGTTGCCGTTGATTTCCCGCTGGTTAGGCAGCAGGGGGATCAAGCTAGCAAAACATCACATATTTCAGATCGGAGAGCTGCGTTCCCGCGCCCTATGAATGTTGAATTCGGAGCTACGGCGTTGGAATTCTTATTGACGGGATTGGACAAATGATGAGTGGGGATTCGATGGACATCCTCCAACGGGCCGTAGTCGTTTTGGCCCTATCCACGATCGCCGCAACTGTAGCCGCGTTTTTCCTAATTCACATCCAGTATCGACGGCAACTCGCGAGACAGGCAAGAAGGGTCGTGCTCGCCGCACAATTAGTTCCTGGTGCCGCCCCCCAAGCGCTTCGCGCTCTATGGTCGAAGTGCAATAATGCTAACCGCGAGATTGTCGGAGAGATCCTAATTAACCGATGCCGATTGGCGGAAGGCGAAGATAGGAGGGCAGCGGAACAGTTTCTCATCGAAACGGGCACCTACGAACGTTGGCTTCGGGAAACGCGGCGCGGTAGCATGGGCCGCCGAATTGAGGCAGTGCGGAGACTTGGCTATATCCGCGAACCTCGCGGTGTGGAAGCATTGGAAGCTGCCTCAGGAGATAAGAATTTCGAGCTTAAGCTCACCTCTGCCTTGAGCCTCGGCAGACTCAAGGATCCGAGAGGCCTCCCGGCACTGATTCGCATGGCGCAAGACCCGCGAAATAATGTACCCGATCTGACGCTCACGGCGGCGTTGGCTGCCTGTGCGAATGGCCACTCGGACGTGATAACCGGTCTCCTTCGGGCGCCTCAGGGTCGAACTAGGATGATCGCTGCGTGGACGCTTTCCGAGATCGCGGATACGGCCTCTCTCCCAGCTCTTTCGGCCGCGATTCGAGACCCTGACCCGGAGGTTCGGGCGAAAGTTGCGCGCGCGCTGGCTCGAATACCGGGTGAAGAAGCCTTGGATTCGTTGGCTGACCTGGCTTCTGACCCCGTGCCGTTTGTCAGAGTTCGCGCCCTTGACGCGTTGGGAAGAAACGGGTCACCCACGGCTGAACCCATTCTTCTCCGGGGACTCGACGACCCACAAGCCGAAGTGCGCCACCGTAGCGCTGCTTCTCTCCGCCAGATCTACGGGACAAAGGCTGCGGTGGTAACCAAGGTGCTCGCCACAGGCTCCCGCAGAAGCTTCAATGCCCTGATTTCGGAATGGCAACGCGCAGGTTTTCTTCACATTCTCGTTGCGGGGCTTTCTCCGCACGACAGGGTACACTACGCTGAAAGCCAGACGATCCTCAATGATCTCATTGCCGCTGGGATGACACAACCGCTCTTGAGCATGGTCTTGGTGTTTCCCAATATCAAAATTCGATTGCGCTTGCTTCGTTTTCTGCGCGCGGCTTCCGGTGCCCGCCTCGGCGCGAATTTGCAGGCACTCGCTGGGCGCCCAGAGTGCGACCCCCGAATCGCGCGAGCGATCAGGAAGGCGGAGGGGGTCGGTCCCCCTTCGCCAGGTTCGCAGATCGACCGGAACTCAGCTTAGCCAACCGTGTCAATGACTTGGTTTTATCATCTCGCGTGGATCATCAAGGTCCTGGTGCTGGGGTATTTCATATCACTCAACGCACTGTACCTCGCCATGTTGTTCCTCTCTGTCCGTTGGTGTCGTCGCTTCAAATGGAAGTCCACGGTACATGCGCTCGATTTCGAGGCATTGGAACGCCTCAAGACTCTTGTCCCCCCAATTACTCTGATCGTCCCAGCTTATAACGAGGAGCGGGTTATTACGCAGAGTGTCCGTTCTCTCCTTGCGATGAACTACCCCGCTGTCGAGGTCATTGCAGTCAATGATGGAAGTACGGACGGAACGCTCCAAGAAATGATCCGAGCGTTCTCACTCTACCAAGTCCAGATCCGGCAAAGCGGCGCTCTTCCCACTCAACCAGTCCGAGCGGTTTACGTAAGCGCCGTGGAACCTAGGCTTGTGCTGATCGACAAGAAAAACGGGGGAAAGGCTGATTCTTTGAATGCCGGCATCAATTTCTGCCAGACGCCTTACTTTTTGGCCATGGATGCCGACTCGGTCGTCGAACCCGACGCCCTTACTCACGCCCTGCGTGCGATGCTGGAAGATCAGGGGCGAGTCGTCGCGGTGGGGGGAATCGTTCGAGGCGTCAACGGCTCGATAGTCGACGCCGGACGTGTGCGCCGGCCTTCCCTCCAACGGAACTTCTGGGTCATCATCCAGATGGTTGAATACCTGCGAAGTTTCTTAGCCGGCCGCGCGGGGTGGAGTCTCATCAACGGCTTGCTCATTGTTCCCGGCGCGTTCGGATTGTTCCAGAAGTCGGCCTGCGTTGCGGTGGGCGGGTACAGCACCCGGACAGTTACCGAAGACTTGGAGCTTATCTTACGCCTGCACCGCTATTCACGAGGCCACCGGCTGGGCTGGCGTGTCGTCTTTGCACCGGATGCAGTCTGCTGGACGGAGATGCCGACGTCAGCTCGGGCATTGGGCCGGCAGCGAAAGCGTTGGCAGGAAGGTCTGTGGCAGACCATGCGTATGCACGCGGACATGCTCTTTAATCCTCGATACGGTGTGGTCGGCATGTTGTCAATTCCCCATCATCTTTTCCATGAACTCGGGGGGCCCCTGGTGGAGTTGTCCGGGCTCTTCCTACTGCCCCTGTTATATTTACTGGGCCTTGTCAACTGGAAAGAGTTGGCACTTTACCTCGCACTCGCTTTCTTCATCAGCACTTTCATCTCGATAGCTGCGGTTCTGATTGACCAAACGCTTTTCCCTCGCCACAGCTCCCCTCGAGATGTGCTATTGCTCCTGGCCTTTTCCTTGTTGGAGAATTTCGGCTATCGCCAGCTTTCGATGCTTTGGCGGCTGGAAGCATCGTGGAATTACCTCTTTGGACGGATTGTTTGGCGGGTATCTGCTCGGAGAGGTTTTGCCACGCGGGCCAACTGAAGTCAGCGCAGCTCACCTGTTTGGCATTTGCGATGAGCGACGTAACTGTGACCGGGGAAACTCAAGGATTTGGGGAGGACGTCTGAGGCGGATTGTCTCGCCGGATCCGTTTCCGTTCGATTTCCCGCTCGGCTTCCCCCAGGACAATATCCGCGTCTGCCCCAGGTTGATAGGTGGCAAGGGCGAAATCCAAGGAGACCGCGTGAAGCGAAGGCGAGCCTTCAATAGCCTTACTCACGCGCTGGATGAAATGCTCCCCGCCTGAAGAGTCCGTAGCTGGTAATAGGCAAAGGAACTCATCGGGCCCGTACCGAACGGCCACATCGGTCTTGCGTGCCGTGGTCTGCAGGATCTTCCCGACGCCCTTAAGGATAAGATCGCCAGCCAGATTGCCAAGCTGCTCGTTGACCTTACGAAAACCCTGAATGTCAGAAAGGACCATACAGAACGGAGCGCGATAACGATTCGCACGTGCCGCTTCCATTTCCAGAATATCGGGCAGCGCCCGGCGATCCAAAAGGCCGGTTATTGAATCCTGGGGGTAGGCTGCCCACCCGGAATGACCGTCGGCGTAGGTAGATATGACCAACCGGCGCATTTGGTTCAATTCCCGTTGTTTAACAACTATATAGATACTCGCAAGTACGACCAGAGTCATCAGGCCAACGAGGAGCTGCGGCAAGAAGGTGACGTGCCGAAGAGTGATTTCGGCTATCCCGGCCTTCAAGGTGGGGACAAATAGCAATATGAAACCCAAGGCCAGCGTGATCGAGATGGAAAGACTTATTGTCCAAAGCCACCAACTCCGTCCCTCGATATCACCTAGTTCGTCGTAAATGTTCGGTCGTTTACCCAAGGCTCCACCTTGCTGCTCTTTCTACGCCGGGAGGCGTTGCTTGGCAAGTATCAACGCGGTACATGCGACTGGACTAAACTCGCTCCCAAGGGGCGCAACCAAATGAGTGATTCCCAAACACAATCCGCGCCGCGGGAATTGCTCCCCCCCCGCTGTTGCATGTTCAAACCAAACGGGAAGGCTCGAAGGGTTTGGCCATGGCCGGTCAGAACTAGATGGACAGGCTGGCTGCCAACCGCCGGAAAACACGGATTCCCATCTTGTTGTCGCCTTGACAATTCCTAACCATCCCTATTTGGTTCAGGGTGTTCCCGCGCTGAGGCTTTCCCCCCTAGTTGGTTGAGGTGCCGCCGCTACAGTATCAATCCCTGTACAGGCCGTCGAGGGGAGCGGGGCATTGGATGAGCATACCCGACACGAACTAGGAGAAGCGGGTGGTCTTCGGTAAGGCCAAGATGTCTCTGCAACTGCTTACGAACGTACAGAACTTGACAGGGGGCATTAACAAGAGCGTATCTGATCCCGAGTGACGTGGCGGCCAGTGCCATTCGTTCGAGACTGCGCCCGGTCTGCACCCAGGAAATCTTGTTGTTTTCCCGCGCCGTAAAAACTAGCATCGCCGAGGAGGTGCGAATGAGTTTCCCACACTGCCTGACTTGCCACTCTGCCACGGCGAGAGCGTTAATCAGCAGTTTGCCTAGCCAGCGCGGAACAGACGGCATCCCCAAGGCCGCATAAGTAAGGCCATCCTGGTGCGCTTCCACTTCGCCCCGATTGAAGCGAATCCACGATGTCAACTCGCGTAGGAAGTCCTTTCTAGCAAACTGAATTCGAGTGCTTTCCCTCGCCAACTCGATTACCGGATCGATGTCTTCCTTTTCGACCAGTAGCCATGCGTAAACCCCCTCCCGCTCGGTTGCCCGCATAAGCTCCTTGAGATGTCCAAGCGGGACTCGCTGCCGGCCGTAACCGCCCCATGTCGTTTGCCTTTCGGGAATTGCTTTGAACAGCGGCGCTTCAACCTCGGTCGAACCACGCCTTAAGAGAACGGTCAGGCAGTCGTGAGGCTCCGTGTTTAGATTGTAATCTACTTCCGGAACAAACCTCATGTGTCGGGCAGCGATCAGCAAATTCTCTAGCGCACAGCCAAGGCTGATGAAAAGAGCGTGATCATCAGGGTCTTCGACTGGGAGACGCCGCGTGAAATCAGGATAGATCTTGATTGTGCAATCCTGTAATAGGAACTTCCAGGGTTGACTGTTGTGCAGAGACGGCGCAAGGGACGCCAGCCGGACGAGCTCAACTAGCTCCTGCCTTGAAATGGACTCGGAGAGCTGTAGGAGCATGGGTCACGTCGATTCACGATGACACAGTGTAAGGGAGCACGCGTACTTCGGCGGAAGGCGCGGCTTCCCATCTCATCTGCGCGGGGACAATAACTCGTCGGCTTGCCCTAAATTGGCTGCTCGCTCCAGCCTGATGTAATCTCGACTGCCATGGGACTGCCCGAAACAGGCCTCCCGGTGAACGTGGTCTGGACCAGCACGTAATATTAAAGCATAGAACCCGGTTAGGCCGAATAGCCGGTTAAGGATCAGCGAATCCGTTGACTTGAGCTCTCGACGTTGAGGAAGGGGCCTGCGTTCAGCTGGGCCACGAATAGCAGGTCGCGCTATCGTGCTTGGGTAGCTCCTCCCTCGCTGAAGCAAGGCGTAAGATAGAGTCGTACGAAGACAACTTCCCACTTCAGCAACCGTCTGCGATGGCCTCGGTGAAGACGCCGACTATGGTAGAATCGAGCAGAAAGTTCGGCACGCGTCTCACGACTATTGACGTCCTGAATTTAAGTGGGTGTCTTGGGGCCGTCAGACGGAATGTATCTCGCTCGGGTGCCAGAGGCCACCCCGAGCGAGGCGGAGATGCAGCACATGACCATTTTGGTGGCTGACGAACACGAAGCTCTTGCCAATGTCATCTGCGGCTTCTTGGAGAGAAACGATTTTCAGGCTATTCCCGCGTTCAACTTACAGGACTCCTGGCTGGTCTTGGCCCAGAGACGGATTGATGCGGTCATTCTTGATACCCAAGACCCGGGAAGTATGGGGACCGAACTCCTCGGGCAGCTTCGTAGTTCTGAAAGAGCCGGTTTTCTTCCCGTCCTGATCCTGAGCGCTTGCGTGGACCCTGACCAGCTTTGGCTCACGCGAAAGAGAAGTTGGGAGGGGTCCCCTCATGTCCCGCCTGATTTGAGCTTGCTGTTACTCAACCTGCAATCCATTTTCAGGAAGCCAAAGGAGCCGCCCGACACGGACTCACATGACCGTCCCGACTCAAAGACGTCGCAATGAGCCCTTGGGGATGTATCAGAAATCGTTGCGCTCCTTTGTCCGCGACCACCCAGATGGAAACACCTCCAAGGGGTAGTATGTGCCCTGAACCCTTTCGCAGCGCAGAGGGGTTTCAGGGCGTAAGGTTTGGCTGGCAACCGACCGATTTATTCCAATCACTAGGCGCATTATCGCCAACAGCATTCCGTTCTCCTCCAACGCGTAGACGCTCACCGCCATGTTTACAGAGCTGAGGGCGCACACAGACGACGCCACAGGGGTCTTCGGACCGCGGCGGTACTTCCGTACCATTGCGGGTTACACCGCAGCGGGCGAGAATCAGTCTGTATGATTACGAATATGCTTTTCATCGGTGCCGCAGTAATGATTGGGCTGGTCTGCCTATTAATAACTGTCTGCTCGTTAATATACGCAGGCTTTTGTCTGCTGGCGCCGTGCTTTGAAAAACAAAGAGGGCAACATATTTAGCCCAGAGGCTCCCAATCGACATCGGCCTTTATCACAAAGAGAAGGGCCACTAATCTCCGGTGGGCGCGCCTTTTGCCTCCCCCGATTTGGTTCCCACGCAAGATTTCATTCTCGAACGTAAAATGGCACAAGCTTGATATGGGTGTGGTTCTGCCCGGACAAATTACCATTTGGATACGCCAGGAATGACATTATCAGGCGACTTAAGAAAAGGGCCAGCTTGTGATTAAGACGAGGCTGGGGTCATCACAAAAGGGTTTGCATACAGCACGTTCTCAATCACCGCAGAAAAGACCGGCTGCAACTGACAAAAAGCGCTACGGATGGGACCACACCCCGGTTTGACATTTCACTGCCTACGATCACGCCCTCGCCGCCTTACGACAGCCGCGCGTGCCAAGCCGAGCAACAAGCGCTCATCTCTTTCCGGCATTCGCCGAAGAAGGTTGAGTAGCCTCTTTTCTTACCTGGCGAGGACTGTTTCTATAGGAAACTTGCGAGCTATGGGTTTGCGCTTATCCTCACAGAAGAGCCCGTTCAGCTGAAGGTTCAGAGGCTTGGCCCACCTCTCCAGCATTTTGAATTCGGGGAGGTTGTGCCGGCGCTCGACGCGGAAGACGGACAAGCATAAGAGGCCGATGCCCTCTTCGATACGGCCTTGAGACCAACATCTCGCCTCATGGAGCGCTCGCAACCTTTGAGCGATGCTCATGTCATAACCTTTGCGGGAAGCCTAGCGTGCCTGTCAGCCTGATTTAGCGATGGCGTAGGGTCAAGCCACTGTTTACCGCCGCGTTAAGCAAGGGCAATAGCAGTATCGTCAATCGAACAAATCGTCACGACTTGACAAATCTCGCGGCGGTAAAGTATACTTTATTGTAAATACTATGGCCATGCGCCCGTTACCTACTCCGGTCCCGTTGAGCCTCGAAGAGGCTGCAGATGCTCTTGGCGATGCGCAGATGGCCCTCGCGGGAGTGATTCAGTTCGGCCAGCGACTTAGCGTCCCTGTGAAGCACTCGCGACTGATCATAGTGGCGCGTGCCCTCCAACGGATCGCCGCCAGACTCCTGCGGTGCGAATTCACGGACGACAGCGGACGGGAAGCGCGGCCAACGTATCTCATTGATCAGCTCCTCGGAATCGCTGATCAGGCGGAACTCCTGTCCGCGCAGATCACAATGGTGGAAGAACTCCCGCTTCCAATGCGGACGGCAACCTCAGACCGCGTCCTTCAGACCGCTTCCCTGCTGCGATTGACTGCGGCAAAGATAAAACACCTCTCGTACGTCCATAAGACGGTTGACTTGCCGATTGCCGCTTAAGCGGCAATTCATCATCTGCTGCCTCAGCATGCACAGGATAAGTCTGGAGCGCCTTCTTTGTAGCAGGGGTTATAGTCCGTCTATTTCTTCGCCTTGCTGTAAAGGGCCTCAAGAGTTGTTCCGCAAACGAGGGGCATGGAGTTCGAAGCGCACGCTGGTTCCGACTCCATCCATGCCGCACACGGTCTGCGCAGGACAAATAGCATTTAACCGCGACATCCTGGCTGACTGCGTTGCCGGGAAACAGAAACGCCTCGGAAACACTTTGAACGCAACAAACTCGATCAGCCACCGAGTGCGAGCTGAATTTTCGGGCTCCTCAAGGAGACTATTCACGTTCACACGACAGCGAAGAACGACGACCACCTCGCAGTCCAAGGTGACGCCGCCGGGAAACTGTCTCGCCAAGCGCCCGTGGAGGTGGCGCGTCTTCGTTATTAGATCCAAAGGACCAGTAGCGGTATCCCCCGGCATTTGCGTGGTCCGGAATCCACCTTTTTCGGCGGGTGTTAAATTGCTTGGATCTATCTGAATGGCATCCAAATCCGGCGGAATGGCGGTCCTTGTCCCGGAAGAGTGTATTTCTGTCTCAACCAGGTCCTAATGTTCGTGCTTTCTGGGCACGAGCAAGGGACAGATTGTCCAGTTCCGTCGTCTCTGGAGGGCGAACGTGCAATCAGCGACGAATTCGGTTGGCTTTTTGGGGTTCCTGTGCTAAGATGGTAGTGGCAGTCGACCGACGGCGAAGTATTTGCACTGAGGTTCACCGTTGGGTAGGCGAGATTGGAATTCGTCGGTCGGCTATACCCACCCAGTAGCGGTCCCTGAACCACAGAAAAGACGCTAACGCCGGGCGCCAGCAAATCGTGAAACGACTAGGCGCTTCGGGGTCCTCAAGGCGAGTGTCTCCGCAGTGCCGAGCCATCTAGTTCGGATGCGCAGATGTTTCGCGTATCGGGAACGAGGTGGCAAGCCTGAGGAGAGTGAGAAAGTAACTCTCCGAGGGTCTAACCGTCCCTAAATCTCAATTTGGGATTTAGGGCCCAACCCGCCGCAAACGCGGCGGCAAATTGAAGGAGGAAAACTGCTGGTGAAGGCACGTGATACCGAGCTTCGCCGAATATTGGCGAAACTCAACGACGACCAGAGGAGCCGTGAAAGCAGGCTCCGGAGTGGATTGCTGGAGGCGTTTGAGGCGTGTGAAAAATCAGCCAGAACGCTCGTCAGCAACCGGACCGAAGTGGGAAAGATCCTGGTGGAATTGCGGGATGAAGTCATTCCCAAGCGATTCTTCAAGGATTATCTGAAAGGCATAGGGTTGCCGCCCGCAACCGCTTATCGGTTGATCGGGTTATACGAGGAGACGAAATCCCTGCCGCGGCGGGTACTGGAAGCGGCAGTGGTGAACGGCGTGGACATCGGATCAAGGACGTTCGAGGCGGCGCTTCAGGCGCACGAACTGCCCAAGGACCCGAGTGAGGAAGACGCCGCGGAATTTGTCACCAGGCTGGTGGAGACGCGCAAGGCTTCAAAGGCCTTACGGCGCAAAGACGCGATGACCCCCGAAGGTAGGCTAGAGACGACGCTGCGGAACGTCGTGCAGACCTATCTGAGGCTCCCCCCGAGCAGCGGGGGTGAGCGGTGGCTGAGGCGGTTGTTCGAGTACGTGCTGACCGCCTGCAAGATCGGCAAGCCGATGAAGGTGGAACCGGCCAAGCATCTCCCGAAGCAGTTTGTCATACCGGTAAGACGCTTGCGGCCGGTGGGACGACCGAGGAAGCAGGCAGCGTAAGGAGCGCTGCATCTCAACCTGGGGCACAACGTTTGGAAGCTGCGCACTTCCGGCGTTGTGCCTCAGTTATTTCTAGAATGGTTGAAGACCCGTCGGAGTTTGCTTCGCTTTTCAGGTACGAGAAACGGCTGGGAAATAGGTCCTCCGCGGGGATTTCCTTAGAATGGTACCGCAGGGACAGGGGGGAGACGGTTGGGATTCATGCCCAAAAGACTCTCAGGGATCCTCTTCAGACGCCGGTTCAGGCTCGGAAATAAGGGAATATACGGTTGACCGGCTGACCCCCAAGATCTCTGCAGCTCTCACTTTGCTGCCATTCACGCGTTCAAGAACGCGGTTCACATGTCGGCGCTTGGCTTCCTCCAGGGAAATCAATTCGTGATCTGGAAAAACACTTCTGGGGACTGCTCCCTGAAAATGCTCCGGTAAATCTTCGATGTCGATCAGGTTCGACTGCGTCATCATGCATGCGTGGCCAATGGCATTCTCCAATTCGCGGACATTCCCGGGCCAGGGGTAACGCGCTAGGACACCATGAGCCCGCCGGCTTAGTTGGGCGACAGGCTTGTTGTACTGAGTCGCGAACCGCTCCAAGAAGTACTCCTCCAGAAGTGGCAAATCTTCCATGCGTTCCAGCAAAGAGGGAAGACGCAACTCAACTGTTGAGAGCCTGAAGAAGAGGTCCTCGCGGAATCCTCCGTTTAGGGCCAGATTTCGCAGATCCCGGTTGGTGGCCGCAATCACGCGCACGTCAACGGGGCGCGTCGCAGGTGACCCCACTCGCTGGATCTCCTGGTTTTGAATGACTCTCAGGAGTTTGGTCTGGGTAGCCAATGGCATGTCGCCGATCTCGTCGAGCAGGAGTACTCCGCCGGTCGCGTATTCGAACACCCCGACCTTGTCCTGCGTAGCTCCCGTAAAAGCGCCCTTGACGTACCCAAAGAGTTCGCTTTCGAACAGTGTCTCCGCCACGGCAGCGCAGTTGAGTACAGCGAAGGGGCCGGAGTTGACGGGGCTCAGTCTGTGAAGTGCGCGCGCAACCAATTCTTTCCCCGTTCCCGTCGCTCCGGTTACCAGGACCGTCCGGAAATGCGGAGCAACACGTCGGATGCGGGCAAACAACTCAAGCATTAAGGGGCTACCGCCGACGATGCCTTCGAACTGAGCGGTCTGCAGGAGTTCAAGTTCAAGTTGGGCGAGCCGCTGTCGCGGCCGGCATTCGTCGATGAGCCTGCCCACCCTCTCGCGGAGCTTCTCGACGGAAATCGGTTTGGTCAAATAGTCACACGCGCCCTTCTGAACTGCCTGGACAGCCGAGTCGGTTGAGTAATCCCCCGTCAGGAGCAGGACATCGATGGAGGGGTCGGCGGTAATGATCTTCTCCAGCATTTCCATCCCGCCTAATTTCGGCATCATGAGATCCAATAAGACGATTTGCGGGCGTTGGCGAAACACCAGCTTGAGGCCTTCCTCGGGATCGGTGGAGGTGAGAATCTCCACACCGTCGCTGGTCAGCGCAGCCCGAAGGAAGTTCAAGGTCAGAGGATCATCATCAATGGCGAGGAGCTTGACGTACTGTGAAGTGGGTCGGTTCATGACCTACTTTGGAAGCACGAGACTACTTTCGCCTGCTCACCGTCATAGTTATCGAAAGTCGCGGCGATTGTCAACCTGTCCCTCCCAAGAGCTGGCATTCGAATTCAAATCGGTGACCACCGCGCATCCTATTCTCGTCCGTTCTGGGCGGCCCAAGCCGTTTCGAACCTACGTCGGGGAACCAAACGTACTCGTGTGAACACTTCTATTCTAGCTAGGTCTGCCGAAAGTTCACCATAGGTTCGGATTCCCCGTCAAGAATCCACACCTTTCTAGACAGGCGGCAGTGCGGATTCCGGGGCTGCAGAATCAGC
>JBHGBD010000041.1:0-28764 GCA_041946825.1 Terriglobia bacterium | reverse complement strand
CTAGAGCGCACCCCTGATAAGGGTGAGGTCGGTAGTTCAACTCTACCCAGGCCCACCAAGTTATTCCCCGATGAGGTTCTACCTGTACATTCTGCGGAGCACTTCCAGTGGGAGATTCTACGTCGGCCACACGGAAGATGTGGCAAGGCGTTTGGCTGAACACAACCAAGGTCGAGCTTCCTCGACGCGGAACCGTGGGCCTTGGGAAGTGATTCACACGGAAGAATTCGCCACGCGCTCGGAAGCGAGCCGGCGCGAACGTGCAATCAAGAAAATGAAGAGCCATGCCTGGATGGAGCAGTTGGCGAGAGCGTCCCGATGAAATCGGGAAGGTCGGTCGTTCAACTCTACCCGGGCCCACCAAAGTTTTTCGGAAATCTCCCCGTCGGACTTCACATCCATCGGGCCAATACTTGACCCGAGTGCACGGGCGCTGCGGATGGCCTGTGTCGAATCGGCTGACCCTGCGGGGTTACCTTGGGCGGAAGACTTCGTCGCCCTGGATGTAGGCGACTCCAACGCGGCTGAACTCGTCGTCGGCTTTCTTGAGGACGTGGGCGATGCGCGCGGGAATGAAGATGTTGGCGCCCCCGGGCGAGTAGGGGACGGAGACTTCGATGGGAGTTCCGGTATGGTAGCCCTTCGAGCTTCGGAAACAGAGGCCGCCTCGGGAGACGTTTTCGGTCATCACAACTTCGTCGCCGAAGCCCGCCTGGCGAATACAGGCCATTAATCGCGTGTTGACACGAGTATTTCGCCGCCGGCCGATGGTGGCGGGCTGTGGCGCGACGCCGCCATCCGGGGCGGCGGAATCTGCGCCGGGCTTCGCGGTCTGTTGATCGGGAAGGCCCGAGGGCACTCCGCGCCAGACAGAGGATTGAGCGCAGGTCCCGCAGGGCCGAGAGAGCGACTGGTTAGCCTGGAACACCTGTACTTCGATTTCGTTCATGTACACGACGTCCCGGCTCTGGCACACCGAGCATTCCATCAGGAGGCGGCCGACCACGCGCTTGGAGTCCGCCATGGGCGGAAAGGCAATCCCCCAGAAATCGGGGTTCGGGTCCACCTGCGCCACTCCGTACACGGAGCCTTCGCTTTGACCGCCGATGGTTCCGACGACGCGGAAGAGCGACTCTCTCTTGGCGGGGATATGTCGAATCGTGACCTTCTGCTCGGGCGCCAGCGGCTGCTTCAGGATGATCGACGCCCCGTCCCGGCTCAGAACGATGGTGCGGCTATCCACGTCAAACGTCTCGCCCGTCGCGCTTTTTCCGGAGACACGAATCGGAATCGCGAGTGAGATTCGATCCGTCTGCCGTTTGCGAGATTCTTCCGCCATTTCAGGAGTCTCCGGTAGGAGGGGATTTAAGATTCCGACAGGGATTGCGGCTTGGCTGGTTTCTTCCTCCGTCGCCTCGAGGCCGGAGGTGCAAATGCTCAGCGTATCTGCCCGACCGCACCCTGAGATTGGGATTATAAGGCCCGACGGAACCAAGACGCAATTCTTCACAGGCCTTGCCAAACCGACTGTCGGGGGCGAATACGAACCACACTTGGGAACCTTTCCTGTCAGACTGGTTCCAGGGAGGCCGCCGCCCCTTCTGCGGTCGTCGATTCTGGCTTGTCGCCGCTGCCATTTGAGTTACAATCGCGCCAGTGAACATTTTGGAAGTTGATCCCTCTTCCGGACGGAAATCGCAGAATAGACGGAGGCGAGTGTGGATAAAGGCGCTGGTGAAGTGAAGCCACAGAGCCCGCCCGAAAGGCGGCGAACCTGGGTCCGACGGCAGATCATCGTCGATCCGGCGTTTCAGTACAAAATGCTGATTCCGCTCGCGGTGTTTGCAGCCGTCCAAACGGCTTTTCTTGCAGTGCTCCTCTTCTACCCCCTGCAGAAAAACACCGAGAAGGCCCAGACTCAGTTGGAGCAGGCGATCCTCTACGACCAACTTCTGAATCTGCACGTCTCCTTTTGGGCGACACTGGCAATTACCGCCACCGTAACGGCTCTGTACACGCTCTACCGCTCCAACAAGGTCGCTGGACCTCTCTACAAACTGCGGCAGGGGTTGGGACGAATCTCCGAAGGAGACTTTCAGACCATCCGATTCCGGAGCAATGATGAGCTGCGCGATTTCGAGCCGGTCGCGAATCGGCTCTCGCAGAGGATGGAGGCTCTGTCCACCGGGAATAGCCGCCGGATGACCAAACTTGAGGGACGTCTGAAGTGGCTAAAGGCGCGAGTCGATATGCAGCAGCTTCCCGCTCCCGAGGTGTCGCGCGAGTTGGACTTGATCCTCACGGAATTGGCCCACATCGAGTTTCTGCGTGAACAGGACTAGGGAACGCTTCTACACGGCTTCCCCTCTGGGACGCTGTCAAGCTCTCTCTCCGCCTTCTTCAAAATGAATCCTGATCAGAAATGTCCCTGCCCTCAAGTTTGACTCCGCCTCTTGACGATTCGCGGTTTCCTCGTCAGTATGTTCAGGATTGGCGCGCGGGCCTGTAGCTCAGCTGGGAGAGCACCTGGTTTGCAACCAGGGGGTCGGGAGTTCGATCCTCCCCAGGTCCACCAAATCTCCCTTCAGGCGGGCTGGCGCCCCGACAGGTCGGGGCGCCGACCGGTGACGCCTCATGGATGTTCCTGCCTTGTTACAGCACGGCGTTGCGGCTAAGCAGCCATATCGATATTGAGGGGTTGGGCCCGGGGATCGAGCTGGTTGATTTGCGTGGCCAAGAGGCGCAACAAGCTGGCAAGTTGCATGATTCGGTCAAGGACTCCGGCGCGGATCGGGTCGGGAAGCTCGCTGGTTGTTGCGGCGCGCTGCGAGACGCCGTCGGCTTCGTTGGCAAGTTGGATGAGTGAGTAGACCAAGTCCTGTTGTAGCATGTTGCGGCTCCTCTCGGGCTTTTGGGATTGGGTAATACCACGGGCGGTTCTGGCCAAGCTGCTCAGGCGGGTAGAGACATCGCGAAACTTGCGGGCCCGCAACTCGGGGGAGAGTCTCGGGTAGTAGTAGCTAAGAGTCCGTAGGGCCTGATGGATGTTGCCGAGCGAATGTCCGATTGCTTCGAGATCGTCAAGGCACACCATTTTGTTGGGCACCTGCACGGCATTCTGTGGAGCAGGCCTAGGATCTTAGACCCACGTCCGAGTGCGGGACTCTACGGAGGCAAGATTCATTTGTCAAGTCCTTTAATGGAAAGTGTTTCATTTGGATGGTCCAAAACTGTCCCTTTAGTGTCCGTATTGTTCTGAAAGAACGGTAGTTAGCCGAAGCTAGCTCGATCGAATGTTAGCGAACACACTGCTAGCCAATGTCTCACTATTGACAACTTCGGGTCAATCGTCCGCTAGCCGAAGAACAGGAGTCAGAAGAAGCCACCATGGTCCCAATTGGTCGAGGTCGAGTAGATGTGTCGTGGAACCTGGCCGCCGACGCGAGCCTAACCGATTACCAGGATCGACAAAAGACTCGAGCGTCTTTCGCTTGACGAAGCCGACGACCTTTTAGACGCGCCATCCGCTCGGCGTCGCGTTCTTTGCCGGTGAATTTGTGGTGGTTCGTGCTGTTGCCGGCGAAGCACCGCTCCGACCCGAACGGCAGGAAGTCGCAGTCATCCAGGATCACTCCCGACGCATTCGCAGGCTGGCGCCCCGACCTTTCGGGGCACCAGCCTGCGAAAAGATGATCAACACAGATTTCACAGAGGTTCTCTGTGGCCTCTGCGTTAGAGCTTTGAACGCACAGAGGACACGGAGACTTTCATTCTGGCTGTGACTTAGGCGCACTCTAGTCTGAGAAATCCGCGGAACGGGCCGTTTGACCGCGGGCGGCGAGATTTGCTAAGTTAGTGTTTTGTATCCTGAGGGTTAACAGGCTGCTGGGAGACGTACCGGCCCTGTCATCCTGATCCCGCTCAGAGCGGGAGAAGGATCTGCCGGTCTCCCAATGGCAACTACAGATCCTTCGTCGTCCCGATAAAGAACATCGGGACTCCTCAGGGTGACAACACGGTGGCGACGCGAAGTCGCCACTACGCATCGGAAAGCACAGTCAGGATGCCGAACGTTCAACTCACCTTTCCCGACGGGACCACCAAGGAATTCCCTCAGGGTGTCACCGCGCTGGAAGTGGCGAAATCGATTGGGCCGCGCCTGGCGAATGACGCGCTGGTGGCGAAGGTGGATTCTCGCCTGATCGACCTCAAGTCTCCGATTGAAGAGAGCGGGCCGATCCAGTTCATCACTCCGTCGTCGCCCGAAGGGTTGGAAGTCTATCGGCACTCGACCGCGCACTTGCTTGCCGCCGCGGTGACCGAGCTCTATCCCGACGCGCATCCGGGGATCGGGCCTCCCACCGAGACCGGCTTCTATTACGATTTCTACCGCGAGAAGCCATTCACCGAAGACGACTTGGCGAAAATCGAAGCCAAGATGCGCGAACTCCAGAAGGCCGACCTGCCTTACGAGCGCGTGTATTACCCCAAGGAAGAAGGCAAGAAACTCTTTGAGCAGATGGGCGAGTTCCTGAAGTGCCAGCTCATCGAAGAGAAGGCCGACCCGGTCTTTTCCGCCTATCGCACGGGAAAATTCCTGGACTTCTGCCGCGGGCCGCACATCCCCTCGACCGGCCGCATCAAGGCGTTCAAAGTTTTGAGCGTCGCGGGCGCGCACTGGAAGGGCGACGAGCATTCGCACCCCATGCAGCGCATTTACGGCACCGCGTTCTTCACTCCCAAGGACCTCGACGAATTCCTGGTCAAAATCGAAGAGGCGAAGAAGCGCGACCACCGGCGGCTCGGCAAGGAACTCGAACTCTTCAGCATTCAGGACGACGCCGGGCCGGGGCTGATTTTCTGGCACCCCAAGGGCGGCATGGTGCGCAAGGTGATCGAGGACTGGCTGCGCGACGAGCTGATCAAGCGCGGCTATGACATGGTGTTTACTCCGCACGCCATGCGCCTGCACCTCTGGGAGACCAGCGGGCACACGGATTTCTACCGCGAGAACATGTTCGGCGCGATGGACGTCGAGAACGACCAATATCAGCTCAAGCCCATGAACTGCCCGGGACACATTCTGATTTACCAGTCTCGCCGGCGCAGTTATCGCGAATTGCCGGTGCGCTTCGCCGAGCTCGGAACCGTATATCGCTACGAGCGCTCGGGCGTGTTGCACGGCCTGATGCGCGTGCGCGGGTTTACCCAGGACGACGCGCATATTTTCTGCATGCCCGAGCAGCTCGAGTTGGAAGTCGAAGCCTGCGTCGAGTTCGCGTTTACGGTGCTCAAGACATTCGGCTTCGACCGCTACGAAGTCGAACTCTCGGCGCGTGACCCCGCGCATCCCGAGCATTACGCGGGCACGGAAGACGAATGGAACCTCGCCGAAGGCGCGCTTCGCAACACCCTCGACCGGATGAAAATTCCCTACAAGCACATGCCGGGTGAAGCGGTGTTTTACGGCCCGAAGATTGACGTGAAGCTGGTGGACGCGATCGGCCGCCCGTGGCAATTGACCACCGTGCAGTTCGACTTCAACCTGCCGCGGCGTTTCGGATTGGAATACGTCGCGCCCGACGGCCATCCGAAAACTCCGGTGATGGTGCACCGCGCGCTCTTCGGATCGATCGAGCGCTTTTTCGGCGTGCTGATCGAGCACTACACCGGGGCGTTTCCGGTTTGGCTCGCGCCCGTTCAGGCCGTGGTGCTTCCCATCAGCGAGAAACACGCCGACTACGCGCGCGACGTCGCCGCGCAGTTGCGCGCCGCGGGCATTCGCGTGCAACTCGACGACCGCAACGAAAAGCTCAATGCGCGCATTCGCGACGCGCAACTCCAAAAGGTCCCGTTCATGCTGGTGGCAGGCGACCGCGAAATCCAGGGCAAGGGTGTGGCCCTGCGCCGCAGAGACACGGGCGATGCCGGCTTCCGACCGCTGGTCGAGCTGATTCCATGGATTCGCCAGCTTATCGACACCCGCGCCACAACATGGTAAGCTGGGGAGCACCTTCAAACCTATGATTTGTCGGGGACTGAGAGAGACTCAGTGTTAGGTTTTTGGCCCCAGTGGCCAGGAGGGATGATTTATCGCTGACCGTTCAGTACGCATAAACGAAAGGATTCGAGCCAAAGAAATTCGTGTGATTGACGAAGAGGGCAAGCAGCTCGGCATCATGCCGCCCTTCGAAGCCCTTCGACAGGCCCGCAGCCAGGGCCTGGACCTGGTGGAAGTCGCTCCCACCGCGAATCCGCCTGTCTGCCGCATCATCAACTATGGGAAATATCTCTACCAGCAGAGCAAGCGGCAGCATGAGGCCAAGAAACATCAGAAATCCATCGAATTAAAGGAAGTGAAGTTCCGGCCTCGAACTTCGGAACACGATTTTGGAGTGAAGAAGAACCACATCATCGAGTTCCTGCAGGAAGGCAACAAGGTGAAGGCTACGGTGACCTTCCGCGGTCGGGAAATGGCTCACCGCAGTATCGGCATGCAGATGATCGAGCGGCTGATTCAGGAAGTGAGCGAAGTGGGCATCGTGGAAGCGCGGCCGCGCCAGGAAGGACCGACTCTGACGGCGATTCTGGCGCCCAACAAGAAAGCTGTAGGAGCAAAAGGTGCGGCGCCCGCGCGCCCCAAGCCCGAGGCTGCCCCCGCACAACCACCAGCCGCTTCCATGCCGGCGAAGTTAATGCCTCGACCGGCGGTCGGCGCTGCAAAAGTCGCGGCCGCGCCTGAACCTGCGGCACCTTCGGAGGATAAAGTTGGCTAAAGCGAAGTTAAAGTTGAAGACCCATAAAGGCGCCGCCAAACGATTCAAGCTGACGGCGGGAGGAAAAGTCATCCGCGGGCACGCTTTCGCCCGCCACATTTTGACTTCCAAGCCGAGCAAGCGTAAACGCAAGCTCGACCAGACCACGACGGTTTCGGCCGCGGACATCCGTCACGTCCGGGCCATGCTGCCGTACGGAAGATAGTAGGCAGAAAGCAGTCAGCAGCAGGCAGTCCTTGGAAACGTGATTGATTGCCTCCTGCATTGTGCCGATTGCTTTCTGTTCTCCGCAGGAGCGGGAAGGCCAACGGCTGGGTGCCTTCATCGCCCTGAAATTCATCGAAAGGAGAAAACCCCATGCCTCGAGTAAAGCGCGGCACTGTGCGCCGCGCCGGTCGGAAGAAGCTCGCCAAGCAGACCAAAGGCTATTTTCTCGGCAAAAGCAAGCTCTACAAATTCATGAAGGAGGCCGCGGACCGCGCGGGCCGGTTCGCCTACCGCGGCCGCCGGCAGCGCAAGCGCGATTTCCGCCGCCTCTGGATCGTCCGCATCAGTGCCGCCGCAAGGCTCAACGACCTCACCTATAGCCAGTTCATCCACGGCTTGAAAAAGCTGGGAATTCTGCTCGACCGGAAAGTTCTGGCCGATATGGCGGCGCGCGACGCCGCGGGATTTGCTGAGCTGGCGGGTAAAGTGAAGCAGGCAGTCAGCAGTCAGCAGTCGGCAGTCGGCAGCTAACGCACGCGCTCCAGGGAACGTAATGTTGAAGCGGGTGATAGGTTCGGCAGCGCTCGGAGTTTTGATTGCCATCATCTTAGTGGCGAACACAGACAACCCGAGTGTGCCGCAAAGTGTCAGGTTCATTCTCTCACCCGGGTTGCCACTGGCAATGTACGCAGATGTCCAAGGGAGTTTTGAAGACAGGGTTTCAAAGGTTGTGGGCATCATTTTCTTTGTGGATGCTTGCTTTTACGGAACCCTGATCTTCATCGCCGCTACTTGGTTGGCGCGCCGACGCCGCAAACTGGTAGTGGCCAGTCCTCAAAATGAGCGTTGAGGAAAAAGTCCGAAAAACCCTCGCTGAACTCGGCGTCACCGACGCGGCGGGAGTGGAGTCTCTCTTCGCCGAAGTCCGCGCGGCGATGGAGAAGGAGCGGGAGGCGCTCGTTTCGCGTGGCGCATCGAGCGAAGCCGAGCGCGACCGCCTCTGCAAAGCGCTTCGCGACCGCTGGCTGGCACGCAAGAACGGACTCGTGTCGTCGATCGACGAAAACTGGCTGAAGAAAGCAGCGAGAGAAATCAAGCCAACTGTCGGTAAGTTATTCAACGAGCTTCGCAGGGCCTCAGCAACTATTGAAATTGAACAGTTGTTAAAGGACATGACCCTGTCGGCGAGCGCGACGGTAACGGCGACGGCTCACGGCGAACTGACAGTGGAAACGGTTGCCGCAACTGACTTAACCCTTCCCGGCTACCGACGTCCGATCGGCTCGATTCATCCCATCACGCGCGTGCAGCGCGAAATCGAAGAGATCTTTCTCGGGCTTGGGTTCTCGATTGAAACCGGCCCCGAAGTTGAAACGGTTTATTACAACTTCGACGCGCTGAATATTCCCGAGAGTCATCCGGCGCGCGACGACTGGGACACCCTCTACGTGGACGCGCAGACGGCTTTGCGCCCACACACCTCGCCCGTGCAGATTCGCGCCATGGAGAAGCACGGCGCGCCGCTCTACATCATTATTCCCGGCAAGTGCTACCGGCACGACAACCCTGACGCGACGCACTCGCCGATGTTTCATCAAATCGAGGGCCTGGCCGTTGATGCCGACATCACGTTCGCCGACCTGAAGGGCACGCTCGACTTCTTCGCCAAGAAGTTTTTCGGCGAGAAGGTTCGCACGCGCTTTTCGCCCAGCTTCTTCCCGTTCACCGAGCCGAGCGGCGAGGTCTCAATCAGTTGCGTCTTCTGCGACGGAGAGGGCTGCCGGGTCTGCAAGCAGTCCGGCTGGATCGAAGTGATGGGTTGCGGCATGGTCCACCCCGAAGTGCTTCGCCACGGCGGCGTCGATGCGGAGAAATACTCCGGCTGGGCGTTCGGTCTGGGCATCGACCGGTACGCGATGCTGAAGTACGGCATCAACGACATTCAACTTTTCTTTCAGAGTGATGTGAGGTTCCTTGAACAGTTTTGATGGGGGGCGTGGAAAGTCGAAAAAGTTGAGAAGTCAAAAAGTTGAAGGATTCAACCTTTGACCTTTCGACTCTTCAAATTTTTGACCTTGGACTTTGATGAAGATTTCGCTCTCGTGGCTAAAAGAATTCGTCGCCCTTCCCGCTGACCTTCGCGAGTTGAAGTCCGCCCTGACGACGGTCGGGCTGAACGTGGAAGGCACAGCGCGGGCGGGCGACGACACGGTCCTTGAGCTCGAGGTGACGAGCAATCGTCCCGACTGCCTCAGCCACTATGGCGTGGCGCGGGAGATGGCCACTTACTTTCGCCAGCCGCTCAAGCGCCTGGAAATAGCAGTAAAGGAATCAGGCGGCGCGGCGGCGCAGGCGGTCGCGATCGAGATTGCCGACCCCGACCTTTGCGCGCGTTATTGCGGACGCGTGATTGAGAACGTGCAAGTTAAACCTTCGCCCGATTGGCTCCAGCGGCGCCTGGAAGCTGTCGGCCAGCGGCCCATCAACAACGTGGCCGACATCACCAACTACGTTCTGTTGGAACTCGGCCATCCGCTGCACGCGTTTGACCTGGCGCGCCTTCGCCAGCGCAAGATCATCGTCCGCCGCGCCAAGACCGGGGAGCACCTCCGCACGCTCGACGGCGTTGACCGGGCGCTCGCGGCTGACCACTTGGTGATCGCCGACGCCGAGCGCGCCGTGGCGCTGGCAGGTGTGATGGGTGGCGAAGACTCGGAGATCTCCACCTCGACACGCGCCGTCCTGCTCGAGAGTGCGTGGTTCGATCCGGTATCGATTCGCCGGACTTCGAAAGCTCACGGGATGCACACCGAAGCTTCGCACCGGTTCGAGCGCGGGGCCGATATCGAGATGGCGCCTGTGGCGCTCGACCGGACCGCCGCGCTGATCGCGGAAGTCGCCGGCGGCCAGGTTTTGCATGGCGTCATGGATGTGTATCCCCGCCCGCTGGAGCGAAAGGCTCTCGTGCTCCGCCGATCGGAAATCGTTCGCATTCTGGGGACCGAAGTTGCTTGCGAAGAAGTCGAACGCATCCTGCGCTCGCTGGGTTTCCAAACTGAACGGCGCGAGGGAGGGGGATGGAGCGTTACAGCCCCGTCTTTCCGGCCCGACATCACGCGCGAAGTGGACCTGATCGAGGAAGTCGCTCGGCACTTCGGCTATGACCGGCTGCCGTCGCGGGTGCGCCCCGCCCCGCCCCGCGTCGAACGCGATACGCGGCGCGAAAAGGAATTGACGATTTCCGCGCGACTGGTCGGGCTCGGCTATCGCGAAATCATTCCTTCCTCGATGATTGACCCCGAGGAGAACGCGCGCTTCACCGACGCGCCGCCGGTGGTGCTGGCGAATCCGCTCAGCCAGGAAGCATCGGCGATGCGCTCGACGGCGGTGCCCAGCATGCTGCGCGCCGTGCGATGGAATCTCGATCGCGGCCAAAGTGATTTGCGCTTGTTCGAAGTCGGAAAGACTTACGCGCGCCGCAGCGGAGGACTGCCGGACGAGCGGCGCGCCCTGACACTGGGCCTGACCGGAACGCGATTGCCAGTCCCATACTATGACCCGGACCATCCCAAAGCGAAGCCTGTGGGATTCTTTGATTTGAAAGGTGATTTGGAGACGCTCCTCGCGTCCTTCGAGCTTCCCGGCCTCAGCTTCGAGGAAGGCAAACAGCATTACTACGAAGTCGGCGCGGCCGGTCGATTCGTGACGGATGGCCAGGCCCTCGTCGAATTCGGCCGAATTCGCGCGGAGTTCACAGAACTTTACAAACTACACCAGGACGTCTGGATGGCCGAAGTCGATCTTGAGAGACTCCTGAAGTTCTCTCTGCCGGTATACACGTTCCACCCTTTCTCGCGCTTCCCCGCCGTTGAGCGCGATTTCTCGCTGCTTGTTCCGGAGGGCAAGGAATTCCGCGAGCTCGAGCAAGCGGTGCTGGGCCTGAAGCTGGAATCTCTGCAAAGGCTACAGCCGATGGAAGAATTTCGCGGCGGCAAAATTGAAAAAGGCAAATACAGCCTCCTGCTGCGCGTGACCTTTCAGAGCCAGGACCACACACTCACGAGCGAAGAAGTTTCCTCGGCGTGCGGAACATTGCTGGAGGCGCTGCAGCAATTCGGCGTGCGGCTCCGGGCGCAATAATGTGAAGAGGCGCAGGCATCCTTCGGCGGGACGATCTCTTCGAAAGTGAATATGATGACAGACTCGAACGACGCATTTCAGAAACTCGAGGACAAGCTGCAGAAGGTCATCGAAATCTTCCGCCGTACACAGGCGGAGAAACGCGCCTTGCAGGGAGAACTCGACTCGCTCAAGGCCAACTCGAAAGACGGGAGCAAGCGCCTCGAGGCCATGGAGCGCGAGCTTCAGACCTTGCGGCGCGAGCGCGATGAAGTGAAAACGCGCGTTGAGAAGATCCTCCAGCAGATTGACATGTTGACAAAGACGGACGCGGGCGGATAATGACCCATGAGCGCTGGCCGGGGGGCCGCGCGCCCAGGGCCGACGCAAAGGAGCACCGTGACGAAGCCATCCGACGGCGTCCGGGTTGAGATCTACGATCAGGAATACTTCATGCGCGGGGAACTCGATGCCGCTTACATCAAGGACCTGGCGCGGTTTCTCGACGCCCGGATGCGCGCCATCGCCGAGCGGACGCACACGGTCGATTCGTTGCGGGTCGCCGTCCTTGCCGCACTCAACATCGCGGACGAATATCATCAACTGAAGTCGAAACACGAAAGGGCGACGAAGTTCCTCGACGAGAAAGTCGACGAGTACAACGAGGCCCTCGATCGCGTGCTGAAGGAAGTCAGTTAGCCTGCGCGCGCCGCCGCACAGCACTTCCCGCCTCTTCCCTCTTTTCCCCCATCTCCATGCACTTGGGGTATGCTTGTACGTCCCGCGCAGCGCGCACGCGCGCCGGTCAAGTGCGGGAAGCTACGAGCTCAGGACATCAGCAGTGAAAATCCTCTTCATCGGCGACATTGTGGGCCAGCCGGGCCGGCGGGTTGTGAAAGAGATGCTCCCCGGGTTGCGGGCGGAGTTTGCGCCCGACCTCGTGCTCGCCAACGGCGAAAACGCCGCCGCGGGTTTTGGCATCACGCCGGCACTGGTGGAAGAGTTGCTCGACCTCGGCATCGCGGTGCTGACCTCCGGCAACCATATTTGGGACAAAAAGGAAATCTTCCCCTATCTCATTGATCACACCGACGGCCGGCTGCTCCGACCCGGGAATTACCCCGGCGATTCTCCCGGCAATGGCCTTTACATGGGCAAGGCCGGCGACGGCTCCCGCTACGCCGTCATGAACCTCCAGGGCCGCGTCTTCATGCCTTCGATTGATTGCCCGTTCCGCGCCGTTGACTCGCTGCTCGAGAAAATACCGCCGGAGGTGAAGATCCGCCTTCTGGACTTTCACGCCGAGGCGACTTCGGAGAAGCGAGCCTTCGGGTGGTATCTGGACGGCCGGGTCACCGCCGTTCTCGGCACTCACACGCACGTGCCCACGGCGGACGAGACGGTGCTGCCCGGCGGCACGGCCTACATCACCGACCTCGGCATGACGGGGCCCTATGACTCGGTAATCGGAATCGAGAAGGAACCGATTATTCGCAAGTTCATCAACCAGATTCCCACCCGCTTCGAGATTGCCAAGGGCGATGTGCGACTCTCCGCGGTCCTGATCGAGGCTGACCCCGCCACGGGCCGCGCCCTCGCGATCCAGCGTGTGATGCGTGCCTAAGGCCGTTTGACAATTCTCAGGTCATCTCCTAGACTGGTTGGCTTCGGCATCAATAGGCGAGAACTTCTGGTGAACCTCACTCCGGTCCGCGAGGTGAAGCCTTCCCGAGGCGCATCCTAAACGAATCAGGAATTGAGCCCATGCCCGGAATTGTCAAACAGCGGCTATTTACTCCCGGCCCCACTCCCCTGCTGATGGAAGCGCAGGCGCGCACGCTCACCGCCGCCAACGTCCATCACCGCACCGAAGCGTTCCGCAAAATCATGGCGGAAACGCTCGACCTGCTGAAGTATTACTACCACACAAAAAACGACGTGCTGATCCTGGCGTGCTCAGGAACGGGTGCGATGGAAGGTTCGGTCTCGAATCTGGTCTCGCCGGGCGAGCGCATCCTGGTGGGCACAGCGGGGAAGTTCGGCGAGCGCTGGCTCGATCTGGCAAAAGCTTACGGGATCGAAGCGGTGAAGGTTGAATCTCCCTACGGCCAGCCGGTAAACATCGAGGCGATGAAGCAGAAATTGGCCAGCGCAGGCCCCTTCCGGGCCGTGTACATCCAGGCGACCGAGACTTCTACCGCCGTCATGAACGACGTCCAAACGCTCGGCGAGGCGGTGAAGAGCTACCCCGAAACCTGCCTGGTGGTGGATGCCATCACGGGGCTCGGCACGACCGACTTGCGGCCGGACGAGTGGGGACTCGACATCCTGATCGGCGGCTCGCAGAAGGCGGTGATGATTCCGCCCGGGCTGGCGTTCGTGAGCGTCAGCGAAAAGGCCTGGGCGCTGATGGCCCAGGCCAGGCTGCCGCGCTACTATTTCGATTTCGCCAAGGAGCGCAAGAATCAGGTAAAGGGCGAGACAGCGTTCACGCCCGCGACGACGCTGGTGATCGGGCTGCAAGCGGCTCTCCAATACGTCAAGGAGATTGGCCGCGAGAACCTGATTGCCAACGCCGCGCAGCTCGCCGCGATCACGCGCGAAGCCGCGAAAGCGCTGGGCCTCAAGCTCTTCGCCGAATCCGCGCCCGCCAACGCCGTGACCGCCGTCTGCGCGCCGGAAGGGATGGATTCCGGCATCCTCATCAAGGAATTGCGCAACCGCTTTGGCGCCATCGTCGCCAACGGCCAGGGCTCGATGAAGGGCAAGATCTTCCGGCTGGCGCATTTGGGCTATTACGATATGGCGGATTTATTCGCCATCATCGCGGCGCTGGAGATCGTGCTGCTGAAAGCGGGGCACAAGGTCGAGCTGGG
The DNA here is from genome assembly GCA_041946825.1 of Terriglobia bacterium. Classification (GTDB taxonomy): domain Bacteria; phylum Acidobacteriota; class Terriglobia; order UBA7540; family UBA7540; genus CAZTHM01. The sequence continues at coordinate 14,786 of JBHGBD010000041.1, read as the reverse complement.
CAGTGGCGTGCGCGCCGCCGAGGAAGCGTATCTGAAGCGGTCGCCGTAGCGGCGGACCGCCGCCTCCGCGGGGATGACGACCCTCACGGATCACAGTCCGGCGATACGACCGTGGAATCCAACATGAAAATCCTGGTTGCCGACAACGTTTCCGAAAGCGCGCTGGAAGTCCTCCGGGCCGAGAAGTCTTTTGAAGTGGTGTTTCTTCCCGGCAAGACTGGCACTTCGCTGAACGATGAAATCAAGGACGCGGACGCGCTGGTGGTGCGCAGCGCGACCAAAGCGACGGCTCATCTGCTCGAGCTGGCCCCCAAGCTTCGCGTCATAGGCCGCGCAGGCGTGGGCGTCGACAACGTGGACCTGGACGCGGCCACAAAAAAAGGCATCGTGGTGATGAACACGCCGGGCGGCAACGCCGTGGCCGTCGCCGAGCACGCCATGGCGCTGCTGTTGGCCCTGGCGCGGCGCGTCCCGCAGGCCGACAGCGCGCTCAAGCAAGGCCGCTGGGAAAAGAAGAAACTTCTGGGCACGGAGCTGCGCTCCAAGACCCTGGGGCTGATCGGCCTGGGCAAAATCGGAATGGAAGTGGCGCGCTTGGCGCGGGCGTTGCAGATGGAAGTCATCGCTTACGACCCTTACGTTTCGTCGCTGATGGCGCGCGAGCAGAACGTCACGCTCGTCGTATGGGAAGACCTGCTGAAGAAGAGCGATTACCTCAGCCTGCATGCCTCGGCGACCCCGGAGACTCGCCACCTGCTGAACGCGCGGACTCTGGCGCAGGCCAAACCCGGCATCCGCATTGTCAACTGCGCGCGCGGCGAATTGATCAACGAAGCGGACTTGTTCGCCGCGCTCGAAAGCGGCCAGGTGGCCGGCGCCGGGCTGGACGTCTTTGAAAACGAGCCGCCGAAGGATTTCAAACTCGTCGCACATGCGAACGTCGTCGCCACCCCGCACATTGCCGGCTCGACGGAAGAGGCGCAGGAGATCGTCGGCATCCGCATCGCCGAGCAAGTGCGCGACTACCTTTTATTGGGGGTGGCGCGGAATGCCGTCAACATGCCCTCTATCTCGCCTGAGGAATACAGGAAAATCGAGCCCTACATTCAACTCGGAGAAAAGCTCGGAGCGTTTGTGGCGCAGATTTCCGGCGGGCGGCTCGAGGAAGTGCGCATCAGCTACGATGGCGGGCTGGCGGAACTGAATACGCACCTCGTGAAGAACGCGGTCCTGAAAGGTGTGGTCAACCATATCCTTTCCGAGCAGGCGAACCTGGTTAACGCCGGAACGATTGCGCAAGAACGCGGGATCCAGGTCGAGGAGATGCGCAGCGCGCGGCGCGCGGCGTTCTCCAATTCGCTGGGCATCGCCCTTCGCACCGAGACCGATTGCGTGTCGGCGCTGGGCATGGTCGGACTGCGCGGCGTGCAGCGCATCCTGGGCATCAGCGATATCGACATCGAAGCGCCTTTGCGCGGGGTGATCCTCTTCATCCGCAATCAGGACGTGCCGGGGGTAATCGGCCGCGTCGGAACGTTGCTCGGCGACCGAAACATCAATATCGCCAACTTCGCGCTGGGGCGCGATCAGAAGGCCCAGGAGGCGATCGGGCTGGTCAACGTCGATAACCACGTTCCCGACGATGTTCTGAGAGAAATTCGCGCGATCCCGGCAGTCCGCGCGGCGCTGGTTGTGGAAGTCTGAGCCACCGGCATCTTGTCATTCTGATCCCGCTCGGAGCGGGACCGACATTATATGTTGGGACGACGAAGATTCCCGGCAGTGCTGCGATGAAGACAGTAATTCCCATCCTCTGTCCTCTGCAAATTTCCTTCTGCCTCCTGGCTACACTCTTCGCGTTCAACGCTCTCCTCGCCCTGCCTCCCGGCAGACTCGTCGCCGTGCACGTTAATGGCTCGCGGCGTTTCAGCGAAGCGGAAATCGTCCGCGCGAGCGGGTTGACGTTAGGCAAAGAGGTCTCGGAGACGGTGCTGAAGGACGCCGCCGGCCGCCTGGGTGCCACCGGACTCTTCGTGGAGGTGAAGTACCGCTACACGACGCACGGCCCTGAGATGACAGCGGAGTTCCAGGTCAGCGACACGCCGACTTTGCTCCCCTGCAAGTTTGAGAATCTCGTGTGGTTCACGGATGAGGAACTGCGAAGCAAATTGCGCGCGCAGGTGCCGCTGTTCAGTGGCGAAGTGCCTGCCAGCGGGAATCAGCCGGAAAAGGTCGCGGCCGCGCTCGAGGGTTTGCTGAGGTCGCGCGGCATCAAAGGCCGCGTGGAATCGAGCGGGGTGGGGCGAGAAGGCGGGCCCGTCGAAGCCATCCGGTTTCGCGTCGAAGACTTTCCCATCTTGATTCAACAAGTCGACTTGAGGGGTACGGCGCAAGTCGAGTCCGCGGCGCTGCAGGCGGCGCAATCATTGGTGGGGAAAGATTACGCAGAGGCGTCTGTCAGTTCGTTCGCGTCGAGCAACCTCGCACCCGCCTACGGTCAGCGGGGTTACTTGCGCGTCGCCTTCGGCAGCCCGGCGGTGCGAGTCCTTAAGACCAGCCCCGCAGAGACTGCCGTCGGCGTAACAATTCTCATCCACGAGGGTCCGCAGTATCGCCTGGGCGAGATTCACTGGACGGGCAACAAAGTTTTCCCGGCCTCGGAGCTTGCGCAATCAACCCATGTCGTTCCCGGTGAACCCGTCAACACCGTGCAGCTTCAGCAGGATCTCGAGGCCATTCGGGACATGTACTCAGCCAAGGGATATCTGCAAGCCGCCATCGAGCCCAGGCTGACACTCGAGGACGCGGCGCGAACTGCCGTTTATGAGATTCAAGTGCGCGAAGGCGACCTGTACCGAATGGGGAAACTCGAAATCACCGGCATTGAACCGTTCCGGATCGAGTCCCTCGAAAAGAAATGCAAGATGAAAATCAGCGAACCGTACAACCGGAAGTATTGGAAGGAGTTCATCCGCGATAGCAGCCTGTATCTGGCTGTCGTTCCCGGCGGCTGGAAAGCGGACTTCAAGGAAACGGTCAACGAGGCCGCCAAGACCGTGGATGTGACGATTGGCTTTGGTCCCGGGGCAAAACAGTAACTCCGACACGTGCTGCTCTCAGGGCGGCACTACACAGCGCGCAATTCATGAAGGTTTGGGTATTCAAGATCAATACGAAGCGCGGGTGGGAGTTTGACGAGTACTTCCATTCGCGCACGCGCGGCGTTTACGAACTGGGGGACGAAGGCTGGATCAAGAGCGCCTCGAGCCTGCGCTACCTGCGCGAGGAGGTAAAGCGCGGCGACATCTTCCTTTGCTACGAGGTTGATCGCAAGCACGTGCTTGGGCTGGCGCGCGCGGCCTCGGATGGACGCGATGTGGGCCTTGGCTCGCTTCTAGATCTTTGTCCACCGCGCGAGGCAGTACGCCTCAAGAATCCTCTGACGCGCAAACCCGACCTTGACCACATCCTCGCCTTCAGCCCGCATCGTGGGCGAGGGACGGTGCAGAAAATCGACCGCGATGAATTTTCCCGCCTGAAGCGTATAATCCTGCGGAAGAATCGCGAGCAGGCTGTCGAGTTGCGCCGTCTGCTGGGGAGACGATAGCTGTCAGCCGTCAGCTTTCAGCGGTCAGCTTTCACCTATCAGTCTTCAATCTTCCGGCCCGCAAAGAGGCGGCGAGCGCGCAAAACCAGCCTTTGGTTGGCTGAATGCTGACGGCTGAAAGCTTAAGACTTTTTAAGTGGAGGTACACTATGAAACGCTTTGTTGCGGGAGTTGTGGTTGGGATCGCCCTTTCGACGTTAGCTCTCTTCGCGCAGAAGATGGCGAGCGAGAAAGTCGTTCCGCCACAGCCCATTCTGGAAAACGAGCGCGTCAAAATCCAGCGCTGGTTGCTGAAGCCGGGAGAAGGGACGCCCCTGCATACGCATACACTTCCCCACGTTTCGGTGATCCTTCGCGGCTCGACGACGCGCGACGTCGGCACGGACGGCGTGTCGAAAGACACCGAGCAAAAAACCGGCGCGGCGTCTTATATTCCCGGCACGGGCCGGACGCATTCCTTTGCCAACGTTGGAAAGGAAATGTACGAGTCCATTTCAATTGAACTGAAGTAGCGGCAAAATGAAGGGTGAGCAACCCGATCGCCCCCGAGGGAGGGTTCAATGAAACGGGGCGCTGTCTGGCTGGCCCTGCTCACGCTCGGTGTCCAGATTGTGCCGTCACCGCCGGCGGCAAGCCATGAACAGGAGGGAGCAGACGACGTGGCCCTGGCCGCCCGCCTCTACGACCAGGCGGAGGGCTACCGAACTCAGGGTCGCTACGCGGAGGCCGAGACGCTCTACCAGCGCGCGCGGAGCATTTTTGAGACGCAGCTTGGCCCGGAGCATCATAGCCTGGCGGCTTGCCTGAACAACCTCGGAGAAACCTATCGCGCCCAGGGGCGTTACGGGGAGGCCGAGCCGCTTTATCAGCGAGCACTCGCAATTGAGGAGAAGGCCAAAGGTCGTGAACACCCCGACGTTGCTCTTACCCTCCACAACCTGGCGGAGCTTTACAAGGCACGGGGCGCCTACAATCAGGCGGAGCCGCTCTATGTTCGGGCATTGGTGATCTCGCAGAAATCGTTCGGCGAAGAGCATCCCAGCGTGGCGCTGAATCTCAACGGCCTGGCGACGCTTTATCATGCCCGCGGGCTCTACGTGAACGCCGAGCTGTATTACCAGCGTGCGCTGACCATCTGGGAGAAGACGCTCGGGCCAGTGGATCCATCACTGGGAGCAACCCTCAGCAATCTTGGCGCGCTCTACCGCCGGCAGAAGAGATACGCTGAGGCCGAACCGCTCTTCCAGCGGGCGCTGGTCATCGACGAGAAGGCACTGGGAGCGAATCACCCTGACCTGGCGATCGATCTCAACAACCTGGCGATGTTGTATAGCACTCGGGGCCGGTACGAACAGGCCGAACCGCTCTACCAGCGCTCAATCGCCATCACCGAGCAGGCGCTGGGGCCGGATCATCCCGCTCTTGCCACAACGCTGGAAAACTACGCTAATCTGCTCGGAAACATGAAGCGTCGGCCGGAAGCCAGGGCGATGAGAGCCCGCGCCAAGGCGATTCGGAGGCGGAGTCCGCCGTAGCGCCCGATTAACGATTTCTGGAACAATGCTGAGTACCGCTGGATGGAGTGTCGAGCTTGCGGCCGCGGAAGAGTCACCTGAACTGGGGAAGAATACGAAGGCAAATGCCGGAGAGGGATCCCGTCATGAGTTGGAGGCGAGCCAGGCGCGTGTGCGTGGCATGTATTTTGACCTTGTCAATCACCCTTACGTTGGGCGGGCGGCTGGCGCGCAGCGCTGAGCCCAAGGTCACATTGATCCGCACTCCCGGTGGCGGCATTCAGCCGCAGGCGGTGGTGGACAATCGGGGCGTGTTGCACGTGATCTACTTTGCCGGGAACCCCGGCGGCGGGGACGTCTTTTACGTGCGCCGGGCGGCGGGAGCGTTGCAGTTTTCGAAGCCGCGGCGCGTAAACAGCGTGCCGGATACGGTGATTGCCACCGGCACCGTACGCGGCGCTCACCTTGCCGTCGGCCGGAGCGGGCGAGTTCACGTTGCGTGGATGGGCGCACGTCCGGAAGGTCCGAAGAAGATCGTTCCGATGTACTACTCTCGACTGAACGACGCGGGCACGGCCTTTGAGCCGCAGCGCAACGTGATGCGATTCGCCGCGGGACTGGACGGAGGCGCTTCGGTGGCGGCTGATAACACCGGCAACGTCTACGTGGTGTGGCACGCCAATCCCGACAATTCGGGCGAGGCCCATCGGCGCGTCTGGATGGCGCGTTCGCGCGATGAAGGCAAGTCTTTCGCCCGCGAAGTGGCGATTGATCCGCCCCTGGACGGAAAACCTACGGGGGCTTGCGGGTGCTGCGGGATGCGCGCCTTTGCAGACACGAAGGGTTCCTTTTACGTATTCTACCGCGCAGCGACGGAGGACATTCACCGCGACATGATTCTCCTGGTTTCGAGTGACTACGGAGTGCACTTTACCGCCCAGCGCGTCGCCAACTGGGAGTTGAATGCCTGTCCGATGAGCACAGACTTTATCAGCCAGACAGGCAACAGCATGCGTTTTGCCTGGGAAACAGCCGGGCAGGTTTTCTACGATGTCATGAGCGCTGACAGTGGGAAAACCTCGGCGGCGATATCACCGGCGGGCGACGAGACTGACCGGAAGCACCCGGTTGTGGCTGCAAACTCGCGCGGCGAGACGCTCCTCGCTTGGACAAAGGGCACGGCCTGGGAGCGCGGAGGAACTGTCGAGTGGCAGGTGTTTGACCCTGCGGGACGACCTACCATTGTGAGGGGCGCCGCGCCCGGCGTGCCGGTGTGGGGCCTCGTGGCGGCGTATGCAGGGCGTGACGGCAACTTCACGATTCTTTACTGAGACTGAGAGGCTCTTGAAAAACCGCCTCACTCAATTCTTCCAACTGGACACCCACAACACGTCGATTCGCCAGGAGGCGCTGGGCGGCATTACAACCTTCCTGGCGATGTCATACATCATCTTCGTCAACCCCGGCGTGCTTTCCCAGGCGGGGATGGATTTCCGCGCCGTGATGTTCGCCACGTGTCTCGCGGCGGCCCTGGCGACTTTTCTGATGGGCCTGCTGGCCAACTACCCTGTAGCGCTCGCGCCGGGCATGGGAGAAAACTTCTTTTTCGTGTTCACGCTCTGCGGGGCCACGCCGCTTGGGTTCGGGCTGACTTGGCAGCAGGCGCTGGCAGCGGTCTTGGGCGCGGGAATCTTCTTCGTACTGCTGACACTCTCGGGAATTCGCTCGAAGATCATCGACTCGATTCCGAATTCGTTGAAGGTCGGCATCGCTGCCGGCATCGGGTTGTTCATTACGCTCATCGGGCTGGAATACGGCAACTTGGTGGTTTCGAATCCCACAACGCTGGTGCGCCTCGGCGATTTCCGCCAGCCCGTTGCGCTGGTCAGCGTGCTCGGGTTGCTTTTGATGATTGTGCTGCTGTCGTATCGCGTCCGCGGCGCGATCCTGCTGGGTATCCTCGCGACGACCGTGATTGCCGCGGGATTCGGCCTGGTCCATTACCGCGGCATTTTCGCCGCGCAATTCCATCTGGCGCCGACGTTCTGGAAATTTGATCTTCGCGGCCTCTTAACCGTGCATCCTGTCACGCTGGCCTCGGCGATCTTCGTGCTGCTCTACCTCGCCTTATTCGACACCGTGGGAACGCTGGTAGGCGTGGGACAACAGGCGGGGCTCCTGCGCGACGGCCGGCTTCCGCGTTCGGGCCGGGCGCTCTTCTCCGACGCCGTCGGGACAACGCTGGGCGCCTCGCTCGGCACTTCCACGGTAACTTGTTACATCGAATCCGCCGCCGGCGTGTCCGACGGCGCGCGCACGGGCCTTGCCAATCTGGTGACCGGCGCGTTGTTGCTCGCCTCGATGTTTTTCAGCCCGCTGGCTTCCATGATCGGCGGGGGCGTGATGGTGGGAGCCGACGCGGCGGGAAATCCCATCGTGCGCTACCCCACACTCGCTCCGGCGTTGATCGTGGTGGGCTCGATGATGCTGAAGTCCGTGCGCGAACTCCATTGGGACGATCCCACCGAATACCTGCCGGCCTTTCTGACTCTCGTGGCGATCCCGCTCTCTTTCAGCATTGCCTCAGGCATTGCCTTCGGGTTTATTTCCTACGCGGTGGCCAAGCTCGCCACCGGCCGGGGACGCGAGTGCCCCGCGCTGACCTACGTGTTCGCCGCACTATTTGTGGTGCAGTTTCTGGTGGTCTAGTCGAGGGAACTGCAGGGGCGATTGATCCATCGCCCCTGCAGGAAAGAACGGAGGGATTACACAACTCCGGTGTTGACCTTCAGGTTTTGCATTTCGCGGTTGATTTCCTTATTGATCTCTCCCGGCAACTCTTCCTTGAGCCGCTGCATTTCCTGTTGCAGTTCTTCCTTCTGGTCATGCAATTCCAGCGCCTGATCTTCCATTTCCCTGGCATGTTCCGCGTATTCGCGCGCCTGAGCCGCGGCGTCGGCTGCCAATTCTTGCATCTCCTCGGGATCCGGATGTGGAACCGTCAGAGCAAGCTGCCTGGGGCCGATCTTCTGCGGCGCCTCAAGCTCCACGCTCAGGGTTTGTTCGCGCTTGTCGCGGACGATGGTCAGGGCGACTTTGCGCTTCTCGGTCTGCTCCTTCTCGCCCGCCAGGGCGCGGCGCAGCTTGCCGACGGAGGCCACTTCCTGGCCGTCCACGGCAACGATTACATCGCCTGCCTTGAGCCCGGCCTTCTCCGCCGCGCTGCCGACCACGACTTCCCGCACCAAGATGCCCTTCCCCTGCTTGACGCCGAAGAATTCGGCAAGCTGCGGGGTCAGCTCATCCGCCGAGATCCCGAGTCGCGCGCCGCGATCCATCCAGGCGAAGTTAAAATCCGGCATTTTGATGTGCGGCAGGGGTGCGGCGGCGACTGCCGGAGCGGGCATTTGAAAGAAGAAGTCTTTCGGTTTTTCGAGCTGGGCGCTCAACGTCCTGGTCTGGCCGGCGCGATTGACCGTGATGGTCACCGTGCGGTCGGCGGGAGTTTCGCGCACCAGACGGCGCAACTGTGCGGCGCTGCGAACCTTCTCGCCGGCGAATTCGACAATCACGTCGTCCTTCTGCAACCCCGCCTTGGCCGCCGGGCTGTCTTCGTGAACTTTAACGATGACGGCGCCGGCTTCGCTCGCCAGCTTCAACGCCTTCGCTTTCTCAGCGTTCACATCGTCAATCGAAACGCCCAGCCAGCCTCCGCCCTCGCCTTCGGTGCGGAAGAAGAACTTCCTCTCTTGCGGGCCGCCAGCGTGCGCGACCGCCGCTCCGGCGTGCGGAGCCTGAATGAGGACGTCCTCATCCGGCTCGTCCCCGCCGTTGGCGTAGAACATGACGTTGTCGCTCCCGTCGGGGGGCGGCGGCACGGCGACGTTAAAGGTCTTTTCCTGCGCGATCAGCACTCCGACCCCGGTTACAACCAGGGCCAACAGGCCAAGCAGGACTGGAACGATGTTACGTTTCATGATTTCCTCCCGGTTTCTCTCCCAGCAAGCCTTTTTCACAGCAGCTCTTCACTTGCGACAACACGAATATTCCCCCGCACGGTGCGCAGGCGAATGGGAACTCCTCCTTGTCCCACACGCGCCCGGCGAGAGCTGTCCCCGGGCACCTCGCTGACCGCCAGCGCATAGTTACTGTCAATGCGCCCCGAAACCGTGCTCAACTGCAGGTCGGCATCAGCGTGGGGAGGCAGGACCAAGACGAGGTGCCCGCTCACGGTATCCATCCGCACGCTACCCTTGCGGTCCGGCAGGGCTCGGAGCGCCACGAGGATATTGCCGTTCATGGCGCGAGCCACCACACTCCCGCTGACCCCTCGCTGTTCGATGTTGCCGTTCAGCGTGTGGGCATTGACGGTCCCTTCGACGGCGCGCACGATAATTGAGCCGTCAACGGTCTGCAGGCGATCCAGATGAACCTGCCTCGGCACGCGCAGCAGGTAGTCCACCCTCACCGGATCCTCGGAAGGTTTTGGATAAATCGTGCGCAGCGTCACGGAGCGGTCCTGCGACTCGACTTCGACCTGCGCGTCGTCGGGGTTCGCGCTCGGCCCGGTCGCCGTCTTGACGACCGCCACTTCCACTTCCGCGCGGTCCCAGGCTTCCACGGTAATATCGCCCTGAACGTTTTCCACCGTCAGACTCCCGGCAGGAGGGAGGGGCACGCGCGTGGACCAGACGCGCGGCGACGACGGGTCGGCGGCGATGCTTCCACCGCCTCCATATCCTTTGTCCTCCTGCACCAGGCAGCGCTTGGCGCTGGCAGCGGTGGCAAAGGACGCCAAAAAGGTCAGGACTATCCCGATCTGGAGAAAGGATCTTCGCTTCATGTTCACGTGGCTTTACTCCTTTTGTCGCTCCTGTGCTTTTTGCAGGCGGCGTTCTTCCTGCGCCTGCCAGCGTTTCCAGTAGGATTCCTGGCGCGCGCGAAGTTGCGCCAGGGTGTTGGGGTCGAGCTTGCGGATTTCGATATTCCCGCCGGTGGTTCGGATGCGCAGAACCTCGCCACCGCCGTTCAAGGCGCCTTCGCCCCGCACCTTGGTAGGCGCGAATGACTGCCCGTCGCTGGCGATCTTGATGGCCGGGAAGTCGGTCACGATCTTGTGTCCGGCGGCCATGTCGATGGCGGCGTCAATGGTCATGGGGAGGTTGGGTGGAACATAGACCTGAATATCTCCCATGGAGGTCCGCAGGTCGGAAGCCGAAAAGGATTTCAGGTCAGCATCGATCTGGGCAAGGATGCACCCTGCTGAGGTCGCGGCGACGACGCCGTTGCGGAGTTGCAGAAGGTCAATGCTGCCGCCGGCGGTTTTTGCCTCGACCCGTCCCCTCGCGCCCTGCAGGCGGATGCTCCCGCCCGCCGTCGCGGCGATGACACTCCCGCCGCTCTGGCCAATCTGGATTTGTCCGCCGGCTGTCCGAGCTTCGATTCCTCCGCTCGCGCCACGCAGGACGAGATCGCCGCCGGCGGTTTCGGCTCGCAGCGCTCCATGAATCATCCCCGCCACAATTTCCCCGCCACTGGTTTCGACCGTCGCGTCACCCTTTACGTCGCCAACGCGGATGTCACCACCCGCCGTGCGGGCCTCCAGGCGTGTCCCGATCGCGCCGAGTCGAATATCTCCGCCCGCCGTTTCAACCCGGACCGGTCCGGCAACATCGCCGGCGCTCACGTCGCCTCCCGCCGTTACCGCCTGGAGTTCTCCGTCCAGCTTCTGCACGCTGACTTCTCCGCCTTTCGTCTCGATGTCGAGGTTGAGTCGCGACGGAGCCGCGATGTTGAATTCGGCTCCCAGAGACTTGAAGCCGTGCTGGCCCTGGGTCAATGTACCTTTCAGCATGATGCCATTTTCGAGCTGGCGGATGCTCAGCTCGTATTCGCGGAAGAACCGCCGTGCTTCGGATTCATTGGCGGTGTAGGACCGCAAGCGCACCTGGCATGCCATCCGGTCGCTCGCCCCGGGCGTGACGTTGACGCTCCCAAAATCGGCGCGAATCACCAGCCGGCTGCCTTCGCGCAGAGGGGCGCTGCAATCCGCGCGCTCCTCCCAGTAGTTGCCCTGGCGTTGCGGCTCGCCGCGTTGCACGCGAAGTTGTTCCGCCGGTTCAGCCGCCAGGCAAGGCGCCGCTGCCAACAGCGAAGTAATGATGAGGGCTTTTAGTTTCACCATGGGTCACCTGCTACTTTTCTTCCTGCAATTCCCGCACGGCCGCCGCGCAGCGCATGCGGACGAACGGGTTCTGGTCGCTCATCGACAACTGGTCGAGGGCGGTCAAAACAGTTTCGTCGGAGCCTTCTTCTTGAAGGTGCTTGACCAGCGAGTCGATCGCCGCCGCCCGGACGCCCACGTTCGGATCCTTCTCGACCACGTTGAGCAAGCACTGATGAGTATTGGCGCCGCATTCCGTATGCTGCATCAAACGCAGCGCCTCCAGGCGATTGCCGACGTTCTCGTCATGGGTCAACGCGAATTCCAGCGCGTCGCGCACCGCGGGATCCTGCGTGTTCATCCGCAGGGCGTCGAGGGTGTCGCGGCGGATGCCGGGGTTGTCGTAACTTTTGACGGTGTTAATAAGGACTTGCCGGATGCGGGGATCGTCGAGCGAACCCTGGAGAGTCACGCGGCGTTCGGCGTCCATCTGGATTGTCACGCCGCCGGATTGCAGGTCGGGAGCCACAGAATTGATGCTGCGGATCCGTCCCAGGTCGCTCGTATCCAAAGATGAGGCTTGGCCACCGCTCGTGGAGGTCTGAAGCGCCGTGGCGCGCGGGCGGAGCGTCCAGCCTAAACCAAATCCAAACGCGATCAAGGTCACGACGGCGACGGCGCGGGTGGCGGGCGCGGCGCCGAAATTCCAGAGCCACCCTCGCAGCAGGCTTCGCCAGCCAAGCTGCTCGCGGTCAAGCACCTCGTCGAGCGACATCCGGCAGCGCGCCAGCAAATCGGGTGTGGGCTCGGGCCCGGGGCACTTGATGAGCAATCGATGGAGATGTGCCGCCTCCTCATGCCGCGCCCGGCAAGCCTCGCAGCCCGCCAGATGCGCCTCAAAGGCGGCGCTCTCTTCCGCGCCCAGTTCTCCGTAGAGTTGCAGGGAACTGTTCTTTTCAATGTCGTTGCAGTTCATGGGCTCTTCTCCTGCCCTTTTCCTCAGCAAAGGTCTTTCAGCTCCACGCGCAGCTTCTGCAGCGCGCGGAAGAGCGAATTCTTGGCGGCTTCCTCGCTGGTCCCGCACAGCTCGCCAATATCCTTCAGCTTGTACCCCTGGCAATGCTTTAATTCGAAAACCATCCGCTCGCGCGGGCTCAGCCGGCCCAGTGCCGAATCCAGCCGCCGGGCGATCTCGTGGGATTGCAGCGCGCGCTCGGGATTCATCACCGGCCGATCCTCCGCGAGCATCTTCGTGTGATCCGTCTCGCCGTCTTCGCCTTCCACGGTAGGGACCTCATTGCGCGTTTTCTGGCGGCGCAAATGGTCCAGACAGACATTCATCACCACGCGGTAAAGCCAAGTCGAGAATCGCGCTTCCAGCCGGAACTGTCCGATGGAGCGATAAACTTTCAGGAAGGCTTCCTGGTAGAGGTCCTGGGCTTCATCGGGTGAGCGAACAATCCGGAGCGCCATACGCAGCACTTCCTGGTCGTACCGCCGGACGAGGGAGTCGAAGGCTGTCCGGTCCCCGCGCTGAGCGCGGCGGATCAGGCCTCGTTCGACTTCGCCCTCGGCCTGCGGTGAGGTTTCGACTTTTCCGGCCAGCTCCAAGTAGGCGCCATCCATTGGGGCTTTGGCTCGTACCGTTCCTCAATCATCTTAGACGAAGGGGCTCGGAAAAGGTAAGTCGAGGAATACCAATTTCTTGCCCGGACTGGCAGGCCACCCGCCCGCCGGGCTCGGCGCTTTAGCAGCCGCATGCGAGCGGCGGGAATTCGTTGGGGAGCTACGGGGACGCTGTTACGAGGGGTCGAATAGAAAAGAAAAAGGGGCGAGACCGGCCATGGCGGTGTAGAGGCACACCGAGAGTCTCGCCCCCTCGGACGGCGGCCGCACTTACTTCCCCGCCGCCACAATCGGAATCCGTTGGATGAGCTCGGGCCCCTGGGCGAGAAGCGGTTGTTCTCCCTTCGGCCGAGCATAAACGAATACCACCCCACCCTCCGGCGAGCCGATGGCAGGGATGGCGAGCGTCAGGGCGCGGACCGTTCCCTGCCTGCCCCGACGGACAAGAACCAGTTCGCTGCGCCCGACGGTCTGCCGGTCGCTCATTTCGGCAGCCATGACAATCGCTTCACCGTTCTCCCCGCGAATTCTCGCCAGGTAAGGAGCCTTCCCGGCGTTGATCGTGAACGTGTAGTTTCCCGCCGGCAATGTGGCGGGTCCCCACCTCGTCTCGAAGGGCAGCGTGAAAGTGCCCCGATAGTCCTGGGCGCTCAACAGCCCTGGCGCTAGGCACGTCGCCACGAGCAGAAAGAGGAAATACTTGCTGAACGATTTGTAATCGATAGTTCTCACGGCTTGACCTCCTTCCCGAGATTTGGGCGAGGGATTCGTTGGAACTTGCCCAACCGGTCTCTCGCCTCGTGCGGGGGACTCTGCGCCTCCGGCCGAAGGCGGTCAATGCACAGCGGGTGATTGCGGAGTAGAACGAATGTCGTCGGCTAACTGATTGACCGGAGGCAAGTTGTCAGGGTTGATGTAAATCATAATTGCTTTTACTCGAAACTACGAGAGTGGTAAACTTCGCCTCACGAGGGGGTGGCCCTCCGGTGCATGAAACTTCCGCCCCCACTCCCGTCATCCATTTCGGCGTCTTCGAAGTTGACCTGCGCGCGGGCGATCTCCGCAAGCAAGGCCTGAAGATCAAGCTCCACGGCCAGCCGATGGAAGTCCTCGCGATGCTGCTCGAGCATCCGGGCGAGGTGGTGACTCGTGAGGAGATTCATCACAGGCTCTGGCCTGGGAACACGTTCGTCGATTTCGAGCACAGCATCAACACGGCGATCAAGAAACTGCGCGAGGCGCTGGGCGACGACGCGGATAAACCGCGCTACATCGAGACTCTGCCGCGCAAGGGGTATCGGTTTGTGTACCCTGTCGCGGCGGTGTCTCCGATAGCCGGCCCGATCGGGATCGGGCCATCGGAGTCCGAAAATCGGACCCCACCGCCGGGAACCGCGCCGCCGCGTCCCCTCACCCCCGGCCCCTCTCCCGCAGGGCGAGGGGAGGAAGGAGTAACGGAAGGTGGCCGCTCTCCCACTGGGCGAGGGGAGACAGTATCCGCTTTCCAACCCTCTCCCACTGGGAGAGGGTGGCCCACCGGGACGGGTGAGGGCGCGCCGCATCCCTCGTCGGGCGGTTACACGCGGCGGGTGGTCCGCGCGCTGGTTGACGCGGCGCTCGACGCGCACCGCGCGCAGACACGCTGGCAGCGTCTGGCGCTGGTGGGAATCGCCGCCGCCGCGCTGGCCGTGGGGCTGGCCGTCCTCGTCGCGCTCAACGTCGCCGGCCTGCGCGAGCGCATCGTAGGGGCGGGTTTATCCCGCCAAGATGGTGGCGACGTAAAGTCGCCGCTACCCAAAATCGAATCCATCGCGGTGCTGCCGCTCGAGAATCTCTCCCACGACCCCGAGCAGGATTACTTCGCCGATGGCATGAC
>JBHGBD010000040.1:0-31897 GCA_041946825.1 Terriglobia bacterium | reverse complement strand
TCGCTTGCGCCCTCACCCGTCCCGATCCCGCTCTGAGCGGGACGGGACACCCTCTCCCCGGAGGAGAGGGCCGGGGAACATCCGATGGCGCGGCGCCGAGGGGCCCACGACACAGAACCGGTCTCGTGGCTACGAGGGCACGAATTATCGCGCGCCGGAGGGCGGTTCGATCTGGTTATGTCCGCCGGTAGATTCGTCGGCGATGGCGCGCTTGAGATTGGTCGAGAAGATGTTTTTCTCGGAGATGACGTAGTCAGCGCGCGGGCCGATGTAGATGCCGACCTCCTGCGTGGCGCGGTCGGCGGGGCGGGAATCGCGGATGGTGTTGGACTGGAGCGTGATGTGTTGCGTCGCGCCTTCGATGCGGACTCCGCAGCCGGGCGCGCCGGGCCGGCCGTTATTCTCGATGGTGTTTTCCCGGAAGACGTTGCGATGCCCGGCGTTCGCTTCCGGCTCGTCGCGGAAGAAGACGCCGGCGCGCGCGTTGCCGCTCACCATGTTCTTGAGGAAGACGTTGTCGGTATCCTTGTGGCCAATGGAGATGCCGTCCTGGCCGTTCGACCAGCTCTGGTTGTCCGCGAAGTGGCCGTGCTGGACTCGCCAGCAGAGATAAATTCCGTCCTGGCCGTTGTCGTGGCTGCGGTTCTGGCGGACGATGCCGCGCAAGGCTCCGGTGCCGAGATGGATTCCCAGGTAAGCGTTGCCGTAGGCTTCGCAATTCTCGATCACCGGGTCTTCGACAAATTGCGTGCTGATGCCGTCGCCGGGAAAGTTGCGCGCCACGCAGTTGTGAATGCGCATGCGCTGGGAATGAAAAAAGTAAATCGCTCCGGCCTGGCAGCCGTCAAGAATATCGCTGCCGGTACGCGTGCCGTCGGCGGTCAAATCTTCGACGCGGACGTCTTCGACCTCATAGCCGGCGATGAGGGGGAAGGTGTTGAAGACGCGGCCGTCCTGCTCGACGGAATAGTCCATGTGCAGGAAGCGGTCGAAGTGGAGGGTGTTGCCGTCTATCTTCACGATGGTGCGCACGCTGGGAGTCCAGCCCGAGGGGCTCACCTTGTCGAGAATCGTCACACCCATGCCGGGAGCGAAACGGCTGGCGTCTTCGACCGTGGCGATGAATTCGCCGTAGTCAGCGTCGAGCTTGAGCGGGCTGCGTACGCCCATGGCTTTCTTCAGAATCGTTTTGCCCGCGCCTTCGCCCTTTAGCGCCAAGTGGCTGCACAGGCGTACGGAATTCTCCAGGGTGTAGGTTCCCGCCTTGATCAGCACCGTGCCGCCGCCCGCCGCGGCCACGCGGTCGATGGCTTTCTGAATGGCGACGTTGTCCGTGCCGATGACGTCGGCGTCGGCCGCGCCCACCGTGACCGTCATGGCCTTGCCCTCCTCGGCGCGGAGTGGCGGAATGACGGTTTGATGAAGGCAGATGATTGCGGCCAGAAAAATGAAAAGCAGATACTTCGATTTCGCGGACATGGTTGCGCTCCTCGAAAGACAAACATCGGTGGGGGATTATAGCCTGTTGAAAGGCAAGCCGTCCGACGAAAGTGAGCGCGGCCCGCATTTGATGTCTAGCAGCGTGTGAAGTATCATTCCCCCAAGGCCGGGTTGCGGGCCAGGAGAGATTATGGGTACTGCAAAAGATGAAGTACGAAAACTGCTCGACCAGCTTCCCGAGGATTCTTCCTACGAAGATATTCAATATCACATCTACGTCCGGGAAAAGATCCAGAAGGGCCTGGAAGACGTCGAAGCCGGCCGGACCCTCACCCACGAAGAGGTCGAGCAGAGGATGGCCCGATGGCTGGGAAAGTAGTCTGGGCCGAATCCGCCTGGAACGATCTCCAGCAAACCACAGACTTCATCGCCAGAGATTCGCCGCGTTACGCAGCAGCCTTTGCCGGTGAGGTGCTGGAGGCGGCACAGTCACTGGCTCGATTCGCTGAGCGTGGACGCGTCGTCCCCGAGTTCCGAAACCCCACAATCCGGGAACTGTTCGTAAGAAACTACCGCCTGATTTACCAGGTCGAAATGAATTCGACCAACATCCTTGCCTTTATCCACGGTTCGCGCGACCTCGCAGGTCTCTGGGAACGCGAGACGCACCGCCGACCGTAGCGTCAGAACTCCAAATGCTGCTTACCGCCTTTCAGCGGCTCCGTCTTGCCTTTCCACGTAAACGAGCCTGAGAGCTTTTCCGGCAGCGCGACGTCGGCTACCAATCCGTCCGCTTTGCGCTCATAGGCGACAGTGATGTCCCCGAGCGGGTGAGGGAGCGTCGCCTTGAGAGTTTTGAGCGGGCCAAGGTGCGGCTCGATGGCGACTTCGCGGAATCCCGGCGCGGCGGGCTCAATCCCCGCGACCGTGGCGAGCAAATCGAAATTCGGGTGCGCGCTCCAGGCGTGGCAGTCGGAGCGCGTGGGCTCGGGATTCTCTGCCCAGGTGGTGAGCCCGAGCTCCAGCATCTTGCGCCACGGATCGAGTTGCTGGATGTAATCGTCGGCCAGTCCGGCCTTCTTCATCGCGCGGTGAAGGTAGAAACGGAAATAGAACGTCGCTTGTTCGAGCGACGCATCCTCAAAGACTTTCTTCATGACTGCCGGCTGGTCGGGGGGCGGAACCGCGTCTTCGAGCACGGCGAGGATATTGGCGTGCTGGCTGAAGTTTTTCTTCGCCGCGGTGTCAGCGACCAAACCGCGTCCACGGTCCCAACACTTGATGCGGACACCTTCGATGATCCTGGCACGCACGGCGCGATAGTGTTCGGCGCGCTCAGGAATTCCGAGGGCGGATTCGAGGTCGGCGGCTTCACGGAGCGCCGCGGCAAACTGCAAACTGAGAATCGAAGACTGCCCGTCGGCGTCGAGCGGCGGAATACCGTTCTTCCATGCGGGGACCCAGTCCACGAAATTCCACCATTCGAGCGGACCCAGCAGTCCGGAAAATGAGAGTCGCGCTTCGAACCAGCCAAGCACGCCGCGCTCGCCGGGGAGAAATTGGCGGATAAAGTCATTGTCACCGCGGTAGCGCCAGTAGTCGTGAAGCATTCCTATCCACAGTAAAGAATACGGAGGAATGTATTGCGGGAGGAATGAAGGGTAACGGCTTTGTGTCAGGCCGTCAGGGGTGCGCGAGTCGTCGAACAATTGGAGGGCATTGCGTACCAGGCGGTCGTCACCCGAATTGTAGAGGGAAATCAGCGCCGTCATGCGGGTGTCGCCGATGTATTGGAGCTGTTCGTAATAAGGCGAGTCGGTGTACGTTTCGTGCGCCGAGAGACGCAGCGTCCGCCAGCCGACCTGGAAGATTTTGTTCACCGTGGCATCGTCGCTTTCAAAACGCGCGCGCAGTTCGAACGGATAGGCTGTGAACAGCCCGCGGATGTCTTCGAGGGTGACAGGATTGGCGGCGGTCTTCACGTCAATCTGCAAGTAGCGGAACGTCCGCCACCAGAGCGGGCGAAAGAGCCGATGCGCGCCGCCGTCGGGGAGATAGACGTCCTCGTAGCCGCGCATCTCTTTGCCTGCGGTCTCGTTGCGGTTACCTTTCTCCTGGCCTTTGTAAAGCGACTCGGAATGTGCCAGCGTAATCTCCGCGCCGCGCCCGCCGCTCACGACTAATTCGGGATAAGCGCAAGTGAGTTGACCGCGGTCGAGGAGAATCACGGCGTGGGTGCCGGCGGGAATGGTGACCGGGGCGCGACCTTCGACGAACGCGGCGGGAACCTGCGCGCCGGAACTGCGCACGACTTTCCCCAGGCGCTCCGGCTTCTCTTCCATCAGGGGGATGTTGCGCGGCACGAGCATCCAGCGCGAGTGGCTGTCTCGCCCGCCGCGCGGGGAGGCCTGGTCGAGCGCCAGCGCGGGTTTCCACGTGGAATCGTCGAAGTCACGCGCCTCCCAGCCCCACGGGTATTTTGCGCCATCCCACTTTTCGCCCGGGCCCACGACGAAGTAGCCCTCCACTTTCTTCGGATCCCAGGGAAGCATCGTCAGCGCGGTGTTCTTGAAGCATTTCCACGATTTGTCAGTGTTCGCCATCTGCTCGGTTTCGCCGTCGCCTTGGAGAAGGAACCCGGTTTCGTGCGTGAACTGCGCCATGGGCGCCTGCTCGGCGTAATTCCAGACCACCGCAGCCAGAACGTTTTTGCCCGCTTGGAGGTGGGGCGCGATGTCGAGCGTCTCGAAGCGCCAATGGAACAGGTCGCCGCGCTGGGGTCCGTCGAGCACGCGCGCGCCGTTGACATAGAGCTCATAGCGGTTGTCGCCACTGACATGGATCACGAAACTTGGGGGGGCCTTCTCCAAACGGATTATTTTCCGGAAATGGAAAACGCCGAACTCCCGCCACGGGCCGTCGGGATGCGTGATCCACTGCGCGCTCCAGCTTTTGCTGAGCAGGTCGGAATTGATAGTCTCGGCCAAGGAGGACAGGGGAACCAGGGCAATAGAAAACACTGCGACCGCAAAGATGCGTCTCCAGCTTTGGTTGATCATGTCGATGCGCGCTCCTTTATTCGGGGACTTGCATTCCTTCACGTTTCATCTGGTCGATATTGAGGCCGCCGGGATTGGCGAACCACCAGTCGAGAGACTTGTCGACGGCGACGAATCCGGTAGGCCGGTAGAGGCGAATCCGCAGGCGCAGCGATTTGCTATTCACGGCCGGCCAATCTGCCGCCAGGGTTTGCGGCGGGCCGATTTCAGGCAGGGTCTTTGAGCCGCTCGCCACCAGAGTGTCGTCATCATCGCGCAGTTCCCAGTCGGCAAGATAGTTGTGCAGAGTATAAGAAGGTATTTCATCCGGCCCGCGGCGCGCGATTGAGGCACGGAATCCAATGGGGCGGCGCTCGGCATTGAATTCCCATTCGACCATCACGCGCGCGGGTTCATTCGCTTTCTGCCAGGTTTTGTAGGACGGCCGTCGCTGGCGGTTCTCATCCACGAGTCCGTGGTCCACATAACCCTGGCGCTCGCCGGGCCAGAGGTTGCGGTGCGAGCGGTAGTCCTGGTAGCACCAGAGCAGCGCGCCGGAGATCCAGTCCTGTTTCCCGAACAATTCCATCTGGTGCTTAATGATTCGGACACGCAGCTTGTCGGAGGCGACGGCGTCGCGAGCGTGCGGTCCGGCCGCGCCGAACTCCGAGACGATCACCATCTTGTTCGGATAGTTTTTCCTGATGCGCTCCATGGCCGCGGGCAGCAGGCTTTCCGGGCCGTGCCAGGTGCCGAAATACTGGTTCCACATGATGAAGTCGGCGAGGCTGGCGGAGTTGGTCGACGGGTCGTCCACGTAGGCGATGCGGTCGTCGGCATAAGTCACGAACCGGTCGGGATCGAGCTGCTTGATGAAGTCATACATCGTCTTGAAATAGGCTTTGCCTCCCGGCGTGTCCGTGGCGCTCTCGTTGCACGTGCTCCAGGCGAAGACGCTGGGGTGGTTGTAGTCCTGCTCGATCAGTTCGCGCATCATCTGCTTGGCCAGTTCGATGACCTTCGGGTCGGACATCTGCTTCTCGCTGAACTGCCACATGGGAATTTCCGGGATGAGCAGTATTCCATTGCGATCGCAGTAGTCGAGGATGAACGGGTTCTGCGGATAATGCACGGGGCGCGTCAAAGTCATCTGCAAATTCTTCATGTCGTCGTAGTCGTAGCGCATCGTGCCCGGCGTTTCCGCCAGGCCCTCCGCGGGCGACTCCTCGTGCCGCGCCATGCCGGTAAGACGAACAGGCTCGCCGTTCAAGTAGAGCTTGCGGTCGCGAATCTCGATGGTTCGCGCGCCGAAGTTGTCAGTAAGGGAGTCGAGCGGATTACCTTTCGAGTCGACCAACTCAACCTGCATCCGATAGACGTTAGGTTCGTCGAAATGCCAGAGCTTGACAGAGTTGATCCGCAAATCGAGCGTCGCCTTCTGTGCTCCAGGGGTGAGGTTGAGAGCCTGTTCCGCGGTCGCGGTGGGGGAGCCGCCCTCGGGGGGATAAGCCTTCAACACGAGTTTCGCGGCCAGCGCTTTCTTGCCTGAGTTTTCAACGAAAACACTATCTGTGACGTTGGCTGTGGCTCCCTCGACCTTGACCCGAATCTGCTGGCGGCGAATCAGGACCGATTCATTGACGGTCAACCAGACGTCGCGAACGATCCCGCCGTAGTGCCACCAGTCGTACCAGATATTTCGGCCATCGTAGAGCTTCATCGCCCAGCCGGGGATGGATTGAAGCGTGGGCTGATTGTTGATTTCCACTGCAAGGAAATTGATCTGTCCCAGGAGAGGAGTGACTTCAAAGAAGTATTCTGTGTGCCCGCCTTCGTGCACGCCGACCTGTTTCCCATTCAGCCAGACTCGCGACCGGTAGAAAGTCGCGCCGAAATGCAACTCGACATGCTTGAGGCGCAAGTCCCACGGGATATCGAAAGTTTTGAAATACCACCCTGTGCCCTCGAAATCCTCATACTTGCCGACATTCCAGGTGTGCGGGACGCGCACGGTGTCGGTCCCGGCGGGCACGGCCCTTGCCCAACCCTGCTGCTCGCCCTGGTGGGAGGGATCGGTCTTAAATTGCCAATCGCCGTTCAAATCGATTCGGGTCGCCGCGGGAAGATTCGCGACCCCGCAAAGGAGCAAAAAGAAAATGATTCCAACCGCCATCCGCCCTCTCGGACCCGTAGACATAATTCACCTCGTCGGCGCGACTCCATGCGCACAGAAATCCGGCGGGATTTTAGCCGACGGTGCTGCTGGAGGGAAGATACAAAATGTCGGCGAGCTGCGGCCCGTTACATCAACTGGCGGATTCCGGGGGAGTGTCGGCGGCCGCCTGGGCGGCGAACGCATCGATGGCGTCCGCCATGCCGAGGACTCGAACTCGGTCGCCGGGCATCAAGATCGTGTCCGCCGGAGGGTCCAAGAGTGTTCCTCCGGAGGCGCGTTTTATGGAAACAACCGTCACTCCAAAACGCTCGCGAATACGGCCTTCGCGGATCGAGTGACTGGTCAAAGGGGACTGCACGAGGGTGAGCTCTCGCACCTCGGGGAAGGCTTGGGGTGAGGCGGGCGGCTTGCCTTGCAGCGCGTCCATGGCCTCGCGGAATCCCCGCAGATATGACCTGACTTGTTCATCCGGAAGTTTGATATAAGCAAAGGCGTGACGAATCATGGTCGCGGACGCCTCGAGCTCCGGCTGGATGATTTCCGTCGCGCCGGCCTGCGCAAAGACCTCGTGATCGGAACGCCGATGGGCTCGCGCAAGGATGGGCGCGCGAGGATTAATGCGGCGGGCGTTCTGGATGGCGAGGCGCGCGCGGTCCGGGTCGGCGAGGGTTGCAACGATCATGGAGGCCTTGTCGGCGCCCGCCCTCTCTAGGACGTGCGTTTGGGAAGCGTCGCCGAAAAGGGTGGGAATATCGCGCGTCCGGAGCGCCGTAACAATATCCGGGTCGATCTCGATCGCGACATGAGGAACCCCGAACGTTTCCAGAGCCGTCCCGATGGCGCTTCCCACACGCCCGTACCCGCACAGGACAACATGGTTCCGCAGCCCTTGCCATGCCGGATTGACTGGCGCAAGGGTGGCGGCGTAGCGGGCAGCCCGCACGCGAGCCAGCCGAGGGATGATGGAGCGAAACAGGGCGGCGTTCAGCAGGATGGTGACCAGCGAAGCGGCAAGGGTGGCATTGTAGATGTCGCTCCCGACGATCCCGGCGTTCAGTGCCACCTGAACGAGGATAAACGAGAGCTCGCCGATCTGCGTCAGGCCAACCGCGACCGAGAGGGCCATCCATATCGGATAGCCGAACAAGCGAACCACGGACGTCCACACAAGCAGCTTGCCGAAGACGATGAGGGCGACTAAGGCTCCCGCAGCAGGCAGGTTTGAGAAGAGCGCCCCGGGGTCAATCAGAAGCCCGATGGTCACGAAGAAAAGCGCCACGAAAGCATCGCGCAGAGGGAACAGTTGCGCCAAGGCTTCATGGGCGTAGTCCGATTCGCTGATGATCAGGCCCGCCACGAAGGCGCCGAGCGCGAGAGAAAGGCCCACCGTCTGCGTCAGTGCCGCGGTGCCCAGGCAGATGGCCAGGACGACGATGAAGAAAAGCTCCCGACTTTGTGTGCGCGCCACGCGCTTCAGGAATGGGGGTACAATTTTCGCGGCGACAAAAAGCGCGGGTGCAAGAATCAGAACGGCGCGACCCACTTCCTGCCAGACGGCCCACAAGCGACCGGTTTCGAGCCTTGCTAAGGCCGGGATCACCACAATCAGTACGACCACCGCCAGGTCTTCCACCAGGGTGATGGTGACCATGACGCGGCCAGTCAGAGTGTGCAATTGCCCGGAGTCAAGCAACAGCCGGGTAAGGACCATGGTGCTGGCCACGCAGACAATCGCGCCCACCACGAATCCCTGGTTGGCGGTCCAACCCAGCAGGCGCCCTGCGCCGACGCCCATGCCAATCAAAAGCAGAATCCCTATGGACCCTCCAACCAGGGCGACCCATTTCGTTCGAAGCAGGTCCTTGACTGAAAACTCCAAGCCGATGGAAAACATGAGCAGGATGACGCCGATTTCGGCAAAGAGTTCGAGCGTGTGGACATTGCTGACAGAGGGACCAGGCGTAAGGGGACTGATCAGAATGCCCGCCAGGACGTATCCGATGATCAGGGGTTGCCGCAGCCGCCACGCCAGCAGGCCGCCGGCAACCGCAGCAAGAAATACGAGCGCCAGGTCACGAATGAAGGCTTGATTGGCTGCCATGTTTCCGTCGCGAGCCTGCCCCTTGGATCGGGGAAGGCTGAAGTCAGTCTCCCGCACTCCGGCTACGAGCCCTTATACCCAGTCAGAAGTGTTTGAGAGTCGCACTCGAGATAGTCCGCTCCGCCGGGGTCCGGTCAAGTGACCATCCGGCTACAGTTTAGGACACCCGCGCCGGATTGTCGTGGCCCATAGAAATTTTCAACAGATCGAGCCACACAAATGACGCGCCTGGGATGCGGGATCCTCCGCGATATGAGGCGGTGGCTATTCCTTTCTGACGCCAAGATATCGCGGCCCGCCCAGGCAATACACTCCTGTCAATTGTCACTTTGGGGGACCAGGCCTCAATCCCGCGACCGCGTCTTGCCCTGCAACTCTTCTTTCGTGAAGCGATGACCGCATTTCTTGCAGTGGATGGTGCGATCCTTCGCGTGGCGAGCAATAATTTGTTCTTTGCCGCACGCCGGACAACGCCGCCGGTGCCCCAGAACCGTGTTGACCACCGCGAAGTACAATGGGTTCATCAGTTCTCCTCCTTGGTCTTTGAGCTTTCCCGGTTAAGTTTCTCAATACCCTCAGTACATATCCGTCCACGGAACAGGAGTACGGTCGTCACCCCACCGGCGGAGATGACTCATGGGAGCACCTCCGATCGCGCTTCTAGTTCCGCGTCGGCGGCGCGACGGATTTCCGCGACGTCGCTTCGAAGCGCAGCGAGGACAACGTTGCGTAACTCGCGCGCGCCCATCAGGCGCGGCACCAGGACGAATGCGGCGCCTTCCTGGTACATTTCCCGAGCCTCCGCGATGATCTCCGAGGTGACAATGACCCTGGCATCGGGCGCCATATTCGTCAGCAGACGCAGCAGGCGATGATTGGTCGTGCCTTTCAGGAGGCTATCGGGGACGGTGCTGATCAGAACCTTGGCGTGATGGATGTTGGCGTGGTGCAAGGTGTCGGCGTGGCTGATGTCGCCGTAGACGGCGTGGATCTCGCGGCGGTCCAGCTCTTTCTTGACATCGGGGTTGAAGTCCACGACCGCGATCTGATCGGCCAGGGCGTCGTCATGGGACAGAAGTTCGTGGAGAAGGGAACTCGCAGTCCGCGCGAAACCCAGGAAGACGATCGGTTTAGCCGGTGTATGCGTATCCTCGGCGATCTCACTGTCCAAATCGCGCATGCCCAGCCGCTTCATCCAGGGATTCAATTTCTGAAATATCGCGTGGCTGTAGATTATCCAATAAGTTGAAAGCACCGAGGTGATAACGAGCATGAAGAGGACGACGGAAAGCAGCCGCTGGTCGATGTGGCCGAGTCCCACCCCCAGGGCCGCGATGACCAGCGAGAACTCGCTGACCTGTGCGAGGTTGAGAGCGGGGAGAAAACTCGCCCGATTGCCATATTTCAAAAAGTAGAGGATTGGTGTCACCGAGAGAAATCGGGAAACGATCAGGAAGCCCGACCCGGCCAACGCCAACAAGATAACGTCCAGGCTCGGCCGCGGGATTTTGGCTCCCAAGGTCACAAAGAAAAGGGTAATGAAGAAATCTCGAAGGCTGATGACTTTGGCGATGACGTCGAGGCTGTAGGGGAAAGTGGAAATGGAGACGCCGGCTATCAACGCGCCCATTTCGCGCGAGAGGCCAAGCCACGCCGCGAGCATGGAGATGGCGAAGCACCATGCCAGCGCGCCAATCAACATTAACTCAGGAAGCTTGGCGATTGATTGGAAGAGCAAGGGGAGCAGATACCGGCTGACGAGCAAGGCAAACGTCACCAGCCCCGCGCCCTTGGCCAGCGAAACCAGAAGCACCAGCGCCGAGGGATCCTGCAGGTTGGGCTGCAGCGCCAGAAAGAGGATCGCCCAGATGTCCTGGAAGACGAGAATGCTAAGTGTGATGCGGCCCGGCAGCGTGTCGAGCTCGAACTTGTCGTAGAGGAGCTTGACCACGATCATCGTGCTCGAAAGCGCCACCGTCACCGCCAGATAGAGCGGCGCGAAATTCCCCTGCCCAAACCGAAAACCCAGCAGCGGCGCAAACGCCAGCCCCAGCGCGGCGCAGATGGTGAACTGCCCGACGCCTGCTGCGATCACTCCTGTCCCGGACTTCCTAAGTTTCTTAAGGTCGATTTCCAGTCCGATCATGAAAAGGAGAAGAATCAGGCCGAGCTCGGAGATGGTTTCGATCTCCTCGGGCCCGGTAATCCAGCCGAATCCTTGCGTGCTGCCAATCACCACGCCGGCCACGACGTACCCCAGCAACAGCGGCTGGCGGAGCCACTTCGCCACAAAGGCAAAGACCGTCGCCGTGATGATGCAGAGCGCAATGTCGAGAAGGATGTTGGAATGCACGGTTTGCTCCGGTGTCGCGTGATGAGCAAAACTCAGGGAATTCCCAGAATCCGAGCCGGGTTTTCCTCCCTGAGGCTGCGCCTGTTAGCTGATTGATGGGGTGACTTCTAGCAGAGTCGCTGGCACTCGAGGGCGATGAGGTTCGCGCCCCGCCTGAAGGGTGGGAAGGCTCTTATGAAGACCGCGCCTGTCCACACAAATGTGCGCGGTGACCGCCCCAGGAGCCTGGTGGTGAGCCGGAGGATAACCCAATCGAGCTTCGCTCGCAGCCCCCACGCCGGCGCCAGAGCGACCGGAGCCAGCAAGGAAATGAGCAGAGCGCAACACCACGGATTAAGGAGCAGAAGTCGTCCCCCGTGCAGCGCATGCAACATATCAGGAGTATGTCGCCTGCCCAGGCCGCAGTCAACCAGGACTTTCACTTGATGAACGAGTGCACGACCTGTGCGGCGGGCTCAATTGTGAGCGGAGTTGATAAATGTCTGAATTGCCTGTTTCTGCTCGGGAGTAAGCGAGGTTAATTCCACGCCAACGCCCTCCTGTTCCTTCGTCCAGCGGATGACACCGTCGGCGCTGATGCGCGACAGGAGCGGTGGCATGCCGAAAACGATGTGCAGGGGAGTATCCACGGGGATCGATTTCCGGGTGACCACGAAGAGGCCGGATTCACTCAGATTTCCCGTCTTGGCGAAATAGTGCGACTCCTTCGCTCGAAACACGACATTAAGCGAAACCTCCACACGGCGCGCCCGTTCCATTAGTTCCAAGCCTTGCTCCTTCGCTTTTGATTCTTTGTGCCCGCTCTTCCATTCGCCCTGGACGAGGGAGAAAGATTGCAGTGTGTGGTTGGGAGCCAGGGATTTGGTCCCCGGACGGCAAATCTGAAGTTTTCAGCCGCCTCCTTACACATATTTCAAGATAGAGCATTTGACTGGGCAGGGCAAGCAGAAGTCCGACGGGGCCCGAATATTCCGGGTAGCCATATCTGCCTGAATCTGGGCCCATAGGAAGGAGAGGCGGGAAGTCGGCGGCGTGATATCGGTTTACTCACTCCCGGGCGGCGTCGCCTTTCAGCCACTCCAGGCTCGCGCCTGAGGAGAGCGGGGTTGACCGGGGTGCTCTTGCGATTGAAAACCCGAGAATCTTCGGGGCACCGATTTTCCGGAAAGACCTCTCTGCCCGCGAATGCGGGCCAGGCTCCATCAACCGCGGGCGGCGCGACGCGCTTGTCGGAAGGCACTCAAAGCCGTTTCACCATAGACCTTTTCCAGGACATCGTCGGGCAGACCAAAGCCGTGCAGTGGCCAGTGGTAATTGAAGTTGAAGTACAGGTCCTGTTCGTAGAAGTGCTCATCGGCTGATTCCATGATACGGAACGTCGTGCTGAAGATCTGCTGCGTATACGGCATATCGGTTCCGTAAGCCACTCGGCTTGCATATTTCGTGATGAACTGCGACGCAAATCTCGGAATGGCCGCGGTTTCCGCGAAACGCGCCGAGATGTCCACGAAGAGATTGGGATTCCGGTCCAGCATCTGGCCCAGCCGCGTAAGATCGTAGTCCAGGTTGGCGAGGTGGCAGGCGATGAAGACGGTCTTAGGGTGTCGCTTCAACGTGGCCTCGAGAGATTTGATCAACTCGTCGTGTCGCATGATTCCTGGTTTGTTGTCCAGGCGCCAGCTGAACTCGTTCATCAGGCCGTCGTTGTGTTTGTCCTGGGGGAGATAGGACCAATAGGGGTCCGAGACGTGAAGGTTGATAGGCAAGCCAAGTTCGGCGCATTTCTGCCAGACCGTATCCATGCGCGGGTCATCGGGATGCAGGCCTTTCTTCGCGAGTCCGCCGCGAGGGCCGGAGCCGCCGCCGCCCGGAGGGCGCGTACCCTGCCAATTCGGAGGCCCGCCAAACCGACCTCCGATGCCCATGCCCTTGTCGGTGATCTCCCCCACACCCACGGCTCCGACTCTGCGGCAGCGCTCCAGTTCCTTGACAGTGGCGGGGCCGAAACTCGGCTGGTCAACGTCCGCCATGTCCAGGCCGCACCAGACCTGAAACCGTTTGGGATATTTTGAGTACAGCTGGCATTTCTCATCAAAGCCTGTGCCAATGCCGCAGAACGCGATGGTGGTTTCTACTCCGACTGCGTCCATGATCTTCACCATCGCGTCAACGTCGTCAGGGGCTTTCGCCCGCGCGTGGTGGTGAACGTCGACAATCGGATACTTGGCCTTCTTGATCTCGCTCACCGGGATCTTGTAAACCGACTGCGGACGATAATCTTTCAGCAGCAGTTGGTCCGGCAAGACCTCCGTTGAGGCTGAGGGAACGGAAACGGCGGCCGGTTCGGATTGGGCAGAGCCCAATCGTGTCAGAAATGCCGCGCCCGGGAGCATCATCATCTGCCGGCGGTTGATCATGGTTTTTCCTCCGAATGCTCAGTTTGAATCGGGACGATTCGTGGAAGAGCCGGACGCGAGCCTTTCACCCGCAAAAATCGGCCGGCGAACCCGGCCGGGCTCCACTCCCGGCCTGACGTGAAGGACGACGAAGCCGGCACCCAATGACCACGCGATTTCAAGTCAATCCGGGTTTTGACCGGAGAAGATCCGGTCCAACCGGGCGCTGACCTCTTTCACGTAACTCTCGTCCCCGCTTTTGACTTCGGCGGTGACCCACCCGCTGTAACCAACCTCATCAAGGGCTTTGCGAACATCCGGCCAATTAATCCCCTGGGTTCGCCGGTCTTTGGGATCAAACTTGGGATGCTCGGTTCCCGGCTCGAACCGCTTGATGTGCACTCGACACACCCGCTTGCCGAGGGTCCGGATCCAATCCTGCGGATACCCGATCGAAACAACGTTGCCGATGTCGAAGTAGGCTTTGACCCATGGACTCCTGAATTCGTCCACATAACGCGCCATCTCGAGTGGGCTCAGGAGGAACCGGTTGCCGACGTTCTCAACGGCGATGATGACCTTGAGTTCTTTGGCCATGGGAAGAAGCTTCCGAATCTGGGCCTGCGATCGCTTGTATACCTCCGCATACCCGACCTCAGCGGTCACAACTCCGGGCACGAGCAGGACGGCGCCGGCATCGAGGTCATGCGCATTGTGCATGGAAGTCTTGATACCATCCACGCACTTCTGGACGACCTCCGGGTCGTTGTCACTGAGCGGGTACTTCCAGTGGTCGGAGTTCATGATGGAGGTGATTTTGACGCCGGTCTTCTCCGACGCTTCCCTGTACTCCTTGACTTCGTCTGCGCTGTTCAGAGTGTTGGGCTCGATGCCTTCGAATCCGGCCCTTTTCGCGACTTCGAACTTCTCCAGGACCGTCATTTCCTTCGGCAGCACACCGATGCAGGCGCCCTTCTTGAGGCTGGCCGCAGCAGGTGCCGGCCGTCCCTCCGCCACCGAGCCGAGCAACGCTCCACCGACCGCCATCGATGACGACCTGAGAAGGAACTCTCTACGATTGACAATGTTGTGCATAGAAATCATCTCCTCGATTCTGCTCAACCAGGCTCACGCATCCGACCGCCTGCGTTCCGTTCGGCAAATCGTCGATCAAATATCGGCTACGGGATAGATCTTGCGCTCCAGTTTCTGGTTCTCCTTCCAGAGCTTGTCCCACTGCATTTCCTTCCGCCGGTAGGCGGCCTCGCGCCCCAGGATTGTGACGAAAGTGCCATCCACGGCATGCTGGGTATCCGCCCGCGGTTCGCCGTTCTTCAGGCTCGCCACGAAAGCTTCGTATTCGTTCTTGTTGGCATCGTCCCCGGGCGTGGCTTCCCACGGATTCTTGCCTTCGATCTTCATGGTAGCTCTGCCGGCGTTGGTGAACGTGCCGTCGGAGCCGAGAATTTGTTCGGAACTGTCGTGAAGCGTGCAGAATTGCCCCGACATGAAAGTCAAGTGAACTCCTCCGGGATATTCATAGGTCACATTGAAGTGATCGAAGATGTCGCCGATGTATTTCCTCCACTTGCGTCCTCCGTACCCCGTGCAACGAATGGGGTGCCCGCCCAGCAGCCAGTTGCAGGCGTCGAGGTTGTGGATGTTCTGCTCGGTGATGAGATCCCCGGAAAGGCACCGGAAGTAATACCAGTTCTTGGCCATCCAGTGTTGCTCGGTGGGGAAATCCCCGCGCGGCCATGTTTTGCCCTTCCACACGTCGCCGGTCAGATAGAACCCCCGGCCCGACACAATCGTGCCCAGCGCGCCGGAGGAGACCCGCTTTTGGGCTTCTCTGTAGTTGGTGCTGTAGCGCCTCTGCAGTCCGACGACCACGCTGAGTTTCTTGGCTTGCGCTTTCTCTCCTGTGGCCAGCACGGAATGGCAGCCAAAAGTGTCAACGGCAATAGGTTTTTCCATGAACACGTGTTTGCCTGCGGCCACGGCGGCCGAAAACTCTTCCGGCCGGAATCCCGGAGGCGTCACCAGCAGGGCCGCATCAGCTTGGAGGTCCATGACCCTCTTGTACGCATCGAATCCGGTGAAGCAGTTGGATTCCGGAACGGACGAGTAGGTTTTCCGGGCCAGGTCCACCTTCTCCTGAAAGAGGTCTGCCAGGCCGACGATGCGCGCCCCCGCCGCGCTGAGTCCCTTGGCATCCGCAGTCCCACGTCCTCCAAGACCTACCCAAACGATCGAGACCGCATCGTTGGCTGCTGTGCCGCGGACCAATTCCGGTTTGACAATCGTGAATGCGGCGGCGGCTCCAGCCATGGCGCCCTTCTGGATAAAGCCCCTTCTGCTTACGTTCAACTTTAAGTCCATCGTTGCCCTCCCTTTTGACGTTATTGCGATAAAGGCCAGTCTGAGACTCGAGCCTTTCCCCTCCGGCGCGCTGCAACCAGGCTCCGGCAAGGCATGGGGGAATGCCTGCGAGGAGCGGGCCCCACTATTCAACGGCCGGCGTGAGTACAATATTCCGGTAAGAGACTTTGCCGTGGTCACCCTGCAACATGAGCGGGCCCGGCTCGGCCTCTCGGCTATTCAGTGCGCCACCCGTGATGCCTGGGATTTCCTGATCGTTGATGATGATTTTGCCGTTCAATACGACCGTCACATACCGTCCCAGCAGTGTAATGTCGAAAGTCTGCCATTCTCCCCCCGGCTTTCCGGCATTCTCCGTGGGATCGATAAACCCGTACAGCCCTCCCAGTCGATGGCTCTCCGGCGGCTGCCCGTAGCTGTCCATGACCTGGACCTCATATCTTCCCCGCAGGTAGATCCCGCTGTTGCTCTTGGAGGGACAGTTGAATTCGATATGGAGCTTGAAGTCTTTGAATTCCTTTTCCGTCCGAATATCGCTGGAAGGCATTTCATTCTCCAAAACGCGATTGACCGCCTTCCAACCATTTGGCGCGCGGGAATCCTTAAGCTTCCACCCGGTGAGGTTCTTGCCATTGAACAGCTCGATCGGAGCGCCCCACTTTATGCTTTGGGGTTTGGGCAGGGCGGGCGCCCTCACGCCTATCCAGCTGAGTTCCTCACCATTTTCATTCTTTGTCATGCCATTCAGTTTCTCTCCGTCCGGTGAAAGCGCCGCGGTAAAGGACATATCCGTCTTGAACTTCTCATACTGGGGAGGCAGCGAAAAGCTGAGGCGGCCATTTTCAAATGTAATCTGCTTGATCGGTCTTGCGCTTCCCATGCGCCCCACAAACCTACCCGATAACTGGCCGTCCTTCGTGGTGACTTCCAGCCACGACGGGTAAGCGCGGTCCGCAACGCCGACGGTCAAATCCCATCTTCCCGCGATGCCAGGAGGGGCGCTCGAGCAAAGCGTTGAGTCAGCGATCAGGAACGCTGTGATAACCAAGACAACTACGGACAGGAATTGCCTGGCAAAGTTCATGTATGGCCCTCCTGAATCCGAATGGGGCTTTATGAGTCTCATCACTTTCTGCCCCGCCGCATTAGGAATGTTTCTGGTATCGAAGTTCAATACCTTACCGCCGAACCGGGACTTCGAAACTCAGCTCTGCCGCGACGCGAAAACCGTACGCCTGCCGGTCTCGCGAGTCAAGTTCAGATCGGCGAACCTGAGGGCTGCAGCGGGCTTTGTCTTCCGAGCAAGGCCAGTGTTCCCCGCATGTAAGCTCGATTAGGCCTCGCATCGGTTAGTGCCTCATGCTGTGATGCAGGCCCTCCGGCTTCGAGCGCCACGGAAACCAGGACATGTCTACTGCCCGAATCCGAGGCCGTCAACGCTCGTGCGCCCGAATCTACAATTGTGGCTGGGAGCGAGTTGTCGTGTGTATACTGCTGTGGCTCGGAATGCCAAATCGGAAATTTTGATTGCATTCAAATGCCCAACACGCAATTCACGTTCGGCCAAGTTCGCGAATTTGCGGTCCGCTTTCGGGATCGACGTGACGCCCGCAGGGTGATTTCTGAACACGGATCTGAAGGGCTGGTGCAAGGACTCTAACTGCCGCGCGGCCATCGTAATGAGTCGCACTTCTGATCAACGTGGAGCAAATATGAAAAGACTTCCGGTAATCTGCGAACTGGCCCTTTTGATTATAGCTATCCATCTACCATGCTCGCTGCGGGCTCAATCCCCTCGTTCCTCAAAGGATCTGCTAAACCAAATCAAAGCTCACGATAAGGGGATTGCTCTTTGGTGGATGGGAAATGATGGATGGCTGATTAAGTCAGACCGCACTTTGATCGGAACCGACCTGGACCTCGATACGGAAGATAAAATCCAACCGCCTCCGCTTTCCGCCCAGGAGCTCGCGACGGAACTCGATGTGGCTTTTGTGACACATCATCACGGGGACCATTTCAATACGCCGACTCTCAAGATCCTCGGGCAGGGGAAAAGGTGCATTTTCGTCCTTCCCCAAACCTGCGTGCGCCAGGCCTTAGAACTGGGGATCGCCAAAGACAGGATTATTGTGCCCGAGCCGCTCCATCCTTTCGAGGTCAAGGGCATTCGGGTCGAGCCCATCCACGCCATTCACGGCAACCAGGAATTTACGGTGTTGACGCGAGAGCCGGATTTTGTCGAAAGCATCGCCCACAATTGCGGGTATGTCATCAACCTGCAGGGAAAACGGCTCCTCCAGCCGGGAGACTCGGTTTTGACCGAAGAACATCTCAGCCTCAAGAACATCGACATTCTGCTTGTGTCCCCCACCGTCCATAATATGTATATCGACCGCTCGATGATTTTGATAAATACCCTCGAGCCCGCTTATATTTTCGCGCAGCACTTCGGGACGTACGTTGTGACGGATGAAGACCGGTTTTGGACGAAGGGTTATCCCGATGAACTCAGGGAGCGGCTCTCCAAGGAGCTGCAGAAACAGTATCACATCCCCAAGCCGGGTGAGATGTTCGAGATAAGGTGAGAGGCAGCTACGATCAATTCCACTTTGTATTGACCGCGTTCACCGCACGCTTCGCAAACCGCGCGAAGGACTTGTACCGATGCCCTTTATCGGGATGCGTCTCCCGCGGAATTACGCACGGAAAGGATAGGGACATGAATAGAAGAGAACTGCTTCGCTCGGCGGCCGCGCTGCCTGCGGTGGGGACGGCTCTTTCTGCTGCCGCCGCGCAGCAGAAGCAAATGAAAATCACGGGAGTTGAGACCGATCTATTGAAACCGCCGTCCGGCCAACCGATCTACGACGCGCTCCAGACCTTGGACGTAGACACCGGCAAAGTGGTGCTGCGGATTCGCACCGACGCGGGCATCACGGGGTGGGCGAGCAGTACTTTCGGCAACCGTGGGGAAGGCGCGCGCGTCGTTCAATCCATCCTCGAATACGAGGTAAAGCCCGTCATTATGGGAAAGGATCCGGCGTTTCCGCGCCGCATTCGTGAGGACCTGTGGAAAGCGCTGAACTATCACGGAGTAACAGGCGTGGCGCAGTTTGCCGTCGCGGCCACCGACATCGCCCTCTGGGACATCCTCGGCAAGAGCGCCGGGCTGCCCGTATACAAGATGCTGGGAGCCTATCGCGACCGCATGCCGGTTTATTCGATGTGCGGGTGGTACTACGACCACGACGCGGACCTCTCTCACTTCAAACGGGAGATCACGGAGGCCGTCGAGCAAGGCTATAAGGCCGTGAAGATCAAGGTGGGGAAGTTCTCTCTGGACGACGACGTCCGGCGCATCCGGATGGCGCGCGACATCATCGGGAAGGACCGGCGGTTGATGGTGGATGCCAACCAGGTCTTTGATCGAAAGGAGGCGTTGCAGCGCGGCAAGGTGTACCAGGAAATGGGTTGCTTCTGGTTCGAAGAACCCCTCCCGCCCCATGACATGGAGGGTTTCGCCATGCTGGCCCATGCTTTGGATATCCGCATTGCCACGGGCGAGAACCTCAATACGCGGTACGCCTTTGCCGACCTCATCGCCAGGCGCGGAGCGGACATCGTGCAACCGGACAGCCGCCGCGCCGGCGGGGTCACTGAATGGATGGAGATTGCCGCCATCGCCGACGGCTACGGGGTGGAATTGGCCAGCCACGGAGGCGGCGCGACCAACCTCAACATGCTCCTCGCCATGCCCAACGCGATCTACATGGAAAGCAGCGGACCTCGCAAGATGATCGATGGCGAAGCCCTGCCACCTGAAGAGCCCGGCATGAGCAGTGAGGTCAGCGCGGAGGAAATCCGCAAAAACAAAGTGGGTTAACCGCGCAAGAACACCACTGATATTTATCGGCGTTAGAGTGCGTGAAACCTCTGCCGGGCCGGGGCCTCGGGTTCACTTACAGATTCGAAACCGGGGCCATCGCCGCCGGCAAGCACGCGGGGGGCGGCAGGGAAACAGGGAGTGGCGAGGTCGTCCGAATGGCAACTCGACGCCAGCCCGCAACCTCCGCCCCTCTACAAACACCAAGTGAAGTATTGGAAACACTGGAAGTCTTCGTGAAGTTATGGCTGGGAGGCAGGGATTCGAACCCCGATACGCAGATCCAGAGTCTGCAGTCCTACCGTTAGACGACCTCCCAACGCGGCACTAACTTTTATAGCAGTTTTCCGGGGATTTCCGCAACCGCCAACGCCTCGCGCCTTGGCGGCGAGTCTTCTTTCTGAGAACACCAAGAGAAATTTCAAGGGAGCGTTCAGAAGAGCCGAAAACTGACTTCCACCATGACGCGTACGGCGACTGGAACGCCGTTGCGCATACCGGGCTTGAATTTCCAAGTGCGGACGGTTTCGAGGGCTTTCTCATCGAGTCCCAGGCCGAGGGGTTTCACGACTCGCGCGTCAATCACGTTGCCTTGCGCATCGACGACGATGTATAGAACCACCGTGCCCTGATACTTCGCCTTGCGGGCTTCCTCAGAGTACGGAGGCTCGGGTTTATAGATCGGGATCGGGGCGGTAACGTTTCCGCCCACGCTGTAAGCGCCGCCGCCAAAACCTCCGCCTTCACCGGGGCCAAGTCCCGCGCCGCGGCCTGAGCCGATTCCGCCACCCGAACCGCTCCCGATGCCGCCTCCGAACCCCGGACCGTTCGATGCCGGGCCAAGCACCCCCTGCGGGTCACCCCATTGGGCATTCATCGCCATCTGGGGGAGCTTCAGCTCAGGCGGACCGAGCAGGGTCGGCTGCACGGGGAGTTGCGGGTCGATTTTGGGCAATACCGCCACGGGAGGCGCAAGCTGCGTTTTGGAGAATTTGGGCACGGCGCCTTTGGAGGCGGGAAGGGGTGAACGATCTCCACCGCCACCACCGCCGCCCATCTTCTTATCCGGCCCCTCGAGCTGCGCCAGGTAGGGCGAGATATCCACCACTTCAAACTTGCTGGCGGCCTTGGCGGGTGTCAGCATTCGCCCCACCCAGAAGGGCAGAATCAGCGCCCCCAGGGCCAGAATGTGAACCAATACCGAATTGACCCAGGATGCGGGTTGCTGTTCGTAATCCTGCCAGATGTTCGGAACGTCAACGGGCTTGGAGGTCAGGGGGATTCGTGGCGCCCTGGGCTTTTCAAAGAGAACTCTGAGCTGGTTCGGAAGGTCGCGATACCACGGCCGCATCTCGGTCAGGGGGAGGGCTGCCTCGCCACGATAGTACTTCCGAGGAACCGTAATTTTGGGCTCGCGCATCATCGCTGCGACCTGGCGGAAGACCCGTACGATGAGCGGAGGGGCCTCGACAAAGGTGAATTGGTAGACAGGCTCCGGAGGAGGTGCGTTGCCGGTCCGGGGTTGTTCGGGGGTTGTTTTGACCTGGATGTCGCTGGTTGGCATTATTCCAATTTCCTGGCCGCCAAGGTAAACCTCGGGCCTGCTCGTCCCTAAACTACCTACCTTCTTCCAGATGATTCTCGAGGCCTCGGAGTTGCATCAAAAAAACAGTTCCCCCTCCCTCTCCATCGCCGACGCATTTCTCAGTCTACCACACTCGTTCAGCAAACCGCGATGTCAAAAACTGCTCGTCACAGGGGCTTGGTGCCCGCAAGCCAAATGCCCCCAAGCATTGGCGGCCCGGTGCGGTCCGTCAATTTCTGCCGACGCGGTCGGGTCCGTCCGAAAGAATTGCTTCGCTCCCGTTGCGGGGGTATGTTAACTTCGAGCCTAGGATGGCGGTCGTTATTTCGATGCTCCGCGGCGTCAACGTCGGGGGCCACAACCTCATCAAAATGGACGCGCTCCGGGCTCTCTACGAATCGCTCGGATTGGGCGAAGTGCGGACTTACCTGCAGAGCGGCAACGTGGTTTTCAAGACCCGGGAGCGGAGCCGCCACAGACTCTCAGAGCGGATCGCGCATGGAATCGACCGGCGCTTCGGGATTCGGCCCGACGTCATCCTTCGTACGTCTTCTGATTTCAGGAAAGTGATTGCCGGGAATCCTTTCGCGGGACGGCGCGAAATCGAACCTGCTAAGCTCCACGTCACGTTTTTGCCCTCGAATCCGGGCCCGAAGGCCCGGCAGGAAATCCTGAGAATCCGAACCGCCCCGGAGGAGCTTTATGTCTCCGGCCGCGAGCTCTACGTCTACTTCCCCAACGGCATGGGGAGGTCCAGGTTCCCGTGGGGACTGATCGAGAAGACTCTCCGGATGTCCGGCACGGCGCGAAACTGGAACACAGTCAGAAAACTCTTCGCCCTCGCGGAAAGCCTCGAAGCCTCGCATTAACGGCCTCCCTCGCCGGCGCCGCATCAGCCACGATGGGAAGTTGCCGGTGGGACAGTATGTCCTCTTGACAACCCTAGCTAAAAATCATAGACTAGGATTTGTTATGGTAGCCCAGAATTGTCAGCGAGAGGCGGGAGGTCGAATACGCAAGCGGGAAATCGGGGAATCGAGGTTTGCGGCTGAAAACTCGAAATTCGAAATTCGGCGACCCCAAGTACAAAATCGCAGGCCCGAATTGCCTGATGCGTGTCGCGAAGAGCGGCAACGGCGCAAATCCCTCCTCGCCCGATGGAGAATATCTGGCCTGCCAGGTACGGCACGATTGACGCGGGGGACGGCAAACTCGCACAAGAATCAAGGGGGGGCCCAAACCCAAGACCCTAATTTGGAAAGACCGCGTTCCACTTCATGGAACGTAGCAAGGCCGTCCATCTCATTGAAAATGAAGGGATTGTTAAGGACGCAGGCTAACCACCGAAGTTCACGAAAACAGACAGCTTGTAGGCGCAACGGGCTTGGGGCAGGCCCAAGCCAGCACTTAAGGGTGCCACCCATGCGCGCGCGAATTCTTGCTGTTCTGTCCGCTCCTATGCTACGTTGCATAATTTGGCGCTGTGCGGGATAGGCGTACTGGTGCCGAGCGCGGCGCTTTGCGATCCATGGCCAAGAAGACGATTGAAGCGGAGGCGGTCGAAAAACCCAAGAGCGATACGGGCCTGCTGGTGCGCATTTGCGTCGCGGCCTGGCTGATTCCCGGTTGCGGCCACCTGATGCTGGGCCGAAAAGGGCGCGCGTTCATTCTATTTGGCGCCATCATCGCGATGTTCCTGTTGGGCCTCGCCATGCAAGGCGAGTTCTTCGCGATGCACTCGAGTTCGTACCTGCAGCGGCTCGGATTCCTGGGCGAGATGTGCGTGGGCGTGGCGATGCCCACCGCCATGTTCTTCGGATATCCGGGCGGCGACCAGTACTTTGTGAGTTCCGATTACGGAACCGCCTTCCTGGTCGCGGCGGGAATGCTCAATGTGCTGACCGTCCTCGACGCGTACGATATCGCGATGGGACGAAAACCCTGACGAAAGTGACGAGTGACATGTGACGAGGGACAAGCCAGAGTGGCCGGTCTTTGCTCGTCACTCATCACTTGTCACTTGGCACTGAACTTTAATGGCGATATCACACTTCACCGCGATGCTCCTGTTTTCCTTCTTCGTCTCCGTGGTATTTGGGGTGTTGAGCAAAGACACGCCGCGCGAGCGGGTGATCTACGGCGCCAAGGTCTTTGGAGCGTTCGTCGGAGTCGCGCTCGTGCTCGGCTGGCTGATGTACCCGGTTCCGTGGTGATGGCAACCTCGGATCATCTGGAGATTGAGTGATTGAGCCGCATGGCCGGTGAAACAACCGGGCGTGCGGCTGGAAATCAACCCCATGGTATTCGCCCACTTTTTCCGGATCTTGACTCCTGAATCCCAAATCCTTTAGGAGGACCCCATGTCAAAACTCAGCCGACGTGGATTCAACCGCATGGCGATGGCCTCCGCCGCGGCCGGCCTGGTGGACAACGCGGCGACCGCGCGCGCCGGAGCCTTGGCGGCAGAGCAGGGAAGCGCCGGCTCACTCACCGACGTTCCGGGCATCCGGGTTGGGCACTTCACCGACACCCGGCGGCCCACGGGCTGCACGGCGATTCTCTTCGATAGCGAAGCGACGGCGGGCGTCGATTACGACGGCTCCGCGCCGGGCTCGTATCTTGGCATGGCGCTTCAGCCCGTGAGCCCGGTCAGCTCGATTCACGCGCTGTTCCTGACCGGCGGGGGACTGATGAGCTTGCCGGCGATGGCGGGGGTGATTCGTTACATGGAAGAGCGAAAGATCGGCTTCAATTGGGGCACTCCGGAGGTTCCAATCCCGCTCACCATCGGCGGAGTTATCGGCGACCTCGAGGTGGGCGACCCGCACGTTCGGCCTGACGCGGAAGCGGCCTACAAAGCGTGCGTGGCGGCCTCGACCGCGCCGGTGGCCGAAGGCAACGTCGGCGTAGGCGCAGGTGGAACGGTCGGGAAGATGCTCCTCACGCAAGGCTGCGGCGGCATGAAGGGCGGGCTGGGCACGGCGAGCATTCGCGTGGGGGACGCCGTGGTGGGCGCGATGGCCGTGCTCAACTCGGTGGGCGACATCGTGGACTGGCGCACGGGCAGGATCATCGCCGGCGCGCGGCGAAAAGACGGGAAAGGCTTCGCCAACATCATGCAGACCCTGAAGCGCGCGGGCGAGCACGTGCAGGAAGGCGCGCTGCGCGTCCACGACCCATCGTTCCAGAGCACCAATCAGATTGTGGTGGCAACCAACGTGGCGTTCTCAAAAGTCGCGCTCACGAAGATCGCCATGATGGCTTCGACGGGGGCGGCGCGCTGCATCAATCCTTATCACACCAACGGCGACGGCGACTCGACCTACGCGCTTTCGACCAACAAGCTCAAGACCGACATGAACATCTCGGTCATCGGGGCGCTCGCGGCCGAGGCCGTTTCGGAAGCCGTGGTGCGCGCTGTCAAGGCCGCCACCTCGATCCCTGACTGGCCGGCCTACCGGGATTTCACGGTCAAGCTCTAAACAGACGCCAGGCTGCCCCCCGCGGCCTCGATGAGTGAGGTGGGGCGCCAATGGTTCTGGTATAGCTAATGCCTAGAAGGGGGAATACAATATATGTCAACCACCGGGGAGATTCTCCTGAGGTTGGCGCGGCAGCATGTGGGAGAGAAGTATGTTCTCGGATCGCTGGCGCCCAAGAACAATTCCAACTGGACGGGCCCGTGGGACTGCGCCGAATTTGCCTCCTGGCTGGTTTTTCAGTCGGGGGGATTTCTTTACGGTTGCGACAACAACCAGGGGGACCCGGCGAGCGCCAACGCCTACACGGGATTCTGGAACCGCGACGCGAATTCGCTGGGCACGCGCGTTACCCTGGAGGAGGCGGCGCGCACGCCGGGCGCCGCCGTGCTGCGTGTTCCCCAGGCGGGAGCAACCGGCCACATCGTGATCTCGGACGGCCGCGGCGGAACGGTCGAGGCGCATTCTTCGAGGCGCGGGGTTATCGAATTCACTCTTGCGAACCGCCGCTGGGACACGGGGATCCTGGTTCCGGGAATCACCTATTCGCAGCTCGCGCCCGTCCCCGTTCCGCGACCCGCCAAACCCGTCTATCGCCTCACCGACCCGCGCATGCAAGGCCCGAAGGTAAAAGAGATTCAAAGAGCGCTGAAGGCGGCGGGGTTCAATCCGGGGCCGCTAGACGGCGCCTTCGGGCCGATGACCCAGGCGGCGGTGCTGAGTTTTCAGGCAACGCGCGGGCTGGTCCCCGACGGAGAAGTGGGTCCGAAAACCGCCAAGGCTTTGGCGATTCAACTCTAATCTGACTGCCTTCCGCTTGCGTCTGCCTTTCGATTTTGTTAACCTCCGAGGCAAGGGTCAGGGCAACGGCGTCAAGAGCAGGTTTCCACCCCGCCGCGCGTGAGCGGGCGCTGTTGGATTGCTCCGAAGAAAGCTGGTGTTAATTTCTCCCGCTAGGGGGACTTCTCGCCGCTGTTGACGATTACCGAGGCGGCGCCGGGCGCATCATGTCCTTTGGCCGATTCTCCAGGAATCTGGCGCTGATCCTCGCGCTCACCGGCGCGTACGTCGTCGCGGGAAAGTTGGGGCTGCGGCTGGCCTTTGCGAATCCCAGTGCCACGCCCGTGTGGCCGCCGACGGGCATCGCGCTGGCGGCGTTGCTCGTGCTCGGGTATCGGGTTTGGCCCGCCATCCTTCTGGGCGCATTCCTCGTCAATGTCACGACGGCGGGGTCCGTGGCGACCTCAGCGAGCATTGCCATCGGCAACACGCTGGAGGGATTGCTGGGCGCCTACCTTGCCAACCGCTA
The DNA here is from genome assembly GCA_041946825.1 of Terriglobia bacterium. GTDB lineage: Bacteria > Acidobacteriota > Terriglobia > UBA7540 > UBA7540 > CAZTHM01. The sequence continues at coordinate 5,752 of JBHGBD010000040.1, read as the reverse complement.
TGCCGGCGGTCCCAAGGCCTTCGCACGGGTCGGTCACTTCTTGCGTTTCGCGGTTCTGGCGGGACTGGTCAGCGCCATGGTCGCTGCCACCTGGGGTGCGACCACGTTGACCCTGGGCGGCTACGCGAACTGGGCAGACTACAGCTCGGTTTGGGTTACTTGGTGGCTGGGCGACGCGGTCGGCGCGGTGTATGTGGCGCCGCTGCTCATCGTATGGGCATACAACCGCCGTGTGTCTTGGTCCCGCCTTCGGATCATCGAGGCCACGCTACTGTTCATCAGCATTGTCTTGGCGGGGGAGATCGTGTTTGGCACCTCGCTCCCGGGCCTGAGGCCGAGTTTTCCGTATTCGTATCTCTGTTTTCCCCTTGTAACCTGGGCGGCCTGCCGGTTTGGCCAGCGCGAAGTACTGACTGGAATCTTCGTCCTCTCCGCACAAGCCATCTGGGGAACTCTGAACGGTTTGGGGCCGTTTGCCCGCCACACGCCGAACACCTCCCTCCTCCTGCTGCAGGGATTTGTCGCCATTCTGGTGGTGACCGGGACCGTGCTGGGCGCCGCCATCGCCGAACGCAAGGACGCCGAGGAGAGATTCCGGCTGGTGGTGGAATCCACCCCCAGCGGCATCGTCATGGTCAAGCGCGACGGCACGATCACCCTGGTCAATTCCCAAACTGAGAAGATGTTCGGCTACGACCGGAGCGAGATGATCGGCCGGCCGGTTGAGACGCTGGTCCCCCTGGGCTCGCGCGGCGAACACGGGACACTTCGCGAGGATTATCTTGCTCGGCCGCAAGCGCGCCCGATGGGCGCGGGCCGCGACCTCCACGCCGTGCGCAAAGGCGGCGACGAGTTCCCCGTGGAGATTGGGCTGAACCCGGTCGAAACGGAGGACGGTTTGCACGTTCTGGGCTCCATCACCGACATCACCGAGCGCAAACGGGCGGAGGAGGAACTGCGGAAAGCCCACGACGAGCTCGAGTTGCAGGTTCAGCAGCGCACCGAACAGCTTTCCCGAGCGGTTGATGCGTTGCGCGCCGAAATCGGCGAGCGGGAGCAGGCGGAAAACTCACTGCGCTTGCTCTCGGCTCGGCTCCTCAAGCTGCAGGATGAGGAGCGCCGACGCATCGCGCGCGAATTGCACGACAGCACCGGCCAGAAGGCCGCCGCCCTGGCGATTGACCTTTCCGTGGTGGGAACGGAGGCGGACGCGCTGGGGACAAGAACCCGCAAGGCCCTCTCCCAATGCGCGAGTCTCGCCGACCAGATTATTCGCGAGGTGCGCACCCTTTCCTATCTCTTGCACCCGCCCATGCTCGATGAAGTCGGGCTGAGCTCGGCCATCCGCTGGTACGCCGACGGCGTCGCCGAGCGCGGCGGGCTCGAGATTGATCTGCAGGTATCCGAAAACCTCCGGCGCATGCCCGCCGAGGTTGAGACCGCGCTGTTCCGCATTGTGCAGGAGAGCCTGACCAACACCCTGCTCCATTCCGGCAGCAAGAAGGCGCGCATTCACATCGCGCAGGAAAATGGCGCGGTGATGCTGGAAGTGAGCGACAAGGGGCGTGGAATCCCCGCCGAAATCCTGAATCACCCTGAGGCGATCCTGGAGCGGCTGGGCGTTGGCATTGCGGGCATGCGCGAGCGCGTCAAACAGCTGGGAGGAGACCTCGAGATTCAGTCGGGCAGAGGGGGCACTCGGATCAAGGCCGTCGTGCCCGTGGGAGGCCAACCGTGAACACCGTGCGCATTCTGGTTGCGGATGACCATGAGGTGGTGCGCCAGGGCGTGCGCGCCCTGCTCGAAGCTCAGCCTGACTGGGAAGTCTGCGGCGAGGCCGCGGACGGGCGCGAAGCGGTCGAGATGGCCGAACGCCTGAAACCCGACGTGATCATTCTGGACCTCACCATGCCCAACTTGAACGGCTTGGAAGCCACCCGACAAATCCTCAAGGCCGATCCCGAGGCGCGCGTCCTGATCCTCACGATGCACGAATCCGACCAGGTGGTCCGCGAAGTCCTTGATGCCGGGGCGCGCGGATACGTCCTGAAGTCTGATGCCGGCCGTAACCTCCTTGCCGCCGTCGAGGCGTTACGGCTCCAAAACAGCTTCTTTACCTCCAAGGTGGCGAAGATGGTTGTGGATGGTCTTCGTAAGGCCCCACCACCCGGCAGAGAGACAATCCTGCCTGATCGCCTGACCCCACGCGAACGCGAGGTGGTGCAGCTCCTCGCCGAAGGGAAGAGCTCGAAGGAAGTTGCTGTAGCGCTGGATCTGAGTGTTAAGACGGCAGAAACGCACAGGTCCAACATCATGCGTAAACTCGACATCCATTCCGTCAGCGATCTCGTGCGCTATGCCGTGCGAAACCGCATCATTGAGCCCTAAGAGATTTATTTTCTTTAGTTTGAAAATACAGTGTTTCCTTGATCATGCCTACAGTGCTTCCTGCATAGACATTTTATCGCACCAGACATAATCTCCCGAGCGAACCAGTTTTCCCGTGGCAGTTTCTCGGTTTTTCCTCGCAAGGAAAGCGAGGGCGGGCGGATTGTTGATGTGCCTCAGTTTCTCTTGAGGCGCGACGATTACGTCAGCGCCTCTGCTTTCGCCTCTGCGACATGCTGCCCAGGCTCGGCTGACAGACTGGCGGCGCGTGGCAGGCGGATTGCGAAGAGATTAACAGCACGAAGGTCATCAGTTGTGCCGAATGGGGAATTGTGCGCCTGGCCCGGCAAGTCTTACCGCCGGGCATGAAAAAATTCCCCGCGAGGCAAGACCAAGGCTAGGTTGATCTCTTATAGCTTGGAGATACCGCAAGGCCAGGACTTCGAGGGAGGGGAACTACAATGCACATCAAGTTCTGGGGGGTACGGGGATCAATCCCGACACCCGAGTACCGCAACCACCGATACGGTGGAAACACCACCTGCATCGAGGTGCGGCTGGAGAATGGAACCATATTCATCCTCGATTGCGGCAGCGGCCTGCGCGGTCTCGGAAACAGCTTGCAGCGGGAGTTCGGGAAGAAGCCGATCCACGGTTTTGTTCTGATGAGCCATTTCCATTGGGACCACATTCAGGGTATCCCCTTCTTCCGGCCGTTGTACGACGGCGGCAACGCCTTCCTTTTCATTTCCGTGAAACGAAAGAAGAATGACATTCGCTCCGTAATCGAAGGCCAGATGTCTTCGCCGTATTTCCCGACGGATATGACCGCCGTGGCCTCATCGGCCAGTTTCTGCGATCTTGACTTCAATGAGATTGACATCCAGGGAGCGTTGATCCGGCCCGCGCCACTTAACCATCCGCAGGGGTGCGTCGCGTACCGCATCAAAGCGGACGGCAGCTCGTTTGTATTCGCGACCGACACAGAACCCGGAGTCGAGGTTTACGATCGAGCCCTGCGCGAGCTGGCCCAGGGCGCCGACGTGATGGTCTACGACGCCCAATATACGCCGGAACAGCTTTCGGGCGTGAAGAAGGGCTGGGGGCATAGTTCCTGGTTCGAAGGTGTCCGCATCGCCGAGGAATGCGGAATCCGCCGCCTGATCCTGACCCACCACGACCCGGACAGCGACGATGAGTACGTGGACGGCTTGGTCGCGGCAGCGCGCAAACTCTTTCCCAGTGTCGAGGCCGCCTCGGAAGGGTTGGAGATTCATCTTCCGCAAGGCGACGTCAGCCACGCTTACGAGAATACGGTTCCCCGGCACGAGCGGCGTTTCCGCGTGGAGCTTCCCGCGCGCGTCATGTGGGGAAAGAACGGTCATCAGGGATCTGCCGACGGGCTTGTCCTCAATGTCTCCAAGTCCGGAATCTACTTTCTGGTCCCCAAGGATATCCCCGTGGAGAAGACCTTCGAAGTGGAGATGACCGTGCCGGCGGAAATCACCGGCGAAGACGAGAAGGTTGCCCGGTTTCGTGCTCAGCCTTTGAGGACCCGTCCGGTGAATCGCGCCCTGTTTGGGAACCGGCCCTGTCAGGGGGTTGTGGCGAGGCGCCTCGAGGGCCTCAACCAATCACTGGGCATCGATTCGCCGATCGCCTCTGAAACCGCGAAGAAGTAGTTTGCCCGTCACTCCCCGCCGTCGAATCAGCAGCGCAAACTGAAACGTTGGGGCGCGTATTGCCGCATCAGTCGGAATTCCGCGCTTACCGCATCGCAGGCCGGACGCGCCGACGCGGTTCTGTGGTAGCTTGTTCCTCTGCGTGCGCAGGCTGGGAGTCCTCAACATCTTTTGGGCGCAGCTAAATGCGAACCTCGGCGAGAAATCTTCATATGACCGCAAGGGATAGACCGAGTAGGTGGGTTTGCGCTTCAGACACACGCGGCTCCGGAATTTGGGCGAAAACGGTTTTATCGTCGAAAGTGGAGGGTCTATGTCGAGGAACGCTGGAATCGCGCTCGTGACGGGTGCGGGGAGCGGCATCGGCCGAGCTGTCAGCCTGGCCCTTCAAGGGGCTGGCTGGCCGGTGGTGCTGGCGGGGCGGCGCGCCGAGCGGCTGCAGGAGACGGCGGCATCGGCCCGTCCCGCGGGTGGCAAAACGCTGGTCATTCCCACCGACGTCAGCCAGCCGGAAAGCATCCAGGCGCTCTTTGCGCAAATCAAGAAATCCTTTGGGCGTTTGGACCTGCTGTTCAACAATGCCGGCGTCAGTTCTCCGCCCGTTCCGATGGAAGACCTTACGGTCGAGCAATGGAACACCGTCGTTGCCGTGAATCTGACCGGCGCGTTCCTCTGCGCCCAGGAAGCATTCAGGATGATGAAATCGCAGCAGCCGCGCGGCGGGCGGATTATCAACAACGGGTCGATTTCGGCGCACGCACCACGCCCAAATTCCGCGCCCTACACGGCGACCAAACACGCCATCACCGGACTGACCAAATGCCTTGCGCTCGACGGGCGCAAGTACGACATTGCCTGCGGCCAGATCGACATCGGCAACGCCGCCACCGAACTCAGCGCGCCCATGGCGCGAGGCGTTCCGCAGGCCAACGGCTCAGTCATGGCCGAGCCGCGCTTTGAGGTCGAGCACGTCGCCGACGCGGTGCTCTACATGGCCAGCCTGCCGCTCGACGCCAACGTCCAGTTCATGACCGTGATGGCCACCAAGATGCCGTTTGTGGGACGGGGCTGATTGAACTGCGAATAAGTAGTTCGGCGTGTCGCGAGTGGCTGGTTGAGGCGGGGGAGCGAAGCATCCAGGGGAGGCCAATTCCGAGGTAGCTCGAATTCTGTAAAAACTCACTGTTGGGGTGTGGCTTTGACCCACCGACCGGTCGGTCAGTCGTGCACTTTCCCGCGCTGCCACAGGGAGAGCTGGGCGGCTAGCCACAGCGCCGGACAACCTGTCTGTTGACATCACAGATTTCGTAACTACACTTGAACCGTTCGCGCGGGATCCGACCGCGGCCCCGAGACTTTATGTCATCCCTTCGACAACATGTCCGCGGCCATTCGGGCCACCTGACGGCATATATCCCTGGCGTGGGCACGCGGGGGGTGCATATCGGTCAGCCGACAGACGCCTTTTGCGAAGTGTGCGAGAGGCGCTTGCCCTGCGTAACGCAGATGCCGAAGACCCCAAGGGCCCAGCAGCGCTTGGAGCTACTCCAAAATGGCGGACGCACACATGCCACAAAACGGCATGTATGCGCTACCCGCTTCTGAGCACCGCTGGCGGGGGCCGGCTGGCGCATCTATGAAGGGGGCGGCGGAGTCAAGGAAGATCGGTTGACTCGGTTATG